>NZ_SNUH01000001.1 GCF_012027355.1 Thermococcus sp. M36
CCCCTGTGAGGATGACGACCCTCTCATCCTCCGGGGCACCTGAATCCGGAACATCGAAGCCTTCCGGCTTATCTCCAACAACGTAGCTCACCGGCTGGGGTTTCTCGATGAAAAGATGACGCCCGTTGATAAAGGCGATTCCACCATCCCATATTTCGGGGAACGTGAAGCCCTCTGTGAACCCCTTAACCGCCTGGAGAAAATCGAGCTCGTAGACGCGCTCCAGCTCCTCCCTCATCTTCGGCAGGAACGAGCGTATCTTCTCAAGCATCTCCCTGCTCCGCAGGTAGAGCTCCACCTTCAGCTCCCCCTCAAGCTCCTGCCTCAGCATCTCGACCCTCTCGGGAGGAACACTCACCGGGTAAAGCTCCTCGCGGGAGAAAAGCTCCATCGTCACACCGAGCCTTTCGGCGAGCTCGTTCTCTGCATCGTTTATCAGGTCGAGAATTTCACCCTCCACCTCACCAAAGTGCCTGAATATCGCCTCGTAGTTTCCGGCCTTGAGCTCACCCAGAAAGTCCAGAAGCTCCTTTCCGCTGAGGGTAAGGCTGAACTTCTCAAGCTTCTCGGAGATTTTCTCGTTGAGCTCACGCTCCTTCTCGGCTATTGTCTCCTCAAGGTTTTCGAGCAGCTTTCTCTTTTCCATGATGTCTTCCAGGGAACTCAGGGCATCAAGGATTTTCCCGGCAACGCTCTCCCTTCCGGTTAGCTCCCCTATTTTAGCCAAGGCTTCAAGAGTCTCCCTGTTCTCCCACAGGGGCATGACGTAGAGCTCCGGGGCCACCTGGGAGGGCGTAAGTTCGACGTCTATTCCATAACCGACCGTGCTGAGGACGAGGGGGTAACCTTCCGCCTCCTCGATACTCGTTGTGACTTCACACAGGTTCAACCCCTCGGCCTTTTCGAGCTCATCCTCATCGACTACCAGAATCCGATCGTGAAGGAAGTCCCGCCTGAACTTTATGGGCTTCACGCGGGATAGGTGATCTCTAATCTCGGGCCGGATCTTTGAGAGGTTTTCGCGGAGGTAGACTTGCCTGCGGAGAATTTCCTCCCTGTCTGAAACCGGCTCAAAACTGTCCAGAAAACGGGCGCTCTCAGGAAGGACTAACCGCTTCTTTACCTCTCCCTGGATCGACCTGTGTATAGCCCTGGCTTCCGGATTGAGCTTGAGGGTCATCGTTTAAGGAACGTGGCAGGGCCTAAAAAACTTACCTGAAACGAAGGGCGGGTAATCTTTATAAACTGTGTGAGTAATCCTGAAACAATATGGGTGGGTGCATGTGATAGTCGAGAAAATACTTCGACCAGCTTACACGATCCTGGTGGCAGACCTAAAGAAATTCGAGCCGGGGGATATTCTTGAGGGATTCGGGCGGAGGGGTGCCCACGTCTGGAAGCTTCAGGGAGAGCTCGACCTGGAGCTTGAGGTGGAGTCCTTTATATCCACGACCTATGGGGAATACGTCTACGTCCTCCGCTTCAAGGGGACGACGTACCTTGCTAGAAGTACGGAGAAGATAACCGGGAAGGACTGGAACCCAAACTCTTACCTGGCAAGGGACGAGAACGGTCTCAAGCGCTTCCTCCTGCGCGAGCTGTCCCTGAAGTCGAAGCTCCTACTTGAGATCCCCTCTGCGGCCATCTGGATAGCGATAAGCTTCGGCATCATAAACAGGATAAAGGAGAACCCCATCGGAAGCTTCCTGCTGATATTCCTTGGCTTATTCTTCAACGACATCGCCAAAGCTTTAGAGTACCTCATCCTCGGCTACTGCAAGGCCTGACCTTTTTCTTTCCTGACGACGTGGATGTCCTCTATCCTGGTGAACGGGTACTGGCCCTTTTCGTCCTTTTCGACGGCCTTCACCATGTCCCATATCGTCAGCAGGGCGACGCTCACGCCTGTCAGGGCCTCCATCTCGACGCCCGTCTTGTACGTCGCGCGGACCTCGCAGGTGGCTTCTATGTAGTCCTCCCCAAACTCGAAGGTGATGTCAACGCCTGTGAGCGGTATTGGGTGGCAGAGGGGTATGAGTTCTGGTGTTTTTTTCACCGCGAGGATTCCGGCTATCTGGGCCGTGGCTATGACGTTACCCTTCTTCGTCTTTCCGGCCTTTATGAGCTCTATAGTTTCCGGCCTGAGCCGTATTCTGCCCTTTGCGACGGCCTTCCTGAAGACCACCCCTTTGTGGCCCACTTCGACCATCTTAACGCCCCTATCATCTACGTGGGTTAGTTCCTTCATTTGATGGCCCCCATAGGGTTGAAGAAAAAGGATGAGATCATCCCTTCGCAACGCCCATCGGGCGCATTCTTGCAACCAGGTTCGCTATCCCCGCCTCGTGGACTACGTTGACGACGTTGTCAACGCTCTTGTAGGCTCCAGGTGCTTCTTCAGCCACAACCCTGAGAGAGGCCGCGCGGATGTAGATGCCCTGCCTTGCAAGCTCGTTCTTGAGCCTGTCGCCGCGGTACTGCCTGGTGGCGGCCTTCCTGCTGAGCAGTCTTCCGGCACCGTGGCAGGTCGAACCAAAGGTCTCCGTCATCGAGCCCTCGGCACCAGCAAGAACGTAGCTCGCGGTTCCCATCGAACCTGGAATCAGAACCGGCTGACCGACATCCCTGTAGGCCTTCGGAACGTCCGGGTGGCCGGCAGGGAAGGCCCTCGTGGCTCCCTTCCTGTGGACGACGACCTTGACCTTTCTGCCGTCAACGACGTGCTCCTCTACCTTCGCTATGTTGTGAGCGACGTCGTAAACGATGTGCATCTCCATGTCCTCGGCCTTCCTCTTGAAGACCTCCTCAAAGCTCTCCCTGACCCAGTGGGTTATCATCTGCCGGTTGGCCCACGCGAAGTTGGCAGCGGCCTTCATCGCGCTGAAATAGCGCTGTCCCTCCTCCGTCTGGAAGGGAACACTGACAAGTTCTCTATCGGGCCACGGAACCCCGTACTTCCGGTTGGCCTTCTCCATTATCCTGAGGTAGTCGCTCGCCACTTGGTGCCCGAGCCCCCTGCTTCCGGTGTGAATCATGACGACGACCTGCCCCTCGAAGAGGCCGTAGGCTTCCGCTATCTTCTCGTCGAAGACCTTATCAACCACCTGAACCTCAAGGAAGTGGTTTCCTGAGCCGAGGGAACCGAGCTGAGGTGCTCCGCGCTGCTTTGCCTTCTGGCTGACGGCATTTGGATCCGCACCTTCCATCCTTCCGCCTTCCTCGAGGTGCTCCAAGTCCTCCTTCCAGCCGTAGCCGTTGTCAACTGCCCACTTGGCACCGTCAGCGAGAACGTCGTCAAGCTGCGTCCAGTGGAGTCTCACCCTTCCCTTGCTTCCCAGTCCCGAGGGTACGTTCCTAAAGAGCGTGTCCACGAGCTCCTTGATGCGAGGTCTTACTTCCTTCTCGGTGAGGTTGGTCCTGATTAAGCGGACGCCGCAGTTGTGGACGACAACGCCGTTGGCTATGAAGTTGTGGGCCTCGTGATAGACTCCGATGTCGTAGAATTTGTCGTATGAAGGCCTGACCTTCTCGACCTTTGCAACCCTCTCCGCAACAAAGCCGCCCTCGTAGCCCCTCTCCTTCGCGAACTCCTCGAAGGTCGGGAAGTCCTTCGGAACCCTTGGTTCTCTGTAACCCTCGTAGATGCTCCTCTCAACGAAGCGCCTGTGTACAACGTCCTTGACGGCTTCGTAGGCCTTCTTTACGCTCCCGGTTCTCTCGTAGATTTCCCTTGCTTTTTCAATGGCCATTCTGCGCTCTTCTCTAACGCGCTCCTTGAGCTTGAGATAGGCGGCCGCGATGAGACCCTTGGCCTTCTTTTCGAGGTCGTACTCGTAATTTATCCTCTCCACGAAGGCCTTAACGCTCTCCTCGCCCACTATCGAGAGCCTGTAGGTCACGCCCTTCCTTGACTTGACCTCGTAAAGGGTTGTCTTTATGCCGAACTCCTCCAGTAGCTTTGCAACGTCGCCGAGGAACTCGGCAAGGTTTTCGGAGAGGCTTTCATCCTTCGACTGGGTGAGGTTTATTGGGAGCGGTGTGTTGCCCTTGAACTCGACTATGCTTCCGTCCGCCGCGAAGAGTCCGGCCAGGAAGTTCCTCTTGACCCAGAGGGGGGCTTCCATTATCCACCCGGGAACGCGGTAGGTTATCTCTGTCTTCTTGCCCCTCGGCATGCCGAGTTTCTCTAGGAGGAGTGCGAAGCTCCTTGATGTAACCCTTAGCTCCGCGGAGATGCTCCTACCCTCGTAGTGCCCGCTGGTTGTTTCGATGCTGTAGCCCCTCTCGCGGACGTAGAGGTTCGCACTTATTCCGAGCCTCTCAAGGTCCTTCTTGAGCTCCCTAAGGGTTTCTTCCTTCCCGTAGAAGGCCAGTGTAAGTCTGCCGGACATTTCGCCGAGGTGGCCGTCGCCGAAGGCAAAGCCCAGTATCCTAGCTATCGTTCCCACCCTGGGGTCATCCCAGCGGAGCGGGATCAGGTTTCTCTCGCGGAGGAAGTTCAGCACCTGGGGGTCCTCGTCCTTGAACGCATCCTCGTTGAGGACGATGCCCTTTCTTTCCTCGTATTCTACACCCTCGAAGGGGTAAACTATTACCAGCTCGCCTTCCTTTACGTCCCCCATGTAGACGTATCCCTGGGGCGTTAGAACCGGGTGGTCCTCGCTGCCCTCTATTACCCTACCGCTCTCCGTCGTTATCCTCACGGCGAGTTCGTTCCCCTCGACTTCCCTCTCGGCAACGAAGGCAACCCTTGAGGCGTCGTTGTGACCCTCGTCGAGGTTGTAGACCTTCACACCCTGGAGCTTGAACTTCTCGGGCAGCTCTTCAACTTTAATCCAGTATCCGTGCTCCGTCAGGACTTTTGAGCCTGGAGCAAGGCAATTGATGTCGTATCCAACTCCTCCGGGGCTTATAACGCCCTCCTTCACGTCAAACGCCGCCACTCCGCCAATCGGGAAGCCGTAGCCCTGGTGACCGTCGGGCATGACGATTGAGTACTTGTAGATGCCGGGGAGCATCGCAACGTTGGCAGCCTGCTCAAGGGTTCTGTCTCCCCTCATCTTCTCTATCAGCTGGTCGTCAGCGTAAACCCTGCCCGGAACGCGCATTCTCTTGTCGTACTTCGGTATCTCCCAGCGTATTTTATCTATCCTCTTCAGCGGCACCATCCTCCTACCTCCTGTTTAGATTACCCTAACGTTATTTTAAGCTTTCGTGGGGTCTTCGAGCTTCAGCCTCCTCTCCTTCGGCACGTAGTTTATGAGCCTGCCCTCCTTGGCCTTGGCCGAGCCGAGGTAGTAGGAGCGCCACTTGACTATCACCCATCCGTGAAGGTCTTTATCATCAATCTCCACGCTCTCGCCGGCCAGATACCGCTTAGCCCTCCCGTCGTCCAGCTCAACGACGTTCTTTGTGGCTTTCGGCCCAACGAGGAAGGAACCTTCGATGCTCAGCCTTATCCCGTCGCTCTCCACCCTGCCGAAGTACACCCCGTTTCTGTCGGGGCCCCTGATTTCAAGGGAGCAGGGCTTCCAGGCGTAGACCTTGTGATACCTCCCGCGTATCTCATAGACAAGCTCCGGCGCATAGCCGTAGTTCTCAATGAGGAGCCTTTTGACGAGTTCGGCGTCATTTGTCTGCCCTATCTCCGCCCTCGGATTGTCGTTCATGCCCCTCCCTCCGGCTTTACAATCTTTGCGATGAAAAACGCCTCGGTGTCGTTGTCGTTGGGATGAATCCTCAGGGCCTTTCTCAGCTCCTCCGAGTAGGTTCTCCCCTCCCACTCGAGGATCGGCTCGCTGGTCTTCACGGGCAGGTCTATGCGCTCGAGCCTCGCGTCGGTCTTCCGGAGCAGGTAGTCAACGACCTCCTCGTTTTCGAGCGGGTCTATCGTGCAGGTGGAATAGACGAGCGTCCCACCGGGCTTTAATGCCTCGTACGCCGCCCTGATGAGCCTCTTCTGGATGTTCATGTACTTAATGACGCCCCTGAGCCGCCACTCCTCCAGGAAACGCCACTTCTTCCGTATCATCCCCACGGAGGAGCACGGTGCGTCGAGGAGGATTCTGTTGAAGGTATTCGTGAAGCGGGCGAAGTAGGCCCCGTCCTTTGTAGTTACGCGGGTGTTTAAGACGCCCATCCTGTTGAGGTTCGCGATGAGGACGTTGGCCCTGCTGAGCTTGGGGTCATTGGCTATTATACAGCCCTCGTTCTCCATGTACTGGGCCATCTGGCCCGTCTTGGAGCCCGGAGCAGCGGCCATATCCAAAACCAGCTCTCCCGGCTTTGGATCCAGCACCACAGGAGGAATCATCGAGCTGGCTTCTTGGCCAAAGACCAAACCCAGGCCGTGCTCCGGAACCTTGGCAAGGTTGTCCACGTTGATGAAAAACCCCTCGCGGGCCCAGGGGATCTGCTCCAGCTCGAACTCCTCGCTCAGCCTTTCCACGACTACCTCAAGCGGTGCCTTGAGAGTGTTAACCCTTATGCTTTGCCTGAGCGGCCTTACTATGAACTCCCAGAACTCGTCCGTGTCTTCGAGCTTTGAATAGCGCTCGTAAAAAGCTGGGTTTACCTCCCTGATTCTGTCCCTCGCGCTCATGGAACCACCTCACAGGTCGGGAACCAGCTGGGCCATCCACCTGCCGTCCGGCAGCCTCTCGATCTTCATGTCGTGGTAGGTTATCGCCTTCACTTCCTCCTTCGGCTCGTGCCTCTCGTAGTCGATGGGCTCACCGCAGGCCTTCGCTTTAATCCTGTAACCCTCGTCCGCTTTCTCTATCTCGACCGCCACATCGCCGAAGACGAGGCCCTCTATGTCGTGCAGAACGAGGAGCTCCTCAAGGAAGTTGTAGAGCAAAGCCTCAAGATCCTTCCCTTCGGTTTTGACTTCGCGGCACTCCTTCGGCTCGACCTTCCTCACGTCGACCATGACATCAAAGAGGGCCAGCGCAACGGCCTCGAAGGCCTCCTCGAGAGTATCACCGTAACCCCTGATGCCAATGTCGGCGGTGTGCTCGTAGTGCTCCCACTCACGCATATCCTTACCACCTCCCTCCCCCATAATCCTGCGCTCTCCCTCATCCCACATTTCCCGCAGGGTCTCTTCGGAAGGTTTACCCTTAACCGGAACCGGCTCTATGAATTTCTCTCCTGTCACTACTCACACCGTACAGGGGTTTGGAGGAGGATTTTATAAACCCCACCAATCGAAACCGTTAATTAGACCGCCGTCGAAATGGTAGAGGTGGTGATATGAGGGAGATAACGCCGAGACGTATAATCGAGATGAAGGGGAAGGAAAAGATAGCGATGGTAACGGCTTACGATTACCCCTCCGCAATGATAGCAGACAAAGCGGGGATTGACATAATCTTCATTGGGGACTCCCTCGGCATGGTCGTTTACGGGGAGTCCAACACTCTGAACGTGAGCATGGAGCAGATGGTCTACCACACGAGGGCCGTTTCAAAGGCGGTAAAGCGGGCCCTCGTTTTGGCAGACATGCCCTTCGGGAGCTACGAGATAGACACGGATGAAGGTTTGAGGAACGCGGTGCGGCTGATTCAGGCCGGGGCGGACGCGGTAAAGATCGAGGGCGGCTACGATCACAGGGAGCTCGTGAGGAAGCTCGTCCGCATGGGCATTCCGGTGATGGGACATACGGGCCTTACCCCGCAGCGCTTCCTCCGCCTGGGCGGCTACAGGCTCATGGGAGAGACTGAGGAAGAAATCGAGGAAATCCTGCGCGATGCTAAAGCGTTGGAGAGGGCTGGAGCTTTTGCCGTCGTCATAGAATTTACCCTCGCGGACGTTGCGAAGCTGGTAACAGAAGAGGTCTCCATTCCGACCATCGGCATCGGGGCCGGGCCATACGTGGACGGACAGGTTCTGGTCTGGCACGACCTCCTCGGGATTTACGAGAACGTCCCGCCCTTCGTCAAGAAGTACGCTGACATAGGTGGGATGATCCGCCTCGCCCTCGAGAACTACCGTGAAGAGGTCAAGAACGGCTCTTTCCCTGCAAAGGAGCACTACTGGGAATTCCTCGATAAGGACGACTTCAGGAAAAAGGCCCGGAAGGTTCTTGAGAGGCTGGAGGATGAGTGAATGCTGAAAGGTAAGAGGATAACTGTCATAATTCCAGCATACAACGAGGCAAAACGAATCGGGAAAGTCCTTGAGAGGATTCCAGAGTTCGTGGATGAAGTAATCGTTGTGGACGATGGGAGCAGCGACAGCACCTATAGGGTGGCCGTGGAATACAGCAAAAAAGACCCCAGGATTAAAGCGCTGAGACTCGAGAAGAACAGCGGAAAAGGAGCAGCCATGAGGGCAGGCGTGAAGGAAGCTACTGGAGAGATCATAGTTTTCATGGACGCCGACGGCCAGCACAAACCTGAGGAGATAATCAAGCTCGTTGAGCCGGTAGTCAGCGGCGAGGCGGACATGGTCATAGGTGCCAGGAAGGTCGAGGAGGCCGGAAAAAGGCCCCTCCACAGGCGCCTTAGCAACATAATCACGACCCGCTTGATCAGGTTCAAGCTTGGCATGTACATCTACGACACTCAGAGCGGTTTCAGAGCCTTCAGGCGCGAGTTCCTCCCCGGGATAGAAAGCGACCGATACGAGGTCGAAACGGAGATGCTCTTCAAGGCCGCAAAGATGGGGGCTAGGATAAAGGAAGTGCCCGTTAGTATGATATACGACCCCTCTAGGGAGGGACGCTTCGGCATCAGGGATGTTTTCAGATTTCTTAGGGTGTACCTCGGGTTCTGAGCTCGCTCTTTACCTTTACTGCACCCAGCGTTCCGAGGGTTATGAGGATAAATCCGAGGGCATGGTGGACGGTCAGTGTCTCCCCCATGAGAACGCCCAGCCCTATGGCAACTGCCGGGGCCGGGGTTATTATTGCGGTGGCCTTGGAGAGGTTTATGCGCTTTATTGAAGCGTACCACACAAGCTGGCCGAATGCGATAACTATGCCCTCGGCCACGACGAATATAGACAGCTCAAGCCCCGTGGCGACAGCAAGCGGGAGGAGAAGCAGGAACCCAAAAGTGTTCCTGAGTGCAGCTATCAGGGACGGGCTGTATGGCAGCCTTTTGGCTATGACATGCCCAATCTGCCAGAACAGGGGCACGAGGAGAAGGAGCAGGTCGCCTAGATGCGGCTCTATCGCTTGACCCTGCGTTATGACGATGACGAGTCCGAACAGGATTACGGATGAATAAGCGACAAGCCGTTTTGTTATTCTCTCTCCTAAGAAGAACCATGAAAGAAAGAATGACCACAGAACCTCGCTCCTCGTTATCAGGGCGGCGTTAATGGCGGTGCTCATCCTGGCGCCGAGGGAGTACGCAAGGTACGCCAGGGCAGTGCCGAAAAACCCCATGAAAAATGCCGTTTTGATGCTCTCGGAGCTGTGCCTGAGCTCATCGAGGCCGCCCTCCGAAAGAACGGCGGCCCACAGAAAGAGAGATGCAACCATTGCGGAGAGGGCGGCAAAACTGATCGGGTTTGAGGGGTTGGACTTGATGACCACTGGTTCGATCCCGTAGATGATAGCCCCCACCAGTGCCAGCATTCCCCCGAGAAACTCCCTATCCATGGTCGTTATTCAGAAGAACAGCCTTAAATCCCTATCGGGAATTCAGAAGTGTGGAGCCGGGACCGGGATTTGAACCCGGGACCTGCGGATTACGAGTCCGCCGCCCTGCCGAGCTAGGCTACCCCGGCACCCGATGTTAAGGTTTCAGGGGAGTTTATAAGCTTTACTCACGGGTTCTGTAGGATGCCCGTCACGAGTTCGTGCCACCTCTCGGGGTCAACCGCAACTATCAGGACAAGGATAGCCAGGAGGAGGTTAAAGACAGTGATCCGCCTCAGAGACCGGACCTCGATGCCGTACAGTACCTCCGGGATGTCCGTGTGCCTCCCCTCCGTGAACCGGGAGACGGCGATGCCGAGCAGGAATCCTGTTACCACATCGTAGATCCAGTGGTGACCCAGGAGGACGGTGGCAAATGGTATCATTGTGTTCATCCCTATCAGAGCTCTTCCGCTTGGGCTTTTTCTGTACTTCCAGAGGGTTATTATGTGTATGGCCACAAAAGTGTTGTGAAGGGACGGCAGAACGAACTCCTGCCTGGTCAGCAGGGTGTTCACGGAAGTATAGCCAGGCATGCCGTAAACCATGTGTGGAGCGTGGACGTGGGCCACTAGGTACACCACACCAGCAACAGCGTATGCCCCAAGGTACCTCAGGAACAGTTCATCCGAGCCCTCAAGGTCGCGCTTGTAGAGGAGGAGGTATGCCACCGTTAGTGCAATTGAGCCGGAAAAACCCAGGTAGTACACGGCCGAAAATAGGGGGTCCAGGAAGGGAACGCTCTTAGTGAGCTCCACGAGGCCGAGCACGAGATCCCTTGAGGTCAGTGGAAGTTCAAGGAAGCTACCGGTAAAATCAATGCTCCAGCGGCCCAGATAGCCGTAAATTATGCCGAAGGCGATCCAGCCAAAGTAGCTCATAAGAAACGCGTTGAGCCTCAGAAGGACAGCGGGATCGTGGAGTCTCTGACGGAGCGTGTCCATGCTTTTACCCCCGGTAGTCAGGCCCTTAACTTCCACAAGGTGAATGCGGTGGAGCTTATCTCCTAAGCCCTTAAAAAGCTTACACCCCACTAGGTGATGGTGGATCGAAATGGAGATTCCAAACTATGGGATTATTGAGTTTTATGCCGTCCTCTTTGACCTCAACGGAACCCTTGGGGAAGGGGGTAAGGTCGACGAGGAGGTCAGGCACCTGCTGGAAAGGCTCGCCGACAGGTACACAGTTGTCGTTCTGAGCGCTGACACCTTCGGCACTCTGGAGGAGGAGCTGAAAGGCCTACCGGTCAGGGTTGAGAGAGTTTCCAGCGGTGCTGAGAAGGCCAGGATAGCGGAGGGCTACAAACCCTATGCCGCAGTCGGCAACGGCAACAACGACGTGGCGATGCTTGAGGGGGCAGAACTGGCCTTCTGTGTCGTCGGGCCCGAAGGGGCCACCGTTGATGCACTCTTGGCGAGCGACATCATTGTTAAGGACGTTAGGGATGCCATAGCGATGCTCCTAGATGAAAGGAAGCTGATAGCGACGCTCAGAGGGTGAGCTATGGGGTACAGAACGCTGAAGAAAATCGGAACGGCTGAGCTGGTAATCAAAAAGTCGGTTTTCATAGGCTATGCCTCACCCGCGGATAGTGAGAAGGATGCCAAGGCGTTCATAGCCAAAATAAAAGCCCACCACAGGGACGCGACTCACAACGTCTCAGCCTACCTCATCAACGATGGGAAGAACTTCGCCGTTCGCTACGATGACGATGGCGAGCCTAAAGGCTCAGCAGGGAAGCCTGTCTTAAAGGTCATCCAGAACAAAGGTCTGAGCAACGTTGTTGTCGTGGTTACGCGCTACTTCGGCGGCATAAAGCTCGGCTACGGCGGGCTTGTTAAGGCCTACAGCGATGCGGCCAGCTTGGCCATAGATAAGGCTGGCATCGTCGAAATCTACGAAACCGAGCGTTTTGAGGTTACCCTCCCCTACAACCTCTTCCACGTTGTAAAGGAGACTGTTGAGAAGGCAGGCGGCAGAATAGTCGGAGAGGAATACGGCGGACTGGTTAAGTTCACGGTCGAGACGCGGAAGGGTGAAGCAGAGTCCCTGATGGAGCTCCTCACGGAGAGGACGAAGGGAAGAGTCAGACTGAGACCGCTGTTCATGAGGAGCCTGTGATTTTTTACATCCCATGTAAATTACATGGTATGTAAAAATCGCTCGACGTTAACATTATTTCCCCAGAATTTTCTCCCACACCCTTATCGCCATCCATTTATCAAGGAACTCATTGAAGGTGCCGCACTTCGGCGAGAGGACGCAGACCGGGCAGCCGTCTTTGCATTCGCAGCCCTTCAGGTGCTCTAAACTCTTCTCCATCAGTTTTTCGGCGTTCTCGTAGAGTATTGGCGCCAGCCCAGCGCCGAACTCGTTGCCGTCGTAGATAAACACCACTGGCTTCCCTACGTGGGGCGGATTGGGGAAGCTCGCGTAGCTGTAGCCGCCGAGCTCGCGTGAATCGACGTAGGTGAAGATGGGCGCTATCTTGATAATGTTGTGCTCTATGGCGTGAAGGGCCGAGCCTATTCCATCCTTGCTGTCCACCATCTTCTTTATCGCAAAGGCCAGCTCCTCCTCGTTTATTCCAAAACGCTGGAGGGTGTCGCCTATGGCCTTCCTGATGACGTGGCTCGTGGCACCGAGGTAGATGGGGAAGAGCTTCTTTCTGTCCAGGTTCTCGTAGAGGGTGAAAGCGAGGTCTTCCTTGCCTTTCTCCGCAGCTATGCCGAAAAATTCCCTGAACTCCTCGTTCGGAATCTCTCGTATCCAGTCAGGGAAGACGAGCCAGATTCCCTCGGTCTCGAACTCCCTAATGTGGGGCTCCTCGAACTCAACCCTGGCGAACCTTTCCCAGTTGAGTATCGAGAAGTCTTCGTCGGCCTTGACCCTCTCACCGCTCAGGGGGGAATAGATTTCACCCTTCAGGACTCCCGCCTCCTTCAGCCTCATCAGTTCAGCCACGTAGTTGCCCACGTCGTTGCCCTTGATGGCGAAGCCAGTATAGATATGCCTCACCCTGAGCCGGCCGAGACATATCTCGACGCCCCTATACGCTTTGCTCGCCGTTGTCTCAAGTATCTCTACCTCCTCGCGCTTGCTCACGAATGTCTCCACGTCCCAGAGGCGATTTAACTGCCTGGCGAAGACGAAGTGGAACTTTCCAAGGGTTAAGCGCTCTCCTGACATGTAAAGCTCCCCGCGGGAGAAGTAGGCCATTCCAGGGAGGAGTGAGCGGTGATACTCGTCGGCATCGACCTCCTCGATGAGGTAGCCCTTTATCTTGAGCCAGTTGACGAAGCGGAGAAGCTCTCCAATGTCCCGCTTCTGCATCAGCTTCGCCCTTATCCAGGGCTCGTCCTTGACGAGGAAGAAGCTCTCGTCGGTGGCCGTCCTGAGGGAGGAGTAGCTGAAAGCGGGCCTCAAAGGTCTGACCTCGAGCTTGCCTGTTATTGGGTTCTTCCTGAGCGAGGCCCTGCGCTCTATAACAAGCCTCTCCATCACCTTTCGCTCGAACTCGTCCAGTTCGTCCCACTCGATTACTCCTATTTCAGTGAGCAGATAGTGCAGGTGCTTCTCCGCTATGCGCTCGTTCTCCAGGTTGACTGGCATGTACTCGATTATGCCCTTCTCGAGCCTCTCGGTTAGCTCGTCGAAGTGCTCGCGGTAGTAATAATCCAACCCGTTCTTCCTGAGGACAATGCCGTTTATCGCTTCCCTATCGGCGCTCCTTCCGGCCCTTCCAAAGCGCTGGATGAGTGAGAAGAGACCGTCGGGCGGAATGCCGTAGTTTATCACCGCATCCAGATCGCCGATGTCGATGCCGAGCTCGAGGGCGTTGGTTGTTAGGAGAACGAGAAGCTTCCCCTCCTTGAAGTCCCGTTCTATCTCCCAGCGGATGTTTTTAGGCAGCGTCCCTTTGTAGGTGCTCGTCTTGTGGAAGACTGGCGAATTGAGGAGGAAGCGCATGAGCTTCTCCGTTCCTTTACGTGAGTCGAAGAAGACGAGAGTCTTAATCTTCTTCTCGGCGAGCCTCTCCACAACGGCCCTCAAAAGCTGTCTCTCGTCGAGGTTCTTGGGCTCGAAGAGGATTAAGTACCGCCTCGGGAAGGGGTTCCTGGCCTCGCTTACCGGCTCGAACTCAGCTCTAAAAAGCTTCTCTGCAAACTCCCTTGGGTTTCTCAGTGTCGCTGAGAGGGCTATTATTTGAGGCTTCGCGCCGAGGCGCTTGAGCCTGAAGGCCAGCCGTCTGAACAGGTAAGCCGCGTTGCTTCCGAAGACGCCGCGATAAACGTGAAGCTCGTCCACGACGAGATAGCGGAGGTTCCTCAAAAGCCACTCGTAGTCGCGCCATCTCCTGAGGATGTTGTAGTGGAGCATATCCGGGGTCGTGAATATTACCCGCGGCCTCTCGCGGAGGATTTCCCTGCGCTTCTCCCAGGAGACGTCACCCGTCAGAATCCTCGCGGGCACGAATTTCCCGGTGAGGCGATAGAAGATGATGTTCTGGAGGGAAAACTTCTCAAGCTGGTTGTTTATGAGGGCGCGCGTCGGATAAACGAGGAGATAGGTTGCCCGGGGGTTGGAAAGGTAGGAGTCGAATATCGCCAGCCGGAATATCTCGCTCTTCCCGCTGGCGGTCGGGGTTGTTACAACGATGTTCTTCCCGGAGTAGAGGCTTTCGAGGGCCTCAACCTGATGGCGGTAGAGGGAAAAGCCGAGTTCTTCGAGGAGCTCGTTTATCTCGGGGTTGTTGAACCGAAAATCGGAGAACTCGCCGCCTCTCGGAGGAAAAACGTGAACTTTGGCTATTTCAGACTTGAGGGGTTTGAGGGTCTCGAAGAGGGACATGGAGATATATTGGGGGGAAACCGCTAAAAAATTTCTGGGGGCGAGGACACCAACACAATAAGCGATTTAAACACCGCCCTCAGAATGATTATGGGGATCACCATGGATGCCCATGAGGACGAATACGTTAGGATGTGGGCGGAGCAGATAAAGGCGAAGAAGCGAAGGAAGATAAAACTAACGCTCTTTATCCTGGGACTGTAGATTATTCTCCTGCTCGCATCGAGAAACAGTCCAGCCATCTTCTTTGGGGTGCTGTTCGGCGGCCTTTTTGTCATGGTGCTGTTCCTCCTCTCCCCCACCACCGAAGGGGAAGCGGGGGAGTTTTGGACGAGGGAAGTTGTAAGATGGAGGGACAGGAACAGTCCCTAAGCTATCGAGACAACAAGGATTATCCAACCCGCAACCCTTTAAAACCCTCTTCCTCAGCCTAACCCGGTGGTGAGAATGAGGATCGCGGTCATCGATTACGACAAGTGCAACCCTGACAAGTGCGGGCACTTCCTGTGTGAGCGCGTCTGCCCAGTCAATCGAATGGGTGGCGAGGCTATAATCATCGACGAGGAGAACTACAGGCCCATAATCCAAGAGGCAAGCTGTACCGGCTGTGGAATCTGCGTTCACAAGTGCCCGTTCAACGCGATAACCATCGTGAACCTCCCGGAGGAGCTTGAAGAGGGCTGCGTCCACCGCTACGGCGTCAACGCCTTTGTGCTGTACCGCCTGCCGGTCGTCAAGGACGGTATGGTCGTCGGAATCCTTGGTCCAAACGGAACCGGTAAGACCACCGCGGTCAAGATACTCGCCGGCCAGCTCCTCCCGAACCTCTGTGGAGACAACGACAGCTGGGACAACGTTATCAGGGCCTTCCGCGGCAACGAGCTCCAGACCTACTTTGAGAGGCTGAAAAACAAGGAGATTAGACCCGTTGTCAAGCCCCAGTACGTCGATTTAATCCCCAAGGCAGTGAAGGGCAAGGTGAGAGACTTACTCAAGAGGGCAGACGAGATTGGAGCATTCGATGAAGTTGTTGATGAGCTCGAGCTCAGGAACGTCCTAGATAGGAACATAGACCAGCTAAGCGGTGGTGAGCTGCAGAGGGTTGCAATAGCCGCGGCTCTGCTCAGGAATGCACACTTCTACTTCTTTGACGAGCCCTCCAGCTACCTCGATATACGACAGCGCCTCAAGGTCGCGAGGATAATAAGGAAGCTTGCCAACTCAGGAAAGGCCGTCTTAACTGTCGAGCACGACCTGGCGGTTCTCGACTACCTGAGCGACATAATCCACGTCGTCTACGGTAAGCCTGGCGCTTACGGTATCTTCTCCCAGCCGAAGGGAACGAGGAACGGCATCAACGAGTTCCTCAGGGGTTACCTAAGAGACGAGAACGTTAGATTTAGGCCCTACGAGATACGCTTCACCAAGTCCAGCGAGAGGCAGAGCCAGGCGAGCGAGATACTCGTTGAGTATCCGCGCCTCGTCAAGGACTACGGTGGGTTCAGACTGGAGGCCGAGCCAGGGACGCTCTACATGGGTGAAGTGGTTAGCATCGTTGGCCCAAACGGTATCGGTAAGACCACCTTCGTGAAGATGCTGGCCGGAGTGGAGAAGCCGACGGAGGGCGAGGTTGACTGGGAGCTCAAGGTCAGTTACAAGCCCCAGTACATCAAGGCAGACTATGAGGGAACGGTTTACGACCTCCTGAGCAAGATAGATGCCTCAAAGCTCCTCAGCAACTTCTACAAGACCGAGCTGTTAAACCCGCTGGGCATTCCAGACCTCTACGACAAGCAGGTGAACGAGCTGAGCGGTGGAGAGTTGCAGAGGGTCGCTATAACTGCGGCGCTCATACGCGATGCCGACCTCTACCTGCTCGACGAGCCCTCAGCCTACCTCGACGTCGAGCAGCGCTTGGCTGTATCAAGGGCGATAAGGCACCTCATGGAGAAGGAAGGAAAGACTGCCCTCGTAGTAGAGCACGACGTCCTCATGATAGACTACATAAGCGACAGGATAATGGTCTTCGAGGGAGAGCCTGGCAAGTACGGTAGGGCCCTGCCGCCGACGGGAATGCGCGAGGGCATGAACCGCTTCCTGGCCAGTGTGGGAGTAACCTTCAGACGCGACCCAGACACCGGAAGGCCAAGGGCCAACAAGGAAGGAAGCGTCAAGGACAGGGAGCAGAAGGAGATGGGGGAGTACTACTACGTTGCCCCATGATTTTTCTACCCATACTTCCATTCCTGTACCTTTTCTTCTTCAGCAGTCCGCGCTCTGGGAGTAGTTCACCGGACGGAGCTTGATGGGTATCCTATAAACCCAGATAAACGTTGGCTAACGTTGTTTAACGGTAAAACTGAAAGAAGCCTGGGAGAACACCTCATTGTGAACAAACGCAAACCTAAGGATACGATTTCGTGAAAAAGGCTTAAATAGGTACTCTCTCATAGAGACAATCGAGGTGAAGCGCCATGATGTGGAAAAAAGGCGTGGCATTGCTCTTTGGTTTGATGTTGATATCGGCAGGGTTCGCCTTTGGCAGTGTCTCTGCCGGGGAAACCACTGTGACTGTTATACTTGTCAGCGACAACGAGGCTGACGGCGCACTCGCCCAGTACATTGCTAACCTCACGGGAGCAGTGGTGGTAACGACCCAGTGGGGCGTCTACGACCCCAACGTCACCGCGGAGATCATAAGCCACGCCCCCGATGAGGTCATAATAATCGGCGGCCCGGACGCCGTCGTTGACCAGTACATAGACGACCTCCAGGAGTTCAACATAACCACCGAGCGCTGGTGGGGCCGGAACAGGTACGAGACAAACATGGCAGTTATAGGGAACGCAACGGTCAGGCTTGGGCTCAGGTTCGGGGACGACATGGTAGTGGTGCCTGGTAATGATACTGCTGGAATCAGGGAGGCCATCAAAAAGGCCATGAGAACGAGGGCGGTAATTATATTTGCCAACGAAAGCACCGATGTCCCCGGGGTCATCGCCAGAATGAGGATCCATCCTAGGAACGTGACCGTCGTTGGGAGCGCCGCCATGGAGAGGATCGCAGAAAGGGTCATGAAGCAGCTGGCGATGCACGGCGGCATCGGGGCCAACGTCAGCGAAGTCCGGGTCAACATAACGGCCGAGATGGCCATGGAGGCCATCAACATGAGCGAGCAGAGGGTGGCGACAGCCGAGGAGATGATGGCGAACGTTACCCTGCCGCCGCAGATGGAGAAAGTCGCTGAAAGGATGCTCGACCTTGCGAAGGAGGAGCTCAAACTGGCCAAGGAGGCATACACCGCCGGCAACTACGGCAGGGCCTACGGACAGGCCATAGCCGCTAAGGCCCACGCCGAGTTCGCAATCAGAATGGCCTCCAGGGAGTGGCAGGCGATGCTCAAGACCAACAAGGAGATGGGGCTGGAAATAAAGCTCAGAATGATCAGTGCCCAGCTGGAGGTTCTAAAGAGGAGTGGTGTTAACGTCTCCGAAATAGAGACCCTTGTGGACGCGGCCAAGAAGGCGCTGGAGCAGGGGGACATCGACGCTGCCCACAGCCTGCTGATGGAGATACGGATGAGCCTGAAGACGCTGTACCTCAAGGAGAGACTCTCCCTCAGAAGGGGCAAGCACGTCCCGTTTGGTGGTCATGGGGCCCCATGAGCCCCTTGCAACATCTCTATTTTTATTGGATACAGGGCAAAGTAATTTAAGCGTGTGAGAGATACCAGAGCGGCTGGGACTTCAGAAACAGGGGTGATTCACATGCTGCCGCCAGGCAAGGTTCCGCCTGAAAAGCTCAGGGAGCTCGTGTTCAACCACCTGGGGGCCAGGGGAGAGAGGGTCATCATAGGGGCAGACCTTGGCGTTGATGCCGCCGCGGTAGACTTCGGCTCTTCCGTTCTCGTTGCCTCGACGGATCCAATCACCGGGGCTGAAAAGAGAATCGGCTTCTACGCGGTTCATGTCAACGCCAACGACGTAGCTACGTTTGGGGCCAGGCCAAAGTGGTTTCTGGTGAGCATACTCCTGCCAGAGAACGCGGATGAAAGCCTCCTGGCCGGAATAATGGAGGAGCTGCATAAAAGCGCATCAGGGCTCGGAATAGCCATTGTGGGTGGTCATACAGAGGTAACTCCGGGGCTAAAGAGGCCCATCGTCGTCGGCACAATGCTCGGAGAGGTGGAGAAAGACAAACTGGTCACATCAAACGGGGCAAGGCCGGGGGATGCGATAATCCTCACAAAGTGGGCCGGCCTTGAGGGAACCGCGATAATAGCGAACGAGAGAGGAGAAGAGCTGGAGAGGGCCTTTGGAAGGGAATTCGTCGAGAGGGCGAGGTCTTTCATCGAGATGATAAGCGTCGTGGAAGATGCCCTCACGGCCAACGAGGTCGGCGTCCATGCCATGCACGACCCCACTGAGGGAGGAGTGGCAAACGGCCTCCACGAGATGGCCGACGCCGCTGGGCTGGGCTTTGTTGTCTACAAAGACAGGATACCCGTGAGGGAAGAGACCGTCAGGATATGCGGGTTCTATGGTCTGAACCCGCTGGCGCTTATAAGCTCCGGCGCCCTTATGATAGCGGCCCCGAAGGAGAACACTGGGAAGATTATGGCCGCACTCTCGGAAAAGGGCATAAACGCCGCGGTGATAGGGGAGTTTACAGAAGACCCCGGAGAAAGGGTCATCTGCGAAAAAGGCACCAGACGCCCCCTAGAAAGGCCGGACAGCGATGAGCTGTGGAAAGTTGTCTAAAGCTCCACTGCTACCCTCAGCCCCTCTTCCTCCTCAAGCTTTTTGAGCACCTTCAGAGCGGCCTCCGGGCTGATCCGGACCGCCTTTATGTGCTCGTAGGCTTTTCGTATCTCCTCCTTCTGGTAGCCCGCAGCCCTCTTCTCCATGTAGAGCAGGACGGCCATCAGGACACCTTTAACGCTCTTCTCCGGCAGGGGGAGCATCTTCCAGCCCCCATCGTGGACGTAAGCCGCCCTGGGTTTTTCCCTTCCCGTTAGATCCGCGACGGGCACAAGGCCAGACGCCCCGCCCGATGTCAAGTACTCCACCAGGACGTCTTCGGGATAGCCCTCTTTTTTCAACCCGGAGAAACTGAGCTCCAGTGCCTTCAGGAGAGACGAGAGCCTTTCGATGTCCCGTATTTTCTCCTTAGACAGAAGGGAAAGCTTCAGCAATGAGCGCTCAACGGGCTCGTTCTCGATATCCACCTTAAGAAGGACCCGGTCCCAGAGCCTGGAGCCCTCTTCGAACGCCTTAACCGCTATCCACACCGAACCGTTGGTCAGGATGCCGTATCTAACCCCCGCATTGAAGCAGTACCTGGCGAGCTGTCTGAGGGGTTCGTCCTTTCTGGCTATATTGACACCGAGGTTCTTGGCTTCAACGTACGCAAAGACCGAACCGTCGAGTATGAGCGCGTAGTCAGCCCTCCCGTCCTCGGTTCTCTCCTCGGGCCGCACTTCCTCGGGGTTGTTCCAGTCCCACCCGAGGGCCTGAAATACCTCCCCAATTAGGTGCTGCTTTACAGCCTCCTCATTCTTTGTGTACAGCTCCCTGTGGGCCTTTATTTTTCTGAGAACGTTTGAGACGGCCCGTCTGAGTCCATCCATGCTCACACCCCCAGCACGTACTTCCCTCCCCCCAGATCTCCCCCCACAGCGGGCGGCGCACCCTCAGCACCTGCCGTATTTCCGGCATCTCACGCGGGTTCGGGAACTGGAGAATGTGAGAGCCGCCAGCCCCCTCTATCCGCAGTGACGTGTGCGGCGCGGGTGGCGTAGAAACCCCCGCCGGGGCTTCCATGCCTCACTCCCACCCACCAGCATGAGCTTCTCTATCCGTCCAGACCTAAAAGCTTTTGGGGGGAACGAACAAGATACCGCGGTGGGAAAAATGTGCAGGATACTGTTCGCGGTCGGCGACGGGCGGGAAATGGCCCCCCTTGTTGACGCCCTGGTAAAGTCCTCCAAGAGGGACCCATACAAGGAAAGGCGGGGGAGGGGATCCCAGCACAGGGACGGGTGGGGATACGTCCTCCTGAGGGAAGGAAGTGTCAGGCACTACCGCACAGCCAGGCCGATCTTCGAGGATCTCCGGGCCGTGGAGTCCCTTAAAGATGAGCTGAACGGCTTCACCGTGCTGATGGCCCACTCCCGGGCTGCATCTCAGGGGGTTAAGGGCCTGTTCAATGTCCAACCCCTGGCGTTTTCAAGCAGGCACGGATTCACGTTCTGGCTCATCCACAACGGTGACCTGGATAAGGAGAGGATAATCGAAATGGCGGAGCTCGAAGCGCGGGAGCTGGAGGGGGCTTCCGATACGTACGTGTTCGCAACATACCTCTGCAGAAGGCTCCAGAGCCCGAACCTCAGCGATCTTCTGGTCCAATACAGGGCCATCGAGGAGACTGTGAGGTCTGTCTTCAACACGGCCGCACTGTTCTATGATTCGAGGTTGGGCTTCAGGGCGTTCATAACCGCCAGGATGTCCGAAGGCTACCTGAAAGATCCCCTGCACCGGGACTACGCCAGGCTCCTGGTGCTTGAAAGGGGGAACATCTTTGCGGTGGCCTCATCGACGCTGGAGCTCTATCACCCGGAAGAGTACCGGGAGGTTCCAAACGAAACGGCCTTCTACCTGAAGATTGATGGGGAGGGTTTCGAGGTAAAGTCCCTCCACCTGTAGGCCGTATTTCCCTGTCGAGTACTGCGGGAGGTGGTTGGATGGAGAAGGGTGCCCCCATCAGGGTTTATATGACCCGGAAGCTCATAGGGGTTGAGCCGGAGGACACCGTCAAACGCGCCTGCGAGATCATGGTGGAGTTCGACATAGGCTCCCTTGTTGTTATAGAGAGGAACAACGTCGTGGGCTTCTTCACCAAGAGCGACATTATAAGGCGCGTTGTGATCCCCGGCCTCCCCAACACGACACCAGTAAAGGAAATAATGAGCCGCGAGCTGATAACCGTGGACGTCAACACGCCCCTTAGGGACGTCCTCGACATAATGGCAAAGAAGAGGGTCAAACACATGCTGATAGAGGAAAACGGGCGGATAGTCGGGATATTCTCCCTCAGCGATCTCCTTTCCGCGAGCAGGAGGAGGCTTGAGACAGCCATAGCGGCTGAGTGATGCCCCATGATAAGGATAGCCCACATAAGCGACACACACGTAACTGGAGGAAGTGCGTACAAAAGCTACGCCTACGACCTCATCGCCAACGAGATAAACCGTAGGGGGTTTGATTTCGTTATCCACACCGGTGATGTGACCAACCAGGGGCTCAGGGAGGAGTACGAAAGGGCGTCCTATGAGCTCAGGAAGATAGAAAAGCCTCTGGTGGTTGTTCCCGGCAACCACGACGTCAGGAACGTCGGGTACGAGCTCTTTGAGAGGTTCATCGGCCCATTGAACGGGGTCTTTGAGTTCAGGGACGGGGTTCTCATATGGGTTGACTCCACGATACCCGACCTGAGCGATGGCCGGGTGGGGGGTCACAAGTTCAAGTGGCTCAAAAAACAGCTGGAGAGGTACTCCGACAGGAAGTTCAAAATAGTCGCGGCCCACCACCACCTCGTCCCGCTCCCCGACACTGGCAGAGAGAGGAACGTTCTGTTCAACGCCGGCGATGTCCTTGATCTGCTCCTGAGGCACGAGGTCAACCTCTACACCTGCGGCCACAAGCACGTGCCCAACGTGTACCGGGTCGAGGATCTGGTGGTGGTCAACGCAGGCTGTACGTCCTGCAGGAAGACGAGAAAAGGTGACGTAAACAGCTACAACATCATAACCCTCCACGAGAACGGAAGGGTGGAGGTGACAGTGAAGCGCGTTACCGGGGACACCATGAAAAGAGAACACCGTCCGCTGAAGCCCAAGCTCTTTATTCCTCGGGGCAAACGCCTCATAAGGATAGTCCAGATGAGCGAGAGCAACGTCTCTGACAGGATATACTTCAGGCGCAAAGTCCTCGAAAACGCCATCCGGATGATAAACGAAAAGCTGAGGCCGGACATAGTCGTGCACTGCGGGGACGTCGTTGACATGGGGATTGAGCGATACTACGAGAGGGCCTACGAGCTCCACGAGAGAATAAAGGCCGAAAAGCTCGTCGTCCCCGGGCACAACGACATAACATACCTGGGATACGACCTGTTCCTGGAATACTTTGGGGAGCCGGAGATAATTGAGCTGGGGGACTTCGCGTTCATCCCTGTGAGGAGCGCCCAGTATGAGACGCCCATAGGCGTCGTCGGGAGGATAGGCCAGAAGGAGCTGGAAAAGCGCCTTAATGAGTACAGGGAGAAATTCACCGTGGTCGTAATGCACCACAACATCGTACCCATCCCGAGGAGCAGAGAAGTGGGCTTCCTTGAGGACGCGGGGGACGTTCTCAGGGTGGTTACAGAAAACGAGGCCAACCTTGTCCTTACCGGACACGGGGGCAACTCCTTTGGTGTGAAAATTGAAAAAACTCCCGTGGTCAATTCGGGCTCCATAAGCTGGGAGCTCCACAGGAACCCCTACGGGAACACGTTCAACCTGATAGACATCTACCCGGACATGGTGGTGATCTTCGAAATACAGGCCACGTGGGGCTCGGGGAGGCTGGTAGGGATATGGAAGATAAAGGGGCCATTTAAACATCCAGATACTCCCTGAGCCTCCCCATGAGCCTCTCCATAATGTCCTCCATTATCGCGGTGACAGTCCCCTCAAGCTCCAGGTTGTCTATCACGGGAACGCCATGCTGCCCCGCCTTTTTGACTATGAACTCCTGTATTTCAAGTATGGCGTCCAGGTGTTCGAGGTAGTAGTCGGCTGGTCTCTTGCTGTACCTCGCCCGCTCATAGAAGCGTGCCTCAAGTTCTTTTCTTCCCCTCACTGTTATAATGTACATAAAGCTGTTCTCCCCCAGTTCGATGTAGCCGGGAACCAAGTGGATGCCCTCTATTATCGTGTTGAATCCTTCCCGGTACGCCCTCTCCAGCACGGCGCTGACACCAACGGAGACGTGCTGCACCTGGTTCTCAAAGCCCCGTATAAGGGGAGAATTGCCCGCCCTGCCCGTCTGGACAGTCCTCCATGCGAGGAAAGACGAGGTGTGGAGGTCCGGGAGGAGCTCGGGCGCGATTATCTTTCTCATAACCTCCCTTATGGTGTCAGTCCCGATAACGCTCCGTATGCCCAGGCGGAAGGCCAGTTCAGTCGCTATGGTAGACTTTCCAACTCCCGTTGCACCCCCAAGGAGTATCATTATCGGAACTTTGAGGCGCCTCAGCTGGCGCCAGAAGAGGTAACGCTTGGCCGCCTCCTTGAGACCATGGTCGAGAAGCTTCCTGTATGTGAGCTCTCTTATCTCCTCGGTGGTCACGAGCTTGAGGCCCTTCTCGTTCAGATCCTTCTGAACTTCGGTTGCGATTATGTACGCTATACCCACCTCAACACCTGCAAGGGTTATGGAACGGGTCAGTATCCCCCTGGAAAACGGCAGGCGTATCTTTTTTTCAGGATCAGTCACGATTATCATCGCCATCCCTCCAGCACCCTCCGCCCGAGCTCAAGAACTGCCCCCCGGAGATCCTTTCCGTCCACGTTAACTGGCTCATTGTCAAGGTATATGACCTCCAGCCCCCTCTCCAGCGCCCATTTTGTGACCACATCCACCGCCGCCGCCTTTAATTCGACGGCAACTGCCTCTATGTCCCCAAACCCCTCCAGATCCTTCACCAGGAGCTCTCTGCGGGACAGGTTGGCCGAAACCGCAACGACCTCCGCTCCCATCGCCTCTAGCCGTTCCGCCGTCCGGAGGAGTGCGTCAGCAGACGTCATCACGAGGCCGAGTCTTTTTCCGGACACATCCCCCAGGGGCCTGGGCTGAAACGCCGTCAGGTGTATGTCCGCGTCCCTGTTCACGGACCGTATAGCGTCCACCACGCTCCTGAGCCTGTCCTCTCCTGCGGAGTCGGCCATCGTTACAACAACTATGTCCGCGAGGGCCACTCTGAAGGGGCCGAAGTAGCCCCTGAGAAAATCAGGCCTTCCCCTGGCGCTGGTTATAAGTATGTACCCATCGGCCCGATAAGATGGGAAGGTGGCGCCACTGCCCTCAAGGATTATCAGGTCGTGGGGGAGGCTTTCAGCCAGCTTCACACCCTCGTCAATGACGTCAAAGAAGGAAAACCCCGCCATCCCCCCGCCACATCTCCGGCAGCCTATGGTCGTCACCCCTGCGGTCAGGGCGTCCTCGAAGTGATCCGACGCCGCATGTCTCCCGTTCTCGGCCAGCTTTACCAGGAAGTCGGGCGTTATTCTGAACCTCTCCCCGTCGATCACCTCCGGCTCCGCAGGGCCACCCCGCCCCATGGTGACGATAACGGGCCTGGCTATCCCCTTAAGGATTCTTGCTATGAACCCGCTCACTGCGGTTTTTCCGACCCTCTTTCCCGTGCCTATCACCGCTAGCGTGGGCTTGTTCGCCCTTTTCATCGGCCTCGGGAAGAACTGGAAATCGGCGCCCCTGTAGGGCACGCCATGGAGCATACATATGGAGGCTATCCTGAAGCGATCCTCGTAGTTGATAACCGGCTCGTCGCTCAGGTCAACAACTTCTGTCACTTCGTTCTCCGTGAGTGCGGCCCTGATGGCATCCAAATAATCGGGAGCATGGTATATTTTAACGCCAATCTTCTCCTCGATCTCGGATATGTTCCCTATTTTCTCCGTCCCACCAAGGAACACCGCACAGCACACGTCCCCCAGCTTTTGGAGGGCCCAAGCAATAACGTCAGGATAGTGCTCGCCGTCTATCAAGGCGAGCTTTCCTTTCCCTCTCATACCACCACCAACTGAGCATTGCCTCAGGGGGATTTAACCTTTTGCCACCCGGATCGTCATGGCCCCCCGGGGCGTAGGAAAGGTTATAAACCCCCTGCAAATAAAACTAATGGTGGCCTCCAGAAGGCCCCGTAAAGCGGAGGTGTTGAAGATGGCCGAGATGATAGTTAAGTCCAAGGTTAAGGAAGCCATAAAGGCCATAGACCCCGATATGAGGGTCAACCCGGAGTTCTTCGAGGCCCTTGAGGCTGAGCTCAAGGTTCTCATCGAGAAGGCCGTCAAGAGGGCCAAGGACGAGGGCAAGAAGACCCTTTACCCGAGGCACGTCTGAAGTGCTTCTCCGATTTTTCCAATTCTTCAATAATTTCATCGATGGTCTTTTATTCTCCTCCCCCAAACTTCTACGGTGGTAGCATGGTGCTTAGAAAGCTCGGCGATTCTGCCTACCTGTACCCGGGGAGCCCATCCACACTCATTAAGGTTCTTGAGGGCGGGGAAGCCATCCTGATCGACCCCGGCCACGGGAGCGGGCGGCACAAAGACCTTAGAAGGGAGGTACGAAAGCTCGGCTTGGAGATCAAGGCCCAGCTTGCAACCCACGGCCATGCAGACCACGTGGCCGTCGCGCCAAGGATAAACGCCCCCCTCTTCATGCACCGCTTCGAGTTCTCGGTAGCGGAGAGCCCGCTGAACAGGGAGCTCCTCACCTTTGGCTCCAAGGCTCCTAGGGGGTTCCTCGTCTTCCAGTTCCCGGAGGAGGTTAAAGTTCACGCCGTCTTTGAATGGAACGACGAGCCCTTTGGTGTAAAAGCCATCAAGCTCAACGGCCACTCTCCGGGGATGACGGGCTTTCTGGACGAGGATAACGGCCTGATCTATGCAGGCGATTCCTTCTTCGGTGAAAGGGTCATCCGCTCGGTTGGACTTCCCTACCTGGTTGACCCGGAATTATACAAAGCTTCAATTATGGAATTGCAGAATTATGCGGAGAACGGATACCTCCTCATACCATCCCACGGGAAGCCGGTCAAAGGGGAGGAGGCCATCGCTCTCCTCGACTTCAACCTCAATCGCGTGGAGGAAACCGAATCGCTGATGCTTAAACTCCTTGAAACTCCCCTGTCCACCGACGGACTGGCCTTCAGGATAATGAAGCGCTACGGGGTGAACATAACCCCTCAGAAGCTAGCACTCAACCTCGTTCCCGTTAGGGCGTTCATAGCCCAGCTCTACAATGAGGGGAAGATAGAAGCACTCGTAGAGGACGGGCTCAGATGGAGGGTGAGAAGGGACTGAGATCTGCGGTCGCCAACCTTTGATGCCATTAACCACAAATTCACTCCCCGTCCGGGTAGCACAGGTACCTGTAGGGACAGAACCTGCAGGTGTAGGAGTACTCGCCCTTAGGAGGTTTCCCCTTTTCGTAGGCTTTTTTAACGCTGTAGAAGTGCCTCAGCGTCTCCCTGAAGAGCCTGCCGTCGTAGGGCACCTCAAAAGCTTTAAAGTTCGGCCCCTTGACGATGGGAAAGCGCGAGAAGTCGATCTTCTTTATCACCTTCATAGGCTCCTCGTGGAGCTTGATGTAGTAAAGGTAGCCGTACTCCGCCTCGGCCCAGCGCATATATATGTTGAGCTGCGCCATGTGGTAGTCGTAGGGCTTGCTCGGGAGGCTGGTCTTGCCTTTGATTTCGATGGGGAAGTCGCCGATTGCGTCTATTCTGCCGTGTATCTCGAAGCCGAGCCTGTTCGAGCGCAGGATTAGGTGCTTCTCAAGCTCAAAGCCAAAGCGCTTCTGCAGGATCTCCCCAAGGACATTATGGGTGTTTATCCCCTGGTTCAGGCGCACCTTCACGAATTCGGGCCATTTCTCGGGGTAGCCTTTGAGGCGAAAGTATATCCTCCTCGGACAGGTTAAGGCCTCGCTCGCGTAGAACTCCAGGAACCCGTCGTTTTCGTTACCCCCGCTGCTCATCTTTTTCCCTCCAGGAACGGGGCGGGTCATCGGCCCGCGAACCTCACCGCCCCCGCGTCAGCTAATACCGACGTCATCACCCATCAGACTGGGCAAGGGTCGTCATCCGCTTGGAGAGTTAAGGCTAACCCACCATTTAAATCTTTGGGGAAAGAAGGCCGGAATGAAGGGGGACAAAATCAGAGTACAGTACCCTTCTTCCTCTTGAGCGAGTAGCTCAGGCCGTAGGCAGGCCAGAGACTTGGAGGCTGCTCATAGTGGTGCAGATTGCGCAGAATCTTCTCCGCCGTCTTCCGGTTCTTCGCCTTGACGCGGAGGACACCCCTTTCAAGCTCGACCGTACCGTTTGAGAGGCGGACTGTGAGCTTTGAACCGTTAATTTCAGGCCTTGCCTTCATTAAAAGCTTCCTGTAGTCCTCGTACGCCTCCCTGCTGAGCCTCTGCTCAAGAAGTGCGGGCTTTTCATGTGACTTAAACAGGCGGGAGAACCAACTATTCGACGATTCATCATCCATACTCCTCATCGACCTCCGGAGGATTTCTCGATTTAAACTCGTTCTCCAGGTTTTTAAGGATTTCTCATCGCTTTTTGCCGAAATGACGGGAGAAGGTTTTTTAAAGTTTCCGGCCTGAGTAAGGCCGATGACAAAGACGCAACTGATAAAGCCCCGCATCAGGGAGATACTGTCCCGCGAGCTCCCGGAGGAGCTAGTGGGGATGCTTCCAAAGCACTGGGTTCAGATAGGCGATGTGCTGATTCTGCCACTCCGGCAGGAGCTGGAGCCGTACAAGCACCGCATCGCCGAGGTCTATGCTCAGGTTCTCGGCGTTAAAACCGTCCTGAGGAAGGGAAGAATAGGGGGCGAGTTCCGCGAGACGAACTACGAGGTTCTCTACGGCAAAGACACGATAACGGTGCACATCGAGAACGGGATCAGATACAAGCTCGACGTGGCAAGGGTCATGTTTTCCCCGGCCAACGTCAAAGAGCGCGTTAGAATGGCAAAGGTCGTGAAGCCCGGGGAACTTGTGGTGGACATGTTCGCGGGAATAGGGCACCTGAGCCTGCCGATGGCCGTCCACGGGAAGGCGAGGGTCATAGCGATAGAGAAGAGCCCGTACACGTTCAGGTTTCTAGTCGAGAATATCGAGCTCAACAAAGTCCAGGACAGGATGACGGCCTACAACATCGACAACCGCGACTTCCCAGGAGAGAACATAGCCGACAGGATTCTGATGGGCTACGTTGTTACAACCCACGAGTTCATCCCCAAGGCGCTCAGCATAGCTAAGAATGAAGCGATAATCCACTACCACAACACCGTCCCTGAGAGACTCATGCCGGGGGAGCCCTTCGAGACCTTCCGGAAGACAGCAAGGGAGCACGGCTACGAGGCCGAGAAGCTCAACGAGCTGGTCATCAAGCGCTACGCCCCGGGTGTGTGGCACGTCGTTGTGGACGTTCGGGTGTTCAAGAAGTGACGTCTGCGCCGCCAGGGACGGCACAACTTTTTTCGTAAGGACTGCGAGGGGAGCAACGCCCGACCCCAAACTCCATGCTCCGTGTATCCTCATCGTCCACCCATGAACACATTTTTCTGATGGCGCTAGATTTTGTGTTCCCGTCACCATCATGGTTAATAAATGCACTTAACGCGAGGTGAATGGTGAAACGTTTTCTTTTGCGAAGACCTTATATCCTTCAAGCCGAAAATCTTTCGAGGTGATTCTGATATGGGCATGAAAGGATGGTGGGGACGGATTCTCAGGGTTGACCTGACCAACAACAAAGTCTGGGTGCAGGAGTATTCTCCAGAGGTCGCCAAAAAGTTCATAGGCGGAAGGGGCCTGGCCGCCTGGATTCTCTGGAACGAGGTCAAGGGCGTTGACCCGCTCGGCCCTGACAACAAGCTCGTCTTTGCTGCTGGACCTTTCAACGGCCTCCCGACCCCGAGCGGAGGCAAGCTTGTGGTTGCTGCCAAGAGCCCGCTCACCGGCGGTTACGGTGACGGTAACCTCGGTACCATGGCGACCGTCCACCTGAGGAAGGCCGGCTATGATGCCATCGTCGTTGAGGGCAAGGCCAAGAAGCCGGTTTACCTGTACATAGAGAACGATAACGTCAGCATACTCAGCGCTGAGGGCCTCTGGGGCCTCGACACCTTCAAGACTGAGGAGGAACTCAAGAAGATACACGGCAAGAACGTCGGAATCCTCAGCATTGGTCCCGGTGGCGAGAACCTCGTTAGGTACGCCGTCGTCATGTCCCAGGAGGGCAGGGCCGCTGGAAGGCCCGGTATGGGTGCAGTCATGGGCAGCAAGAAGCTCAAGGCCGTCGTCATAAGGGGCACCAAGGAGATTCCGGTCGCGGACAAGAAGAAGCTGAGCGAGCTCTCAAGGGAAGCCTACCAGGCAATACTCAACTCCCCCGCATACCCGTTCTGGCACAGGCAGGGGACGATGGCAGCGGTTGAGTGGACGAACGAGAACTCGGCACTGCCGACCAGGAACTTCCAGGACGGTTCATTCGAGTTCGCCCGCTCGATAGACGGCTACACCCTTGAGGGCATGAAGGTCAAGCAGAGGGGATGCCCCTACTGTAACATGCCATGCGGAAACGTCGTCCTCGACGCTGAAGGAAAGGAGAGCGAGCTCGACTATGAGAACGTGGCCCTTCTTGGCTCCAACCTGGGCATCGGGAAGCTCAACGAGGTTTCGGTTCTCAACAGGCTCGCCGACATGTACGGCATTGACACGATTTCCCTTGGTGTCTCCATAGGCTTCGTGATGGAGGCCGTTGAGAGGGGACTCCTCAAAGAAGGCCCGACCTTCGGAGACTTCAAGGGTGCAAAGCAGCTCGTTGAGGACATCGCCTTCAGGCGCGGTGAGCTGGGCAACTTCGCCGCCGAGGGCGTCATGAGGATGGCCGAAAAGCTCGGCGACGACAGCTTTGCCATGCATGTCAAGGGGCTTGAGACGAGCGGATACAACAGCTACATCTACCCGGCCATGGCCCTGGCATTCGCCACCAGCTCAATCGGCGCCCACCACAAGGAGGCCTGGGTCATCGCCTGGGAGATCGGTACCGCGCCGATCGAGGGCGAGCAGGCCAAGAAGGTCGAGTACAAGATCACCTACGACCCGGAGAAGGCCGCTAAGGTTATCGAGCTCCAGCGCCTCAGGGGCGGCCTCTTTGAGATGCTCACCGCGTGCAGGCTTCCATGGGTCGAGGTCGGCCTCAGCCTCGACTACTATCCGAAGCTCCTCGAAGCCATCACCGGCGTCAAGTACACCTGGGACGACCTGTATAAAGCAGCGGACAGGGTCTACGCCCTCATCAGGGCCTATTGGGTCAGAGAGCTCGGCGAGAAGTGGGGCAGGCACATGGACTACCCGCCGAAGAGGTGGTTCATCGAGGGGCTCAAGAGCGGGCCGTACAAGGGCCAGCACCTCGACGAGAAGAAATACGACGAGCTGCTCAGCGAGTACTACAGGCTCCGCGGCTGGGACGAGCGCGGAATCCCGAAGAAGGAGACCCTCAGGGAGCTCGGCCTCGACTTCGTTATTCCTGAGCTCGAACAGATCACCAAGCTCGAGTGATTCCCTCTTTTTCCTTCAATTTCCAGCAAGCTTTTTAGCCTCCCCCAAGAACTTCCACCGGTGATGAGAATGGTCAGGATAAGGCTTATGGGGGCGTTCGCCCACCTCGCAAAGGCAAGAGAGCTCAACGTAAAGATAGAGGGAAAAAGGAGGGTCGATGAAATTCTGCGCGAGGTCATTCCGCGCTACGACGAGTTCAAGGAGAAGATTATCTTCATCAACGGCCAGCCCGCGAGGGGCGATGCCGAGGTTACCGACGGCGATGAGATCAAGGTGATGCCGGTTTTGAGCGGGGGTTAATGAAATACTCAATCAAAAATGGCTGGTGAACGTAATGTGGTGTCCGCTTATAAACGGGGAGTGTAAGACTAGCGAATGCATAATGTGGATAGCAAGAGATGGTGAAAATAATGGGAATTGTCTCATCGCAGAAGTACTTACAACATGCGTTAATCAGTCCACATCAAACTTCGCTCCAGAGGAGCTCGATAATATCAAGAAAACCCTGCAATTCATTCAAGAGTTTGAGCCCGACGATCTAGCTGAAGAAACTCTAGAATTTATTAAACAGAGGATGATCCGTTACCAGTTATCGCTTGATGACATTAAAGAGATGTTGTTGGAGGAATTGCTCACATACCTAAAACAAAAAATTGGTTTAGAGATTATGATGTTTCTTGAAGAAGACCCCGAACTTCAGCTCAAAATCAAAGAAACGCTGGTAATATTGAGAAGAAAATTGCGGGATATTGAGGAAATTGACATTGACAACATTGTTGAGGAGTTCCTCCAGTACTTAAAAGAAAAAGCACAATCTAACAGGCTATCACTACATGAGGGCATTTCTATATATCTTGACGAGTTTCTCGAACAACAAGGGGTTTCTGAGGATTATAGGATAAGGCGCATGATTCGGGAAAAGGTTAGGATCCGGTTGAGAGAGGAAGAAAAAAGACTAGAGCAAGAAAAAATAGCGAAAGAAAAGGAAATGATCCCTGAGCTAGTAGAAAAACTTGTTGAGTGGGCAAGGGAAAATAACTTGAACAGGCTCAGAAAAACCGATGTAGACGCGTTTCTTATAGAATATGAACTTTCAGATTTACATTATCTCACAAAAGATGCACTTTGGAGACTTGCAAATGCAAAACTTAAAACTCATTGCCAGAAGAGATAATTAAGGTAGTGCCCAAGTCTTCTCAACTTTTGACTAAATTTCTCTAAAATTTCTTTGTTCATTGATAATATAACGTATGACTAGAAAATCTATCAACTTTGTTAGAAGGGTTTTGGCGCCGGGGCAGGGATTTGAACCCTGGCGGGCTAACGCCCACGGACTCTCCAGGCCCGCGCCTTCCCAGGCTAGGCTACCCCGGCGCATAAATGAGAGGAATCAGGAGATGAGCTCGATCTCGATGGTGACGTCCTCAGGGACGCGGATGCGCATAATCTGGCGCATGGCCCTTTCGTCGGCCTCGATATCCACAAGCCTCTTGTGAACGCGGAGCTCGAACCTGTCGAAGGTGGCGGTGCCCTCGCCGTCCGGGCTCTTCCTGGTGGTGATCCTTATCCTCTTGGTCGGGAGCGGTATCGGACCGCTCATCCTGACGCCGGTCCTCTCGGCGATCTGCTTGATCTGGTCGGTGACCTCGTTGAGGGCCTTAATGTTGGTGCTCGCGAGCTTAATCCTTGCCTTCTGCATTTCCGTCCCTCCTAAAAGTTCAGGAAGTTAAAGGAAAGGTTGAGAGAAGGCCTTCACTCGGCCTTCTGGATGGAGATAACCATACCGGCAGCGACGGTCTGGCCCATGTCACGGATGGCGAACCTGCCCATCTGCGGGATCTCCTTGACCGGCTCGATGACCATCGGCTTGGTCGGCCTGAGGACGACGATGGCGGAGTCACCGGTCTTGATGAACTGCGGGTTCTCCTCGACGATGTTACCGGTCCTCGGGTCGAGCTTAGCGAGGAGCTGCTCGAACCTGACGGCGACCTGGAGGGTGTGGGCGTGGAGGACCGGGGTGTAGCCGACGGTGATGGCGGTCGGGTGGTTGAGGACGATGATCTGGGCCTTGAAGGTGTCCCTCGGCCTGACAACGGTCGGCGGGTTGGTGGTGTGTCCAGCAACGTCACCGCGCTTTATGTCGTTCTTACCGACACCCCTGACGTTGAATCCGATGTTGTCACCCGGAAGGGCCTCCTGGAGTGGCTCGTGGTGCATCTCGATGCTCTTGACCTCACCCTGGATCGGCTTGTGGAAGATGGTGCTGGCCGGCTCGAAGATGACGACGTCACCGACGCGGAGGACACCGGTCTCGACACGGCCGACCGGGACGGTACCGACACCCTTAATGGAGTAGACGTCCTGGATCGGGATGCGGAGCGGCTTGTCGGTCGGCTTCGGCGGCTCCGGTATCTGGTCGAGGGCCTCAATGAGGGTCGGGCCCTTGTACCAGGGCATGTTGTCGCTCTTCTTGACGACGTTGTCGCCCTCCCAAGCGCTGATCGGGATGATCGGGAAGTCCTTGTAGCCGAGCATCATGAGGAGCTTCTTAACCTGCTCGGCGACCTGCTTGAACTTCTTCTCGTCGTAGTTGACCATGTCCATCTTGTTGATAGCGACGATGATGTGGCCGATACCAAGGGTCCTGGCAAGGAAGGCGTGCTCCTTGGTCTGTGGCATGACACCGTCGGTGGCGGCGACGACGAGAACGGCAGCGTCGGCCTGGCTGGCACCGGTGATCATGTTCTTAACGAAGTCCCTGTGGCCCGGAGCGTCGATGATGGTGATGTACCTGTGCGGGGTCTCGAACTTGGTGTGGGCAACGTCGATGGTGATACCCCTCTCCCTCTCCTCCTTGAGCCTGTCCATGACCCAAGCGAACTTGAAGGACTTACCCTTCTCACCCATCTCCTCGAACTTCTTGATGATGTTCTCCGGTATGTTGGCAGTGTCGAAGAGCAGCCTTCCGATGGTGGTGCTCTTTCCGTGGTCGACGTGGCCGATAAAGACTATGTTAACGTGTGGCTTCTCCTTTGCCATTTTCAAACACCTCCGAATTTTGGTCTAGTCTCGTTTGACTAGGATGGCTTTTTAAATCTTTCGAACTTCGGCTCCCTCGGGCGGGAAACCCGCCTTTTTCTCGGGGGAGCCTCATGAGTTCCGTGGTGAACTTGAGGGATGAGTTTAAAAACTTAACTAATCGCCGTTGGGCAGGAATCTGTCAATTTTCAGGACAGGCCTTCAAAATCCTTCAAATCCCATACGAGCCAGCCTTCCTCCTTCAGCCTTTCCTCCCCTGCAACTTTCTTCGCGACGATTCCATAGCCCTTCTCCCATCCGTCCAAACCCACGAGCTCGGCTTTGCTCTCTAAGTCCTTCAAGATTCCCCCCGCTTCCTTCTCGTTCAACTCTTTCCACTTGACTTCTATGAAGAGCGCTTTTTTCTCCTGCTCGTTCAGGGCAACCAAGTCAATTTCCTCGTTCTTGTGCCACCACCTTCCGATTTTCGTGAACTTAAACGGAAGCTCCCCCCTCCTGTTAAGCCCTACCAGAAACTGTCTTGCCACCTTTTCAAACACCCAGCCAAGGTAGTGGGGATAGTCCTCCTTAATCTCCGAAACCTCAAAAGTCCCTTCCTCGATTCTTGACAGGTTCGGGTAAACAAAGCGGAACCAGAAGGCCAGGAAGTTGTCGGCAACGTAGTAGCGTCCCCTTTTTGAGGTGGACTTTTCCGTAACTGGAACCTCCCTTACAATCAAACCCGTCTCAATAAGGTTGCGCAGGTAAGGGGTTATGTCAGAGTGTTTCATTCCAGTGAAGTCTTTTATCTCCTTTGGAGTTGTTTTGCCCAGTGCAATAGCTTCAAGTATGCGCTTGTATGTTCTGATCTCAGTGAACTCATACCTGAGGAGAAAATCAACCTCTTCCCTAAAAAAGCTCGCCGGATTGAGTAGTTCATTTTCAAGCCACTCCCAGAAGGGAAGTTCAACTTGAGTGATATAGAAGGGAATGCCATCGGTGAGAGCGTAAATCTCAACGAGCTCTTCCAAGCTCGCCCTGGGAAAGAACTCCCTCAAGGTAAAAAACTCCATCGGTTTTAACTTCATGGAGCCGGTTCTCCTACCGTAGAGTGGGCTTTTGTAACTCAACACCTTCTCAGTCATCATACTCACTGAAGAACCAAGGAGTATCAGTTTAGTCTTGGACCCCGAAAGATCAAGGTCAACAGCCCTCTGAAACAGGGAGAGGACTTTAGGATCTTCCTTGATCAGGTTAGGAAACTCGTCGATTATTATTATTTTCCCCTTCAACGCGTGCAGGAGTCCTTCCCAGTCCTCGCGGGCGTACCTCACCTCGGGAAACACCCTTTCAGCGGTCTCTCGGAAGTGCCTGAGGTTGTCGCCTTCAACCGCCAAGTAATACACGTGAGGAAAGTCTTTAACGGCCTCAAGTACGAGACGGGTCTTTCCAACGCGCCTCCTTCCGTATATTACGATGAGTTCGAACTTCCCACTCATTAACTTCTCCTTTATGGTTCTCAGCTCGACCTCCCTGTTCACGAAGCGGTTCATTGTGATAATCACCATTATCATAATGCACGTTATCATCTTTAAGAATTTCGGTGGATTGAGAATCACGATCCGAATTCTAACCACTTTTGAAAAACTCAGAAAATGACACAACGAAGAAACGAGGGAGAGAAAAGTTCCGAGGGCAGAAAGCCCTCACTGCTGCGGGCAGACATCCTGCTCCTTCGGCGGGTTCGGGTCGAGGCCCTTCCTCTGCCTGATCTGCCTGATGATGTTGACTGCCAGCTCGTTCGGGACGCGCTTGAAGCCTGCATGTTCGGTGCTCCAGAGGGCCCTTCCGCTGGTGGCACCACGGATGGCTCCGGCGAATCCGAACATCTCCGCGACAGGGGCCTCTCCGATAATGATCATGACCTCTCCTTCCTGCCTCATGTCGATGAGCTGGCCGCGCCTCTGGTTGAGCTCCCTGCTGACGGAACCCATGTACTCGTAGGGTATGTTGATGATGACCTTCTGGTACGGCTCGTAGAGAACCGGGCTGGCTTTCATCATAGCGCAGTGGATTGCAGTCCTGATGGCCGGGTAGATCTGGGCCGGGCCGCGGTGGACGTTGTCCTCGTGGATCTTCGCGTCGTGGAGCCTGACGATAACCTTCATGACCGGCTCCTTGGCGAGCGGTCCCTCGTCCATTGCCATGTGGAATCCATCAACGAGGAGGTCCATGACCTCGTTGAGGTACTGGATACCCTTGGTGTTGTCGAGGAACATGTTGCCGTTGTAGATGTCCACGATGCCCTTGGCTATCTCGTAGTCCATGCCGAGCTCGGCGAGCTTCTTGGCGACGGCCTTCGGGTCCTTCGGCCTGCCCTCCGGGATTATACCCTCGCGGATGGCCTCGTAGATCTCGTCCGGCATCGGCTCGACGGTGATGTAGAACCTGTTGTGCTTGTTCGGGGACTTTCCTTCGACTATCGGGCTGACCTTGGTGACGCTCTCGCGGTAGACGACGATCGGCGGGCTGACCTCAACGTCGAGCTTCCAGTCCTCCTTGAGCTTGACGAGCTTGACCTCGAGGTGGAGCTCACCCATACCGCTGAGGAGGTGCTGGCCGGTCTCCTCGTCGATCTTGACGTGCAGAGTTGGGTCCTCCTTGGCGAGCTGGCGGAGGGCCTCGATGAGCTTCGGAAGGTCCTTAACGTTCTTGGCCTCTATAGCCACGGTAACGACCGGCTCGCTGGTGTAGTGGAGCGCCTCGAACGGCTCGATCTGCTCCTGGGCGACGGTCTCACCGGCCATGGCGTCGCGCAGTCCGGTGACGGCGACGATGTTACCGGCCGGAACGGCCTCCATGTTGACCCTCTCAGGACCCATGTAGATACCGACCTGCTGGATCCTGGCCTTCCTCTTGGCGCTGATGAGGTAGACCTCCTGGCCGGTCTTCACGGTACCGCTCCAGACACGGCCGGTGGCGACCTCACCCGCGTGCTTGTCGAGGATGATCTTGGTAACGACCATGACCATCTTGCCCTTCGGGTCACACTTGAGCATGGCCTGACCGACATCGCTGTTGACGTCGCCCCTCCAGAGGTGCGGGATCCTGTACTTCTGGGCCTCGAGCGGGTTCGGGAGGTGGCGGACGACCATATCGAGAACCACGACGTGGAGCGGAGCCTTCTGCCTGAGGGTCTTAAGGTCGCCGGCGTTGGTGAGCTCGACGATGTCCTTGAAGGAAACGCCAGTCTTCTTCATGTAGGGAACGCTGAGGGCCCAGTTGTAGTAGGCGCTACCGAAGGCGACGCTACCGTCCTCGACCTTGACCATCCACTGGCTCTTGAACTCGTCCGGAGCGTACTTCTTGATGAGCCTGTTGACGTCGGTGATGATCTTGGCGAACCTCTGAAGGATCTCGTTCGGGCCGAGCTTGAGCTCCTTGATGAGCCTGTCGACCTTGTTGATGAAGAGGACCGGCTTGACGTACTCCCTGAGGGCCTGCCTGAGGACGGTCTCGGTCTGGGGCATGACACCCTCGACGGCGTCAACAACTATGATCGCACCGTCGATGGCACGCATGGCCCTGGTAACGTCACCACCGAAGTCAACGTGACCAGGAGTGTCGATGAGGTTGATGAGGTACTCCTTGCCCTCATAGGTGTGAACCATCGAGACGTTTGCAGCGTTAATGGTGATTCCCCTCGCCTGCTCCTGCTCGTCGAAGTCAAGGACGAGCTGCTTTCCGGCAAGCTCCTCGCTAATCATACCTGCTCCAGCGAGCAGGTTGTCGCTCAGCGTAGTCTTACCGTGGTCAATGTGAGCGGCAATACCCATGTTCCTAATCCTCTCGGGCTGGGTCATGAGCTCCTTAATCTTCGCAATCATCTCTTCCCTTCTTCCCATTTACACCACCTTCTAACCTGATGAGCTTGTTCACCACTCACTTAAAAGGTGCGGTTATAAATCTTTCCCAGCGCAAAATCGAGGTCAGGCGAAAACGTTCAAACTACTTAAGGTTTTTGGAAGCAAAAAGAAAAGCCAGCCACTTCAGCCAAGGAGGTCTACCACGAATCGCCTGACATCCTCCCTGACGTCCTCCCTCGCGTAAACCCCCCAGCGCCAGTGCGTGTCCTTGAGCTCCACCAGACTCCTGACGAGAGGGGAGACCTCGCTTAACCTCTGGCCTCCCTCAACGAATGCGTTCTTCTCCTCGAACTTCGGCTTCAGTGGGTAGTCGAGAATAGCCAAGTGGCCGAACTCATCTTCAAGAGCCTTTTTAAGCTCCTCGACATTCTTGAGCTCTTCATTGGTATAAACTACGCGCTTATAGAGCCTTCTGTCATCGATGGCCTTCACCAGCTCCCTGACCTCATCGCGCTCACTTCTCCTAAGGCGGGCGATTAAATCGACCTTGTCCATGGCGGCGATTTCTTTCTCACTTATTCTCTCAAGCTCGACTGCCTTGATGAGCATCGCCGACGCTATCCTAGAAACATGGTGCTGGTAGACGGTCGGATACATCATGCTCCTGGCGAGGAGCAGCGACTGAGCGGCCATTATCCCCTTCTGCCCTATGATGAGCTTTTCGCCGTCGTAGCGGAGGTTTCTTATAAGCCTGTCGAGGTCGACGAGTCCGTATGCAACGCCGGTGTAGTAGGCATCCCTCACGAGGTAGTCCATCCTGTCGGCGTCGATGTCCCCGCTCACTATCGGGTGCTTGAGAAGGCTGAGGAATTCTTTGAGGGAGTAGCGCTCCCCTATGACATCTCGGATTTCGCCCTCTTTAAGAACCCGCCTCGTGTTCTCCTCATGGCTCCCGTAGAGTGCCTCAAGGGTGTGGGAGAATGGATAGTGTCCGAGATCATGGAGCAGTGCGGCGTACGCCACCGCTCCTTCAACTGTATCCCTGTTGTTCTCCGCTATCTTCTTCGCGAGCCAGAACGTTCCCAGTGAGTGCTCAAAGCGTGTGTGCCTTGCGGATGGATATGCAAGGTACGCCAGCCCAAGCTGAGTTATTCTCCTCAGCCTCTGGAACTCAGGCGTGTCAACGAGCCTCACAGCAAAGTCATTAAGCTCGATGTGGCCGTGGATGGGGTCGTGGACGAGCTTCATAATGTCCCCCAGGAAAAGAGGGGAAAAAGTTTAATAAATCTAATTCCCAAAAATATTAACCGGCATGGGCTTCCACTTCAGGTGGTTCACCTCCGCTTGGAGTTTGCCGACCCTCCTGCCCCGGGGAGGGCCCTCCGGGGCCTCTCCCATCTTTGAGCGTCTTATGCGTGGTTTAAACAGCTTCTCAACTTCCTCTTGCACTTCCTCTGCCTTCCCACTCAGGACGAGCTTTCCGTTCCCTATGACGACCACCCAGTCTACCACGGGGAGAAGCGGCTCCCAGATGTGGCTGATTATCACGAAGTTTGTCCTGCCTTTCATGTCCTCGATTATCTCGATGACCCTTTCCATGCTGTCAAAGTCTATGTTCGCGAGGGGCTCATCGAGGAATATTAGCTCCGGCTTCCCTACGAAGGCTTGGGCGAGTGAAAGTCTCTTGAGCATCCCCGAAGAGTAGCCGTTTATCCTCTTGTCAAGGAATGACTTGGCGTCGAAGAGCTCCGCGGCCCTCTCGGCGTCTTCTTCGTCAAACCCCTTGCTCCTGGCGAATAGTGTGAGCCACTCCCTTCCCGTCACGAACTGTGGAAACGCTGGCGGGTCGTAGGCGACTCCAAAGCGTGCCTTCAGCTTTCCGTTGTTCCACGGCCTCTCCCCGAATACGAGGATTTCTCCGGAGGTCGGCCTGTAGACCCCCGTTGCCAGCTTGAGGAAGGTGCTCTTTCCGCCGCCGTTGGGGCCGAGGATGAGGGTTATCCCTTCGGGAATCTCAACCGTTACGCCGTCGAGCGCCCTTATGCTTCCGAAGATTTTCCTAAGTTCTTTTGCCTCTATCAGCGTCATCTGGCCCACCTCCAGACCACGAGAGCGAGGAGAAGAGCGAAGACGGAGCCGCTGATGTAGAGCGCGTCCTGAACTTCTTTAGTCGGGTAATTCTTTATAAACCTGAACGAGCAGGTCAATCTGTCGGTGCCGTTGTTGATTATGAGGTAGTCCCCTTCACGGGGGAGGACGAACTGATACTTTGCGTGGCTGTAGACACCGTGCCTATCTATCTGTTTTCCCGTGATGATGTCGTACACCTCAACCATTCCATTGCCGTTGCATGACGCCTCCACCAGTGAGCTGGTGGGCGTGTGGGCAGTGACGTAGTCCATGCTGGTGACGTTTCCCTGATGCTCCACCGGCGAGAGGAAAACTGGCCCTATGGAACCCACTCTGTCTTCGTAGGAGCTGTAAACCCAGAGTGAGCCAGCGGTGAGCATCAGCATTGCCGCGAGGAGAGCCGCCCAGAACCTCACACCACATCCCTCCTCCTGATTAGAACCCACGATACGGCGAAGAGGATAGCAGGGACGAGCAGGCCCCAGCCGAGGTAGTGTACGGTGAAGGGAGTGAAGTCTGCACTTCCGCTCCGAGCTATAGCGTCAATGAAGAGCTGGGGCGGTATCTCCGACGTCCCAATGACCCTAGGCGCGTATATGAGGGCGAAGCCCACCATGAAGGCAAGAAATGCGTTGGGCGAGGCGAGGGATACCAGAGTGGCAACCGCTATCAGGTAGAGCACGAGGAAGACGACCAGGGTCAGCGCATCGCCGATGAAGCTCGACGTTATCTCCGTGAGATAGCCGGCTATGCTAGCGTAAGTGGTCAGGGTGACGTAGACGAAGGGCAGCAGGACCATCAGGAACCCGTAGATCAGCAACGACAGGAGCTTTACCCCAAATATCTCGGTGTTGGAGTAGGGAAGGGAATAGATCGAACGTGCAACGCCGCTGTCCCTGTCGTAGCGGAAGGTCAAAGCGCCAAGGAGCAGGACAAGGAAGCTCAGAAGTGTCCAGACGTCGTCAAGGGAAAGGAGTTCCTGGATTGAAGTTAATATTCCACCAGCATTGGAGGCACCAAAGAGTTGAATTTCAGTCCCAGATGCAAACCCTGTATAGTGGCTTACTCCCATTAGGACCTGCTTCATAGACATCCCCGCCAATGAAATCCCAAAAATGAGGAGAACGCTTTTTATGGTGTCGTTCATCTCCCACCGGAAGAGAGTGTAGATGCGTCCCATGAGCTCACCTCCGTCTTTCTGCCATACTCCAGATAACAACAGCACCAAGGAGGCTCAGAATGCCGTAGAAGATATATCCCATCGGGGTTTTAGGTCTCGGATACTCTACGGTCTCAACGGCTCCAAAATCTGCATTAGTGTCATAGAGCACAAGGCCGAATTTCCAAGAACTGTCTTTTTTCGCCAGCATCTGATATCCTGATAGCTGATCCTCAAACACTGCCCATCTTATGCCTATTGCATAGAAATCAGCGTAAGGAGCGGTTCCTATCACTGCTGGATATACTGCGATTCCAGTTGATGGGTCATAAATTATCCCAGCACTTGGTCCATTGAAAGACACCTCAAACAGGGAATATCTGCGTTTTTTATCAACTTTCTGCGACAGCTCAAAGTCTCCCGTTGTCACCATAACCGAAATCAATGGGGGACCAAATTGTCCATAATATGTCATTACTGACTCATTGAAGGTACCCACAGCCCAAATAGTGACATTTGTATTTCCCATAACAGAAAACGTTTCATTCACTTTTAGGGAATTGTTTGGATCAATCCATAGGAACGTATGTCCATAATAGTTGCCATCCATATCGAAGACCGCACCATCACTAAGTCGTATTAGGTACGTTCCCGAGATTTGAATCTTGTCCAGCTTAACTTCAAGCCAGACACAGTCACGGAATCCTGCATCATGGCTTGGAAGCAATTTTTTTGACATAATACTTTCACTATCCCAAAAGACCGGATATTGCGTTCCATTCAAGAATATGGACGAAATCGTCACGTTTTCCATCTCAATTATTGCCCGGACTTTTAGGTATCCCTCTTTTTTGTCTAAAATGTCAAACCTAACGGTGGTATTGCTACTTGCAGAAATCATAAATAGGGTACCATTGACATCAAGGAAAACTTCAGCAGTATGTATTTGATCTGGAGTACCTCCTCTGACCAAATCAAAGTATGGATCGTATCTTTGGGCTATATATTCAATGTAGACCCCGGGTCTAGCCCAATAGGGTTCAGCTAAGACATATGTTGGAAAAATGAGAAGGAGTAAAAACATTAGCAACCTAAAATATTTAGTCAACGACTTCAATATTTCCACCCCCATTCCAAGAGAAGGCTCTTAGTTATTGTGAAAACAAAGAAGAAAAAGAGACCAATGTCAAGTGTTGGGCCATCCTGCTGATGCGATAACTTTATCGACTACTACTAAACCAGTAACATAGACCGTTGTTGTGACTGTTATTCCATTGCTAGACTCTTTTTTCTCCACCCGCGCATACGGCACCCCTGTATACTTTCTTATCTCCTCAGCATTCGGGGTCAATCCACCATTTCCATATTTATATATAATCTCGTAGTTAGTATACGGCTGGCTGACATCGTATTTCACACCAACTTCAGCAAGAGCCCACCCATAATCCCCTACTTTATAACTCCTAACTACCGTGGTCTGCCAGATCGTCGCTGCCGCGAACCCTGCCGCCACTACCAGCAGGCCGAACAGTATGACAACCAGCTTCTTCATGGTGCCGACCCTCCTGCCCGAAGGTAATTAATACGTCCTGTCGGGCAATATATGATACTTCAGATACAATATTTAACTTTTACTTCAAAGTTTAGGTATGAATTCCAAAAAAAAATCGGTGACACTGTGTTACTGCCATTACATAGCGCAAGCAATGACATGAAATATCCGGAGTTAATAACCGGGTTATGCCAGTATTAGTGAAATAATTTAACAAAACGTTCCATCAGCGCGAAAAATTTCGATTGCCGGAAAATGGTGAACATGTATTGGGCTTCGAACTCCCTTCAGCTCCACGTCTCCGCTATGACGTCGTGCTTATGGATGCTCTCGTTGCTGATGACCCTCACATGAATCCTGCCCTTAAAGCGCTTCTTCGCCTTGGCGAATATCTCGCGCGCAACGTCCTCGACGAACTTCGGGTTCCTGTACATGCCCTGAACGACGGCGTTCTCATCCACCGTCTTGAGCAGAGTGTAGGTTGGGTGACTGAAGGAGCTCTCAACGACGTCTATCATATCCTCAAGTGCTATCTCCTCGTCAAAGGCCGTTCTCACCTCAAGCTCGCCTATCGCCCTCTGTATGTGCGTCTTGCCGTTGTTGTTCGCCATAGCGTGCGGACAGGCGGTGTTTCCGATAACCTTAACCCTCAGAATCTTCTCAAAGCTTCCGTCCTCGTTCTTGATGACACCGACCTCAACGTCGTAGGGCTCGTAGGTTGTCTTTTTGCTCGCCGGAGTCTCGCGAGGGATTATAAGGTGAGTTCTTATCCAGACCTCAGCCCTCTTGTGTGGGTGCTTGTCTTCGAGCCTATAAATGACGGCCTTTCCAAGCTCTTCAAGCGAGCTGTGGGCTTCCATTACCTCTTCCTCAACAGCCTCGCTCATCGCTTCCGTTATGCTCTCCACGAGCCTGCTCATGTGTATGCCCTTCTTCTCCTCCGGGACGTCGATAGTTATCTCAAAGAGCGGGAGAAAAGTGTACACCTTCCCTTTCCAGTTTATCTTTGCCACCGTGCGGAGATTCGTTATTCCAACACGGTGAAGACGCTCTCTAATCTCGGGAACCTCTTCCTGGGTCTCAAATATCGGCATGAGCATCACCCTCTTTTTAGGGGCATCTATGCGGGGGACTTTTTAAATGTACGCCGTGATGTGCTTCACCTATTTTCCCCCACATAGAGACAGCAGGTGTTCCCTAAGGTTTTTGGCAACCGAGTCTCTCAAGACGACACCGTTTCGGGTTATAAACACGTCCGTCCCGACTCTAGAGAGCTCGTATCCAAAGAGTCCAAAGGGCGTACCGTCGAAGAAGCTGAGAACCTCTTCGCCGGGCTCAAACATGTCGGGGATCCAGTGGTTGTACGCCCCCTCCAAGCGGGGATAAACGATCGCCGCACTTCCACCGGCGAGGCGGGAATAGGAGTATATCTGGTAGAGCTCCTCGCTGTTCCGGACGAGCTTTCTCCGCCACTTCCCTCGCATCTTTACAAGGAGACTGCGGTATTTGACCTCAACCACGCATTTCCCAGAATCTGTTACAATCAGTATATCCGGAAGAGGGGGCCCGAAAGTAAAAACGGCTCCCAGTTCTGCCTCAACCTTCCGGGAATCTTTAACAAGGTGCGGGAGAACGTAGTCCCTGTAGACTATCCCCCTCCCAGTTAGGGCCCTCTTTATTGTGTGGTACACCAGGTTCTCAAATAGGTGCGCCATATCTATAAAAACTCCCTGCTGCACCGTGCCCCTTTGACTTCTTCTGCCGAACCCCCTAAGGATTATTGTTGCGAGGATGTAGACTGGCCTGAACCTCTCGTTCAGGGGGTTGAAGGACACCCTGTGGAAATCGTTTTGATTGAGCTGTCCAACCCCCCTAAAGTACTCAAGAAGGGAGCCCGCCGCCCTTCTCACCCCGTTCCACTCCGAGTTCTCCGTCACCACTTCAAGTGCGGCCCTCAATACCCTGTTCAGCGGGTTGTCGATTCCAAGGATCGAATGCCTAACGGGAATATCCAGTTGCCCGGGCGCTGTCCTGATCAAACGCGAAAGGAGCACCCTCCCCCGGATGGTCTTGGCGTTCTCTTCGAGTTCATTGTACTCCTGGTACATCCCGTGGAATATTTTCCTTCCCAGCTGGGAGACGTAAAGGTAAAAGAACAGCTCATGGATCAACTCGCCTTCGTCCTGGTAGGCGGAGACAGCAAGCTCTATATCGCGTGGGCTCATACCCAAGCTGCCGCTCAGGTTGAGCAGGCTGAGGAAGAACTTCATAGAGCGCCTCTGGTCGGGATCGTGCCTGTATGGTTTTGGAAGAACCTGTATCATGAACGGCTCATCCCCAAGGTAGTATGCGAAGCCCACACTCCCATGGGCCTGGATGTAGTAGTCCCCCCTGCTGACGTCGTATCTCAGGCTCAGAACGTCATTTTCATGACCGTAAGTCCTGTTGATGAACTCAAAAAACCTCTGGAGCTCGGAGGGAGATACCTTTATATCCTCAGCCCGGAGACTTTGGAGGTACTTTCTCTGGAACTCGTAAAGGGTCACCGCCCTCATTCTGACCCCACCAGCCTGCGGAGGGCATCCATGAACTCGTCAAGGTTCATCCGAATTATCCTCCCCCTCTCGTCTATGAACTCAAAACCCGGATAGAGAGATCGAAGGTGCTCCCAGTTCCCGTAAAAGTACTCCTGGAAAAGGGGCAGCACCTTGTGGTAGAAGACTAGGTAGAGCGCCTGCCTTGGGTCGTCCGCGGAGGAAACATCGAGAAAGTACCCGTGCCCTATGGTGTAGTCCTTACCCTTTTCCTGCTCAATGATGGAGTTTATTCTCGTTAGGAGGTGTTCCAGGTCTATCCCATCCACATGTATCCCTCTGAGCTTCTCGGGATCTGGAGACAGTTCCACGAATGCGAACCTCCTCCTGAGTGCAATATCGAGCATCGCTATGCTTCTGTCCGCCGAGTTCATGGTGGCAACTATGTACAGGTTGGGGGGTAGCGCAAAAAGCTCTCCCGAGTATGGAAGGGTCACTATAGTCTCGTTTGGGGCACCCAGCCTTTTATCGGGATCAAGGAGGGTTATCAGCTCACCGAGTATTCTGCTTATATTGCCCCTGTTTATTTCATCAATTACCATGTAGAATTCTCTCCGGGGCTTAATAGCAGTCTTTTTCCCTTTTCTCCTTTCTTCTAGGAACTTCTGGACGGCCAACTTCATATCTTCATACCCTGCGTTGTTTTTGTGTTCCCGGAATTCCTCCAGCAAGGAGTCGTATATTGCCTGCACTGCCAGACGCTTAAATACTCCGTCGGAGACACTGTATACAACACTCCCCCCTTTTTCAAAGGGTCTGAACCCCTCCACGAAATCCTCATAACTGTAAGACTGGTGGAAGGTGACAAACTCCGCGTTTTTGGCAGTTTTAAGCGCCAGGTATGTTTTACCTGTGCCAGGTGGTCCGTAGATGATGAGCTGCTTGAACCTCCTGAGCAGGGGCTCTAGAAACGTCCCTCCAACTTTCCCAGTCACTTCCCCTTTTTTGTGTCCCTCCAGCCCAAGTTCGGAGGCCGCTTCCTTGGATTTGGCTTCCCAACCCGGCGTTTCAGACACCTCGAGCTGGTACAGATAGTCCACGTCCCTGCGGAGGAAGTAGTAAAAAGTTCCACCTGAACTTTTGCCCCCGCTTCTGCCGAAGTAAAGAACTCCTCCATCCATTGATATTCCCGCAAACTTTGGATTAACGACCCCTGGGACATACCTCCCCAGAATCGCATTCCCGCGGAAATCTTCTACCCCTATCCTTTCGGCTGTGTTAATGACATCGAAGGGTACGAGCCCGGCCTTCAGGTTTCCACCGTAAATACCCGTTATGACAAAAAGTCCTCTGGATGTGAATGATAGGAACACCAGCTCCCCGGGAAGCAGTGCCACTTTCGTTCCGGCGGGGCTCATGATGTAAACCTCATTTCCCCCCTTGGTGCCGAGAGCTGCCATAAAAGAGCCGTTTTCCAGCCATATGTCCCCTACGGGCCTTCCTCCCTGAGGCACAATGCTGGATTTTGAGAGGGTCTCAATGCCATCCCAGAACTCCAGGGAAGAGTAGTAAGGAAACATCGGAAGTGGGACTCTTCCCAGCTCCAGGCGCGGCTTTTGATTCTCTTTGAATGTATAGAGCAGATAAAGTGAGTCCTCCGTGTCCTTTACCGAATGGATGTACGCAAAGCCATTCCGTGGCGTTGGAATCTTAATGACCTCAATATCCGCAGGTGCAAAGTACTCCACCTTATAATCACAGAACACCAAAAGCCTCCCCCGGGAAGTGAAGCTGACATAAAGGGGCAGTCTGGTAAACGTTACTGAGAGCGCCTCCGATTCCGGATCGGCTGACTGAATTGGATAGATTTTGACCTCTCCCGTTCCGCACTTTGTAAAGACCGCAAGTTTTCTTTCCTCGGGGAGCATTACCACTTCGTCCGCACAGGGCACGGGAATGCCCTTCTCCCAACCTTCGAGGGGCTGCCCTCTTGTTCCAAAAACGTGTATGAACCTTGAGTCGTCGTCCAGTCTTACCAGAACTGCCAGATACCTCCCGCCGGGAAACAGCTTCAGGTCTTCAACGGCGAAGCCAAAGTCCCCATACTCGGTGTCCAAAAACCTGTTTATGGAATACATCGAAGTCTTCATCGGCACAGGACGGATCATTACAATCACCAATAGGAATACAAGCCGTCCGGTTATTAAATCTTTTTCCCCGCCCGTCGGAGGTTCTGACTACCTCAGAAAGGACATCAGCCGCTCGTAGCTCTCGCGGGCGAGGGAAACATCCCTCTCGTCCAGCCTGCCGGCGTACTTCGCCCTCTCGAATATCCTCGTCAGGGTGTCGAGGTCTTTCAGGTCTGGGAATATCTCCTTCAGCCTCTCCTCATGCTCCCAGTGGGTCCAGCTCTCCCTGTAGGGGTAGCCTTTCATAACGAGACCGGCAACGACATTCTTGTACATTTTTATAACCCTTTCCGCGGGGGTTCCTTCAATGCTGTCGTAGGTCATCCCCGGCTCGAACTTTACCTCAAACGGGTATTTTCTTTTTCTCCTGCGCTTTGCAGTTACAACAAGGATCACAAAAAGGGCCAGCGGAATGATGTATGTCCAGTCCGGGAACTGTTGCCAGACCACGACGAACTCGCTGGGCGTAACGTTGTACCACAGACCCGAAATGCTTCTGCCTATCCCCCTGCCCTCCGTTAGTTCCTCGGGCTTTTTGTGAGTCAGGAGGTATACCGCAACCATAAGTGCCAGAAGGGTTACCACCTGCCTTACGAGCTGTTTTTTCTCAGTCTTTCTCCCGCCTATAACCGGCCCCTCCTCCAGGAGCATCCTGATAACATAGCCGGCCGCACCTAAGAGAAAGAGGCTCGACAGGAAGATGTACCACTCGAAATTAAATACGGTCGTCCCGCCGTGAATCGTGGACGATTGAAGAAGAGCAGAAGCCACAACTATAGTACCCATGGTGAGAGCGACGTACGCCCTGTACCGCTCCATGTTCCTCACAGTCTCATAGTAGAAGAGGATTTATAAAAGACTACCCCCTCTTTTCGGCCTGCTCTATCATGTAGTAGACAGTCCTGAGGGGAATCCCCATGCGGGAGCTTATCTCCTTCGCTGGGACACCCCTCATGAGAAGCTCCCTCACCTGCCTTACCGTCCTCTCGTCGTACTTCCTCGGTCTGCCTCGCGGGTAGCCCTCTGGGACGAGCTCGATGCCCATCTGTGCCAGGGCCGAGATGACCTTCTTCGAGACTTTGGGGTAGAGGCTGGGGGGACAGCTTATGCGCCTCACGTTCGGGGCGCGTTCGAGGATCCTCACGAGTATCTCCTTCGTCGGTCGGAGGTTGACGTAGACCTCGGTAACCTCCTCGTTCAGCCTCTCGTTGAGCTTCCTTATCAGCTCCTCGTTGTTCCTGGCCTTTATCTCCACCCTCATATCCTCACCCCTGGAGGAGGGCCAAGAACTGCTTCGCCCTGTCGCTCTTCGGCATGAACTTCTCGAACTTCTTCGTGTCGGCAAAGAGCGTCTTGTGCAGGCCCGAGATGACGAACTTCTTTATTGCCTCGGTCAGTTCGTCCTCAGAGATTCCAAGGAGTTCGGCCACTTTCCTTTCGCTGTAACCGCTCATGCCGTAGAGGAGGACCCCCCCGAGCAGGTGGTTCGGGATGTTGGCTATGTCCTTCCTCCTGCCGACCAGAGCCTTCTCCATCTCGCATTTCCTAATGAGGAGCATACTGCCGTGGCCCGTCCTGAAGCCCGGCTCATCGCTGAAGGGGAGGTCAAATATCGAGTAGTGGCAGTCGATGCAGAGCCTTATATCTGGGTAGAGGCCGAGGCTTTCCCTGTCGTTCTCCGACGTGAGGAAGTAGTAGCGGAAGAGGTCGAGGCCGAGCTTTTTGGCCCCGTCCTCGGGGTCGAGGATTGAGTAAGCCAGCGCGAGGTTGTCGACGGTGTAGTGGTTGTTTATGAGGACCCCCCTGGTCTTGACGAAGCTGAGAACCCTCCAGCGAAAGCGCTTTCCATAGCGCTGCCTCAGCTCGCCCTCTATGTCGGCATCGGCAGGCAGATCAATGCGCGCCTTCTTGAGCCTGTTGTTCTCCCAGTACTCGACCTCTATGCGCAGACCGCGCGTCCTGACGGTTCCCTTCTCGCGGAGCTTGCCCTTTATGAACTTGAAGGCTTCCCTCACCGCTATGCTCTCCCTGGCCAGAAGCCTCAGGACATCGCCGGAGTAAGCCAGATGCGGCAGGGCCTCAACCCTTCCGAGCTGGACGGGGTTCTGAACCGCCCTCACGTTCTCGACGTTCTCCCTCGTCAGTTCCTTGATAGTTATCAGCCTCTTTCCGAGGAAGAAGGTGTAGTTGGCCGAGATCAGAGCGAGGGCCATCTTGTGTGCTGTTATGGCCGCCCTGAGCCTCTCAAGGGCTAGAACCCTATTGCGCTTTTTCTTGTATATCCACTGGATGTGGGGGTCCCTGTTCTTCCTGTCGGAGAACCCAGCTGAGGGCGTAACCTCACCAACGCGCCTAGAGAGGTCTTCCTCCAGCTCCTGCAGGAGCGAGAGGTTTTCCCTCAAACGGTAGGAGATAGACGGGACGTCGAAGGTCTCGAATAGCCCGTCCATGTCTATACCGATATCGTCCAGTATCTTGTTGACCTGCGCGACGAGCTCTTCCGTCGTCGTCATGGCAGCAGCTCACCGTTGTTTATCTTTTCGGGGAGGTACCTCTTCGCGACGAACTCAAGAGACTTGTTCGCCAGGGCCTGCTGCTCTATCCTGACCCCCATCTTGAGAGCGAGCTGGAGCTGCCTCTGCCACTCCTTGTTCTGGAACCACGGGTAGTTCATCTCCTCGATGATCCTCTTGTAGTCGCCCGTCGGACCGCCCTTCTTGTTTGGCGGTATGCCCTTGAGCTTCTCGGTGACGTTCTTGAGGCCATAGCGCTCTATGTCGTCCATGGTCATGCCCACGAACTTGGCCTCAGGGGTTGCCAGCTTCTCGCTGAGGTATGCGAGGTTGATGGAGCCCTGCTTTATGGTGGAGTAAATGTACCAACCGTAGGGGTCTCCATCGGTGAAGACTATGATGGGCAGCCCTTCCTCGTAGTGGAGCCTGTGAATGAGCCTCCTAACTCCACGTGAGGCCTGGCCCTGGGTGGCTATGATGAGGGCGTTCTCCTTCTTCGGAAACTTTTCCTCGATGAGACGGTCGGCCATGGCCGCGGTCTCGACGACCAAAGCGTAGTCCACGTTGACCTCAACGAACTGGAGGTGCTCCACCGTTCCCGGAACTGCCCAGCCGCCCATGCCGAGCTTGCTCGTGTTGAACTCGTCCTCGCCGTCGCGTATCACGATGTCGCCGTAGATGTAACCGCGCCTGTCCGCTGTAAGGTGCATCTCCTCACGGAGAACGCCCATCATCCTCTCAAGGTCCTCTATTATCGGGTCGCTCTCTCGCTGGTCTTCAAACGTGTTCTCCTTAGTGCCCGGAATGGTGTGCTTGTTAGCGTAGTAGGCTTCACGAAGGCTCGCGTGCTTGTTCTCGGAAACGAGGCGCTTGACGTATGCCATAAGGAGGAGCGTCTGCATGAACTTCCTCGTGTGGGCGACGTTGAGGAAGTAGCGCCTTGAGAGCTTGTCGCCCATCCTGATGACGCGCCTCTTCTCGTCGAAGTAGACGTTGTTAAGGCCGCGCGTAGGTATGTCGAAGTAGGGGTTCTTTCCGACCTTTATGTCTTCAAGGATCCTCCTTCCGTACTCCTCCAGCTTATTGAGCACCTTGGTGGGGTCGTAGGAGAACCTCTCCTTCGGCTTCTCGCGCTTCACCGCTTTGGATTTAGGCATTCTCGCTCACCTCCCCGGCACCGGCCTGGCTTGCCTTGGCCGCGAAGTGGTTCTCTATATATGATATGAAATACTCCCTGATGGCCTCCTCCGGCTCCCCGGTCAGGACGCTCAGGGCTCTGGCTATCTCTGGCACGTACTTCTCAAAGGTCTTCCTCCTCTTCACCTGTGCTAGACGCCTGTGCTTGCCGCTGAGGTAGGTCTGAAGCTTTCTGGCGGCGTCCATTATTGCCAGCCTTATTTCGTTCTGGATTTCATCGACGTTGGCTATGCTCTGCTTCCCGGTTCCGGTGTAGGGCACGTGGACGCTGATGACGTTTATCATGAGCACGAGCGGGGCCCTCTCAAGGTCGTCCACCTTATAGCGCTTCCAGTCTATCGAGCGCGCCGCCAGAGTGGTCACACACGAACCAGCATCGAAAAGGAGCGGAACGCGGTTGGCGTAGCGGAGCAGATCAAAGCCGGACTGGATTTCTCCGCCGTAGGCTAGGCCGACCTCGACTTGGAAGGGGATACCACCGGAGTAGACCTTCGGCGGCCTAGTTACCGCCGTGACGAACTCCGGCTTGAGGATTCCCCTCAGACCTTTCTCAATGTTCTCCTCCCCTATGGGCCTTAAACCGTGGGTGGGCGGTGCGAGGAACTTCATGTACTTGAAGGCCTCGACGATCTCCTCGGCTTCCTGCCAGGTGAGCTTTTCCGGCGGCTTCTCCATGATCTTGGCGACCTGCTTGACGACCTTGGTGTAGCCTCTGAAGGAGCGGAGGACGGCTTTGACTTCCCCCTTCGCGAGCCTCTCGTAGAGCTGCTCCTGGACGTTCTTGTCCTTCTCGGTCTTTATGAGCCTCAGCGCCGCGATGTACTCGATAAGCTCGTCAACCTTCTTGTCGCTTATGCGCGAGAACTCACCGATGAGGAAGCGCTTTACGGTGTTCCTCCTCGTTTTCTTGGCCATACGGTAAACGTCGTCCGTTAGAACGCCGCGCGGATGAGGCTTCATCTCGACCGGCGGCTCGGGTATTTCTTCGCTCGAACGCGGGAAGACAATGAGCTTTCCGTCCGGTTCAATAAGCTCGATGTGGGCGTGGGGGTTTGCTATCGCGGTGAGTTTGAGGTACCAGTAAACGCCCTGCTTCGAGCGGACGTAGCGGACGTTCTTCACTTCGAGCTCTATCCTAGTGCCGCGCCAGCCCTTTGGATTGGGGTGCTTCTCCTTCCTGACGATTTTGCCTTCGTTCTTGTCGACATCTATCTTGACCCAGGCCTCGATTATCTTGTCGTCGCCCGTTGAGGTTATAACGCGGGTCGCCTTTCCGCTCGTTATCTGGGCGAACATGACGGCACCGCTTATACCTATACCCTGCTGGCCACGGCTCTGTATGTTCCTGTGGGCCTTCGTTCCGGCCAGCATCTTGCCGAAGACGTGGGTTATGTACTTCTCCGGGATTCCAGGCCCGTTGTCCTCAACTATAACCTTGTAGTGCTCCCTTCCGAGTTCCTCGATCTCAACGCGGACGTAGGGCAGTATTCCGGCCTCCTCACAGGCATCGAGGGAGTTTGTTACGGCCTCGTGGATGACGGTGGTGAGGGAGCGTATCTTGCCCGTATAGCCGAGCATTGCCGCGTTTCGCCTGAAGAACTCGCTGACGCTCTGTATCTTAAACTCCTTAAACAGCTGCTTCGCCTCGGCCATCTTCAGTCCTCCCAAAACTCTTCGTCCTCGGAGTCTTCTCCGGAGTGATCCTTAAAGTCCACAGGGCCGCCCTCTAGGGCCTCGTAGTAGGCGGAGCTCTCAAGTTCGAGGTCCTTCTTCCGCCTTTCGAGGTACCTGTAAACGACCCCGTGGGGTGAGCCCTTCACGAGCTTTTCTATGGCGGTCTTGGCAACCTCTATCTGTATCGGGTTGCCGATTATCGCGACGGTCTTCCCGTAGACGCTTATGTCCGCCCCGCTCATCTCTTCTATTATCTCCCTCGTCCTTCCCTTCCTTCCGATTATCCTACCCCTAACGCGCGGGAGGGCGTTCTTGTCGTTGCCGATAATTATGTCGGTGAGGTTTATCACCTCAAGGGTCTCGCCCTCGTTGAAGAGCCTGAAGGCCCTCTGGGGGGAGAATCCCCTTCCAATGGCCATGACGACATCGCGTGCCTTCCAGACGGCGAGCGGGTCGTCGGTTTCCTTCGTGGCGGTTATGAAGACCTCTCCCGTCTCGCTGTCTATCTCTATCTTCGTCTTTGTCCTCCTCTCGATCTCCCTTTTCGTCTGCCCTTTCTTACCGATAACAACGGCCACCCTGTCTTTGGGTATCCTCAGGAACTCCTCCTGCTCGCCCTCGGCTGCGTAGTCTATCTCAACCTCGGGTTCCTCCCGTAGAGGCCTGCCATCCTTGTCAATACGCTCGTACTTTTTGAGGAGTCTCTCAAACTCGTCCATGCTCTCACCCTCTAAATCCCAACAAGCTCACGGAACTTATCGTCGAAATCATCAACATCAACGCCTTTCCTACCGAAGTAATTGATGACATTCCTCAGGTCTCTCTTCAGCAGCTCGACGCTCATCCTGTTCCTCTTAACGGTCGCCTGGGACCAGTCTATGACCACCGGCCTGTCCCAGAGCAGTATATTGTACTCGCTCAGATCCCCGTGCACCATATCGCCCCTCTTCCACAGCCTCTCTATCACGCCCATGGTGAAGTTATAAAGCTCCTCGAAGTCCTCTTTGGAAAGCCCCCTCTCAACGTCCTTTAGCCTGGGTGCGGGGAGTTCGTCCCCGATGAACTCCATTACCAGAACGTTGTTGCGGAAGATTACCGGTTCCGGAACCCTCACCGCGTACTTGATGGCCCTCTGGAGGTTCTTGTACTCCCTCCGCGTCCAGACGAAGACGAGCTTGCGCATGTCCTTCGGCAGGTAGCCGACGCGCGGGTCTGCAGCCAAATACTCCCATATCCGCCTGAACTCGGTGGTATATGTCCTGTAAATCTTCACCGCTACCCTGTTGCCATTGGCGTCTATCCCAGCGAAGACGTTGGCCTCCTTTCCGGTACTGATTACGCCGTAGAGGGCTTCTATCTTGCCCCTTCTGTGCAGGTAAGCGAGGGTCTCCTTTGTGGTTCTGTCGAAGACCTCGTTGGCTATCTTATAGAGCTCACTGTCCTTCTCGCGCCTCTCTCTGAGGCCCAGCATCTCTTCGACTTCGCGCTCTATGAAATCCTCGCGCATCGCTCCTCACGCTGTTGCCCACTGAAATCGATGAACTCAGAACAGCAGCTCGCCGCCGCTTATGAAGTCCTGGCTTATCTTGCCCTTCCGGAGGAGCCAGTCAACCTGGGTTCTGGTGTAGCGGTAGACTATGTCGCCCCTCTCGTCCGTCTGAACGGGCCAGGGCTGGACTATGACGACGTCGCCGACGCGCATCCACATCCTCCTTTTGAGCTTGCCCGGAATCCTGCATCTCCTTATCTTTCCGTCCTCACAGCGGACGTCCATCCAGCCAGACCCAAGGGCCTGTTCGATAATTCCGAAGAGCTGTCCCTTGCTCTTGTCCGGCAGGGGGACACGGATAACCTCGTCTCCCTGAACCTGTCTGTCCTTCTTCTTTTTGTTTCCACCCCTGTGGTACACCATGATCATCACCTCCCTCCGCTCAACCCAGGACCTTATAAACCTGAGCCTTGCAAAAATTTTCTAATGGGGGTACATTTCTGTGCTTTTAAAATTTTTGCATAGAGATTACCCAGAACTGCCCACTGATGGCACATTAAAGTTTAAAAGCGCACCCTGCTAATGCACACTTTGGAGATAACCATGAAGGCAGTAAAGGCCGAGAATCTAACAATACTCTACGAGGGACGGAGAGCAGTGGAAGATGTAACCTTCGAGCTGGATGAAGGAGAGACCATGCTTCTACTCGGCCCCAACGGGGCAGGAAAGACCACACTTCTGAGAACCATAGCGGCGTTCCACAGGGAGTATACTGGAAAGCTTGAAGTATTCGGCAGAAAACCTGAAGAAGCCAAGGAACTTATCTCCTACGTACCGCAGAGCTATGTGCTCAATGAGCGCGTCCCGCTTACGGCCCTTGAGGTAGTTGCCATGGGCGGCATCTACCGGAAAGGCTTCGTCCACTTCAAAATCCCAAAGGAAATCCTCCAGAAAGCCGAGGAAGCTCTCGGCTTCGTTGGGCTGGCTCACGTTAAGGACAGGCTCTTCAGAGAGCTGAGCGGTGGCCAGAAGCAGAGGGTTCTTCTCGCGAGGGCCCTGATGAGCGACCCCAAGTTGCTCCTCCTGGACGAGCCCCTCTCGGCGCTTGATCCCAGTGCGAGGGTCGAGGTGGCGAACGTTCTCGACAGGATAAGGAGGGAGAGAGGAATAACCATGATAATAACGACCCACGATATAAACCCCCTAATAGAGCTGGGGGACAGGGTCATGCTGCTCAACAGGCGCCTTGTGGCCTTCGGCAGGCCGGAAGAAGTCCTCAGAGACAGCATTATCAAATCCGTCTACGGACCGCTGGCGAAGGTCATCCCCGTTGAGGGAAGACTCTTCTGCATTACTGGAGATGCCCACTTCCACCAGCATGGGGGTGGGGGAAGGTGATGCCTGAGTACCTCCTCCGCGCGCTTTTGGCGAGTATAATGGTCAGCGTCCTGCTAGGCATGCTCAGCCCCCTCATCAACACCAAGGGGCTGGCATTTCTAACTCATGCGCTTTTCCACTCCCTGCTCTTTGGTGCGGTTCTTGGAATGATCCTAGGTCTGCTCTTCGAAAACCTCTCCCTGGTCATGCTCACTGCCCTAACCGTCACCGTCGCAATAGTGCTCCTGATAGCCCACCTTGAAAAGCTGGGCTTTTCCCCCGACTCCGCAGTGGGGATAGTCGCCAGCTTCGTCGCCGGCCTAACGGTTCTCGGCTTCGGTGTCCTCTACAAGGTCATGGCAACCAGGCCGTACTTCCCCCTCGGCGAGAGTATAGTCTCCTACCTCACGGGGGACATATTCCTCATAAGCCTCAACGACCTAACAGCGCTTGTCCTCGGCGGCGCGTTCCTGTTCCTCGTCATGCTCCTCCTCTACCGCGACTTCCTCTACCTGAGCTTTGACCCAGAGGGGATAGAGAGCTACGGGGGCAGTGCAAGGGCCTACCTCATGATCCTCTATGTCCTCGTTGGCGCCATCGGCGCCCTGATAGTCCAGACGGTCGGTCTGATAACCCTCCAGGTCGTGGCAGTTCTACCTGGCGCGATAGCGCTCATGGTGAGCAGCGACATGAGGAAAGTCCTCGGCGTGAGCCTGTTCCTGACCCTCGGAGTTCAGCTATCATCCGTGGCGCTCGCATACCTCACGGACATACCGCCCAGCGGTATAGCCACTATAATGCTGGGCGCCATCTACGGTGCGGTTGTCTTCAGGAGGTGAAATTTTGGGGAAAAAGCTGGCGGGGATAGACGAGGCGGGGAGGGGCCCTGTGATCGGGCCGATGGTGATTGCCGCGGTCGTCCTTGACGAGGAGAACGTTCCAAAGCTTGAGGAGCTTGGCGTTAGAGACTCGAAGAAGCTCACTCCGAAGAGGAGAGAAAGGCTGTTCGATGACATAATTGCACTTTTAGACGATTATGTAATTCTTGAATTATGGCCAGAGGAGATAGACTCGCGCGAAGGAACATTAAACGAGTTCGAGGTGGAGAACTTTGTCAAGGCCCTCAACTCGCTTAAGATAAAATCCGACGTCGTCTACATTGACGCCGCCGACGTGAAGGAGAAGCGCTTCGGGGAGGATATTAAGAAAAAGTTGGACTTCGAGGCCGAAATTATCGCCGAACACAAGGCGGACGACAGGTTCGTGCCAGTTTCTGCGGCCTCAATCCTCGCCAAGGTTACGCGTGATAGGGCAATAGAGAGGCTAAAGGAGGAGTACGGTGAGATAGGGAGCGGCTACCCAAGCGACCCGAAGACGAGGACTTTTCTGGAGGAATACTACCGCGAGCACGGCGAGTTTCCGCCGATAGTAAGACGCACCTGGAAGACGCTGAGGAAGATAGAGGAAAAGCTGAGAGCGAAAAAGACGAAGAAAACCAGAAAAAAGGGACAGCTAAGTTTGCAGGAATTTTTAAAGGGGTAGTCTACCTCCCCAGCCTCGCCCTTATCCTGTCCTTTATTTCAAGCAACCATCCCAAGTAGAGCCGGAGGGACTCCTTGAAAGCCTCCCAGCGGAGGAGCTCGTTGAGGGCAACCCCCATGACAACCGCCGCCGGAGGAACGAGGATCGTGGCATAGAAGCTCAGCTGAGTTTTTCCGCCCACAGCGTAGTAGACCACGAACATCAGAACGATGCTCCAGAAGGAGGCAAAGGGCACCAAGACTGCTGGCCGCTTCCTGTAGAGCCACGGAAGGGCGAAAATAAACACGGCCATTCCGAGGAGAAGGAACGGGTCCGTTTGGGCAAAGATGTTCGGGTTGTAGTGGAGAGGAAACGCGGTCTTGTTGATGAACCACTCCCACACAGGAGACGCCGCGGGGTGGCCGGCTTTGGGGCTTATCTGCCACTTGAAGCTCCACAAGAACTGTCGGAGCCACTCCTTGGGCCCTATGGCACCCATCGCTGTCAGGTTCGGAAGCAGAAACGCTGCAGAAGGCAGTAAAAAGACCCTCAAAACGAAGCCGAAAAAGCTCCTCTCCCTCTTGAGGGCCCTCACCAGAAGAACAGGCCACAGAAAACCGCCGCTGAGCTTTGCCGACGCCGCCAGCCCCAAAGAAACTGAAGCAAGGCTGTCCCTCCCCAGAACCATCAGCGCAACCGTCAGGGCGACGAAGAGCGCCACGTGGATGTCAAGCATGGCCGCAACGCCCAGGGCTTGGAGCGTGGGGTCTGCGGCCGTGAAAACCAGCGCTATCAGTGCCGCCAGGTAGCTACGGCTTATCCGGTATGCTGCAACAACCACGAGAACCTGTATAATGGCAAAGGCCACTATGCCGGGCAGGCGCCAGTTAATGGGTCTGTCCCCCAAGAGCATGCCCAGCATTATCAGATCCTTGCCCAGGAAAGGGTGCTCCGTGTTGAGGTAGTTCTGGATGTTGTCCTTGTCGGGATACCAATAACCTGTGACCGTGTAGTACGCATCCTCTGGCAGCTTCTCTTCCACATCCCCGAGAAAGGATTCCAGGTTGTCTGGGGGTACCTCAAAGTATACACCCGGAAATTTGAGGTACTCCTTCTCGTAGGTTGCGTTGTGCCTGAGGGCTATCTTCTCGACCTCATACTGGTACCGGATCCTAGTGCTCTGGTTGGAAAATATGATGTTGACACCCTCGGAACCGGTGGTCTCGTTTATGTAGTGGAGCTCCACCCCAAGAAGGTGCAGGACGTTCCTCGATGCCGGGACGTACCAGACCTCATCCCCGATGTATCCCCTGAGGTCGGACCGTGATGCAAAGTCGTAGAGGTACCATGATGAGCCGGTGACGGTAAGACAGACAAGGAGCACAAAGAGCACCCTTCTCCATTCCATTTCAACGCACCGGGTGAATATGGCGGGCAACGTTTTTAAGCCTCTCCCCGAGCTTCGAAACATGATGATAACCGAGGAACAGGTTAGGCTTGCGGTGGAGATGATAAAGAGGGGCCTCGACGAGAGGAAGCTCCGCGCCAAGCTTGGCGAGAACTGGAGGGAAATCGCCGAGATAGCCCGGGCCAGGATAAGGGCAAAAGACAAGTTCTCCCGGGACGACCTCTGGATGGACTTGGAAGGCCTGCGCTACGCCACCCACGAGGTCGTCGCGAGGTACCGCGCCGAGCGTTTAGAGGAGCTGGGCGTGAAGAGCATAGCAGATGTCTCCTGCGGAATCGGAATTCAGCTGATTTTCTACGCGATGAAGGTCGAGAAGGCCTATGGAATCGACATCGATCCTCTAAAAGTTGAGTTCGCGAGGAGAAACGCCGAAAAATACGGTGTGGACAACATCGAGTTCATAAACGCCGATTCACTCGACCCTGAGACCGTTGAGAAGATAGACGCCGAGGTCGTGTTCTCCGACCCGGCGAGGCCACCAGAGATGCCCGAGAGAAGGCTGGAAGACCTCCTGCCAAGCCCGCTGGAGGTATACGAAGCCTACAAATCCAAAACGGACGCCTTTATCTTTGACCTGCCTCCCCAGATGAGGCGCGAGAGGGTTCCCTGGAAGGGAGAGTTTGAGTACATAGACATCTTCGGTGCACTCAACAGACTGACCTTTTACACGGAACCTCTGGCAAGAGCTGAGAGAAGCGCCGTCATCCTGCCGGCAGGAGTGAGGCTTGAAAGCGATCCCTCACTGGAGCACATAGTCGAATGGGCAGAAAAGCCGGGCCAGTACCTCTATGAGATCCCCCAGAGCGTTGACTACGCCGACCTGATAAACGAGCTGTTCCACCTGCTCCCGGCCGGAACAAAGATGCTCCTCCGCGAGAAGAGGCGCGTTTTGGCGACCGGCAACGAGGAAATCAGAAGTCCCTACCTCAAGAGAACCTACGCCGTTGTGGGCGTCGTGCCTTTCCATCCAGTCAGGATAAACGACTTTCTCAGGAAGGAGGGCTTCGGCAGGGCAACGCTCAGGATAAGCGTGCCCGAAGGAGAGTACTGGAAGGTCAGAAAGAGGATAGAGGCAAACTTGAAGGGAGAAAGAAGGGCTTTCGTCTTCCAGTTCGGAAAGATGGCGATAATAGCGGAGGGACTATAGTTCCTCTATTCTAGCGTTCCGTATCTTTTTTGAACCGATACGGAGCCTTTTGAAATAGTCCAGGTGCTCGTCGGGCAGAAAAGAGTCAAGACTAGTTGATTTTAGCCGTTTTTTCTTTTTACGCGGCTCTGCCCGCTCCCCGCCCACAGGGGCCCGCTGGGACGCGGGTCTCAGGAACTCGTCGAGCTTCCTGTCCATCACCCCACCCACATCCCGTATACTCCTAGGTATAAAGGTTTTTCCACCAATCGAAGGCTGAACCAAAGGGTATATCAATGGGCACCGAGAGACCGCCGTTGGGAAACGCTTTTAACTCCCGGTATTTATTTAGGGAAAGAGTAAACCAGAGCGGGTGGTCAGGGTGTGCGGAATAATCGGGTATATAGGGGACAGAAACGCATGCGAGGTCATCGTTAAAGGTCTCAAGCGCCTCGAATACAGGGGTTATGATTCCGCAGGGATTGTTACCGAAAATAGAGGGAGCCTCTTCGTGAAAAAAGGTGCCGGGAGGATAGACGAGCTCACAGGAAAGCTCGGCTTTCTTGAAATGCCCGGAAAGAGGGGCATCGGACACACCAGGTGGGCCACCCACGGTGTTCCGAACGATACAAACGCCCACCCCCAGACAGACTGCACGGGCAGGATAGCCCTCGTTCACAACGGCATAATTGAGAACTTCGCGGAGCTGAAGGATGAACTCCTCAAAAAGGGCCACTCCTTTAAGAGCGACACCGACACGGAGGTCATAGCGCACCTCATAGAGGAGGAGCTCAAATCGGGCGGAAGTTTTGAGGAGGCCATGAGAAAAGCCCTACTCCGGCTCAAAGGGTCATTCGCACTGGGAATAATCTACACTGGAGAGCCCGACCGGCTGTACTTCGTGAGAAACGAGAGCCCTCTGGTTCTGGGAATAGGAGACGGCGAAAACTTCGCGGCCAGCGATGTTCCGGCTTTTCTGGAGTACACCAACAAAGCAATTTTCCTCGATGACAGGGAGTACGCCGTCCTCACAAAGGACTCTTACGTTGTCAAGAACCTTGACACCGGGGAAGTCGTCGAAAAGCCCGTCCACGAGATAGAATGGACGCTGGAAATGGCCGAAAAAGCCGGCTTTCCGCACTTCATGCTCAAGGAGATATATGAACAGCCGAGGGCCATAAGGGACGCCCTTCACGGAAACGCCGGGACAATGCGCTCAGTCGCGGAGGAGGTTTCCAAGTACGACAGAATATTTATCGTCGCCATGGGCACGTCCTACCACGCGGGCCTCGTTGCGAAGTACCTGTTCCAGCGCCTCACCGGGAAGGTCCCGATAGTTGAGGATGCCAGCGAGTTCCGCTATGAGTTCGAGAACCTCATTGATGAAAATACCCTCGTTATAGCAATAACCCAGAGCGGGGAAACGGCTGATACCCTGGCGGCCATGAAACTGGCAAAGAGGAGGGGCGCCAAGGTTCTCGCAATAGTCAACGTTGTCGGCAGTATGGCCACGAGGATAGCAGACCTCACGGTCTACACCCATGCAGGGCCTGAAATAGGAGTCGCCGCAACCAAGACATACACCACACAGCTGGCGGTTCTCACAATGCTGGCCATTGAAACGGCGAGGGTGCTCGGAACGGCTGAGGAGAGATACCTCGAGTCGCTGGAAGAAGGCCTCCAGAGGGTTCCGGAGCTCATAGAAGACGTACTCAGGCACGATGAGTCCCTCAGAGAACTGGCCGAGGGACTTAAGGATAAGAAAGATTTCTTCTACATCGGAAGAGGGATAAGCGTCCCAACGGCCCTTGAAGGCGCTCTCAAGCTCAAGGAGATAAGCTACATCCACGCGGAAGGCCTGAGTGCCGGCGAGCTCAAGCACGGTCCCCTGGCCCTGCTTGAGGAGGGTGTGCCCGTGGTCGCGATAGCTCCTAGAGGGAGAACGTTTGACAAGATGGTTTCCAACATAGAGGAGTCCAAGGCAAGGGGGGCGTATATAATATCTCTCGGGGACTCGGAAGACCTCAGGAGGGTCTCTGACGTCCTCGTGGAGATGCCCCGGATGGATGAGTTGCTGACCCCAATCGTATATGTGGTGCCCCTGCAGCTGCTCGCATATCACCTCGCCGTGCTGAGGGGCAACGACCCCGATAAGCCCAGAAACCTGGCGAAGTCCGTTACAGTTGAATGAGGTGATCAGAATGGTAAAAACAAGCGTTAAGGAGAAGAGAAAGAGGGGCGAAAGGCCCTCCCTTCCGGCATATTACCGGAAGTTCAAGGAGTACGGCATCCCAATAATCGTCCTCCTGCTAGCCTACTGGGGGTTCAAACTGAGGAGCGTGACCTCGAACTACAAGACGTTCCTCGACCCGGACACCTTCTTCCACTACGAGATGTACAGGCAGGCCATAACAGAGTGGATACCCAGGTACTTTGCCTACGCAGACCCGCCTGCGGGGATAAAGGCGGGAGGTTACCTCGGGCTTTACACAGTCCAGGCCGTGTTCTACAAGATAACCCATGCGATGTTTGGAACGGACGTCCTCGGAGCGTTCAAGCTCTGGCCGCCGTTCGTAGGGGCCCTCACTGTGATAGCTGTTTACCTCGTGGGCAGAAAGCTCCACTCCAACTGGGCCGGCCTCTGGGCGGCAGCGTTCATGATGTTCTCCTACGCAAACTTCAGCAAGACATACTCAGGCAACAACCGCGGTGAAGGGCCCTTCATGATGTTCTTCCTCTTCGCGGTGTTCTTCCTCCTGGTGTACCTCGACGAGAGGGAGTGGAACTGGAAGAAGATACTCGGGGCAATACTCTTCCTGATCAATAGCGTCCTCTACATGGCCGTTTGGACAGGAAGCACGTTTGGTGTCAGCATACTGCTCCTCTTCGCGGGCATCACCACGGTAGTGTTCTTCATCTTCGGAATGGTTGACGTCCTGAAGAGGTTTGTCAGGGGCTTCTTCCCGCTCTACGGCGCTTCCCTCATACTAGGACTGGTTCTATCCTATACCGGATTCATCGGCATAAGATGGTTCCTGGTTTTTGCCCTTGAAGGGTTCATTGCCCTCAGCGTTCTGGTCGCAATAATGCTCTACGGGGAAAGGCTCGGTCTCAACTATTCGGACAAAAAACACCGCTTTGGAATGGTTGCTGGCATAGCGATTCTGGCAGCCCTTGCATTTTACGGCTACTTTGGCAGGGATCTCCTCAAGTTCATGGGGGCAGCATATCAGTCAAACCCCCTCTACCAGACGGTGGCGGAGCTTGCGAAGACTGACTGGAGAACCATTACCGCTTACTACAGCGTTAAGACGAAGGATGCTATAGTATTCCTGCTCTCTGCCGCAGGATTCGTCGTGGTTCTCCTGAGGTTCCTGAGGAAGCTCTTTAAGAACGACCTCACAGGTCACAAGGAGATCTTCCTGGTCTCCTACTACCTTGGATCCCTCTACCTCCTTCTGATGGCAGTCCGTTTTGTCTTCCAGGCCTCCGGAGCAATGCTCCTCCTCGCAGGTGTCGCGATTGGGGAGGCCTTCCTGTTCGTTGAGGGCATGAAGGAGAGCCTCACGACCAAGGCACTCTACGCGGTGCTCCTGATACTGCTGTTCATCCCCCTGCCCATCATAGGGGCCCAGTACATGGGGGACATCGCCAGGAGCTACTCCAAGGGACAGGGCTCCGTCCCCTCGGATTGGGTTGACACCCTCAACTGGCTCAAGGAGAACAGCGACCCGCTCGACAGCGCCACCAGCTGGTGGGACTACGGCTACTGGATTGAGTCAAGCCTTCTCAGCCACAGGCGCTCCGCCACCGATGGCGGCCACGCCTACGACAGGCGCTACATAGTTGCCGACTTCTTCGCCCACCAGGGCAACGAGAGCGAGCAGGACTTTGAGGCGTGGGAGCTCAACTACCTGATCGTCTGGCAGCAGGACATCTACAAGTTCAACGCCATAAGCTACCTCGGCGGCGCGATAACCTACGGAGAGTACCGGAACAGCCCGATGTTCCAGGTCATCTACCCGCAGTACATAAAGTACACCAACGAGAGCGGAAGAACTGTCGTCTACATAAACGCCGGACAGTACTCGTACCAGCCTGTAATGACAATAAACCTCGCAAAGGGGCAGGTCATACCGGGCCGCCGCGACATACCCTACGTCCTCTATGACTTCGGAAGCTACGGGATACTGGCGTATGAGAAGATAGCATTCAGCAACTTTGTCCGTCTGGCGTTCCACATACCCTACTCCTACGAGCCCTGGGACGCACAGAAACTGTTCTCCAACTTCAAGCCGGTTTACACCAAGGGGAGCGTCTCCACCTATGAGTTCAGGCCCTTCGCGGTTTACAGGGTGGATGAGTACGACAACGGCACATGGAAGACCCTATATACCAGTCTCGGGGGAGGAAAGCTCAAGCCCGGAGAGCAGAGGCTCAGACTGTGGATATCCGCCTTTGGCAGGGACGTTAAGGACGCCACCCTACTCTTTGAGGCCTACAACGGGACAGAGCTCATAAAGCGGGAGGTTCTTGCCGAGAACCTGAACATAGACCACCTCAACGAGACCCCCGTAGAGGTCAGCCTGGTCGTACCAAACGCCACAAAGTACCGCTTCGTCCTGATACAGGACGGCCCGGTCGGAGTTCTCGACGGCCCGGTCTATGTTGACGGAAAAGAGGCAGTCCCCACTTACGTCCTTGGGGAGGGCCAGAGCGGCAACTTGGAGCTCACGGCCGCATTCAGGAGGGGCTACGACAGCGTCCAGCTCACCCTCAGGGCGAGCATAGTCTACTACGTCGCCCCCAACGGCAAGGACATAGAGAAGGACAGCTTCTACCTCGAACCGCACCAGGACATCATAGCATACGTGCCCGTCAAAACACTGAGCGTCAAAGCTGGCGACAACCCCATAACCGCCCGGGCTTCAGTGCCGGAGGACGTCTTCGACAAGTACATCGAGGGGCTTTACCGGGAGTACGGGAAGGACAAGGTCGTCATAGTCAGGAAGAGGGTGGAGCCGATATTCATTGCAAAGAAAGAGTACGTCGTCTGGGAGGGCTGAGCCCTCCTAATCCCTGACTATTTTTATGTCCGCAAGGTGCTTCAGCCCGCTTTTCTCAGCGGTTCTCACGACACCGGGCAGGAACCTTGATTTTGGCCGCAGGATGAGGGCCTCAACTTCTCGGAAGCCGAGCTTCCAGAGTGCAAACGCTCTGTGGTGGCCATCAACTATGTAATATTTTTCCCCGTAGGGGATCACGATTATCGGGGCGTCGTAGCCGTGCCTGACCTCCTCCAGGACGACCAGGAGCTTGGCCTCGCTCAGCTCAGCCTGTGTGGGGACGAGGAGCTCTAGGGGCAGAAAGGTGTGCTCAATCTCAAAGTCAAGGCCGTAGAGGGCACGGTACTCATCCATTATGTGTGCGGCACGGCAAAAAGCCCCCTCGCGGGTTATCAGGTGCAGTTCCTTCACGCTTTCCGCCCCCTTACCGCGATGAACGCGGCGAGGTTTTTGCACCTTCTGAAGCACTTTCTGTCGACCCTCTCCGCCAGACCGAGGAAGGGCCAGAATGAGGGAAAAAAGATGACGCCGGCACTCTCCACATCTGTGAACCCGCAGTTCACCAGCAGCCCCTCCAGCTCGTTTGGAGTGTAAAAACGCGCGTACCGGTAGGCTGTCTCGGTCAAAACGCTCTTCAGGCGCTTGAAAAGGAACCACGCACTCCTACCGTTCATCGTGCCTATCAAAACTTCCCCGCCTGGCCTGAGGACGCGGTGTATTTCCCGAACCACCTTCTCCGGCTCGTGGATGAACTCGAACATCGTGACGCTGAGAACTAGGTCAAAGCTTTCATCGGGGAAGGGAAGGCTGTACGCGTCGCCCTTAATACACTCCAGCCCCTTGGAGCGCGCTATTTCGAGCATCCTCTCGCTGGCATCCAGCCCGATGACGTCAAATCCCAGCTTCTTGAGCTCCACCGTGTAGTTCCCAGTGCCACATCCGAGGTCAAGGGCCCTGCCTGACTTCGTCCGCAACATCGAGAAAATCAGCCACTTTTCGGTTCTGTCCACGTACCGCCCGGCCCCTGTCCTATACCAGCTGTCGTAGCGGTGAGCTATCCGGTTGAAATACTCCACACCTCGCACTGTATTCCCTCCTCACTCAGGCCCGGCGTGGATCATGCCCCGCTTCACCACCCCCATAGGCACTGGTTCCCTCATCCACCTCCCGCCGGCGGAAATATGTGCACCTCATCGTCATCCTTCAGCTCAGTGTCGAGTCCCTTGAGGTGAAGGATGTTGTGACCGTTCACCAGTATCATGCCGTCAACGGGCTTGTCCGGCCCGACCCTCGGAGTGTGGAGGAGTTCATCCCGGATCCTCTTGTTGTAGTGCTCCGCCAGGTAATCTATCAGCTCCCGGACGGTCCTTACACCGTGGACTTCGACCTCCTTCCTCCCGATTATCTCCCTGAAGGTGGCGTAGAACCTGACTCTCATGAGGGTCACCTGATTGGGATTTCGAGGGAAACCCTTAAAGTGATTTCGTCACAACATAAAACGATGATGACGTTGCTGACGGTGGAGCCCCCAGAATACTATCCCGTTGTGGACAAGTTCTTTGCCACGGGCATCAAAGATGCCCTCGATATCCTGGGCATAGAGCTGACGGGCATAGACGCGGTGGTGGGCCACGAAGGGAGGACACTTAAAATAGACTTTGTTTTCAAGGTCGGCTCCCCTGAAACCTTCATCCCCCTGAATCTTGACTCTGTAGTGTCCGCCCTCCTTGACAAGTTCGCGGCGGATGCAACGAACAAATTCGGCCGGCTCTATGATCTGGAGTTCAGGGTGGCCGGATTCAGGATCGTCCACTCGGGTCCAGGGGAGAGGAAAGGAACAGGGGGCCTGATAGTAAACTGCCCCGAGGATTCCAGAAGGGCTCTGGAGCGCCTGGGAAGGGGTCTCCTCATATACCTGAAGGAGAACAGAATAGACTTCTCCAGTGTGGTTCTCAGCATGCCCTCCGACGGCAGGCCAACGCTGACTGTGGTTCTTATACTCAGAAAGAAAACCCCTCAGGTGGTCAAGGAGAGCCTGGCGGAGAATCTGGGGTACAAGGCTCGCTCGTACCTCCGGACTCTGGGCATGGACTACATCTCGGTCAACGCCGCTGTCATGGATTTTTTCGATGATGACGTCGCCGCAGTCATTGGGGCCGGGAGGGGACACGATGAAAACACTGAGGGTCCCGGGAGCGCGGGCAGCCCTACGGCTTCCCCTCTGGAGAGAGGTAGGAGCTGATGTAGTCCAGGAGGGGCCTTATACGTTCCCAGACTTCCCCGATGCTCCCGTGCCCGTTGATTCTGACGTAGACCCCCTGCTTTTTGTAAAACTTAATAATAGGCCGCATGTTTTTTATGTACAGGTCGTACCTTGTTTTCGCTATTTCTGGAACGTCGTCCCTCCTCTGGATCAGGCGTGAGCCACAAACGTCGCACCTTCCAGGAGTCTCGGGCGGACGGTACTTCAGGTGGTAGACCCTGCCGCACTTCGGGCAGATCCTCCTTCCCGATATCCGCTCAACGCTCTCTTCCCTGGATATAAATATCTCTACCGCCACGTCCACCTTCATGCCATGGTCGTACAGGTAGTTCTCAAGCGCTATTACCTGCTCGGCGGTTCTGGGGTACCCGTCAAGTATGAAGTTTCTCCTGTGCCTCCGGAGCTGGGAAATTATCAGGGTGTTGACAACAGTGTCCGGTATCAGATCACCCCTCCGGAGATAGCGCTCCATCTCAGCCCCAAGGCTGCCCCCCTTTTCTATCTCGGATCTTATCAGGTCGCCGGAGGATATGTAGGCAAGCCCATAGCGCTCGGTTATCGTTCGGGAATGGGTTGACTTGCCGCTTCCTGGAGGGCCAAAAATAAGTATGTTCATCCGACCACCATTGGGTATTTATTCCCCGATGTCTAAAATACTTGCGGTGACCGTTATGAAACGCCTCAGGTTCGCCATACCCCAAACAGCGAAGACTGTCAGGGGATTTGAATGGTTTATAGACAGCATAGAGTGGGCTTACGGGGACACGTTCTTTTTCATTGGGGGTGAGGTGGTCAAGCTCGCGGAGATTAAGTTTAAGGAGGGCACCGACGTCGGTGGGCTCTTGGAGAGGATCAGGGGGCTCCCGGAGATACGGGACGTGAGGCTGATCCCCCGAGATGACCACTACATCCTTTACACGAGGGCGGACTTTCTCTCCGACAGAAACGCTGAGAAGTTGCTCAGCCTCATGAAAAAAGGCCTGGTCATCTTTGAAAGCGGAAAGATGGAGCTGGGGAAAAGCATACTCTCCGTGCTTTGTGAGGACGGGCTCGTGGGGGAGGTCGTTAGAACCCTGCGGGAGGGCTACAACGCGAGACTGCTCAGCGTTGAAGACGTTGCTTCAGGGGAAGGCCACCTCTCCCGGCTCACGCCCAGACAGAGGGAAGTCCTGATCATGGCCTACAGGATGGGATACTTCGACAGCCCCCGGAAGGTAACCCTCAGGGAGCTCGCGGCGGTTCTGGGCCTGAGCCCCTCAACGGTGAAGGAGCACCTGAGGAAGGGAGTGAAGAAGGTTCTGGAGGGGTTCTTGAGTAGCGGAAAGAAGGTGGAAGTATGAAGAAGCACGTGTGGGAGGAGTTTTTCGACATAGAAGCGCCCCACTATCTAAGCGAGCCGTTCACAAAGAACACGAAAGAGGAGATCGAGTTCATCGTGCGGGAGTTCGGGCTCCCGACGGGGGCCAGAATCCTCGACGTCGGTTGCGGCGTTGGCAGGCACTCGATAGGGCTCGCAAAGAGGGGCTACAGAGTCACGGGGATTGACATCTCCGAGGGCATGTTGAACGAGGCCAGAAAGCGGGCCAAAGAAGAGGGGGTAGCTGTCGAGTTCATCAAGGCCAATGCCACGAAATTCAAACGGGAAGGGAAGTTTGACGCGGCCATCTGCCTCTGCGAGGGGGCATTCTCGCTCCTCGGCGCGGGCGACGATCCCATAGAGCACGACCTCGCGATACTGCGAAACGTCTACGACTCGCTGAAGCCAGGCGGGAAGTTTCTTCTGACAGCCCTTAGTGCACTCGGGAGGGTAAAGAAAGCGACGAACGAGGACATTGAGGCAGGTAGGTTTGACCCGCACGGGATGACCTTCTTTGAGGAGGTTGAGGCCCCCAATGGGACAAAGTTTCCCATAAGGGAGCGCGTCTATGTCCCCACGGAGCTCTATTTGATGTTCAAACTGGTCGGCTTCAACGTTCTCGGCATCTGGGGAGGCACCGCCGGGAGGTGGGGCAGGAGGAAGGTGGACTTCGACGACATCGAGATCATGGTGCTCGCGGAGAAGCCCGCACATGTGAGGGGATAACTATAACTGCCCTAAGTGCGTATTCCAAACCGGTGAAAGCATGCCGGTGATTGAAGTTAGCGGTCTGAGGAAGTATTACGGCGATGTTAGGGGTGTTGAGAACCTGAGCTTCTCCGTCGAGGAGGGCGAAATCTACGGCTTCCTCGGGCCCAATGGGGCAGGTAAAACTACAACGGTCAAAATTCTGGTGAAAATCATCAAGGACTACGAGGGCACCGCAAGGGTCTTCGGGAAAGACCTCAGGGAGTGGGGCAAAGACTACTACAACAAAATCGGTGTCTCCTTCGAGTTTCCTGCCGTTTACTCCAAGCTGACTGCCCTTGAAAACCTGGAGTTCTTTGCGAGCTTTTACAGAAAGCACCTCGACCCCCTGGAAGTCCTCAAGATGGTAGGGCTCGAAGAGACGAACCAGCTCGTATCGGGCTTCTCCAAGGGTATGAAGAAGAAGCTCGACCTCGCGAGGGCTTTACTGCCGGATCCGGAAATCCTCTTCCTCGACGAGCCTCTTGAGGGCCTCGACCCGGGCAGCGCGAGGAAAATCAAGGATCTGCTCCTAGAGATGCGCGAGAACGGGAAGACGATTTTCATTACAACGCACAACATGTACGTGGCTGATGAGCTCTGCGACAGGGTTGCCTTCATCGTCGACGGTGCCGTGAGGCTCGTGGACAACCCGGGCGAACTCAAGGTCAAGATGGGGAAGAGGACCGTTAAGGTCGAGTACGTGGCCGATGGTGGAGTTAAAACCGCCGAGTTCCCGCTGGAGGGGCTCGGCAAAAACGAAGGGTTCCTCAGCATCATCAAAAACCACGAGGTGAGGAGGATAAACACCGAAGAGCCGACGCTGGAGGAGATATTCCTCAAGGTCACCGGGAGGAGGCTCGTATGATAGGAAAGCTGGTGAGGACAAACCTCATAATCGGCGTGAGGGACTACGCCTATCCAATTTACCTTCTCATAGCCCTCGCCTACGGCCTCATGCTTCTCGCCTTTCCTCGGGAATATCTCGCGACGATGGTGCCGCTCTTCCTCTTCCTTGAGCCGGGCCTTGTTGGCTTCATGTTCGTGGGCACGGAGATATTCGCGGAGAAGAAAGACGGGGCGATTGGGGCTCTGGCAGTGACGCCGATGGAGTGGAGGGACTACATTATGGCGAAGACCCTCCTTCTCGGCGGGATTTCAGTCGCCGGGGCCGCCTTGATCCTGACCGTTGGAACCCGCTCCCTCGATGGCATTCCATACGTTCTCGCCGGGTCATTTCTCGTCTCCATCGTCTACACCCTCCTCGGCATCGGGATTTCCGCTAAATACCGCGATCTGGACGACTACTTCGTGCCAATAATAGGCGTCATGGTGGTCTCGCTCCTGCCCTTTGCCCACTCCCACGGCTACCTAACCGGCGAAATCTGGAAGGTTCTATACCTCATACCGAGCTACCCGGCGCTCTACTTCTTCAAGGCACCGTTCGAGGAGATTTCAACCGAAACGCTGCTTCTGTCCGGACTCGCACTGCTTGCGTGGAGCGCCCTTGCCTATCACATCGCCAGAACACGCTTCTACAGATACGCGGTGGAGGGGTTGAGATGAGCTTCGTGAAAAAGTTTGGGACGATTTATAAGACGGACATCAAACTGCTCCGGAGGGACCCGATGCTGGTCTACAGCGTCGCCATGACGCTCGTTCTGCTCCTCATCGTCCGCTACTTCAAAGACCGCATCGGGGTTTACTATCCGATACTGGCGCTCCTGATGATGATATTCATACCCATGATATTCGGCATGATACCGGGCTTCATGATGGCCGACGAGAAGGAGGACAGGACGGTACAGGCCCTCCAGGTCATTCCAATATCAAGCGAGGCCTTTCTGGCCTACAGACTGACCTGGGCCTCGATAATAACCGCTCTCCTCACCCTCGCGGCGCCCCGCATACTCGACATAGATGTGCCTGAGAAGGGTCTCCTTTCCTTGATGGCCCTCTTCATTCTCGAGGTCTGGATTTACGGGCTCATAATAGCGACCTTCGCGGAGTCAAGAATGCAGGCCCTGACAATTTCAAAAGTTCTCGGCTGGATGCTGATGCTCCCGCCTGCGATAAAGCTCGTCGTGGAGTGGAGGAACCTCCCAACGGACTGGAGCAGGTTTACAGCCTTCCTACCCACCTACTGGGCTTACAGGGTCTTTGAAGGGATTTTCACGAACGACTATGGTGACTTTCCGATGGCGGTTGCGGTGCATCTGGTGTGGCTCGTCCCGTTAGTGGTGCTGTTTAGGAAAAGGGTGCTCTGAGATATTGGCGAACATTTATGTTCGCTCATTTACTCTGCTCTATTTTCACTCAGACAGTTAGCAAAACTACCGTTGGAATTATAAAATACCACGAAAAAAGCAGAAATAATTACTCAAAATAAAAGGAAAAAGTTATAAACATTGACGTACCAATATGATATGTAAATGTTGATTAGGGGATTAGAATGGTGTCAAAACGGATTATCAGAATACTATTTGTAGCCTTTTTATTTAGTGGAACGATGGGAGTATATCTAGCAAATGCACTTCAGCCACCGGCTATTCAGATTGCATTGGTTGATGAGAAGGGCAGACCCCTCACTGAGATATCAAAGAACGTCGAGGTGCAGGTTCAGATAGATGCACTGGTTCCCACACGGGAAGTTTATAGGACTATCTTCTACGGAACTCTCGACAAACCAAGCCCTTTGAAGTTCTGGGACTCTGGAAATACAGTCAGAATCCCACTCTCTGATGAAAAGCTTCAGTCTGTTCTCAAAGAGTGGGGAAAGGATTACCCTGGGGGGATTGGCTCTTCGCTAATGATTTCTGTCTGGGTTTTAGATCATGAAAACAGAAAACTGTACAGAGGCTTTGCGGTGGTTAACTATAACACCGCCGAAGTTTCAGAGGGTCTCAAAAAGACCGTAAAGATTGACATACACAGACTGCCTTCATCACCTCTTACATCCAATACAAAAAGTGGCGATGTAACTCCACTAGGATCCAACAGACAGTTCTATTACTGGAAGACCGACTGGAGTCTTTCATGGGGACCTTCAAACTACTCAAACTACGTTGAAGTGCCTGTTCTGATCGTGGACAACAAGTATTCTGCTTCAGGACTCATTAATGCGTGGATGGATATTTCACAGAGTTACTACACCAGATTTGGACTTACGATAGCCTACGGCTACAAGATTTCAGAAAAGGATACTCCAAGTCTAGATATCTATGGAAATGACTTCTATACCATAGAGAACAAATTTTACTTCTCACGAAGTTTGCTGCTGGGGCCGAACGAGAAAGGATATATCTACATCAACGCTACGCCATATCATCTACACCAGAAAGAGTACTACTGTACTGCCAGTATAAACAACTGTGTGCCTACTGGAGAAGAGAGGATCCAGGAAGGGGTTAATGACATTGACACAAGCGGAAATGAAATTCTCGGGGGAAGCAAGTCCGGATTGCCTGATCCCCCCATTATGAACTGGATATACAGTGGAATCGACATGAAGTATGCCACTGCTCTTGGAGTCGGAGACTCAAAGAGTCTTGCTTTGCTGGTCTCGGATGCTTCGGCTTCATGCTCCGCGGATTTTGGAATTGGAATTCCAATAGGGGCGCTTGCAGTGGCGTTAAGCGGTGGTGCAGTTCCTCCATGGGCCGCAGGGCTCAGCGCTGGAATTTACTACACCTCTTCAAGCTCTCTCGATGTTTACGGTGGTATCCAGAATTACGGAGAATGGAATGGTGTTGGTCAGGACGTTTCAGAATACATCTACCTGGGTACCAGCACGTATACGTATCATGTGGGAACATGCGACACACAGGTTCCGGTTGGTATTTACATAGAAAGCAATTAATTCCCTTTTCTTTCTTAAAAACAAAAGAGTGAAGAAGCTCACTCAAGCTTCTTGTGGCAGAACCACCAGTCGTAGCACTCGATCTCGCCCTTGGCCTTGGCCTCTTTCCTGGCCTTGATGTCCTCGACACTGGCCGCGGGCGGGATTATGGCGCGGTCGCCGATGAGCTCGTTGTTGGGCCACTTGTGCGGAAGTGCAACGCCCTTCTCGGTGCTGGTCTTGAGGGCCTTGACGAGCCTGAGTATCTCGTCCCAGTCCCTGCCGACCTCGGCCGGGTAGTAAACGATGGCCCTGATGACGCCCTTGTCGTCAACGACGAAGACGGCCCTAGCGGTGATGGTGGCACCGCTCGGGATCATACCGAGCTTCTCGGCGAGGTCACCGCGGTCATCCGCTATGACCGGGAAGGTTATCTCCTCGCCGAGGTTCTCCTTTATCCACTCCATCCACTTGAGGTGGCTGAAGACCTGGTCAACGCTCAGCCCGATGGGCTCAACGCCGAGCTCCCTGAACTGGTCGACCCTCTTCTGGAGGGCGTAGAACTCGGTAGTGCATACCGGTGTGAAGTCGGCCGGGTGGCTGAAGAGCATGAACCACTTGCCCTTCTCGGTGAAGTAGTCCGGGAGCCTTATTACACCGTGGGTGGTCTTAACCTCGACCTCCGGGAACCTCTCTCCTATCACGACCATCTTTCATCACCCCTTCTTTTTCTGTGGTTTCTTCACTATAAACCGTATGAGTTCGAATATATAAACTTTTTGGTTTGCTTAACATGAATATATTGACAGATATTCGAAAACTCAGAAAGACATCTCGACCGGATATCAAGGAGTTCCATAATTTACTGTCAAATTGTAACCAAAATGCGAAAAGTGTTTGTAAAAAATCAACGGTGCGGGAAATTTATTGTTCAAATTTTCCTCACATCAACCCACGTTGAATGATACGCCGAAGCGTTTCCGTATTTTTCGACGGTTTCATCGGCCGTCAGGAAGTTGGCGTTCCATCCAAGGAGCTTAGCCCAGAATGCCTTGTAAAGCAGAACGACTCCGGGTGGGATGTCGTCGGTGAGCCTTGCCGCCGTTCTGATCCTTCCGTTCTCGTTGAACACCTCAACCCTGTCACCGTTCTCGATACCTCTCCGCCCAGCGTCGGTGGGGTTGATGTAGAGGCTTGGATCGATCATCCCATGGGTGTTGTGGTACTGGCTCGTTATCGTCATCCTGTGGGTTGGCGTTAAAAGTCTCAGCGGGTACTCTCCTTCTAGCTTCTGGTACTCGGGGAACGGATTCAGACCGCGCTCAACGGCGCGCTGGGAGAAGAACTCGATCTTCCCGCTCGGTGTCTCCCATTTTCTTGGTTTTTCCGGGATTTTAACGAAGCCCTTCCTTTTCAGCTCCTCCCAGCTCAGACCGTTGATTTCTAGAACCTTTTTGATGACCTCCTCGTCGCTCTCGTAAAGGTAGGGGTTGTTTATCCCGAGGGCTTTTGCCAAAAGCCTCGTTACCTCGCTGTTGCTCTTCCCGTAAAGCCTCGCAACAGGCTCGTTTAGAGCCACGTGGCGGTGGTAGTAGCTGTCCGCTATGTCCAAGCGCTCAAAGAATGTGTTTGCGGGCAGAACCACATCGGAATAGAGGGCAGTGTCCGTGAGGAAGATGTCGTGTGTAACCACGAATACGTCGTTTTCCACCAGCGCTTTCCTCAGCCTGTTCTGGTTCGGCAGGCTCGCGAGGGGGTTCGAGTTGTAGACGTAAAGGAACTTAATCTCTCCCCTTTCGATGTACTCGGCCAGCTTCATCTGAGGGATCTTCTTGGCGGGTTTGGTCCGCAGAAAAGCGCCCTCGGCATAGGACTTGTCTATGGTCTTCATGTCGTAGATGAAGCCGAAGCGGTGGCCCACCAGAGCGGGAAGAATTGCTATCGCCCTTACGGCCTCTCCCCCAGCAAGGGAACGCTGGAAGCCGTATCCGATGTGGATGATGCCCCTTTTCTCGGCGAATTCTCTCGCGAAGTCCTCTATCTCTTCAATGCTTATCCCAGTCTCTCTGCTTATATAATCAAGCGATAACCTTTTTACATAATTCTTGAATTCTTCAAAACCATAGATGTTCTTGTGCACGAAGTCCCTGTCGTAAAGCTCCTCCTCGATTATAACCTTCGCAGCCCCAAGGGCAAGGAGGACGTCAGTGTCGGGCCTTATCTGAAAGAACCTGTCGGAGCGCTTGGCGGTTTCGGTTCTGACGACGTCAACCGTCCAGATTTCGAGGTTGTGTCTCTTCGCTAGGGCGAAGCCGTGAAGGTTCGTCCAGAATGCGTTGATGCCCCAGTAAACGATGAGTCTCTGGTTTTTAAGCTCCTCTGGGTCCATACCAATCGCGGTTCCGTAGACGTCCTTCAGAGCCTCCTGTCCGGCCCTGTCGCAGATGCCGTAGTCGAGCATGGCGGTGTTGAGATAATGGAAGAGCCTCAGCGGAAAGGCGTAGTTTACAACCCCTCTATCCCCGGCATATTGATAAACTAAAACGCTCTCGCTTCCGTACCTTTCGATTATCTCCCTCAGCCTTTCGGCCACAAGCTTTACTGCCTCGTCCCAGGTGGCTTCCCTGAACTCACCGCTTCCGCGTTCGTCGGTTCTTATGAGCGGACTTTTCAGGCGGTCTTTTGCGTGAAACCACTTCGGCAGAAGGGCACCCTTGGGGCAGAGAAAGCCGGCCGTTACTGGATGTTTGGGGTTTCCCCTAACTGTGAGCCTTCCGTTTTTGACTTCGGCCACCATCGAGCAGGTGTCGTAGCAGTCCCTCATGCAGACGGAGAAGGGCATAACGTGGCACCTCACGGCGATATTTTGACCCTCTCCGCGGCGTCCCTCTCGACCAGAACCCGTCCAATACTGCCCGGGATCGTCACGAGGTCGCCGGCCCTGAAAGGTCCGTACTCCTTCATTTCAGGGCCCAGGACTTTGGGGATGTCCATTTTGATAATATACGCCTCCAGTGGGAGCGCCTTCTTCTGGGACTCCTCCACGTGGTGCGTTTCGGGGGGCTTTTCTGTATCCACTGCAGCCTCCGCCGGAACCCCTTCCCCTTCGATGAACGCCCTCAGAACCGCAAAAATCCTCCTTTCCTCGGCGGCCATCCCGTAGGGAACTCCCTCAAAGGCCAGATCTACGATTTTATGGAGCCGTATTTTGATTATCTCACGCATAAGCCTCTCGGCTATTCCAAGCTGGGCAAGGTAAAGGCGCTCTTCGATGTCTTCCCCCCTCTCGCGGGAGCTCTCAGCGCTGAGCTTTAACGCCTTGATTAGGCTGTCGAACTCCCTGTAAAACTCGCCATCTATCTCGGTGAGATCCGGTGACGACAGTTCCTGCTCAAGCAGCTCTCTGAGCTTTACTATGTCCACGCTCCCACCAGCCTAGAGACTCAAAAGTATGGAGAAAGGGGAAGTCAGTCCTCAACGCGCGGGGCGAGGAGGAAGACGAGCTTGCCCTCATCCCTGACGGGGTAGTCCATCTGGAGCGGCATCTCGTTGCCGAAGCGGATTATGACCTCGTCGGCCTTGCCGATGCCCTTTATCATGTCCGCGAGGTAGCTGATTCCGTAGGCGCTCTTGGTCTCCTCCTCGACCTCAAGGTCGAGCAGACCCTCGTCCTCAAGGGTGAGCTTTATCTCAACCTCATTGGTCTCGCCCTCGGCCTTCATGGTGAACTCGTTCTCGGTGGCGATGAACTTTATCGCGTCGCTGACGAGTGAGGCATCCTTAACGGCCTCCTTGAGAACCTCGCCAAGGACGACGACTTTGGCGGTGAACGGGAGCTCCGGAAGGTCAAGCTCAAGCTCCTCGACCTCAATGAGCGGGAGGCGGAAGGTCCTCTTGGCGGTGCCCTCAAAGGTTATCTCAAGGAAGTTCTCATCTCCCTTTCTCAGGATCAGCGTGTCCTTGTTCTTGCCGCGCTTGAGTATCTTCTTGAAGTGGTCCATGTTGATTCCTATAGTTTCCTCTTCCTCGACCTCGTACTTGGAGAAGATGCTCTCGGGCAGGTTGAGGTCAATGAGGACGACCCTGCTCGGGTCCATGGCGCGCATGCTTATGCCTTCCTCGGTTATCTTGAAGGCGGCTTCGTCAATGAGGTTGCTTGCGGTGGCTATAAGATCGGCGAAATCCTTGGCACCATCAAAAACTATCTCGAACGGCATCTTTACCCCTCCTTTAATATATCGAGCATCAGCCTAACCCTTTCTTTCCCGCGGAATAAATAAGCTTTTCCGTTGTCGGTGTCGGGTATCCTCCGGTAGGCCTCCTCAAGCTCCTTCAAGGCCTTCTCCGCGAGCTTCCTGAGTACTTCCCGCTCAACCTCGTTCACTCGTAGGCCCTCCAGGTGTGGCCACACTTGGTGCACCTGTAGAATATCGTGCTCGGCTCGTCTCCAGCCCTCGTCTGCATCTCCCACCAGTAGGCGGTGTCGTTGCCGCACTTGGGGCAGGTCACCCGGGTCGTCGGAAGGGTCTTGACGTCCTGCTCGACGATAATAATGCCCTCGTCGGGCTTGTGCTCGACCTTCTGTTTTATAACCGTCTTCTCCCTGTCCTTCTGCTCGTCAAAAGGCTCTTCATGGCCACATGAGCGGCAGACCCAGACCTTCTTTTTCCTGTCAGGAAGCATGAGGTTACCGCACTCTGGGCAGAATTTCATCTCCTCACCTCCTTCAGCCGGAGGTTGGGTATGCGGAGGAGAATAAAAAGTTTTGCTCCCCGTTAGGGAGGTACCTGGAATTCGACGCTCGCGTTCGTGCAGCCCCCCGGCCGGCCGCAGATTTCCTTTACAAGCCGATACCTGCCCGGCGGCAAGTCTGGGTAGAAACGCTGATCCCCAACCGATTCGTTTTCCGGGAGGTATTTCAGGGTAATCGTCTGGCTCCACGAGTGGAACGGCATCAGTTCGTGGAGAACAGCGATGAAAAGTAGCCCCTGCGTGACACGAACCCACGTGCCGTTCTCCCAGCGGTAGAGAAGGTAGCCCTGGCCAAAATAAATCGGTGTCAGTCCAGTGTTCCGTATCGTAAGAACCGGTTTTTCTCCCGGATGATATGTTTCCCTGTCAAGCTCCACGTAGAAGTGCGGCCCGGTGAGGCCCCAGATGAGAAGGGTAAGGAGGACGAGTGCCGCCCCGGTTTTCCACATCATCCTTTCACCTCGAACCCTATGGAAAGCGTTATTTCATCGTTCTCGCCTTTCACCCTTTGACCTCAAACTCTGCCCACGCCTTGATCCCCATCGCCATCTTGTTCACCGGGTCAGTGACCACTACGGTCTTCTCTATCCTGTAGTGCCCCGGTGTGAGACTAAGGTCAGAGAGCTTTACCTTCTGCTCCCAGCTCTTTCCGAGCTCGATTACGACGGCGATTTCTATGAACATGAGGTTCACCGGAACCTCCTTCCACTCCCCGCCTTCCAGCTTGTAGAGCTTGAAGTGGTAGCTTGTGGTGGCGTTAATATTGGCGTTGTTGATTATCGTTAGGGTCATAGTGTCACTGGGGAAGTAAACCGTCTTGTCAAGTTTTAGAATTATTGCCCCGTTCTTCGGAGGTTCCACAATTGTTGGCCCGTCCTTTGCGGGGACGTCCGTTATTCCTTCCCCCCTGGAAGGGGCCTCCATGGCATCTCCTCCAGATGAGGCGATGTAGTATCCCACAGGAACCAACAGGATGATAAGAAGCAGCGGAACAACCCTTTTCACAGCAATCACCGTGTAAAAATAGGGTGCGATCCTTTTAACGCTTGCCAGCACTTCAAAAAGGATTGAAGTGATTCTGATTTCAGCACTTATTTGACCCGTCTTATTTGAGGGACGGCCTTTGCCAGCGGTGTCCGGCCGTTCGATAGCACAATGATGTATAACTGCGGTGGCCAAACACCATCTGGGGACATGGGCGAGCTGTTTTATAACTTTTTCTAAAATAAAATCCGACATATGCCTCCCAAATATGGAAATAACTCATGCTGTAACCCAGTTTGCGGAGATATCCTCAATGGACGCTGGAAAAATCCCAATTACTACATACCAAAATTGAAGAAAGAACGGAAATCACTCCCTCATCGGGAGGCCGTGGTCGAAGGAGTAGTAGACCTTCTGGAACTCGGCGCGGAATCCGTAGACGTCGCGCCTGACCCTCTTCGGGTCCTCCTTGTCGATGAGGACGCGCCTGATGAACCTCGCTATCTCCTTCATATCGTCCTCCATCATGCCGACGCGGGTCATCTCCTGGACGCCTATGCGCAGGCCGCTCGGCTCGTTGACTTTCTCAAGCGGGTCCCAGGGCAGGAGGTTCTTGTTGAGGATTATGCCGGCCTCTTCGAGGAGAGGAGCAGCCCATCCTCCAGCCGCTGGGTGGAGGTCTGAAACGTCAACTATAACCTGGTGGCTCTTGGTGTAGCCCTTGTCCTCGCCGATGACCTTGAAGCCCTCCTCGGCCATCGCCTCGGCCAGGGCCTTGGCGTTCTTGACTATCTGCTCAGCATACTTCTCACCGTACTCAAGCATCTCGGCAGCGGTGATGGTCTTTCCGGCCATGTGGTGCAGGTGGTGGTTGCTGAGAACACCCGGGAAGATGGCCCACTGGAGCTTGGCTATCTCCTCGGTCTCGCCAAAGCGCTTGTAGATTATGACACCGCCCTGCGGTCCGGGGAAGGTCTTGTGGGTGGAGGCGGTGATTATGTCAACGCCCTCCCTGAGCGGGTCCTGGAACTGCTTTCCGGCTATGAGACCGAGGACGTGCGCTCCATCGTACATAACGTAGGCGCCGACCTCCTTGGCGACCGGGGCGAGCTCCTTGACCGGGTGCGGGAACGGGAAGAGTGAACCTCCGAAGACGACTATCTTGGGCTCAAGCTCGCGGATGAGATGGGCGGCCTTATCAACGTCAATGTTGAACTCATCGTTGTCGAATGGCCAGGTGTGGACCTCAAGCCCGCGCATTCCGGCGGCACCGAAGGGCATGTGGCTTATGTGCCCGCCGTGGCTGGTGTGGAGGACTATCGCCTTGTCGCCCGGCTGGGTGAGGCCGAAGAAGACCGCCTGGTTGGCGTTAGTTCCAGAGATCGGCCTGAGGTCGGCAAAGTCGCTTCCGAAGAGCTTGGTGAAGAGCTCCACTCCAATCAGCTCGACCTCGTCAACGTACTTGCAGCCCTGATAGTAGCGCTGCCTCGGCCAGCCCTCGGCGTACTTGTGCATGAAGCCGGAAGCCACCGCGCGGGTGACGCTCGGAGAGGTAACGTTTTCACTCGCTATGAGGTTTATCGTGTGGCTCCTCCAGTGCTCGTGGTCCTCCAAGAAACCTATAACCCTGTCGCGGTATTCTCTGTATCCTTCAGCCATGGGAAACACCTCGATGGGGATTTGAACGGGGGGAATATAAATCTTACCTCATGTGTGCACGTGTTCAGAAATGTGCATCACAATACAGAAAAAGAGGCAGAAAGGCTCACTTCCGGAGCCTCGCAGCCAGCCACATGAGTATCGGCAGCACTATGAAGGCCATCAGGTCGCCGGTGTCGCCTGCGAAGGCCAAGACATCGGCGAAGTTCCTCACCCCTGCGAAGTAGAGCGCCGCCGGGGGAACAACAGTCAGCGCCCACGCTGCTTTTCTGCCCAGCTTCACGAACTCCTCGTTGTTGCTCTGCTGGGCGAGGGCTATGCCTATGAAGCTCGTCGTTATGGCAAGCAGGGGTATGAAGTTGCCCACAAGCCAGCCAAGGCGCCCGTATATCTGCTCAAGCGCCTGAGTGGCAACCTGGGGGGTGGTTCTTCCAAAGACGAGCAGGAACGAGGCCATGAATATCGCGTAGATTGCAGTGGGTATGAGGAATGCCAGCACGAGCACCTTTTTGGTCTCCCCGTAGCTCCCAAGCCCCTTGTAAACGTCCGGAATGATCGTGTGGCATCCAAGGGCGAAGATGGCGACGCCGGTTATGCTCAGCAGACCTCCCCACTCGACGTAGAGTCCCCTTTCTGGCTCCGCATGCGGGAAGAGCATCGCGGTAACTGCTATGAAGAGGGCAAGCATAAAGTAGCTCATTATCAGCTCGGTCTTTCCGCTGGCTTCAAGCCCCTTGTAAACAACAATGGAGGCCAGAACCCAGAACACTGCGGCCCCTACTGTATCGCTGACCCCGAAGAGGCTCGCAAAGACGTGGCCCATTCCGGCTATATAGGCGAGGATGGCCCCGAAGCTCATCAGGCTCACGCTCAGGTACATCAGCCAGCCGCCGGCTTTCCCAAGGGTTCTCTGGGCGATGGTGCTCATCTGGGCCCCACGCATTTCAGCGCTGAACTTGAGCACTATGAACGCCGTGCCCAGCATGAGGAGCATCACACCGAGGAGAACCCCAATGGCGGGTATCAGGCCCACTTTGCTGGCCGCGTAGGGGAGTCCCAGTACACCGGCGCCTATCTGGGTGCCAACAAGTATCGCGAGCGCCTCGTTCTTTGTTATGCGTGCCTTATCCACCCCTATGGTGGTTGTGCGTATGCCCCTCACACCCTTCCTCTTCCTGATGTTCTGGATGACAATGAGCTTCTTGCGGCGCTGGGAGGCTAGCCTTGCCTGATAATACCTCCCATGCGAGGTTGCAACCTTCTCTCTCCTAACTCCCTCCGACACGGGCATTTTTCTCACCTCGATTAAATGTGCACATGAATACAATTTAAACCCTCGCACGGAAATATGGGATCCGGCTCAAAGATTATTCGAGAACCCTCTGCGCCTCCCTAAACACCCGGCAGGATTTTTAAGGAATGCCGAGTAGTTGGAACCATGATAGAGGAAGCCGCCAAACTGCTGGCACGCTCAAGATTCGCGATTGCTTTTACCGGTGCCGGAATAAGTGCCGAGAGTGGCGTTCCGACGTTCAGGGGCTTCAACGGGTTATGGAAGAAGCACAGGCCAGAGGAACTCGCCACCCCTGAAGCGTTCAAGCGCGATCCGTACCTAGTCTGGGAGTTCTACAAATGGCGCATAGATCTGATAAGAAAAGCGAAGCCCAACAAAGCCCACCGCGCTCTGACTGAGCTTGAAGAGATGGGGATTCTCAAGGCGGTGATAACCCAGAACGTTGACGACCTCCACAGGGAGGCCGGAACGAGAAACCCCATCGAACTCCACGGCAACATCTTCAGGGTGAGGTGCACCTCCTGCGATTACAGGGAAGACCTGAAGGAGACGGGGAGGCTCGACGAGTTTCTGGCCCAGAAGGACCTTCCCCGGTGTCCCCGCTGCGGTTCACTCCTGAGGCCCGACGTTGTGTGGTTCGGCGAACCCCTGCCCAGGAAAGCCATAGAAGAGGCCTTCAGACTGGCCGAGCGGGCGGATCTTGTTCTCGTCATCGGGACGAGTGGCGTGGTCTATCCCGCCGCATACATACCGCAGATAGTCAAGGAGACCGGCGGAAAGGTGATTGAGATCAACCCTGATGAGAGCGGAATAACACCCATAGCCGACGTTTTCCTGCGCTGTTCAGCCGGAGAAGCAATGGAAAAGCTGATAGAAAGGGTCAGGAGGCTGATTTGATGGGAAAGGTTCTGCTCATAGGATTTGGCCGGAGCGAGGTGGAGGCCGTTAAAGGGGCCTTCCAGGATATGGACGTTGTTGAAGTTCCGGAGTACTGCCGGGACTGGGTGGTCAGCGAAATCGTTGAAAAGGCCGGGGAGCTGAGCGGCTCAAGCGACTGGCACCTCAGGAAGTTCGTCATAATGCATGGCCTGGACAACGAGGCAATTAAGGGTGTCATAAGGGCCGTCAAGGGGCTAAACCTCGGCAGGATAATCTTTGCCACGACAACCGAGACTTCCCTCACCTGGAGGCTTGAAGACCTTCTAAACGAACTTATCAAAGAGGACGAGTACTTCAAGGCCCTGCGCTGGGCACGGGAGGAGGCCGAAAAGAGAAGGGGGCCCTTCCTAGACATCGGCAATGGTTAAATATCTTGAACGAGTAGAGTGCGGTGGGTGAAGGGATGATAAAGGTCGTGTTCTTTGACCTGGACGATACGATCGTCGACACAACCAGACTGGCCGAGATGGCTAGGCGGAACGCCATAGAGAACATGGTACGCCACGGCCTGCCCGTCGATTTTGATACCGCTTACCAAGAACTGCTGGAGCTAATAAGCGAGTACGGGAGCAACTTTTCGAGGCACTTTGACTACCTGCTCCGACGATTAGAGGTTCCCTACGACCCAAAGCTTGTTGCCGCCGGCGTCATCTCCTACCACAACACCAAGTTCGCCTACCTCAGAACCGTGAAAGGTGTGAGAAGGGTCCTCCTTGACCTCCAGAGGGCCGGCTACAGGCTCGGGATAATCACCGACGGCGACCCCATAAAGCAGTGGGAGAAGATACTCCGCCTCGAACTCGACGCATACTTCGACAAAGTCTTCATCTCCGACCATCTCGGCGTCAAGAAGCCCCATCCGAAAATATTCAAAAAGGCCCTTAGGAAGATGGGGGTTGAGCCCGAGGAGGCGGTAATGGTCGGCGACAGGCTGTATTCAGATATCTACGGCGCGAAGCAGGTCGGGATGATAACCGTGTGGTTTAAATACGGGAAGTACGCCGACAGGGAGCTGGAGTACCTGGAATACGCAGACTTCACGATTAAGTCATTGGAAGAAGTTCCGGAGATAGTCAGGGGGCTGAACCTTGAAGGGAAAGAGCGTGCAGATAAGGAAGTTCATGCTGATTGACAGCGCATACAAATCAAGGATCCTCAGGGGAGACAAGGTCACAACGATAAGGTATGGGGACTACGAGGCCAAGCCTGGAAGCGAGATTTACCTAGTCATCACGCCGAGCGACACCGCCATAGCCAAGGTCAGGATAACCCGCGTCGAGAAAAAGAAAGTTAATGAGCTCACCAACGAAGATGCTAGGCTCGACGGTTTTTCTGACGTCAGGGAACTCGTCAGGGAGCTGAGCAAAATCTACGGGGAGCTCTACGGTGACGACGAGGTTACGATAATAGGCTTTGAAGTCATCAAGCGCTTCGAGGACGGAATACCCCTCAAGTGGCTCAAGGGCCTCAATTACCGTGAACCGAGGGAGATAGCGAGACTCTACCTTGAAAATCAGGAGAAGGTCAACCTAAGCCGCGAAACTGACTTCATACTGCGCAGGATATACAACGAGGGCCTTGGAAGGGCAGTTAGAACCTTCGGACCGAAAAAAGTCCAGCAGGCGCTGCTCAAGGCCTATCATGCGCTCTACGGGGCTGGCATCATCTAAGGAAAAGCTTTATCTATGTATTTCCGTTCTTTTCTCCATGCCTATGAACGAGAGAAGGAAGCTTGGGATACTCACGGGCATGCTCATTGTAATCTTTATAGCCCAGCTTCTTGGTTTATTGGGCGATATTAACACATATGTATATGCCCACACTCCATTTGTGGACTCCCTTTGGATAACTCTAATCACAGATTCTGCCAGCTTCGGAATTTTTGCGGTTTATGTTCTTCTCTTCGTATTATGGGACCTCAGAAGAAGCAGGAAGCTAAGCCGTTCCACTTTAAATTTCATAGTCTCGATCTTTCTTGGCATGGCAATTGTAGGCGTTTTGAAAGTCTTAACTGCGGTGCCACGACCAGATGAAGCTCCTCTATCTTTACCATTCTTCCAAGCCCTGTTAAACGCTGATTATTTCGCCTTCCCCTCGGGACATACAGCGAGAGCTTCTATTCTGGCGTGTTTCCTGAGTGAGCGTTTCCCCAAATACAAACTTATCTGGTGGGGTTATGCCCTTTTAGTTGCCTTTTCAAGACTGCTACTTCACGTGCACTGGTTCAGCGATGTTCTCTTCGCTTTCATACTTGGCCCTTGGGTGGGCATGGTTGTAGAGATCACCGAAAACTGGTGGCTTTCCCACTACAGGGCAATAGTCAAAAAGCTCAAACTGGAGGTGTTTGACATTGAATAACATCCTTGAGGTTTTCATCCTGTCCTTGGTTCCCACATTCGAGGGAAGATACGCTATCGTTTACAGCATAGGTAAAGGTTATCCTCTGTGGGAGACGCTCTTGGCGGCTGGCCTCGGTGTTCTGCTACTCTCGTTAGTTCTGCCGATGACCCTGCCCTACATAGACAGACTTATGCTCTGGCTGGAGAAAACGCCGCTGGAGAAGGTCGCGAGGCTCTATCTGTACTACATCGAGCGAGTGAGGAGAAAAGCCCACCCATACGTTGAGAAGTGGGGATTCCTCGGGTTAACAATCTTTGTCGCCATACCTCTTCCCGGAACTGGCGTATGGACGGGGGCTCTGGCCGCTTACCTGCTTGACATCGAGAAGAGAATGACCGTTCCCGCCTTGATCCTCGGAGGACTCCTAAGTATGGCGATAACGCTTGTGCCCAGTCTCGGGATCTTCGGGGTTTCGTGATGGGAACTGAAAAAATGAAACAGAGATTTAAGCCAGCTCCCTCCCCATCGTCTCTTCTCCCAGCGCCAGAACATCCAGCGCGCCGATTATTGCCACCACTGCAATGACGAGCACCGCCAAAGCGCTTCCGCTCAGCTCCATTATCTTGCCGGCCAAGATCGGCGCGATTCCCCCGCCTATCCTTGCCATTGCCCCAGCCCAGCCGGTGCCGGTGCCCCTGACGGCTGTTGGGTAAAGCTCCGGCGTGTAGGCGTATATCGCACCCCAAGCTCCGAGGTTGAAGAAGCTGAAGGCTATAGCGCTCGCGATTATCGCCGTCTCGTTGCCTGAGTTAGCCGCGAAGTAGAAGCCGACGCCCGCTATTCCCGAAAGCAGGAGGTAGTAGGAAAGGGTTTTCTTCCTCCCAATCCTCTCAAGGAGGTAAGCGGCGCTCCAGTAGCCGGGCAGCTGGGCGATGGCGGTGATAATGAAGTACTGGAAGCTCCTGAAGACGGTGATTCCAAGGGTCGAGGCCAGAAACCTCGGGAGCCAAATGAAGAAGCCGTAGTAGGCGAAGGCTATGCTGAACCAGGCTATCGTGAGCATGAGGGTCGTTCTTCCGTACTTCCTCCAGAGATCTCCGACCGAGATTCTCTTTTCTTCCTCTGGCCTCTCAAGTTTAACCTTCACCCCGAATATCTCCCTGATGGTCTCCTCGGCCTCTTTAACCCTTCCCTTGATGAGCAGGTAGCGGGGCGACTCCGGGAGCGTGAGGAGGAGTGGCAGAATAAGTATTATCGCGCCGCCGAAGAGCAGTATGTTCCTCCAGTCGGCCTTGACGAGAATCGCAACTACGCCTATGATTATCGTGCCTACCGCCCAGAAGCTCTCAAGGATTGAAATCATCGCGCCCCTTATCGAGCGGGGCATGAACTCGGCGAAGTACGAGCTTGCAACCGGCAGGGAGCCGCCGAGGCCGAGGCCGACGATGAAGCGCAGGGCTATGAGGGTGTCGAGATTTCCAGCGAAGGAGCTGACTATCGAGCCGATGGAGAAGGTGGCAACTGCAAGGGTAAGCGTCTTCTTTCGTCCAATCCTGTCCGCGAGGTAGCCGAAGAGCCACGCCCCAAAGAGCATGCCGAAGAGCGCCGCCGAACCGAGGGAGCCGAGCTTTGCTAGGCTCCCCTCGAAGGCGGGGTCGTTCTTGAGGAGCGCTATGACGAAGCTAGCCGCGATTGTGTTGACCGCTATGAAGGCCCACACTGTCCCGAGGATCGCGAGGAGGGTGTAGTGGAACTTATTCAACCGGGAGTTCTCTATGACCTCCATCTTCCTATCACCCGGTTTCAAGATACGTGAAGAAGTTTTTAAGCGTTTTCTCGGCCGTCCCATCTTGTTACGCAGATTTGGGCAATTATCTGAAGGTTTCGGAAAGTAATGTGACTCTAGGTTCCTTAATGCTAGAGATTATGGCCGTTGCGTCATTCAAAAACCTTAAATTCTTCGGGCGAGCAACTTCCTATCTCGGGTGGTGAGATGGACCTGCTGGGGAGGTACAGGCTTCTCTTCATTCTCATGAACACGGGCTTCATCGGGAACCTCACGGTCATCTACTACCTCTCGAAGGGCATCACCTACGGCCAGATCGGCCTTGTGAGTGCGGTCTCAGCTCTGGGATTCTTCCTCTTCGAGGTTCCGACTGGTGTGGTGGCTGACAAGGTGAGCAGGAAGACCAGCGTGCTGATTGGAATGGCCCTCTTTTCCCTTGGCACGGTTATCCTCATTCTTCTCCAGAACTTTCCCATGCTCATAGCTTACGCCGTCGTTTCCTCCCTCGGGGCAACTTTCGCCAGCGGCAGCCTACAGGCTTGGCTCTTCGACAACCTCAAGCATCTTGGCCTGGAAGGCAGGTACCGGGAGGTGATGAAGGACGTTAAAACCCTGACGCTGGTATCGTCGGCCTTCTCGATACCCATTGGGGCATTTCTCGCCCAGCTCTACGGTTTTACCCTTCCTCTCCTCCTGACGCTCATCATGGAGCTGGGTACACTTTTCGTGGCCATTTCAATTCCCGAGTACAAGTTCAAGAAGCCAGAGATTTCTTACCATCTCCACGTGCTTCATTCCGCCAGAGAGCTCCTCAGGAACGACCTTCTCCCGCTGATTCTCGTATCAATCGCCGTATCCATGTCCATCAACCAGTTCCGCAAGTTTTTCGAGCCCTACCTCGGCGAGATGCTCGCGAGGAGCCTTGGAACGACGCTCATGGGGACCCTTGGACTGCTCGGCATCGCTGAGGTTTTGATTAAGACCCTTCCGCGGCTCATCGGGATTAGGCTGGGGAAGGAGTGGAGCGTGAGGGCCTATGAAATAGCACCCCTCGCGATTCCGGTTTTTACAGCCCTCTCGGTGCTCTTCCAGAGCCCGCTTTTTGTTGTCCTTCTCGGAGTCCTCGCGACCCTTGTGAACACCGCTTTTGGCTTCAATATCTCCGTCGAGTTCCAGCACAGGATACCGAGTGAAAAGAGGGCGACGGTTCTGTCCCTTGACATGATGCTCTCCGCGATGGTTATGGCGGCTTTCTATGCAGTCTACGGCTTTGCAGTGGATAATCTCGGCCTGGGGAAGGCGAGACTCCTCTTCTCAATAATTCTGCTGGGTATTGGTGCGGCCTTCAAGCTTGCAAGCTTCGGCCCCCTCAGGGAGCCGCTGGAGCTGAGGCATCTGGCGGAAGAACTCTGATCTACCGCTCCAACAAAAGGAAATTGGGGATTGGTATCCCAAAATGGAGTACGAACTAAAATGTACATCATGCGCCCAGCAAAAAGAAAGGGAAAGCATCACTTCGTCGCCCTGGTTATACCAACGTCTTTCACGAGCACGTAAGGCGTTGAGACGGGCGTCCTGACCTCCCACCAGTGGATGTGGTAGCTCTCCTTTCCGAGGGCCTTGATTCCCTCAAGAATCCTCTGGAAGTTGTCGCTCACGCGGATGTTCCTTATCGGCTTAAGCTCTCCGTTCTCCACGAGGAATATTCCGTCGCGCGGTATCGTGGAGAAGTCGCCAGCGACGTAGTTCTGGAAGCGGGTGTACCAGACGTTGGTGATGTATATGCCCTTCTTGACCTCGCTGAAGAGCTCCTCCTTGGTGTAGTCGCCGGGCTCAAGCAGGATGTTCCAGGCATGCGGCATTATCAGGCCGGCATTGCCGGTGGTTTCTGCCCTGTACTTCCTCGCCATGCTGGTGTTGAGGAGGAAGGTCTTGAAGGTTCCGCCCTCGATGATGGTCGTTTCCCTCGTGGGGACGCCCTCGTCATCGAACTTCCTCGTGCCATAACCGTTCGGCATGTTGCCGACGTCCTTGATGGTCACTATCTCGCTCGCCACCTTCTGGCCAAGCTTGTTAACTAGGAAGGAGAAGCCAGCTTCAGCAGCGTAGGCTGAGGTCATGAAGCTCATGTAGCTCAGCAGATTGGCGAAGGCTAAGGGGTCAAATATGACGTCGAACTTTCCTTCCGGCCCCTGCTCCGGGTTCTGGGCGAGCTTTGCAATCTCACCGGCCTTCCTGCCGGCTGACTCTGGATCGAACTTCTTGAGAACCCTCACCGAATTCGTTCCGTGTCCGCTCTCTAGGTCGCCGATGAAGGCTCTAACGCTTATCTCTATTCCCGTTCCCTCGTCAAAGGCCTCGACGCCGTTGCTCGTGGTGAGGTAGAGCCTGTTGTGGTCTGTGTAGAGAACGCCCGCCACCCTCTTAGCTCCCTCCTCAAGTGCCGCATTGATTGCCCTCTCAACGTACTCGTTTGGCTCGTCGAGCTCGACTATCGCCTTATCAAAGGTCTCCGGAATATCTCTGTACTCGAACGGCCCTTCAGCGATGCCGTAGTAGTCCTCCTTCGGCGCCATTCCCTTCATGTTGCTCAGGAGAGTCTTCAAAGTCCTCTCGATGTTCTCCTCGCTCAGCTCGGTTATAGTTGTACCAGCTACCCTCTTCTCCAGCTCCACGAAGAGCTCGACCTTCCTCTCGTGCCAGTTCTTGGCGACGGTTATCTCGTTGTTGGCGAAGCGAACTTGCCTGCGGTTGGTTTCATAACCCAAGACCACGACGTCGCCGAAGCCGAGCTCTTTGGCCTTCTTAAGGATGAACTCATTAACGTCGAACATCCCCACCACCTCACGGCCTCCTCAGCGGTATGTCCCTAAGCCTCGCGTGCGCTCCGCCCATCCAGACCGGCACGCCCTGCCCGGGCTCGCCTTTACCACAGGTTCCCGGGAACATCTCGATCTCTTTGCCAACGGCATCGACGCTGCTCCAGAGCGCCTTCGTGGTTATCTCGAGTATCGGCCTCCTGACAGGGTGCTTTATCTCGCCGTTCTCGATGAGGTAGGCTTCCCTGCCAATGTATCTCTGCTGATACCTGCGGTCGTCGATGTTCCACTCGTTGAAGCTCACCATGTAGACGCCGAGCTTGATGTCCTCGATGAGCTCCTCGAAGGAGTAGTCACCGGGCGCGAGGTAGGTGTTGGCCATCCTCACTATGGGCTCGCGGTTGTAGTTGATGGCTCTGGCCGCGGCGTTGGAGCGCTGTCCGAGCTTTGCGGCATATTCTCTGTTCATGAGGAACTCGGTGATGATTCCGTTCCTTATAAGGTACCTCGGGCGGGCCTTTACTCCTTCATCGTCGTAGAGGTAGAAGCCCCAGCTGTTCGGTATAGTCGGGTCTTCGATGACGGTAACGGCCTCACTTCCGATCCTCTCGCCGAGCATGTCCGGCTTGACGAAGCTCTCTCCTGCTTGAGCGGCCTCCCTTCCGAATATCCTGTCGGCCTCGTATGGATGCCCGACACTCTCGTGGACGGCTATTCCGGCCACTTCGGGGCTTATGACCAGGTCAACCTTGCCTTCAGGCGGCTTTTTGCCCTCGTAGATCAGCTTCTTGAGGGCCTGGACGTCCTTCACCGCCCAGCTCCACGGCTCGTCCTTCTCGATGAGCTCCAAGCCGCCGGAGAAAGCCCTCTGGACGAAGGGTGCCTGCTCCATCTGGCCGTTCTCGAAAACGACGAGGTTGTAGGTCACCGAGACCCTAGGAATGATGCTCTCGATAAAGGCCCCGTCGCTGTTGGCTATTATCTTGTGCCACACCTGATCGGAATAGCCGAGATAGCGCATCGGCACGTTTACCCCGGTTGCCTTTACCTCCTCCTCGACCTTCCTGAGGAGCTCCATCTTCTCCTCCGGCGAAACATCGCGGAAGTCCTTCCTCATCTTGACCTCGTAGTAGACCTCATGGAAGTCCTCATCGCTGAAAACTATCGGCTCGTTCCTCACCCTGGAGGCCGCCTTTGCGAGCTTAACCGCCTTTTTGACCGCCTCGGCGACGCTCTCTTTAGTGAGGACGTTGGTTGAAGCGAAGCCCATGCCCCCATCGGCGAGGACTCTTATTCCCATGCCCCTGTCGGCCAGAATCTCCAGCCCCTCGGGATTTCCGTTTTTCATTGCCAAAGAAGTGCCGTTCTTCTCCTCGAAGCGCGCCTCCGCGTAGCTCGCCCCCAGTTCGAGGGCCTTCTCAACGGCGAACTCTACGAGTTCATGCATGCACATCACCTCGGTTTACTGCATAGAATAGTGCGTCCGGAAGTATAAAAGTCTTTCCGTTAAGATGGCGGTCGAAAAAAGACTTTAATCGCAGGATTTTCCAATGCTTGTGGAGCTAAAACAAGGGAGGGTTGCAATGGACTACGTTAAGCGCTTCTACCTCGCCGGGTTCCTTTACCTGGCCCTCTATACGGGCTTCTATCAGGTCTACCTCCAGAGTTTGGGTCTGTCCAAGGGGCAGATTGGCCTGCTGATGGGAACCATGCTTTTTCTTGTGGCTTTCCTCGAAGTTCCGACCGGAATCGTGGCGGACAAGGTTTCGAAGAAGACAAGCGTCCTGATGGCGAGGACTCTTTCCCTTCTGTTTCTCCTCTTGCTCTACTCGGCCGGTTCTTTCGCCGACCTTCTTCTCGCTACCCTCATAAGCGCGCTTTCAACGGCCTTTGCCACAGGTGCCGAGACCGGCTGGCTCTATGAGCTGCTGAAAGAGGATGGAAGGGCACATGAGTATCCAAAGGCCTACGGTAGATTAAGGGCTTTTGAGACAGTTGGGGGTTTTGCTGGAACCCTTGTGGGAGGAGTCCTGGCAGACGTGTATGGCATGAGGCTGCCCATAATCCTGAGTGCGCCATTTATACTGACCTCACTCCTAATTCTCGCAACGATCCCCAGAGACACTGCGAGAAGTGGCCTTTCGTACGGTCGTCACCTGCTTGAGAGCCTGAGGTTCGTCTGGAACTCCCGGGATGTCCGGTGGCTTTTTATCTACGCGAACATCATGGGCCTATCTCTGACCCTTTTCACCGCCTTTATGCAGCTCTACTTCTACGGGTTCCTAGCGTCGGTTCTGGCGGTTTCATGGATTATGGCACTTTACATGGCCATTAACAGTGCCTCGTGGTATTTTGACGCAGGTGATGGCACAAGAAAACGAATCTACTCCTATGCGGGAATCATCATTCCTCTGCTGTCGTTTCTCGCCGGGCTGAACGGCTGGCTGGGATTTGCCACGCTGGTTCTCGGAACTTTTATATTCTCACAGGCGTTTAAGGAGTGGCAGGGAAGGTTTCAGAGTGCCATCCCTGATGAGAAGAGGGCTACCGTTGGTTCCCTCTATTCCCTCACGGCCGCGGTTGCCAACGGGGTTCTCAACCTTGTTCTTGGCCAGCTCTTTGATTATGTCGGGATAATGAGGGGAATCCTTCTCGTGTCGGCATTATTTTTGGGACTGGGAATTCTAGCTTTTATAAAGAATGCAAAGGATTTACAGCAGTCTTCAGGACATGCTTGAACTCCTCAAACTAAAGGCGAAGGAACTTGAAGAGGAAGAGATAAGCGAGGAAGAAGCCAAGGAGCTTGCGAGACTTGAAGAGGAGACATTAAAGGACGGAATTCTCTGGGAAGAAGCGAAGAGAGAACTCGAATCCTGAGGCCCTCAAAACTTCTCCTCGCATGTGCACGGGTTGTTGCCGCAGTAGGGACAGACGCCGGGGTACTTCTTCTTTGCTGCTTCCTCGATGTCTATCCCGAGGAGGTTCGCCAAACTCGCGAGCCACGCCAGAACATCTGCAAACTCCTCCTCCATCGCTTTCCTGTCGTTCTTCCTTATCGCCTCGCTCAGCTCTCCAACTTCTTCGACGAACCAGAGAAAGGTCTTATCAACCCCGCGCTTCGAGTCCTTGTGGAAGTAAATGTCGTGGATAAGCTTCTGAAATTCCCCGATCTCCATTTTCCTCACCGGTGAAGGGGGAAGAAAAGGGCTTAAAAATCACTCGCCCGCCAGCTCAATGAGCTTCCTCATGTGGATTGCTGCCGTGTCGAAGATCTCGACGGAGACGTCGCCCTGCTTTATCGCCAGCGGCAGCTCGGTGCAGCCGAGGATTACCCCCTCGATGCCCTCCGCCTTTGCGTACCTCTCCACGAGCTCGATCAGGTACGGCCTGCTCCGCAGGTTCTCGAAGGCGAGCTCTCCGAAGATTATATCGTTTATTCTGTCGATTTCATCCTCCGTGGGAACAATCACGTCAAAGCCTGCCTCCTTGAGGGCATCTTTGTAGAAGTCCGCCGTCATTGTGGTCTTGGTGCCGAGGAGGAGAACCCTCTTAACGCCCCTGCGCTTCATCTCCTCTATCAGGGCATCTATTATGCTGACCATCGGTACGCTGACGGCCCTCTGAACCTCGGGGAACACTATGTGGGGCGTGTTTGCGGAAAGGGAGATGATCTCCGCTCCTGCCCGCTCAAGGGCCTTTGCGGCCTTTATGAGTATCTCCTTCCTCCCCTCCCAGCCGCGGGGATTGTTCTTGAACTCTTCGAAGTTTATCGAGTAGACTATGAGCTCCGGGAAGGTGAAGGGGCCGAACTTCTCCCTGCTTATCTCTATGTATTTCCTGTAGTAATAACAGGTTGATTCCGGGGTCGTTCCGCCGATTATGCCTATCCTCTTCATGCAAATCCCCAAAGAGAAAGGCTTTTGGGGTTTATGAGGGTTTCGATTTTACAATAGTTCTGCGAAAATGCAAAGGTTCATAAGCCGTCCTGAGTACACTGGGCCGGAAGGACGGATGAGCGGTCCGGTGGTCAACATGTCCGCGAAAATGGGCGTCAGATTCTTTGATGAGAGCATCGTTAAGGGCGGGTTCCCCCCAGGTTCGACAATACTCGTGGCAGGAGAGCCCGGAGCGGGGAAAACGATTTTCAGCTCCATGTTCCTCTACAACGGGATGGCAAAGTACGGTGAAAAGGCGATATACGTCTCCCTTGCCGAGACCAAGGAGGACTACTATGATGAAATGAAGCGCCTTGGAATGGACTTTGAGGAGATGGAGCGTTCTGGCCTATTCAGGTTCATTGACCTCATAACCGTAACCCCTGAGACCATCGAAAAAGAGATCGAGCTCATAATGGGGGAGATACTCACATTCCGGCCAAGAAGAATAGTCATAGACTCTATAAGCGCCTTTGCACAGCTCCTTGGGGTTGAGAAGACCAGGATGTTCCTCCACACAACGCTCGGAAGGTTCGTCAAATCCTTTGGGGCCGTGACCCTGCTCGTGGCGGAGAAGCCCCTGGGGCGCGGTGTAATCGGTTACGGCGTGGAAGAATTCGTCGTAGACGGCGTTATCCTGCTCAGGTACCACAAAATAGGGGAAACTGTCCGCAGGGTAATGGAGATACCAAAGATGAGGCGCAGGGCCATAGAAAAGGCCCAGTACGAATACGTGATAACCAGCAGGGGGATACAGTTCCTGGAAGTTCCCGACCTGGTAATGACCAGGAGGGACTCGACATCCGAAAAGGTAACAACGGGCATTCCCAAGCTGGACGAGCTCCTGGACGGAGGGGTGTACCGCGGTTCCGTCACACTCATCGTTGGGATGACTGGAACAGGGAAGACCACCTTTTCCCTGCACTTTGCGGTGGCAAACGCACTCCTGGGCAGAAAGGCCCTTTACATAGGTTTCGAGGAGCCCATCGGCCAGCTCAAGAGGGCGGCCAGGGGCTACGGGCTGCCAATTGACGATGCCCTGAAGGAAAACCTCAAGCTCGTAGGGTGGGTCCCGGAGGCAAAGAGCCCGGTCCACACGTTTATACGGGTAAAACAGCTCATTGAGGATGAGCGGCCGGACGTCCTTGTCCTGGAGAGCCTGACGGCCCTGAGGGAGCACATGGATCCGGACGAACTCTCCAAGATGGTGAGGTACCTCGGCCTCATGGTCAAGGAGCACAACATCGCGGCATACGTAACGCTGAACGCGGAGACGAACTTTGAGGTCGTCCCCCACACCAGGGCCAGCACCCTTGCGGACAACATACTGGGACTCAAATACGCCATCGTAAACGACACGATAGAACGCAGGCTGGCCATAATCAAAGCCAGGAGCTCAAATCATTCAAGGAGGATATACAGGTACGAGATAACACCAAGGGGGATTGAGATATATGGATGAAGCCCGAAAGGTTCTCGTCAAGGCGGTCGTGTACTCCGTCGAAAAGGCGAACCCCACACTGAAGAACCTCCTTGAACTGCACCTGAAGAGCACCACAGGGCAGGGCTTTGAGCTTGCCTACAACAACCCCACCCTGTTCAAAGAGTCGGTCGCCAAGCTCTTCGGAGAGTATAGCTCCAGGCTCCTGGAGATGATAATCATCGGCTACTTCAGGGAGAACCTCGGCATGAAGGCGGACTTTAGCACGCTGGAAGACCTCGTGGAGTACCTTAAAACGGTGTACGGGTGATGCGGGTGGAGGATGCCGACCCCTTGCATCTCGTGCTCAACGCTACCCGTGTTATAAGCCCTACCCTGATACAGTACGAGCTGGGGAGCGACATCGAGGTAATCATGATGAATTTCCTCCACAGCATGCGGGAGGCCTACGATGACATAATGGTGGTTTCATTCTACGACGGATACCACACCATGAGGAAGTACGCGGAGGCCATCTTCGGTGCGGACTTTGTGGACGATATATTCAACGGCTCGACCCTGGTGTCAGTCAACTCCTTCCTTGAAGATCAATATGGCCCCACGAAAAGGATACTGACAACGGATCCTGAGATCATCGTTGGCAGACTGCTTGAAATAACCGGAAGCCTCCAGAGGAAGACCCTCGTCCTGCTCCTGGGCCTCGACTTCTACGGAATACGGGCGGCACCCACAACCTGATAGCCCTGTTCCCGCGGCTGGTAACCGTCCTGAATCGAAGGAAAAACTTCACCGTTGTGGCAACCCTCAATGTCAGGGTGTTCCCCAAATCAGTGGTCAGCATAATAAACAGCTTCGTCTTCAATGTCGTCCAGGTGGGGGTGGAGCTGAAAGACCACCAGATAGTGCGCTACCTCCAGATAATCCGCACACCGTTCCTTGAGTACAACCTGAAGAAGTGGCACTACACGATAATAGGAAAAACGGTGGTGTTCAAACCCGTTAGCGCTCCGGAGGGGCTTTGAGGCGAGCCTGCTTTCGTCTCTAGAATGGCAAAAGGAAAAGGTGCTACGCCAGAAGTCCAGTTATCTCGTCCCAGAGCCTCTCCGCCAGTTCCCTTTTTGACATCCTCGGCAGCTTTTTAACAGAATCCCTGGCCACCAGCAGAACCTCATTCTCCTCGCTCCCGAATGCACGGAGGGTGTTGGCGACAACGAGGTCACTTCCGGCCCGTTCTATCTGCTTTCTGGCGGCCTCGATAAGTTCCTCCTCGCTCAGCCCCGTCTCGGCCTTAAATCCTACGAGGAAGGCCTCTGGCTGGAGCTCCTTTATCCTGTCTATTATCTTCGGTGTCGGTTCAAGCTCAAGTGTCAGCTCCCTTCCGCTCTTTATCTTGACGCCCGCCCTCTCCTTAACCCTGAAGTCGCTGACGGCGGCGGCCAGGATGACAACGTCATACTTCCCGTTCTTCAGCTCGTTCTCAATAGCCTCAAGCATCTCCTCCACCGTTTCAACCTCGATCTGGTTCTCGACGAAGCTCGGCACGCTGCCCTTCGTCCTTATCAGAGTGACCTCCGCACCCCGGAAGTCGGCCTCTTCCGCGATCGCGACCCCCATCCTGCCGGAGCTCGCGTTGGTGATGTACCTTATCGGGTCTATATACTCCCGCGTTGCTCCAGCGGTTACCAGAACTCTCTTTCCGGCTAGGTCTTTCCGGTGGAGCTTCTTTATCACGCGGTAGACGATCTCGTCAATCGAGGCCACCTTTGCCTTGCCCTCCTCAAAGCGGGGCCCTATGAACTCGACGCCGAGCTTCTTGAGCTTCTCGATGTTCTCAACCACCACCGGGTGCTCGTACATGCTGGAATGCATTGCAGGGGCTATCATCACCGGTGTGTGGGCAAAAGCCGTTGTCACGACGGTTGTAACTGGTGTGTCATCAATTCCGCAGGCGATTTTCCCTATCGTGTTCGCCGTGGCGGGACAGACAAGGATCAGGTCGGCTTTGTTTTCATGGTCTCCGGCGAGCTCGACGTGCTCTATGAAGCCGGTAATTTCCGTCACGACAGGGTTCCCTGTGGCGAACTCCATCGCGTAGGGATGGATTATCTTGGTCGCGTTCTCGCTCATCACTGCGTGGACTTCCGCCCCGTGGCGGATAAGCTCCCTTGCGAGCTTAACGCATTCAACGGCGGCTATACTGCCGGGAATGGCCAGGACAATCTTCTTTCCAACGAGTTTCCGACTCTTTGTGGCGTGGATAAGTTTAACGTGGTGAAGCATGGGGACACCTCCAAGAAGAGCTGGGGCTAAACCATATATAATTGTTGGGAATTTAAAGCTCCCTCACAGCGTCGTCCTCAAACTTGCTGATCTCTTCGGAAGTGCCGACCCACACCACTATAACCGGCTCGACGGTTATCATGCCGTCCTTTATCATGGGCTTTATCTCGTTGATTGCCCTTTCGACTTTGTAGCCCCTATCGACGACCTCCACCACTACGGGCAGATCGGTTGAGAGCCTCATAACATCGGTGGAGTGAACACGGCTCTTTTTTCCGAAGCCGTATATGCCCCGATAAACGGTGGCCCCTGCAATCCCCATTTCCCGGAGCTTTTCAACGATGGCCTTGTAAAGGGGCTTTCCCTCAAAGCGGTCGTTTTCGCCCAGGTATATTTTGAGCCTGAGGGTGTTCCAGTGTTCTACCTCGACCATAAACTCTCACCTCCGGGCCAGAATGAAGCCCGCAAACACTAGGGCAATGGTGATTATAACGTTTGCCGCGACGTTGAGGCCCGCTATCAGGTACTCCCTCTCGCGGAGGAGGGAGAATGTCTCGTACGAGAAGGTGGAGAAAGTGCTCAGGGCACCGCAGAAGCCGGTTCCAAAGAACGCCCTCCAGTCGGGGGGCACGTCCATCCCCCAGAATAGCAGGCCGTAGAGGTAGCCGAGGATTAGGCTGGCCACGCTGTTCACCAGCAGCGTTCCGACAGGGAAGTCCCTGTAAACAGGGAGTATACCTGAGAGGTAGAACCTTGCCAGGGCACCGAGTGCACCGCCCATCATTATTGCCGCGATTATTCTGAAGTTCATGTTCCCACCTTCAGAGTTTCTGAACTTTCTGGACTTCCAACCTGCCTCCAGTGGATCCTTACTTAAGGTTTTGGGATATACCAAGCCCAAAAACATTGCAGAATACGGGATAGACAATTGCGGGCTCCGACTTATTGGCCGTGAGGGTTGTTGCTTCTCTACCCACCGTCCCCGATCCTTCCGAAGTTCAGATAGTAGCGGATTTTTTTGACTATCTCCCCGTAGTCCCTCCCCGGGAGCCCCAGCTTTTCCCTCAGCCTCCTGTTCTGGGCTATCATCGCCGAGAGCTGGATCGAGAGGTTCTGGTTGTCCATGGCAAGGTAGTACGTCCTGAACTTGAGGGGGGACCACTTTCCCTCCAGCTCGTAGAGCTTCCTCTCCAGATCGTCCATCTTTTCCTCAAGCTCCCTCAGCTTGACGTCTGTCACGTTTTCAGTGTCCCTCAAAAAATCCCCCATAAGGAGTATCTTGATGGCCTCCTCAGTCCTGAAGCCGTACTTCCGGGCGATTTCTTCCACCCGCCGGAAAACCGCATCGGGTATCTCAACGCTTACCTTCCGCTCCAGCCTCTTCCCCGAGCCCACGACCACCTTCAAGTTTCCTCACCTTCTCAAGTTCATGGTTCTCCCTGCTTATCTCCTCTCTAACCCCCATCAGCCACACCTTGTCCTCCGCCGCGGTTTTCTCGAACTCGACGAGTGACGCGTAGTGTCCCTCCATCTCCTCTAGCTTCAGCTCAAGCTCCCTTACGCGTTCGAGAATGTAGCGGTACCTCAGGACTCGGAGGGTCTCCTCCAGCCTGTCGAGCTGGGCGACCCTCCCTGCGATGGCCCCTTTCTCCCTTCGAAGCTTGCCTAGTTCCTCCGGGGAGACCCTCAGCTCAAACTTTCCAGCCAACCCTTATCCCCTTCCTGCCTCTCTTTCTGCCTTTCCTGAAGCCGGTTATGTTTATCGCCAGCGGACGGCCTTTCAGGGCCTCTATAGACCGCCTTATCGCAGCTACCTCCTCCTTGCATGGGCCAGACTCGGAGCGGTAGTCAGAGTTGTTAATAAATCCCTGAAGAAGCCCACGGAGCCGTTCCAGCTTGTCCTTCTGAACCTCTCTGAGGGCCCCGGCAAACGCCGGCCGGCTCTTTTTCAGTTCGTCCATCAGGAGCTCACAGTGCCTCTTGCAGAGAATCGCGTCGGAGTCTCTGTAAACCGGCAGCAGTTCGTCCATCCTCTCAGCCACAGCGGCCACTGTGAGGGCTTCCTTCTCCTCCACGAGGGTGCAGAGGTGGCACTTTCCTTCCCTTACCGGTTTATCCCCATCGAAGGAGCCAAGGTATTCTCCCAGCATGTGCTCGTATATGATGGCCACGCCGAGGCCGCCGTAAAGCGGGTTCGAGGATGCCGTCTCAAAGAGCCTCCATGCGTGATACGGGCACAGGCCGAGGCTTTCCTTGAAGCGCTCCCTGACCTCCGGGTCGTTGACGTGCTCGTAGAGCACTGTGCCTATTTCATCTTTCTCAAACTTTTCAAGGATTCTGCAGACTGGACAGCCCCCGCTTTCAAAGGCTTCCCTGAGGTATACACCTATGAGGTCCATATTCATCACGGAAGAAACTTCACCATCGAATCGACCACTGCCAGCGCCCTGTAGGTGTTCTGGAAGTTCGAGATGCCCAACTCAAGGCTCCTTCTGAAGCCGCCGTTGGAGTTCTGGAGCTGGCGTATGAACCAAACGTGCCTCCTGGGGCAGGTAGGTGCCTCATCCTGCAATTCCAGCCCCCTTGCGGCGTAGAATGTTGGCTCAAGGTAGGGTGGAAGGCTGTATGGAACCTCCGTGAAGCCGCCCCAGTCACCGCAGAGCTCACAGTTCCCGAAGTGGGGGCTCTTCGGCGGCCTGTAGCCGAGGGTGTGGAGAGTATAGATCGCCTGGTAGGTCATTGTTGTGGTCGGCCTCTTTACACCGTAGCCGTTTCCGTTCCTGAACTTCATGACGAACTTTCTGATGGCCTCCTTTTCCTCGCCGGAGAATCTGTAGCCGATTGCACTGAGTGCCTTCACCACCCAGTATGTCGCCTCAAGCGGCGTCGCGGTTCCAAACTCCTCACTGCCGCCGAGACCGACTGCAAACTTCCCCTCAAGCGGGTTGTACTTGGTGAAGACGATATCCACGTGCTCCATCGCGATGTCTTTTGCCCCAAGGATCGCCAGCCCTTCGAGTGCCATGGCTATGGCAACGACGGCGGTCTGGGGCTGTATAGCCCTTTCGAGGAACTCGATCGTCTTTCCTTTTTCCGGAACCTCCATCCCCAGGAGATCGTAGATTTTAACAGCATAATAAGTATCATTGACGTTCGTATCGTCCAGAACACTCACGAAGCAGTAGCCGCCGTCATCGTGGCGCCTCTTCTCGACGTATTTCAAAACTTTGTTTACATCAACGTAACGCCCAAGTTCGTAAAGCTTCGAGCCCATCCTACCGCCTCCCAACTTTTTAGCGGAGAACAGGCGTCATCAGCCCCTGAGGGCGGTTCGGCTCGAAGCCCGGGCGGACGCCATCGCCCGAAAAGCCTACGAACCGGGCTTAAAAACGTTTGCGGTGCAAGTCTCTAATGAATCACCTAAAAACTTAATAAGTTTGGGACATCCCTTCAATTGTGGTGTAATCATGGAGTTTATAGCCTTCACCTACGTAGGCAACTTTATGGAGAGGGAGGTAATAGACGAGGTTGTTTTCACTGTCTTTGACGAGGCCAACCGCTTCTTCCACGAGAACGATATACCCCTGAGGTTCCTGTACATCGGGAAGCTGAAGCTCGAGCCGGGCTATCTGATAAGCCTCAACACCCCAGAGGGCAAAATGCGAGTTTACCCCCTCGAGGCTCTAGTTGATGTCCTCCACGCCAGGCTCCTCCACGAGATAGAGGAGAGGCCGGACATAAGGATGGACAAGATATTCGCCCTCACCACCTTCCCGCTCGTTTCGAGGAACCCCTACTTCGACTTCTACGAGCGCTTTTTGGGCATCCACGAGACAAGGCTTGGACTGAGGATAATGGTGCTCTCCATGAAGCCCTTTGAGCCCCCGGAACTCGGGGAACTGCTGAAGGTCGCTTCTGGCTCGGAAACTCCTAATGAAGAGATTAAACGGCGTGTTAGGGAAGGGCTTTCCCTCTTCAAGGACCGCGTCCTTAAGGGGGTCCTCCATGAAGTCGGTCACGGCTTCGGTCTTGAGCACTGCTCCAACGACTGCGTCATGAACTCACCGTCGAGCATGGAGGAGTGGGACTCACGGCTCCCCGGCTACTGCGACTCCTGCTTCATAAACCTCAAGCGAGCGGTCGAGTGGTCGGAGTTCAACCTTGGCCACGGCGAGTCCAAGTAAAGGTTTTAGTGTCCCTGACATTTTCATGATTGATGTGGCTGGGACGGATTTCCATGTGGGACGTTGAGGGCGCGCGCAGGGCCATGCCCCACTACTTCTCGATTCTGGGGGGAGAAGAGGAACCGAACTTCGTCCTGGCCAGGAAAGTTCCTGTAGACTTCCGGGGGAACGAGCCCCTTGAAGAGCTCCGGGAGCTCCACCGCGAGGGCATGGACAGGCTAAGGGAGAACGATCTGGTAGAAAAGCCTGGGAAGAGCCTGCTTGATTTAAAAGCCCTCATAGCGGACAGAACCCTCGAATCCTGCACCCTCTGTGAGATAAAGTGCCGCGTGAACAGGAAGGACAGCACCGGCTACTGCCGCGTGAAGGAGAGCCTTATCGCCAGCGACTTCCTGCACTACGGCGAGGAACCTGAGCTGGTACCCTCTTATACTGTCTTCTTCTCCGGCTGCAACTTCCGCTGCATCTTCTGCCAGAACTGGGACATCAGCCAACACCGCGTCGGCGTTGAGCACGTCCCGGAGTTCATGGCGCTCAAGATCGAGGAGGCCTTCGGGCAGGGGGCGAAGAACGTAAACTTTGTCGGCGGCGAGCCCACCCCGAACCTGCCGTTCATCCTTGAGGCGCTGAGGCACGTTAAAGCCCCAATTCCGGTAGTGTGGAACTCCAACATGTACATGAGCGAGGAGGCGATGGAGCTGTTGGATGGGGTTGTTGACGTCTATCTTGCCGACTTCAAGTGGGGCAACGATCGGTGCGCGAGAAAATATTCAAAAGTTTCCCTCTACTGGGAGGTAGTCACCAGGAACCTCCTCCTCGCTAGGGAACATTACAGGGCGGAGTTTCTGATAAGGCACCTCGTGATGCCCGACCACCTCGACTGCTGCACGCGGCCGGTTCTGGAGTGGATATCCAGGAGCCTGGGCAGGGACATTAGAGTGAACGTGATGTTCCAGTACAGGCCGGAATACCGGGCAGAGATGTATCCTGAAATAAGCAGGAGGCTGAAGGGGGAGGAAATGGAAAAAGCCGCGGAGATCGTCAACGAGCTCGGGTTTAGGAACGCGCTCGTGGGCTAACCCCCTGCCCTCGCGAGCCTGAGCGTCTCCATAAACCTCTCGATTTCCTCCTCGGTTCCCTCGATGGTGAGCCTGTACCGGGGCATGCCGTGGAAGGGCTCTGCTTCCCCTATCTCAATCTTTACCTCTGCCCCGGACTTCTCCAGGATGGCTCCAATCTCCGCCGGGGGGATGGCAGTTATGAGTTCCCTTCTCATAGCATCAACCCATCGCGGTTCCAGGATTTATATCTTCCGCCCACCGAAAGCTTTATAAAGAAAGATAACATATGTAATATTGCAATTACACATGGAGAGGTGATGTGACATGAAGAAGTGGTTGGGAATTGGGTTGATGGTGCTGGGCCTCTTCGGCCTGGTGTTTGGAAGCGTGGCAGCGTACCAGGGCGTACCGGGGCCTAACCCGGAGGTTGAGAGGAGTACCACGCCAATGGCATACGCCAAGGGCTGTGGTCAGGGACGCGGTGGCATGATGGCCGCTGGAGAGGGCACCCCCTACATGGGGCTCGGAGTTAAGTCGGCGAACCTCACAGAGGTCAGCGTTGACCCGGCGGAAGTTCAGGACTACCTCGCTCAGCTCAGCGTCGAGAAGTTCACCAACCCACGCGGCATAACCGTCCAGAAGCTCGTTTACGATGGCGACTACGTCGGAAAGGTCGTCGGTGACTACGACCTCAGCGGGCTGGACGTCTATGCCGCCTACGAGACCCTCAACGGCGTCAAGGTCTTCCTCGCCTACGAGGGAGAGATAGTCGGCTTCGTCCTGATGAAGTGAGGCCCCTGCCTCCTTCATTTTTTGGCCCGGAGGTGATGTCCGTGGGGATCGTTGAGATTGTTGGCAGTTTCATCATGCTCTTTGAGCGGAGAGAGAACCCGCTGGCCCTGCCAGAGGCCGTTCCGGATAAAGAAAATGACACTGAAAACTTCTAGGATTTCTCCGCGAGTTTTTTGGCTTCTTCCAGAACCTTCGCCGCGTGGCCCCTGGCGCGGACGTTGATCTTCTTCCAGACGATTTCTCCATTGGGGTTAAAGATGAAGGTGCTCCTTATGACCCCCTCGTACTCCTTCCCGTAGCGTTTCTTTTTGCCCCATGCGCCCAACGCTTTAATCAGTTCGGCGTTCGGGTCGCTGAGGAGCTTTATCTTTAGGCCGTGCTTCTCCTTGAAGTTCCTGTGGCTTCTCACTGAGTCCTTAGAAACACCAATCACCTGAAAGCCGAGCTTCTCGAACTCCGGGAGGAGCTCCGTGAACTCCTTTGCCTCGGTCGTGCAGCCGGGCGTGTTGTCCTTCGGATAAACGTAGAGCACCGTCCACTTACTGTTCAGGACATCCCCGAGGGTTACCTCTTTTCCGTCCTCATCCAAAACCTGAACTTCAAAGAGGCCCATACCACCACCAGAATAATTAGGGATCCCTAACCCATAAAGCTTTCGTGGGAAAGGTTATTTAGGGGTGTCCTCGGACTTCCATGTTAGGTGAGACCATGAGGCTGCCGTCCCACAAGACAAAGATAATAGCCACGATAGGCCCCGCATCACTCAGCAGGAGCACCATAGAGGCCATGATAAAGGCTGGGATGAGTGTCGCCAGGATAAACTTTGCCCACGGCGATGAAGAGCAGCACGAGAAAACCATAGAACTCATAAGGAAGTCGTCCGAAAGGCTCAAGCGCCCCGTGGCAATCCTAGGCGATCTCCCGGGGGTTAAAATACGCGTTGGGGAGATACAGAACGGTTCCGTTGTTCTCAGGCGCTGGCAGACTGTAACCCTCACCACGAGGGACATAGTGGGAAATGAGGCTGAAATCCCGGTTCAGTTCAAGGAATTTCCCAAAATGGTCTCCAAAGGCGACATAATATACCTGAGCGACGGGTTCATAGCCCTCCGGGTCGAGGATGTTAGGGGCACCGACGTCGTGTGTAAGGTTCTCGTTGGGGGAACCCTCTTCTCCCACAAGGGCATAAACGTCCCAAACGCCAGAATGGCCATAGACGCTGTTACCAAAAGGGATCTAGAGCTGATAGAATTTGCCATCGAGCACGGAGTGGACGCAATAGGCATAAGCTTCGTGGGTTCCGCGTATGACGTCATTAAAGTCAGGAGGTTTGTCGAAGAGAAGGGGGGCGACATGTTCATCATCGCCAAGATTGAGAGGCCTGACGCCGTCAGGAACTTTGACGACATACTGTGCGCCGCCGACGGGATAATGATAGCCCGCGGGGACCTCGGAGTCGAGATGCCCATCGAAAAGCTGCCGGTTCTTCAGAAGAAGTTGATACACAAGGCCAACATCGCCGGAAAGCCCGTGATAACCGCGACGCAGATGCTCGAAAGCATGACCGAGGAGAAGCTTCCCACAAGGGCAGAAGTTACGGACGTCGCCAACGCCATCCTCGACGGCACCGATGCCGTCATGCTCTCCGAGGAGACCGCCGTCGGAAAGTATCCCGTGGACACGGTAAGGATGATGGCCAAGATCGCAAAGACCACAGAGGCCTACAGGGACTCCCAGTGGTCCACCAGGGTAATGGAATGGAAGATGAAGGGCTGGAGCGAGAAGGGCCCCAAGAAGGGCACAATAAAGGACACAATAGCCCGGAGCATAATAGAGGCCCTCAACTCGATAGACATCAAGTACATCCTCACCCCAACGAGAACCGGGGAGACCGCCCGGCTGATATCACGCTTCAAGCCCAAGCAGTGGATACTGGCGTTTGCCACCGACGAAAGGGTGGCCAGAAGGCTCATGTTCTCCTACGGGGTCTACCCCTTCGTCGTTAACGAGACCACCGAAGAAGAAATCCTGATGCTGATAAAAGGCCTGGCGCTTGTAAGGGACGGGGACACCGTCCTCCTGACCAAGGGCACCCCCATAGGGAAGACTGTCGGGACGAACACGATAAGGATATTTACCGTGTAGCCCGGCCTCTTTTCTTTTAATTTCCCGTCCGCGCGTGGAAAAAAGGGAAAAGCGCCCTCACGCGCCGGACTTCTTTGAGTCCCCCGGCCCACCGACGGCCAGCCCGAGAAGCGAGGTCAGGTATATCGCCCCTATCCCCACAGGGTTCAGCTGGGCCCCTGGGGGGAGGGGGACCTCTGACATCACATAACCCACCAGGACGGACATGCCCACAATGGTCAGGACAAAGCCCCAGCGGGTGAAGAACGCCAACAGGGAGCCAACTGCAGGAAGCAGGAAAACCGCCATGAACAGGACCACGAGGAAAGATGCTATGCCCACACCTACCTCGGTGAGGGTGCTTGTCTCCATGTCCATGTACGCGTCCACGTCCTCAAGGACGTTTCCGACCCACTTCAGTGCCCTTGCCAGGAAGCTGTCGGTGTTCCCTATGTTGGAGCCGAGAACCAGTAGAGTGACCGTCCCGTAGGACATGCTCACCGTCCGCTCCGTCTGCCCACCCGATGCCGTGATCACCGGGGCCACTAAGAGGGCCAGCAACAGGACAATTGCCAGAACAACCCTCGCAGCCGAGCCCATTTACACCACCACTCCTAAGACTGGTACCCCGGTCTAATAAATCTTTCCTCACATCGGGCCCGGTGGGGGCTTTACATTTTTCTCTTGAAAGCCTCACTCTTTTGGGGTCGGGAGAGCTCAGGACCCCGGATACGGCGGCCTGTACTCTACAGGGATCCTCAGGATTCTAAGCTCTCGGAAGCATTTACCGGAATGGTTTCATGGCCATTATGGCGATAGGATAGCAAGAAAGTGGATGATGTGGCATAGCGCCAGAAAAGGTTAAGGGCAGGTATCAGACCCTCCCCAGCTCCTCAAACTTCACCAGCACCTCTGCCTTGCTCCGTATCAGGTTCTGCCTGGCCACTTCTTTTCCGTCCTTAAGGTAGACCAGTGTCGGGACGTTGAATATCTCGAACTCGTTCACCAGCCCGTTCCACTCGTCCGCGTTTACGTGAACCACGGTAATCTCCGGGAACTCCGCACTGAGCTCTTCCATGAAGCTCTCGACTATTCTGCATGGTGGACAGCCCGGGATGGAGAACCACAGCACGACTTTTCCGTCCCTGAAGTTAAACTTTCCGTCATACTCCACTATCAATCTCCTCACCTCCGGAGAATAAAAATGAAAGGGCTCAGATTTTGGCCCTCTTCAGCAGGAGCGAGTTGCTCACGACGCTGACACTGCTTATCGCCATTGCTCCGGCCGCCCACTCCGGCCTGAACGCTATCCCGAACAGCGGGTAGAGCGCCCCCGCCGCTATCGGGATGAGGATTATGTTGTATATCATTGCCCAGAAGAAGTTCTGCTTTATCTTAGATAGGGTTTTCTGACTGAGCTTTATTGCCCTGACGACGTCCCTTATGTCGTTCCTCATGAGGACTATCTCACCGCTCTCCATGGCTATGTCGGTTCCCGAGCTTACCGCTATGCCTATGTCGGCCTGTGCTAAGGCAGGGGCGTCGTTTATACCGTCCCCGACGAATATCACTATCTCACCCTTTTCCTGCAGCTTCTTGACCTCGTTGGCCTTGTCCTGCGGGAGCACCTCAGCAAGGACGTAGTCTATGTTGAGCTGCCGCGCTATCGCGTTTGCAGTTCTCCTGTTGTCGCCCGTTATCATGCCGACCTTCTTGCCCATCCTGTGAAGCTCCTCTATTGCCTCCCTGGCGTTTTCCTTGATAGTGTCCGCTATGCCCATCACACCAGCTATCTCACCGTCTATGGCTATGATTATGGCCGTCTTCGCCTCGTCCTCAAGCCTGTGGAGGTTTTCTTCAATATCCTCAATCGGATACCCTGCCTCCCTAAGGAGCTTCCTGTTTCCGGCGAGGATTTCCCTGCCCTGCACTTTGGCCCTAACACCCTTGCCGGTGATGGCCTCAAACTCCTCCGGCTCCTCTAGCTCAAGGCCAAGCTCCTCCGCCTTCCGGACTATGGCCTCTCCAAGCGGGTGCTCGGAGCGCTTCTCCGCCGAGGCAACGAGCCTTATGAGCTCCTTCTCGTCCATGCCAAAGGTTATGACATCAGTAACCTCAGGCTTCCCCTTTGTGAGGGTTCCTGTCTTGTCGAAGAGCACCACCGTTGCCTTCCTCGCTATCTCAAGCACTTCACCGTTCTTGATGAGTATGCCCATCTCGGCCCCCTTGCCCATGCCCACGGTCAGGGCAGTGGGTGTCGCCAGGCCGAAGGCACAGGGGCACGCTATGACGAGGACGCTGATCAGTGTCGTGAACGCGAAGAGCAGGGGCTCCTTTGCTATGAAGTACCAGTAGGCGAAGGAGAGGAGCGCCACTGTAAGAACCACTGGTATGAAGTAGGCCACTATCTTGTCTGCTATCCTCTGGATCGGGGGCCTGGTGTTCTGGGCCTCTTCAACGAGCTTGATGATCTGAGCCAGAACCGTGTCGCCACCGACCCTCTTTGCCTCGATCTTGAGCACGGAGTTCCTGTTTATGGTTCCGCCTATGACCTCGTCCCCCTCCTTTTTGAGGTTGGGTATTGGCTCACCGGTTATCATGGACTCGTCGACGTAGCTCTCGCCCTCGAGTACAACACCGTCAACCGGTATCTTCTCTCCCGGCTTGACTATGACGATGTCGCCCACCTTGACCTGGCTGACAGGGACTTCGACCTCCTTGCCGTCCCTTATGACCGTCGCCTTCTTCGCCTGCAGGCCCATAAGCTTCTTTATGGCCTCGCTTGTTCTTCCCTTCGCCATGTGCTCAAGGTACCTGCCTAGCAGCAGGAAGGCCAGCAGGAGCACGCTTGCCTCGTAGAAGTTGTAGTCCTCAGGAAGGACGCCGATGGTTGCCAGCACGCTCGCTATGTACGCCGAACCGACGCCTATTGAGTACATCACGTCCATGTTGAGCGTCCTGTGCTTCAGCGAACGGACGGCCTTCAGGAACACGTCCCTGCCGGAGTACGCTATGACCGGGGTCGCCAGGAGGAACTGTATCCAGAGCATGTAAGGTATCTCAAAGTCCAGTCCAAGGAGCCAGCGGTATGTCATGAATGTTATGAGGCCGCCGAAGAACCATGCCACCACGAGCTTCTTTTTCATTTCCCTGAGGTGCCTTTCCCTGGCCTCTTTCTCTATGTCAACGCTCTCCTCGCCCTCGACGCCCAGGAACTGGTACCCGAACTCCTCTATCGTTTTCTTTATGTCGTCCATCTCGACCACTGTGGGGTCGTAGGTCACATTTGCTGTCTCGGTTGCCAGGTTGACCCTGACGTCCAGAACGCCGGGGAGCTCCTTGAGCGCGGTCTCTATCGTCCTGACGCACGAAGCGCAGGTCATTCCACCGATCTTGATCACTGCGTCCCTCTTTTCCCTGACCACACCATAGCCCACGCTCTCTATGGCCTTGATTATCTGGGACAGACTGACCACGGACTCGTCAAACTTCACGAAGGCTGTTTCGGTTGCCAGGTTGACCCTGGCGTCCTTCACGCCCTCCAGCTCCTTGAGGGCCAGTTCTATTGTCTTGGCGCACGACGCGCAGCTCATTCCGGTAATCTTAATATTCACTTCCACCGGAGTTCACCTCCGATATATGCTCTATTCGAGATATTCATGAACTTATTTTTTGACAAAGTGGAAAGGGCAATAGAAGGATTTTTATAGTTTGGAAGGAATAAGCCTCCATGGTGGTGGGAATGAAGATAGACGACCTTGACCTCAAGCTTATTTACCTCCTGATGGACAATTCCAGGCTCAGCATCTCTGAACTCGCCGAAAAGCTCGGTGTCAGCAGGCCAACGGTGAAATCCCGGCTTGAGAAGCTGGAGAAGGATGGCATAATACTCGGCTACACCATAAAGATCAACCCCGACCTCCTCAGGGCACACAACGTGGTTGCCCTCATCGTAAAGACTGACGAGCCCGAGAAAATGAACGAGTTCGAGGAGATAATCGAGATAAACCGCTTTACCAGCAGGAAGTACCTCATAAAGGTGGCAGTCGAGGACATGGAGCAGCTCCGGAGGGTTATAGAAGGGGCTGGCTTTGAGGTCATCGAGATAATGCCCATCCTCGAAAACATCGAGCGCACCGCCCCACCGAAGGTCAAGATACCGTTCAAGTGCGACTACTGCGGAAAGGAAATAGTCGGCGAGCCGATAGTCTACAAGTACCGCAACAGGGTTTACTTCTTCTGCTGCCCGACATGCCTAACGGAGTTCAAAAAGACGAGGGAAAACATAGAAAAGTTCATGCTAAAGGAAGAGGGCAAGGTAGAGCACGCTCACGAGCACGAGCACCACGCCCATGACTAGATCTCCCCTGCCGCTCAGGGATGAAAGCCTGTCAACGGCCCTGCCGAGCCGGGCGTATCTGGTTCCGTAGTGGAACCCAAGGGTCACGACGGCGAAGGGCAGCACGGAGATCCCGACGAAGACCACCAGCAGTGCAGCGGTAGTGGCCGGTGGAAACTGGCCCGAGAGCAGAGAACTGACGAGCAGGTAGGAGGGCAGTACACAGGACAGCGAGAGGAAGGCCATTATACCCCCTATCACGAACGCCGCGGGGGGAGACGTTGCCTTTTCAAGTATCCTGTTGCTCCTTTCCCTCAGAGGGCTGGAGACGGGGAGCGTCACATAGCCCAAGGCGGAGAATATTTTGTAGAGGCCGACGGCTACTCCAAAGGCGACCACGAAGTACCTCAGGAAGGGCACCTTCGTATGGAGGTTCATCAGGGCGACGGCGATGACCGAATAGCCCAGGAACGCACCGAGTGTAAAGGCAAAGCCCACCCTGAGGACCTTCCTCTCATCGGTGAGCGCTATCATCGAAAGGAGGAAGACGATCATCAGAAAAATTGACGGCCGGAGTGCGTTCAGTATTCCTAGGACTATCACGGAAAACGTAACGCCGGTAAACTCAGCGACGTTCTGGATGGGCCCCTGGGGTATCCCGTCAGCGGCCACTGCAAGTATCGCGTGGGTTATGTCCATCAATCCCACCTCAGTGCTCCATCGAGGGTCTTCCCTCCCGGACGATGAATACGCTTGAATTATCCTTCATTGATATTTTAACTTTATCCCCCCTAGAGAGACACGGCACATCTATGGGATGGGTGTACCTGACCTTGAGCACCTCACCCCCCGCCGTGACAACAGCGGTGCACGTGAGCTCGGTATACTCCTGGTTGGGGATGCAGTCCGTATCGGCAAGTACGAGGGCGTTCTCCGAGTTCAGAGGCTTCCCCTCAACAAGAACGCCGTGAAAAACGTCCTGCCTTTTTTCAGGGCCGACCGTGGAATAGTATGCCGCGGCCAGGAGAACGGACAGCAGAACCACGAGAAAACCCACAGCGTACTGCCTCATCTCTCTCCCCCACTAAAAACGGATAAAGATGAAAAAACAGGAGGGACCTCACTCATTGTCCTCATCTATGCCCATGTACTTCTCGCAGTACTCGTGCATCTCCATCCAGTTGCTGCCCATGTACTGCTCCATGTAGGACTCCATGGCCTCGTGCATCTCGGTGAAGTTACCGCTGGCCATGTAGTCCTCCATCTGCGCGTACATCTCGTCGTCCATCATGCCATGCATGCCGTAGCCCATCATGCCGCCGTGCATACCATAGCCGCCCATGGGCCCGAAGCCCCAGCGGCTTCCGGTTCTCTCCGCTATATCGAATCCGCCACTATGGGCCATTCCAAGGGGAACCGCTATGAGCGCCCCGATTATGAGTCCTATAAAGAGGGACTTCCACTCCATTCTGCATCACCCCGTTATTTGCTTCCATCAGTACATTGGGGCATAAGTAATAATAGGCTTACCCTTCGCAAAGTGGAAACAGAGAGCGATAGATTTTTCTGGAGTGAAAGGATAAATCCCTTCAGGAGTTTACATTAGATAAAAGTGATGGAAATGTCAAAAACTGCGAAAAAATACGACCGGTTTTCACGGATTTACGACTCGTTTGAGGCTCTGGTCGAGAGGAGAGCTTTCTCAAGGTACAGGGAGAGGGCAGTACGCCTTGCCGAAGGCAAAGTCCTGGAAGTCGGTATCGGAACCGGAAAGAACCTGCCCTATTATCCTGAGGGAGTGGAGGTCATTGGAATAGACTTCAGCAGGGGGATGCTTGAAAAGGCGGAGAAAAGGAGAAAAGAACTCGGCCTGAAGAACATCCGGCTCCTGCATATGGACGTCCAGAACCTTGAATTTGAAGACAACACATTCGACACTGTTGTTAGCACCTTCGTCTTCTGCACCGTGCCCGATCCGGTTAAGGGCCTGAGGGAGGTTTACAGGGTTCTAAAGCCCGGAGGGAAAGCCATATTCCTTGAGCACATGAAGAGCAGGTCAAAGCTTCTCAACGTTCCCCTCTACATGATGGAGCCGTTTATGAGGGCCATGCTGGGCACATCCATGCTCCGGGAGACCCAGGACAACATTGAGAAAGCGGGGTTCCGAATAGAGAAGGTGGAGAACCTGTTTTTTGACATTGTGAGACTCATAATCGCGAGGAAGCCTGGTAAAGATGATAGCGAGAAAGAACCTGTTCCATGATAAGGGCAGGCTGACAATGAGCGTGGCCGGGGTGGCCCTTTCGGTGACACTGGTCATAATACTCCTGGGAGTCTACTACGGCATGACGACGCTCGGGACGAACTACATTGTGCATACCGACGCCGACCTCTGGGTCGGACAGGAGGGCATCCACGACCTGTGGCACACGTATTCACTCCTCCCAAGGGGCCTTGCCGGGGATATAGAGGGCGTGGATGGCGTTGAGAGCGTCCACGAGCTCATAGGGAGGGCGGTTCAAATAGAAGTCCCCAACACCGGCGCCAGAAAGACGGTCTACATAGTCGGCTTTGACCCCGCCAGCGGGGTCGGCGGCCCGTGGGACATCGTTAGAGGCACGGGTGAAATACAAAAAGGTGAGGCCGTGGTAGACCAGGTGTTTTTCACGAGGAACGGTCTTAAACTCGGCCAGACGCTCAGGATCGGGAACAAGGAGCTGAAGATAGTTGGTGTCTCCAGGGGGACGTTTGCGGTGGTTTACCCCTACATCTTCGTGACCACCGAGGATGCCGCCGAGATATTCGGCACTACGCAGTACGTGAACTACTACCTCGTCCAGCTCTCCGGCGACAGGCCGGCAGACGAAGTGATTAACGACATCACTGGGAGGCTGGCGGAGAGGGGTGTAGCGGTCGAGATACTGACGAAGGAGAGGTTCATCCAGAACCACAGGGACGTGATAAACGAGAGCTTTAACTCAATACTCTTCCCTCTGGTGTTTATAGGGTTCATAATCGGCGCGGCGGTCATAGGGCTTACGCTCTACACCATGACGATGGAGAAGATGAGGGAGTACGCGATACTGAAGGCAATTGGAGCGCAGAACAGCTTCTTGAGGAGGATAGTCTTTGAACAGGCGGCCATAATAACCCTGCTTGGTTTTGTCGCAGGCATCTGCCTCTCCCTGCTCGCCACGGCCCTGGTGCCCAGGTTCGCCCCGGAGTTCTTCGTGGAGATGAACTACGAGACCGTGGGCATAACGTTCGCAGCGGTCCTGCTCATGGGGCTGACCGCGCCGCTGATCCCGATAAGGAGGCTCAACAAAGTTGACCCGGTGGTGGTCTTCAATGCCTGAGGCCATCCTAAGGGCAAAGAACCTCACAAAGGTGTACGGCTCGGGCAGAACCGCGGTGAGGGCAGTTGACAGCGTGTCCCTTATCCTCAAGAGGGGCGAGGTGGTTCTCCTCATGGGGCCGTCCGGTTCGGGAAAGACGACGCTCCTCACCATGCTCAGCGGGCTTTTGAGGCCAACCTCCGGGAGCATAAAACTGTACCCCCCTGAAAACCCCCGGAAGCCCATAGAGCTGACGGGACTCACCCAGGACGAGCTGGCGAGGCTCAGGCTTGAGAGGATGGGCTTCATATTCCAGCACTCCAACCTGCTGGAGGCGCTGACGGCGGTAGAGAACGTCATGGTGCCCCTGCTGATCAAGGGCGTAAAGAAGGCAGAGGCCAGGGAAAGGGCCGAGCGCCTCCTGGGGGAGCTGGGTATGGGGGACAGGCTTAACAGCAAGCCTTCGGAGCTTTCCGGGGGCGAGCAGCAGAGGGTGGCCATAGCGAGGGCTCTGATAACCGACCCTGACATCATAATAGCCGACGAGCCTACAGCAAACCTCGACTCAAAGAACGGGAAGGAGGTCATAAGGCTCATCCACGAAAGGGCAAAGAAAGATGGTAAGTGCGTGATAATAGCCACTCACGACCCCAGGATACTCGGCTTCGCAGACAGGATACTCTACATGGAAGACGGAAAGATATACCGGAAGGACAGCCGGCAGGCCGAAAAGCTGCTGCTTTTTGAAGAGTAGGAGCAGATATAGGGAGGCCGATTTTATTTCCCATTTCTGTCCAAAACCATTTATTGAGAACTTCTGGTTTAATAGGGCCCTATAATTCTTTATTTCGTCAAAAGGACAGCTCTCGTGCCGAAAAGTATATATATGCAGCTCTATTCATAAATGACCAGGTGGTGGGCAATATGATGGAAAATTACACAAAATTGAGTACTTATGAAGGTATCGTTCAGACCATCGGCAACACACCCCTTGTGAGGCTGAAGAAGATCGAGAGGTATTTCAACCTCAAAAACGAGCTCTACGCCAAAGTGGAGTTCTTCAACCCCGGGGGAAGCATAAAGGACAGGATAGGCAAGTACATGATCGAAGGTGCTAAGAGGGAGGGCAAGATCGTCGAAGGCGGTGTGATAGTCGAGCCCACCTCGGGCAACACCGGCGTGGGCCTTGCCCTGGTTGCGGCCGACGAGGGCTACATGACGGTCTTCACGATGCCGGACAAGATGAGTCTGGAGAAGGAGCTCCTCCTCAGGGCAATGGGCGCCTTTGTCATTAGGACTCCCACCGCTGTGGCCCCGAGCGACCCGAACTCCTACTATAAGGTGGCAGAAGCTGTAAGAAACCTCATCTGGAAGAAAAGGAGGGCAGTAACCCGGGAGGAGCTTAAGGAGATAGTTGAGTATGTGCAGAAGCTTGTTGATGAGGAGAGGCTCGACGAGCTCAGGGCAATCCTTGAGGAGGAAGTGGAGGAAACACCCTACGCCTACATCCCCAACCAGTACTTCAACAAATACAACCCCCTGGCACACTACGAGACCACCGCGAGGGAGATATGGGAGCAGACCGGAGGGGAGATAGACTACCTCTTTGCGGGGATAGGCACCGGCGGAACTATAACAGGCATTGGACGGTACCTCAAAGAGAAGAAAAAGGAGGTCAAAATAATAGGCGTTGACCCGGTTGGCTCGATATACAACCTCGTTAAGAAGGGAATGAGCCTTGAGGAGGCCGTGAAGAGGGCACACCCGTACCTCGTTGAGGGAATAGGCGAAGACCTGCTGCCCGAGACCGTTGATTTAAGCCTCGTGGACGACATCGTCGTAGTCAATGACCAGCAGGCATTTGCTATGACGCGCTTCCTCGCGAGGAAGGAGGGAATTCTGGCGGGCGGCTCATCGGGCGCGGCCCTCTACGGGACTGTAAAGTACCTCAAGGAGAAAGGCATTGAGGGCAAGAAAGTCGTCGTGATATTCCCGGACACGGGGAGGAACTATCTCACGAAGGTGTTCAACGACGAGTGGCTCATCGAGAACGGCTTCGAGATTGACGATGAAAAGGTCCTGGAGGTGCTGAGATGAGGTTCTCAACTAGGGCCATTCACGTCGGCGAAGAGCCGGAGGGCATGCAGCACGGCGACGTTGTTTCCCCCATCCACCTCTCGACCACCTTTGCAAAGAAGAGCGTGAGGGAAGTTGAGGAGGGCTATGTCTATTCAAGGAGCGGCAACCCCACGAGGGATGCACTTGAGAGAAAGCTGGCGGCACTTGAGAACGCAAAGTACGGGCTGGCTTTTTCCTCAGGACTCGCGGCGGAGTCAACGATACTCCTGGCGTTGTTGAAGAAGGGCGACCACGTTGTGGCCTTTGACGACCTCTACGGCGGTACCAAAAGGCTCTTCAACCAGGTGATGGAGCGCTTCGGTATTGAGTTCACCTACGTTGATGCAAGGGAGCCGGAAAACGTTGGAACGGCAATAAAGGAAAACACAAAGATGGTCTGGCTCGAAACCCCCACGAACCCGCTCCTGAAGCTCGCGGACATAAAGGCAATAGCCGAGATTGCCCACGAGAGGGACATCATCGTGGTTGTGGACAACACCTTCGCGAGCCCCTACTTCCAGAACCCCCTTGACCTCGGCGCTGATGTGGTGCTCCACAGCGTCACCAAGTATCTAGGCGGGCACTCCGACGTTGTCGGTGGAGCGGTGATGGTCAACGACGACGAGATTCACGAAAAGCTTAGGTTCCACCAGAACGCGGTTGGGGCAATCCTTTCGCCATTCGACTCCTGGCTCGTTATGAGGGGGATTAAAACGCTCGCCGTCAGGATGGAGAGGCACGAGAAGAACGCCATGACGATAGCGAGGTATCTTGAGGAGCACCCGTTGGTTGAGAAAGTTTACTACCCCAGCTTGCATTCCCACCCGCAGCACGAACTCGCAAAGAGGCAGATGCGCGGCTTTGGAGGCATGCTGTCCTTCGAGCTCAAGGGCGGGCTTGAAAAGGCAGTGAAGTTCATCGAGAGCCTGGAAGTCTTTGCCCTCGCCGAGAGCCTCGGCGGTGTTGAGTCGCTCATAGAGCTACCTGCCATAATGACGCACGCCTCCGTCCCGAGGGAGGAGAGGGAGAAGGTCGGCATAAAGGACTCGCTCATCAGGGTCTCCGTCGGGATAGAGGACGTCGAAGACCTCATTGAAGACCTTGATAGGGGCTTCCGGGCGGTGAGAGCATGATACCTGGCATCGAAGAGATACGGCTCTTCCTGGAGAAGCTGGGTTTTGATCGGGGCTCAATAAACGAACTCATAGAGCAGATAGAGTACTTTGAGACCGAGGCGCCGGAGAGGGACGACATCGTGAGGAACTATCTGCGGGACGAGTGCATAGAGAGGATGATCGATGAGATAGTCAGAGAGGTACTGCGGCTGGGGAGAAAGGAGGTGAGGCTCCTCGACGTCGCCGCTGGCTCGGGCTTCTTCACGGAGCGCATAAAGAAGAGGCTCGAGGAGATGGGGGTGCGGACGGAGGTCTACGCCCTCGATATAACGCCCAGCATGCTGAGGAGGCTTAAGGAAAAAGGCATAACTCCCATCTGGGGGGTTGCCGAGAGGATAGGGGACTCGATAAGGATAGCCAACAAACACTACGGCCTCAGTGTGCCTGAGAAGTTCGATGTCGTGGTCTCAACCCTGGCGTTCCATCACTTCATTAACCCCGAAGGCGTTCTGAGGAGCATCAGGGGCGTCCTTGAGGATGGAGGCAGGGTGGTCATCATAGACGTCCTCAAGCACAGCCACGGCGAGTTCAAGGACACCCTGAAGGACACCCACCTCGGCTTTTCGCTGGAAGAGATAAAAGAGATGGGCTCAAGGGTGTTCGGGAAGGTCGAAGCCCGGCCCCTCGGACTGCACTGTGAGGTTGACGGTGTCCTCATCGGGCTCTACAAGGCAGTGTTTGCTTAGGAATGTCCCTTTTCTGCCACTTCTTTTAGCCTTGAGTGTGCCCTCAAGAGCTCCTTTTTAATGATGTGCTCCACTATCAGGAGGTTCAGAATCTTCCCAGAAAACCTCCGCGGAGGGTGTAATGAACCCTTTCGATGCTCAGTGTCATGCCGTCTGCAGGGATGAAGCAGTGTTCATACCTCAGGTTCTTTAAAAATGCCTCCCCCTCCACCATCTCCCCGGAATAGAAGGAGTTCTCCTTAAACCCCACAATCCGGTATTTTGCCCACCTTTTGGCCCCCTTTTTCCGGGTATAGTAAATCAGCCCCTTTTTCAGTCTCCCATCGCCCTCGGTCCTGAACTCGTATTCCTGCCAGAATAGTACTAGATTACTGATGTCTGACACCAAAGAAAAGACTTCCTCGATTTCCGCACCAATAAGAACAGCCACCCCAATACAGTGGGAAAAGCCCTCACGTGGTCTACACTTCAGGAACTCAGCCCGGCCACTTTTGAGCCTCTCGACAACAGGATGAATTTCCTTTGGGCAGTATTTCTCCAGGCCCATCGCCACAGCCCCCGTTCATCCAGCGGTTATCAGAGGGCAGTTAGAAACAAAAACATAAAAACAGGCGAAAGGACATCAGCCCTCTAGGAGCTTTCTCCTTCTCCTCTCGTACTCTTCGTCGTCTATCTCGCCGCGTGCATACTTCTCGTCCAGTATCTCGAGGGCGCTCTTCTTTGAGGTCTTTTCACTGGAGCTCTGCTCAACGAGCCACTTGACGAACCACACTATTCCGACGATTATCAGAATCCAGAACAGGAGCATGAATATTGCCCCGAACCAGCCAAAGTAACCGAATCCCATCATGTCGTGCCACCCCCATTCAGTTTCTCCTACATGAAGGAGATAATTTCCAAAACTTTCAAACATCATTTCGCTCGCCTCATAAGTTGTTTACCTGTAAAAGATTATAGAGCTTATTGTTATCGAAATTGAAAGGCTTCTCAAGAAATTTTTTCAAAGTGTGAGGTAAAACGCCCATTAAATCATACAATTTGCATGGACAATGTTTAAAATTCAGTTATTAAAATTAATAACTTGGTGATAATATGGCGAAGATACTTGCTAAGGTTAGTGAAAAAGATGTAACCTCAGCTATAGTTGACACGTTTTACAGTATGCTTAGGAACTACACGGAATCGGACGTAATAATAGTGGGGGCTGGACCAAGTGGATTGATAGCAGCAAGAGAGCTTGCAAAAGCGGGCAAGAAAGTTTTGGTTATAGAAAGGAACAACTATTTAGGAGGAGGCTTTTGGATCGGAGGATTCTTAATGAACAAAATAACAGTGAGGGCACCAGCACAAGAGGTGTTAAAAGAACTTGGTGTCCCATATGAGAAATACACGAAAGGTCTCTATGTTGCAGATGGTCCTCATGCGTGTTCAAAGCTAATAGCAGCTGCTTGTGATGCGGGAGTGAAGTTCCTCAACATGACAAGCTTTGATGATGTGGTTATAAGAGATGGAAGAGTTGCAGGTGTTGTGGTGAACTGGACTCCAGTTCAGGCTTTGCCAAGGCAAATAACCTGTGTTGATCCAATAGCTCTCGAGTCAAAGCTTGTAATAGACGCTACTGGACACGATGCCTTTGTTGCTAAGAAGCTTGAAGAAAAAGGACTAATAAAGACGAGAGGACACGGCTCAATGTGGGTAGAAGAAAGTGAGGATGCTGTAATAAATCACACAGGCGAGGTTTATCCAGGGCTTATAGTTACGGGAATGGCAGTTTCTACAGTTTTTGGACTTCCAAGAATGGGACCAACCTTTGGAGGAATGCTCTTAAGCGGAAAGAGAGCCGCCGAGGTGGCTTTAGAGAAGCTCAAAGAACTGGAGTGATACCAATGAAAATTTACATTGAAGATTCCTTTTCATTTTTTGAGGAGATTAGGAAGGTCTTCAAATTCTCCGTGGAGTTTAGCCCCTATGTATTTAAAGACCCCTATTTTCTGGCATACATAAGAGTGAGGAACCCAAATAAGAGGGAATTTTACGAGCCTTTCCCTATTGAAGTAGAGAATGAAAAGAAGGGTCTCATAAATGGAGTTATCTATGATGGCGTGGAACTGCTAAAATATTTCTCTCGAGACGTTGATACCTCTGAGCCGACAGTTTTGATAACGAACAGGCTTATAGCCACATTTGGAGAGGATGGACGGTATCACCTTAGAATGATTGTAATGGGGCCTGCAGCAATAATTTCGCTTAAAGGAATACTCTATGCCCCAGCAAAGTCTCCCCAATATTATATGAAGCATTCATTTGGATTTAATGAGAAAATCAATGTAAATGTTGGCAAAGTGTTAAAAATGCTCCTTCTTCAGTTCTATGCTTATTTTAAGCATGAAGAAATCTTTTGCGAGAACGAGGAATGCATGCTCCACAATTGCCATACAACAGAGGAGATAGAGAAAGTGAAAGGGCTGTGTGAAAAACATAGAAAGATGCTTGGAGATGTTGTAAATTTAAGAGGACTATATGGAATGTGTGAAAAAGAGTAACATAGAGTTAATGCTTGTTGTCATGCTTTTAAAAATGCTACTTTTTAGAATTAACCAAATTTTTAAATTTTGAATACTATTTAAAGTTTTATTTTATTACTCACCTAGAACTTGTGAAAAGAAGCTTTTTGAGGACTTACTTTTTTTAGAAATTTATTAACTTCAAATTATTAACTATAAGTTTACGAAAATTATAAATATTTAATATGACAACTAGACATGGTGATTCCTATGGGATGGCTATGCTATGCGGCCTGTGCAGCAGGATGCGTGGGCGGATGTGGAGCAGTCTGCTATATAACTGGAGCAACTGCAACGTTTGTAAGTTCCCAAGCCGCGATGGCTGGAGCAACTGCCTATGCATATGAACATTAAGGTGAAGGACATGTCCCATTTTGTTCGCTCTTTTATTTTTTTCCGGAGTGAACTAGGGACAGAATATTTATTCGATGACGTAACTGGCATTGTACTCCAGATTCCTTCAGAGATCAACTCACGAGTTAAACATATTCTCTTAGATAGTACAACACCTACCGAGGCTTTAGTTAAAATTCGCAAAGAAGCAATGGAAGAAAATAACTATTCTGGAATTTACAGAATTTTGGAAATTTTGATCTCCCATTTTGGGGCATTTTACAGACTTCCTCTGGAAACCTATACATTTGAAATAGGAGAGGACATGTTGCGATATATGATTCTGAGAGACGGGCTTTATGAGCTACTTCTGGAAGTTACTAATAACTGCAATTTTAGATGTCGGTATTGTGTATTCGGAGGTAGTTATAAAGATTTCAGAACTCATGGACACTCGTTTATGACGCAAGAAATAGCAATAAAAGCAATTGACTTATATTTTGATTACTTGGAAGAAGGAGCATTCTTAAATCCCAAAAGAGAGCCAACAATAGCATTTTACGGAGGTGAGCCCCTTCTTAACTTCAAAATAATTGAGAAGTGTGTTAACTATACAAATCATAAATATTCAGACGAATTTACTCCTCGATACACAATTACAACTAATGCTGCTCTGATAAATAAGAGAATAGCGGAATTCCTCGTTAAAAATGATTTTGATGTGTCCATAAGCTTAGATGGCCCTAAGAATGAACATGATAGAAATAGAATATTACCCAACGGTAGGGGCACCTTTGACTTGGTCATGAGGGGCATATCCAATCTTAAGGAGGCCCAGAAAAAGTATGGCTCTAAAAAGGAGTACTTTGCTCTAGTTACCTATGATCCCAAGTCTAATTTATACAATATGGCGAAGTTTTTTGATGAGGAATCGCCAATACGTCCCATAATCGCAAACCCCGTGCGTTCTATGGGGACTACATATTACTCGCTATTCACTACAGAGGACTATATAAATCACGAAAGAATGTTAAGGGAGCTTTTTAAAAAATTTCTTAAGGATTCAAAGAATAATCACAACTCAGTGTTTCTTGAGATTCTCTTTGGTGGGCCCGGAACATTGATGTTCTACAGAAACATTTTAAGTCGTAAAAATCCAACAGCCACATTCACATCAACTTGTATTCCAGGATTTAAATGGTATGTAACCACCGATGGAAAAATCCAAGTATGTGAGAGAGCATCTCCCATTACTATAATTGGAGATATTAATGAAGGTTTAAATTTCTCCGCAATAAAAACACTAATTCAAAAGTACTTTAAGCTAATAAATAAGAAGTGTAATTACTGTAGCTTGGCTCACAGCTGTGCAAGATGCTTTGCGTATTTGGGCTCAGAAGACTGTAGTCTTTTTAAGCGCTGGGTAATTGACGGATTAAAAACCGCATTCACAATATACGAGAATAATCCAGAATATTTCGAAAGAAGACTATCAATACTGAAAGAAAAAGGTGGGGTTTATGAATTGGAAAACCTTTAAGTTATATCCTTGGGTATATTATTATAGAGGCACAAATGGAGCAACACTCTACGACTGGCTAAATGGGAAAATATTAAGTCTGAACAATGAGCAGGCAAAAGTGCTGGAAGAATTAATAAAAGGAACGTCTGAAGATTTTATCACCGAGCACGAGAAATTCATAGACAGATTAAAGAGCTTTGGGTTCATTTCTCCCAAGAATATTTACATTGACAATATCACAGTAGGTTCAAAGCTTCAAAAAGCGATGCAATTTATAAATACTTTCCAAGTACAACGACTTGATTTAGTACTTAGTACGCCCTGTGATAGATATGACTCATGCCCAGTAAGAATTCCTAAGATTGCATCTCATGCATGTGAATCCTGTTTAGGATGTGCAAGAGAGGAAAAATCAAACAAGAATATTAGCCACGAAAAAATAATGAAGCTCTTAAAAGTGTTTAGACCTCCAGTAGTGACTTTGAGCGGGGGAGAATTGTTCACTGATGCCCCACTAGTTGAGAGTGTATTATCACTCCTTTTAACAGCTGAGTATCCTCAAATAACGGTCTTAATAATGCCACTACATGCTATAATGAAATTCAAAAATGAAATTGCGAAACACGTAAGTATGTTTGCGCAGAAAGGCAGGAATCTTGTACTAACTGCCGTACTCACTAAACATGGCTTTAAGGATATTCCAAAAATCTTAGAAATAGGAGAGGAGTTTAATATTCCACTTACTTTTGTGGTATATATAAATCTTGATGAACCTCCTGTAGAGATATCAAGATTAAACAACTTACAAAAAACAGCCACAATAGTACCTGCGTTTTATTCTCTTAGTGGAAGGAACATTCTTGAAAATCTTAAGGAATTTTTAAATGTACATGTACATCCTATAAACTCATATATAGCTAAATCAATATCAATCGAAAGTTTAACGAGGGTAGTTGAATACAACTATGCTCAGTGTTTATATGGGAACCTGCTGATAAAATTTCCCGAAGAAGAGATATCCACCTGCAAGGGATACTACCTTTTGAACTACAAACTAAGGAAACTGAGTAGAAAAGCACTTCAAGAGGTCATGTCATTGTGGGATGACCCATGTGAAGATTGCTCCCTAAAAGGAGCATGCACAATGTGTCGTACCACAGTTAGATCTCTTCATATCACTCCAAATTCCTGCCCAATATGGAAGAAAGCCCTGGAGGTGGAGAAATGAAACCAACAAGGACTCAAATCCTCGAAGAGCTCACATATACTGTAAAGCATATTGGGATAAACCTTCTTTTAATACCCTTTATGACGGCTGTTCTCTACTGGATGGCGAGCTTGAATCCCATACCAAGTGATGAAGTCGTTGGAAGCCTGAGCATCTCCCTCTCCATAATAGTTTCCCTCTTCTTCAGCGGCACAGTTTCCAGGGAAAAGCTTTTGGGCATCCACGAGATTCTTCTCAGTCTCCCGCTTGACCCGGTTCAGCTCGTGTTCATCAGAGCTCTCGGAGGCTTTATCATAGGAATCACGGGGATAGCTTTGGGTAGTATCGTCGGATGGGTGCTTACTGAATACCTAGGCAATCCCCTCTCCCTGACAAAAATATTCAGTGGAGTCCTAATATCGGCTCCTCTCCTCTTCAGCTTCATTTTTCTGGTAATCCTGATAACGTTCCTATTCCACTCGACACGCCTCGACGTTGCAAAGGGAATCATCGCCTTTGTGGCATTCTTTGCACCCCTCTACATCCCCAAGTATCTGGGGACGGGACTCTCAATACCAATGGCATTCGGTATTTCCCTGCTCCTCTCCACAGGAGCCATCGCCCTCTCTTTTTCAATGATAAAATCTCTCGGCACGAGGCTTGGGGAGAAAATGGTACTCATCTGAGGTGGCCATCATGATAGGGCTTGAAAATGTGAAAAAGAGCATAAATGGAAAAGAAGTTCTTCGAGAGATAACCATCACCGTAATGCCCGGTGAAATCCACGCATATCTCGGCCACAATGGAGCGGGTAAAACCACCACTTTCCGCATCCTCCTCGGCCTTCTCGTCCCGGACTCCGGTAGGGTGGAAGTCCTTGGAGCTGACCCGCTCAAAAACCCGGGGGTGAGGGCAAGGATTGGTTACCTTCCTGAGTACGACCTTCTGTATCCGAACCTATCGGTGTGGGACAACCTCAAGCGCTATGCCTCCCTCAAGGGGGTTTACGATGAAAAGGAACTGCAGGAACTGCTGGAGTTTTTCGAGATTAAAGAATACGCCAAGAAGAAGATATTGGCCCTCTCAAGCGGAACTCAGCGGAGGGTCGCGATGGCAAGAGCCTTTATTGGAAGCCCTGAGGTTTTCATTCTCGACGAGCCCACCAGAGGTCTCGACCCGGAATGGCGTCTGAAATTCAAGCGATTTTTGGGAAGATACGTGAAAGAGAGGAATGCCACGGTCCTATTCTCCACCCACATACTGAGCGACGTTGATGAGCTATGCGAGAAGATTACGGTTATCAAAGAGGGCAGAATACTATTCTCCGGAAGTCTGGAGGAGTTCAAGCGCAGTTTCCCCACTGGAACTTCAATTTCCCTAAAGGTGGGGAACATCAAGATGGCCGCTAAAGTGCTTAAGGAAAAGGGATACTCTCCAAAAATCATGAAAGAGTACATCCTGCTGGAAAATGCCGAGCCGTCGGAAATCAACACGCTCCTCGTGAGCAGAGGCATAACCGTTGAGGAGATAAAACGAAACGAGCCCACATTGGAGGAGCTCTATTCGATGCTTCACAGAAAAAACGGATAAAATGAAAGAGTGGAGACTCAGACCTTCAAAAACTTCGCGTTTATCGCGACTATTACCGTGCTCAAGCTCATTAACAAAGCACCTACCGCTGGACTTAATAGTATTCCATAGTTGTAAAGCGTCCCTGCTGCCAGAGGAATTGCGAAGGCATTGTAGCCGGTTGCCCAGGCCAGGTTCTGCACCATCTTCCTGTACGTTGCCCTCGCGAGGTGTATGCCAGTTATAACGTCCCTCGGGTCGTTCTTGACGAGGATTATGTCGGCACTCTCTATTGCCACGTCGGTTCCCGCACCGATCGCTATGCCCACATCGGCCTGTATCAGCGCCGGGGCGTCGTTTATACCGTCGCCGACCATGGCCACGGTGTAGCCTTGCTCCTGAAGCTCCTTAACCTTCTCCGACTTCTGGTGCGGCAGAACCTCGGCGAAGAAGCCGTCGAGGCCGAGCTCTTCAGCCACCCACTTCGCAACCTTGGCGTTGTCGCCGGTGAGCATGTAGGCCTTGATCCCCATTTCGTGGAGCTTCTCAACGGCCTCCCTGGACTCGGGCCTTATCCTGTCGGCCAGTGCCATGGCACCGACGAGCTTTTCGTCGATGACGAGAAAGACAACGGTCTTGCCCTGTTCAAGGACTTCCTTAACGCGCTCGTTCTCCCTCCAGAGGCCCTTCTCCTTCAGGAAGCCGGGACTGACGACGAGGACTTCCCTTCCGTTGATAACTCCCTGGACGCCCTTGCCCGGAAGAACCTTCGATTCGCTGACCTCGTAGGCCTCAAGGCCGAGCTCTTTGGCCTTCTCGACTATTCCCTGGGCTATCGGGTGGCTGGAGTGGGCTTCGAGGGCGGCGGCGTACTTCAGAATCTCCTCCTCGCCCAGTTCGTCCAGCGGGATTATGTCAGTAACCTCAAACTTACCCTCGGTCAGCGTTCCTGTCTTGTCGAAGACAACGACCCGCACGTCCTTGGCCCTCTCAAATGCCTCCCTGTTCCTGATGAGGATTCCCTTCTTGGCTGAGATTGATGTCGAGACCGAAACTACGAGCGGAACTGCCAGTCCCAGGGCGTGCGGGCACGTTATGACCATGACAGTAACCATTCTCTCGAGAGCGAAGACGAAGGGCTTTCCCAAGTAGAGCCACGTACCGAGCGTTACCGTTCCCGCGGTTATGGCTATGAGCGTGAGGTAGAAGGCAGCCCTGTTCGCCAAATCCTGCGTCCTTGAGCGGGTCTCCTGGGCCTGCCTGACGAGCTCAACAACCTGCATCAGGTAGGTGTCCTTTCCAGTCTTTTCTATCCTGACTTTTATCGCGCCCTCAAGGTTTATGGAACCGCCAATGACAGTGTCGCCGGGCTTTTTGTAGACGGGCTTTGACTCACCGGTGAGCATTGACTCGTTTACACTGGTTTCTCCCTCGATGATGACGCCGTCGGAGGGTATCTTTTCACCGGGTTTTACGAGGACGATGTCACCTTTCTTCAGCTCGCTGACTGGGATGTCTTTTATCCCGTCGGGGGTCACTAGGTGAGCCTCCGTCGGCATGAGTTTTATGAGCTCCTCCAGAGCCCGCGATGCTCCAAGGACGGAGCGCATCTCGATGTAGTGGCCAAGGAGCATGATGTCAATAAGCGTAGCCAGCTCCCAATAGAAGGTCTTTCCTGGCAGGCCGAACGTTACCGCAACGCTGTAGAAGAATGCAACCGTGATTGCCAGCGCTATCAGCGTCATCATGCCCGGCAGTTTTTTCTTCAGCTCGTCTCTCATGCCCGTGAGGAACGGCCAACCGCCGTAGAAGTACACTACCGATGAGAGCACGAACAGGACGTAGTGGTCTCCCCTGAACGTAAACGTGAAGCCCAGGAAGTTCTGGATCAGGGGAGAGAGCAGCAGTATCGGGATCGTGAGTATCGCAGAAATGATGAACCTCTTCTTGAAGTCCTCCATCATCATCCTGTGGTGCTCCGCGTGGGAGTGCTTGTGCCCTTCGTGGCCTTCATGTTCATGTCCGTGTTTGTGACCGTGACCTTCGTGTTCATGTTCCATGTGTTTGTGTCCCTTATGTTCGGTGTGTTCTTCATGCGTGTGGGCCTCGTGGGCGCCCATTTCATGTCCCTCGTGTTCCATATGTTCGTGCATGTCGTGGGCGTGCTCCTCATGCCCCTCTCCATGCGTGTGGTTCTTTTCCATTTCCCCGTGCACATGGTTACCGTGCACCTTTTCCTTCTCATCCATATTCAACACCATAAAGAAGTTACTAACACAGGAATATTTAGCCTTTTTTACTTAAAAAATGGAAGACTCCCAAAAACAGACCATAACGCGGAGAAAAAACACAAAATCCTCATCCTTTCATCATGTCCTCGATTTCCTTCAGCCTCTTTGCAGGTTCGAGATCCTCACCGGCGGATGAGCTCATGAGCCCCTCAGCCATCTCCACAGTCTCGGCGTCGAACTCACCCGAGAGTATGCTCTCGCTGGTGAGGTCTATCATGGTGTTGAGGGCCTCCTCGAGGTTTTCGACCTTCCCCATGGCCTTCTCGAACTCGACCTGCATCTTTGCCACGTCCTCTGCTCCTGGCCCTTCGGCTATGCTCCTGACAACGTCTTTGCTGAACTGAATGAAGTCGGCTGAGACCTTCACCAGCTCCCTCTGTATTTCTGCCTCCTCCATGAGGAGGAGAAGCCTCTTTGCCTGCTTTACCCTCTGCTCAAGGGTGAGGTACTTGACGGCGCTCCTCTTCAGTAGGGTTTCGTCACCGAGCTTCGCAGCCTCCTTTCCCTGGAGAAAAATCTTGTGCTTCAGATTCTCAAGGTTGTTTATGTACTGCTTGAGGGCCATCTTGGCCTTCCTCATGCGTATCTTCCTCTCAATCTCCTTCTCTTCCCTGGATTTCCACAGCTTGATCATAACACTACCCCCGTCTAAACACAACCACAGTGATATTGTCTTCAGAGGCCTTTAAGGCCTCTCCAACCAGTCTCTCGGCGATGTCTCTCGGATCGCCGTCCGAGGTGAGTCTTCCTATCTCGCCGTCGTCTAGAACGTCGTGGAGGCCGTCTGTGCTGAGGAGCAGTACGTCGCCACCTCTCAGCTCCCACGTGTAGGTATCAACGGCCAGCTCTATCCCAAGGGCTTTTGTGAGCACGTGCCTCAGCGGATGGGTATGAACCTCCTCCTCGCCAATAACCCCTCTTTCAAGTAGCTCCCCAACGACGGAATGATCCCTCGTCCTCGTGACCACCTCACCATTCCGGACGAGGTACGCCCTGCTGTCGCCGGTGTTCGCTATCACCACCCTTCCATTTCCCACGAAGGCAGCGGTAAGCGTCGTGCCCATTTTCCCCGGCCCGGGTGACATCTCCACTATCCTGCGGTGGGCCTCCTCGTAGGCCCTTCGAAGGAGATCCTTTACCCCGTCCACTTCCATACCGCGTGTATAGCCCCTCTCAAAGGTCTCACGGAGTGCTTCAACGGCCACCTTCGAGGCCAGCTCTCCCCCCTCATGTCCCCCAAGGCCGTCGGCAACGGCCAGGAGGTAGGCGTCGCCGAGGGGCAGGATAAGGAGCGCGTCCTCGTTCCGCTCCCTCCCGCCGGGATGTGAGATGCCCCAGACGGTGCCTTCGATTCCGGTGGAGATAATCCCAGGGTAAGCCTGTCCCCCAGTCATCCCCCGAACTCCTCCGCCCACTTTTCATAGCGCTCGATGTCCTTCCTCGTCAGCGGGCTCTTTATCTTCCTGAAGGCCTCCTCAAAGTCTCTCATTTCGAGCGGCCTCGTCCTCAGCGAGCGCTTCCTTAGTTCCGTAACCGGCAGGCTGGCGAGCTTGTGGAGGTCCCTGTTCTCCTCGCGTATCATGTTCCACACAGCCTCCTGGCAGAGGTTCCTGATGTCCCTGCCAGAGTACAGTCTCCTCACACTCTCCTCCGCTATCGCGTCGAGGTCGAGCCTCGAAATGTCCAGCCCCTCAGTGTGTATCCTCACTATCGCCTTGGTGGCCTCTCTATCGGGCAGGGGCACGTAAATCCTCTTGGGAAAGCGCGAGAGCACTGCCTCATCTAAATCCCAAGGAGTATTGGTCGCCGCCAGCGTGAGGACGAGCTTTTCATCCCCTCCCTCATGGAAGCCCTCAAGCTCCGTGAGGAGCGTCGAGAGCATCCTCCTGGTCGCCTCGCTGGTGTCGTTTGAACGCCTCGTGGTCAGGGCGTCTATCTCGTCGAGGAACACTATGCTCGGTGCCTTCTCCCTCGCAACCTCGTAGAGGGCGGAAATTATCTTGCTCGACTCGCCGAAGTACTTGCTCAGGACACTTGACGCTTTGACGTTGAAGAAGGTGGCGTTTAAGCTCCCGGCGGCGGCCGAGGCGAGGAGCGTCTTACCTGTTCCGGGTGGCCCAAAGAGGAGTATGCCCCTCCACGGCTGAACTGCAGCCGGCTTTTTGAGGGCCGCTATCACAACTGTCTCCATCATGAGGAGCTTGACGTTCTCAAGGCCACCTATGTCGTCCCACGTCGTCCGGGACTTGGATATAAGCCCCAGCACGTACTCCCGGAACTGGTCCTCTTCGTCTTTCTCCTGGGTCGTGCTCTTTCCTTCGGCGCCGACAATGGCCTTTCGGCCGTATTCGCCCCTCTCTATCTGCCCAGCTACATCTTCCCACTTCTTCGCCTTCCTCAGGTAAAGCTCCCCGTTGTAGGGGACGTGCTTGGCCAGCTGTCTGAGTATGGAGGCGCACCGGAGGGCGTTCTTTTTCGCCCTCTCCATGTCTCCCGCGGCGACAGCCTTTTCAAACTCCTTCTTGGCCCTCTCGAACTCCGTAAGGAGGGGTCCCGAAAGGTCAACCGGCATGCTCACACCCCCTCAAAGCCCAGCTTTATCCTGTGCACTATTATCTCGGCCTTCTCCACGAGTTCCTCTGGGACCTCCAGGCCGTTCTCAAGGCGGAGCCTCAGTTGCTCCCTCAGAGCGAGCAGTTCATCCCTCGCGCTTCCCCTCGCGTAGTATGCCAGGTCGTCGGCGTACTTGAGCGCGTTCACAAGGTCACCGAGCCTGAGGTAGAGGAGAAACAGCTCGCCCGCGTAGTAGGCGCTCCTCGACAGGTCGTTGATTGAAACACTTTTGCTGAGGTTCTCGCGGTAGTTGGCCCCCAGGAACTCGGCTATATCCTTCTGAAGCTCCTCCACCGACTGGTAGCGCTCCTCCTTCCTCTTCGCGAGGCACTTCATCACGACCGGCTCAAGGGGCTTGGCGTCCGGGTTCAGCTGACCCGGTGGCACTGGCTCCTCAAGGGTTATCTTCGATGCCACCTCGACGAAGTCCTCGCCTTCGAAAGGAGGCTTTCCAGTCAGAAGCTCGTAGAGAACTGCGCCTATCTGCCACACATCGGTCCTCTCATCGGTGCCGCCGAAGCGAGAGCTTATCTGCTCCGGGGCGGCGTAGAGCGGCGTGAAGCTCACAGCCTGGGTCGTTCTGCTCTCCTTGAGTAGCTTGCTAAGCCCCCAGTCGCTCACCTTGGCTCTTCCGTTCTTGAGCAGGATGTTGCTCGGCTTGAGGTCGCGGTGGACTATTCCCTTTGAGTGGGCGTACTTGATACCCTCCGCGACGTCGAAGATTACCCTCGCCGCTTTTTCGGGGCTGAGGGGCTTGTCGACCCTTGCCAGACTCGTCTCGCAGTACTCCATCTCCAGGTAGGGGACAGGGAATATGTTGTAGTCGTAGAGCTCAACTATGTTCGGGTGGCTGAGGAGGGACCAGTTCCTTACCTCCCTGAGGAAGGCCTTTCCACCCGCCTCTGTCAAGCTGATGGGTATCTTAAGTGCCACGACGGTTCCGTCTTGTCTCTCCGCCCTATAAACTCTCGCGAAGCCACCCTCGCCTATGAGTTCGACGTTCCTGTACCTCGCGAAGAGCTCATCCAATGGGGTACGGGGGGTGCCGCCGGTAGAGTCCTGCCTATTCCCGGCGGGAACCGGGACTGGGGCCGGAACTGGGGTTTTGGGCTCTATCCTCGGTCTCTCGATTATTTCGGTGCTCACTTTCACCTTGGCGCTTACCATACCGGAGCGGACCACAGCCTTGGCGCTGACTCTGCCCCTTCCCCTCGGAACGGCCGTGACGGTCTGGGAGACGTACTCCCCGGGCCTGACAGCCCTGAAGTACACCCTCGTGGAGCTGAGGTCGAGATGCCTGGAGAGGTCGCCGAGGTCTATCTCGACGTTTATGGTGCCCCTGAGCAGGTTCCTAAAGCCGACCCTGACAGGTATCTCCTCACCAGCGTGGACCTTGGGGGGAAGCTCGATTATCACCGACTTGCGGAGGAGTTCCTTCATGTCCTCCTTTGGTACCGGAGGAACTGGCGGAACCGTTTTGGGATACCGCCTCTTGTACCGTTTACTCGACTTCGAAACGTCCTTGAGCAGGTGTTTTATCAGGTGTCCAAACCACATGGCTATCACGATGAATATTATGAATCCGGCCGCCCTCCCGAAAATGGCGGATACTATGACTATAAACACGAAGAGCTTGACGAGGCCCTCTATGATGTCATCGTCCATGAACCAGTGCCCCATGTGCACGCAGATCCCTCCATTCCCGCTGAGACAACCAGTTCCGGCGGTCATTTAACCCTTTTTGGTGACGTTTTGAAAGCCCGCGCGGGACTGTTTTTCACTTAAGACAAATACAGGGGGGAGGATTTATGCCAGAGTGGAGGTCACTCAGTGACGACCTCCTCGGTCTCCTCCTTCTCCCCTGTGACCTTTTCGGCCGCGCTCTCGGGCTCAAGCTCGCCCTCCTTGACCGCCTGTATCGTCCTCATTATCTCCGCCAGCTCCTCGTCCTCCTCGAACTCGACGCCGGCCCCAAGGGCCTGGTCGGTGTAGCTGAGCATCGTGTTCAGATTCTCGTTGAGGTTCTGGGCGTCGAGCTGCATGCTAACGAGGTTCTTTTCGAGCTCCTCCGGGGACATCTTCCTCAAAAGCTCCCAGGTCGGAGTGCCCTTCAGTATGGCCTCGTTCTCCTTGATTATCAGCAGGTTGCTGACGAGCATAAGCTGTCTGTTGAGCTGAGCGTGGGTGTTCTGGAGGCTCCTCTTGCGCTGGTTGAGCGTTTTGATTTTAGTCGCTATCGTGAGTTCTTCGCTCTTACTCCTCGCATTCCTGGCCCTCTCGAAGAGAAGGGCTATTTCGCGGTCTATCTCCGCTATCTCGTTCTCAATCTTCCCTATCTGCATATCGAGCTTTACTTGGTTCTCCCTGAGCTGGTCAATCGGTATGTCCAGGGGGTTCTTCCTCCCGAAAAACCTTGAAAGGAGGCCCATCACAGTTCCTCCTCCGTCTCTTTTTCAAGTTTGGGCGACGCTATCTCCGAGGCGATCTCCTCAACGTCCGCATCGCCGGTCTCGACCCTGGCCCAGGCCTCCATGAGCTCCCTCTCGGTCTGGTCTTCCGTTCCCTCAAACTCGGCTATGTCCATCTCGAAGACCCTGTTCAGGCTATCAACCATCTCGTCGAACTCCCTGCCATCGAGGCTCACCTTGACGAGGACGCTCTCAAGCTGCTCCGGCTCGACCCTGGCGAGCTTGTCCCAGAGACCTATCTTCCTTAGCTCCTTCTCGTACTTCTTGACGACTATCAGGTTCTTGACGAAGGTGTACTGCTTCTGTGCCGTCGTGAAGTCCCTCAGCTTGAGCTTCTGCTCCATATCAAGGCTTTTGATTTCCTGCGCGAGCATCTTCTTCTTGAGCACGTCCGCCCCGATGCCCTCCTGGAAGAGCTGCTTCTTTTTCTTCTCTATGCGCTCGATTTCTTTCTTCGTCCTCTCAAGCCTGTTCCTGAGGCGTATCTCTTCCTCCTGAAGCTCCCTCAAGGAGAGCTTTTCAATCGGGTTTTTCCTAAACCTGTCGAATATTCCCATCACCATCACCTCACTTCCGTATCAGCACGAGTCCGAACCCGTCTATGTATTTCACCACGTGGCCATCGCGGCCGATTTCATAGAACGCCCTCCTCACGTACTCCTCCTCCCCGCATTCGAGGCACTCGCTGAGCGGCAGGTAGTCCCTGCCCTCAAGCTTTTTCCTCACGCACTCCCTGACCTTTGCGTACATCTCCTCATCGAGCTCAAGGCGCACCAGGGGGACGAGTGCCTTGGCGTAGCGGTCGTTGGGGTTGTGAATTATCTCGCCGCTCTCCGTATCGAGGAGTATCAGCGAGACGTTCTCCGAGTAGAAGTTCCTGTGGAAGTCCTCCGATGAGACGTATCTCCTCACCCTCTCCTCGAAGCCGAGGGGAGAGGCTATAACGAGGACCGTTCTAGTGCCCCCTTTCGAGTCCCTCGCATCGATGAGGTGCACATTGATCTCCGCCAGGGTAAGAGGATCCGTGTCGAGGCCGAGCTCCGCCAGCCTTTCGACCCTCGTCAGGTAAATTCCCCTAACGAGTATCCGCTCCTTCCTTCCGAGAAGCTTCTTCTCCTTCAGGGTTATCTCAACGTACCTGTTTTCCGGCAGGTTCTTGAGGGACTTCTCGTCAAGCTTTCCGACAAATCTTGATGTGTCCTCACCCTTCTTCTCCTCAAGGCTCTCAACGGAGTAGGTTTTGCCGAGGAGCCGCACTTCCCTTGCGAATTTGCTCTTCATCCTGCCCACGAAGTTCAGCTCCCCTATCCTCGCCTCGTCCCTGAGAACCAGGCGGGAGCCCTTCTCAACCTTGCCAGACATCGCGAGGATTTCCTCTATCTTGCCCTTCAGCAGTCTCTCCTTCTCCGACAGCTCAAGCTCCCTCTTCCTGAGCTCCATCTCCTTGGATTTCAGCTCAAGCTCTCTCCTGCGTATCCTCTCCTCAAGGAGCCTTGCCTCGCGCAGAGCCCCCTCCCTCGCCCTCGCAAGCTCCTCCTCAAGTTTTTTCCTCAGCTCTTCATCCTTAAGCTCCATGAGCCTCCTGGCGAGCTCCGCCTTCTCGCGCTCGAACCTCTCGATCAGCTCCTCCTTTTCCCTGCGGAGCCTCTCTATCTCCTCCAGGCTCGATGCCGACAGCTCTTCCTCAAGCTTTCTGCGCTCCTCCTCGAAGAACTCCACCATCTCGGCTATCCTCTTCTTCAGCTCTCTAACTTTGGCCTCGTAGGCTTTCCTCACCGCCTCGACTTCCTCCCTCTTTTCGCGCTCCCACTCCTCCATCAGCGTCCTGAACCAGCCGTACCTGCTGGCCTCGTTTATGGCGGCATCGATTTTCTCGCGGTAGGCCTTCCACGTCCTCTTGAGGTGGTACCTGAGCGTCAGCTTTATCTCGGGGTCTTCCAGCTGCTCCTCTATCCACTTGTCCATCCCGAGGTAGTAGGTCTTGAGGAGCTGGATCGTCTCCTCGTCCCTGCGGTAAAGCTTTCCGAGGATGTCCTCCTTCGTGGTTATCTCAAAGACGTTGTACTTCAGTATCTCGTCCATCAGTCGTATCTCGCGCTCCGAAAAGCGCTCCTCTGCCGGCGGGAACTCCTCTCCCTTCTTCCAGAAGCTCCACGCGAGAACCGCCAGGGCCGCCTCGAACTTTGCCCTGAATGCAGTATCAAGGTCGCTGAGGAAGTCCCCGCACTCGCCTTCGAGGTAGAGGGAGTAGGACTCAAGAACCCGCTCCCAGAGCCCCTTTCTAGTCTCGAAGCTCTCCACGAGTACGTCCCTTCCCTGTTTTAGGGCCCTTTCGGCCGGCCTGAGGAGCTTCCTCACGCAGTCGGGGTTCCCCTCGTTGAAGATCACCATGGTACCACCTCACAGAAGCAGTGAGAGCTCCCTCTCGATTTTCTTCGCCATGTCTTCAACCGCACTGCCGTAACCCTCTACGAGCACCCTGACGGCCGTTTCTCCGCCTTCCTCTTCAACGGACACCGTTATCTCCAGCCTGCCCTTCTTCGTGTAGGCCATGTACTTCGAAACGCTCCCCTCACTGGAGACGTAGTAGGCGCCGAACTTCGAGAGGACGTACCTAAGGAGCTTGGCCACGACTGTGGGTTCCTCTTCAGTTAGCCGCTCTATCTCAACCCTCCTAGGGGTTACCTTCGACCCTATGTCCTCGGGCTTTATGCTGTACACCCTCACCTTGCCCTCGGTCGGTGGGTCGAGTTTCGACAGCAACTCTTCAGCGAACTCAGACACGTCGGGTGAGTCAACTATGAAAGAAATTCCCTTAACCTTTGATACCCTGACCCGATTTGACCACTTGTCAATTAGGTACTCGACGCGCTTCCTCTCGGCATCGTTCTCATACATGACCACGAACAGGTGTGCCACAGCACTCACCTCTCATCTTTTCCTCTAATGTGTGCTGGGCTCTGGGAGTATATAATGTTTTCGGCGTTTTGGAGAAAAGTTTGATATCGTGAAATTTTCCACTTTGTCAAATACTAGAAAACAGGAGGAGAAATGCATAAGGAAAATCAAACCCTGTCAACGACGCCCTTCAGTATATCCTCGACCTTCGCCGCGACCTCAAGCAGCTCGTCGTTCCCGGTTACGCTCATTGCGACCGTCGGGAGCAGCAGGCTCACGTAGGTCTTCCCTTCCTTCACGTACACCACGATATTGCAGGGCAGGAAGGTACCGCTGTTGATGTCTATTCCGATGAGTTGGCTCGAGTAGTTCGGGTTGCAGGCACCGAGTATGACATATGGCTCCATGTCAAGGTTGAGCTTCTCCTTGAAGAGGCTGTCAACCCTTATCTCGCTGAGGACCCCGAAGCCCTCCTTCTTCAGCTCCTCCTTGACCTTCGCCACAGTCTCATCGAAACCGGTTTCAACCTCCTTGACATAGGCGTACTCCTTCTTGGGTTCCTCCATTCCGTGCATTCTGTGGTGACCCTTTCCCATGCCCTTCATTCCCTTGCCGTGGCCTTTACAGCCTCCTTTCATTTTCCCTTTGCCATTCATTCCCTTCATGCCTTCCATCTTTTCGTGGCCCTTCATTCCGCCTTTCTCCATTTCATTCATTTCACCTTTCATCTTGAATCACCTTTTCTTTTGTCAGTGCTTACTCTACTGGAGGAGATAAGAGGCTTGTCCTTCACAAGATGAAAATGTAGGAGGGCAAAAATTAACAAAATTAAGGTGATTCTTTAAGTCCTTTATAAACCGCCTTCAGAAACAGACCGAGGCCAATGGTTGAGGTGGCCAGTGCTACCGGGACGTTGACCCCCAACCAGACATTCATGAAAGGAGCGTAGGTGAGCACAGCAAAAAGCGGCATCAGGAGGGGCATGAGATATCTGCCTGTCTTTATCTCCCGGTAACTGGAGAAAAAGCTCTCCCCTTTGAGTCTTCTCAGGGCGTAGAGGGCAACTCCTATGAGTGGTGGGAGAATGAGGACTGAAAACGGAACGGCCAGAACCGTAAAGGCAGCAAAAAACAGCAGAACAGCGGTAAAAACGCCAACCTCCCATCCCCTCGGTTCAAAGCTCTCGGGGACCGATGCATGAAGAACCATATACGCCACCACCAAAGGGAGGATCGAGAGAAACACGTAGATGGCGAAGTCCCCAACACTCACCGCGTAGCCGTCCTCAAGCTTCCAGTAGGAAGCCCAGAAACCCCAGAAAATGCCGAGGAAGATAAAGAAAAGGGCAGCTTTCTTGCCCTCCCACTCGCCCAGAGCCTTTCCCGCTAGGTAGACTCCAGCAAGAACCGAGATAAGGGCGTGCCACGCCAGTGGAGTCCAGACGATGCCAAAGGGGAAATCGGCGTAAACAGTCTGAACAACAACTCCCTCCACGAGCCAGCCGAAGACCGCCCCAACGAGGAAAACCGAGTAAACGTCCCCCACCCCGAATCGGTTCACCATGAGGAGCACGAAGAAGGCCAGAACCGAATAGACAAGCCACGTCATTATGAGTCCCGAGAAGGTATCGTCCGGCCTCCACCGCGCCCAGAACATCGTCTCCGAGTAGAAGAAGAGAATGTAGCCGAGGGATAGCATCATAACAAGCCTTCTAATGATGGCCCTCTCCATAGACGTTCCTCCCGGGTTTTAATGCGATGACGATTTCGATGGGAAGCCCAAAAATCCTCCCCTTCTCCTCGCGCACCACCACAAAGCCAGTGTTCTTCACGACCTCGGCGAGATAAATCGGCCTGCAGTCCAAGTACTGAGGGAACTTCCCATGGAGCCACTCGTAGGTTCTCACCAACAATCCTCCATCCTCTTTCGACATGCTGACAACTCCAAGCCTTCCACCGGGCTTCAAAACCCTCTTAATCTCAGCTAAGATCTCTGGAATTTGGGGCGTGTCAAAGAGCTCAAGGGTGAAGCTCATGAAAACCGCATCGAACTTTTCATTTTCGTAGGGCAGCCTTGAGGCGTCGCCGCAGTACAGTTCGGCCCTCTCCAGAAGCCCGGCTTTTTTGAGCCTTTCCCTGCTGACCTCAAGCATACCGGAGGATATGTCGATTCCGTAGACCCTTCCTTCATCCTCCACAAGCTCGGCCATCTTCACCAGAGCGCGCCCGGTCCCGAAGCCGATTTCCAGAACGGTTTCTCCCCTTCTGATATCGAGAAGTTCCAGCGCCCTGTCCCGGTATCTCCCCTCTGGAAAAGCAAAGAAATCATAGAATCTGCTGATTCTGTCGTAAAGCCTCTTTGCCTGCGCTTTGGTTCGGCACACCCGTGACACTCCCGAGTTCATCCCGTTCGCCCTAGTGAAATCTTACCTTCAGGAATTATTTATGGGTTGCCCACTCCCAGAAGCCTAAACACCCGAACGCGTTCTCTTCCGGTGAACGGCTGAGAACAAAAAGCTCACCTCGGAAGCCCAAGATACCTCGGAGTTCTCTCTTTATACCTCCGATATTCTTCTCCGAAAATACGCTCAAGATACGGCTCCTCAAGCTCAACCACATACGCATGGAATCCGATGACGAACACTGCCGTGAGTAGGAGCGCGAGGAGAGATCGGCCCCTGAGCGATATTCCCAGGAAAATTAAGAACAGCCCCAGATTTTGGGGATTCCTGCTGTAGCGATATATGCCTGTGGTGACGAGCTTTGATGTGTTCAATCCGGACATTCTTTTAAATGAACGAAACTCCAGCACGCCAAGGAGCATTATTGTGAACCCCACGACAATAACCATAAAACCCCCAACCAAGGCAACCGTTGTGTTAATGGGCATCAGCCAGAGCCCCTTCAGCGATGCCCACAGTATCAGGACGAAATGGAGTATATATGATGCCCATACTGCGATGACGACATTGGTGGATAGAGTTTCCCCTTTCTCGTAGATTTTCTTTATCTCCAAAAATATATATCCATCCAGCACCAGCCAGATACCAAAGAGAGTCGCATAAAGCCAGCCCATTCTTTCCCACCCCCATCCGGACTATTTCGGGAAAAATAAACAAAAGGACGCCCGAGACACGGCATCCCTTCACCTCAGTATTCTCATCGCGTTGAAGACCGCTATGAGGGCGACGCCAACGTCTGCAAAGACTGCCTCCCACATCGTCGCCTCCCCGAGGATTCCAAGGCTTATGAAGGCCACCTTGACGCCGAGGGCGAAGACTATGTTCTGCCAGACGATTCTCTGCGTCTTCCTCGCGATCTTTATCCCCTTCGGCAGCTTGGATGGCTTGTCGTCCATTATAACCACGTCGGCGGTCTCTATCGCCGCATCGCTTCCGAGCGCGCCCATCGCAACGCCAACGTCCGCCCTGGCCAAGACGGGAGCATCGTTTATGCCGTCGCCGACGAAGACGACCTTTCCTTGGGCCTCCTTCTCAAGCTCCTCGATGACCCTTACCTTGTCCTCCGGCAACAGCTCCGCATAGAAGCCGTCGAGTCCTATCTGCCTCGCTATCTCCTCCGCGACCTCTTTGTTATCTCCCGTGACCATGACAACCTTCTTAACGCCGAGGCGCTTGAGCTCCTTAACCGCAACGGGCGCGTCCTCTTTTATTTCATCGGAGATTATTATGTAACCCGAGTACCTGCCGTTTATGACCACATGGGCAACGGTGCCCTTAACGCGGCAGGTGTCGTGCTCGATGTTGAACCTGTGGAGGAGCCTGTCGTTTCCGACCATGACCTCGACACCGTCTATCTTCGCCCTGACGCCGTGGCCGGCTATCTCCTCGTACTCCTTTATCTCCGCTTCGTTGATCTCCTTGCCGTAGGCGTCCCTTATGGCCTTGGCAATCGGGTGGTTCGAATGGGCCTCGGCCAGCGCCGCGAACCTTATTATCTCGTCCTCGCTGAAGCCGTTCCGGGTTTCCACCTTGGTAACCTTGAAGACGCCCTTGGTGAGCGTGCCGGTCTTGTCAAAGGCCACTATGCTCGCGTCCTTGAGGGCATCGAGGTAGTTGGAGCCCTTGACGAGTATCCCCTCCTTGGCGGACCGACCAATGCCGCCGAAGTAGCCGAGCGGGATTGAGAGTACGAGCGCACATGGGCACGAGATGACGAGTATCACCAGCGCCCTGTATATCCAGGGGGTAAAGGGGTCGCCGGTTACCAGCGGCGGGACTATGGCTATGAGTGCCGCTATGCCGACAACCGCGGGGGTGTAGTAGTGGGCGAAGCGCGTTATGAACTTCTCCGTCTTGGCCTTCCTCGCGCTGGCGTTCTCGACGAGCTCAAGGATGCGTGAGATGGTGGACTCGCTCAGCTCCTTGGTGACCTTCACTTTGAGGACGCCGGAGAGGTTGACCATGCCGGAAAGGATCTCCTCCCCTTCCTTCACTGTCCTCGGAACGCTCTCGCCGGTCAGGGCGGAGGTGTCAACGGTTGAGATCCCTTCGATTATCACTCCGTCAACCGGGACCCTCTCGCCGGGCTTGATGAGGATAATGTCCCCGACTTTCAGCTCCTCCGGCTTCACCCTGACGACCTCGCCGTTCCTGAGCAGGTTCGCGTACTCCGCCTTGAGGGCCAGAAGGGCCTTTATCGAGCGCCTTGACCTGTCAACGGCCATGTCCTGGAAGAACTCTCCGACGACGTAGAAGAGCATGACCGCCACTCCCTCTGGGTACTCCCTGATGAGGAACGCACCTATGGTAGCGATCGCTATCAGGAAGTTCTCGTCGAAGACGTTGCCGCGGAGGGAGTTGACCACTGCGCTTCTAAGCACCTTCCAGCCGGAGATGAAGTAGCTCACGAGGAAGATGCCGAAGACGAACGCATCGTCTATGCCGTAGTAGTAGCGCATTATTATGCCTATTGCGAAGAGGGCCAGGGAAATCCCGATTTGGTACACCGTTTTCCTGAAGTCCCCCTCGCCGTGCCCATGGCTGTGTCCGTGCCCGTGGTCGTGGCCATGTCCGTGTCCATCCTCTTCGATGACCTCAACGTCCGGCTCGACCTTCTTGATTATCTCCTTGGCCTTCTCAACGTCGCCCTCTATAACCGCCTCCTTCGTGGCGAAGTTCACAACAGCGAACTCGAAGCCCTCTTTCTTCAGGGCCTCCTCTATCTCGTAGGCGCAGCTCGCGCAGTCGAGGCCCTCAAGCTTGAGCTTCTTGGGCATTACCTCACCTCCGAGAGGTGCACCATTGCGGTTCTCAACATCTCCTTGATGTGCTCGTCGTCGAGGCGGTAGAAGACGTTCTTGCCGTCCTTGCGGTAGGCCACGATTTTCCTGTCCTTGAGAATGCGGAGCTGGTGGGAGATTGCCGAGACGGAAAGCTTGGTTATCGCCGAGAGGTCGCAGGTGCAGAGCTCTCCGGCTTCCATGAGCGCGAGCAGGATTTTAAGTCTCGTCGGGTTGCCGAGGGCGTCGAAGAAGTCCGCCATTTCAAGTATGGTCTCCTCTTCGGGGAGCTTTGACTGTGCCTCAAGCACCTTGTCAAGGTGTTCTTCATACACCTTACAGACTTCGGTCATTTTTCATCACCTCTACATTTGAGCATCTGTGCAAATGTTTATAAACCTTTGTCCGGCGGAAGACATATTTAGGAGAAGATAGCAACAGGGCATATGAAAGCCATCGTATCCCCCTCAAAGGGAACGCCCGAGGAAGCGAAGCACTTCGCCAGGCTGATGAGACTTTCCGCGCCCGAATACTTCCCGGCTTTACTCGGTCCAAAGTTCGCGGAGGTGTTTGAGAAGCTTTTCATGGAGAAGAAAAACCTCTTCAGCCACGAGCACGTCGTTTTTGCGAGGTTTGAGGGGAAGATCGCCGGTATGCTGCTGAGCTACGACTGGAGGAGCAAGAAAAAGGAAGAGACACGAACCGGCTGGCTCATGATGAAAACCCTCGGCTTCGACTTTCTCAAGCAGCTACTCGCTTTCATAAGCTCCATCTCAGGAAGCGGGAGACTTGGGGAGGGAGACTACTACATCAGCAACATCGCGGTTTATCAGGAGTTTCGGGGAAAGAAGATAGGGAAGGCACTCATGCTCGAAGCCGAGAGATTGGCCAGGGAGAGCGAAGCAAAAAGGCTGGCGCTCGATGTCGAGAGGGACAACGAAATAGCGATAGCCGTGTACAAAAAGCTCGGCTACACTATCGAGAGGGAGCACGAGATCGAGCTGGGTAGAAAGAAGTACGAGTTCTACAGAATGGTGAAGCCAACGTAGACCTTTCCAAAGTCTGCCTCTTTTGCTGCCTGATAGATCCCACACGGCCTGCAGACCACCATCAGGAAAAAGTTGGGATGAAACATAAGTAGGTTTCACTCCTAGGCTTCCGCTTCCTCTCCGGAGAGCACGTAGACGCCGATGAGCATCAGCAGGCCGAAGAGGACTTTGAGGGGCGTGAGACTCTCGCCAAGGACCAGAAATGCCAAAAATGCCCCCATTAAGGTTGAGGTTGAAAAAATCGCCCCCGTCCGCATGGCCCCGATCTCTCTGAGGGCGAAGAGAAAGAGCACGAGGGAAAAACCTATGCTAAGAGAGCCGACAGTCAGGAGGTAGGGGACGCTTTGGGCAGGGATTTCCAGAGGAACCCCTAGAAGAAACGCAAGCGAGAGGAGCGCGCTTCCACCAAAGAGGCCCTTCAAGGAAGTCACGAGAAGGAGATCGCGCTTGAGGCTAAGGAACTTGCTCAGGTTGTTATCTATGGCCCAGCAGAGGCCAGAGAAAACCACGAGGATGTTTCCAAGGAGGTTCTCGGTGAGACTCGCCTGCCCGGGGTCTTCCGTGGAGACCACCACTGCCCCGGTGAGAATGAGGAGGATTCCCAGACCCGTCCTCTTTGAGGAGCGTTCACCTAGAAAGATGATCGCTATGAGAACCGTGAACAGGGTCTCCGTGTTAAGGAGAATGGAAGCGTTCACCGCGGTGGTCCTTTCGAGGCCGATCATGTAGGAGAGAGGGGCCAGAAACGAGCCGAAGAGAATCACGAACGCCAGTATGAGTGCATCCCGCCCTGAAAAGAACTTCTGCGTTTTGGCTCCGGAGTTTAGCATATCGAGAATCCTATTTTTGAGCGGGGTGTGGCGGAGCAACATAAGGACTATTCCAGCAGTAACGTAGATGCTCCCGGCGACGACTATTGGGTGGACGTCTCTGAGGGCGAGCTTGTTAAGGGTCGAACTCAGCCCAAAAAGAAACGCCGCAAGCAGGGCCCCGACGTAGCCGTAGTGGTGGGTCATGGTAGAAGAGAAGCGAACCGGCCTTATAAAGGTAGTTCACACGAAAAAAGGAAAGGTAGCACGGCGTTACACCTTAAGACACTCACATCGCACAGCAGGGCATCTTCGAGATATCCCCCCGAAACGAGAGCGCCGCCAGCTTTATCGCCTCGCTCATCGTCGGGAAGACGTGGAGAGTCTCTATGACGTCATCAAGGGTCATGCGGCTCCGTAATATCATCACAGCTTCATGGATAATCTCCGCCGCGTTGTGGGCCAGTATGTGAACCCCGAGAATTCTGCCGGTCTCATCGTCCACGACCATCTTAATGAGCCCCCGCTCCTCCCCGATTATCCGGGCCTTCGGGATGCTTGAGAACTCCACGGTATTGCAGACGCATTTTCTCGCCTTTGAGGCCTCGCGGTCGGTCAGCCCGACGCTCGCCAGCTGGGGGTCTGTGAAAACAACCTTTGGAACAACGGAGTAGTTCATCTTAATCTTTTCCCCGCCGAGGGCGTTGCTCGCCGCTACGAAACCCTCGCGGGCGGCAACAGTTTCCAGCATGGGTTCGCCAATGACGTCGCCTGCTCCATAGATGTTCTTTCCAGCCTGCATTGTCTCGTCAACGATAAGAAAGCCCCTTTCGTCCGTTCTAACGTCAAGGTTTTCGAGGCCCAAACCATCTGTGTTTGGGGCCCTTCCTGTTGCGAAGAAGATGTACTCGGCCTCAAAGATCCTCTCCCTCCCGTCAACGACAGCCTCAACAGTTATTCCATCACCGCCCTTTCTCACGGCCTTTGGGACCGCGGACGTGTGTATCTCCACCTCCTCGCTTAGAACTTCCTCAAGCTCCAGCGCCAGCTCCGGTTCCGCCTCAGGCACTATCCTTATGCTCCTCTGGAGGAGTGTTACCCTGCTACCTGCCCCAGCAAAGATTTGGGCAAACTCCAGTGCCTGCGCCCTTCCGCCGATAACTATGACAGAATCGGGAACCTCTCTGAGGTTCAGAGCCTCGACGTGCGTGAGAACCCTGTCCCCAACCTCTTCCAGCCCTTTGAGCGGGATTACCTTTGGTCTTGAGCCGGTTGCTATGAGGGCCTTCTCAAAGCCCAAGACTCTGCCATCGACTTCGACGGTATTCTTGGAGAGAAACCTGGCCGAACTCTCGACGTACTCGACGTTTTCAAGGTTTTCAATGACCTCCTCGTACTTCTTCTTCCTAAGCGTTCTGACGAGCCGGTCTTTTCCCTCAACAAGTTCAGCAAAATCGAACTTCTTCACAGAGAATTTAAGCCCAGGATAAGGGCTGTAGAGGGCCCTGCGCTTGAGCTCAAGGGCGGTGAGCAGGTACTTCGTTGGGACACAGCCAATGTTAACGCAGGTGCCGCCTATCGGCCCCCTGTTGACCATCAGCGTCTTTGCTCCCAGTTCGTCCGCTTTCAGCGCGGCCGCGAAGCCAGCGGCACCGCCACCGACTATAAGAAAATCGTACTCTTCCACCCCAAAACCTCCAGAGATAAAAGAGTGAAGGGAGACCTCAGTGGTGGCAGCCGCCCATGCGGTGCCCCCTGTGGTGGCTGTGGTGGGAGTGCCCGTGGTGAGAGTGGCCCCCCATGTCCCCGATGTACTTCTCGGGGTTCGCCTCGAACTCGGCCTTGCATCCTGGGGAGCAGAAGTAGTAGACCTTTCCGCCATACTCGGCCTTGAACCCGGTGTTCTCGTCGACTTCCATCCCGCAGACGGGGTCAATCGGCATTCAGGCCACCTCCACTTCGTAGCCGTACCTTTCGATGGCCCTGACTATGTCCTCAAGGCGCACCTTCCCAGGGTCAAACTCCACAACGGCCTTCTTTTCCTCAAGGCTAACGTTTCCCTTGGCACCGACGCTCTCTATGGCCTTGGTTATTCTCATGACGCAGTGGCTGCAGCTCATATTCGGTATCTTCAACACGACTTCGGTCATTTGCATCACCGATAATGACTAAGGGCGAAAGCTTATGGGGCTTACCCTTGCCAGAATGGAAACTAGAAACCGAACGTATAAACAAAAGTGAAAGTCACAGGGAGTCGATGATCCTCTTCACCTGCTCCTCCATGGGCCTCATCAGCTCGACCACCTTCTCGCCTGCGATCTTCCAGGCGACGCTCGGCAGGGTTACGCCGAGGTAGTTGCCCTCCTCAGTCCTGTAGCCGAAGCCGGTGCACGGGAGCAGGGCACCTATGTTAGGGTCTACCTTCACAAGCTCCTCAACCAGCTCACTGTGGCAGATGAAGAGCAGGTGATAGTCGGCTATTATTCCATTCTCCGTCTCAGTTATCGCAACGGGGATACGCTCGCCGATGAGCAGAAAGCCCGCTTCCTCCAGCTTTTTCTTGAAGCGCTCCCAGAGGAAGTCGAGATCCTCGTCAAAACGCCTGACGTAGTAGAACTCCATGTCAGCCACCTCCGTTCAGCCCGAAGTTTCGACCATTATGCACCTTCCAAAGCTGTACTCCACGCCTTCCTCATCGAGGAACCTGGCTATCTCATCGCTCTCCGCCCCCGGCTGGAACCAGAGCCTTTTGAAACCCGCTTCAACGGCTTCCTTTGCGACCTGAAGCCCAACGTGGGGCGGAACCACAAAAACTATCACGTCAACGTCCCCGGGAAGCTCTCGAACGCTCCTGTAGCACCTGAGGCCTTCAATCTCATCGTACTTGGGATTAACCGGGAAAACCTCAAAGCCCTTTCCAAGTAGGTCCCTGAGTATCACGTTGCCGTACTTGTCCGGGTTTGGGCTTGCCCCAACGAGAGCTATCCTCCTGAATTCGTTCGCGTTCATTTTCTCCACCACTAGTGAACTAGGCTTCATGCTTTTTATGCATTGCTGGACGAAATAGTTAAATTAGGCCGCACTCTCCGCGGCCCTTCTCTTTCGATCCATGGCTGGCCCCTTACCGTAGGCCCTCAGCACGAGGTAGAGGGCCACCAGCAAGTAGCCGAACTGGACTATCACCCTCCCCCACTCCATGCTTACGGAGTAGCCAAAGAGCACCGCGAAGACCGAGCCTATAGCTCCCTTGTGGTGCCAGACGCTGTCTGATGGAATCCCGAGATCGTAGGCGGTGCTCGCGAAGACGCCCAGGGAATAGCCCTCCTCCTCGGCCCACTCAATAAGCTCGTGTGTTCCGTAGCCAGCAAGGCCAGCGGCGACGAACACGAGCAGTATTGAGCTGAAGTAGAAGAACTTCCTGAGGTCTATCCTCATGCCGAGGCCGTAGATGAGGTACGCCAGGATCAGCGCACCGGCAAGGCCCGCCACAAGGCCCAGCAGGGTTCCCGAGGGGTTCTGGGTCATGAAGGGTGTGAGGAACAGCACCGTCTCAAGCCCCTCTCTAAAAACCACAATGAACGTGAAGCCTATTAAGGCCAGGGAGGCTATGGCAGTGCTCACCTTGCTCTCTATCTCCTCCTTAATGTTCCTGCCCTTCGTCGCCATCCAGTATATCATGGTCGTGAGGACTATGACGGCCAGATACGAGGCTATTCCCTCGAAGAGTTCCTTCTCTCCGAGCCCGCCGTATAACCTCAGTATGCCTATCCCAAGGAGCAGGCTAACCCCGACCGAAAGGGCAGTCCCTATCCACACGTCCTTTATCTGGCCTGCCCTGCCGGTTCTGCGCAGGTAGGCGATTATTATGGCGACTATTATCGCCGCCTCAAGTGCCTCTCTGAAAGTTATGAGGAACGCGCCAACGCTCATGAGTTCACCCCCGAATTCTTTAGGTCAGTCTAAAATTGCTCGGCCAGCTTATAAGTTTTATTTTTGCCAAATTGAAGCTTCGAAAAGAGCCTTCCAGAAGTCCACTGAACGGATCTCGATATGACACATGTCAAACTTCACAGGTTCGGATACGGGACTAAGAAAAAACGGAACCGCAGAAAGTACACATCTTCGGGAAATGCGCCCAAAAAGCCCTCCAAAAAATGCAGGAGTGGGCAGGAGTATTTTCCAAAATGGAAATCTCAGTGATTGACAGGAAAAAAGATGAGGGGTCAGAGCTTCCCGACCAGGTCGAGGCTGACCTCAAGGGCATCCTTGCCAGGCTCCCAGCTTGCCGGACAGACCTGACCAGGGTGCTCGCGGACGTACTTTGAGGCCCTCAGCCTTCTCAGGATCTCCTTCGCGCTCCTGCCGATGCTGAGGTCGTGCATCTCCATGTGGACAACCTTTCCATCGGGATCTATTATGAAGGTAGCCCTCCAGGAGATGCCCTCGTCCTCGATGTAGGTGCCGAAGAGCCTGCAGACTTTTCCGGCCGGGTCGGCGAGCATCGGATACTTTATCTTCTTTATGCCGGGCGAGGCGTCGTGCCAAGCCTTGTGGACATAAGCGGTGTCGGTTGAAACGCTTATTATCTCGGCGCCCTCCTTTTTGAACTCCTCGTAGTAGTCGGCGAGCTCCTCAAGCTCCGTCGGGCAGACGAAGGTAAAATCAGCAGGATAGAAAGCAAGAACGACCCACTTGCCCCTGTAGTCCGAGAACTTCAGCTTTCCGATGTCGTCCTTTTCCGGGAAGTAGGCATCGGCCTCAAAGTCGGGAACGATTTCTCCAACCTTCACCATTTTGATTCACCTCGCACATTATTAGGACCATCTAATTTAAAAAGGTTTGTCTAACAAAGTGAAAAGTTCAAAAATCGAAAACATCCAATTTTGAAAGACAAATTTAAATATCTTAAAAACGAACCAGATATGGTGGTAGAATGAGGGTTAAGATAGTTCTCGGAACGGCAAGGGAAGGGAGAAAGAGCGAGAAGGTCGCGAAGTACATTACCAGAAAAGCCCAGGAACTCGGCTGGGAAGCGGAGCTGATAGACGTGAGGGACTACCTCTTACGCCACACACGCCGCTGGAATGTAACGCCGGAGATGGAGAGGTACCGGAAAAAGATTCTTGAGGCGGACTCACTGGTGATAGTTGCCCCCGAGTACAACGGGAGCTATCCTGGAGAGCTGAAGATACTCCTCGACACGATATACGACGAGTACGAGGCCCTGCCGGTCGGAATCGTTACCGTCTCGGTCGTTACAGGGGGAACGAGGCTACTGATGGAGCTTAGAACTGCCATGCTAAACTACCGCATGCTTCCAGTGGCCCAGGTGCTCCTCTACAACGTGGACGATATCTTTGAGGGGGAAGAGCTGATGGACGAGAAGTACATTGAGAGGGTTGAGAGGCTTTTCAGGACGCTTGAAAAGTATGCGAAGGCGCTGAAGCCGATAAGGGACGAGGTGAGAGAGAAGCTGACGAGGGACGTTGAGGGCCTGTGACCCCCTTCACCCCCTGCCTGCAAAGCCTTTGAAGTAAACCGTCGCCGGACAGCCCATACATTTCTTTCCATAGAGGTAGCAGTCGGTGCATACCTTGCCGCAGGGGGCGACCTCCCTCACGGGATCGAGCTTGAAGTCCACGAACTCGGGGTAAGCTGGGGAAGAACCCAGGGAAACGTCCATCTCCCTGACTTCCTCTAGGGGGCGTATCGTGTTCTCTATGGTCACCTCCAGGGCGGAGTAGTTTTCCGCAATGAGGGCGAGGTTGAGGTTGTACTTCCCGGTCGTCGTGGCAACAAGAACGGTGCGGGGGCACTTCGCGAAGACGTCCGCCAGCCTCTCGGCCTCGTCCATACTCCTGACCCGCAGATTAACGACCGCTGAGACGAAGTTCCTCTTCCTGATGTTGAGGAGAGCCTGCACCTTCAGATCCCCGCGCCTTTCGAGCCTCTCAAGTCTCTCCCTCACGGAGGTGTGGCTTATTCCAAGCTCCCTCGCGATTTCGCTCACCTTTGTCCTTCCGTCCTTCCTGAGCATGCGGTATATCCTCATGTCGCGCTCGTCCATACGATCACCTTCATTTTGAAGGTTCTTGCCTTCAATTTCCTGGGAAATGAATATAATTCTTTCGAATTTTGTAAAAAATTGAGGTGATGTTGATGGAGAGGAACGAGGGGAACCTCGACAGGGCCATAAGAGTGGTCGTGGGGCTGATACTGCTGGGCCTCTGGGCGGCGGACAAGGTGCCGTATCCGACGGCCGTCCTTATAGTCGGCCTCATCGCACTGGTGACGGGGCTGACCGGATTCTGTGCCATTTATAAACTCCTCGGCATAAGTACATGCAAAGGGTGCTGAGGTGAAAGGGTGAAGCGCGTAACCAAGGTGCTCATAGTCTCCGGGGAGCTGCTGATAGCGGCCAGCCTGGCACTGATGATAACCGGCCTGGCAATGAATGACCCGGCGTCGGCCCTTGGGTCGCTGATGAGCTATGAAACGGCCAGGAGAGTCCACACCATAGCCTCCTACCTCTTCATACCGCTGTTCTACGTCCACGCGACGGCCGGCATATACATAGCCCTCGGCAGGTTCGAGAGCCTGAAAAAGCCCGGGGTCAGAAAGGCCGTGCTCTCGGCATGGACGCTCGGAGTGGCCTTGGTGGTTCTCCTGGCGCTGGTCCCCCAGGGGAGCCCCTTCGGGGCCTCAAGCGTCTCGGCCGCCCCCATTCTGACCCTCGAAGAGGTCGCGAAGCACAGCAACGAGACAGACTGCTGGGTCGTCGTTGAGGACAGGGTCTACAACGTTACAGAGCTCATAGACGAGCATCCAGGGGGCAGGGAGGCCATAATAAAGTACTGCGGAACCAACGCCACCGACGTCTTCTTCAGGGAGCACAGTCAGAACGACTACGAAGTCCTCCAGGTGTACTACATAGGGACAATCGGGGAACCCATAAACGGCACAGTGGGGGGATAAAGAAAAAAGCCCCACCTTTTTTATATTTTCAATCGCTTCCAGGCACGCCGTTTTCGGAAAGAACCCTGACCTGAACCTTCCCTTTCTTTATAAGCGCCATCTGGCGGAGCGCTATCGTCCCGTCGGTGTTAAGAACCTTGAAGGCGACGACCTTTACCTTCTCGCCAGTCTTGGGCTCCCTGAGGGCCATCACTTCGAGGTAAACCCTGTCAAGGTAGTCCGGCGCTAGTCTGTCCGCGCTTTCTGCCATAGCCTTGGCGTCCATCCTGTGACATTGCCGTTGCCCACGTAGAAGAAGCCTCCTCTCACGTTGTAGAACCCTTCAATCGGCTCACAAATATAAAATTTTCGGAAGTAACAAAACAAGGGAGTAAAAAGAATCAAAGGAGCTCTTCAACGAGCTCCGCGGTGGCGCTCCTTGCCTTGCTCCTCAGCCTCTCGAGGTGCGAGCTCAGGGCTTCCCCTATGCCGTGGATGAAGAGGCTCATCGCCTCCTCCCTGCTCAGACCGCGGGAGCGGAGGTAGAACAGGGCATCCTCGTCGAACTGCCGGACGATTGAGGAGTGGAAGGCTGACTCTATCTCCCCCGTGTCCACCTCGAGCATCGGCACGCTCACACCAAGCGAGCCCTCGTCCATTATGGTTACCTCCGAGACAACGCCGCTGGAGGAGTTTCTCGCGCTCTCAAAGACCTTCGCGACGCCCCTGTGGACAGTCCAACCGTTCCGGTATGAGAAGCCGTGAACCCTCGTCTCGCTTTTACTTTTCTCCCCGTACTGGAGGACATTCGTGAGGTAGTCAACTGCGGTTCCAATCGCTATCGGGATTCCCCTGAGGACGAGCTCGCTCTCCGCCCCCTCAAGGGAGTAGTCTTCGCGGTGGTGGCTCATCCTGCCCCCGTAAATCGCTGTGAAGGCGTTGACCCTGCTATTTCCGGCCAGGCTGGCCCTCAGGAGGTAGTGTGATAGGCTTTTGTGCTTTCCAACGGTGAGAAGTTCTATTTCCGCGTTCTTCACCTTCAGCTCCACCACGAGGGACTTTGCTCCCTCTTCGGCGATGTCGTAAATTATTATTGGCACCTTTGCGTTTTCGACCTCGATGCTTATGTGGTGGCTTACAAAGGCCTTCTCAGAGAGGTGCGAGGCTATCACGAGCGGCTTTGCAAGATCCTCGGTTATCCTCAGCCTGTAGGCCTTTTTCAGGGCGTAGAAGTGGAAGCCGAGAATCTTGGACTCTTCGGGCTGCGAGAGGCCGAGCGTCCCCCCGGTTAGCTCAATCCCAGCAGGAAGGTCAAATTGGGCCTCGCTTCCGGAAAGGACGACGTGTCCCTTAACCGCCACCTCCCCAGCCTTCGCCTCCGTCGGCAGTTTGAGCGGCGAGTTCTCCTCGAAGAGCTTCCAGTTCGTGTAGCTCTTTATCGTCGGGCTGTCGCCGTACTTTTGATAGGTGAGCTTTTCAAGGGTCTCGAGCGAGACTTTTGGCATGAACATCAGCCGACACCCCCGACCTCGCTGAACTCAAGCTCTATGACCTTCTTGAGCACCTCCACGTACTCGAAGGGCAGTCCCTCCAGTATCTCGCTGATGAAACCGAGCACGATGAGGCTCTTGGCTTCATCCTCGCCGATACCGCGGGAGTTCATGTAGAAGAGCTTGTCTTCACCGAGCTTTCCGGTCGTTGCCTCATGGATTATGCTCGCTGTGGGCTCGTCGTTCTGGTTGTGTGGGTAGGTGTAGGCCCTGCTCTCCTCGTCGAGGATGAGCGAGTCGCACGAGACCGTCGCGGTGGAGTTCTTTGCCCCTTTGATTATTCTCACCAGGCCGCGGTAGATGTTCGTCCCGCCGTTGGCGCTTATGCTCTTCGAGACTATCTTTGAGCTCGTGTTCGGTGCGAGGTGCCATGTTTTAGCGCCGGTGTCCTTGAGGTAGGGCCCGTTGCTGAGAGAGACGACGTACTGCGCCGTCCTTGCTCCCTCACCCTTAAGGACACTCGACGGGTAGGTGTAGGTTATGTGGCTTCCGATACTGCCCTCTATCCACTCGACGTAGGCGTTTTCCTCTATGATGGCCCTCTTGTTGTTGAAGTTGATGACGTTCCTGCTCCAGTTCTGTATCGTCGTGAACTTGACAGTGGCATTTCTGTGGGCGTAAATCTCAACCATACCGTCGTGGAATGAGAAGCCCTTGTACATCGGCGCGCTACAGCCTTCTATGAAGTGGACGTAGCTTCCCTCGTCCGCTATGAGGAGGGTGTGCTCGAACTGCCCCTCCAATGCAGAGCCTATGACGAAGAAGGCCTCTATCGGGAAGGGCACTCTAACTCCCTTCGGGATGTAAACGAACGCCCCACCGCTCCAGAGGGCGTGGTGTAAGGCCGAGAACTTATGCTCGCCCGGCGGGAAGACCTTCCCGAAGTACTTCTTGACTACCTCGGGATACTTCTGGACGGCCTCTTCCATGGGCATCATGATGATGCCCTTTTTCTCGAACTCCTCCTTAAGCTGGGAGTAGACGCTCTCGCTGTCGAAGACAGCGGTAAGGCCGGAGAGGAACCTCTTCTCTATCTCCGGGATATTGAGCCTTTCAAAGGTCTTCCTGATGTTCTCGGGCAGGTCGTCCCAGTCCTTAACTTCGTTGCCCACCTCGGGCTTCGAGTAGAGGGAGAAGCTCTCGAGGTCGAGCTCCTCTATTCCAACCACCCATTTGGGCATCGGGAGCTTCTTGAAGAACTCAAGTGCTTTAAGCCTGTGCCTGAGCATCCACTCGGGCTCGTTCTTTATGCGGGATATCTCCCTGATGACGTCCTCGGTGATTTCACCGCGCAACTCGATCTCCTTGGGGTAGGGGACGGCGGTACCCAGTATCTCCTCAAGTGAGCCTGCCTTGAGTATTTCCTCAAGCCTTGACTGCTGTCCCATTTTCCTCCACCGCCGCGAAGCCCTTCTCCTCAATCAGCCTCACGAGCTCCATTCCACCGGAGACGACGAGCCTGCCCTCCTTGAGCACGTGAACCCTCTGGGGGTTGAGGTATTCCAGTATTCTGCCGTAGTGCGTGATGAGGAGTATCCCGGTGCCCTCTTTGTGGAGCCTCGCTATTATCCCGGCTATGACCTTGAGCGAATCCACGTCAACTCCGCTGTCGGGTTCGTCGAGGATCAGGAGCTTTGGCCTCACGAGGTAGGCCTGGAGCATCTCAAGCTTCTTCCTCTCGCCGCCGGAGAAGCCGACGTTGAGTTCTCTGGAGAGGATTGAACTGTCAAAGCCGAGATCCTCAACGGCCTTGAATATCATGTCGTAGGCTTCAACCTCCTCTATGCCCCGGAGGTTCTTCAGGGCCCTCTGGAGGAAGTTTATGACCTTGACTCCCTCGACCTCCACCGGATGCTGGAAGCTGAGAAAGATACCCTTTCTGGCCCTTTCCTCCGGCTTTACCCCCGTTATGTCTTCCCCGTCGAAGATTATCCTGCCCCGGGCGACAGTGTATCTGGGGTGGCCTGCTATGGTCAGGGCAAGCGTCGACTTTCCTGAACCGTTCGGTCCCATGACAACGTGGAGCTCGCCCGATGCGAGTTCAAAGTTCACTCCCCTGAGGATTTCCTTTTCGGCAACCTTAACATGGAGATCTTCCACTTTCAGCATGAGCATCACCGTTTTTTCTTTACCCGCGTTTGGGTAGAAAAGTACACTTTTAAAACCTTTCTTCGCAAAACTGTGTATTTGCCGAGAGCCAGAAAGGGTTTGGAGAAGAGGGAAACCTCAGCCCCCAGCCTGCAGAAGGAGTCCGGGGAGCTGGGGCTGCCTCTGACCGAGCTCCTGATCGAGCATGAATATGACCTGCGGGCTGTCCTTGGCGAACTTGAGTTTATCGACGATCTTCTTGACGTTTGCCTCCTCCTCGACCTGCTCGTTGATGAACCACTCGAGGAAGGCCCTCGTTGAATAATCCTTCTCCTCCTCAGCAAGGGCAGCGAGCTCGTGTATGTGTCTGGTTATGAACTGCTCGTGCTCGTAGGCAGCCTCAAACGCCGCCAGCGGGGAGTCCCACTCCTTGGGCGGCTCCTGGACGGCCTTGAGCTCGACCCTGCCGTTGCGGTCGTATATGTAGTTGTAGAACCTGAGTGCGTGTCCGAGCTCCTCCTCGGCCTGGGCCTTCATCCAGTTCGCAAATCCCTCCAGGTTCATGTCCTCAAAATAGGCCGCCATCGAGAAGTACAGGTACGCCGAATACAGCTCCCTGTTCAGCTGCTCGTTGAGGGCCTTCAGCATCCTCTCGCTCAGCATCTCCGCCACCTCCAGGTATATTTACCCCCGGTTACTTTAAAAATTTTCTCATACCACACCCTCCCTATCAAGGGCCTCCAGAACCCGCTGGAACTGCTCAAGTTTTCCGCTGGTCACAACCCTCTCAGGCCGGAACGGGCAGTCGCAGTAGGGGTACTCCAAGAAAGCCTCGTAGGTTCCTATCCTCCTGGCTATCGCCACTATCTCTTCCTTGTCCATGCCGAGGAGCGGCCGGTGAACCGGGAAGCGGACGCTCATGGTCTCGAAGTAGAGATTGGCAAGGGTCTGGCTGGCGACCTGACCGAGGCTGTCTCCGGTCACTATGCCGAGGGCGCCTTTTTCCCTCGCTATCTCTGCCGCCCTCCTGAGCATGGCCACCTTGCAGACGACGCACGTCCACTCGCGGAGCTTCGCCCTGGCCAGTGCCGAGACGTAGGGCTTGAGCACCTCGAAGTGGTTCTCTACTATAAGTTCTATCGGCTCCGGCGAGTAGTCCTCCAGTATGTCAACGACCCTCTCCACCACGTTCCTAGCGTTGAGCCCCTGGTCGAAGTGGAGGGCTATTACCTCCGCCCCGCGCTTGAGCATGAGGAAGGCCGCGACCGGTGAGTCTATGCCCCCGCTTAGCAGGACGACGACTTTGCCCTGCGTCCCAACCGGCAGGCCGCCCACTCCGGGTATCTTCTCAAAGAAGACGTAGGCCTTTCCGCCGATGATCTCAATGCCTATCGTAAGCTCAGGATTCTCCAGATCGACCTTCCAGCCAAAGTTCTCGACGACAAAGGCCCCAATCTCGCGGTTTACCTCCATGGAGGTCTTGAGGAAGGTCTTGTCGAGCCTCCGGGTGTCCACCCTGAAGCTTCTTGGGTTGTAGTCCTTGAGGGCCTCCTTCAGGTAGGCGGGAATCTCCTCGTACTCCATCACCCTCGCGGGGGAGACGGAAACCACACCGGGCACTTTGGCGATTATTTCAGCCGCCTCGTCTGGGACATCGACGAGGATCCTGCCCCGGATTATTTTTGTCTTCCCCTCAATCCCCTTTCTCCTCAGCGCCTTCCCGATGTTCTCCGCTAACTTCCTCTCGAACTCCCTTCTCTTTCCGCCCTTGATGCCTATCTCGCCGTAGCGGACTATTATCACTTCAACCACCCAGGTAGCGGGCGAAGATGTTCTTGGCCTCGTTCTCGTCCTCGACGCCCCGTATCACCATCCTGCCGCCCTGGAAAATGAGGATCTCAAGGTAGTCGTCCTCGAACTGGATGAACTGGCTCGTCTTGAGTACCTCGATTCCGAGCTTTTCGAGGCGCTTTTCAAGCTCATCGAAGTCTACGCTCATTCTGACCGGCGGCGTGACCTGTATCGAACCGTCGCAGAGGCGCTCTATCTTGATTTTCTTCTCTAAGAACTCGAACTTTCTGAGGGAGCATGCCGGACAGTCGTCCCTCCTCGGTATCTCGACCCTCTCGAAGTCCATGCTCCGGAGGTCAAAGAATATCAGCTCGCTCTTCACTTCCTCACCGAGGAGTATCTTTGCCGCCAGTGCAACGGCTAGAGATGCCGCAAAGGTGGGGACGTAGCTCATTATCCCCGCCACCGCGCAGGTGGGCATCGGCCTCTCGGGGAGTTTGGGCATCAGACACCGGAAGCACGCTGTTTTTCCAGGGATTATCGGCATCACATTGCCGTAAGTGGAGAGAACGCCCACGTATATCCACGGCTTGTTGTTTTTGACTGCGTAGTCGTTTATCACCTGTCTCGTGTATATGTTGTCCGTCCCGTCGATTATGAGGTCAGCCTCATCAAGAAGGTTAACCGTTCCGGGGTTTAAATCCTCGAAGTGGCCGATTACTCCAAAGCGCTCCTTGAGGACTTCCACCTTCGGCTTTCCGACGTCCTCCTTGGTGTACATGGTTCTCGGGAGGTCGCTCTCGTCAACGAAATCCCTGTCTATGACGATTATCTTTCCCACGCCGAGCTTGTGGAGGAAGTAGACCTCCCAGCTGCCCAGGGCTCCAGCCCCAACCACCGCTACCGTGCTCTCGCCCAGCCTCCTTTGTCCCTCGATGCCTATGATCGGGAAGTGCCTCGAAAAGTCCATTCCCACCTGCATGCTCTCACCACATCTGGCTTGGGCGAGGGGATAAAAAGGGTTTTGGAAACCAAAGGTTTATCTTGTAGGGGCTCACGGGAAATTCTGACCCACCAAAAGGGATTTGTACCTTTGGGGATCAGTGGTTCAGGGGGGTTGTGATGCATCGGTTCAATCCCGGGCACGCTCATGTACTGGACTCGGAGTGGAGACGGAGGGTTTTTCCACCGGAGGATGTCGTCGGGTTCGCCCTAAGTGCCGGAGTCCGAAGGAGGACGGCTGTGGACGTCGGGGCCGGCACAGGGTACCTAACCGTGCCCCTGGCGAGGGCGTTCCAACGGGTTTATGCCATCGAAGCAAGTCCAAAAATGGCGGAGATTCTGAAAAGAAGAATCGAAGACGAAAAGCTGGATAACGTCGAGGTGGTGATCACAGAGAGGCCGCCGGATATAGGCGACTTCGACCTTGTGGTCTTCTCAAGTGTCCTGCATGAGATGGAGAACCCGCGGGAGTACCTCCGCTGGGCGGGGAAGGCGTTTGTCCTCGTTGCGGAGTGGAAGAAAGAACCTATGCCCTTCGGGCCGCCTATCCACGAGAGGCTCTCACCTGAGGACGTGATCAGACTTGCCGGGAGTTTGGAGGTTGTCAGATACCGGGAACTCCCCTACCACTACCTGATGCTCCTGAAGCCGAAAACGTGAGGTGATCGCATGGAGTTCTTTGAAGTCCTTCGAAAGAGGAGGAGTGTTAGGCGGTTCCAGGACAGGCCCGTGCCACGGGAGCTTGTGGAGAAGCTCCTTGAGGCAGCTTTCCTCTCGCCCAGCTCGTTCAACAGGAGGCCCTGGCACTTCATAGTGGTGGACGAGGAGGAAAAGCTGAAGGCCCTCTCGAAGGCGAAGCTTGGCGCTTCCGGCCTCGCAACGGCACCGCTGGCGATAGTTATTACGGCGGACGAGAGCAGAAGCGACGTCTGGATAGAGGACGCGAGTATAGCGGCGGAGCACATCCAGCTCACTTCGTTTGCCCTCGGGCTGAGCTCCTTCTGGGTGCAGATAAGGAACAGGATGCACGGTGAAGGCAAAACGGCCGAGGAGTACGTTAGGGAGCTTTTGGGGATTCCGGAAAACTACCGGGTGCTCTGCATAATCGGGATCGGCTATCCAGCTGAGAACAAGCCTCCGCACGGCGATGAGGTCTTTGAGTGGGAAAAAGTGAGCCGCAACAGGTTCGGGAAGCCCTGGAGGTAGCTTTTTATTTATCCATGCCACTCTTCTGCTACCTGGTAAGGACGAATATAAACTGTAAAATTTCCTGGCACTGACTTTTCTATAATGGCAAAGATAAACCCAATAAGCAGTCCAGAGTATAAAATACCGGTGGTACTCATGGGTGAAAATGGATGCAACGTCTTTCCAACCGCAAAGGTGTGCAAGTTCTGCGCCGGGGAGCGCCTTGACGACGTCGTCGCCCTGCTGAAAAGGAAGGGGTACGAGGTGAGCGTTGAAGGCTGCCTTGGCCTGTGCGCCAAGTACGACTGCGGTAACATAAACGTCATCGCAGGGAATGCCGAGATCTCCGTGAGGGACATAGAGGAACTGGAAACTGCAGTGGTAGGGGGTGTGGTGTAGATGGTGAAGGTTCTCGTGATAATCACCAGCCCCGACGAAAGGGCCCTTCCAGGGTTCATGTGGGCCGCCAACGCCCTGCAGAACGGCTGGGCTGAAGATGTTGAGGTCATACTCTTCGGGCCGGCAGAGAGGGCGGTGGCAGAGGGGGACGAGCTCTTCATACCATGGGTAAAGAAGCTGGCAGAAATGGGCAGGATCCCGATAGCGTGCAGGAGAATAGCCGAGGTCGAGGGCTTTGTGGGGCCTCTGGAGAAGTACACGAAGGTTGAGTACGTCGGGAGGATAATAGCGGAAAAGCTTGAGGAGGGCTACGTCCCGATGACGTTTTGATGAAAAAAGCTTCAAAAAAAGGCTTTTTAACCACTGTCTAAATCTTTTTTAGGTGGAAAGGGTGCGGAAGGCGCTTTTGTTCGTTCTGATTCTCGCATTCACAGGGGGCCTCGTGAGTGCCGGCACGGTGAGGTACGGCAACCTGAACTTCCACGACATTTCAAGCGAGGCGGGGCTCAGCGAACTGATGGCCGCCAACGATGGAAAGTACTTCTTCATCTTCTACCACTCTGAAAGCTGTCCTGCCTGTCAGTACATGAAACAGAGCGTTTTCCCAACCCCAACAGCTTATGGGGCACTGGAAAACCTCGTCCTAGTCTCAGTGGATGTCTACAAAGGCCGCCCGATAACGACGCTCCGCTACAGAGTCTACGACCCGGTAATAGTCATCCAGCCGGACAACTCCGGCTACTACACCCCGAAAAAGCCAGGCGAGGAGATAAGCGTCGGCGTCCCCGGAACACCCACAATGGTCATATTCAAGGCAGAGAACGGCAGCAGGATCCTGAAAGGGGTAGCGGTTGGGGCACTTAGCCCAGAAGGTCTTAAGGCCTTCGTTGAGCTGGCTTTAGGAGATGGTTCGGTAGACGGAACGCAGGCTACCTCCAGCGGGCAAAAGGAGGGCACTCCCAGCGCGGAGAACGAAGCCAGCACGAACCTCAGCCTGGCGGTTCTCCTCCCGATATTCTCGGCCGGGATAGTCAGCGTCTTCTCCCCGTGCGTGCTCCCAGTCATAGCAGGCACCCTCTCACTCACCTTCGCGAGGAGGAAGGTCGAGGCGATAATAGCAGGAATGGTGGTTTCCTTTGCCCTCCTCGGGGCGCTCGTCGGAAGCCTCGGCAACTACGCGTCCCAGATACAGGGCGCGCTCTACCTCATCGGCGGCCTCGGCTTCATCGCCATAGGGCTGAGCTTCATCAGCGAGAGGGTAAGCACGAAGATGGAAAGGCTGCTGAGCTTCTCGGCCACGGACAGGGTAGCCTCAAAGAGGGGCATAGCCTACGACTTTGCCCTGGGTTCGGCACTCGGTGCAACGTGGCTCGGCTGCATTGCTCCCTACGTGGGCTTCGCGGTGATAACTGCCGCCCTGAGCGGGGACACGCTGAGCGGGGTCATCGTCATGGGCACCTATGGCCTCGGAATGGGTCTCACCGTTTACCTGCTGACCGCCTCGAAGGACCTCGGCGAGTGGGTGAACAGGAAGCTCCTCTCGAACAGGCTTTCGCTGAGCGGAAGGGGCAAAGCCAGATGGGAAATCGTCCTCGGGACGATACTAATCGTCCTGGGTCTGCTGATGCTGACCGAACTCACACCGCTCAAGTTCTGGAGCGGGCTCTTTGAATCACTCTCAGGGCTCTAAGGAGGTGGTCGGTGTGTTCAGGTACAGGAGAAAGCTGGATATGGGCCTCAAGGAGGCCGAGGAGAAGTTTAGGGCAAAGCTTGAGGAGAAGGGCTACAAGGTTGTGCTTGAGTTCACGCCCAGCGACGTCGTCAAGGCCAAGCTCGGCATTGACATGGAGCCCTACAGACTCCTCTACGTCTGCAACCCAAAGAAGTTCTACGAGATGATCAAGGTCGAGTACGAGATAGGCTCCTTCGCCCCCTGCCCGGTGCTCATCTACCAGAAGGACGGGGAAACCTACATCGCCATAAACACAGCAGACGACATAGTGGATGTCATTAGGGAGCCGCTTGAGGACGTTAAGGCTGTCATTGAGGAGCTCTGAGCCTCTCTTTTTTATTTGAACAGCCCCTCGTAGGCCACGTAGCCGTACCTTCTCAGCCCCTCCCTTGGTATGAACCTCAGCGAGACCGAGTTTATGCAGTAGCGCCTTCCCGTTGGGGTTGGCTCTTCAAAGACGTGGCCGAGGTGGGAGCCGGCGAAGCGGCTTCTAACCTCCCTTCCACAGAGGAAGCCCTCGCATTCCTCAGCCTCGACCATCGCCCACTCCTCAAGGGGCTTCGTGAAGCTCGGCCATCCCGTTCCCGAGTTGAATTTATCGAAGGATCTGAAGAGCGGTTCTCCCGAGACGACATCAACGTAAATGCCCTCTTCGTGGCTGTCCCAGTACTCGAAGACTTTCTGAACAGAACCGTCCAGAACTGACAGTTGAAAACAAAAACATATGAAAAATATTTTAAATGAAATTTTTTTAGTAGTATCGGGGTGGAGGATATGTCCAACATTGATGCACCCGTTATCGGAAAGGACGCCCTTGGAAGGCCCGTTAAGGACCTCAGCGTTGTCCCCTGGTGGGGAGTTGAGAGGAAGAAAATAGAGTGGTACCCCAAAATCAACTACGATGTCTGCGCCGGCTGTGGAATCTGCTTCGTTACCTGCGGGAGGAGGGTCTTCGACTGGGACACCGAGGAGGGAAAACCTATAGTGGCGAGGCCATACAACTGCATGGTTGGCTGCAATACCTGCGCTATGATATGCCCCTGCGACGCCATAGAGTTCCCGCCGAGGGAGTACCTGAAGAAGTGGGTGGCAAAGGGCCGCGTCACGAAGAAGGCCTTTGAGATAGTGAGCCAGATCACCAAGAAGGACCACATGAGCGAGGAAGAGACAACGACAACGCCCGAGCAGGGTCCTCCAAAGAAAGGATGAGGGATCAAGAGCATCAAGGATATCCGCTATTCAATTCTGAAAAGGCTCTTTCGCCCTATTATCTCCTCCCTGCTCTTTCCGCTTTTCAAGTCATCAACGAGCTTCAGGACGCGCTGCCTTATCTTATCCCTTACCTCGCGGTACTTCTCAATGGGGTGATCGTAGGGGTCGTCGAGCCCCCAGTCCCACGTTTTTTCGGGGGGAGCGTAGGGGCACTTGTCGAGGCAACCCATGGTTATTACAAGGTAAGCCTCCTCCGCCATCTCCTCGGTGTATAGCTTCGGCCTCTGTCCGTCGAGGGAAATTCCAACCTCCTCCATGACCTCCCTTGCGAGCGGGTCTATCTCGTCAGCCGATTCCGTCCCTGCGCTCATAGCATGGAAGCGCGGGTCGTCGTTGAAGTGGTTGAAGAAGGCCTCCGCCATCTGGCTCCTCGCCGAGTTCTTGACGCAGACAAATAGTACGAGCTTTTCCCCCATTTTTCTCACCGGAAAGGGCTCTGAGACGGGCTTTAAATCCCTTGCCGCAGTATTCTATGTAGCCTATATAGCTCCCGGAAAAGGTGGCAAACATAAGGTTTTGAAAACCCTTATATTTGAAATTTTTTTAGTCGGTATGGTGTAAGAAAATGGAGGAGAAGAAAGGGCTGGGTCTGTTCGAAAAGTACCTCTCGCTGTGGGTTCTCCTCTGCATAATCGCGGGGATAGCGGTCGGGAAGTTCTTTCCAGCGCTCCCCGAGGCCCTCTCAAAGCTCACCGTTGCGAACGTCAACATGCCCATAGCGGTGCTGATATGGGCGATGATATACCCCATGATGGTCAAGGTGGACTTCTCCGCGATAAGGAGAGTGCACAAGGGCCAGATGCTCAAAGGCCTAACCGTCACGTGGGTCACCAACTGGCTGATAAAGCCCTTCAGCATGTTCCTCATAAGCTCGTTCTTCATAGGTGCGCTCTTCTCGGCGAAGCTCGGCCTCATCGAGCCCTCACTGGCAAAGGAGTACATAGCGGGCGCGATACTCCTCGGAGCCGCGCCGTGCACGGCAATGGTCTTCGTGTGGAGCTACCTGGCCGACGGAGACCCGCTCTACACGCTCGTGCAGGTCGCTACCAACGACCTCATAATACTCTTTGCCTTCGCCCCGATAGTGGGCTTCCTCATGGGGCTCAACGAGGTCCCCGTGCCCTATGACACGCTCCTCCTCTCGGTCGTACTCTTCGTGGTGATTCCACTCACCGCCGGCTATCTCTCCAGGAGGCACATTCTCAGGACTAAAGGACGGGAGTGGTTCGAGAGGGAGTTCCTCCCAAAGCTGGGCACCGTCTCAATCATCGGCCTTCTCCTCACTTTGATACTCCTCTTCTCCTTCCAGGGGAAGATAATCCTTCAGAACCCGCTCCACATAGTTCTCATAGCGGTCCCGCTGACGATACAGACCTACTTCATATTCACCATAGCCTATGGATGGTCGTGGCTCTGGAAGCTCCCGCATAAGGTCGCGGCTCCGGCATCCTTCATCGGTGCCAGCAACTTCTTCGAGTTAGCGGTGGCGGTGGCGATAGCCCTCTTCGGCCTCAAAAGCGGCGCGGCGTTGGCGACGGTCGTTGGAGTTCTGGAGGAAGTGCCTATAATGCTCAGCCTCGTCTGGATAGCCAACCGGACTAAAGACCTCTTCACAGCAGAGTTCGAAGCGGGGAGTGCCGCGCTGGCACTCACTGAGGAGTGAGCGTTCCTCCAAAACTTTAATTTATGAATTCAACTTCACTAATTTTGGGATGCAAATGAGGGTCAAACTTCCCGCGCCCAGGTTGAGGGGGGAGATGAGCCTTGAGGAGGCGGTGAATCTCAGGAAGAGCGTGAGGAGGTACAGGGACGAACCGATAGCCCTTGAACAGCTCTCCCAGATACTCTGGGCGGCCTATGGGATAAATACGTGGGGCAAAAGGACCTCTCCAAGTGCCGGCGCGCGCTACCCCTTCGAGGTCTATGTGGCGGTTTCTAACGTCACCGGCATCAAACCCGGCCTCTACCACTACGACGGGAAGAGCCACACCCTCGAACTGGTGTGCGAGGGGGACATTAGCAGCCCCCTAGCCAGGGCCTGCCTTGGCCAGAGGCACGTTAAGACGGCCCCTGCAAACATCGTTATAGTGGCCCACTACGAGAGGACGACGAGCAGGTACGGCGAGAGGGGAATACGCTACGTGCACATTGACGCCGGCCACATGGGACAGAACATCTATCTCCAAGCCACCGCACTCGGCCTCGGGACGGTGGCGGTCGGTGCCTTCAGGGACGAGGAGGTCAAGGCACTGCTAGGGGTGCCGGGCGAGCCGCTCTACATATTCCCCGTGGGAATTCCGGTGGAGTGATTTTTACGTTGTCCTTTCCCCTGCCCAACTATTTTTGGTTTGCAAAAGAAAATTATATAAGTCTAATTCACAAACCTTATGATGTCGGAAGTCGAACTCAACTGGAAGTGATGCCGTATGGCAGAGTTTAAGGAAGACGTTTCTATAGTGCTGGGTGGTGCCGCGGGCCAGGGCGTGCAGACCGTCGAGGGAATCCTCACCCACGCCCTTAAGGAGTCCGGCTACCACGTCTATGCAAACAAGGAGTACATGTCCCGCGTGCGTGGCGGAATAAACACCACTGAGATACGCGTTTCTTCCAGACGCGTCAGAGCATTTGTAAAGAGGATAGACATCCTCGTGCCCTTCAAGCAGGGAGTGCTCACCTGGGTCAGGGATAGGCTCTCGGAAAACACCGTCATCCTCGGAGAGAGGGAAAACGTTGAGGACGAGTTTTTGGAGAAAGTCAACCTCGTGGAGGTTCCCCTCACCAAAATGGCCACCAAGGTCGGGAGCCAGCTCTACCTTAACACGATAGCAGCGGGCGTGATAGTGGGCCTCTTCCACGGCGACTTCAAGGCCGTCGAGGAGTACCTGAGGAGGCGCTTTGGCGCGAAGGGCGAGAACGTTGTCCAGAAGAACCTCGAGGCGGCGAAGAAGGGCTACGAGCTGGGAGTTAAGCTCTGCGAGGAAGGGACAATAGCGGTGGAGGTGCAGAAGGACGAGAGCGTTAAGGACGAGGTTCTTCTCACCGGCACCGAGGTGGCGGGCATAGGTGCCCTGGCGGGGGGAATGAACTTCCTGTCCTTCTATCCAATGAGCCCGTCAACCGGCGTCTCGACCTTCGCGGCCCAGCATGCGGAGGAGTTTGAGATAATCGTCGAGCAGGTGGAGGACGAGATCTCCGCGATAAACATGGCCCTCGGAGCCTGGTACGCGGGAGCCAGGGCGATGGTGAGCACCTCAGGCGGAGGCTTTGCCCTCATGAGCGAAGCGCTGAGCTTGGCCGGAATGGCCGAGAACCCGGTGGTTATCCACCTCGCCCAGAGGCCCGGGCCTGCAACAGGCCTGCCGACGAGAACTATGCAGGGCGATTTGAACCTCGTGCTCTACGCCGGTCACGGCGACTTCCCGAGGATAATCCTCGCGCCGGGGAGCCTTGAGGAGGCCTTCTACCTGACGGCCGAGGCGTTCAACCTGGCCGACAGGTACCAGGTGCCCGTGATAATCCTCACCGACCAGTACTTCGTGGACACTTACTACAACCTCCCAGCCCCGGACGTGGGCAAAGTGAAGTTTGAGAGGCACATCGTCGAGGCGAAGCCCGGCTATCGGAGATACGAGCTGACCGAGGACGGAATCTCGCCGAGGGCAGTGCCGGGCTACGGTGAGGACGTTGTCGTCGCCAACGGAAACGAGCACGACGAGTGGGGCGACATAACGGAGGAGGCAGAGATGACGAGGAGGATGCAGGAGAAGAGGGCTATCAAAAAGCTCAAGACGGTAAGGAGGAACGCACCCCTGCCGAAGCTGGTCGGAGAGGAAAACGCAAAGTACCTCGTGGTTGCGTGGGGTTCGACGCTACACGTCATCGAGGAGGCTCTGGATAAGCTTGGGAGGGATGACGTGGCACTGCTCCACTTCAGCTGGGTCTATCCACTCAACCCGAAGACGAAGAAGTTCTTTGAGGGCAAAATAGTGATAGCTGTGGAGAACAACATAACCGGCCAGTTCGCAGACCTTCTCAAAAAGGAGCTCGGTGTTGAAGTCCACCACCGCGTTCTGAAGCACGACGGCAGGCCGTTCTCGGTGGAAGAAGTTCTTGATGCCCTGAAGGGGGTGGTAGAATGAACGCTCCCACTTTGCCAACCGGCAGGGAGGCCTTTGAGCCCAAGAGGCCGACCAGTAAGGACGTTGCCTGGTGTCCGGGGTGCGGGAACTTTGGCATAAGGAACATACTCATCTCCGCTCTGGCAGAACTCGGCTTAAAGCCGAGCCAGGTGGCAATAATCAGCGGGATAGGACAGGCGGCAAAGATGCCCCACTACATCAACGCAAATGGATACCACACACTCCACGGAAGGGCAATACCGATAGCGACCGGTGTTAAAGCCGCAAACCCTAAGCTGACCGTCATAGCGGAAGGTGGAGACGGCGACATGTACGCTGAAGGTGGCAATCACCTGCTGCACGCGATAAGGCGCAACCCCGACATAACCGTCCTCATCCACGACAACCAGATATACGGTCTCACCAAAGGGCAGGCCTCGCCTACAACCATGGTGGGTATGAAGACGCCGACACAGCCCTGGGGCGTCTTCGAGGAGCCCTTTAATCCCGTCGCTTTAGCTGTCGCGTTAAACGCCTCCTTTGTCGCCAGAACATTCATGGGCTACTTCAAGGAGAGCGTCGAGATAATCAAGAAAGCCATCCAGCACAAAGGCCTCGCGATAGTTGATATCCTCCACCCGTGCGTCAGCTTCAACAAGGTGAACACCTACGCCTGGTACAGGGAGCACACCTACTGGATGGACGACCACGACCCTTACGACAGGGAGGCCGCCTTCAAGCGCGCGATAGAGACCGACCCCCTCCCGCTGGGAATCTTCTACATCAACAAGAAGCCCACCTTTGAAGAGAACGTGTCGGCCTACAGGAGGGACAAGAGACCGCTATGGCAGAGGGAACCAAAGCTCGACCTCGTGGAGAGGTTCTTCGAGTCCAAGAAGCTTTGAGACCGCCCCCGAACTTTTTCTTTTTCAACTTCTGCGTCGAAAACGAGTTGGAGGTGTTATTATGGAGGTTGGTGAAAAGGCTCCGGACTTTGTTTTGAAGGATCAGAACGGGGAGGAATTCAGACTGAGTGATTTCAGGGGGAAGAAGGTTCTGCTATCCTTCCACCCGCTGGCGTGGACTGGGATATGCGAGAAGCAGATGAAGGCCCTAGAGGAGAACTACGGGCACTTTGAGGGACTGAACGTCGTCCCCGTTGGCATAAGCGTTGACCCTGTGCCGAGCAAGAAGGCCTGGGCGGAGCACATCGGCCTCAAGAAGCTGAGGATTCTGAGCGATTTCTGGCCGCACGGTGAAGCGGCGAAGCTCTACAGGCTCTTCCGCGAAAAGGAAGGGTTCTCGGAGAGGGCCAACGTGCTGGTTGATGAGGAGGGGAAGGTCATATTTTTCAAGGTCTATCCGATAAGGGAGGTTCCGGATCTGGAGGAAATCTTCAGCCTGCTGGAAGGAACGTGAATTTTCCCTCAAATCCCGCTTTAGGGCAGGAGAGAGGCCAGCCCTTTCAAAATTTTAACTTTACCCAATTCTGTCCTTAACTTTTTGGTCAAGAAAGGCTTTTTATGCTTCCGCACCAAATAGGTTCGGTGATAAAAATGCCTGGCCTGAGGGTTGAAAAGATACTCGACGACCCAGAACTGTACCTCCTCAGGGTCGACGATGACAGGATAAGGTACTTCGAGGCCACCTGGGACATTCCGGAGGGAATAACCTACAACGCCTATTTGATGAAGCTCGATGATGCCGTCGTCCTCTTCGACGTTACCAAGGGGGATTACACAGACCTATTCATGGAGGGCCTCAGAAAGATCATCGACCCCCGGGAGATAACCCACATCGTGATCCACCATACGGAGCCGGATCACACCGGTGCGCTTCCGGCGGTTCTTGAGGCCAACGGCTACAAAGCCAGGCTCATAGGTACAAGCTTCGCCAAGCGCTTCCTTGAGGGATTCTACGGCGAGAGGGTGGTGGAAAACTTCCAGACAATAAAGGACGGCGAGGAGATGAAGATAGGGGGGAAGACCTTCCGCTTCATAACCGTCCCCTGGCTCCACTGGCCGGACACCATGATAACCTACGTTGTGGAGGAGAGGCTCCTCTTCAGCTGCGATGCTGGGGGCGGCTACGGAATCCCCAAGGACATAGATGACAGCGACGAGGAGGTCGTCAGGGAGTACCTGCCCCACGTGACCAAGTACATAGTCACCGTCATCGGCCACTACCACAAGTACATCGTCCAGAACATAGCCAAGCTCAAACAGCTCGGGATAGTTACGGAGGCCAGAATGATACTCCCCGGACACGGGCTGGTGTGGCGGAAGAATCCAGTGAGGATATTCGAGCACTATGAGCGCGTTGGAGCTGGGACCCCAACTAAAGACAAGGTTCTGGTGGTATACGACTCAATGTACGGCTTTGTGGAGAGAAGGATGGAGGTCATCATAGACGAACTCAGGAAGCACGGCAAGAAGCCCATTGTTTACAGGTTCACAGACAAGGAGGCGCCGGCAGTCAGTGACATTCTCGGGGAGGTTCCCGACAGTGAGGCAATTGTCATAGGTGCATCCACCTACGAGGCGGAGATACACCCGCGCATAAGGTATACACTCTACGAGATACTCGACAAGGCCAACTATGAGAAGCCGGTCCTCATCGTCGGGGCTTTCGGCTGGGCGGGCGTTGCTGGAAAGAAGATGGAGACCCTGATAACGAGGAGCAAGTTCGACCTTGTGGACGTCGTTGAGAGCCGCGGCATGCCGAGGCCGGAGGACGAGGAAAGGCTGCGCGAAGGCGTCAGAAAGCTCGTTGCATGGATCGGCTGACCCTTTCCTTTTTCTCCTTAGAGTATGTTTAAATACTGGGACTGACATAACTGGCTGTGGTGGTATATATGGAGGACATTTTTGAAAAACTTGCCGGGCTGTCGCCCAGAGAAATACTGGGCTATGCCCTGGCCTCAGAGGATGATGCAAAGGAGTTCTACGAGCACCTCGCGTCAAAGAGCGGGGCGCTCCTTGGGGAGTTCTTTAAGGATCTCGCCAAGGCGGAGGAGAACCACAAGAGGATACTCCTCAAACTGTACGAGGAGCTCTTTGGAGACACAGAATACCCGGTCCCCGAGGATATACCCCTCGCAGAAACGACGGTGAAGGTAGATACCGTCGCAAACCTCATAGAGGCCATGAGGGTCGCCCTAGAGAATGAGAAGAACGCGGAGAGGATATATTCACACCTCGCCGAAACGCTCCCCGAGCACAGGGGCATATTCAAGTTCTTGGCGGCCCAGGAGAGGGCGCACTACGCAGCGATAAGGAGCCATACCGAGTACCTTGAGGACGTGACGCAGGGGCAGCAGGAGTACGTAAACGCACCGATCGAGTTCTTCGGTGCCCAGCTGGAGCTCTACCTCGGCCCGCACACCAAGCGGTGAGGTGGCAGCGTGAGGGTCGTTATAGTCGGCAACGGACCGGGCGGGGTTGAGCTGGCCAAAAACCTGAGCAAAGAATTTGACGTGATCATCGTGGAGATGGATAACCTCCCCCACTACTCCAAGCCCATGCTGAGCCACTACATAGCGGGCTTCCTGCCGGAGGAAAAGCTGTTCCCTTACCCGCCCGGCTGGTATGAGGAGAAGGGGATATCCCTGAAACTAGGAACCGAGGCCCGGGTCATAGACAGGGCGAGGAAAGTTCTTGTGACGTCCAGAGGGGAGTTCCCCTACGATGTCCTCGTCCTCGCCACAGGTGCGAGGGCAAGGGAGCCGGCGGTTCCGGGAAAAGAGTACATCCTGACCCTCAGAACCCTCAGCGACGCCCGCAGGATAAAAGAGCGTCTTGAGGATGAAGGAGAGATAATAATCCTCGGTGGTGGCTTTATCGCCCTGGAGCTAGCGGGCAACGTGGCTAAAGCAGGGTATAGGGTCAGGCTCGTCCACAGGGGGAGAACCCTCCTCGGACTCGACGAAGAGCTCAGCGAGAGGATACGGGAGCGGCTTGAAGGGATCGGCGTCGAGTTTCACCTTGAGACAACCGTTCTAAGTGCCGATGAAAAAGGCCTGAACACGGACAGGGGCTACGTCCCAGGCAGGCTCAAGGTCTGTGCCTTTGGAATAGTTCCCAACAGGGAACTGGCTGTAAAGAGCGGGATACACGCCGGAAGGGGTATTCTCATAGACGACCGCTTCAGAACCTCCGCGAGGGACGTCTACGCGATAGGTGACTGCGCCGAGTACAACGGGAGGATCTATGGCACTGCAAAGGCAGCAACGGAACACGCGAAGGTTCTGGCGAACCTGTTGCTTGGTAACGAAGACCGCTACGACTTCAGCTTCCGCTCAACGTACTTCAAGTTTGCCGATATGAACGTGGGGCTCGTAGGCAGAACCCGCGGCCAGGGCAGGTGGCTTGATGACAACACAAAGGTCTTCTACGAGGGGGAAAGGGTCGTTGGTGCGGTCGTTCTGGATAACATAAGGAAAGCATTCAAGCTCGAAAAGGCCATCAGAGAGGGACTGCCTATTGACCTGAGTTAAAAACTATCCAAACTTTTGGTTTGGAAAATCGTTATATACTCCGTGTGCGGAGGTATTAATGCAGAATATTTCACTGCGGTGGTGCGTATGGTGGTGAAGAAAAAAATGACCCGGAAGTTTCTGGAGGATGCCTTCGCCGGCGAAAGCATGGCCCACATGAGGTACCTGATTTTTGCCGAGCAGGCCGAGAAGGAGGGATATCCGAACATAGCCAAGCTCTTCAGGGCTATAGCTCACGCCGAGTTCATCCATGCCAAGAACCACTTCATAGCCCTTGGGAACCTGGGCAAGACGCCTGAGAACCTTCAGGCGGGCATAGACGGCGAGACCTACGAGGTCGAGGAGATGTACCCAGTGTTCCACAACGCCGCCGAGTTCCAGGGCGAGAAGGAGGCCGTAAGGACGACCCACTACGCCCTTGAGGCGGAGAAGATACACGCGGAGCTCTACAAGAAGGCCAAGGAGATAGCAGAGAGCGGAAAGGACATCGAGGTAAAGAAGGTCTACATCTGCCCCGTCTGCGGCTACACGGCCATCGATGATGTCCCCGAGTACTGCCCGATCTGTGGTGCCCCCAGGGATAAGTTCGTAGTATTCGAATGAATGTTTCGCTTTTTCCATTTCTCAAGTTTGAGCCGCAAACCTTATAAGGTCGAATCACCAACATTATGGTGGTGAAAGAAATGGCCAAATGGAAGTGCATCGTTTGTGGATACATCTATGATGAGGACGAGGGCGACCCCGACACGGGGATTGAGCCCGGAACCAAGTTCGAGGACCTTCCCGAGGACTGGGTCTGCCCGCTCTGCGGTGCCCCCAAGGACATGTTTGAAAAGATAGAGTGAGGTGGTGTGGATGATAAGCGGAACCATAAGGAGCGGAGACTGGAAGGGGGAGAAGCACGTCCCCGTTATAGAATACACCAAGGAAGGCGACCTCGTTAAGGTGGAGGTTCAGGTCGGCAAGGAGATACCGCACCCGAACACTCCGGAGCACCACATAGCCTGGATCGAGCTCTACTTCCACCCGGAGGGCGAGAACTTCCCGATACTCGTCGGCCGCGTTGAGTTCGCCAACCACGGCGACCCGCTCACCGAGCCGAGGGCGGTCTTCTTCTTCAGGACGGGCAAGAAGGGCAAGCTCTACGCCCTCAGCTACTGCAACATCCATGGCCTCTGGGAGAACGAGGTCGCGCTTGAGTGATTCTCAGGCCCCAACCCCCTCTCTTTTATTTCTCCAGAGACCCCAAAGGGGCCCTCATCGGGAAGGTTTATTAACGGTGCCCTCAATATACTCCCGTCAATGGAGTGCGGGATGATACGAAATGTATTCTTACCACATCATTATGGGCGCCGGCGGTACCCTGGTGCTCGTGGGGATATTTCTGACATGGTACCTCTCGATGAGTATAGAGAGGTTTCGGCTCGGGACGAATAGGATCTCATGGTTCCTGCTTTTGGGTGGGCTCCTGACTGGGCTGGGCTTTGTGGAGCTGATAGCAGGGATGGGCACGGCGACAATAGCAGTCCTGGTCATTCTGGGGCCGGCGCTGGTTGTGTACGCCCTCTCCGAAAGCGGCCTGGTTCGGGCAAAGCCGGAGATGCTCGTCCAGGTAGCCGTGATAGTCTTCTCCCTCACGCTGAGCGGCACCAGAACAATGTACATAATAGAGTCGTTCTCGGCCATCGCGGTGGTAGTCCTCATGGACGCGGCAGCGTTCTACGTGCATACCCCCAGCCCGTACAGTAAAACCGCCAGGCTTTCCGCGTGGCTTTTCACCCTATTTGTTCCGGCCAACATAGTTGCACCCGGCAATCCCCTTGCCATGGCCCTCTACATAACATCCACGGCCCTGTGGGTGTCCACGCTCATAGCGCTCCACGGGGTTCTCAGACAGCGCTTCCCCAGAAATGCCCAGGAAAGCTTATAACCGTACACCCAGTAGTCTCAACAGGTGAGGAAAATGAAGGTTTACATGCCCAACCGCGAGTGGCCCCGGCACTACAGGGCCGTTCTCGACGAGCTAGCCAAGATAACCGACCCCGTCACAGGTGGGGACATCCTGGACTCGGGAGTGGTAGCGGGGCTTGAAGTCAACGGGGACACCCTCAAAATATGGCTCAACTTCGAGAGCCACGCCGAGTACAACATAACGGGCGCGAGCGCCATAGCATACTCAAAGATAATTGGCGACATTATCGAGAGGTTTGCCCTCGTGAAGTTCCAAAACGTCTACGTCTACGACCTAAAGAACAATCCCGTCGGGGTCTTCGAGAACAAGAAAGGGTACAGAATTGAGGATATAAGTCTTGAGAAGGTATGAAAGATGAGTCTCCTAGGAATCTTCAGGTCTCCAAAGAAGAGAACCCCCAAGAGGGGCCCCAGGGAGGATCTCCCACCTGAAGTGAAGCGGGTCGTGGAAGTCCTGAGGTCAGTAAACGACCCCGAAACCGGGGTAAACATTGTTGACGAAGGCCTCCTCTACGGTCTGACCGTCGAGGGGGGCAGGGCTCAGGTATTCCTCCTCCTCGCCCGCTCGACCCCGGAGTGTCACTTCTGCCAGAGCATAGCGGTGAACGTGCAGAGGAGGATCCTGAGGGATATTATCCGGGTGCTGCGGGAGGAAGGGTTTAATAGGATCGAGGTGTATAACGAGATAGGGCTTTTGCTTGAGGAATGGGGTGATAATGATGGTTCCGCCCGAACTCGATGAGGGGCTTCCCCTCGAAAGGATTAAGGACTTCTCCCTCGAGGAGCTCCTCGGGATGGCCATAAAGGCAGAGATAGGTGCGAGGAGGTTCTACAAGAGCCTCGCCGAGAAGATTGAGGTGAAGAGCCTCAGGGACAAGATAGAGTGGCTCGCAAGGGAGGAAGGAAAACACGAGGCCCTTCTGCGGAAGATGTATAAAAACATGTTTCCGGGTAAAGAGGTCGTATTCCCTGAGGAGCATATAGGGCCGGAGCTCACCCCCGTGGCGCGGGAGCTCCGGGGGGTTCAGGACATCATAGAACTTATCCGCTGGGCCATGAAGGCAGAAGAGATAGCGGCACACTTCTACGAGGGGATAGAGAAGATGGTCGGGACGGACGACAGAAAGAGGCTCATGCGCTACCTCAGTGACATGGAGAAGGGCCACTACTACACGCTGCGCGCTGAATACGAGCTGCTCCTCGATTGGGAGATGTACAGCCAGATGATGCACGTGGGACCGTGAAGAGTTTCGGAACAGAGAAAATAAATGGGGCAGCCGCAGGGGTCAGAACCTGACCTTTATCCCGGTCTCCTCTTCTACTTCCTTGAAGCCGTTTTTGAGGTACTTGGCCAGCTCCTCGTCAACCTCGAAGAGGGCCGCCAGAAACTCGCCGAAGTGCTCTTTCTCCTCGTTGGCGACATCCAGAAAGATGTGCTTTATCCTCTCGTCCTCGATGCCCTCGGCCAGCTGCTCGTAGAAGCTTATGGCGTCGAGCTCGGCCTCGATGGCCCAGCGGAGGGCCTGAGCTATCTCCCTCTTGGTTAAAGGCCTGTCCTTCGGGAGCTCAAAGGGGTATTTCGCGAGCATGGTATCACCGTTGTAATTTCGCGTGCCTGCCTAATAACCTTACCTCAGGAACTTCGAGACGAAGGGGCTCTCTCCCGGTTTGGTTCTCCTGAAGTGGCCGCTTGGTTTGCCGGTGAGGAGCTCCTCGAACCAGGCTTCGTGCTCTATCTCCTCGTGGAGTATGGCTAAAGCTAAGTCGTACGTCCTCGGATCCTTTCCGAAGGTGTAGTTGCATATCTCGGTGTAAACTCCCACTGCACAGCGCTCCGCCTCTAGGAGAACCTTGAGGATGTTTTCAACGGTCGGCTCCTCCGGCAGGTAGGCGTCGCGGCACCAGGCCATCTTGGAGAAGTCAACGATGTCCCTCGGCAGCTCCCCGCCGAGCTCGTATATCCTCGGCACCAGGGCCTCAAAATGGTTCCTGTCCTCAAGGCGGGCGTCCTCGATTATCTCCTTTATCGTTTCGCCCTCCATGCCGGCGGCATGGTTCCTCAGTACCGTGTAGTAATAGTACGTGGTGAACTCCGCGGCGGCAGCTCTCAGGAGCATGCCGAGGAGTTTTTCCACGTCTATTCCGGCTTTCTCAACAAGCCTTCGGTTGTGTTCAGACATAGTTTTCACCAAAAACTGTTGGCATTTCTACCTAATAAACTTTTCTATTTAGAAGTTAGTTCTAATTAGAAAGGCTTATAAGCTCGCCGGCATACCTTAAACCATGTGGAAAGAAAAGGCCCTTAAACGGCTCAAAGAGAGCGGCTACAAACTCACCCCTCAGAGGCTTAAGCTGGTGGAGATACTCGATAGAATCGGGAGCGAACATCCATCACTCAAGGATGTCCTCGTGGAGATCAAAGCCGAGTTCCCCACCATGAGCTTCTCCACCCTCTACTCCAACGCTCTAACGCTGAAAGAGCTCGGCCTGCTCGAACTTTTCTCCCTGGACGGGGAGACGAGGGTGGAGCTCAACACGGAACCCCACATCAACCTGATAAGCGGGGGAGAGGTCATAGACTTCAACGATACGGAGATAATCGAAAGGATAAGGAAGAAAACCGGCAGAAAAGTCAAACTCGTCAACATTATCCTCGACTAGTCCACCTCAAGGCTGAAATCCTGGTAGTCCATCCAGATGCCGGTCTTCATCACCGAGTCGTATTGAGCTTTGAGTAGTTCATAGTGAGCCTTTTCCACCTTTGCCAGCTCTTCAAAAACCCCTCTCACAGAGTCGTGTTCCGCCTCTTTTGCCGCCCTCTCGTAGAACTCCCAGGTCAGCTTCTCCTGCTCCATGCCTATTCTGACCGCATCCACTTCGCTCAGGTCTCCTTCCTCGACTCTAACGAGGAGCTTTTCCAAGGTATCCTTATCCACCGCGGGGAGCTCACACCGCTCAACCAGCAACTCCACGAATTTTTTCTCGAAGATGCTCCAGTGTTCCGCCTCCTCCCTGGCGAGAAATAGGAACATCTTCTTGGCCCTCTCCTCTTTGGCCTTCCTGGCGAGCCTCAGGTAGAACATCAGCTCGGCCTTTTCTACCTCAAGGGCCAGGGTGAGTGCCTCAAGTTCGTTCATGGTATCACCAAAAGGCTTTAGGGTTCACTGCCTAATAACCCTTTGGTGATGTGGGATGAGGATTGAAAGGGTAGAAAAACCCCTGGAACTGAAAGACGAGCTCGTGGGATTCGTCTTCCGCGTTTACCAGGGAACCGGCGGAGCTTACCCTGCACTGGAGTGGGTGGAGAACAAGCCAGCCCTTGATGACTTCGATGGATTCAGAGAAGTTTACGAACCGTTCCTTGAGTTCCGCCTCGGAAAGGAATTTGACGAGTTGTATGTTCTAAGGGACGAGGGTGGGAAGATAGCCGGGACGGTGGCACTCGTTTACAACCTCGGAGGCAAGGACGTCTGGTGGGTGCCGGAGGAGATAAAGGGGGAGAAAACCGGACTTATTGAGTTCTTCATGGTTGATCCCGCATACAAGGGGAGAGGCTACGGCTCGATGTTACTGGAGTTTGCGATTGAACGCTTGAAGGAGCTCGACAAGGTGCCCTACGTGATAACCTTCCCGGAGCTTGAGGCTTATTCATATTATATAAAAAAGGGCTTCGTCAAGGTAATGGACTACAGGGAGTTCGTGGTGCTGAAAAAGGGGTGACCAGATGAGTTCAACGGCGAGCCCATAACTCCCCAGATAGTCGTCCCCGGCAGGTGGGGATACAAGTGGATAAAGTACCTGACAAAGGTCGAGCTCGTAAGCTACGACTTCAAGGGCACCCGGGAGAGCGCCAGGTATCCGGACGATGCCTACATCACGGACGACTCTTCCCCGGGCAGGTGAGGACATGAAGGCAAAAACCGCCCTGAGGTTTGTCGAATGGACGTCTCTGCCCCTGCTCCTCTTAGCCTGGCTGCTCGTCATCAGCGGCTACGGGCTGACGAGTGAGGCAGCCAGAAACGTCTCCCTCGGGCTTCTGACCTTTTCACGCTCCCAGCCAATCCACCTCAGCAGGCTCGTCAAGCTGGGCTTCGTCTTCCTCCTCGTCCTCCACACCTACGCCGGAACGGAGGTGCTGGCAAAGAAGGTGGAGAAGACTGGCCATCAAAGGCTCGCGGCTCTTATAGAGTATTCTGTGCTGGCGTTTCTAATCTACGTGGGCTGGATAGCGGTGAACGGAGAGTTTGGAGGATAAAAAGAATTCGAGGATTTACTCACCGGCAACCGAGGGCGGCCTGAACATGGCCTCCACCTCGTCCCTGATGTCGGCAAACGGGCCCGCCAGATAGACCTTTCCACCGCTGATGACCACGCCGTAGTCCGCCAGGTTCTCGAAGGGCTCCCATATGTGGCTTATAATCACGAAGCTCTTCCCCTTACCCTTCCACTTCCCGATGATGCCGACTATCTCTCCCACGCTCTCGAAGTCCACGTTGGCCAGCGGCTCGTCGAGGAAAATCACCCCCGGCTCACCCACGAAGGCCTGGGCCAGGCTCAGACGCTTCAGCATCCCCGAGGAGTAGCCCTCTATCCTCCTGTCAAGGGCGTCCTCGATGCCGAACAGCCCGGCGGCTTTCTCAACGTCTTCCTCCCTGGCTCCCCGGCCCCGCGCTATGAACTCCAGCCACTCCCTGCCGGTCGTCAGCTTGGGGAATCTTCCGGGGTCGAAGGCGACGCCAACGCTTTTCCTGGCCTCAGGACGTCTCCAAGGGTCTTTTCCCAGGAGCCTCACGCTCCCCTTCGTCGGCCTGTAGAGTCCAAGGGCGACCTTCATGAACGTGCTCTTTCCCCCTCCGTTCGGGCCGAGAATGAGCGTTAAGCCCTCCGGAATTTCAACGGTTACCCCCTGGAGGGCCTTTATCGGGCCGAAGTACTTGTGCAGGTTTTCCGCTTGAATTACGGTCATCTCCTGCCACCCCCGAGGAGCGTTATGGCCAGCAACCCGCCGAAGAGCGCGGCCGCCCACAGGTGTGCCGTCTTCTGCCCCCCAGGAAAGCCGACGTCAACGGGCGTTATCGTTATCGTAATACCCTGGCTGGAGTTCCCGCTGAACTCGTAGAAGCCGGGGTGGGGGAACAATATGGAGAACGCCCCGCTGCCGTTAACCTCTCCGGAGAATATCACCTCACTAGTCTGGAGGTCCTTCACCCTGAATTCCCCAATGCCAACGGCGTAGAGCTTTGCCGAGGACGTTGAGGAGACGTAGACCGCCGTCGCCTCCCTGTTGGACACGAAAGCGGTGTGGTAGTGGACATCGCTCGGCTCCAGGCCCGACTGCAGGCCCAGGCTCAGGAGTGAGACGAGCATGAGGGTGAGGAGGAGGGCCCTTAAAAGCCTCATCTCACGTCCCTCCAGTTGCCGATGAGCAGATAGAGAGCCACGAGAACCAGCGCTGGAAGGAGCGATGTTTTGATGAACTCCCAGCCAAAGACTGGATCCATGCTCAGGGATATCGTGACCCACTTGTAGTTACCCAGTGTATCCCTCCACTTCAGGAGCCAGAACCATTCGGCGCCCAGGAATTCGGGGAGGTAGAGGAGCACGAAGCCGCCGAAGATTGAAACGTAGGTGTTGGGTGAGGCTATGGCAACCACTGCCGCGACCGAGACCATGAAGAGAAGGGCCGAGAGGTAGAAGAAAGCCATTGGAACTGTCTGAACCTTCAGCACTTCGATGACGGCTTTGGAAGTGTCCGCGAAGTGGAGGGAGAAGAGTAGCAAATGCACAGAGAAGACGAAGATGAAGAGCACCAGGAAAGCCGCCAGGAACTTGGCGAGGAGGATTCTAACCCTCGAAACCGGAAGGGAGTAGACGGAGAGGGCCACACCCTCGTCCCTTTCGAGCCTCACCGCCAGCGTAACGAGGAAGGGCACGAGGAGGGCCAGGAGGAGGTAAACGTCACCGGTGAATGCGTCGCGAAAAACAGAACCCAGTATCTCAACCCCGGACGGCCCCCCGTGGGAGCTTTCACTCCAGGTCATGTAGTACCGCTTCATGACCAGCCCTATCAGAACCGCACCCCCCGAGGTCATGGCAAGGTTTAGGGGGGAGCGGAGCTCCCAGCGGAGGACTTCCTTCAACGCCTCCACCTCCAGATGAAGAGCGCGACTAAAACTACAGTGACACCCACGAGGGCCAAGACGGCAGTTTTCGAGGGGCCCTCCTCGGGAAGCTCCGCGGGCTTTGTGAAGTCTATGTTGGTCTCGGCTAAGACGAGGCCAAAGGGCGGCATCTTGTTGCTCTTCTGGATTTCATCTCTGTATTTCATTTGAAGGTATGTATCTGCTATAGATGTCCCAGACACTCCCATAATCTCCCACAGTGGACTGAAGGGCATGAGAAGTGATATTGCAAGGCCGCTTGGTCCATCATAGAAGAAAAGATCCTTTCCGGAGAGCCCAATATCACTAACACTTATCATATTAGTTTGAGCCATATAGATCGGAGCGTTGAAGTCGCCATAATATGTGAGTATAGTGGAATTTATTTCCCGAACATCTTCAATTTTCAGACCTGAAAGTATCTCAAGCCCGGTCATGTTGGCCGGGTTTTCGGCCCAGAGGAAGTTCTTTCCCACGGGACTCCCGTTGACATAGATATCGCCCGTCTTCAGGTCGAGCTCAAAGGTTCCGCTCCGAGTAAAGTTTTCAGGTATGTATGACTCATTGAATAAGTGGCCTCTTCCTTCCGCTATTCCCAAAGCGGCCCTATAACGCTCCGTCTGCTCCATGTAGCTGTCTTCACATACCGTGACGTTTATTGTTTCAGACTCCACCGTTATGCACCCCCCGCCGGTGAAGTTGTATCTCTCTTGGTACCCTTGGAGCAACTCCCTGGCGATGTCTTCATCCAAAACATCCCACTTTTTCCTTGTGCAGCTGAATCCTTGAAGCAGAACCCCCATCTGTGCCTTATCGTCGGTGACCCTGAGGACGCGCCACGTGAACTCAATTTGGTGACAGTAAAAGACAATTGCCTCACGGTCTGAAATCTTAATTTTTATCAAATCCATCCCTTCTGGTTCTTTTGAGATATATTTTGCATAAATCCCTTCCTTGAACCAGTATGGGGTCGCCGAGGCCTGTGATAACCATAGAATCAAGAAGACAACCACGGCAATTTTTATTAGCCGAGTATAATTCACCATTACAATACCCCCCTCTACAGTGTTCTAATTCCAAGAAATTAAAAATGGGTAGCAATCATTCTTCGTCCGATGACACTGTTGGAGCAAATCCTGGAACCCATGTAATTTCTGCGTAAAGTGTATGTGGACCAAATGGACACCAACCTGTAGCTATAATGCTGGCAGACCACCAAGCTTGGTGTGTTGTGGCAACTGTGCTAGGATCAAACGAGTATGCCCACATATCACAAGCTCCAGAGGAGGATGCTCCTCCATAGACGTTATAAAGGAGACCCCTAGTCGTTTGGCTGGCATATCCACTGATCCACGCATACAATTGCCCTTCGTTCTGGACATAGGTGTCAGAGTCCCTTACCAGAGGGTCTGACGTAATCTGCGGCTCCGGGGCAACATTAGTCGCTACCACGGCCGTTGCTACAAAAACTAAAACACCCACGAGGAATACGGCCAATGCCTTCCTTAGCATCGCCCCCCCGCCCAACGGGGTTTTGCACTTAATGTTACGTTGGGGTCATTTATTAGTCTTTCGGTGTTCTGAAGTTCTCAGCAAACAACTTATAAGAACAACAATGAACACTTCGAAATCGGGATAACCCAAAATACAAAGGAAGGTAAGAAGGCCATCAGAAGTTGAAGTTTATGTCCCTCATCAGCTGGTCGTAGAACTCCTCCTTGTATATGTCAGGATAGCGGGTTATGTAGTCGTACTGCTTGCGGAGGATGTTGTAGTGGTTGTGCTCCATGTCAGCGAGCATCTCAAGAATGAGCTTTGTCTTTTCGGTGGCGGCATAGTCGGCGAGTTCCTTGTAAAGCTTCTCGCTGACAACTTCTGCCTGCATGGCTATCTCATAGACCACATCGATGTTCACATCGGGCTTCTTTATGACCTCAGCCATCTTCTCGGCGATAACCTTGAACTCTCCCATCACGTCAATCTCGATTTTCTTGGCCTCAGTTCTACCGCCCACGAACTTCTCGGCCATTTTTCCGATTATCTCGCGGTGCTTGTCCTCCTCCTTTGCCAGAAAGAGCAGCTCGTCCCTTATTATGTCGCTCTTGACGAGCGAAGCCAGCTTCTCATAGGCCTCCTTGGCCCTAATTTCCGCGTTTACGGCAATCTCAAAAACTTCCTTGTCCGTTATCTCCATCAAGAATCACCACTACATTATAAGCGCCGGAAGATATTAACCTTTTGGATAATATCAAGCGAAGTCTTTCAGGTGGAAACGTCCGCTACCCCTCAACCTCTGACATAATGACAGTTATCACCTGGGAGATTGATTAAACGACAACAAATCGAGGGATAATATTTTAAACCCCTTCAACCTATGGGGGGCACCAATGGAGGGAAAGAAGATGTTCCGGAAAAAGGCAGCGGTTGGAACATATTCCAAGGAGCCAAAAACGAGGTGCCTTAGCGTACCGGCCCTTCTGGTGATTTACTGCCATCATTGACTCTTCTGGAACTTCGTTAGACCCGGATAGTTCTAACACCGTTGATCTTGTGAATAAAACTCAGGAGGGGTTAGTGTGAGGAAGAGTTTGCTCGTTGAATCCGAGAAGCTATCGGAGATTGGAAAGTATCTGAGGAGAACCTTCGAGCTGTGGGGCTACCGCGAGGTCTTCCTCCCGGCTATTGAGGAGTACAGCGACAACCTAAGGAAGGGAACTAAATTCGCGTACAACAACGAGTTCTACGTTATAAAACCAGATATAACGTCGCAGATACTGGAAAACATCAAAGAGCCACCTGAGAAGCTCAAGCTCTACTACATCAGCGAGGTTCTTGACGGGGGAATCAGAGGACAATGGCAGGCCGGAGTGGAGTACATCGGCGGTGACGTTACGAAAATGGCCGCGGAAGTGCTCCTCACGGTCATAACCGCCCTCGAGGCCCTCGGGATAGAGGAGTTCTACATAGACATCGGAAGCCTGAAGGTCTGGGAGAGGGCCACCGAGGATATCAAGGAGTTCAGGGGCGAGGTTTACAGGGCGCTCGTTAGGAGGAACTTCGAGATAATCGAGCGCCTCCCGATAAGCGAAGAGAAAAAGGAGGAGCTCTGGAGGCTTTTCAACTTCTGGGGAAAGGAGAGCGGCTACCAAAAGCTCGACAGAATAGTCGAGGCGGTTAACGACGAGCGGCTGTTCATAGACTTTGGCACCGTCAGGCCTCTCCCATACTACCGTGACATACTCTTCGAGGTCTATTCACCCGAGCTTGGGAAACCCCTCGGCGGTGGTGGTGAGTACACGTTCAAGGGAAGGCCCGCCTTCGGCTTTGCCTTCGATATGGGGGCTCTTTCGAAGCTCTTCAGGAAGAAAGGGGACAGGAACAGGAAGAAGCTGAGCGGAGAGCCAAGGGAGGTCTTTGGAGAGGCCAAGAGGCTTGTGAGGATGGGCATCCCGGTGGAGGTGGAGTGAATGAAGCGTTCCAACGGGGCACCGATAAGGTTCGTCCTCCCCAAGGGGAGGCTCCTCCAGGGCTCACTGGAAGTCCTAAGGAGGGCAGGAATCGAGCTGAGAGTCCCGGCCGAGCGGAGGCTCATCGAAAGGGTGGGCAACTACGAGGTTCTCCTCGCGAGGCCGTTCGACGTCCCGGTCTACGTCGAGTACGGGATCGACGTCGGCATCACCGGGAGCGACGTGGTTGAGGAGCGCGGGAGCGACGTCCTCATACCCCTCGAACTGCCCTTCGGGAAGTGCAGGCTCAGCCTGGCCATGCCCGAGGGGACGAAGGCTGAGCCCGAGGAGATGGACGGCTACAGGATAGCGACGAAGTACCCCCGCATAACAAGGCGCTTCTTCGAAAACCTCGACGTCGAGATCGAAGTCCTGAAGCTCAGCGGAAGCATCGAGCTGGCGCCGAGGATAGGGATAGCCGACGCCATCGTGGACATCGTCGAGACAGGGACGACCCTCAGGGCGAACGGCCTCGTCGAGGTGGCGAAGATAATGGACGTCTCCGCCCTGCTCCTCGTCAACAGGATAGCCCAGAAAACGAAGTTTGAGGAGATAAACGAACTCGTCTTCGCGATAAAGGAGGTGATTAAGGATGGATTTTGAGCTTGAGAGCTACGTCGCTGGAATGTTGAAGGATATCCGTGAGAGGGGGATTGAGGCGGTCAGGGAGTACTCGAGGAGGTTTGACGGCTACGACGGGCCTTTCAGGGTCAGTAGAGAGGAGTTTAACGAGGCCGTGCAGAGCATCCCACAAAGAGACAGAGAAATAATCCTCCGCACAATAGAGCGCCTGTGGGAGTACCACGAGAGACAGATGGAGAGGGAGAGGCTGTTCCTCAAAAACGGCTCCCTCTACGGCCTAATATACCGCCCGATAAGGAGGATAGGCATCTACGTCCCCGGAGGAAAGCCGCTCCCGTCAACCCTCATGATGGTCGGCGTTCCGGCGAAGATAGCGGGCGTTAAGGAGATAGCCGTGACCACGCCCCCCAAGGACGGGAAGGTAAACCCCTACGTGCTCTACGTCGCCGACCTGCTCGGAATCGATGAGGTCTACAAGCTCGGCGGCGTTCAGGCGATAGGAGCCATGGCCTACGGGGTCGGCATGAAGAAAGTTGACAAGATATTCGGCCCCGGCAACAGGTTCGTCAACGAGGCCAAGAGGCAGGTCTTTGGTGTTGTCGGCATAGACAGCCTGGCCGGGCCGTCGGAGATAGCGGTGATAGCGGACGAAACCGCTGAGAAGGAGTACGTCTTAGCGGACCTCCTCAGCCAGCTTGAGCACGGGAAGGACAGCAAGGCCTGGCTCCTCACCACTTCAAGGGAGCTGGCCGAATACTGCTCGCGCGAGGGAATAGAGGTCGTCCTCTGCGAGACCCTTGAGGAGTGCGCCGAGAAGGCCAACGAGATAGCGCCCGAGCACCTTGAAATAATCACCGAGAGGCCGATGGAGCTCGTTGACCTCATCGAGAACGCCGGCGCAATTTACCTCGGCCCGTACACGCCTGTTCCAGCTGCCGACTACTTCCTCGGCGTCAACCACGTCCTCCCGACGGGTGGGGCGGCGAAGTTCAGCGGTGTCCTGACGGTGAGGGACTTCATGAAGCCGATAAGCGTCGCCCAGGTGAGCAGGGAGGAGTTCCTGGCTGAGAGGGAGCTCGGCATCCGCCTGGCCGAGATAGAGGGTATGGAAGCCCACAGGAGGAGCATGGAGGTGAGGAAATGAGGCGAACCACGAGGGAAACCGACGTAACGGTGGAGCTCGACGTGGCGGGGGAGATAAGGACAGGTGATAGAGTCCTTGACCACCTCCTCACCGCCCTCTTTTTCTACATGGGGCGGGAGGCGAAGGTCAGAGCCACCTACGACCTCAGGCACCACCTGTGGGAGGACGTTGCCATAACCCTAGGCGAGGAGCTCCGCTCTAAGCTCCCAGAGAAGTTCGCCCGCTTCGGAGACGCCGTGATGCCCATGGACGATGCTCTGGTGCTGGTCGCTGTTGACATCTCGGGGAGACCCTACGCGAGCGTTGAGCTTTCCTTCGAGGAAAGTGAGGAGGGTTTTGAGGCTTCCCTCGTCAGGGAGTTCCTCTGGGGGCTGGCGCGCTCGCTGAAGGCGACCATCCACGTGAAAACGCTGAGCGGGGTCAACGTGCACCACGTCATCGAGGCGGCATTTAAAGGCCTCGGTGTGGCTCTCGGGAGGGCAATTCAGGAGAGCGGAAAGCTGGAGAGCACGAAGGGCCTGCTGGAGGTGTGAGGGTGATAGCGATAGTTGATTTGGGGGTAGGCAACCTCGCCAACGTGAGAAAAGCCCTCGGGGGAGTCATCACAAGCGATCCCTACGAGATTGAGAGGGCTGAGAAGCTCGTCCTCCCCGGGGTCGGCAACTTCGGGGCGGTCATGGAGAGGCTTGAACCTCTGAGGGGCGTTATACTCGACGCAATAAACGATGGAAAGCCCTTCCTCGGGATATGCCTCGGCCTCCAGCTCCTCTTTGAGGGGAGCGAGGAGAGCCCCGGAAAGCCCGGCCTTGGGGTTTTCAAGGGAGAGGTGGTCAGGTTTCAGGGAGTCAGAACCCCGCACATCGGCTGGAACCAGCTGTGGAAGAAAAAGGAATGCCCGCTCTTCGAGGGGATCCGCGATGGGGCATACTTCTACTTCGTCCACTCCTACTACGCGGTTCCGGAAGAGGATATCGTTGCAGGTGTTACCGACTACGAGTCGAAGGGGAGAAGGGTACTCTTTACCTCGGCCGTCTGCAGGGAGAACGTCTACGCCGTCCAGTTCCATCCCGAGAAGAGCGGGAGGAACGGATTAAGGGTTATGAAGAACTTCAGGGGGCTTTAAGATGGAGGTTTATCCGGCCATAGACCTCATGAACGGAAAGGCCGTGAGGCTCTACAAGGGGAGGAGAGAGGACGTTAAAGTCTACGGCGAGCCGCTGGAGATAGCGGAGCGCTTCGCCGGGCTGGTGGACAAAATCCACATCGTTGATTTAGACGGTGCCTTTGAGGGCTTTCCGAGGAATCTCGACGTGGTCAGGAGGATCATTGAGGAGACCGGCCTGAGGGTTCAGCTCGGCGGGGGCTTCAGGACATACGAGGCTATAGCCAGAGCCTACGAAATCGGCGTCGAGAACGTGATAATCGGCACGAAGGCATTCGACTTAGACTTCCTTGAGAGGGTTACCGCTGATTTCGACGGGATAACGGTGAGTCTTGACTCGAAGGGTGGAAGGGTTGCCGTGAAAGGCTGGGTAGAGAGCGGGATGGAAGTAAGGGAGGCCTATGAACTGCTGAGGGACTACGTGAACAGGTTCGTTTACACCTCCGTGGAAAGGGACGGAACGCTGACCGGCATAGAGGAAATCGAGAGGTTTTGGGAAAGCGAGGAGTTCATCTACGCCGGGGGAGTTTCGAGCGTCGATGACCTGGGAAAGCTCGCCGAAATAGGCTTCTCGGGAGCCATAGTTGGAAAAGCCCTCTACGAGGGTCTTGTGACCCTTGAAGAGCTCATGGAGGTGGCAGAATGCTTGCCAAGAGGATAATCGCGGCGCTGGACATAAAAGCCGGCCGGGTCGTCAAGGGGATAAGATTCCGGGACATACGCGACGCCGGTGACCCCATCGAACTGGCGAAGCGCTACGAGAGCGAGGGGGTAGACGAGATAGTCTTTCTGGACATAACCGCGTCATACGAGGGGAGGGGCATACTCCTTGAGCTGGTCGAGAGGATAGCGGAGGAGATATACGTCCCCTTCACCGTGGGGGGCGGGATAAGGACAGTCGGTGAGGCGAGGGAGATAATCAAACGCGGCGCCGACAAGGTCTTCATCAACACGGCCGCCGTTGAGAGGCCCGAGCTCGTGGAGGAAATAGCGAGGGTTGTCGGAACTGCCAACCTCGTAGTTGCGATAGATGCCAAATGGAACGGCTCCTTCTGGGAGGTCTACACCCACGGCGGCAGAAAACCGAGGGGAATTGACGCCGTCCAGTGGGCCAGAGAGGTGGAAAAGCTCGGTGCCGGCGAGATACTCCTCACGAGCATGGACACCGACGGGACGAAGGAAGGCTTCGACGTACCCCTGACGAGGGCCGTCGCGGAGGCGGTGGACATTCCGGTCATAGCCTCCGGAGGAGCGGGGAAACCGGAGCACTTCTATGAGGCTTTCAAAGCCAGAGCCGAGGCGGCACTGGCGGCTTCAATCTTCCATTACGGTGAGTACACGGTCGGGGAGCTGAAGGAGTATTTGGCCGAGAGGGGAATTCCGGTCAGACTCGACTACTGAGGTGGTAGAATGAGCGTGGAGGAACTCATCGAGAAGGTTGACTGGGAGAAGAACAATGGCATTGTCCCAGTTGTGGTTCAGGACACGGAGGGAGAGGTGCTTACCCTGGCATACATGAACCGGGAAGCCCTCAAAAGGACTCTTGAGACCGGCTACGCCCACTACTATTCCCGCTCCCAGAAAAGGGTCAGGATGAAGGGCGAGGTGAGCGGCAACGTCCAGAGGGTGAGGGAGATCAAGATAGACTGCGACGGCGACGCTCTGCTCCTCATCGTCGAGCAGAAGGGCGCAGCATGCCACACGGGGAACTACTCCTGCTTTTACAGAAAGCTCGGCGAGCCGGAGAGGGTTCTGCCGATGGACTACTCGCTGACCATACTGCGGGAACTTGAGGAACTTATACGGAAAAGGAAAGAAGAGCCCGTGGAAGGCTCCTACACCTCAAGGCTGTTCCAGGAGGGCAGGGAGAGGATATACAAGAAGTTCGGAGAAGAAGCGGTCGAGGTTCTCGTTGCAGAGACGCGGGAAGGCCTGATATACGAAACCGCAGACATGCTCTACCACCTGCTCGTCCTTCTCACCTACAACGACGTTTCCCTCGGCGAGGTAATGGCCGAGCTGAGGAGGCGGAGGGGATGAGGATAAAGGGTGAGGTGCTTGAGTTTCCATCGTACAGGGTGGTCGAGGGGGACTACAGGATACGGCTGGACAAGAACGAGAGCCCCTACGACCTGCCCGACCGGGTGAAGGAGGAGATATTCGAGGAGCTGAGGGGGCTGAGCTTCAACCGCTACCCGGATATAGTCTCAATGCCGGCGAGGGAGGCTATAGCCGACTTCTACGACGTTTCCCCGGAAAATATAGCCGTCGGAAACGGCGGGGACGAGCTGATAGGCTACCTCGTTCGGCTATTTGAAGGAAAGTATGTGGTCGTAACCCCACCCACCTTCGGCATGTACTCCTTCTACGCGAAGCTGGAGGGAATTCCGATAGTTGAGGTGCCCCTGAGGGAGGACTTCACGATAGACGGAGATGCCATAGCCGACAAGGCCAAAAACGCGAGGGCCGTCTTTATCGCCTCGCCCAACAACCCGACCGGAAACCTCCAGCCAGAGGAGGAAATAATCAAGGTTCTCGATACGGGAACGGCCGTGGTTCTCGACGAGGCCTACGCTGAATTCGCAGGAAAGAGCCTCTGGAGGCTTATCGAGGAGTACCCAAACCTCATCGTGCTGAGGACTTTCTCCAAGGCCTTCAGCTTGGCCGGGGTCAGGGCGGGCTACCTCCTCGCGGATGGGGAAATCGTTGACGCCCTCTACCACATAAAGTCCCCCTTCAGCGTTGGAATCATGACGATGGCGGCGGTAAAGGTCGTTCTCAGGCACTACGACCTCGTGGAGAGGCGCGTGGCGGAGATAATCGAGGAGCGGGAGAGGATAAGGAGAGTCTTCCGGGAGTTCACCTACCCAAGCGACGCGAACTTCCTCCTGATGAGGCTGAACGCGTACGAGTTCCTTCTGGAGAAGGGCATAGTGGTCAGAAAGCTCTCAGGAAGGCTCGATGGCCACATACGGGTCACCGTCGGGAGGAAGTGGGAGAACAGGGAGCTGGTGGAGGCCCTCAGGGAATACTTGGAGGTGGAAGGATGTGGATAGTATTCGACGTTGACGGCGTGCTCATAGACGTGAGTGACAGCTACGACGTGGCCGTGAAGCTCACCGTGGAGTACTTCCTGGGGCTCTTCGGGGTTGAGAGGGAGATAAGGCCGGAGTGGGTCAGGGAGCTCAGGAGAAAGGGCTCCTTCGGCGACGATTTCAAGGTCAGCGAGGCGCTGATACTCTTCGCCCTCTCCGGAAAGGCAGAGGAGCTCATCGAAGAGTTTCCAGAAGGTGGAACCATAGAGTGGGTTCGCGAGAAGTTCGGCTTCCAGGTCTTCGGGGGGAGCATCGAGAGGGTCTTCAACACGTTCTACCTCGGAGGGGAGTACCCGGAGAGGCTCTTCGATTTCCCCGGGCTGTGGAGGAGGGAGAGGCCAATCGTCAGGAGGGAACTCCTGGAGAGAGCATCCGGGCGCTTCAAGCTGGGGGTGGTGACTGGGAGGAGCGACCTTGAGATGGAGCTGGCGGAGAGGATAATAGGGTTCAAATTTGAAAACGCCGTTACGAGGGAGCTTTACATGAAGCCCGACCCGAGGGCGCTGTGGGAGCTCGTGAGGGGCGAGCCGGGGGTTTACATCGGCGATACAATCAACGACGGACTCTTCGTGGAGAACTACCGGAAGCGATACGGAAAAGAATTTGACTTCGTCATGGTGGGGCGGGACGTAAAGGACGTCAACCAGTTCTTGGAGGAACTGCTGGGAGGGGAACAAACTTAAAAACCCCTCCGAAAAGCTCCAACCATGCTCTACCTTGAGATACTCGGAAATCTGCCGGAGATGGCAAGGGACGAGGTAAAGGCCATGCTGGAACTGGCCGGCGGAAGGATAGCCGGCCAGGATTACCTCTTCCTCAAAATAGACGCCGATGAAAAAGCCTTTCCCTACCTCAACAGGCTCGGCTTGGCCCATGAGTACGGGGAACTCATCATCGAGGCGGACTCAGTTGATGAGCTGCTGAAGAAAGCCAAGGAAGTCAAGTGGCCGATTGAGGGGACCTTTAAAGTTGACACGGAGACGATGGCCAACTGCAGGCACAATGTTCTAGATCTCCCAAGGAAGCTGGGGGCAGTCATACACGCCCAGGGATTCAGGGTGAACCTCTCAAGGCCGGACACACTCGTCCGGGTTTACTGCGGCGAGAGGCTCTACGCAGGGATAAGGCTCCGCTTCTTCGACCCGAAGGACTTTGAGAGCAGGAAAGCCCACCACAGGCCGTTTTTCAGGCCGATTTCCCTCCACCCGAGGGTTTCCCGTGCGCTGGTGAACCTCACAAAGGCTAGGAGAGAGCTCCTCGACCCCATGATGGGCGCCGGCGGGATCCTCATGGAGGCCGGACTGCTTGGCCTGAAGGTCTACGGGGCCGATATAAAGCCGGAGATGGTCGAAGGGGCTGAGATGAACCTCAGGCACTACGGGATAAGGGACTACGAGCTCAAACTCGGCGACGCAACGAAGCTGGAAGAGCTGTTTCCGGGGAAGAAGTTCGAGGCTGTGGCCACAGACCCGCCCTACGGCACCTCGGCGACCCTCGCAGGAAGGAGGAGGGAGGAGCTGTACAGGAGGGTGCTGGAGAGCATCTACGAGGTTCTTGAGGAGGGCGGAAGGCTGGCGATAGCCTTCCCGACGAGCTTTGATGGAGAGGCTGAGGCCGAGAAGGTCGGCTTTAAGCCCGTTGGAAAGTACTACCAGCGCGTGCACAAGAGCCTCGACAGGCATTTCTACGTTTTTGAGAAGTGACCGCAGAACTCACTTTCTCATCTTAAGGACAGCATAAACCCCAAAATGGTCGCTCAGACTCTTTTCCTCCATCATTCTCCCCGAGGAAACGACCTCAACGTTGCCCTTCACCAGGATGTAGTCTATCCTCACACCCGGCCTGTGCACAGGGAAAGTGTAGCCGGGGTCGTCGTTGCAGGCACGATAGGCATCGATGAAGCCCCTCTCTTTCAAGAGCTTCAGAGCAAGAGAGTCCTCAGTGTCGTTGAAATCTCCCGCCAGAACCACGGCATGATACTCACTGTCGTAAAGTCGCTCAATCTCGTTCAGGAGCCTCTCCACCTGGGCTTTCCTCACCATCGAGTTCTTGTGGTGGTCGAGGTGAACAGAAACGAAGAGTATCCTTCTTCCATGGATTTTCACTCCAGAAACGGCCGCGTGGCGCGGAAGGAGTGGCGATAGACCGCCGAGGTCATTGAGGCCTATACTCCCGACCACTTTAAAGGGATACTTTGAGAGGACTGCTACTCCCTCGGGATATCTTTCATAGAACAGGTGCGACTCGATGAAGTGTACTCTGTAGTTCTCGCCCGTCAGCTCCCCCAGCATCTCCGCGAGTCTCTCAGCGGTGCTCTTGTCACCATCAACTACCACCTCCTGCAGAGCGCAGATGTCGGGCCTCAGCTTCGAGAGCCTCTCCGCTATCCTGGGCAGTCTCACCCTGTCGTTTTTCCCCTTCCCGTGGAGATTGAAGGTGCAGGTCGTAATCAAACTCCCGCTGTTCCCGTTGTTTCCCTCACGTCTCATTTCCATCGCTCCGGGGAGTGCTTTTGATTGGTGTCGATCAGTATACTCAATATCACCCATGCCATTATTACTTCCAAAAAAGATTTTTATCCTTATCGATCAAAAGGAGAACATGAGGAGGTTGTACGCAATTTTAATCGTGGGTCTCTTCATGACAGCGCTGAGTCCCATCTCCGCATGGGACACCACCATCAAGGTCCCCGCGAAGGAGTACCACACCATCGATGACATCACCATAGAGTACAACTCGACCTGCGGAGGCTGGGTTTTTGGTGTCGTCGAATGGGAGTCCGGGAGCAGGGCCTTTGCGTTCCTGGCCGGCAGGAGCGGGACACTGAGGCTGTCAGAATGGCCCTATCCGGATATCCACCTGGACATAAAGGGAAACGCCTCCATCAGCTTCCAGGCCGAATGCCCGCTTAACATCAGCGTCCGCGCGGACTACGGTCCGGATTTCTATGGAGACAGGTTCTTCACGTCAGAATGGCGGTACCGCATCGTAAGGATGCCCTTTGTAAACGTGACGAACGACACCTACGTCCTCGAAAGCCCCTGGCCCGTTCTGGCCGTGTACCTGGAAACGGATTACATATACTTCAACGGGACATACGTCCCGGACCTGACGATGGATTCTGAGCTTGACATTGGGCTCACACAAATAGAAAGCGGGCCCGAGAGGATCGCCGAGAACGTCTGGTGGTACGACCTGAGCGGTTTCCGGCCGAGGGAGCTGAGGCTGACCTTAAAGGGCCCAAGGGCAGGGTTCATCACTAAAGTTTACGGCTACGCCCTCGTCCCCTACAGGGAGCACGGGTATCTGGCGAACTTTGAAGACGGCTACACACTGTGGGTTTCCTCACTGAGGAGGTATGTGAGGATAACCTGCGAGGGGCTCTGGACGGGCGAGAACTTCACGCTCTTTAGGTTCCGGACGGACCGGGGCGAAGAGCACAGGGTTTACGTCCAGGACGGAGTGCTCTGCATCGAGGGGTCCGGCGGAAAAAGCTGCTCCGGCGAGAAGATGCTGCCCGGGCCGTCCCGCTTTGAGATCTTGTTCCAGGACGGGTGGATTTACGTCGGACAGTGGGACAGGACACTCCTGAAGGTCGAGCTTGACACCGAGGGGATCGAGCCCTTCAGCTTCCTCGACCTTCCAAGGGAGAGACGCTACGGTGGGGATGTTTACCTGGAGGGCATGGTGGAATACAAGGATGGGAGAGGCTGGAAAGCCGTCGCCGCCGTACTCATCCCGCTACTGGCAACTGCAACCCTGCTCTACGCGATAATAAGGAAAAAGGTCTAATGGGTTCAGTCTTCCAGCCATATCTCCAGCCTCTGCTTTCCTTTTCCGAGGCTGGAGCGCTTGAACTTTTTCAGGTGGCCTATCTCCTTTATGTCCCTCACGTGCGTCCCGCCGCAGGGGATGACCTCGAAGTCCCTTATCTGGGTGTAGCGGGTTTCCCCTTCCCACCAGATTTTCATCTCGCCGCCCTCGTCAACGAGCCGGTTAAAGGTCTCGATGATTTTCTCCTTGTACTGATTGACGTTCTCGGGGTAGAGGATGTCGTAGCGGCCCTTTTCGACGCTCATACCGCTACCGTAGAGCTGCCACTCACCGGGCAGAACAACGTTGAGGACGTGCTCCATGAGGTGCATTGCCGTGTGGATCCTCATGAGCTTATACCTGTAGTCCCAGTCGAGCTTGAGCTCGATCTCATCGCCGGGCTTGAACTTCTCGGGCTCGGCAACTGCATGCCAGACGTTTCCTTCCTCGTCCTTGTAGACGTCGAGGACTTCAACACCGTTTATCGTCCCCCTGTCGTGGGGCTGGCCGCCGCCGGTCGGGTAGAAAACCGTCCCGTCGAGAAGGAGGGCGTTGTCCCTGATTTCCAGAACCTTAGCACGGGCTTCCTTCATGTAGGCGTCCTCGTAGTAGAGCTTGCGCGTCATGGGCACCACCTCAGAAGAGTTGGCAGGCACCATTTAAATGGGTATCGAAAAGGTAGAAGATGGAAGAGCTCAGCGCCGCTTCCAGAACGCCACGGCACCCACGAGGAGTATTAGGGCAACGGCCACCGCTATGGCCTGCTGGGTCTCGCTCAGGCCGCCCCTTTCAGCAGGGAGGGTGTACCTAACGGTCGCTGAGGTGTAGTTCGACAGCAGGGCGTTAACGTCCTCGACGGTGGCACCGTAGCGTATGAAGACGTTCGAGACCACCCTCACGGAGTTCCGCTCGCGGAAGACCCTGACCGTCAGCCGGTTCCCCTTAAGTTCAGCCGTTATGTTGTCCGGCACCTCCAGTATCTCGGCACCCTCCGGAAAGTTCAGCGTAAGGTAGAGCGTGTGGTTGACCTCGTACTCCACCCTGTCGGTGAGCCCGTTGGTTATGCCGAGGGTCGGGTCGAACTGGTATACGTAGGAGCCATTCTCGTAGCGGGTGAAGTTCCGCAGAATGTACTCCGCGTCGATCACCAGCGGCGCGTCGGTCTCGTTGAGGCCGAGGATTTTGACCTTCCCGTCGTCCACGAGGACACCCTGATAGCCCAGTGCGAGGGAGTACGTCCTGAGGATGAACTCCGTGACGTTCTGAACCCCGTAGGATATTATCTCGGCCTTCCTGGCCCTGACTTCCTCCTTGGGTTCTATGTACTCGTCCCTCATGTGGAGCCTCACGCTGCCATTGGCGTAGATGTCCAGCGTGACATACTCGTTCATTACGCTGCTCTGGTAGTGCTCCTCGCCCTTGTATGGGGCCTTATAGCGGATGTAGTAGTCCTTGTAGTCCCCGAAGAGCTCCTTGTATCCCTCCGGCGGAAGGAAGGGCTCAAGGTATATGCTGGACTTCACAACCACGGTGCCCCCCTCTACCTCGGAGCTGACGGAAAACCTGCTGGCGTTGTACTGCTTGATGAAAGGCCTGGGGTAAGATATCAGGGTGGAGTTCTCGGGGAGCTTTATGATGAACGTGTTGTTTATGTCAACCGCGAACGGAAGCCCCGTGTCCGGTATGTTGAGGTTGGCGTAGCCCCTTGTGGGGTCCACCTGAACCTCCCAGTAGTCGCTGTAGGAGTAGTACTTGGCAAAGTTTATCGCAACCGCACTGAAGACGACCGTGATGTTGTTGCCCTCCTGGATGCCGTAGGCCTTTATGCTCTCGTTCGTCAGGTTCATCCCCGACTGGGTGAGGCTCTCAATGTACCTCCTGAGCTGTTCCTTTTCGAATCTGGCTATTGCCTCCTCCACGGTCATGTTGCCGTTCCGGGTCTCGTTAAGGATCATGTCTATCTGCTTCTGTATCTCGTCCTTGGGCCCGAGGAGGACGGTCTTCATAGTAATGCTGGCGTCCCCGTTGGGCATTATCTCTATCGTAAAAACGAACTCCTGACTGTAGGTTTTTGGTTTGAAGTCCTGCGAGAGTCCGAAGCCCGATCCGATGAGAGGCACCAGCAGAACAACCGCCAAGAACACTGCAAGTGGCTTCCTCATTACACACTACCTCCGTTCCATGTGCTGGTAATTAGCGCCGCACCGGAGTATTTAACTTTATCCCAGACACGGGGAGAACTGGGGGGAAATGGAAAAACGGGAAGAAAAGACTCGGTCACTCCTTCCACTTGGAGAGGTCGAGCTCACCCTCGGTCTTCGCCACTATCGTCGTTCCCGCCAGGTCGCCGGTAACGTTGACCATCGTCCTGCCCATGTCGAGGATGGCGTCAATGCCGAGTATCATGGCGTAGGCTAGGGCAACCGGAGTCCCTTCAGCCAGATTGAGGCCGACGCTCTGGAGCACCATGGCAAGCATTATGGCCCCGGCACCGGGCACGCCGGCGGTTCCTATCGAGGCCAGCACCGCGGTGAGTATGACCACCAGCTGCTGGCCGAGGGTGAGGTGCTGGCCTATGGCATAGGCCACGAAGAGCACCGTAACTCCCTGATAGAGCGCCGTGCCGTCCATGTTTATCGTCGCACCGAGGGGCAGTGTGAAGGAGAATATTCCCCTGTCAACACCCATCTCCTCCTCGGCGACGCGCATGGTGACCGGCAGGGTTCCGCTGGAGCTCCTCGTGACGAAGGCCGTTATCATGGCGTCCTTGGCCTTCTTGAGGAACTTGATGAGGTCAATGCCGAAGACCCTGAGGAGAACGCCATAGACAAACACTATCTGGAGGATCAGGCCGAGATAGACGGCAACCACAACCTTGACGAGAGGCCCGGCAACGTTGGGCCCGAACTTGCCTATGACGTAGTAGATAAGCGCGAAGACACCTATCGGGGCGTACTGCATGACGCCGGCGACTATCTTGTACATTGCCTCTGCGGAGGCGTCAAAGACCCGGTAGAGCGTCTCCGACGCAGTTCTCAGCCTCTCGTCCTCACTGTTCATGAGGTAGCTTATGGCTATTCCAAAGACTATGGCGAAGAATATCGTCGGGAGCACCTGGCCGCCGGAGAGGGCCGCGAAGGGATTGGTGGGAACTATGTTGAGCAGCGTCTGAACCAGCGAAGGTGCCTCGGCCTGTATGGCCTTTCCTGCGCCGGTCCCGAGGTCTATGTTGGCCCCCGGCTTGAAGATGTTGCCCATCAGCAGGCCGAAGAAGACCGCGAAGGCCGACGTGAAGAGGTAGTACACTATGATTTTGACCCCGACCCTTCCGAGCCTCGCCGGGTTGATGCTGGCGGCACCGACGACCAGCGAGAACAGTATGATGGGCATCACGAGCATCTTGAGCAGCCTGATGAACAGGTCGCCCAGCGGTTTAAGGGTCGCCGCGTAGTCGGGCACGAGCACACCGGCAACAACACCGAGAATCAAGCCGGCGAGAATCTTTTGAAGAACAGGTATCTCCAGGTACGTTTTCAGCAGTCCCTTTGCCATCAAGGACACCCCCCATTAAGCCGCTGAATATACCGGCAGACTGGTTAGTTCGCTGATGATATATTAATCTTCCGGGAAATTTTATGTCATATTGACAGATACGTTAGACAAACCTTAATGAAACATCACCATACATGACCCTTTTTAGATGTCCGTCAACGTCCAGGAGAAGGGAGCCGTCATCAAGGATGTCCAGCGCACGCCCCGTTACAGTGGCACTGTCCTCTGTAACTTTAACCACCATGCCAAGTATGAACGTCCTCTCGCGAACCTTGGCCATCAGAAGGTCGGGCCTGGCGAGAAAGACTCTGTACCAGCCGCCGAGCCGGAAGAGGAGCCGTTCAAGGACTTTCTCAAGGGGCAGCTCGCTTCCAGTAAGCTGGATCATCGAAACCGCGCTGTCGCGGAGCTCCTCCGGCACGGGATTGTTGACGTTGAGACCTATCCCGAGGACAGCGTATTCCCCGGCTTTGCCCTCCGTCAGAACACCGGCTATCTTTTTTCCGTTCACCCACACGTCGTTCGGCCACTTGATCCCCGACGCTATGCCGAAGTCCGCAAGGGTATCAACGGTGGCCAGTGCACCGACGAAGACCAGCCTTGGATCAACCTTCGGAGGTTTGAGGATGACGCTCACCCACAGGCCGCCCTCAGGAGAGGCCCACCGCCGGCCTTTCCTGCCCCTCCCAGCAGTCTGGCGCCTCGCAACCACCACCGTCCCCTCCGGGGAATCCGGGGCTATTCGCCTGGCGTACTCGTTGGTCGAGTCAACCTCGTCAAGCCGGATTATCTTCCACCTCACGTCCCAGGCACCATCGCCCACATTCACCACCCCAAAGGTTTTCAGACCCAACCTTAAAGGGCCTTCCGCCCAAAAACCTTAAATCTTCAAAGGAATATATCACTCTCGGTGATTAGTATGGACGCGTACCAGAACGTTGGCATTAAGCGCAGGATTGGGAGGTTCTTCCGCAGGGACGGGAGGGCGCTTATCTTCGCCATGGATCACGGCTTCGAGCACGGCCCGACCGACTTCGAGGAGCACTGGGAGCACGTCAACCCGAGGATAATCCTCAGGAAGGTCATCAGGGCCGGTGTGGATGGCGTTATGATGCTCCCCGGCCTGGCCAGGGTGGCCGGCGACGAGCTCAAGCCTAACGTGGGGCTCATGATAAAGCTCACCAGCAAGACCGAACTTAGGCCGAAGGACGACCAGCTCCTCCAGAGCCAGCTGGGCTTTGTTGAGGACGCTGTGAAGCTCGGTGCGGATGCCATAGCCGCAACGGTTTACTGGGGCTCACCGCAGGAAGACGCGATGATGCGCCAGTTCGCGGAGATAGCGAGCTACGCCCACGACCTCGGCTTCCCGGTCGTCCAGTTCGCCTACCCGAGGGGCCCGTACATCAACGAGCGCTACGGCAAAAAGGAGGACTACCGCGTGGTTATGTACGGGGCCAGGGCAGCAGTCGAGAGCGGCGCAGACATGATAAAGACCTACTGGACCGGCTCAAGGGAGACCTTTGCGAAGGTGGTTGAAGCCGCAGCTGGAGTCCCTGTTCTCCTGAGCGGCGGTGCCAAGACCGAGAACCCCGTTGATTTCCTGAAACTCGTCTGGGAGGTCATCGAGGCAGGCGGCGCTGGAGCCGTCGTCGGCAGGAACATCTTCCAGCGCGAGAATCCGGAGCCGTTCATACGCGCCCTCATAAAGGTCGTGCACAGGAACGAAGACCCCGAAGAGGCGGCGAGGGCGGAGGGCCTCCTCTGAAGTCTATCCTTTTTCGTCTATTGACGAACTATTCTTCCCCTCACGTCGGAACTTTTTTAAGGTTTAGCGGCCTTTAGTGGGCATAAACGTAGTGGCGCACAGGGAACCGGGTGATGGCCATGGTGGAAATAATAGACACAACCTTTAGGGACGCCCACCAGTCTCTCATAGCGACCCGGCTGACGACAGAGGACATGCTGGCGATAGCGGAAAAGATGGACAGGATCGGGTTCTACTCGATGGAGGTCTGGGGAGGGGCAACCTTCGACGTCTGCATCCGCTACCTCAGGGAAGACCCCTGGGAGAGGCTCAAGCTTTTGAAGGAGCATATAAGGAAAACAAAGCTCCAGATGCTGCTGAGGGGCCAGAACGTCGTCGGATACAGGCACTACCCCGACGACGTGGTTGAAAAGTTCGTCGAGCTCGCCCACAGGAACGGGATAGACATCTTCCGCGTCTTCGACGCTTTGAACGACGTCAGGAACATGGAGGTGGCCATAAGGAAGGCCAAGGAAGTCGGCGCCGAGGTTCAGGGCTCGATAGTCTACACCACCGGCAGGATCTTCACCAGGGAGTACTACATGGGGAAGGTCGAGGAGCTTCTGGCACTCGACGTTGACGTGATAACCATCAAGGACATGGCGGCGCTCCTGACCCCGGAGGAGGCGTACAACCTCGTGAGGGACATAAAGGAGACCTACGGCGTGCCCGTAAACGTCCACACCCATTCGGCAACGGGCATGGCTGTTGCGACGTACCTCAAGGCCGTTGAAGCCGGGGCCGACTACATAGACACTGCGATAAGCCCTCTCGCCTTCGGGACGGCACAGCCGGGGATACAGACGGTATGGCACGCGCTTCCAGGGGACAAAAGCCCCCGCCTGGACAGGGAGCTCGTCCACGAGGTATCGCGCTACCTGAAGAGGCTCCTGGACGAGAAGTATTCGGGCATGCTCCACAAAGAGGCTCTGATGGTGAACCCATACATCCTCAAATACCAGGTTCCAGGGGGAATGTTCTCGAACATGATCAGCCAGCTCAAGGAGATGAGGGCCCTGGACAGGCTCGACGAGATACTTGAAGAGATACCGCGCGTCAGGGAAGATCTCGGCTGGCCGCCGCTCGTCACCCCAACGAGCCAGATAGTCGGTACACAGGCGGTGCTCAACGTCCTCTTTGGGAGGTACGAGAGGATAACCGAGGAGGTCAAGAACTACATCAGGGGGCTCTACGGAAGGCCGCCCGCGGAGATAAACCCGGAGCTGAAGAGGAAGGTTCTCGGGGACGAGGAGCCGATAACGGTGAGGCCAGGGGAACTTCTTGAACCGGCGCTTGAGCGGTGCAGGCGGGAGCTTGAGGGGCTCGGCTACCTTGAGAAGGAAGAGGACGTCCTCACCTACTGCCTCTTCCCGCAGATCGCAAAGGAGTTCTTTGAGGCCAGAAAGGCCGGAAGGAAGGCCCCGAAGATGCCGCCCTCGGTTCAGAAGTTCAAGCTTTACGTTAACGGCGTAGAGTTCGAGGTCGGTGTAGAGGGCATTGACCTGAGTGCGCTGAAGTACCTGCCCCAGATAGCGGGCGCCGGCCCAGCAGCTACCGCCCCGGTTCAGGTTTCTGCCCCAAGTGCTCCTGCAGTTCCTGCTCCAGCTCCGGCTCCGGCCGCGCCGGCAACCCCTGCGCCGGCGGGAGAAGGGGCCGTTACAGCCCCAATGCCCGGCAAAATCCTCAAAATCCTCGTCAAAGAAGGCGAGAACGTCAAAACCGGACAGGGACTCCTAATCCTCGAAGCAATGAAAATGGAGAACGAGATACCAGCACCAAAGGACGGAGTCGTAAAGAAAATCCTAGTCAAAGAAGGCGACACCGTAGACACCGGACAAACACTAATAGAGCTAGGATGAATCGGCCCCCTGCGGCCTCCTTTCATAATTTTGTTAAGTGTATATGTTTTGATTCTGCACGGAACGGTTCCATTTCAACTTTAAGTTAAAAAACGAAATACATTCAGTTTTTTGCCGAAAAGCATTTATATGAACACAAGTCTACATTAGCCCGAAGACTTGCATGGAGGTGCAACCATGAACTCCGCTGTAATAATCCTTATGGCGGCGGCGATCTACGTGGGGCTCTACTTCACCTACGGCAGGGGCCTCCAGAACAAGGTCGTGAAGGCGGACCCAAACAGGCCAACGCCCGCCCACAGGCTCTACGACGGCGTTGACTACGTCCCGGCACACCCGCTCGTTCTCTACGGACACCACTTTGCATCCATAGCCGGTGCAGGGCCCATAGTCGGTCCGGCGGTCGCAATGGCCTGGGGATGGCTTCCAGGGCTTCTGTGGGTCTGGTTCGGAAACGTCTTCATCGGTGCAGTCCACGACTACCTTGCGCTGATGTCCTCGATTCGCTACGATGGAAAGTCCGTCCAGTGGATAGCAGGAAAGCTGATGAGCAGGAGGACGAGCATGGCCTTCGAGCTCTACGTCTGGTTCGCGCTGGTGCTGGTCATAGCGGCCTTCGCGGCGGTCATAGCGGGCATATTCGTGAACACTCCAGAGGCGGCGACGGCATCCCTGCTCTTCCTCGGCGTCGCGGTGATCCTCGGGTGGCTCCTCTACAAGGTGCAGATTGACTTCAAGCTCGGAACCATAATCGGCCTGGTACTGCTCGTCCTCGCGATATGGATCGGCTTCCAGTACCCGATAGTCGCCAGCAAGCAGACATGGTACATCGTCCTCGGACTCTACGTCATAGTCGCCTCATCACTGCCCGTGTGGGTGCTGCTGCAGCCGAGGGACTACCTCAACGCGTACATCCTCTGGTTCGGCCTCATCCTCGGCGGCCTCGCGTTCATAGTCGTCGGTATTAAGGGGGCGGGAACCTTCACAGCACCGGCCTTCACCACCTGGTCGGCGAACGTCGTTGGAGGCAAGCCCTCACCGTTCTGGCCCACGATCCCCCTCGTTATCGCGTGCGGTGCCCTGAGCGGTTTCCACTCGATCGTCGGGTCGGGCACGACCAGCAAACAGCTTGACAGCGAGCTCCACGGCCTCATGGTGGGCTACGGCGGAATGTTCACCGAGGGCCTCCTCTCCACCATAGTCATAGCCTCAATAGCCATATACGGCCTGCAGGTCTTCCAGAGCCTGAACATCCCGGTCGACTACAACAACTGGGGCTCACAGTACGCCATCCAGGTGGTTCAGCACGGGATAAAGGTCGGCATCTTCTCCAATAGCTACGCCTACGGCCTGCAGGACGCCTTTGGAATACCCTTCAAGACGGGCGCGATCTTCGCCAGCCTCTGGGTCTCAGCGTTCGCCCTGACGACCCTCGACACCGCCACCAGGCTTGGAAGGTTCGCCTGGCAGGAGATCATGGAGATGGTGCACGGGCCAGAGGTGCTCAAGAACAAGTGGGTCGCGTCCATAATCATCGCAGTCTTCGGCGTTTACCTCGCGTGGGGAGGGAGCTGGCTCATCATATGGCCCGCCTTCAGCGGCATGAACCAGATGCTCGCCAGCATAGCCATGATGACAGCCTCGCTCTGGGTGGCCAAGATTCAGAGGCCATCTGGAGCATGGAAGTGGGCAGTGGTCATTCCGGCACTGTTCCTGTGGATAACAGTGACCGCCGCCCTGGCATGGTTCCTGGTGGTCATAAGGCCCGGCTTCTGGGTCAGCCTCATCACAGTCGTTGGCCTGCTCCTCAACGTCCTGCTGGTCTTCGACTGGTACACCGCATGGAAGAAGCCGGCCGGAGAGTACGCGGCCGCATGAACCCTTTCATTTTTTATTCAATTCACGGAGGCATGGAGTTGAAGGCGAAAAGGCTTCTCTGGTGGGCATCCCTCCCGTTCAGGGTTCTGCTGGAGTTCCACAGGGGTTTTGAGCTCTACTACCTCCAGGGGCTCCAGTGGGAAGAGGAGGAGCTGGAAAACGTGTTCGCATTGCTCCTTTTCGGGAGCTATATCGGCCTCCCACACCCGCCCAGCGAGCTCACATACCGCCTACTGCCCCATGTGCTGAGGGAGATACACGTCATGCAGGCTAAAAGCACGGGAAAGGCCGGCGTCAAGGCCGGGTGGATAGGAGTTTAGGAGGTTGGGCCATGCCAAAGAGGATCATCACCGACGTTAAAGCGTTCCTTGAAGGGTTCATGGGGGCGTTCAGACAGCAGTCCACGGAATACATCGAATTCGAGCTCAGGGAGCTGGAAAACGTGTTCGCCCTCGTCCTGATGGGGGCCTTTGTCGGGATACCCTCCCCCCCGACGACCCTGGTCATCAGGCTGATGCCTCACATGGTGAGGGAGATAAAGGTGATGCACCAGAGGGCGGTTGACCTGGACGACGTCTTCGCCGAGGTGGCGGGGATGTTCGACATAGACTGAGGTGGTGGCCGTGAGGGAGTACCTTCTGCCGTCCGAAGGGTTCAGAACCGTGTTCGTGATAGGTAAGGGCGGTGTCGGCAAGACCACGACCAGCGCCGCCATCGCGGTTGCGCTCGCGAGAAGGGGATACAGGACGCTCATAGTGTCCCTCGATCCGGCGCACAACCTCGGGGACGTGTTCATGGTGAAGCTCAAGGACAGGCCGAAAAAGCTCACCGAGAACCTCTACGCGAGCGAACTGGACATGGAGAAGCTCATAAAGAGCTACCTGAAGCACCTGGAAAAGAACCTGAAGCACATGTACCGCTACCTGACAGTGATAAACCTTGAGAAGTACTTCGAAGTCCTGAGCTTCTCACCGGGCATAGAGGAATACGCAACGCTCGAAGCGGTGAGGGAGATACTGGCCGGCGGTGATGAGTGGGACGTCATAGTGTTCGACACGCCGCCGACGGGACTGACGCTCAGGGTTCTGGCGCTGCCGAGGATATCTCTCCTCTGGGCGGACAAGCTGATAGAGATAAGGAGGAAGATACTTGAACGCAGGAGGGCGATAGCCAGGATACAGGGGGAGCAGAAGTTCGTGGTGGACGGGGAGGAGTTCACACTCCCAAAGGAAGAGGAGGAAGACGCGGTCATGAAGGAGCTGAGGGCCTACCGCTCGGAGGTGGAGTTCGTTGAGAGTGTGATAACTGATCCAAGAAAAACCAGCGTCGTGGCAGTGATGAACCCGGAAATGCTCCCACTCTACGAGACAGAGAGGGCATACGAGAGTCTAAAAAAGTTCAGGGTGCCTTTTAATCTGATAGTCGTTAACAAGGTCATAACACTGGACAGGGAAATACCAGAGATAAGGGTCAAGCTTGAGGCCCAGGAAAGGGTTCTGGCAGAAATAGAGAAGAAGTTTAATGGAGTGGATGTCGTCAGGATCCCCATGTTCGCGGAGGAACCACGGGGCCTTGAATGGCTTGAGAAGCTCGGAGGCATGGTGGTTGAGGGCAGAGGGCGTTCTTGAGCTCCTCAGGGATGTGAAAAACCCGTTTACCGGGATGAGCATAGTAGACGAAGGGCTGGTAACCCGCGTGGTCGTTGATGGTGAAAAAACGGTGGTGTACGTGGCCTTCGCCAGACACACCCCGCCCCACCCTTTCGCAATGGCCCTCATCTGGCCGCTCCAGGCCAAAATCATCCGGGAGATGGTAAAGGTTTTAGGGGGCAGGCTGGGATACTTTGAGATAGTGGACGACATGACGCTCCAAAGGTACTATCCGGTTGAGGAGGTCTAATCATGGAGATAACATCCGGGTTTATACTTGCCATTATGGTTCTGGCGGCCGTCTCGTCCATACAGTTCTTCAAGGGCAGAAAACTCAACCTTCAGATAATGCAGCACTACCTGCGCTCCATTGAAGATGTGGTGAAGCCTGAGGACAAGGAGTACGTCTGGCTCGGAGGATACATAGGTTTCAGGGCATACTACCGGGTCAACAGGGACAACGTTAAGAAGTTCGAGTACACGCTCACGCTCCTCCCGAGACAGAGCCTGCTTTACTTCCCGATAGCCCTGCTCACAAGCAGGCACGACAAACTCTACATAGTCGTCAAACCGCAATCCCAGATAAAGCGTGAGGCCCACCTCATCCAGAAGGGGTACTACAGAATAAAGCCCAGGATAGAGAACGAGGAATTCTTGAAGAGGGAGACCGTTGTGATAGGAAACAGGGAGTACGAGGCGCTATACGAAAAGAGGCGCGATGTTGAGCTCCTGAAGTACCTAGTGGAGTCCCTATCAAAGCCGGGGAACATCAAGCACGTCTCCCTCACACCGAGCACCAACGTCTTCTATGTCCTCATGAAGCCCGAGCCGGACACCATAGAGGACGACGTCAGGAAAATCCTCAGTTTTGCAAACAAAAAGCTGAAAACAGGGCCGTTCTCTTCGTGACAGCATCCCCTGTTTTTTCACCACAATTCTTTTATCGGTGGAACATCAAGTTATAGTACAACCTCCGCCCGTCCGATGCCCTCCACGTGGCGGTTATTCAGAACAACGGCCTTCAGGCCGTCGTAAGTGAGGAGGGGGTTTTGACAGACTCCCCCAAGCTCCTGTGGCTGGAGGTGTGAATATGGAGATTTACAAAGCCAAATTCGGCACACCAGAACGCGGCTGGGTCATTCTTGTCCACGGCCTCGGCGAGCACAGCGGGAGGTATGAAAAGCTCATTTCGATGCTCACCGATGCTGGCTTTGCCGTCTATGCCTTCGACTGGCCCGGCCACGGGAAAAGTCCCGGCAAGAGGGGACATGCAAGCATAGAGCAGGCCATGGAAATAATTGATTCAATAATCGAAGAAATCGGTGAGAGCCCCTTCATATTCGGCCACAGCCTCGGCGGGCTGGCGGTAATAAGGTACGCCGAGACGAGGCCCGAAAAGATAAGGGGCGTCGTGGCCTCCTCCCCCGCACTCGCTAGGAGTCCAAAAACGCCAGCCTTCATGGTGGCCCTTGCAAAGTTCCTCGGCAGGGTTGCGTTCGGGGTGACCCTCTCCAACGGGCTAGACCCGAACCTGCTTTCAAGGAACAGGGACGCTGTAAAGCGCTACATAGATGACCCCCTGGTTCACGACAGGATTTCAGCAGGTCTAGGAAAGAGCGTCTTCGAGAACATGGAGAGGGCGCATGAAGATGCGGAAAAGATAACGGTTCCAGTCCTGCTGCTTATCGGAACGGCAGACATAATAACTCCCCCCGAGGGCGCCCGTAAGCTCTTTGGAAAGCTCAAGGTTGGGGACAAGACGCTGAGGGAGTTCGAGGGGGCGTACCACGAGATCTTCGAAGACCCCGAATGGGGCGAGGAGTTCCACAGAACCATAGTGGGGTGGCTCGTGGAGCACTCCAGGGAGGGTTAAAATGGGGCCCAGCACCAGGGGGGAGCGCCTTTTCCATTTCGCCGGTCTGATACCCGTGCTCACGGTCCCCTGGCTCGGGACGACGTGGATCATCTTCACCGTTCTTGCCCTAATCCACCGGTTCCGGGAAAAGTCCAGGCCCTCTACGGCTCCCGCGGAAGCAGCTTCGCAAAGTACCTGGCTGTTGGAATGGCCTCGGCCTATCTGGTAGAGATACTGGCAGTTATAGACAACCTGAAGCGTCCTCCCGCGGAGCGGATACTCCTCCATCCCGACCCGCTGACAGACCTCTACCTGGCCTTCGCCTACTACCTGCCCTTCGTCCTCTACTGGGGCCTTGCGGTGAGGCGGTACGACTACCGCTGGTGGGAGGTCTTCCTGATAGGCGGTGCCACAGGTATTTTGATGGAGCAGATGGGGGCAGTCTTCCTCTCGTTCAACCCCCTCGCGTGGCTCTACGTCCTGCTCGTCTACGGCTCCTACAAGGCCGTTCCGGTGCTCGTCGCGGAAGACTGTCTGAACAAAATGGGAAGGGCGAACATTGGGAAGTGGAAAAAGCTCGTGCTGGGCCTGCTGATAGAGTTCCTGGCCTTTGTATCGGCGGGGGCGCTCCTGTGGATTTTCAAGGCCCTCCTGAACATTATATGACATCTCTCCTGTCAATGATGTGCTCGAGTTCGGGTCCGGTCTTGATGAGGGCAACGGGGACACCGACGCGCTCCTCTATTTCCTCCACGAACTTCCTCGCCCTCCTGGGCAGTTTGTCGTAGTCGGTAACTCCAAAGGCATCCTTATCGTACTTGTCGAGCATCGTCAAAGCGAGCATGGTGGCTCCGTTTATCCGGGCGGAGTAGCGGGCGAAGTCGAAGTCGAACCAGCCCACGCGGCGCCTCCTGCCGGTGACGGTTCCGTACTCGATGAGCCCCAGCCTTTCCGCTTCTGCCTCGTCCATCTCGGTTGGGAACGGGCCGGCTCCAACCCTCGTCGGGAAGCTCTTGAAGACCACTATGACGTCATCTACCCTCGTCGGACCTATTCCGACGTCACTCGCTATCGCCGAGGCGGTTGTGTCCTTGGAGGTCACGTAGGGGTAGGTTCCGTAGTAGAGGCTCAGCCCGAAGCCCTGCGTTCCCTCAACCAGGACGAGCTTTCCGTCATCAAGGGCGTCGTTGACTTCACTGGCCACATCAGTGAGGTACGGCTCGAGTTCTTTGATGTCTTTTGCAAGCTTCGCTGTCCTCATTACCCTGTCGGCGTTTGCCGGGCCGCACCCGCTTCCAGTGGTGCCTATCTCCCCATGGAGGTGGCTGTTGGTGCTATCCAGCTCCCTGTGTTTCCCCTCGATTATCGCGCAGCGGTAGTCTATGCCGACCCTCCGGGCAACGTCGAAGTCCCTCAGGTGCTCAAGCTCGTGGAAGAACACACCCGGGTCAACGAGAACGCCGGCGCCGACGAGAAGCCTCGCCTCAGTCTGGATGAAGCCCGTTGGGAGCTGTCTCACCGCGTACTTTTTCCCGTTTATGAAGACGCTGTGTCCTGCGTTCGTTCCCACTCCGCCGCGCGCTATCAGGTCGGGCCTGTCCTTCAGGGCAAGGTATGCTATAACGGAACCCTTGCCCTCGTCTCCCCACTGACCACCAACAACGATGTAGCTCGGCATGGCTCCTTACCCAGGTTTAAGTCAATAGGGGGCTTATAACGATTTCGAATTAGACACGAATCAGTCAAACAGTCCACAAATGGGGCGGTAAAAAGTTAAAACCTGTGACAAACACCACTCATGGGGGTATTAAAATGAGGAACAAGCTGGTCGTTGTCACGGGCGGTGCAGGCTTCATAGGCTCTCACATAGCCTGGGAGCTCGTTAAGGACAACGAGGTAATCATAATCGACAACCTCTACACTGGAAAGGAGGAGAACGTCCCTCCGGGGGCGAAGCTCGTCAGGGCGGATATAAGAGACTACGAGGCGATAGCGGAGCTAATCAGCAACGCAGACTATGTTTTCCACGAGGCCGCCCAGGTTAGCGTCGTTGAAAGCGTCCAGAACCCCATTTTTACCGAAGAGGTCAACGTGCTGGGGACGCTCAATATCCTCAGGGCGCTCCTTGAGGGGCATGGAAAGCTCATTTTTGCATCTTCGGCAGCGGTCTACGGAGACAACCCAAACCTCCCCTTAAAAGAGACTGAGAGGCCAAAACCCCTCTCGCCGTACGGTGTGACCAAGGCAACCGCTGAAGAGTATCTCCGCGTCTTTCACGAGCTGTACGGCCTTCCGGTTGTTGCCCTTCGCTACTTCAACGTTTTTGGCCCCAGACAGGGCTTTAATCAGTACGCGGGAGTGATAAGCATCTTCATCAACAGGGCGCTGAAAAACGAACCGCTGGTCATCTTTGGAGACGGAAAGCAGACGAGGGACTTCATCTATGTGAAGGACATCGTTAGGGCGAACGTCCTCGTCGCCGAGAGCAGGCGCGCGAACGGGAGGGTCTTCAACGTCGCAACCGGAAGACAGACGAGCATACTGGAGCTCGCCACCAAGATAATCGAGATAGCCGGGGCGAACACCTCGATTCTCTTTGATAAGCCGAGGCCCGGAGATATAAGGCACAGCCTCGCGGACATAGGCGAGATCAAGAAGCTCGGCTTCGAGCCGGAGTGGAGCCTTGAGGAGGGGCTAAAGAAGACGGTGGAGTGGTATCAAAAGAAAAAGAGCCTCTGATCATTCATTTTTTAACGCTGAAGCCCATTGCCTGCCTCTGCTGAAGCTGTTGCGCCTTCTGGGCGAGCTCTCCGAGCTGGGCCTCAAGCTTCCTAAGCCCCTCCTGGGTTCTGGCTATGGCATCCTCATACTCTTTTATCCTGGCCTCAAGGTAAGCTATGGCATCGTCCAGGCTCTTCTCGATGGCATACCCTGCCCCAACACTAACTATCGCGTGGTTTTTATCAACTATGACCCCACTGAGGAACGATCCCGCGCCGATGGGCACGAGTATCTCCGGTCTCTCGTCCTCAACCTTTTTGAGCCCTTCAAGGGTCTCCTTGACGGCCTGGAACTCGTTCCTTCCAAGGGTGAGGAGCTCAAGGTTCTGGGCCAGGAGCTGTGCCTGGGCCTGGAGGAGCTGGTACTCGTAAGCGAGCCTCTCAAGCTGTTCATTCACCTGCGCCATTTCCACCACCGAAACCACTTGGTAAGGGGGCTTTTAAGGTTTGGGTTAAAAAGGGAGGAAGGAGTCAGCCGATTATCTCCTTTTTTATCCTCTCGGCGATATCCCTAAGGGCCCTTGCCGCTTTTGATTTGGGAAATGCCTCAACGACCGGCCTGAGCATGGCCATGCTCCTTGGTATTGACCTGTCGTAGGGAACTTCTCCGAGTATCGGGATCCCCTCACTCTCAGCCCACTCCCTTAGTGCCGTGAAGCCCGGGTTGATGTCGGCCTTGTTGATGATGAGATAGGCAGGTTCCCTGAAGTGCTGGACGACCCTGTAGGCCCTCTGGACGTCGGAGAGTGAAGCGGGAGTCGGCTCGGCTATGAGTATCGCGAGGTCAGCCCCTCCAAGGCTCGCTATCACCTGACAGCCTATTCCAGCGGCACTGTCCACTATCATATGGTCAAGACCAAGCTCCCCCATGAGCCTTTTCGCCCACTCCTTCTCCTCGGTAACGAGCTTTCCGCTTTCTGGCCTCCCAACGTCGAGCTGGGCGGAGATTATTGGGAAACCGTACTTCGTGGTGGCCTTCCTTATCACCCCGGAGCGCGCCTCCTCGAGGGTTATCGTCCCCGGAACCGGGCAGACGAGGCCGCAGACGTTGCAGCCCTCGCAGGTGAGCTCATTGATCACATAGTTGCCTTCCTCGTTGATGTAGATGCTGTCGTATGGACAGCGCTCCATACAGATGCCGCACCTTACGCAGCTCTCCGCCTTTATCCTCGCGACCTTGGCCCCTATGTGCTCCCTCTCCTCTTCCCAGCGCTCAACACCCAGGAGAAGGCCGAGGTTTGGAGCTTCAGCGTCTGCATCAACGGCCACCAGCCTGTAGTCGTCCTTGAGGAAGTAGAGGAGCGAGGCCGTTATCGTGCTCTTTCCAACGCCGCCCTTACCGCTCGCTATCGCTATCTGCATTACTCACCACCCCCGAAAAAGCCGAGAACCTTCTTTGCTAACCCAATGAATATCTCAGCTTCCGGGTAATCTGCCAGAACAATCGGCCTGCCCTCAACGTAGCTCCTCACGATGTTCTCGCTGTAAGGGATTTCGGCGACGACCTCAGCGCCGTACTTCTCTGTCAGCTCATAGACTTTCTCCCTCTCACCGAGGTCCACCCTGTTTATCACGACCCATGTGGGTATATCCATCAGCCTCCCGAGCTCTAGTATCAGCTCCGTGTCGTGGATTCCCAGTGGGGTCGGCTCGGTGACCGCTATTAGAAGGTCGGAGAACTCCACCGCCTTCGAAACGGTGTTCCCTGTTCCCGCGGCGGTGTCGATTAACAGAAGCCCCTTCTGAACCGCCTGGGCCTTCTTCTTCGCGGCAACCACCAGGGGCATCGAACGCTCCTCCCCTTCCCTGAGCCTCCCGGTAACGAGGGTAAAGCCATATGGAGTCCGGGTAAGGTATGTGTGGCCAACAACACGGAAGGCCTCAAGGATGGCCCCGGAAACCGGGCAGACTATCTCGCACGCACGGCAGCCAGAACAGAGGTTCGGCATGAGGAATGGAGTGCCGTCCCTCAGGGTTATTATCGCGTGCTCCTCGCAGGCTTCGGCGCACTTCCTGCACCGGGTGCACTTTGAGTAATCAAACTTCGGCACGAACTGCATGACGGGCTCCTCGTTGGCCAGCTCAACACCTAGGAGAAGGTGGTCGTTTGGCGCCTCGACGTCGAGATCGGCGAAAGTAAGTTCAAGTCCGAGCTTTCTGAGTGCAATGGCGAGATTCACCGCCACAGTTGACTTTCCGGTTCCTCCCTTTCCACCGCTCACGGCTATCTGCAAGCTCTCACCTCCGGAATTAGGCTGACCTAAAAGTTTTTAAGCTTTGTGCATACGCTCAAAACGGGGATGCCCATGAGTGAAAAGCGCTGCTTCAAGGTTGCAGTTGGAATGGAAGACGATGAACACCTCATCGACGCCCACTATGGAGACTCGGAGTTCTTCGCGATATACGAGGTCTGTTCCGATGGGAGTGTGAAGCTCCTCGAAAGGCGGCACAACAAGGCAAAGGACTTTGAGGAGGAAGAGGAAAGAAGCCACGGCGATCCAAGGAAGTTCAAAGCCGTGGTAAGCCAGCTCCTCGACGTTGACGTTCTGGCTGCATTTAGAATGGGGCCCAATTTCCTCAGGATACGAGACAAGACCAACAAGGTGGTCTTCTTCACGAGGACGAGGGAGCTGAGTGTGGCGCTTCAGAGGCTTGTTGAGAACTTCGACGACCTCTGGGAGCAGGTAAGGGAAAAATAGAAATAGGGATCCCAATAGTCGAGGAATAAACAGTTTCTGGCCCTAATTTCCCGCTCTGCTCTGTATTCATGTCCCGGAACTCACGGTACCCTCACCACGTACTTTCTGTTCCCCTTCTCAAACCCCCTGAAGGAGCCAAGCTTGAGGCCAAGCAGAGCCTTCTCAATATCAACGACTTTCATTGATGCTAGGTGAGTAACACCCGTCCCCTTCAGGAACTCTGGCAGGAGCTGGCCTGTTGGGCCGGTGAGCACAAAGATACGGGCATTACTCGCCCTCTCAATTAGCATGTCTATCGTTCCATTGACCAGACAGCTCGCGCTCGCTATCACCGCGTCCATCTTGGGAAGGAGGTGGTATTCCAAAGCGTCGCTGTAGGTGTCTTTGTCCCAGAGCCTGGCGTTTCTCTCAAAGACGTAGACCTCAAACCCCTTCCCGCGGAGTTCCTTCACAAGAGGAGGCATGTTGCCTATCATGGCTACTTTGCCCGCGTTTTCAGGGAGAAGCTCAAGGACGTCAACCCACTCCGCACCGCTCAGGACTATGTGGTACTGCGAGACCGCGTTTATTGCCGCCAGACCGAGGGTTCTCTCTATGACGTTAAGGCTGTCGGCCTTCTCTATGAACGTCTCAACTGACGGCTCGGTTATGGAGTTCGTGTAGCGCTGAACCTCCTCGGGCAGGGTCATCGCGACTCCCAGGGCCTTTCTCTCCGGCCCCCTGATGAGAACCCACGTGTATGGAAGGGCGAAGCCGAAGTCAAGGAGCTCAACCTCGCCGACGAGCTTAAGGGCTTTCCTTTTGATTTCGCTCAAAAGCAATTTTCACCACCTCTCCCTCCTCAAACATACCTACCAGCTTGATCATGGGATTGTTGCAGTAAACTCCAATCCCCCTTATTATCCTCCCGTTGGCCAGCACCTTAAAGTTTGCCCCAAAAATCGAGACGCCGTTTGGCAGCCTCTCTCCCACGGGAAGGGGTTGTTGTAGAAGCCCCACCACGCATCTTCCGGCACTTCGAAGGGGAACCCCTGGAGTCACCGTCTGTATCTCCCCTCCCCCCTATATGAACCTTCCGAGGAAACCCTTATACGCTTTTAGGGCAACCTAATTATGGTGGTGATATGATCGCCTTTGGACCCGTTCCCTCGAGGAGGCTCGGAAGGAGCCTTGGTGTAAACAACATCCCGGACAAGGTGTGCAGCTACGCCTGCATCTACTGTCAGATAGGAAAAACGCTGAGGATGGAACTTGAGAGAAGGCCCTTTTATGAGCCGGAGCTGATATTTGAAGAGGTAAAAAAGAAAGTTGAGGAAGCCCACAGGAGGGGAGAGCGCATAGATTACATAACCTTCGTCCCGGACGGGGAGCCAACCCTTGACATCAACCTTGGGAGGGAGGTGGAACTCCTCCGCGAACTCGGCATAAAGCTCGCTGCGCTGATCAACGCGTCCCTTATCTGGCGTGAAGACGTAAGGGAAGACCTGCTCAAGCTCGACTTTGTCTCGCTCAAGGTGGATGCGGTCAGTAAACCCCTCTGGAGGAAGGTGGACAGACCCCATAAGAGCCTGAATCTGGAGAAGCTCCTCGAAGGCATGCTTGAATTCAGGAGAGCCTTTAAAGGAACCCTCGTTACCGAGACCATGCTGGTGGATGGGGTAGAATACGGGAACGAGTTCGAGAGGATTGCGGAGTTTCTGCGGGAGCTTAAACCTGATAAAGCGTACATAGCGATTCCCACGAGACCACCGGCAGAGTCATGGGTAAAACCGGCTCCCGAGGCGGTTATAAACCGTGCCTTCCAGACCTTTGCAGAGGCCCTCGGGGAAAGGCACGTTGAATACCTAATAGGCTATGAGGGGAATACGTTTGCCTTCACAGGTAACGTTGAGGAGGATTTACTCAGCATTACCGCCGTTCATCCGATGAGGGAAGAGGCCGTTAGAGAGTTCCTTAGAAAGGCCGACGCCGACTGGAGCGTCGTCGAGAGGCTTTTGGAGACGAAAAAGCTTATAGAGCTCGAATACAACGGCAGGAAGTTCTACATGAGGCGCTTGAAGAGCAGGGAGTAGTTTTGCTTTAATCTTTTTTGCCGGAACTATTAGGGTGACCGAAAACTTTATATGTTGTGCATATGCACAAAATAATGAAGGAAAAATGGAGGCGGTTAACATGAAGATCGCAATCCCAACTAATGGCGGTGGGCTTAACGATACAGTTGCGCCAGTCTTCGCGCGCGCTCCAGCGTTTTACATAGCGGACATTGACGAGAACGGAAACATAACCAACGAGAAGGTCGTCCAGAACGGGGCGGCGATGGCAGGAGGCGGAGCTGGCCCGATGGCAGTCCAGACCCTTATCAACGAGGGTGTTGAGGCAGTAATAGCCCCGCAGGTCGGCCCGAACGCCCTCGGCGCGATACAGGCTGCAGGAATAAAGCTTTACCAGGTCGCCCCGGGAACTCCTGTCGAGGATGCCATAAAGGCAGTTGTCAGCGGAAGCGTCGGGCAGTTCAGCGTGCCGACGCCGACTACCCCAATGCCCCCGGCCGCCCCAATGGCGCCGACAACGCCAGCAAACCCCGCGCCGGCCTACGGCCCTTACCCGCCGTATCCGGCTTACGGCTACGGCTCCAGATGGGGCAGAGGCTGGGGCCGCGGTGGCGGCTGGGGAAGAGGACGCGGTTGGGGCCGCGGATGGGGCAGAGGTGGTAGAGGCTGGGGGGCCAGGCTTGGCTATTGCCCATGGACTGGCCAGCCCAGCAGGAGAACGTGGCTCGCCAGGTTCTTCGGCTGGTGGTGACCCCCTGTTCTTAGCCTTTTATTTTGAAGCAGTGGAAATAAGGGAGGAAAATCCAGATGCCGCGAGGAATGGGAAGAGGATACGGAAGAGGACGCGGGTTCTACCCATTCGGAGGGGCCTACGGAATCATCGACCTGCTGGTACTGATCGGGATAATATACTTCCTGGTCAAACTTTTCCTGGTGGCCCTCCCGTATGCCCTCGGCCTGCTGGTTCTCCTTATAATACGGGAGTTCCTCAGGCCGCGCCCGGGGTTCGGGCCATTCTGAGCTTATGCAAACTTTTTTAAGTTCGGTTTTCCTAATTTCTGCGGAGGTGGTAGTGATGAGGATAATCGTATCAACCATAAACGGGGGTCTCGACGACAGGGTTAACCCAGCGTTCGGAAGAACCCCGACCTTTACGATAGTCGACGTTGAGAACGGGCAGATAACCAACGTCCAGGTGCTTCCAAACCCCGGCTACTCTCAGCCGAGGGGGGCAGGAGTGACCGCGGCCCAATTCACCATCGACCAGGGGGCAGAGGTCATAATATCCGGTCAGTTCGGACCAAACTCATCAGGCGTCCTTCAGGCAGCAGGGATAAGGATGGTCTCGGCGCCCGCAAACATGACCGTCCGCGAGGCTGTTGAGGCGTTCCTCCGCGGTGAGCTCACCGGAGCAGTTATAGGTCCTGAGGGCGGCGGAATGGGCAGAGGCTACGGCCGCGGAGGCGGTATGGGAAGAGGTCGCGGGGGCCGCTGGTGAGTTAGATTTTTAGTTCCATTCCCTAACTATTTTCCAGTGAGCCCTCATGAGACGCCCGCAGTTGGTCGCTGGTGAGATTGCTCCCCTCGTCGTGTTCTCGGGGATATGCGCCGCGACTTACATCAACCGCTCCTGATGGAGCATCACGGAAAACGCCATCAGCGACCTCGGAAAGCTCGGCCTGCCCCACAACTGGGTTCTCAACATCCCGCTCATTGTGACGGCTCTTCTCGGGATTTATTACTCCCTGGGGCTCTTGGGCGAGATGAGGAACATCGTCGAAAAGCTCGGGGTCGGGGTTTTTGTCATTGGTCTCGCTTTCCTCGCGCTAATAGGCCTCTTCCCCAAAGGCACGCCCCTGCATTACACAGTGAGCTGGGGTTTCTTCCTCTTTGCGAGCTTTGGCTACCTGATAGCGGGATTAGGATTATGGCTGGAAGGCTGTAAGGGCATTGGAATCCTCACGGTCGCCCTGTTCCTCACAGAGGTTGTTCTAACTAAATGGGCCTTTGGAGCTTTCAGGGGCATTGCAATATCCGAGTTCATTGGCATATTCCCCATAGTGCTTTGGCACTACTCGGTGCTGTTCTCACTGCCCAAAAGTGCGCAGTAACGGTTTTTAGCCTCGTCGCCAACTCTTTTCGGTGATGGACATGCTGGACATAGACCTCTCCGGGAAGCTGGCCTTCGCGACCGCCTCCAGCAAGGGCATAGGCTTCGGCGTCGCGAGGGTTCTTGCAAAAGCCGGCGCTGACGTTATACTCCTCTCGCGGAGCGCGGAGAACCTGGAGAAGGCAAAAGAGAAGATAAAGGCCGAGAGCGACGTGAACGTTGAATACATCGTCGCGGATCTGACAAAGCGCAAAGACCTTGAGAGAACCGTAAAAGAGCTTGAAAACATTGGTGAGCCGGATGTGTTCTTCTTCTCCACCGGCGGGCCGAAGCCGGGCTACTTCATGGAGATGGACATGGAGGACTGGGAAGGCGCGGTTAGACTGCTCCTTTACCCTGCGGTTTATCTCACCAGAGCCCTCGTTCCGGCAATGGAGCGGAAGGGCTTCGGAAGGATAGTCTACTCCACGAGTGTGGCCATAAAGGAGCCGATATCAAACATAGCCCTCAGCAACGTTGTGAGGATTTCAATGGCGGGCCTCGTAAGAACGCTTGCGAAGGAGCTCGGGCCGAAGGGCATAACCGTCAACGGCATAATGCCCGGAATAATAAGAACCGATAGGATGATACAGCTTGCAAAGGACAGGGCGGAGAGGGAAGGAAAAACCGTCGAGGAAGCCCTAGCCGACTACGCGAAGCCGATACCCCTTGGGAGGCTCGGCGAGCCCGAGGAGATAGGTTACCTCGTCGCTTTCCTCGCGAGCGACCTCGGAAGTTACATAAACGGCGCCATGATTCCAGTCGATGGTGGAAGGCTCAACTCGGTGTTTTAGCCGATCTTTCCCTCTTTTTCTGCTATTTTCTCATAGGCTCTCTCTACCCTCTCATAGCTGCTTTTTGTGAACGTGCATTCCTTTATGCAGATTGAGCAGCCCAGGGTTCTTGAGAAGACAGCGGCACACTTCGTGTAGTCTATGTGGACTTCAGCCCCGTTCTCAAGAATCTTTGGATTTAGATAAATCGCCTCTGCAGGACAGGCCCTCACACAGGCATTGCAGTAGTTACAGAAGTCAGGAATCCACACGTACTCTTTCACGTTCTCATCCGTGTAAGGCAGCTCCAAATCGGTATAAACGGCGGCGATTCGTGCACTCGGCCCGTATTCGGGGGTTATCAAAAGCCCGTGCTTCCCGATGTAGCCAAGGCCTGCCTTCTGGGCCAGAAGCGGGAAGTTCGTGCTTCCCCCGATGGCAGGATCGGGTTGGGCGTTGAAGCCATTCTTTCTCAAAAACTCCGCTATCCTGTAAGCTGCCCTGGTGAGACGGTAGTAGGTTCTCCACACTTCAATACCGGCCCCAACACCCGGGGCCTTTGAGATTTCACTCCTCCGCATCTCCATGAGGAGAACTATCGCATTCTCAAAGAGCACCGTCCTGTTGGAGAAGACGAGCTCCGGAGTTAACCTCGTGTAGCCAAGCCTCGAAACGCCGAGGGACTCTGCATAGCTTTCAAGCTCCTCGAAGAACTCCGACGGAGCTTTCTTTTTGCCCTTCAGAGGGTTTCTCCTCACGCTCGCCACGCTCTTTCGGGTGTAGTATGCTGTTCCTATGAGGTACGGGAGGACGAGAACCATCTTGAGTATGTGAATACCCGGCCTGCCGTAGAGGGCAACCACCTCAGGCACGAGCCGCCCCTCGGGGGAGTGAAGGGACTGCTCAAGGGCGGGCTTTTTATCGGTGAACTTCCTCACGTCGGGAAAGATTGTGTAGACAAACTTTCTGGCCAGCTTCGCCTTGAGGCCCATGCCACCACCGAAAAGAGCTAGCCTGAAAAAATAAAAGGATGTTGTAACCACCTGGGTCAGTCTTCCGCATCCCACAACGCCAGCCCGTTCTCCTTCAGCTTCCTTTCTAGAGGCTCACCCAAGAGTTCCTGAATGAACACCTCTGTGACAAAAACTTCGCCCTCGATAAGGTGTCCGCCGTAGACCATGCCGTCCGAATCACCGAGGGCGACGTGGAGGTGGGCAAAGGGCTTCCCGTCCTTGAGACTTATATTGCCGAGAAGGGAGACAAGCTCGTAGGTTCCCGTCAGCGTGATGATCTTATACTCACCGGCCTCCTCGTCAAAGTACCCTATCTTAGGGTTCCTCAGGCTACCAATCGCAGTGACCGTCCCTATGAGGACGTTGTTCTTTTCCGCGAACTCGTTTATGTAGCTGAGGAGCTCTCTCCCCTCGGGAACCCTGAACAGGAAGTTTCTACCCCGCGAGAACCTCATGCAGATCACCTAAAACCTAATAAGCGCCCCAGGATTTAACGGTTTGGGTGGGATGAATGGATGTCAAGAATGCTATCGTGAGTATGTTCCCTGAAATACCAGAGCTGGGGGAGATCGACTTTTCCCAGTACTCCACATCATACGGGCCCATACTAACAAAGTTCGCTGAGAGTGGGAAAAGTGGCCTGAGGGCGTTTGAAGAGTTCGTCATCGCAAACGGTGGCACAAAGGCGGACGTCGGAAAATTCCTCATCTCGGTCTTTCAGTACCTGCTCATACACTACCGCCGTTTCAGGGACGAAAGCACCGAGGTTCCTATCTTCAAGCTGTTTCTCACTCTGAAAGGTTGGCTCAACGAGAACGGCTTCCAGAACGACTACCGGAGAATACTGCACTCCTTCGCTGGCTACATTGTGGACGTGGCCGAAAAGATAGCCAACAGGAGCGACTGCGATACTGGGGTAGCGTACATGAGGACCGCCTATATGCTGGCCCTCGAAGCGGAAGAGGCCTTTGAAGAGGAGTACTTCAGCGAGCTCAGAGAAAAAGCCGGAGAGATGCTGAAGGCGTTCTATGAAAAGTGCGGGATTAAAGGGGAAATGCCAGAAAAGAGGGAGAGGAACTGCTAGTTCTTTCTCTCTAGCGTTACCTCCGCGTAGCTCCTCGGATCCTCCCATATCTTCACCTTTATGCGCTTCACGTTGTCCCCGGCCTTCTCGGCTATCTTCTCGGCGAACCACTCCGCTATGTATTCAGCCGTAACGTTAGGCTTGTTGAGAACGACCGCCTCGTCCTCGGGAAGTTCGAGCCTCTTTCCGTTCTTCTCGATGATGAGCTTGCCGTCCCCCCTCTTAACGACCCACTTCTCGCTCACCAGAATCCTATGGTCGAGGAGCTTTATGAGCCTGCTGAGATGGTTGAAGTCGAATATCATGCCGCTCTCGTTGAGCTCGCCCCATATCTCGACGTCAACGTTGTAGGTGTGCCCGTGTATGCGGAGGCACTTGCTCTCGTAGGGAAGGGCCAGAAAGTGTGAGCTGTCAAAGTCCTTATGCCAGCCTATCTTTCTCTCGGAAAGTCTAAACGCCATTTTTCCCACCAGGTTAACTTGGGGTTAAAGGATTATAACCGTTACTGGAGGCGGAAAGCCTATAAAGTGAACTGTCGTTAGGGTATCCGATAACGATGCCGATGGGAATGGGGCCGGGCAGGGGCCGTGGAAGGGGCAGAAGAAGAAAGATGAGGATGATAGGATTTATTCCCCAGGTTAGACATTTCTATCCCGCGCTGCCACCCGTTGGACAGCCTAAACCTCCGATTTTCATGACTTACGAGGAGTTCGAAGCGCTCAGACTGGTCGACCATGAAGGCTTAACGCAGGAAGAGGCCGGAAAGAGGATGGGCGTCTCTCGTGGCACTGTGTGGAGGGCACTGAGCTCCGCAAGGAAAAAAGTGGCCCAGATGCTGGTTGAAGGCAGGGAGCTTATCATCCTGCCGCAGGGCAACGAGGTTCCCAAAGGGATGGTTGAAGAGAAGCAGTGAGAAGGCCTACTGGCCGGATTAAACTCTTTTATTGGATTTCCTGGCGATTAGAGTCCCCTCAATGCTTTATTGTTTTTAGGCTTTCCTAATTTCTGTGTCAGATTTTATCTCTCAAATTTTTGGGTGAATCATTACCATGCAAAAAAGTAATTTATATTGGAATTTATAAAATTAAAATAATAATACTTACAGAAAGTTGAAATGAAAGCATTTTAATTTATTACGTATCTTAGAAATATAATGAAAGAATAAAAATACTATTTAAAGTATTAAAAAATCTGAAAAATCTACAACTGTAGAAAATAAATACTGGTAAAAAATATACATCCAGACATCAAACCGGGCGGTTAGATCTCCTATTAAGAAACATCACTGAAAGCCAAGATAGTCACTATAAGTCCCAGACAACACAAACCAAAATTTGGTTACGAATAAAGGTGGTCATTCTGAGTAGGCGTGAGAGGGCTACAGGCACTTATGAGTGGGACCAGGGGGCCCAGAAACAGAGGAACACGTGGCAGACACTAACAGGGGGACATTTACATTGGCACCACTTAAATGGCAGATATGACGGGCATGAGTCTGCCACGGCTACCTGTCTTGAATTGCCTATAACGGAGCTGATCCGCAAGAGTTTTATGCCCTCCATACAAGGGGAGCTCTAATAACTGCAGGGATCTTTTACCTCACCCAAATATTTGTTGCTTACTTTTAACATGTGTATTTTGTGGAACGCTCCTCAAAATGACCAACCCTGTACTTCCAAATTAGATATAAGGTACATTATATCCAAAGTTCATGGACATGTTTGGGCATTAACATGAGACAGAGATAGATCGACCGATGAGTGCACTGTATAAGGAGGCATCGCCTACATGCTTAAAGCTTTGTTTTAGTTAAGGGCCACCCGTGCTATCTGAAAGTGTTGGAAGAGCCAAGAACTCTTCAATTTGTACCTCCAGCTTCGCTCCGAAACAAAGTTACAGCTGCCATGAGCTGAAAATAAAATGATCATGATGTACTTAGGAAAGATAATAGATAACACAACTAAATATCTATATAGCCGGACTATCCCTCCCAATCGGGCATGATGGTGTAACTATGGACACCCTTCTTTCTGGATCAGGGATTTTTATCGATAAGATCGGGCTTCTACAGACCAAAAATTGGTTACAATTAAAGGTAGTATCAATTCCAGTCGGTGGAGACTACGGGTGAACTAGACTCAAGGACGGCATTGGTAGGGAACAAACTTCCTTCATCGGCATACGTCAACCACACATCTTACCACACCAGAAATCATTGCGAAAATTACGCTAAGAAAAAGTTAAAAATCTGGATTTTTTAATATTTTAAAGAGTAATTTTTAAGCCATATAAATAAGAATCAAATTTATAATAAAGCTTTGGCATAAATAGAACTTGAATAAAAAGCATAAAAATCACTATGGTTAAACGTAGCAATCCGCCCAAAAATTTGAGAGACAAATCCGGCGAAGTGAGCAAAACAACAAAAACGATGTAGAGGATAAGAGGCAAGAAATTAAAGCCTCACAGCCCTTCTTTTCGCTCTTTCTCCTCTATATAGGCAATTACGTTATCAACTATCTGCGGCGCGAGACCAATGTAGTTCTCCGGCTTTAGGTTCTCAAAGTCTTCCTCACTGAGGAACTTTCTGACCTCTTCACTTTCCTTTGCAATCTCCATGAGGTCCCTCTTCTCGTAGAACGCCCTCATTGCCAGTCCTCTCACCAATTCATGCGCCTCCTGCCTTCCCATGCCTCTCTCAGCAAGCTTGAGCATAAGCGGCTCGGCCATTATGAGGTTGTGAGTCATGTAGAGGTTCCTCTTAATGTTCTCCGGGAAGAACTCCAGCCCCAAGAGAACCTTCTTCATGCTCTTGAGCATCTCGTCAAGTAGAACAAAGCTCTCAGGAAGGATAACGCGCTCGACAGAGGAGTTCGTCAGATCCCTCTCGTGCCATAGGGGGTTGTTGAGCAGTGCAGGAATGACGTTGGAGTAGAGAACCCTCGCCAAGCCACTCACCTTCTCGCTCCGTATAGGGTTCCTCTTGTGGGGCATTGTCGAGGAGCCCACCTGCTTCTCTCCGAAGGGCTCGCTCACCTCGAGGATTTCAGTTCTCTGGAGGTTTCTGATTTCGAGGGCTATCTTGTCGAGGGTGGAAGCTATAAGCGCGAGAACCATCATTAGTTCCGCGTAAACGTCGCGCTGGATTATCTGGCTGCTTATTCTGGCAGGCCTGAGACCGAGATCCTCCATTACAAGGCGCTGAATTTCGAGACCCTTATCGCCGAAAGACGCCATTGTTCCAACTGCACCGCTTATCTGACCAACTAAAACCCTTTCCTTCAGCTCCCCTATCCTGTCTATGTGTCTCTGTATCTCATCGAGCCAGAGGGCAAACTTCATGCCGTAGGTAGTAGGAACAGCATGTTGCCCATGGGTTCTCCCAATGCAGACCGTGTACTTGTGCTCCTCCGCAAGCTTCTTGAGGATTGAGCGGAGCTCCCTAAGATCCTTCTCGATTATCGCAATGGATTCCTTGATGAGAAGAGCGTTGGCGGTGTCTATTATGTCGTTTGAGGTGGCCCCAAGGTGGACATATTTGCCGTGCTCGCCGCAGACCTCACTTAGGGCTTTAACGACGGCCATTATGTCGTGGTGTATCTCGGCCTCTATCTCCTTGACGCGCTCAAGCTTGACCCAATTGGTGTTCGCCCTCTCGCTTATGACCCGGGCGCTCTCTTCTGGTATGTTACCAACCCTCGCATGTGCCCTCGCCAACGCTGCCTCAACGTCGAGGAGCTTCTGGAGCTTGTTCCCTTCGTCCCATACCTGACGCATCTCCTCGCTACCGTATCTGTAATCAATGGGATGAACGGCCATTTTATCACCAGATATATGGCAATTTCAAGCCATTAAAAGCTTTCGCTTGACATGGAGTTGTGAGAATGCTCCTCACCGCCCAATCAGTCAATGGAAATCTCAGAGTTGTCCAATAATGACAGAAAAAGACCGAAAAGTATTTAACTAAAATTCCACGATAGGCTAACGACAAAACTTCCGGAGGTGCCAGAAATGGCTGAGGAGCACGTCGTCTACATCGGAAAGAAGCCGGTTATGAACTACGTCCTCGCCGTGATAACCCAGTTCAACGAGGGCGCTAAGGAGGTCAGCGTCAAGGCTCGCGGTAGGGCCATCAGCAGGGCCGTCGACGTCGCCGAGATCGTCAGGAACAGGTTCCTCCCAGAGGTCAGGGTCAAGGAGATCAGGATCGGTACTGAGGAGCTCCCGACTGCCGATGGCAGGACCGCCAACACCTCGACCATCGAGATCATCCTTGAGAAGCCGTGAATCTAGCTCCCTTTCCTTTTCCTTCGGACCCTTCTGGACGCTTCAAACACGGTTGAAGTCGTGAAAAGCTTTAATACATTCCAGCCGCACCTTCTTTAGGTGGCGCGCTTGGACTACGAGACGATAGACATACACGACGAGCGGGCGAAGGAGCTCGCCCAGATCCTTGTAAACGACAAGGCCATAGCTATTCTTCACCTTGTTGAAGACCGTGCACTTTCGATAAGCGAAATCTCCCGGGAGCTGAACCTGCCCATCTCCACGGTCTCGTACCACGTAGATAAAATGCTCAACGTTGGTCTGATCGAGGTGGCGGGCAAAAAATACGGGAAGAGGCTTCAGGAGGTCAAGCTCTACCGCGCCTCGGACAGGCCCATCCTCCTTGTCCCCAGGAAGAGCGTTGCCAAGGTAAAGAAGAAGACCATCACGAGCTTCAAGAGGCTGCGTGTCATAAGTCTGGCTCTGGCCGGCCTGGTGTCTGCCGGGGTCTACGTGGCGGCCAAGAGTGCCCTAACCCCCACGGGCAGCGGGGCGCCCGAAAAAGCGATGTATCAGGCAGTAAACAACGGTACTGCTGTCGTCTCCCAGACCATCCATACCCCAGCTCCAACCAACACGAGCACCCAGGCAGTGCTTCATGAAGTTCAGTCAACCTCCCCCAGTCCGGGTCTGTGGGCCCATGAAACTGCAGTACCGGTGGGATTAGCCGTTGCGGCATTCATCTTAACGTTTCTCATGGTCTCTTACCTGTTAAAGCGCCGGAGATGAAGAAAGTTTTTTAAGTTTCCTCCCCAACCCCCTTTAGCGAGGTGATAAAATGGCACCCAGAATTGCCGTGGGACAAGTGGTTAAGAGGAAGGCAGTCATTGTCAAACCGGACGACACCGTCCACAGGGTCGCCAGGATACTCTCAAAAAACAAGGTCGGGAGTGCGGTTGTTGTTAAAGGAGATGAGATTGTCGGGATAATAACCGACAGGGACATACTTGACAAGGTCGTGGCAAGGGGACGTGACCCCAAGGAAGTGAAAGTCGAGGAAGTCATGACCAAGAAGCCCGTAACCATTGAGGACGACTACGATATAAGCGATGCCATTGACAGGATGATGGAGAAGGGCATCAGGAGGCTCCTCGTTACGAGGCTCGGGCGCCCTATAGGTTTCGTGACAGCCGCGGATCTCCTGGCAGCTCTGAACACGTACAACCAGGAGGAAGAGGAAACGAGTGAAGAAACCGAGGTCTATGGAATCTGCGAGCTCTGCGGACAGTACGGGCCGCTCTACAAGGTCTACATCGAGGGCGGCGAGAAGTGGATATGCGAGAGCTGCAAGGACTCGCTCAACCTCTGACTCCCTTCAGCTCTTTCATAACTTCATCGAGCACCTCAGCGAAAGCCCTGTTTCTGTTCTCGACACTCAGCGTGTGAAGTTTCCCCAGCGGCCTGAACCTGTCGGCGAACTTTCTGTGAACAACCGCCAGAAGAGGTTTCTCGAACTTCAGGACTTCCCCCACGACCCTGATGAACTCGTCGCTCTTGTACTCCATCGGGCCGATCTCATCGATGACTATCAGATCCGCCTCAACGAGCGCCCTTCTTATCGCTGAAACGCCGACGCGCTCGATCTCGTCCACGTGGACAACGTACTTCCCGAAGGGAACCCCTGGCAAATGAGAAGTTCCCCTGATGCTGGCGAGGGTCCCCTCTTCGCCCGTGTCGAGTGCGGTGATCTTAAATCCAATCCTCCTGCCGTCTCTGCGCACCTCTCTGGTTATCATTCCGCCAACGATATATCCCCAGCGGTCGGCTTCTTTAGCAATGCGCTCCACGAGCGTGGTCTTTCCAACCCCGGCAGGGCCGGTCACGAATATTCTCAGCGTCATTCTCATCACCGAAGGAGATTTAAGTTCCTTCCTTAAACCCTTTGGGGTGGTGTCTATGGAGGTAAGATACAGGCCAGAGGAGTTGACGAGGCTTCCAAGGAGCGTGACCTACGAGAAAGGAAAGGTCATCATGATCGACCAGACCCTTTTGCCGAGGGAGTTCAAGACTATCGAGCTGACGACCGTTGACCAAGTCGCGGAAGCGATAGTCACGATGAAAGTCCGCGGTGCGCCGGCGATAGGCGCGGCTGCCGCTTTTGGCTTGGCCCTCTACGCGGACACAACCAAGGCAAAGACGAAGGACGAGTTCATGGACGGATTTTACTCTGCCTACGACAGGCTCAAGAACACGAGGCCGACGGCTGTAAACCTCTTCTGGGCCCTCAACAGGATAAAGAAGCTCGTGGAGGAGCACTTTGAAGACCCGCTCCACGAGATTAAGAGGCTTATCGTCGCCGAGGCCCAGAAAATAGCAGACGAAGATGTTGAGGCGAACCTCAGGATGGGGCACTATGGAGCCAAAGTCCTCCCGGAAGGTAACGTTCTAACGCACTGCAACGCTGGCAGCTTGGCAACCGTCCACCTCGGAACAGTTGGGGCAGTTCTCAGAGTCATGAACAAGGAGGGTACTCTAAAGCTCCTCTGGGTGGACGAGACGAGGCCCGTCCTTCAGGGCGCAAGGCTTAGCGCCTGGGAGTATCACTACGACGGAATTCCACTCAAGCTTATAAGCGACAACATGGCCGGCTTCGTGATGCAGCAGGGAAAGGTCGACGCGATAATAGTCGGCGCTGACAGGATTGTAGCGAACGGCGACTTTGCCAACAAGATCGGCACTTACACACTAGCAGTTCTCGCGAAGGAGCACGGGATTCCATTCTTCACCGTCGCACCGCTTTCGACGATAGACATGAGCCTCAAGAGCGGGAAAGAGATACCCATAGAGGAAAGGAAACCGGAGGAAGTTCTCACCTGCGGGGGCTGCAGGATTGCCCCCGATGTGGACGTCTACAACCCAGCCTTCGACGTCACGCCCCACAAGTATCTCACTGGAATAATCACGGATCAGGGCGTCGTGTGGCCGCCCTTCGAGAGAAACCTACGCAGGCTCTTTAAGATGGAGTGAGCCCCTTTCTTTTCCTCTTCAACAACCTCCTCAACAAAAACGCCCTTTATCTCACCAATTTCTTCCTCCAAAGCGGGCAGGAGCAGGCCTAGGAGCTCCAAAGGCTCAAGGCAGTTGCAGTCGGTGGAATACTCAAAAGGTTCTTCAGAAAGCTCGACCCGGAGCGATACTCCCCCGTCAGTTTTCAGTACTTCAAAGGGGAACGTGCCGTTTTCTGCAATTATCTTACCTTTAACAAGCATCGTCTGCTAAATTGAGTCCACGGATTAAAGGGTTTCTTAATCGGAAGGTTTTAAACCGGTGGTTAAACCCTCCGAGAATGTTAAAAGCCTTCTTGCCCAACTTCATCCAGGTGGTGCCAATGTTCTGGCTGAAAACTAGGATAATCGAGGGGGAGGGCTCCCTCGAGAGACTGAAAAAGGAAATCAAGGGGTACGAGCGTGTCCTCATTCTGGCCTCAAAGTCTATGAAGAGGCACGGCTTCCTGAGCGAGGCCGAGGACTACGTGAAGGAAGCCGGAGCCGAGGTCTTCTCGATTGCGGGTTTACCAGCAGAGCCAAGCGTTGAGACCGTCGAAGAGCTGCTGCCAAAGCTCAGGGAGGAGTTCCAGCCGGACTTACTGGTTGCCCTTGGCGGCGGGAGCGTCATCGACACAACTAAAGCCCTCAAGGTTTTCTATGACGTCCCCGAGCTGAACTTCGAGGAGATTGCCTTCATCGACCGCTTTTCGAAGCCGAAGCCTGTTCCCCGGCTCAAAACACCCCTCATAGCGATACCCTCGACGAGCGGAGCCGGTAGTGAGGTTTCTGCCGCAAGCGTGCTGAAGAAAGGCGAGATCAAGTACAACATAGTGACGCCAGATATAGCGCCCGAGGTCGCAATACTTGACCTAAGGCTTCCGAGAACGATGCCCGCTGAAGTCGCGAGGAACTCCGGCCTTGACGTCCTCGTCCACGGGATAGAGGCCTACACGACGAAGGTTGCCAATCCCTTCAGCGACGCCATGGCGATTAAGGCGATAAAGACCGTTTACAGGTGGTTGCCCTTGTCAGTTAGGGGTGACGAGGAGGCAAGGGCAAGGGTACACTACGCGGCAACAATGGCTGGGATAGCTTTCCTTAACGCGCGCCTCGGCCTATGCCATGCAATGAGCCACAAGGCGGCATGGATAGGGCCGCACGGCCTCCTCAACGCGGTATTCCTGCCCTACGTGATGGAGTTCAACGCCGAGAGGAGCGACTACGCGAGGAAGCGCTACGCGGAGATAGCGAGGGAGCTTGGCTTCCAGACGGCGAAGGACCTGATCGAGGTCGTGGGGGAGCTCAACGAGATGCTCGGAGTTCCTAGGCTGAGCGAGCTGGTTGACGAGGAGACATTCATCTCGAAGGTCGAGGAGATGGCGGAGAAGGCCTACCGCGACGGGCTTGTGGCTTTTAACCCCGTCGAGCCGAAGCCCGAGGAGATAAGGGAGCTCTACCTGAGAACCTACAGGGGAGAATGAAAAAGAAATCAACCGACGGTTATTTCCCTTTCTCCCCCGTTCTCCACCTCGTGTATCTTTCCGCCCTTCATGACCTCGACGATGGCAAGGCTCAGCAGGGCGAGGAAGAGGTAAACGAGCGCCGAAGTTCCGAAGAGCACCTCGTAAGCCTTCTCCGTCGGTATCTTGATCGGCACGGGGGCCTGGGGAATGTGCACGAGTATGTAGTACGTGCTCATCACAGTTCCCGCTATGGCCGGCCCCCATGTGGAGCCGAAGTTTCGGAACAGGCTGTTGGCACCGGTTGCCACTCCCATGACCCTCGGCGGAACTGAAAACACCAGCACGTTGATGAAGGAGACGTTCATCAGGGTTATTCCGGCCCCGACGACCGTTATGAGGGCCACGAACTGGGTGAGGGAGAGCTGGGTGGCGTACTGGGAGAGCAGCGCCAGACCGGCACTCGCCGTCAGGGCACCAGTTATGGCGAGGGGCTTTGCGCCTGTCCTGGGCATCAGCTTGCCGGCGAGGGGAGCTACGATCAGCATCGCGAGGGCCATCGGGGTCATGAGCAGGCCGCTTTCGAGTATCGTCTTGCCGAAGCCGTACGGCGGCTTCATCTGGAAGATGTAGGTGTTCGCCTGGCTCATCATAGATATTCCAAAGGCCGCGAACATTATGCCGAGGTTCACTATGGCGGGATTTCTGGAGGATATTATGTCGAGCGGGATCAGCGGGTTGTCGGTTCTCTTCTCCCAGAGGTAGAGCGCGATGATTCCGATGATGGACACTCCGAAGAGCACGAGGGTCTGCTCCGCCCTCCAGCCGACGTTGGGTGCCCTCGTCACGGCGACCAGGGCCGGCACGACGGCCCAGACCAGGAAGAGCGCCCCAGGCCAGTCAAGCTTTCCGGGATTCACGTAGCGGCTCTCGCGGAGAACCCTCCAGGCGAGTATAAACATCAGAACCGCAAACGGTGCCGCCGAGTGGTACGTCCAGCGCCAGCCGAAGTTCTGGGTTACGTACGCGCCAAGGGGAAGCGCGATGACCATACCCACTCCAAACATGGCACTTATCATTCCCTGAACCTGAGGCACCATCTCGGGCGGGAACTCCTCACGGACGAGGCTGAAGGCTAACGGGAATATCGCCATTCCAAGGCCCTGGATTCCGCGCGATACGAGAAGCCACTGAAAGCTCGGTGCGAAGCCGTTGAGGATAACCCCCAGCGTGTAGAAGCCCAGAGCGACCAAAAACATCTTCTTCTTGCCGTACATGTCGCCGAGCTTGCCGAGTATGGCGGCACTCACCGTTCCGACGAGGAGGTAAACCGTCAGAACCCAGCTGACGTCGTTGGGGTTTATCCCGAACTCCTTCTGTATCGTCGGCAGTGCCGGAGTCAGCATCGCCTCGGTGTACATGACGAGCAGTGGGAGAATGATCACGACGAGCATCGCCCTCTTGGCGTAGGCCATGTCGTAGGTTCCGTCCTTCCTCGGGGCTTCCATTGCTATCACCGATGTATCGGACGATATATCGTTTTATAAAGTTAGCGGTTCGTCGAGCGCTAACTTTTTAGGCGTCCTCCCCATTCAGGTGTGGGGGTTACAATGCTGCTGGATAAAATGACACCAGAGCTCACGGCAGAGATCGTCGAGAAGGCCCTTATCGAAAAGGGTCAGAGGCTACCTCATCACAGTCTTCACCGCTGGTGGTCGAGGCGCTTTGCCATTCTCTACAGGGCAATACTGGCCTCATACCTGACAGACTCAAAAGAGCTTGTTCGTAAAAGTCTTGATAACCCAAAAGCCGTTGAAATCCTTGCTAGAGGAAAAGTCTTCTATGAGCCGTTTATGGGTGGGGGAACCGGTCTAATCGAAGCGGCCATAATGGGTTATCATTCCATAGGGATAGATATTAATCCAGTTGCGGTTAGAATAGCCAAATCAACATCGAATCTGCTTAAAGGCAAAGTGGACGCCAAGGAAATTGAGTCGAAGGGAAAAACCATTCTCAGAAAAACCGAAGAAAAGCTAATTGAAACTGGCTGGTCATGGAATGTGGAGGGAAAGATCGTCTCCTACATCTTTGTAACTAGGGGAAAGATTCCGTCGTGGATCGACAAGTACAGCAGAAACGGAAAGCCCATTAGGATTTTAAGATGCCCCTACTGCGGCACTATCTTTGAATCCGCTAGGAGCTCTGGAAAGGAAACGTGCCCACACTGTGGAAGATCCTTTGAGGTAACTCACAAACCGAAGTTTCGCTTGGGCGAAGGATATCCCACACAGGACGGTTACACGGTATGGGCAGTTGAGGTTCGCGAGCAGGATGGAAAGAAATGGAGAAAAAGGGTCCTCGACGCCAGGGAAATCCTAAATTGGCTTCAGGAAAGTCACTTTAAAGCTATGGAAAAAGCGAACAAAGCCCGTAAGATCCTTGATCCAGTTCCTCTAGAGGATCTGATGGAAGGGAAAAGGCTAAAGCGCGAGGGCATTAAGCGGTTCTCACAGCTCTTCACCACGAGACAGCTGGCAACTTTCGTTGCCTTTGCCGAAGCCTGCAGGGAACTAGAATTAGATGAAGAGCTCATTGAAGTTTTCTCCGTGTTCCTTAGTGAGAGCGCGAAATCGTCAAGCCTTGTCGCTAAGTGGCACTCTCCAATCGGAGAGCCCGTACCGGCGGTTGCCATGAAAACCTACTGGGTTCCCGAGTACACAGTCGAGACTAATCCCCTGGCAAGGGTTCCCGAAAAACTAGTTCCACTTGCTAGAAACGCCTTGGCGTCCTCAATAAGGAGGGCGGTTCGCATAGCCAGTAGCGAGCTTAGGATTAGTAGGAACGTAGCTGTAGAGGCTAAGATAGACGATGCCAGAACGTTTGTGCCGGACAAACCCATTGATATAGCGATAGTGGACCCGCCATATATGGACACCGTTAGGAGCTACGCCTCGCTCTCGATAGTTCACTACGGTGCAATGCGCGTGTTCGATGAAATCGTTGGAATGTCCAACGATGTAGTCCTGGATAATGTGGAAAGGAACGAGATACCCCGCGATAGGACGGGCTTTGGAAAGGCCATGAAGCTTGTGTTCTCCAACATCGAGAGGGTTCTAACTCCCAGTGGGAGGGTCGTGCTGTTCTATAACAGGAAATCCGTGCTTGACTGGGAGAACATACTTCAGGCCTCCGTTGAGAGCGGACTACATCCGAGCGTTTCCTACTGGGTAATTGGGGAACCCCCAGGAAGGCTTGCTAGGTCCAGGTTGAGGGGTGTCTTTGTAGTCGTACTCACAAGAGAAAAACCTGCGAAAAGCAGAATAGTGTTTACCGAACCCCTACACAGGGCTTCCGAGGCCATATTCTTGGATAAGAAAGTTGAAAAGTCAGCCATGAAGGCGCTCTCAAATGCAATAAGCAGGATTTATAATAATGAGCTGGAGGTGGTGGTTCTCTAAATCATAACCCCTAATCCAATTTTAAGCAGGTTCTCTATTAATAGATCCGCGTCTTTCGAGACCTTCGAAAGGGATACTGGATGAGGAATCTCAAAGAGCGGGTCCCGAGGGTGTCTAAGAATCTCATCCAGAGACTCCTTGAGGGGGTTAATCCCCCATGCCAGGGCTTTCAGAAGAAAGTGGCCCTCGTAAGTTCCCAGCAGGGAGTCAGATTTTTCTACCCATTTTCTATAGAGCTTAAAGAACATTCCCCCATCCCACGTCTCCCTGAAATTCATTTTCTTGTGAAGTACAACCAGGGCCTTGTTGAACTCCTCGGTCCAGAGCCTAAAGTCTTCTTCTCCCACGATTCTACGTTTTCCGCCATCTCCAGTGCTCCCAAAGTTTAGGAGGTAGTACATCTCTGAACTGAATGGAAGGCGCCCAAGAATGAGGAAGTAGCCCGGTGAAGATCTGCCTCCATAGATACTACTCACGTATCCGATAGAGTTGCCTCGGAAGGGAAACACCGCAAGCCCAAGGTAGTGGTCAAGAAGTGCCTCCCCAGGTTCAATCCCCACGTTTATCCCGTCCACGTCGGGAACAAATGCTCTAAAGGGTCCCGCAAAGCGGACGTGCCTTCCATCTGTCACGAAGGTGTAGGCCCTGGCACGCCTGACATGAAATGTCTCGGGGAAGTAGGGCACCCACTCCGAAGGGGATTCCTCAACTTCCAGAACCATAACTGCTGAGAAGGGTGAAACCACTAATGGCTGATTATCCCTATCAAGAATCGTGAAGATAGAAAGGGGACTAGGAATTATGTTGTTGTAATACCTTTTAGATTTGTCGTGGGGAATGCCAAGAGGCTTGGCCCTTAGAACGGCGAAGTACCAAAGAAGTTGAATCAGTTCGGGAGGGATTTTGGAGTCACTAAAAAATTCGTGAACGTTCCCCCAGGTTACAAAACTTCCCGGAAAGTCCGTCCCGTAAGATTTGCCCTTTCTTTTGAGAGTTTCTATATGAACGGCACTACTGGACAAATCTATGTCCGCTGTTGTTCGAATGCCCCTAATTATAGGGGCCCCCAACATAACAACGGGATACGTTGAATATGACACAAAGAACTCCCTAATCATGTCAGAGCGTAGATCTACAAATCGTTTGTGATATGGAATATAGAGGTCGTAAAGAAAGGGAACGGCCAGGGCGTTGCCCAACCTCTCAAGTTCCGCATCTATTTTGGCAACCTCAGCGAAGAACTCCATTACCAACACCGTCCGAGCTTTATGACGAAACTGTTATAGTTCTCGGACTCGAGGTTCATGTTTGCGGTGGGTTTTATGAGTAGCCACCCGTCGAGGCAGTACCACTTGTCGTGCTCGTTCCTGATCTCCACGACTTCAATCCCTGCCTTTCTGAGTTTCTCTCCGTATTCCCGAACGAACTCTGGCCTCGTTGAAAGTTTCACGTGAATTCCCTTCTCGGCTAGCTCAATGAGGGTTTCAATTCCTTCGTCATCTAGGTAAGGGGACATTGCTTCCACACTCTCCCTCGCAATGCCTAGGAGCTTTTTAAGATAGCTTCCTCCAGGTCCGCGAAGGGAATACTCCCCGAGGAGAACCCCAATGGTGAACTCCATAAGCTTCTTTGAAACCGTGTAGGTCTGGCTGAGCCCCTCGGTGCAGCCTCTATCCACTACAACACAGGTTGTACAGCCGTCAATGCAGTAGTTGGGAACTGCCGTGAGGAGAATATCATCGAAGTAGCGGTGGGCCTTCTTGATGTCCACACCAAGCTCCTTTTCAGCTATCAACTTTTCAAGGTTTGTCTCCCCAGCTGAAGAGAGGAGAAGATGAGTTGATAGGCTGTGGACATCGAGTACTAGACCGTTTTCGATGAACTCGTTGTAGAGATTTATTATAGCGTCTCTAAGGTCTTTAAGATCGTCCTCTCTGGAAACCGATGAGACAACGGACTTGACCCTGTCAGCGTACTGAACCGTATCCTCCTCGTGCTCCTGAAGGAACTCCAGCTCCTTTCTAAAGAATTTCTCGATGAAGCTTTTATAGCAGTTTCCGTCTCCGTACCCGTTGGCCTTACACCACTCGTTGAGGGCGCCGATGATGTCTATGGCTCCAATAGGGCTGTTCTCGGCCACGAGAACCAACCCTTCCCTCTCGTCGTAGAGGTAAACCAGGTTGCTCGTTTCAATCTGGAGCTCCACGGAAACGTAGGAAAGAAACGCGTGGGAGAGGGAGTGGAGTATCGTCTTGGTGGCCCACTCGAGGAACTTCCTGAAATACCTACCATCGTATGGCATGCTCTTGACGAGGAGGTTCTCCCTCATCCAGAGATATTCCTTGAGTAGGCTGTTGCTCCTCTTCCTCAAGAGGTCGTAGGTCCTGAAACCTTTCTCAGCCTTATCGTAAATGAAAAACTTGGTCAGTAGGACATCACCGAGCTTGACCTCAGGACCGCCCTTCCAAAGCTCATACGTGAGGACCTTGGCAAGCTCAGGAGAACGGAGGGCCTTCTCATCGAGGACCGTTCTAACGACCAGCTCAAGGAACTCGGGAGCAATTCTGAAGCCGATTATGTTGGTCTTAGGAAGCGACCTTCTGAAGGGAACTTTAAACTTGAATACGACCGGGAGGCCGGATTCGGGCATCGAAAGGTGGGCGGAGGGATACTCCTCCTCAATCCGGACGTTCCTCATGACTATCGGAGATAATAGACCATTGGTATTATCAATGCCACTGTAACTCCTCTCAACGTCAAGGAAGACCTTTGGAAAGATGCGTCTCGTCCACTTCCACTTTCTGCCCCCACATTCGTTACCATACTTGCACCATTTACGGAAGGGACACTTCACGTCAAGGGGATCGGTTGAGAGGCCGTATCCAGAAGTGCAGTACCACGTGTAAGTAAGATCAGTTGGCTCGTAGATCTTACCCCTGTGGCCTTTTTTCCTAAGCTCATCAACGTAGATGTCCCGGATACTTTGTTTATTCAGTTTCTTCTTAAGCACTTCCTTAATGAACTCGGAGCCATACTTTATGTAAACTCTCTCCCGTTTTTTCGGATTGATTGAGACCGCCAGGATTATGTAGCCATCTTTGGCTTCTAAAACACTCACGGGTTTAATCTTAAAGACATGCTCGGGATAGATTGCCCCCATCGTCTCGTGGGTGTCGCTAATGGTGGCATCGTGAACAGGGTTTCTTGGATCAAAACCCAAGTCCTTTATTGATTGGGGATGAACGTACATATAGCCCTGGTGATTGTAGTAGTCAGTGTTCTTGATTTTGACGAACCAGGTATGGGAGCCACTGATGCCATCTCTGTCCTCTAGGGATATCGGCTCGAAGGGGGGATAGCGATAGAAGAGGGTCTGAAGAGGAAGACTTTGCTCATAGTAACCCTTCTCTGAATTCTTGGAGGGAAGCCTAATATTAACCTCCCGGTCAACGGGATCGGCCGTGACCGACTTCAAACCAGTCAGAGCGCTCAGGACCTCACCAACATACACCCCGGATTCAGATAGTTCAAGAAGGAGTCTGAGTATGAAGACCGTCCTGTCGTCTATGTTTTCAAAGAGATTGGTGGGGTTTGAGACATTATCAAACACTTGAGCTATGGCGTTGAGTTCATTCGCACGCTCATTGAGAGTGTCCTCAATGAAATCATGCAACCTGCTTGCTTCTCCAAGAGCCTTTTTGCGCTTCTCTTTCTGAGATTTGAAAAGAGCACCTCCCTCACTTCCCTTCTTAAGACGGCGAATCATCTTTTTCAGTTTCTTTCTTGCACCGTGAATGACATCGTCGGCAATGTCAGACAGAACCTCATAATAGCAATCAACACACCCCATATCAATCTCATTGCTAGAGTAGCACTTCTCAGAACCCTTCTGGCACTTATCAAGTGCTTCAAGAGCTTCTTGCAGTTTAATGATGAGCTCCTCAAGGACCTCTCTAGCCTCCGGACTCTCGATCTCCGACTCAAAGTCCTCAACGTCCTCGATGAGATTCTCAATCGCGCGCCTCGCCTTTATGACTGCAAAGGGAACCTCGTCCCTAACGCGGGCACTTTCTATTATTTCTTCTATCTCGTCAAGGTCACGGGAGAGTAAATCAACAACGGAACGAATGAGGTCCAGGTAATTGTACTCACCGGTCATAACCCACCCTCCACCTTATCTAGAACCTTCTTGAGGAACTCCACCATCCTGTCCTTACCTTTGAGCGCCTCACCTGAGGCATACGTTGGTTCTCCGGCGAGGGCAAGATTGACAACTGCCTCAGTGAGAATACCTCTCACCTTGACCTGCGGATTCTCGGTCGAGATTATGAGCTGTCCTTCGTCCTGTCTCTGCATCGGGTGAAGCTTGTCCCAGATGTTTGGATCATAGAGAAGGAACGCCTCCGTGGGCACCTTCTTGGTGAGGATTATGCCTAGGACAGTCCTCATGGACTCCATTGAACGGCCGCCTCTTCCAATCCTCTGTCTTAGAGATATAGGGTTCTCAAAGCCGACGTTGAGAATAAAAGAAACCCCATCGTAGTCAACTCCAAGCTCAAGGGACGAGGTCGTCAGAACGGTCGCGAGATGAGATTTTGGCTCTTTCAGATCCTTTATGACTGCCTCACGCTCTCCCCTGGGAAGCTCGCTATACATCATCGCCACTCTATCGAGGAGTTCCCTTAGGTAGGGACTTTCATTAGTAAAAACGGAGTCGAGGTGCCCCCACAGGTTTGGGGGAACATAATGGGTGTAGGAAAATGGGTCGGTGGAAGGCCGTCTACTTCCAAACAGGTAGAGGTGGTCCTTCGGCTCGCCGAGGGAGATGTTGTTGTCAAAACCCCTTTTAACCCTACGTATCTCCTTGATATTCTGTATGAATACTAGAGACTTTGGCCAGTAGTCCTTTCCGCCGTTGGAGTAGCAGTAGTTGAGAAACGACATGTAGACGGTCCAGAGTTGGGCATAGGTACTCCACGATACTGCGGGAAGGATGTCGTATATTCCCATAAGGACGAGGCGTTTACCCTTGAACTTAACTCCATAGTCCCTCTCAAGGACCTCAACGTGCTCCCTGAAATCCACGTGGACAACATTGCCCCGGCCAGAAAGCCTTTCTGCAAAATCCTTTGGATTGGGAACGGTCGCGGAGGAGAGAACAATGTCCAGAGGCATCTTGCTAACTTTAGCCATCAGCTCGATGTTACCCGAAACGAGGGCTCCCCCAAGGCCCGTGTACTCGTGCGCTTCGTCGAAAACAACTAATGAAACGTTTTCAAAGTACCAGGCTCCGATGTCTTTCTTTGTGTTGTCCAAGAGGCGCGTTTCAAGGGCCCACGTATTAGTGACGAGAACCGTTGGTGGATTATCTCCCATATCCCTCCTGAGTGGAACTATAAAATCGTAAACGACGCCATCCTTGGAAACGACGGCTTTTCCATCTCTTATTTCGTAAACGAACTTATTCTTGTCCTTTCCGAGTATCCCCCTGAAGGAGTTGGACTCCCTGAGGGCCTCTTTAAGTTTCCCCAGATCACGGGGTGTTTCCCCATCTCTGATTCCAAAGGTAACTTTTCTCTCTATGCCATATTCCCTGAGGATATCATTTAGTAGCTTCAACATCTCAATGATTCTGCCGGCTTGATCAATGGAGAGGGCCTTTCTGGGATAAACTAAAACCACGCGCTCCTCAGTACCGTCCATAACCGCCTTGATGAGCTTAGCTATCATGTAAAGGGTAAAGATTTCGGTTTTTCCAGAACCAGTTGGAGCAGTGATTATGAAGGTTTTACCAACCGGAGGGTATCCCTCTATAAGGAGTCTTGAAAGGGCGAGAGCTTGAAACGCGTCGAGACCTCCGTCGCCAAAATGCCTTCTAAGGAATTCCTTGTATACATCTGCGTATTTCACACCACCTTCACCGAAAAAGCCAACTATACTCTTGATTAGGACGTCCTCAACCTTTTTAAGACCCTTATCGGTGTACTCTCTACCTGGAGAAATCCTGCGGTCCTCCTTTGAGGGTATGGGAATCTCGTAGAGTGCTAGCCTAGGACTAACAACGTAAGGTGGCGAATTTGGAGAGGTTCTAACGAAAGCGCTCCTAATGGCAACGTCCATATGTAGGGACCTGTAGCCCCTGCCAACTTTGACGAGAAAACCTTTTTCAAGGAGTTTATTAAAGCACTCCTCAGTCTTGTCAGTGTATTTCGAGAAGATTGAGAGTATCTTGTCCTTCCCAAGGCTCGTTTCCTCAACACCAAGCTTCAAGGTCCCAGCCTTGTACTCACCAGGTTCCACTTTTGTAACTTTGACATAGGTCTTAAATTCGTATCCTAGAAGAGCATGGTAACACTCAACATTTGAAACTTCCACATAATCACCCCGCATTGTGAGATACATCATAAAAATATAAAGATTTCCCACGATTAACTTACGGATACAAACCACAGAGCTTAAAAAAATACTATCGTTCTAAACATCATGCACCCCCCCCTCAGAAAGGCCATCAGGGAACGCTTCGGAAGGCTCAACGAGGTTCAGACCAAGGCATTCCGCGAGGTTAGCTCCGGGAAGAGCGTCCTGATTATAGCACCGACCGGCTCGGGAAAGACCGAGGCTGCCGTTCTGCCTGTCTTCAACGAAATCCTTGAAGAGGGGCTTAAACCAATCTCAGCACTCTACATAGCACCGCTCAAGGCACTCAACAGGGATTTGCTTGAGAGACTTGAATGGTGGGGAAAGAAGCTTGGGGTAACCGTAGAGGTCAGACACGGCGACACCTCGGCCTACAGGAAGGCCAAACAGACGAAGAATCCCCCGCAGATGCTCATCATAACCCCCGAAACCCTCGGCGTGATTCTGACGGTTAAGTCTCTCAGAAAGCACCTTGAGAACGTGAGGTTCGTCATCGTCGATGAGATAGCCGAGCTGGTCGATAACAAGCGCGGTGCCCAATTACTCCTTGGGCTCGAGAGGCTGGCCGAGATAGCGGACTTCAGAAGAATAGGCATGACCGCTACCGTCGGCAACGAGGAAGAAGTGAGGGACTGGCTGAAGGCGGACGTCATAGTGAAACCCCCCTGGAAGAAGCGCTACCGCTTCCACGTGCTGTATCCATCCCCGACGGAAGAGGACGAGAAGCTCGGCCGGGAGCTGAGCCTTTCTCCGGAGATAGCGGCGCGTTTGAGGCTTCTCTGGAGTATAGTCGAGAGGCATGGAAAGGCGCTGATATTCACCAACACAAGGCAGTTCGCCGAAATCCTTGCCCACCGGCTGAAAGCATGGGGAAAGCCGGTTGAAGTCCACCACGGCTCGCTTTCCAAAGAGGCCCGAATAGCGGCGGAGAAGGCCCTCAAGGAAGGGAAAATCAGGGCCCTGATATGCACCTCCTCGATGGAGCTGGGAATTGACATCGGCGACGTCGACGTGGTTGTTCAGTACATGAGCCCCCGCCAGGTGAACAGGCTCGTCCAGCGCGCGGGGAGGGCGAAGCACCGCATCGGTGAAATCAGCGAGGCCTACGTGATCACCTCCAACGTTGAGGACTACCTCCAGAGTTTGGTCATAGCGAAGCATGCCCTTGAAGGGCGCTTTGAGGCCGTCGAGCCGATTGGAGGTCTGGACGTCCTGGCGCACTTCGTCGTCGGCCTGCTCATCGAGTACAAGAAACTCCCGCGCGAGAGGCCCTACGAGATAGCGAGGCGGGCCTACGTTTACAGGGATTTGAGCTGGGAGGACTACCTCGACGTTCTCCGCGTTTTGGAGGATGCCCGGCTGATAGGATACGACGAGGAAACCGGTCTGCTCTACCTGAGGAGAGGGGCCTTCCAGTACTACTACGAGAACCTCTCGACGATACCGGACGAGGTCTCGTGGAGGGTCTTCGATGCTGGAAGCGGGCACATCATCGGCCGCCTCGATGAGAGGTTCGTCATGGACTTGGAGGAAGGCATGGACTTCGTGATGAACGGGCGGAGCTGGATAGTGCTTAAAATCGATGATGAGGCGAGACTTTTGAAGGTTCGCGAGAGCAAGAGCCTGGAGAGTGCGATACCGAGCTGGGAGGGCGAGATGATTCCCGTCCCCTTTGGGGTGGCTTTTGCCGTCGGCAGGCTGAAGAGAGAACTGGCTTTCGACTTCAAGAAGGCGCTCGAGCTTCTGGAGGGGATCGAGTTCAGTGAGGAAGAGCTGAGGAGGGCCTTTGAGGAAATCAGGGACGAGCCATTCTCAACCGACCGCGACATCGTCGTCGAGAGCACGCCCAAAGCCCTCGTCATCCACGCCGACTTTGGAAACCGAGCTAACGAAGCCCTCGGAAGGCTGGTTCACTCATTCCTGATTCTGCGCTACGGCAGGGTCTTCTCGGTTAGAGCACAGGCCCACGCAGTTGTCTTCAAGACTCCCTTCCAGCTGAACCCGGAGGAGGTTAAGGGCTACCTCTATCAGGAGCCCGAAACTCTGGAGTTCATAGTGGCGAGGGCCCTCAGGGACTCCCACGCCTACCGCTGGAGGATGCTGAACGTTGCAAAGCGCTTCGGCGCGCTGAGGAGGGACGCGAAGATAAGGCGCGTGGAGAGGCTCTTTGAGGGGACGGTTATTGAGCGGGAAACCCTCAACGAGCTCTACCACGATAAGGTCGATGTGAAGAGGGGCGAGCTTGTCCTTGGCATGTTCAAGATCGGCTCGCTGAGGGTGAAGACCGCCCTGAGAAGGGAACCTTCAACGCTCGCGAGGCTCAACATGACTGTTGGAGGGGAGTTTCTGCTCACTGGAGCCCTTGAGAGGGACGAGATCCTCGAGCTGTTCAGGAACAGGCTTTTGGAGCACGAGGTCGTTCTGGTGTGCACAAACTGCGGATGGCACTCGAAGACGAAAGTGACGAGGCTTCAGAACATAGGGCTGAGGCAGTGCCCGCGCTGCGGCTCGAAGATGCTTGCTGTGGCCCATCCGATTGACGCCGAAGAGTTCCTCCCTGTGCTTGAGAAGGTTCGCCACGGAAGGCCGCTGGAGCGGAAGGAGGAGAGGGTTTATAGAAAGCTGTTGAAAGCTGCCGATTTAGTTGACAGCTACGGCTTTGAGGCCGTCTTAGCACTGGCCAGCTACGGTACCGGCCCGGACACCGCCGCCAGAATTCTTGCACAGTACAAGGGAGATGCCCTCATCATGGCCCTCATGGAGCGGGAGAGACAGTTCATAAGGACGAGGAGGTTCTGGGTGGACAGGAAGGAGGAGAAAGAGGGAGAGGAATGACCCCCTACCAGTTACTGGTGGGGCCCCTGCTTAAAAAGGTTTGGCGAAGAAGCAAAGGCAGTGCACAGTATGCTCTCAAGTAAATTACCCGCAGGCAAATTGGGAGGAGACAAAAGGCTCATCCACCCCTCCCGTAAATCTCGTTTAGTGCCTTCAAAAACTCGCTGGCAGTTACAACGTCCCTCACGTCGATGTGCTCGTTCTTCGTGTGCGATATGTCGAGGTTGCCCGGCCCGAAGACTATGGTTCTCGTCCCGTTGTACATGAAGTTTATGGCATCGGTCCAGCTTCTCATGCCACCGAACTCATCTATGTCGGTAACTTCCATCGCCTTCTTCGCCAGCTGGACTATCTCCTCGTCCGGTTCGAGCTCGTAGCCGTCCCATATCTCCGTGTACTCGTACTTCAGGGTGTACTCGTCGAATATCGGGTCGAGCAGGTCGAGTATGTCCTCAACTTCCTGGTCGGGCAAAAGCCTCGCCTCAAGCCTCCCCTTGCAGAGAGCGGGGATTAGATAGACCGGGTTCTCGCAGAGGAGCTCCTGGATTCCGATGTGAGGGTCGAAGTACTTGCCCTTCCTCTTGAAGGGTTCTAGGTTCTTCATCTCCTCGAGCATCTTGTAGGTCTCCTCGATGGCGTTGACACCGCTCTCAGGGCACGCTCCGTGGGCCTCTTTGCCATCTACCTCAAAGTAGGCCTCGATGTTGCCGGCGTGGGCGATGTGCACCTCCAAATCCGTGGGCTCAAGGACAACGGCCATCTTGGGCTTGTAGCGCTCCATGAAGAGGGCGCTTCCCCTTCCACCGTGTTCCTCGTCGCTGACGAAGACTATTCCAACGTTGAGATCCCTGTTTTCCTTTTTGAGGCTCTCAAGCATGAGGAGTATGGCAGCGGCGCCGCCTTTGATGTCGCTCGCACCGGTTCCGTATATTATGTTGCCCCTCACGAAGGGCCTCACACGGACGGGTATCGTATCGACGTGCACTTCGTAGAAGAGGTCTGCCTCAGGGTTCACAACCAGATCTATTATCTCACCGTCGCTCTCGATGTGGACGTCATAGTTGAGCCTGTGAAGGAACTCCATGATGTGGAGCATTATCCTGTCTTCCTGTCCAGAGGGGGAGGGTATCTTCAAGAGCTGAAGGAGTATCTCCTTCGCGCGTTCGGTCTTCATTTGGGTCACCTAATGAGCTTTTGCGGTTGAGTTTATAAACCTCCCCGCTTAATTCAATGGGGCGATGAAGAGATTCATCCCTCCTGACGGGGACTCGCTCCCCCCGAGATGAAGAAGCGGTCCCCCCCTCGAGCCCCTTTGGAGGTGAGATTGTGAGGATAAGCCCGATAGAGGAGTTTCCAAGAGACCTGATGCCTGTGGAGATACCGCCGCACACGGTCATGCTCCGCGGACTCGGGTGGGACTCCAATGTTTACCTAGTGAGAGATGGTGGCGAGGCGCTGATAATAGACACCGGCACGGGTGTCAACTGGCACGCCTACGCCCAAATCTGGGAAAGGGAGGGCTACCTCACGGGAATAAGAAGGGCAGTAATCTTCAACACCCACGAACACTTCGACCACGTTGGGGGAAACTCCGTCCTGAAGAACCGGCTGGAGGAGAAAGGGATAGAGGTGCTCTTCGCGGCCCACGAGACCACAGCGAAAACCCTGGAGAAAGGGGACAATTACGTTATCCTAGCTTACTCCTACGGGAGGAAGTTCGAGCCGCAGAAGGTCGATATCCGCCTTAAAGATGGAGATGAGCTCAGAATAGGCTCCCTCAGGCTGGAGCTGATCCACACGCCCGGCCACACCGCAGGAAGCTCGTGCCTCTACCTCGACGATGGAGAGACTAGAATAATGTTTACCGGAGACACCGTGTTCAGGGGAACCATCGGCAGAACCGACCTTCCCACAGGGGACGGATGGAAACTTCAGGAAAGCCTTGAGAGGCTTTTAGAGTTTGACGTCGACTTCGGACTGCCTGGACACGGCAGGTACATAGAGGACTGGAGGGGGAACATTGAGGAAATACTGGGGTGGCTCTGATGCGGAAGGGCTCGGTGAAGGAAGTTCTGGCGAAGATAAAGTACGATCCTCGCGAAAACGAGGCGGAATACTACATAGTCATCGAGCACCGCGGGGCCTACGGGGACATTAAGAAGATTCCCGTGGAGATGATCGAGCTCGGGCACGGATACTTCTTCGTCGGAGAGGCCCAGATACCCTATCATCGTATCCTAAAAGTTCTCAGGAAGGATGGAAAGGTTATCTGGGAGACGAGAAAAGACAGGAGGGGAGAGGTTGATTGATGCTCACGCCCACATTGAGATGTTCAAGAAGGACGCGCCGAAGATCGCTGAAGAGAGCAGAAAACGCCTCAGGGCGGTCGTTGATTCTATCACAGAGTACCGTAAGTTCCACGTCTGGAAGAGCTGGGAGCTCTTGAAGCCCCACTTCGGGTTCATCTTCCCGACGCTCGGCTACGCGCCCAACGAGGCCAGGAGGGGCAACTGGGAGAAGGTGGGAAAGGTGGAGGCCTTCATCCACAAGCACGCGGATGAAATAGTCGCTCTCGGGGAAATAGGCCTCGACTTCCACTACGCCAAAACAGATGCTGAGAGGAAGAACCAGAGGGAGATATTCCTCCACTTCTTAGACATGGCCGTCGACCTCGGCCTTCCGGTGGTTCTCCATGCCCGTGATGCAGAGCGGGAGGTTTTCGAAGCGGTACAGAAAGCCGGAGTTAGGGCCTACTTCCACTCCTACAGCGGGCCAAGAGACCTCGCACTGGAGATAGCGGAGAGTGGCCACATAATCGGCATAAACACGGGGATCGATTTCATACCCGCTGTTAGAGAGATAGCGGAAGTCCTGCCCCTGGAAAGCATCGTCGTCGAGACGGACACACCTTATATGAGCCCTTACAAGGGGGAGAAGAACTACCCCTGGAACGTGGAGTACGCGGTGAAGAGAGTGGCGGAGCTTAAAGGGGCAGACTTTGAGGAAGTTGAGAAGGTAACCGAGAGAAATGTGATAGATTTCTTTGGGCTGAAGCTTTAGGGGGTGATTGAATGCCGAGTGATGTCCCTGAGATTTGGGAGGTTAGGAAGTTGCTCGAAGAGCTGAACGAAAAAGCGCTCATAGCAAGGCTTGACTCATTTGTGAGGCTCAACGAGGGGTTGGAAACCAAGAAAGGTGAGGATTTCATAAAGGTCTCCATCCTGGGCTTCCTTGAGGGAATACTGGTGAGCCTGAGAAGAAAGTACCCAGAAAACAGCGAGGTCAGAGGGCTCTTGGAGATGGTGAGCGCGAGGAGGCAGGAGCTGGACGAGCTGTTCCGGAAGCCCGCGATGCAGAACCTCAGGGTTGAGTGAAAAAGGCAGGCCCAGCCGGCCCCAAATTTAAAGCACTCCAGCGGTCTTCAGGGCTTCCTTTATGTCCCCAAGCGCGTCTTCACCGAGCGGCAGGGATGGAAACCTGGGCTTCCCGACTTTCAGGCCTCTCATTCCCATCGCGGCCTTTATCGCGCTTATCTGGTTGTATTTCTTCACGACGACCTCGTTGACGAGGTTTATCTTGAGCTGGAGCTCCCTCGCCTTCCGGTGGTCTCCCTCTTTAAATGCCCTGTAGAGTTCGGCGCAGAGTTCAGGGGCGACGTTAGCAACGGCTACAACTGTCCCGTGCGCCCCAATGACCCACGAGGGGTACATAACGTCGGCAGTTCCTGCGAGGATAGTGAATTTATTGCCCATGCGCCTCACAAGCTCGGTTATCCTCCCCATGTTCGCACTTGAGTCCTTAATGCCGATTATGTTCGAGTGCTCCCCGGCAAGTCTTTCGATAGCGTCCAGTGGAACGTTAATCCCGGTGAACTTGGGGACGTTGTATATGAGGATTTTGCCGTCGAGCTTGTCGGCGAGCGTTGAGTAGTGGGCGAAGAGCTCCTCCGAAGACGGCTTGAAGTAGTAGGGAGGACCAATTAAGAGGGCATCGGCACCGATGTCGAGGAGGGCCCTCCCAAGCCTCAGCGTTTCTCTGGTCGAGTTCTCGGTGGCACCGGCTATTACCGGAACGCGGGATTTTACCTCCTCCCGGACAATCTCAACGACCTTAAGCTTCTCCTCGAAGCTCAGATAGGGGAACTCCCCATTGCTGCCGAGGGAAACGAGACCGTTGAGGCCGGCGCCGATGAAATAGTGAACCAGCTCCCTGAGAACCGGCTCGTTTACATTCTCTTTTCCATCAAAGGGTGTGACGTGGGGGACGAATACTCCGCTGAGCATAGGGCATCAAAAGGAGATAGGGTTTCTGTGGAGTTAAAGTTTGTGGGCGTCTCTGTAAAACTCCCCAAACAGCCCGACCTCCTGGACGTAGCTCCTCCTGAGCTTCAGCGCCGTTTTAGCCCTCTCCAGCTCCCGTCCGAGGTAGAATGCGTGCCTTGGGCTTATTTCAAAGTGCTCCAGAATCGTGTCGATTATCGCGTTCGGCTCGTCACCAACGATGGTTAAGAGGGCCTCCGTTCCGCGGTGAGCGTTCACCCAGATTTTCCCGTGCTCGACCCAAATCCGGAAATAGACAGGCTCAAGCTGAACCGGCCTTGCCCTTGCCTTGACGACTTCCCCAGCGGGTTCAAACCGCCAGTCCGCGGTTCTTTTTTCCTTCAAAAGGAGCAGGTCGAAGCCGAGGTCTTTGGGGATATCAAAGAGATTCATGTCGATCGCCCGCCTGAGCTCCCGGACAGAGCCCCTGGCTTTGGCACTGACCTCGGTCGTGAGAAGGAGGTTTATGGAGAGTTCCTTGGCGATTCCAGCTAAAAGGGCGTTTATTCCCACGCTGTCGGCGTCGTAGAGCTCAACGACGTTTCCAACACCCGCCAGGACAATATCATTGGGGTTTCTCTCGCGGTAGAGCTGGAAGGCGGTGATGGAGCGCGCCAGATGGGGTACGTGCTCCAAAATCAGGTCGGGGATTACCGTTCTGTATCCGAGGTCGATGGCTCTCTCCTTCAGCCTCTCAAGAAATTCAACACGCTCAGCAGGTCTGGTGGGAAAGAAGCCCTCCCGCTGGTTCGTGGGGATTAAAACGACAGGCTTCTCCGTTACGAGCTCCTCAAGGTTCCCCTCGTCAATGCTGAGGAAGAGGTCGGCGTAGTCAAGCGCCTTCTCGATTTCAGCAGTGTTGAGCGAGTCGAAGCTTATCGGGACTTCAAAGCCGGCCTCTTTCAGCCTCTCGTGGATCTCGGGGATTCCCCCGATGAAGTCGAGGTTGGTCTCCCCGGCGATCATGCCGATGTCTACGATGTCAGCACCCTCGTGGAGGTAGTAGAGGGCCTTTTCGATGACCTTTTCAATCCCAAGCTTTGGAGCGTCAACCACTTCCCCCAGAATCCGGGTAGGAAAGTCCCTGCCTGCCGGAAGGCCACCTATGAGAACATTCCATGGCTTCTTGAGGGCTTTTTCGATGTAGCGCCTGTTTTTGGCCTTATTTCTGATGTCCTCGACGCGCTTTAGGGCATCGACCGAGAAGAGATCATCGGCGGGGACTTCCTTGCTGGGCTTGAACCCTTCACGAAGGGCTTTAAGCGTCTGGGGGAGATCCATCGCGTTTCTCGGCCCTTTGAAGGCAGGGATTCCCAGCTCGTCCTCGATGAGCTGGGCGGAGCCGCGGACGAGGCCCGGAATGAGAATCAGGTCGTAGTCATCGCTCTTTATGCCCGCCTTTTTTAAGTAGTCCGCTATCATCTCGGGCGTCAGGAAGGCGGCAACGCTCACCGGTGTAACGAAGACATTACAGCCCTTCCCGTACTTCCTGACGAGGGGCTCTGCAAGCCTTCCAGTGACGAGGAGTATTCGCTTGGGTTTCCGCATGGGTGTAAATTGGTGGAATCCCTTAAATGCCCTCCGCCGGTAGGTGGCTCATCACATCTCAGCCAGGAGTAGCTCTTCATCGGGCAGGGGCACTAAACCTCGAGGTTTTTAAATGGGACGAAAGGTTTTTGTTCCACTGGGAGAAATCAACTAAAGGTGGTAATATGGAGGACGCAGTTGGAATCGTGTTCGGTGAATCAACCACCGACCACTTCACTTTCATAGTAAATCCGAGGAATGAACTTCCCCGCTTCGGGGAGTTCCTCATCGCTAGGAACAGGGACGGCGACGAGGTTCTTGCCCTTCTGAAGTCGATTAGAAACATAAACTGGCTCATGGACGCCGGCAGGGGGAGCTACGACTACGTTGAGAAGACCGTGAACGTTTTCTCGAAGGGAGTTCTGGACAAGAGCGAGGCGATCCTGGCGACCGCGAAAGTCCTCGGCGTGCTGAGGAAGCACGACGGCGAGTTTCTGACGAAGCCCGCCCCGAACCGCGTCCCGATAAAACCGGGAGAGAAGGTCTACCTGGCGAGGGATGAAGACTTGGCGAGAATCTTCTCCGATGGACACATACGGCTCGGAAGGCTTATAGCGAGGAGCGATATAGAGGTCAAGCTCGACGCCAACAGACTAGTTTCAAGGCATTTCGCAGTTTTAGCTGTCACTGGTGCCGGAAAGTCCAACACGATAGCTGTTCTCACGAAGGAGCTGGTGAGCAACGTCAACGCGACGGTTGTCCTCCTCGACCCCCACGGCGAATATCAGAGGCTGGGCTGGCCCGGCGCACGCGTGAACCCGATAAAGGCCACAATTGACCCCGGAAGGATAAGGCTCAGTGAGTTCGCCACACTGCTCGGTATAGCGGAGAACGCCAGTTTACAGAGGCGCTTTCTGGGGCTGGTTTACAGGACGGTTAGGGAGGAGATGAGAAGGAAGGGCCAGGTCGTCGGCGGAATGCAGTTCATCCACGAGATGGAGGACAAGATAGAGGAGTGGATACGCGTTTACGAGAACACCGATGACAAGATCATCCACTACTACGACGAGAAGGGTATAGAGACGCCCAGGAAGATACAGGCGAGGGACCTGGAGGCCCTGATAAGGCTGAAGGACTACCTGAGCGAGCTGAGGGCCAACTTCGGAGAGTTCATAAGCCCTGTCAATGTGCTGAGCGAGATAAGGCCTGGAATGGTGAACGTGATAGATCTGAGCGGAATGGAAGAGGATCAGATGATTACCCTCGCAAGCTTCGTCCTGCGCGGAATTCTCAAGAACCGCATAGACTACGTGAAAGGCGTTAGAACCGGCGATAAGGCCCTCGTGAGGGAGGTTTCCGAAAGGTATCCGGCCCTCACAAGGCCCGTTCTCGTCATAGTCGAGGAGGCCCACATATTCGCGCCGAGGGGCGAGAAGAACCCGGCGACGCTCTGGCTCGGCAAGATAGCGCGCGAGGGCAGAAAGTTCGGAGTCGGCCTCGGCATAGTCTCCCAGAGGCCCAAGAAGCTGGACGACGATATACTCAGCCAGACCAACACCAAGATAATCCTCAAGCTCGTCGAGCCGAACGACCAGCGCTACGTCCAGCAGGCGAGCGAGCAGATAAGCGAGGATCTGCTGAGCGACATTGCCTCCCTCGGCGTTGGTGAGGCTGTCATAGTGGGCTACGCGATAACGATCCCGGCGATGGTGAAGATATACAGCTTCGAGAAGGACATGAAGGGCCACTACGGCGGCGGCGACATCGACATAGTTGCGGAGTGGCTCGGCGGAAGGGACGAGGAGGAAGAGGTAACCGAGGAGGAGGCCATCAACGCCCTCCCGCTGTGAGGTGTCGCTATGAGGTTCGCGCACATCTCCGACGTCCACTTGGGAAGGGAGCAGTTCAACCAGCCCTTCCGCTACGACGACTACGTCAGAGTTTTCCGCGAAGCCATCGAGAAGGCCGTGAAGGAGAGGGTGGATTTCATACTCATCGCGGGCGACCTCTTCCACGTGAGCAGGCCCTCACCAAAGACGATACGCGATGCCGTTGAGATACTCGAAATCCCGAAGAGGAAGGACATTCCGGTCTTCGCAATAGAGGGCAACCACGACAAGACGATAAGGGAAACTTCCGTCTTCGACCTCCTGGAACACTTGGGCCTCATCCACACCGTCGGGCTCAAGAGGGAGCCGAGGGAGAACGAGTTTCAGAGGAGCAAAAAGCTCTCGGAAAACCGCTACCTCGTCTGGGGGCAGGTCGGGGACGTTGAAATTCACGGACTGAGGCACCACACGCGCTGGCAGCTCATAAGGAACGATGGGGCCGTAAACGTCCTCAAGGCGCTCTTCAAGGGAAAGAAGGGCATCCTGATGCTCCACCAGGCGGTGGACTACCTCGCGAAGGACACGCCCTACCAGGACGCCTTCGACCTGAAGCTCAACGAGCTGCCGGACGGATTCTCTTACTATGCCCTTGGTCACATCCACGTGCGCAGAATAGCAGAGACGGCCCAGACGGGGCTGAGCGGGCCGATCGTTTATCCAGGCTCGCTGGAGAGAACCGAGATAAGAGAGGCGAGCCACATAATCCGATACTCCACCAGGGACAAGAAGCCCAAGGTGATGGAAAGCCGCGAGGGACCGAAGGGGTTCTACATAGTCGAGGACTTTCAGCCGGAGTTCGTAGAAGTCGATGCGAGGCCCTTCTACTCAATACGCGTTGAGGGAGAGGGCAAGGCAGAACTCAGGGAAAAGGTTGAGGAGACTGCTTCCCTCGTCCCGAGGGACGCGATAGCGGTTATAACGCTCGAAGGAACCGTCAAGGGAGGAATAAGCTTGGCCGAGTTCAACGACCTCCTCAAGGACTCCGGAATAAGGTACTACACCTTCCGGAGCAGGGTCGTTGGTGAGGCTGTTATCTCGAAGGAGAGGCTGAGCGAGGAGGAGCTGTTCACAGAGTGGGAAAGGGAGCTTCTCCTGCACCTCAGGGTTTCTCCCAAGGAGTTCTCCGAGGGACTCTCAGATTTCGTCTCCTGGCTGGTTGAGAGGTACGAGAAGGGAATCCCGGCCAAAGCCCCAGTCACGAAAAAGGGGGCTGAACCGGAGGGACAGGCCAAGGAAGGAACCGCAAAAGCTGAAACTGGAGAAAAACCGGCGAAAGCCAGGAAACCAGCAAAAACAAAGGAACCCACAAAAACCGGGAAGGAAACTGGGAAAGCTCCCAAAAAGCCCAAGCCCATTTCTAAACCCAAAAACCCATCGAGCCTCGACGCGTGGCTCAGGAGGGGTAAGCCGTGAGGATAAGGAGGATAAAGATCAGGAACTTCAGGGCCCACGAGAGGAGCGAGGTGGAGTTCAGCGACGGCATAAACCTGCTGATAGGTCAAAACGGGGCGGGCAAAAGCTCGATCCTGGAGGCGATATTCGCGGCCCTCTACCTCGGGCACCCGAGCTTCCCGAGGGGATACCTCAGTGCCAACACCCGCGTCGGCTCAACGGGCGGTATGGCGCTTATCCTCGAGTTCGAACACGACGGAAAAATATACAAGATAGTCAGGGACTCCAAGAAGAATGAGCTCCTTGAGGATGGCGGTCTGATAGCCGAGAAAAGCTCCGACATAGCGCGCTGGGTCGAGAAGAACATATACCCAATACAGGTCTTCACCAACGCGCTCTACATAAGGCAGGGCGAGATAGAGGGCATAATCACCAACCGCGAGATAATGGAGAAAGTTCTGAGGAAGGTTCTGGGCATAGAGGACTATGAGAACGCCGAGAGGAACGCGGCCGATGTGATAAGGGAGCTGAAGAGGAAGAGGGAGTACCTAAGGAAGCTCATCGAGAGAAAGACCGAGGTCGAGGAGGACCTCCGCGATGCCGAGAAGCGCTTCTCCGAGACGCTGAGGAGGATAAGCAAGCTCAGGGGGAGGGAGAGGGAGCTCCAGAGGGAGTTCGAGGAGGCCGAGAAAGAGTACTCCCGCCTGAAGGGACTGAAGGAGGAGCTTGATAAGCTGGAGAAGAGGAAGGCCGTTCTTGAGCAGAAGATAAAGGCTGAAAAGGACCGGATAGCGGACTACGAGACCCAGATTTCGGAGGCAAAGAAGGAGATAGAAGAGCTTGAGGAGAAGCTTAAGCGGTTGGAGGAACTCGAACCGCTCGAGAGGGAGTACCTCAGGCTGAAGTCCCTCCTTGCACTCAAGGACGAGCTCTCAAAGCTCGACCTCTCCGCGGCAAGGCTGGCGGAGAAAAAGCGCTCCCTTGAGGAGAAGACGGGCAAGATAGACGAGGTTTCGGCTAATATCAGAGAGCTTGAAAAGGAGGAAAAAACCCTCAGGGAGACTTACGAGGAGCTGAAAATGAAGAACGGCCTCTATCAGCGTGCCCTCCAGCTTAAGGCCGAGGCAGAGAGGTACAGGGGCGAACTTGAGAGGGCGGGCATAACGCCGGAGGAACTGGGAGAAGAAATTAAGGCAGTTGAGAGCGCGAAGGAGGAGCTTGAGAACCTCCGCGAGGAGACGGCGAAGATAAGGGAAGAGATGGCGAGCCTCAACGGACAGAGGGAGAGCCTCCTTGAAAACCTCTCGAAGCTCAAAGGGGCCAAGGTATGTCCGCTCTGCAAGAGGCCCATCGAGGAGCATGACGAGGAGGAGATAAAGGCAGAGTACGACGCAGAGATAGCTTCCATAGAGAAGAAGCTGAAGAGGTTCTCAAAGGAGCTTGAGAAGTTCAGGAAGAGGGAGGCCGAGCTCAGGGAGCTGGTGAAGAGGGAGCCGAAGCTCATAAGGCTGAAGAAGACCGCTGACCTGCTGAAGGAAGTTGAGGAGAAGCTGGGCAAGTACGACCTGGAGGAACTTGAGAGGGCCGCAGAGGAGTTCGAAAACGCAAAGGCCAGGCTCATCGAGATAAAGAAGGAACTAAGGCACCTCATGGAGGAGCTCGAAGAGCTTGAAAAGGCCAAAACGGAGCTGGAGAAGACAGAGAAGAGACTTGCGGAGATAGAAGAAAAGAAGAGGGGCATAGAAAAGAAGCTGAAAGAGGAAGGCTTTGACTCCTTCGAAGCCGTTGAGGAGAGGCTTACCGAGCTTGAGCCGGCTTACCGGGAGTACCTCTCGCTCAGGAGTGTTCCGGCGCAGCTTGAGAGGACTAGGAAGAAGCTTGCCCTCCTGGAGAAGAGGCGCAGTGAGGCGGTTAAGGGTCTTGAGAACCTCGAAACGGAGCTCAGAAAACTGGATATAGAGTTAAAGAAGCTCTCCAAGGACTTCTCGGAGGAGGCCTATTCAGAGGCCGAAAAGAGGTATATGGAGACAGCCAGGGAGCTTGAGAAGGCCAGGGCAGAGCTGAAGGGGGCAGAAGAGCTGAGAAACGAGGTTGTGAAGCTCCTGGAGGGGCTGAAGGCCAAGAGGAAGGAGATCGAGGAGGCCCAAAAAGAACTCGAGACCGTTGAGAAGGCCATAGCCGACATGACCGCATTCAGGGAGAAAGTGGCAAGACTCAAGGCAGAGGAGGAGCTGAGGGGCCTTGAGGAGGTGCAGAAACTCGCAGGGGAGATGTTCTCGGAGATGACCGAGGGCAAGTACCAGGGGATAAAGCTCAAACGCGAGAAGAAGTATAGTAAGGAGAGGATAGAGCTGAAGGTGCTCTACGCGGGCAACGAAGTTGGTCTGGAGTTCCTCAGCGGCGGCGAGAGGATAGCGCTTGGTTTAGCGTTCCGTCTGGCCCTTTCGCTCTACAAGGTCAGGAACCTTGAGCTGCTCATCCTAGACGAACCGACGCCGTTCCTCGACGAGGAAAGGAGGAAGAAACTCGTGGAGATAATATCGAGCCAGCTGAGAAAGATACCGCAGGTGATAATAGTTTCCCACGACGAAGAGCTGAAGGACGCCGCTGATTATGTCATCCGCGTCCTGAACGTCGGGGGGAAGAGCCGCGTGGAGGTTGAGAGCCTTGGAGCGTATTAGCGACGTTCACCTCAGGGAGATCAGGGACTTTCTCCTCAGGAGCCTCAGGGACGTCGAGAGGCTGAGAAGTGCTGTGGCGAAACACTTCACCTGGAAGTCCCTGCCCGCTCCGAGGGGTGGGAACGTTTACGCGATCGACGGCAGCAGGATGATGAAGCGCCTCAGCGGGGCGATAATCTACGCCGTTTCGGCCTCTGCGATAGGTGAGAGGCTCTACTACTGGAACGACATCGGCATGGTCTTCCCCTACAAGAACGTCGAGGAGAGGGTCAGGATTCACATGGACATCCTGGAGAAGAGAATGGGCGCGATGATGCTCGAACTCGGCGCCGATCTGGTGCTCATGGACGGCACGATAAGCAGCGCCATAATCACCCCTCCCACTTACGCATCTTCGACGACGAGGGAACTCTACAGCCGGCACGGAAAGCAGCTCCTCGAAGCGGCCCTGGAGTTCCTCGACTTCCTCGACGAACAGTGGGCCGAGTGGCGGAAGGAGCTGGAGAAAACCGGCGTGCTCAACGGTTTTTCCCTCCCCTCAAGGGGCTGGAACGGGGAGGAGATATTCTCAATGCTCATGAAAAGGGGCGCGAGGAGTATAAGGGAGAGCTTCTGGTGGATCAACGACAAGGAGGATCTTATAGTCCTCTTCGAGTACCTGGAGTATCTCCACGCGCTGGACAGGCTCCTTGGGGGCAGGATAGCGGCGGTAGCTAAGACATTCTACAAGTCTGACGTCGTTAAGACGGTTAGGGAGAGGGAGAAAGAGAGGCTCAAGGGGGCGCCGATGATAGTCGATACCCCCGTTGTGGCTTCGCTTTCGGACGAGAGCGGCTACCTGGAGTTCAGGTACCTCGAAAAGCCCAAGGAGGCCTTTCCCAAGCTGGTCGTCGATTTGATGCACCACGGAAAACTCCAGAACCTCAAGGAAATCCTCATCATGGAGGACGGAAAGATACTCGGAGCCAGGATAAGGCCGGCATACGTCCGCTTCGCCGAAAGGGGGCTGATATACCTTCTTGAGGTGCCGGAAAGGCAGGACTTCGAGGGAACCCTTGCGAATATCCTCTCCGTCGCCGAGGACGAGTACGTGATTCCTCTCGAGTACGCCCACCATTCCGTTGTCATCAAAAAGCAGGAGTTCGACGCCTATGTGAACGCGGTGCTGAGCGCACTGGTGGGAGAAGACGAGAGGTTCCTCAGCTTTCTGCGCTACGGGAGGGAACCGCTGGAGTGAGGGAGATGATACGGGTCGGAACCTGCGGCTTCTGCGAGGGGCACGCGAAGTACTACCGCGACTTCGACGCGATAGAGGTGCAGCAAACCTTTTACCGAGTTCTGCAGGAAAAAACACTCGAACGCTGGCGGAAAGAAGCGCCCCAGGGCTTTACCTTTGCCCTCAAAGCCTTTCAGGGCGTAACCCACCCACCGAACAGCCCCACGTGGCGGAGGAGCAACGTTAAACCTCCAAGGGAAGCAGGCCTTCTGAGACCCAGCGGCGACGTTTTGCACTTCTGGCGACTTACGTTGAGGGAAGCGGAAATCTTGGGGGCCAGGTTCATCCTCATCCAGCTCCCGACGAGCTTCAAGGAGAGCGAAGAGAGCTTTGTCAACGCGGAGAAGTTCTTTGCGATGATAGACAGGAGAGACTTCGAGATAGCCGTCGAGCTTAGGGGATGGAGCGAAAAGGGAATTAAGCGCTTCGTCAGGGAGTTCGACGTTATAGACGTGACCGACCCCCTCGTGAGGATCCCGCTCCACAGCGGAGAGACCAACTACTATCGCCTGCACGGGCGCTACGAGAACGGGAAGATTGTTTACAGGCACGCCTACAGCGACGGGGAGCTCGAAAAGGTGAAGGAGAGGGTTCTCGGCTGGAACCGCTCGGAGAGCTTCGTCTTCTTTAACAACTCGAACATGTGTCGGGATGCCAAGCGCTTTAAGGAACTCCTTTAGGCTCAGGCACGGGTCCAGTTCATCACGGGTCAGACGAGGGTGTCGTCATCATCGCCGGCGGATTTCACTCAAACCCCGGCTCCCTAACTTTCACGACCTCCCGATTGACAAGTGTCGGCGGAACCTCGCCGTTCTTGAAGGCTATGAGGTTTTTGGCCACAAGCTCCGCCATTCCCTCCCTCGCGCCGTGGGTGGCACTGCCGAGGTGGGGGGGCCAAAACAACGTTGTCAAGGCTGGAGAGCCCCTCGTGGTAGTACGGCTCCTCCTCAAAGACGTCTAAGCCAGCTCCGGCGATCCAGCCCTCCTTGAGGGCCTTGACTAGCGCGTTGGTGTCAACCACCTTGCCCCTCGCGATGTTGACGAGTATCGCTGTTGGCTTCATCAGCCTAAGCCGCCCCTCGTTGATGAGGTGGTAAGTTTCCTTCGTCAGCGGGACGGCTAAAACAACGAAGTCGCTCTCCCTAAGGAGCTCGTCGAGAGGCTTGAATTCAGCGCCGAGTTCTTTCTCGGCCTCGGGCTTCCTCGTGCGCGAGTTGTAGAGTATCCTCATCCCGAAGCCCTTAGCGCGTCTCGCTATTGCCTGGCCTATCCTGCCGAAGCCGACTATTCCTATGGTCTTGCCATAGACGTCGTAGCCGAGGAACCAGCGCGGGTGCCAGGCTATTCCTTTCCGCTTCCACTCGCCGGAGCGGGTAAATTTGTCCGCCTCGATGAGCCTTCTTGCGGTGGCAAGCAGAAGGGTCCAGGCGAAGTCGGCGGTCGCGTTGGTAAGAACGTCCGGGGTGTTGGTGACGTAGATCCCGCGCTTGGTTGCCTCCTCGACGTCAATGTTGTCGTAGCCGACGGCGTAGTTGGTCACAATCCTGAGTCTCGGTGCAGAGTCGAACAATTCCCTATCAACCTTCTCGCTGAGCATTGGAACAAGGGCATCAACATCGCGGACTTTCTCAAGGAGAACGTCCCTCGGGATCTCGTGCTCGTCCTCCCAGACCTCAACCTCGAAGTGCTCCCCCAGCATCTTGATTCCGTTCTCCGGGATGGCACGGGTGATGAAGACCTTTGGCCTCACTTCGACCACCGGAAAAAGGTAAAGGGAAAGCCCTTAAGATTTTGCCCTCAGTCGAAGTCCCATATCGTCCGTCCCTTGTAGAACATCATTACGTAGCCGCAGTTTCTGCAGATGACGATTTTCACCTTGTGGGCGGTGAAGCCCCACTTGCTGTCGAGCTTGCCCTCCTCGACCTGGAAGTCCGTCCCTCCACAGAGGGGACACGTGAGCTGGCGCTTTTCCATCGTTACCACCAAAGCCAGTAGAAACCGAAACAATAAAAAGTTTTTGTGCCCCAAGGTAACTTTCTTAAGAGCCCGCTCCAAGCTGGGGACATGAAGCTGACGGGGAGGATCGGCAGCATCAGCGACGATGGCCTCGGGGTTCTAAAGGTAGAGAATAGAGAGTTCTACGTCCCCTTCACCTATCCAGGGGACGTTGTTAGTGTTAAAAAGGCGAAGCGCCGCTTCGGGAGGAAAATAGCCACCGATTTTGTGCTCATTAAAGAATCCTCGATAAGGCAGGCTCCCCGCTGTTCCCACTTCGGAACCTGCGGCGGTTGCCTCTGGCAGGGGCTGAAGTACAGGGAGCAGCTGAGGCTCAAAGCGGAGGTTTTCGAACGGATTACAGGGATAGAAGCAGAGATTAAGGGCTCACCCAAAATCTGGGGCTTCAGGAACGTGAGCAACTTCATAGTTGCCACCTCCGGAACCGGACTGAAGGAGTACGGGAACCCGCTCGGAGTTGTTAACCTTGTGGAGTGCCCGGTTTTCTCGAAGAGAACTGCCCGGTACCTCCGCGCCCTTCGGGATTTCATGGAGGAGACCCAGGTCAGGCCCTGGAACCTCCGGAAGAAAACCGGGGGAGTCCACTACCTCCAGGTAAAGGAGAGTAAGTTCACTGGAGAGGTCATGGTGAACCTAATCGCCCACGTTGACCCTCCAGATGAGATTCTGGAGGCCTTTAGGGACTACTTCTCCTTTTCTGATTCCCTCTACTGGAGCCTCAAGACCGATGAACGAGACGACCCGCGCGGAGAGCCGAGACTGGTGGCGGGAAGGCACTACATCCGCGAACGAGTTGAGGACGTGACTTACCTCATCCACCCCAACAGCTTCTTCCAGACCAACAGCTACGCCCTGCCGTTGCTTATGAAGGCCGTTGAGGACTTTGCAGATGGCGAGAGAGTCCTTGACCTGTACTCCGGCGTCGGGACCTTCGGCGTCTGGCTGGCGAAGAGGGGCTTTGAGGTTGCTGGGGTTGAGGTGAATCCCTTTGCGGTCGAGATGGCGCGGAAAAACGCAGAGCTGAACGGCGTCAGCGCCACCTTCCACGTTGGCAGGGCGGAGGAGACTCCAATCGGCGACTACGACACCGTAATAGTTGACCCGCCGAGAAAGGGGTTGAGAGAAGTGGGGGAGCTTCTTGCCAAGAGCAGCGTCGAGAGGGTCGTTTACATCTCCTGCAATCCCAAGGCGTTCAGGCTCGACTATGAGAGGCATTTAAAGAAGAGCTACCGGATTGAAAACGCCATCCTCATTGATATGTTCCCGCACACGCCGCACGTTGAAGCTGTTTTAATGCTGGAAAAGAAGTAAAAGGCTAAACAGCCTTCCAGAACGGATCCTTCTGGGCCTTCACCCTTGCCGTCATCTTGAGGGCCTTTATATCTGTCTCATCCAGCTCGTTCTTGAGCTGCTTGGCAAGTGTTATCACGTCGTTCTTGCTGAGGTCAACGTATAGGGTCTCACCAGGATGGATGTGCCTGCCGACTATCGCACCCTCGATGGCTATTGCCACAGCGTCGCCCTTCTTTGCCTCCTGGACGAAGTCATTCTTGTTCTTGATGGACTTGATGACTCCGACCTTCTGGCCGTTCTGCTTGATAAGAATCACGCCGGGCCGTATCCTGCCCTCAACTACCTCGATGCCGACTATCGCCGGGTGGCTCCTTCTAAACACATAGCGCTCGTCCGGGTAGAGCCTGATGACGCCCGGGAAGGTAACACTCTTGAGCAGCTCGCGCTTCTTCTTCTCCTCCTCGGCCTTTACCCATGCCTCGTAGTCCTCGATGAGCTTGTAGATGATGTTGCCGACGAATATCGGAACCCCTTTTGCCTTGGCGACCTCCTGGGCGTCCTCGTTCACCTTGACGTTGAAGCCGAGGACGACGCCGTACTTTGGATCCTCGTCCTTGACGCTCAGAGCCTCCATGACGTCGGTCTTGCTGATGTTCCCTACATCAGCCTTCCTTATCGGGATGTTCTTCTCTCCGAGCTCCTTGCTGAGGGCCTCAAGGCTTCCCAGGGTATCGGCCTTGACTATGACACCCACCTTGCCGGTGCTTATAACGACGCTCTGTATCTGGCTGAGTATCTCCTCCCTGGCCCTTTCTACCTCCTCCTCAGAGCGCGCCGCGATTACAGGGGAACCTGCCAGGGCCTCCTCAAGGCCGGGCGCAGCTATCTTAATACCCGCCGCGGCTGCCACCTCGTCAACCTGGTCGAAGCGGAAACGTGGATCCCTTATCTCGTCAAGGGGCTTGGGCTTGAGCAGGGCGCGGATTTTGGTGACTATCGCCTTGTCCTTTCCACCGACGACTATGGTGTCGTCCTTTCTGAGGGTTCCGTCATAGATGATGACGTCTATCGTGGTTCCAAGGCCGAGCTCCTCGCGAACTTCGAGAATTGTGCCACGCGCCGGACCTTCGACCTCAATCTTGAGCTTCTCCTCAAGATACTTCTGGCTGAGGCCTGCAATGAGGACAAGCAGTTCGGGGACGCCTATCCCATACTTGGCCGAAATCGGAACTATTGCAAGCTCCCTTGTGAAGTTCTGGACGCGATCAAAGCGGTTCGCCTGGAAGCCCATCTCGTAGAACTTACCTATCAGCTCCCAGAGCTTGGTCTCAAGCTCCTGTTGGGCCCTCTGATCCTGTTTCTTGACGTTCACGAGGAAGGGTTCGTCCTCCTCGACCTTCCAGCCCTTTATCCTGTCTATCTTGTTAGCGGCCACTATGAACGGTGTCCTGTTCCTCCTGAGTATCTCGATGCTCTCTATCGTCTGCGGCTGGAAGCCCTCGTTTATATCAACTATGAGGACCGCAAGGTCGGCAAGGCTCCCTCCCCTCGCGCGCAGGCTCGTGAAGGCCTCGTGGCCAGGGGTATCGATGAAGAGCAGTCCAGGGAGCTTTATCTCGCCTTTCCAGAGCTTAATGAGCGGGCCGGCGAGCTGCTTGACGGTCTCAATGGGCACTTCAGTCGCACCGATGTGCTGGGTTATTCCGCCGGCTTCCTTGCCGGCGACGTTTGTGCGCCTGATCCTGTCAAGCAGGGTTGTATTGTGAACGAGTATGCCGTTGGCCACGAAATTGTGGGTTTCAGTGGTGAGGTCATAGACGTAGCCGTTGTATTCTTCCTCCTCAACGGTCTCAACCGGAATGAAAACAAGGTTCTCGGCGATGTTGCGGACATAGGCTATATCCCTTGAGTCGAACTCCCTGTTGCGCCATACCTCGAGCAGTTCCCTTCCAAGTTCGGTTAGCTTTCCATCTTTGATCAGGCCGTCCCTCTCAAGGGCCTTCAGGTAGTTGTGGTCTCTCGAACGCCCCTCAAGGACTGCGAGCTTGCGCTGGAGCGTTGGGGAGCCCCTCTCGATGGCATCAAGGATCCTCATCAGCGTTTCATAGCTTGGCGCTTCCTCACCTTCGTATTTGCCGTAGAACGGAACGTAGGAGTTAAGTTCTGTCCTCGTGAATCCAAAGAGCAGTCTGAGCCTCTTGAGTTCCTCGAAGATCGGGTAGGACTCACTTTTCCTGCTCTTTTCTATGATCCGCTCGAGCCTTTCCCCTTTCTCCTTCACCGTGAAGCCGATGTGCCTCTCGAATGCAAGGAGGTTTCTCTTTCCGGAGATGACGAGCGTGGTGTATTCCGAGCGGTAGATCTTGGAAACTATTCCGTAGCGGAGAAGAACCAGTGAGAGATCCTCGATGAACTCCCTCGACGCGCTCGTCACCTCGATTCTGGCGTCTTTAAGGTTCACGTAACCATCGGCGTCAAAGTATCCCCTGAGGAACTCGGCCACATACTCCCTGGGGGCCATGAAGAGGACGTTGGGGACTCTCATCCTGTGCGCCTTCTTCTCATCCGGGAACTCGAAGAGATGCCTTAAGAGGCGCAGGAGGGCGTTCTTACCTTTTCTCACCTCAATTTCCCAAGAGGTCTTCCTCTTAACGCGCCTCAGCTCAACCCCGAGACTTTCAATCCCCTTCAGCCTCTCGAAGATCTCAACGTCGTTGTTTGCTATCTTCTCCTGACTACCGTCCCCGAACATCACTCCGGCAAAGTAGAAGAGAGTCTTCCACTCCTCATCGGTTTTGGGAAGCTTTACGTAATGGAGAGGCTTGCCGGAGCGGTGGATTCTCGGCGTGAAGGCTATCCTCTCAACGTGCTCCCAGCCGATATTCTCAATGTCTTCCGTGCGGAAGACGTTTCTTTTCACCTTGTAAGCCTTTTCCCCTCTAAACATCATCTCTGCTTTCTTTAGGCCGTTCTCATCGAGCTTTGCAATGAGCTCCTCCGTTGAGATCTTCGAAATGACGTATGAGCTGAATACCCCTTTATCCTCGTTTCCGTGGATGAACCTTGGAACGGCAACGTAGTCCCCAGGTTTGAGTTGATCGGCCCTCACCCATCCCCGTGTCGTCAGGAAGGGATGTTCCGGGGTTACTCCAACGCCGTGCCAGTTTTTGAGCTTAACCCTCACGATTTTACCCCTGTGCTTTACCCTCCAAACGTAGGGACTTTTCAGAGGGGAAAGTTTCCCATCCTCCGTGGCCCCGATTACGATTTCTCCAAAGAGCCTTACCTCTTTTTCCTGGTCCTTTTCCACAATATCCTTTCCATGTTCAAAGACTTCCTTAAGGGTGACCATTCCAACGCTTGGGAGCACTACCTTCTCCCCTGGAAGAAGGCACTTACCATGGTCAACATGACCGAGAACAGCTATGATCGGCTGCCTAATCCTCTTCGTCATCGTCCTCACCTCTGAGCTTAACTCCGGTGGGGGCTTTTAAAGGGTTCGGCGGCGCAAAAATTAAAAACGGCCGTGGTAATTTTGTGCGGTGGTGCGATGATAGGGTTTGCGATCGGGACAGGATTTGGGGTACTCCTCGCGTTCGTCTACGGCAGGTTCAAGGGGCGAGCGGGCGAGCTTGTGATGGCGGCGATGGCAATTCCGCTCTTCACCTACCTGACAGACTGGGTGCTCTACGGGAACTGGGAGGTTCCCAATGGACGCATCCTGGTGGTTTCAACACCCCTTGGTGAGTTCACCCCAAACGGACTCATAGGCCTCGAAACTTTCATGGCGACGCTCGTGGCGGTTCTTTACCTCTGGTTCCGCTCGAAGGAAAGCCTGGCAATAGACGAGATGACGGGGGCTTCACTTTTCATTTGGTATCTTTTAAGCATGGATATTGGATTATCCGCGAGCGGGAGCTTTATGTTCTTCGTTCTCGGCTCGGCCCTGCTCGCGGTTCTCCTAGTGCTCTCAGACAGAAAACCCCTGCGCGCCCTTAAGGCGGTTCCCTGCAGAGGAGAGCTCAAAGAATTGGTAAGTAAGAACGGTCTGGACTGCCTCACCGACGGGGAGAGCTACGCGATATACAAACTCGGGAACACCCTCGTGGTGGGCGGAAAGGTCATCGAGGAGTTCCCTCGCTGGAGGGAGCTGGTGGAATGTGTGCTGAGGGCCCCATCCGCAGGCACGAAGGATAAAGTTCTAGGCTACGGATTCATTTTCCTGCCTGCCATCGTGGGCGCCTCCCTGGGCCCCGGCGCGCTGACAGCGGCGGCGCTTTTCTCCCTGGCCTTTGTCTCAATGGTCATCTGGGGAAGCTACACCGTCAGAAGATCAAAGCAGAACACAGGGGAAAAGTGCAGGGGGGTCATGGAAGAATACGCGAAACTTTTCAAAAGGAAGGCTAAAGAAAAAGACAAGCGGGCTCTCGTGATCGACTAGCGCTCAAGGCAGTTCATGCTGTCTAAGTACTCCTTCTTCCCCTTTGCGTGGGTGTGGTAGAACCAGTCAGCAGCCTTGCAGTACTCAAAGATCTCCTCGGGCTTGAAGTAGAGGTTTATCTCCCTCTCAGCGCTCTCCGGGCTGTCGGAGGCGTGGATGACGTTATAGATGGCATCGCCGACGTCGAGGCCGTAGTCACCGCGTATGCTCCCCGGCTCGGCGTCCTTGGGGTCGGTGGCACCGGCCATCTTCCTGACGACGCTTATGGCGTAGCGTCCCTCGACGACCATTACAACGCTCGGTGCCTTGGTGACGTAATCGACCAGCGGCTCGAAGAAAGGCTTACCCTTGTGCTCCTCGTAGTGCTTCTCGGCCAGCTCGCGAGTGATCCATATCATCTTCATCCCGACGATTTTAAGCCCGCGCTTCTCAAAACGGCTGATTATTTCACCCACGAGACCCCTTACAACGGCATCGGGCTTGAGTATGACGAGTGTTCTTTCTATCTTCCTCTCGGCCATTGGCAACACCGAAGTTAGTTAGCCGGGTGGTTAATAGGTTTTTTGGAAAGGCATCAACATACAAGAAACGTCGAAGTCAGAAACAGGAAGGGAAAGAAAGAAATCACTTCCTCCTCTTGGCCCTCTGAAGCCTTGCCTCCTGGAAGGCCTTGGTCCACTTGAGCTTCCTCGGGTTCCTGCCCATGAAGTAGTACTTCTCACACTTGCTGGAGCAGAAGAACAGGACTCTGCCGTCGTTCCTGACGTACATCTTGCCCGTTCCCGGCTCGAACTCCTTTCCGCAGTAGGAGCAGACGTTCCACCTGGCCATCTCGGTTACCTCCTGGCCCTGATCTCCCTAGCCTCGCGCTCGGTCTCCCTGAGGATGACTATATCCCCGACGCGGACCGGGCCCTTGATGTTCCTCCTGATGACCCTGCCCTTGTCGCGCCCCTCAAGGACGCGAACCTTGACCTGAGTAACGCCACCGGTGACGCCGGTCCTGCCGACGATCTCAATAACCTCAGCCGGGTATCCTTCGTCGCTCATTCCTCACACCCCTTAACCTAAAAATCTCCTCGCAGAGATGAACTTAAACCTTTCCGTGAGTGAAGGAAGGAAAAGGAGCTCACTTCATGAGCTCCCTGACCTTCATAGCGATGTCCTCAACAAGCTCCCTGCCCTTGCCGGGCTCAAGGATAGCGACGCTGGCAGCTGGAACCTCAATACCAGCAGCAGCGCCGAGCTCCTTCTTGCTCGGAACGTAGATGTACGGTATCTCCTTCTCCTCGCACAGCGGCGGGAGGTGGGCAACTATCTCCTCGGGGTCAACGTCCTCAGCTATGACAACGAGCTTGGCCTGGCCCCTCTCAACGGCCTTGGTCGTCTCGTTGGTACCCTTCCTAATCCTTCCGGTGTCGCGAGCGAGCTCGACTGCTTCGAGAGCCTTCTCAGCGAGCTCCTGCGGAACCTCAAACTTGACGTAGCTTGGCTTCGCCATCCTTCATCCCTCCGAAACCTCATCGTTCATCGAGTTTTGCGTGCTCAATTCCGGAGGAGGCTTTAAAAGGATTTCGATAACCAACGGAAAAAGGCAGAGTGGAGCGGCCGCCATCAGCAGCGGCCAAGCTCTTCATTCCCCAAAGGGTCAGGAAGGAAAAAGAAAGGCTCATCACGACCGAGTCTTTCACGTGGATTCCTTGCCGTAGCCCCGGTATATCTCCAGGCTCCGTCTTGCCCTCGCGCGGGGAATGCTGTGCCCCATGAGGGCTACTATTCTATCGGCTTTGGCCTTGCCGTAGTGGAGCATCTTGGTTTCCGTCTTTATCTTCTCGACCTTGAAGGTGTATCCGCCGACCTCCAGAACCTCGCCGACGACGAACTCCTCATCCCTCGGAACCTTGACCTTGAAGGCCTGGGTAACGCCCTTGGGAAGGTATATGGAGACCTTGATAACCTTCGGATAGGTGAGGCTCTCACCCCAGAGGGCCTTTATCTCGCCGATCTTTGCCTTCTCGACACGCTTTTCACCCTCAAGCTCTATTCCCGTTATCCTGACCTCGTCCCCCTCGGTCTCGACGATGTCGCCCACCTTGATTTCCTCGCCCTCCGGCAGTTCCGCGAAGGTCTTGAAGCTCCTCTCGTGCTTGCTGACGATGAGGGGAACCTTGACCATCTTTGGCAGGGTGATTATCCAGACGTTGCCGCATTCATTACAGCGGAGCGTCAGCTCCCTTCCTCTCTCCTTGATGACCTCGGCGTCATCGCTACCGCACTCAGGACAGATGAACCACTCCTCCATGTCTCTCACCAGATGGAAGAATAGGAAAGGCGTTTATAAAGCTACTCACTCCCTCAGGAAAACCCTGTAGGTTCTCCCTTCCTTCACGCGAGTTATCAGTCCCTTCTCCTCCATCTCGCGGAGGATTATGCTGACCTTCGCCTTTGAAACGCCCAGCTTTTCGGCAAGCTCGCTCTGGAGAATAGGCCCTTCCTTCAGGATTGCCAAAACCTTCTCCTCGTCTGTTCTCAGGTGGGCCACCTCCTCGCTCCGCTTCCTCTCGCGGTAGAGGATGTAGCCGTAAACGCCGCCACCGCCAACTACCAGCCCCGCCATGAATATAGCCACGTAAACTAGCGGCGAAGTCTGCTTGGGCGGCGTTATCTCTCCGGAAAAGCCGACTATGAAGTAGAACTCGTCCCCCGGACGGACGTTACTGCGCTTCCATTCGAGAAGAAGTCTGTTCGTTGAGCTCTCAACCCTGTCAGGCGAGGGGATTATCGGTGAGAGTATGGCGTAGCCCTTCGGGACGAGCAGCTGCATGTGAAAGACCCCAACAGGCTGGCTGAACTTAACGTAGTACGTGAACTGCTGCTTCTCACCGTTCTTGCTTATCATGCCCCGGGTTGTAAATGCCAGATTTATCCGGGCGCTCTGGCCAGGCTTGATGGTGGGAAACGTCATATATACTGCGTTGGTTCCCCCAAGGACTTCCCTGACGGTAACGTTAATTCTCTCCACAGTATTCCCTAAGTCCAGCACGGCGCTGGCATTCTCCACAGGGTAGTCCGTGTAGATAACGTACTGGGTAAGATTGGTGTAGGATGTCACGTCTATCTCGATAGTTTCCTTGATGTTATCTGGGCTAATCACCTCAAAGTAGACCGCGTAGGCGTTTATTTCATAGTCGTACTCCCCTGCGCCGACCAGCGGGAGGAAAAGGAGAGATAGAATCAGGAATAACCCGATTACAGCTGACTTCCTTCCGAGGGATTTTTGATTTTTAGGAGCGGGCATACGTCCATACACTCCCTGCAGTGGGTGCACAGCACAGGGTCGACCACGATTTTTCTGCTCTTCGGGTCAATGCTGAGTGCCCCTTCCGGACACTTGCCGACGCAGACGCCGCAGCCAACGCACTCATAGGCCCTCTTGACGAGGTAATATGCCTGCACCGCCTCCCTGGAGTCGCCCGTATAGGCACCATCCGGTTTAAATGTAACATCGCCCGCTCTTATGTAGTTTTCGCCTTCCTCGACCTCCCCCAGGATTGGAGCAACTTCCTTAATCCTTTTCAGGTTCACAACGGTGTTGAAGCGGGTCACGAAGCCGTCCCCGGTCTCTTCGATGGAGTACCTCACGGGCTCCCAGGAACGGTCATCCCTGACCTCTATTCCCAGCTCCCTTGCTATGGCCTTCTCTCCCCTGCTGAGCCTCTTCCAGCGCCAGAAGCCGTAGGTTATCCACTCATCGGGCATTCCAAAGCGCTTCTGCCAGACCTTAAGCTCCCTCTCCCACTTGGCCCATAGTTCGGGCTTCTCTTCCTTCAGTGTGTAGATTTCCGCCAGGGATGAACTCGGACAGAGGAAGCAGCCTATCCTGTCAAGCCTGTCCTCGTAGAGCGGGTTGTACTTAAGGTTTCTGCTGAAGATGTAGAGCCACACCTCAAGCGCGCGCCAGTGGAATATCGGTGAAGCGCCGGTCTCGTTCGGCACCCAGGGGTTCTTCCATATCCGGGGCTGCTTGAAGCGTTTTATGCTCTCGTATTTACGCTGACCTACGAACATCAAAACGCCCTGCGGATAGTTCTCCTTTATTGCCATCGTTATCGGGCCGAGCTTGGTGACCTTACAGCACCAGCGGTAATCGCGACCGGGCGGCGAGAAGACGTGGAGGGCGCGCCAGAATGCATCGCCGGCATCGGCAACGATGAACTTTATACCCTTCGGCTCAAGCTCCTTCCTCAGTTCCTCGACGTATTCAAGCGTTTCGGGGAACTCTATTCCTGTGTTGTTGAAGAAGACCGTAAAGCCCTCGTCCCCGAATTCTTCCAAAGCCAGGCCGAGAACCGCCAGACTGTCCTTGCCGCCGGAGAAAGCCACTGCAACCGGAAGGTCAGAGTAGCGGGTGGCAGTCTTCCTCATGAAGCGCCTCGCTTCCTCTACTTTTTTCTCCAGCTCGATGGAGTTGGCCCTCAGCACATCTTCCATCGTGGCCTTTCTGCCCTCGCGGTAGTTCACACTCTTCTGCCGCCTGACCTTGACACCGGTTCCGCGCTCCTTGTTGGCCAGGGCTTCGTAGTCCTTCTTCGCTATGCCCGTCGCGATGACGTCTCCGCCCTCGGAAATGAGAACCACATCATCGTTCCGCCTTATGCTCCCCTCAGCCTCGATTATGCCGACTGGCAGGAGGTTGGAGCCGTTGAGTATGGGCTCTATGGCCCCTTCATCGACGATTATCCACTTCCTCATGGACCTTCCGAATCGCTTCCAGAGGGCAATGGCTCCCTCGACCTTTAAACCTGGCTTCCACTTCAGCTCCAACGGGTCGAAGCGCACCCAGCCGAAAACGTAGCCGTCGAGGATTATCTCGTAGGCGTCGTCCTCCCCTGGAGTCTTGCTGAGCAGTACGATTTTGCCCTCGAAGAGTTCACCAACGTCCACGCCGTAGTGCTCCTTGAAGACCGAGCGGATGAACTCGGTGTCCTTTTCGAAGGCAAAACGCAGGTCGCCCGGTGGGGTTATGGCGAGCTTGAACACTCCCTCTTTCCCATGGACGGCGCAGGAATCGCCAATGAGCGGGACGTTGCACTCCTCGCACCAGTGAATGTAGGCTTTGCCAAGGAAGACCGGCCTTCCCATTTTCCCTCACCTGTGGCGAGAAGGGAGCGGGGGTTTATAAAGGCGATTGACGGCAATAGCACCAACTAAAAGTTTTTAAAGGATTTATACTTTAACATTCGTTGAAAACAACTGGAGGCGATAGTAATGCCGGCTTTTGCAAGTGCTGCCCTGCTGATCCTTGGGGTTTTTCTTTTGATAATGCTCCTGCTGAGCGTCAAGGTGATAAGGCCGTACCAGAAGGGCCTCGTCGAGAGGCTCGGAAAGTTCAACAGGATCCTTGAACCGGGAATACACTTCATAATCCCTTTCATGGAGCGCGTTAGAGTCGTGGACATGCGCGAGCACGTCGTTGATGTCCCCCCGCAGGAGGTCATCTGTAAGGACAACGTGGTTGTCACCGTTGATGCCATCGTCTACTACCAGATACTTGACCCGGTCAAGGCCGTCTACAACGTCAGCAACTTCCTCATGGCGATAATCAAGCTCGCGCAAACTAATTTGCGTGCCATAATAGGTGAAATGGAGCTCGACGAGACCCTCAGCGGGAGGGACATAATCAACGCCAAGCTGAGGGAGGAGCTCGACAAGATAACCGACCGCTGGGGTGTCAAGATAACCCGCGTTGAGATACAGCGCATAGACCCGCCCAAGGACATTCAGGAGGCCATGGCCAAGCAGATGACGGCCGAGCGTGAAAAGAGGGCCATGATACTCATCGCAGAGGGTAAGAAGGAGGCCGCCATTAAGGAAGCGGAGGGACAGAAGCAGGCAGCGATACTCAAGGCAGAGGGTGAGAAACAGAGGCAGATACTCGTGGCGGAGGGCCAGGCCGAGGCGATAAGGAAGGTTCTCGAAGCTCTAAGCCAGGCTGACGAGAAGTACCTGACCCTCCAGTACATCGAGAAGATGCCCGAGCTGGCCAAGTACGGCAACCTCATCGTACCCTACGATACCGAATCCCTCATCGGCCTGCTGAGGATACTCCAGAAGGTCAAGGAGACGCCCCTTCCAGAACCCAAGCCGCCCGAGAAGGGAAACCCCGGTAAAAATTCAGCGGGCGGGGAAAAGGCTTAAACCACTCCCCACTAATTTTTAACGGTGGTGGACATGGACCCCCTCCCGATTTTTCTCCTCATACTCGGCCTCCTGACGGTCGTCCTCGACATGATGGTGACGGCATTTATAACTCCAATCGGCGTGGCAATGATAGTCCTCGGCCTCCTGATGGGCTTTGGCGTGAACTTTACCGAGAGCTTCGTGGTGGCACTCATAGCGGCGCTCATCTCGTACATTGCGGTGGGCAGATACATCAGGAAAGACGTCCAGGACGCCGGCAAGGGCAAGTACACCTTTGAACTGAAGGGTAAGCGTGGAAAGGTGGTGGAGATTGGGAAAGATCACTACATAGTCGAGCTTGAGGGGGACAGGTGGATAGCCCTCGCCAAGGGTGGCGAAAAGCTGAAAATAAACGACGTGGTCGAAGTCGTTGACGTTGACGGAGTCAAGCTCATAGTGAAAAGGGTTCTGGAATAAAAACCGGAGTCAGCCGGGCAGGCATTCCCTGGCCTCTTTCCACAGCTCCCCCAGCGTTTTCCCTATCCTTGTGAACAGGCCGTTTCTGTAAACCACTTCCCCGTTCACCATCACCAGCTCGACGTCACTGCCCCTCGTCGAGTAGACGATGTGGGAATACAGGTTCTCCCCCAGAAGGAACTGGGGCTTTCTTGCGTTTATCAGCACGAGGTCCGCGAGATAGCCAGGTTTTATCAGGCCCGCCTTCAGCTTCAAAGCTTTGGCACCGCCAGCGGTCGCCCAGCGGAAGACCTCCTTAGCACTGGCAACGTCCGTCCTTCTCCGCCAGACCTTGTTTAAGACGGCCGCAAAGCGCATCTCCTCAAATGGATCCATCATTCCGACAGGGTTCGGGGAGTCGTTGCCGAGGGCTATGTTCGTGCCATTCTGGGCCAGCTCGATTATCGGAGCTATCCTGCCTTCGAGCTTCGCCATGCTCAGGGAGCAGTGGACGAGCGCTGCTCCGCTCCCCGAGTAGAGACCCACCTCTTTTTCGCTCAGGTAGATGCCGTGGACGCCGATCAGGTGATCGTCCAGGACACCGGCCCTTTCAAGGTACTCCACAGGCGTGAGGCCGTAGCGCTGCTTTACCGTCTCAACCTCCCCCATACTCTGGGAGAGGTGGACGTGGATTAACGCGTTCCTCTCGTGAGCGAAGCCGCCGATCTCCTGCATAAGCTCAAGCGAGACGGTGTTTGTGGCGTGGGGCGCCAAAGTCGGCCTGACAAGCTCATCCTTTCCGTCCCAGCGCCTGAAGAAGCGGAAGCCCTCCTCCGGCGCGGCTATTGGAAAGTCCACCGCGTCCATGACGGTCTGGCCCACAAACGCCCTGATTCCAAGCTCCCTTGCCGCCTCCGCTATCTCGTCCGCAAAGAAGTAGTGGTCGTTTATCGTCGTCGAGCCGTTTGCCAGAGCCTCCGCCATTCCGAGAAGGGCCCAGCGACGTATCTCCTCGGGGGTCCACTCAAGCTCCGCCGGCCAGATGACGTCGTTGAGCCACTGCTCGATAGGAATGTCCTCGCCGAGCCCTCTGAACTTCGCCATCGCGACGTGGGTGTGCGCGTTTACAAGGCCGGGCAGGATGATATATCCCTTTCCACCGTAGATTTCATCAACGTCGTACTCCTCGAGATCCTCAGCCGGCACAACGTCCGCTATCACAGCCCCGTCCACTATTACAGCAGACCCTCTCAGGACGCCCTTGGAATCAACCGCAGTCCCCACCACCGCCTTCATGCTCCCACCAGTAAGACATCCCCCTCGGTCGAGTTAAACTTTTGGGTTAGCGCTCCTCCATCTTCGCAGCTATCCACGCCAGGAGGAGGATGAACGCCATACCCCCCACAAACGAGCCGCCGATGTAGAGTGCCTTCTCCCCGAGGGACATCATCCCGGGCCCCGGGGTCTCCGGAACGCTCCCGTTGCCGGGCACGGTAACCGTGACGACCTTGGTCACCACCTCCTTCTGGCAGGTGGAATTCGTGCTTTCCCTGCTCGGTTGGGGCGGTGCCCGAACCTCTATCACCGTGGAGTTGTAGAAGACCTCCCCGTAGCTCTCTACACCGACCGTTATTTCGTACTCACCGGGGGACGTTGGGATGAGCGTGAGGTGGTACACCTTCTCCTTCCCCGGATCCAGGGCATCCTTCCGCACCAGCCACCTCCCGTACGCCGTGAAGTTCTCCGCAATAACTCCGAATCCACCAGGCATCGCCACGGTTAGGGTGAAGGGAACCCCGGCGTTCCCCTGGTTGAACACGGTTACGTTGAGGGGTATCCCCTCACCCGCAATCCCGCTTCCGGCCGCGACATGCACACGGTAAAAGATATCGGCGGGGGCCACGACCACCCTCCGGTTCTCAGAGCTGAACCTCACCTCACCGATGCCGTAGCAGGAGAGGCCGTAGGGGACGTGGCCAACAACCACGGCGCTACCAAGCGTCAGATTTCCCTGCCCCACCGGGAGTATGCTCAGCGGTATCTCCAGGCTCGACCCCGCGGGCAGGTCTTCCACATAGCTCTTGTAGCCCCCCATCACCCTGAACTCGCTGGTGAGATTGAGCCTGATCTCAACGTACCGGACATCATCCGGCCCTTCGTTCTTTATTACGATCTTTGCGTCGAAAGGAACGAACTGTGTGGCGTTCTCAGGGGCCAGGAACGAAACGTTCAGCAGGGCCGCATCGCTGGCCCGTGGGAGGGCACCTACGTCCAGAAACGCCAAAGTGCGGATCTCCCGGGAACCACCTTCAACGCGGGCTTCGAGGGCGCCCACGGTCAGGCCGCCGTAAGAAATGCCCGACGAAACGTCGCCTATACGGATGAAGCCGCTCTTCAGCGCACCCCCGCACTGGTTCATTATTGAGACGTAGGCGCTGTCCCCCACGATCCTCTCGATCCTGAGCAGATAAGGCCCGACCCTTACCGTCTTCCCCTCCTTGAGCCACGAATCGAAAAAGGGGAGCGCCTTCACCCTGACGTAGGCGCCCTTGAGCAGCACCGTTACGGGCAGATATTCCGAACCGACGGGGTCGCCCACCTCGATCACAACTCCCTCCGCGTCAACAGTGTCGCCGGGCTCGGCGGGGTACCTCCTGCCGTTAACAGAGAGCTCGATTATCTCCTCCACTTCACCGTTCGCCCCCAGTGAAGCGGTGTAGTTTACAAATTCCAGCGACCAGTCGCCAATGGAGACGGCGGCCCCCCTCTGGAGGTAGCCCTCAAACAGGACTGGCATCGGATCCAGCGATATCCTGAGCCTCCCGTACAGAACAGCAGTCCCCGGGCGGACGCCGACCTCTGTGGAGCCGGAGCCGTTTGACAGCACCAATACAGCGGAATCCCTGTCAACAGACTTCAGAACAAGCCTGTATTCTCCCAGGTGGAGGGCTTCCCCCTCCAAGAGGTAGGGGAACCCGTAAGATACATTGACATAGCTCGCCGCGGACGTTGTAACGCCCCCCCGGAACGCAAGGTACGCCCTCCCGAACGAAAGGTTGTTCCCTAAGGGGAGCGCCGCGGGGCCATTCTGGCCCCCGTCCAGACCCACGAGTACCGATCCGCCGTCCACGGACATGTCCTCAAGCAGAATCGCACCCCACGGGGAACCGATTTCTGAGGGGATCTCAAACCATCCGCTTATGGTCGAATCGGCCGCCGCACCTGAGAGCGTGATCAGGAACGCAAGAATGACAGCCAGCCTTCTCAAGGTACCACCCCCGTGACACTCAGGAGGAAGGTTGTTACCGAGGTGAAGCTCATCATCTTCCCCATAACAACGCTGCCGATGTACTGTCCTATGGCGGCAAGCCAGACCAGGACAACGAAGTAGTAAACCGTTATTCCGAGGTGCCCGCCATCTGCAAACTTTATGGAGAGCGCCGATATGAGGCAGTGAACCACCAGTATCACCGTCAGGATGTATCCGGTAATTCTAATGCCCGTCTCGGAGGGTATGAAGATTATGCTCTGCAGGAAGTCCCCCTGTACAGGGAGGCTGGAAAAAAGCTGGTTCATGTATATTGCAACCTGGAACGCGGAGGCAACGGAGAACGCAAAGGCCCCCGTTATGCCGTATATGACCCCCCTGAAACTCGCCACAGTCTGGGCACGCTTCCGCCTGAGCCTTATAAGCCTTTCAAAATTCCTGGAGATTACCATACCTACGTAGTCGGGCTCTGCACCGAGCTTTATGCTTTTCTGAAATATCTCCGAAAAGATCCCAATGAGCCAGCTCCCAGTGTCCATCGTGAAGTACCGCCATGACTTGCTGTTGTCTATCCTCATTGAGACCCTCCGGTAGAGGTTCCGTATGTCCTGGGTCAGGACCCCAAAATCATGGGAGCTCAGGTATTTGAGAACGAGGTGGAGAGAGGCACCGCTCGCCGCTAGAGAGGAGCTCAGACTCCTCATGAACGCCGGGAAGTTCTCGTCCTTTACTAAGATCCGCTTCTCCTCTCTGTCTAGGGTTTTCCCCAGATGCATGAGGGGAGTCAGGATTATGGCCATCTGTATGAGGGGAGGGACGTCAAAGCGGGGCCTCAGCAGGAGCGCGACAAACAGCGCGGCCACCGCCACGCCCGCAACGGACATAATGGCCGCCCTGAAGAACCTTGCCTTCCTCTCGGAGGTCATGGCGTAGTCCGCCCATATCCTGTCTTCGGGCATTTTGTATTTTATGACCAGCATGACCCCAAGCTCCGTTGTTAAAACGAGAACGAACATGAAAGCGCTGAGGCTGACTATGTCCTGTCCGGTTATGATGGGGCCTATGATGATGAACGTCACCATGAAGACCACGGAGATTATGAGGGAGGAGTATATTTCTTTAAACACGTCCAGATCGTAGAGCGCACCTTCGTAGAACGTCTCGTAGTCGTCCATGACAGTCTTCTGCTCCTGGAGTAGGTAGTCCCTCAGCTCAACACCGCTGTCGAGGGAGTATGCAAGCCTGTCAAGGAAGTCAGCAAAGACCTTGCTCGGCGTCCTCCGCGCTAGGAACCTCAGCGCCTCAGGCATCCCCCTGTGGAGCTTGGCTATGAGGTAGTAAACCTTTTTCATGTCGCTTGCTATTGGTTCCAGTATCTTCTCCGTGGCGAGGTTCCATATAAGCTCGCTCCTGCCCACGTCGCTGGTGGACAGAACCGCAAAGTACGTGGCGAAGTACGGGATCTTGGAGTTTATCTGAACCCTTTTGCTGCTGATTTTGGCGTAGGGGTATGCAAAGGCATAGACTAGGGGCAGAACGGGCATGCCGTAGAGGGCGAAGGACAGGGCCGTTGGGAGGGTAACGAGCCTCTTGAGCAGGGAAACCACTACAAAGAGGGCCACCGCGCCGAGCAGGCTGGGCAGGAGAACCTTTCTGAGATAATCGCGCATGTTGATTCCCGACTGCACCAGTATTCCCGCCTTCTGCCCAGCCATCGTACCACCTCACAGTCTGAAGCTCAGCCCCTCTATTCCCTTCTCGTAAAACGCCTTTATCTCGCGGTGGACGGCGTAGTAGTCTGTTATTCCGAGCTCGACCATCCTCTTGATGATCCTGGCCCTCAGGAAGAGCTCGTTGTATATCTCCTTCGGGTCTTCGTAGCCGGCCACCTCGGCTATCTTCCTCTCAAGGATGTAGGAGTTGTTCATCCCGCGGAAGATGTGCCTGTCCGTGACGGAGTCCCACTCGAAGACGTTCCTGGTTGCAACTCCCCCGAGTTCCTCGTAGTAGCCCTCAATCTCAACGACGCTGACAACCCTCCTCAGAAACTTACCGCGCACGTAAACGGCCTGCTGGAAAAGGGCGATGTTGAGGTTGTCAATGAAGGTGACTGGGATGTTTATCGGAGAGCCTGTGAAGCGCTGTATCATCTTCCTGACGTCGCCGGCATGGAACGTGGCCATGACGGGGTGCCCCGTCTGCATTGCCTGGAAGGCTATAGCGCCCTCGGCACCGCGAATCTCACCGACTATGATGTAATTTGGCCTCGAACGGAGGGCGGCTTTTAGGAGGTCGAAGAGGGTAACCCTGCTCTCCTCCGGGCCCCTCTCACGGGTCGTGAGCCTCTGCCAGTTCTTGTGGGGGACGACAACCTCCGGGGTGTCCTCAGCTGTGTAGATTTTAGCCTCCGGCTTTATGAAGGGGATGATTGAGTTGAGCGTGGTAGTCTTTCCGCTCGCCGTCTCACCGCAGACGAAGATGCTCATCCCGTACTCGAGGGCGAGCCAGAGGTAGGCGGCAACTTCCGCAGAGAATGTGTTCCACTTCACGAGCTGGATGACGCTGAGCGGCGTTGCGGAGAACTTACGGATCGTCGCACTCGGGCCCTGGATGCTGACGTCTGGAGAGTAGATGATGTTGATACGCGAACCGTCCGGCAGGGTTCCGTCCACTATCGGGTTCTTGTCGCTTACCGGCCTCCCCATCCTCTCGCTGAGGTTCTTGAAGTAGTCAGCCAGGCGGAGGTTGTCGCCGAAGGTTATGTTGGTCTCCATGGCGTCGAATATCTTGTGGATGAGCGAGACGTAGTTGGCCCCTATTATGTGGATGTCCTCTATGTAGGGGTCGCGCATGAGGGGCTCAAGCGGGCCGATACCTATTATGTCTCTCTTAAGCAGGTAGCGGAACTTTGCAACATCGGCGGCCGTAAAGGTGACCCGTCTGCGGCTGAAGAGGCCCCCGCCCAGCTTACTCAGGGCCTCGTCAACCAGATCGTCGAGAAAGCGCTCAAATTCCTCTGGATCCTCAGGAATCCTCTTGTCAGGAGCCAGCTCCAGTATCTTGTCCTTGAGAAGGTCGTACTTCCTCTCCTCCTCCACGCCGGTTATCCTCGGCTCGATTATGATGTACCTCTTTTCCGTGTTCATGTCGCCGTAGATGTGGATGAAGATCGGGTCACCCACGGGGTATATTATGTTGGGGTACTTTATGTCCTTCATGTCCCTGCTGAGCTGGGGATGGAACTCGGGGAACTTGCCCGTCTTCCTGACGAACTGGTCTATATACTTCCTCAGGTGGGGGTTCCTTGCAACCGCAGCCTCAAGACTGTCGCTGACGTTCCCCACTGCCGGCATGCTACACCACCGCGGCTATTTCAACGATGAACCCCACCCTAGGCTCGACCCTGAAGGGTATTATCTTCTGGAATATCCCCGCGGCGTTGTTGTACTTCACTATCGTGGCAGAGTTCTTCAGATCCCCGCCGAAGGTCTTTACGCTCAGCCTGATGAGCAGGCTCGACGCCTCTTCAAGGATCCTGAGAAACCTCCTCTCGACATCGTCGGGGTTTACCGTCATTATGACTACCCTTCCCAGGGAGCTCACCCTCTTGATATGAAGTGAGAACGCCCGTATTTCGTCCTCCCCCAGCTCGGGCGGCAGGAGGGATGACAGTGAATCTATTATGACGGCGTCGGTCTTCCAGAGCCTCGGCTCACCCATGAACCTGGACAGGAACCTTTTCCTCTCAGAAAGCCCGACAAGTAGAGGGTAGAATGATACGAAAACAAGACGCCTCCTGATGAGATCCTGGATTATCCCATACCCCAGCGAGTCCATCTGGCTTATGAACTCCGGCGTGGTGTACTGGCTGGAGACGTACGTGGCGGTGTGGCCGTTTTTGAGGAAGCCGTAGAGCAGTCTCTGGGAGAATATGGACTTACCCGTTCCCCTGTCACCTTCTATGAGCACGACGCTTCCCGCGGGAATCCCGCCACCAAGACGCCTGTGGAGCTCGTCGTTGGGTATCTGGATCTTAAAGAGGCGCCCCATGTTGATCACCCTGTGCGGAACACCAGAGACCTCCTCTTCCCGGTTTCAAGGACAACGGTGATCCTGTGATAGCCGGTCGAGTTTATGAAGGACGAGGGCACGTAGATCATGCCCACATCGTAGGGGGCCAGCATGCCGGAGGGATCAAAGGTCAGGTTGGAGGGCGGGATCATCCCCCCGTCAACCATGACAATTATCGAGCTCGCGTCAAAGGATATGGGCGTACTGCCAGTATTGCGAACGTAGAAAACATACGAATTGTTCAGCAGGGGTATCCTCTCAGGGTCGTTGATTATTTCAAAGTCAGTGCGCAGGTCTTTGGCAACGGCACGCCCCTTTATGACTATACCGTCCGATATATCCTGCGTAACCACGTACAGCCCCCCAGCCACCATCCCTGCCACCAGCAGCGAGACTATGAACAGCACCAGCTCTGACACCACTGAGCCCGCCATCGCTACCCCTCCACCGGACAGTACCATGCACTGCTGACCACCTGGGGGGCCCCACTGGTGGTGTTTCCCACCCACTCCCACTTTACCTTCAGGGCGCATCCGACCTCCGTGCTCACCACCAGGGAGTGAACCACTCCGGGATCCTTCTGGACGTTGAGCACCGTCACGTTGGCCCATTCTCCCGGCAGGAGGTACTCCGTCCGGGGGGACACAACGGACGGTGCGGCGATGACGCCGTCATAGATAAACGCCCATCTCGTGGGGGAGGTTACGCTCCCCGCGTTGGTGATGTTGAAGGTTATGTCGTAGACTGTGACGTTGGAGAGTGTTGCAAAGCTGTAGCCTGAGAGTTCGAGCCTTATGGTCCTCTCCTTCAGCACCATTCTGTTGTAGTCCTCCAGCGCCCCGTGTATCTCGGAATAGGCGTTCTCGCTTGAGACATAGAGCACCCCGAACGAGACTAGTGCGGCTATGAGCACCACTGCAAAGGCCGCGGGAACGCTGACACCCATCGGGATCCCCTAAACACCATAGACGTCCTCCAGCACTCTGCCGATTATCCTCATCTCCCTCTCTATGGCGTCCATAACCTCCCGGGTTATCCTGACACCCCTGAGCCGCTCTATGAATAGCAGGGAGACGAGGTGATCCTGAATCGTGAGCTTCTCATCGGGCCTCCAGTCCGACTCCCTGTGGTGGGGCCTTATGCCTTCCGCGTACCTCAGCAGTGTGTACAGCACCTCCTCAGAGATCCACCCTATCTGGTAGTAGAACTCAAGGACGTTCTCAAGGTTCTGCATGCCGACCCGGTCTATGAGGAACCCAAGCCACTTCAGGGCCATCATTGTGGACACCATGTCCGTCGGTATGCGTTCGAGCCGGGCCTTTGTGTCCGACGGGCTTATGAGGAGGTTCTTGATATCCTGAGGAATATCAAAGCCCTTTGGAACCTCAAACTCCCTTTCCACCTGACCCACCTCCCGGCTATCGGGGGCTGAAGCGTTTAATGCCCCCGTGGCAGTCTCAGACTCAACGGCGGGAGACCCCCTGCTGGGATCTAGCGAACCTTTGGAATCAAGAATATCCCCCACGGAACCTGACGGGGCCTCCCCTGCTGAAGCGTTCCGTCCCCCGTTCACTTCAGGTAAACCTGACTGGCTCTGAGACAGATTCAAAAGCTGATTCCTGATCTCCTCAAGGTAGCGGCCTATCTCCTCCACACGGCTGTCCAGCCTGGACAGCTTCTCTATCTGTCCAGTGTAGACCTGGAGCACCCTGTCCACGACCCTGTCAACCTGCTCGGGAGTCAGTATGTCTTTCTTTTTCATAAGCCGTCCCTTTAGGTCTTCGATGAGGAAGTTCGGAACCTTGCCCCTAAGACGTTTCAGCCTCTCGTCTATCTCCACCTCTGTGATCATGTTCTCCCCTCCGACAGGGCATCGTATATCAGCTCATCGAGATCAACACCATCTATGACAAGGAGCCTGAGATCAGATTTTATCTGGGATATCTCGGCTTTCAGGCTCTCAACCTGCTCACTAAGCTCCTGTATCTCGCCAAGCAGGGGGTTGGACGAATCAACGTCCTTGAACGGGTTAATCTGCTGTGAGACGATTTCGTAGAGGACCATAACGTCCTTTATCACCCTGTCGAGCCTGTCTATCTCCTCACGGAGCTCGTTTATCTGGGTCTTGAGGGTGTCTATGCTGACCTTGATGCGGGGAATGTCGTTCTCAATCTCGTTTATCCGGGTCATGACCTGGGTCAGGAGCTCGTCCTCGGCCCCCTTTCCGGGCCCCTCCTCGAGGGTCTCCTGCGCGGGCCCCTCCTGGAGCTCGTCCAGCTTTATGATTTCCCGGTTTTCCACCGGAGCCTCAACACCATCCCCTTCCTTTCCGCCCTCCCCGTTCCCTTTCTTGAACTTGTTCTTCAGGTATGAAAAGGACATCGTGATCACCTTGGAATGTTGTTAGGGAAAAGGAAAAGTGAAAAAGGCGGGAAAGATGTCACTTGAGGTCGAGGATAGTCTGCTGGCTGTAGCTGGACGGGGTAACAACCTTGGTGTAGCCAGGAGCACCGACTTCGGGTTTGAGCTCAACGGAAATCTCGGTTCTTGGCTTAACAGTACCAAAGACCTGGCTGGTGTCAATAGTAAGGATGACTACATCACCAGCGTTGATGGTCGGGTTGCTTGCACTGAGGGATCCATCTGCATCCTGTATGACGATGATACCAAAGTGTGTGCTGTCCAGGTTTGTCCAAGCAAGGTTGCTCGTGTTGCTAAAGAGATCGCTTGGGATTACTGAGCTAAAAGCCGCGGTAGTTGCATTACCCCACTTGTATCTAAGAGTAGCAACAGTGTTACCGTCGTCAAGGATGAGAACAGTCTGGTTGAGATCAATTGGCTCCGAACCCGGCCTGAGGCTGACATAAACAGCCATCTTGTCCATGCTGCTGCCAGTAGAGTCAACGTGTCCAAGAACCTTGTCAATGCTTATACCCGTAGCAACCTGCTGGGTCGTCTGCCTGCCGGTGGACTCAGCCCTCTGCTGGAGGTAGCCGCTGGTGTTGATGAGAACCGCGGCAGCCACTGCAGCCACAAGAACCATGGCTATGAACACAATCAGGGTGCCGATACCCACAGCACCCCTCTTTTTCCTGAGCAACTTCATCACGTGGCACCCCCTTAGGGATTTTGCAATATACAATAATAGAGTTTGAATATAAATCAATTTTTTGTTTGTAATTATGTAGAAACTAATGTAACTACATATGTAGGTTGGTACTACTCCAAAGAATTAAAATATGATTCAAGGATCCTCCAGGGCACATAACGGAGTGGAGCAAACTCATGCACGTTTGGTCACGACGACCGCTGACTTTCCGTAGGTCTCGACCTTGGTGTCGTGGGGACTACCCTCAACGGCACTTATTATCTGGGAGGTCGCTGGAAATCCGGCAAACTCGGGTGTAAGAGACTCAAAAAACTCCAGTGCCGGGGCAGCTGGATACATGTCCCTGAACGGCTCGATAATAACGAGCTTGGCACCCGGATCCAGCAGATCAAGCGCTTTACGGACGACAGCCTCCGGGTTCTCAACGTACTCCAGGACAAAGCTCATGATGACAGCATCGTAGGTGTTTCTCGGGAGGATTTTCCTGATGTCCATCTCCTTTAAAACCACCCAGTCCATCCTCGAATTTCTAACACGGGTATTCGCTATGCTCATGAGCCCCGGAGAGAAGTCAACCCCAACGTACTTTCCGTTGGGCCCGACCGCTTCTCCTATCTCAACCGGAGAAACCGAGCCGCATCCGAGATCCAGGACACGCATGCCGTCCTCTATGCCCGTCAGTTCCACGGCGAGCCGGCGCGACAGCCTGTTGATCTCCGTCATGAGCCGCATGTCCCAGAAATCGGCACCCCTGTCAAAGTCCATCAGGACCTTGGGGTGCTCCTGGGAGATAAATGCGTAGTCAGCCATTTTATATATCTCATCCAATATCTGAACCCAGTCGGGGAGGAGGAGCCCCGCGTCCTCCGGGGTGAGGCGGAACTCATAGGAAAAGCCGGCCTGTTCAAAGGTGCATCCAGCTCCCTTTACGATGCCGAGGGAGATGTACGTCTTCACGAGCTCCCTCAGACGGGCCTTGTTCGGCAGGGGTGTTGAGGCCAGGATCTCCTCGCAGGACTTTCCGGCCACCAGGTTGCCGAACAGCCCGTGCTTGAGCCCCAGGTGGAAGACGTAGCCAACGGAAAGCTCTGTCATGAGCTCAATGTTCCGGTCGAGGACCTTTAGTAACGATGCCATGGACTCCACCTCACGTGTACCTGGAATAATACGGGTAGTACGATTTTAACAGCTTGACAACCTGTTTCCCGTACTCTGTGAGCCTGTAGTACTTGAAGCCCTTCTCGGTTACGACCTCGACGAGACCAAGACTTACCAGGGAGCTGTGTCCGTTGTACCTGTTTCCGAGCCCGATGAGTGCTCCCTTCACGTTGGACGGGTCCGATTTGACGGCCCTTGCTATTTCAGAGAGGTATGTGGGGGTGGGGTAGATCTCATCCAGATAGAAGAGTATCCTCTTCCTCAGCTCACTGCGGTTGATGGATCTTATCACAAAGGGGTCAATGAACATTAGACATCACCCGCGTGATCCGAGCATTGAATCTTCGAACGTTGTATACCCTACAATCAGCCGTATAATATAATAGGGATAAACTATATAAGTATTACCATTAACGAAATTCAAAGGGGTTCTAATTTTTCAAAATGAAGCCATTATCTGGGGCATTTTTTCCATGATTGGAAATTTCTTGCACATATTCAGCACAACTCCAGGATTTGGATAAGATCCAAACAGCCCCAGGACTCCCAAGAGGGTTGGGCGTTGTCAGATTACTGCCGTACCATCCCCTCTGATGACATAACATCAAAAAAGAAGGCAAAGAGTTTAAATTGGGAACACCCAAACTACCAGCATGCCGCCGATCCTCCTGGTCAAAAACAGAATCCTCGTCATTGAGCCGTGGGCAAATAGTCCTCTTCTGGCAGCCGGCCTATCGCTACCGTTATAAACCCGCCCTCAAAGCCTCCGGAGGTGATTGAAGATGATTGAAAAGGTTTATTGCGCTGACGTTAAGCCCGAGATGGAAGGCAAGCGTGTTAAGCTGGCAGGTTGGGTTTACAGAAAGAGGGAAGTTGGAAAAAAGGTCTTCATAGTCCTCCGCGACTCGAGCGGGATAATCCAGACGATATTCAAGAAAGAAGTGGGTGAGGAGGCCTACACCAGGGCCAGGAAGGTTGGCATAGAGTCGAGCGTCATCATTGAGGGCACCGTGAAGGCAGACCCCCGCGCGCCTACCGGGGTCGAGGTTCAGGCAGACAAGATAGAGGTCGTCCAGGACGTTGAGTTCTTCCCCATAACAAAGGACGCGAGCGAGGAGTTCCTGCTCGATATCAGGCACCTGCATCTCCACTCGCCGAAGGTTGCCGCGGTAATGAAGGTAAAAGCGACAATGATGCAGGCGGCGAGAGAGTGGCTCCTCCAGGACGGCTGGTACGAGGTCTTCCCGCCGATACTCGTCACTGGAGCTGTTGAGGGCGGCGCAACGCTCTTCAAGCTCAAGTACTTCGACAGGTATGCGTACCTGAGCCAGTCCGCCCAGCTCTACCTTGAGGCGGCGATATTCGGCCTCGAAAAGGTCTGGAGCCTCACGCCCAGCTTCAGAGCAGAGAAGAGCAGGACGAGAAGGCACCTCACCGAGTTCTGGCACCTGGAGCTTGAGGCCGCCTGGATGGACCTCTGGGACATCATGAAGGTCGAGGAGGAGCTCGTCAGCTACATGGTGCAGAGGACGCTTGAGCTCAGGAAGAAGGAGATAGAGCTCTACAGAAAGGACGACATCAAGACCCTCAAGAACACGGTCCCGCCGTTCCCGAGGATAAGCTACGACGAGGCGATAGACATACTCCAGAGCAAGGGCGTTCAGATAGAGTGGGGCGAGGACATGGGCGCCGACGAGGAGCGCATTCTGACCCAGGAGTTCGAGGCCCCGTTCTTCGTCTACGGCTATCCGAAGCACATCAAAGCATTCTACATGAAGGAGGATCCAGACGATCCGAGAAAGGTTCTCGCGGCAGATATGCTCGCTCCAGAGGGGTACGGTGAGATAATCGGCGGCTCCCAGCGTGAAGATGACTACAGCAAGCTCGTGCAGAGGATTCTGGACGAGGGCATGAAGCCGGAGGACTACGAGTGGTACCTAGACCTCAGGAAGTACGGTTCAGTTCCGCACAGCGGCTTCGGCCTCGGCCTTGAGAGGCTCGTCGCCTGGGTTCTCAAACTCGACCACGTCCGCTGGGCCACGCTCTTCCCGAGGACACCGAGCAGGCTGTATCCCTGACCCGTCCATTTTGGGCTGTGCCCCCGGGGAGCGAAGGGGAATCATCGCTCGCCGAAGCGCTCATCCCCCGCGGTTTCCCGGGGGCGTTCTTATCTCCCCACCACAAAACTTAAGCTTTACCTCGTCACTACTGCGCTGACACCAGCCGCCGCAAGGGTCAGCAGTTCGAACACCCGGTATGCCTCTTCTACAGTTTTCGCCTCAAACTCAACGGTCTTTCCATCTATGCGATTTATGAACGGCAGGAGCTCGGCTGCATCGGCCATGTCACTCCTCAGAAAGCGCACCTTTACACGGACGGGCTCCTCAGCAGTCAACGGCCTTGCTTCCCCACCCTCCAGCCTCCCAACGGCCCTGCTGACTCCCTCCCTGATCATGGATTTTATCTTTGTCATCGCCGGGCTTTTGGCGGCGTAGCGCGACGGTGACTCCTTGAAGGGCACCCCAACGGCCCAGGGGGTAAATTCTCTAACGTCTGTCTCTATAAGCCTCCTGTCTCCCCCTACGAGGATTACGGGTATACCCCAGCTCCCAAGCAAATATGCGTTGAGCAGAAACTCGCTTACTTCGACCCCGTTTATCTCAAGCCTGTCTATGCTCGCTCCGCTGTACGTATGGTCGAAGGTCGCTCTATTCGTTCCAGCTTTGGCGTGGTAGCCGAGGAAGAGTGCCGCGTCGCTCCCCCTGGCAAAGGCCACCATGCTCGTCGGCCTCGGGAACCCCCTTACAAGCTCAACGTATTCGGGCATCGCCTCCGGCAGGATGTTCACCATCGGCCCGTGGCTATCCGCCACGATTACCTCGTCAAACCCCTTTTCGTGCAGGGCCTCTGCAGCGGTCTTTACAACTTCCGTGGCAATCTTTCTCGCCTCGCCATAAAGGGCCCCTTTGACAAAGAGGTGCTCCCGGCTGACTATGTACGGCAGACCTTCAAGGTCAAGGGATATGAAGGCACGCATCGGCATCACCAAGACAGGAATCGAAGCGGTAAAAGAAAAGTCTTGTGGAAGCCCCATAACTGCGGGGAATATCTCCCCATCCGGGCGATAATTCTCGCTTATGAAAAAGGTTATATACAGCTTCTTTCATAGGATAAAACGGTGACTGGTATGCAAATCGTCGAAGTGGACATTAAATTGCCCTATGATGGTAGAGGGAAGGTTCTGGGCCGCCTCTATGAGAAAGTCAGGGGAAGGGTTAGGAAGGCCCATCTCTTTCCCCCGACGGTCTACGGGGTGAGCGAGCTCAAGCTGGTTCTGGCCGTGGACGACGTCAGAAAATTCATCTCAGACCTGAAAAGAGTAATCAAAAACGGCAGGGTAACCTTCAAAGTCATTTCGGAGGCTTAACCCTTTATCCCTCCGTTCAGTTCCTCCAGTTTTTCCCTGGCTTTTTCGAGCGAACCTGCCTTTTCCACCGCGGTGCCCGTGACGATTATGTCTGCCCCGGCCTCCGCTGCCGCCCTTGCCTGTCCCGCGGTTCTTATGCCCCCTCCCACGATCAGGGGGACGTCTATGACGTGTTTCACGAGGGCAATCATCTCCCGCGGAACCGGCTGGGGGGCCCCGCTTCCAGCCTCCAGGTAGACGAGGCGCATTCCGAGGTACTGGCCGGCCAGGGCGTAGGCAGCTGCGATCTTCGGCTTGTGCCGGGGTATGGGCTTGGCATCCCCGACCCAGCCGACGGTCTCGCCCGGCTCGATTATGAGGTACGCCATAGGTATGGGTTCTATCCCGTAACGCTTGACCTGAAAAGCCCCCAGGGCCTGGGCGCCCGTTATGAAGAACGGGTTGGTTGAGTTCAGCAGGCTCATGAAGAATATGGCATCTGCGTACTTGCTTATCCCCCCGTGGGAACCCGGAAACAGTATGACTGGAAGGCCAGATGACTCCTTTATCGCCCTCACAACACCATCCAGAACCTCCCCCTCCGCACCGGTCGAACCGCCGACCATTATTGCGTCAACACCTACCTTTTCGCTCATCTCAGCTATCCTTCCGGCGGTCCTGGGGTCAGTGTCATCGGGATCAAGGAGGACGAAGTGGAGCTTCTCCTTCTCAAGCTTCTTATGGATGTACGACTCCACTTTTCCCAGCTCCAGCTTCATTTTCTTCCACCGAACTTTATAACTTCCTCCCGGCTTTTAACCCTTTTCCATTGCAGCCCGAGCCCCTTAAGCAACCCGATCAACAGCTCATCGGGCTCACCGCTGAACCGGTAGAGGTTGGTCTCAACTCTGACGTCCCCCGCCCCAAAGCCCACAACTGGCTGGCCGAGCTTTGCCACTTCCATGGAAAGCATCTCCTCCAGCCTCTCGTCGCTTGGGATCAGGTATGCTCTTAAGAGCTCTGCCTCGCTGAGGAGGAAGTCTATGTGCCAGTGGAGCTTCTTTTTCCGCGAGAAGTGCCGGGCGACCCGCTTTTCAAGGGAGTTCATTGCGGAGCCAACGTAAACGTAGTAGCCCCTTTTGAGCCTGAACTTACGCCCCCGCGTCTTCACCTCCCTGTCATCGCGGAGCAGTATCACGAGGAGGTACGAGCCCTTCATGGGCCTGGATTCCACCCAGGGTTTATAAACCTTAGACCGTAGCGCCACTTGGGTGTGTTTGATGGAGGAGAAGAAAAAGAAGCGCCCCATAGACGAGTTTGCCTGGCAGGAGTACGACCGGGAGGAGTTTGAGGAGATGTTCCCGGCCCTAGCGAGGGAGCTTGATGGGGAGGGAATCCCAATAGATGCTTACAGGACGGATGAAGGTAGAGCACTCGTGGAAGAGGACGAGGTGAGGGACTTCTCGGGTTACAACCCCACAGTCATAGACTTCCTCAGAAGGTGTGAGACAGATGATGAGGCCCTTGAGATAATCAACTGGCTGGAGGAGCACGGTGAGATAACCCACGAGATGGCCAAAGAGCTCCGCATAACCCTCGTCAAAAAGGGTGTGAGGGCCTTCGGCCCAAAGAAAGAGTGGGGATGGTATGAGAGGCACAGAAAAAGGGAATAAACCGGTCAGATGTTCCCTATTCGCTGGAGCACCATACCCTCAATTTTTATCGGGTCGGTTCTGCGGGCGAAGACTATCGCCTGCTCGAGCCTTGCTTCGCTCTCGGCGTGTATCGTGAAGAGCGGGTCGCCCTCCTTGATCTTCTCGCCGACCTTGACGTAGAGCTCCAGCCCGGCGCCCTTGTCCTCCGGCGCCCCAGCGGCTCTGGCTATACCCGTTATGGCCTTGTTGTCAATGCCGGTTATGTAACCGCTCGTAGGTGCTGTGAACGTGTACGTCTTGTCGCCGACGGGTATTTCCTCCGGCTTGATGTCCGGGTTTCCGCCCTGCTCCTCGATAATCTCGCGCATCTTCTGGTAGGCCTTTCCGCTTTCAAGTATCTCCCTGGCCATCTTCTTACCCATTCCAGCAGGAGCAACGCCTCCCATTTCAAGCAGGATCCCTGCAAGCCCCGTGGCCTTCTCTATAAGGCTCCCCGGGCCTTTCCCTGTCATAAGGGCCGACAGAGCCTCCCTCGCCTCAAGCGCCGGGCCGACTGTGTGGCCTATCGGCTGGCCGCCGTAGGTTATGGCAACCTCGACGTACTGACCCAGCCTCTTGCCGAGCTCAATGAAGTCCCTTGCAAGTGTCCTCGCCTCATCAACCGTCTCGACCTTGACACCTTTACCTGTGGGTATGTCAATAAGCACGTACTGGCTGCCCATGGCGTACTTCTTGGACATTATGCTCGCGAGCATCAATCCAGTAGGGTCTATGCTCAGTGCACGCTCAGCCTTGATCGTTATGTCGTCGGCGGGGGCAAGGTTGAGGGCCCCTCCCCAGACCATGCACGCACCGATCTTTTCGACTATGCGCTTTATCTCGTCCAGAGAGAAGCTGACGTCGGCGAAGACCTCGACTACATCAGCAGTCCCCGCGGCGCTTGTTATTGCCCTGGAGCTCGTCTTGGGTATCGTCAGCCCCGCGGCGGCGACTATCGGGACGACGAGTATGTTGGTCTTGTTGCCCGGTACGCCCCCGATGCTGTGGACGTCCATGATGGGCTTCCTGTCAATGTCGAGCATGTCGCCCGTTTCGGCCATGGCTATCGTCAGGGCCGCTATCTCGTCCATGTCTAGGCCGTTGATCTCCAGTGACGTTACGAAGGAACTTATCTCTATGTCCCGGAGCTTCCTGTCAACTATGTCCTTGACTATGGCCTCGATCTCGACCTTCCTGAGCTTCTCACCGCGCATCTTCTTCTTTATGTAGCGGACGCTCTCTGGAGTTCCAGTGGGAACTACCGTTACCACCTCGCCCTCGGAGAAGTTGTGGAGCTGGAGTATGTCCCTGCTGACACCGATTTCACCCTCGCCCACGAGGCTGCTCACAACAACGCTGCCGTAAACGGTCTTCTTTCCGGCCTCTATCTTCACCAGGTCGTCGGGATGGAGCTTGGCCCTCCGGGCCTCCTTTTCGTTTATAAACACTGAATACCTGCCGCTGTACATGTCGAGTATCCTAACCTTTGCCTTCATGGCTATCCCTCCTTTTCACCCACAAGTTTCCAGTATTGAACAGAAGAATACTTAAATGTTTTCAACTGGAATGCCGTCAAAAGGAGCTCCAAGCACGGCGGGACTTGGCAGAGAAATGTAAAATTTGAAAATCACGCCGTTAGACCGTACCTGACAGGCGCATGCGTCCCTGTACTGAGCCCGGAACCGCTGAGAAGAACCCTGACCACGTCCCCTGCAACGTCCTTTATCAGGGGAGACAGGAGGCCCTCTCCCTTCAGGTAGTAGCTCACGACCTCGCTCAGTGGGGCGCTTACGAGCCGTCCCTTAAAGACCCTGACAGTGTCTCCATCTATCTCCACTATCCTGTCTGGATAGCCCAACTTAACCCTCATAGCGCCCCACCCCCACTTTGGAGTTAATAGAAGAGAAGTTTTAAAATTTAACGCCCCACGAATGTTTAATAACAAAAGGGCCGGAAAACTTCAGAGGTTCATGACCTCCTCCTCTATGGACTCCTCCAGGGTCTTTTCCCACTCCTCAACGTCAAAGTCAACCAGTTCGCTTTCAAGATCCTCCTTAAGGCTTGCAACGCGCCTCTTCAGGGCATTTTTGGTCTCCTCGTCATAGACAACGTAGTAAGGGTTGCTCTTGGCGGAGTAATAGAGCATCATGAGGACTATGTTGAGAACCACCAGTATCACAATAGCCCCGTACAGGAGAACCTTGGCCATTACCTCTTCCCTCCGAACAGTGCTCTGAAGACCCTCTTTATCGGGCTTTCGGGCTCCGGCGCCTGCCACTTAATGCCAGCGAGCTTGGCCGCGAGCTGTTTGATGGCTATTGCCGCTGGACTGGTGGGGTTTTTGATGACGAGCGGTACACCGTAGGCACTTGCGCGCTTGACCTCGGGATCTTCAGGTATCATTGCGAGAACCGGAACCTCAAGGATGGCCTCAATCTCTTCCTGCGTGAGCTCGGTCTTCTCGTTGGTGACCCTGTTGAGGATAGCACCGAGCGGGAGAGTTCCCAGCTTCTCGGCTATGAGCTTGGTCTTCAGTGAGTCCGTAATGGCCGAGATTTCAGGGTTTGTGACGATTATAAGCTCCTTACCTATGAGGAGCGCCGTAACGGACGTCATTTCAAGACCAGCTGGAGCATCGATGAGGACGAAGTCGGCCATCTGGCCGATCTCCCTGATCAGCTGCCTGAGCCTCTCGGGCTTGGCCTTCTTGATCTTCTCAAGGCTCAATCCACCGGGGATCACCTTGACCCCGGCGGGGCCTTCGTAAATGGCGTCCTTGAGGTCTGCCTCACCGGCCAGGACGTCGTGGAGGGTTATTGGGATGTCCTCCATACCAAGAACCAGGCTGAGGTTTGCCATTGTTATGTCGGCATCCAGGAGAATGACCTCCTTTCCGAACTGAGCCAGGGCAACACCCAGATTGGCAACCGTTGTTGTTTTACCAGTTCCACCTTTTCCGGATGCAAAAACAATCGAACGACCCTCCAAAGTTAACACCCCCGGAATAAGCAGTACTCCCATGTCCGATTTTAGGGCACGGTATACTCTTTTGCAGTTGAGGTGTAGAGGTATAAAACTTTTACTCTTGTAAGTCAGCGGAAACAGAGAAAAAGAGAGATGTCAGAGCGCCGCTACTCCATCCTCTCCCGCGCTTCACGCTCAAGCTTCTCTGCGACCTCTTTTTCCAGTTTTAGCTTGGCAACTTCTGCAGTGCCGGCAAGGCTCCGGAAGAGCTTGAGCATCTCCATCGGCAACGGGAGGATTATAACGTTGCTCTTGTCGCCGGCGACATCGCTTATGGTCTGAAGCGTCCTGAGCTGGAGGGCCATCGGATGCTCGCTTATTATCTCCGCCGCCTCGCGGAGCTTCTCAGCGGCCTGCCTCTCGGCTTCAGCCAGGGTTATCCTGGCCCTCCTCTCACGCTCGGCCTCTGCCTGCCTGGCCATGGCCCTCTGCATGCCGCTCGGGAGCTCAACGTCCTTGATCTCAACTGTGCTGACCTTTATCCCCCACGGGTCGGTTGCCTCATCTATGATCTTCTGGAGCTGGAGGTTGAGCTTTTCACGCTCGCTGAGCAGCTCATCAAGGTGTGCCTGGCCGATAACGCTCCTGAGAGTTGTCTGCGCTATCTGGCTTGTGGCCATGATGTAGTTGGCTACCTGGGTTACTGCCTTTATCGGGTCTATCACCCTGAAATAGACAACGGCGTTGACCCTGACCGGGACGTTGTCCCTGGTGATGGTCTCCTGAACCGGGACGTCGAGAACCCTGGTACGAAGATCCACTATCACCGCCTTTTCGAATATCGGGATGATGAAGAACAGTCCCGGCCCCCTTGCACCGACGATCCTCCCCAGGCGGAAGATAACTGCCCTCTCGTACTCCTTGACTATCTTTATGGCGCTTGCAAGCAGTATCAAAACAAACAGCAAAACAATTCCCAAAACCACGGTGCCTGTCGTCACAACCATTTTCATACCTCCTTCCTTTTTCCGGCGGGTTCGACTATAAGGGTAAGCCCCCTAACTTCAACAACCCTGACCTCCTCCCCGACGGCCACGTGGGTCCCGTTCCTGCTCACGGCCTTCCACAGCTCCCCGTGCACCTTTATAACGCCCTCGGGGTTAAGCTCCTCAACGACCTTCCCTACCGTGCCGACGAGCTCTTCCCTCCCGGACTCAGGCTTTTTCTTCTGGGCCCTGACCACAGCGGCCATTCCGAACAGGAAGAACAGACCAAGGAGAACCGCCATAGCGATTATTGCAATCCTCAGAAGGGCGTAGGTCTCTCCTGCCACCAAGTATTCACCCCCGGTTCCGCTGAAGAGCATGATGCCTCCGATGATGAAGGTCACCACCCCCGCCACGGTGAACAGGCCAAAGGTCGGCGTTAGGGCCTCAGCTATGAAGAATATCATCGCAAGGACTATAAGAACAAGTCCTGCACTCTTGTATCCAAAGTACCCCAGCCCGATGAGGCCGAGGACGAGCATTATGGCGCCTATGGTTTCCGGTACATGCCAGCCAGGAGTCAGAAAGCCGAATATAAGCCCTATAAAGCCCAGGTTCAGCAGGAGATACGCGATGGTGGGATCGGTTATGTACTTGACGACCGTGTCCCGGAAGGAGGACTCGATGCTGACAATCCTCGCATCTTTGAGGTGAAGGACAACCCTCCCCTTCCCGTCCACGGGAATTTTTGTCTCCTTCCCGTCGGCCTTTTGGAGGAGGTCATTAACATCGGTCGCGATGACCTCTATAACCCCATACCTGAGCGCCTCGTCCGGGGTCACGCTCCTGTCTTCGGTTATAAACTCCTCGGCTAGGGTCTCGTTCCTGCCGCTCATCCTGGCCAGCTCGCGCAGGTACGCTATGTAGAAGTTGGTTATCTTTGGGGGGGCCTCAACTATGCTCCCGTTCTGGCCGTAGCCGAGTATCGGCCTGCAGGCGCCTATCACCGTTCCCGGGGACATCGCTATCAGGTGGGAGCCCAGGGCAATGTAAGTACCGGCAGATGCAGCCATCCCGCCGGAGGGGTAGACATAAATTATCACGGGGACACTGGAGCTCTGGATTCTTGTCACTATCTCCTGCATCGCATCTGCCCTACCCCCTGGCGTGTTCAGTTCGATTATGATTGCTTCGGCACCGTTCCTCTCGGCCTCACTGATGTACCTGTCGAACTGGTCAACCGTGTAGCCGGTTATCATGCCGTCTACCTTCGCGACATAGACCACCCTTTCCTGGCCGTGAACTACCGGCTGGAAAAACAGGACAAGGAGCAGAACAACTGCAACCAGCGCAACCCCGGACTTCATGACTACCGCCTAATACTAAATACCACCAATGGGTTTAAATCTTTTGCCTGTTTTCCAAAAGTGATTTATACATTTGGGGCCAATTTTTTAACATGAGTCTGAGGACCCTGGTAAAGCTCTACCGCGTGGCGAAAGGCAGGGATAAGGTCGAGAGGGCATGGAAGCTCGTGAGAGAGGCCGCTAGGTATTCCCACCATGAGCCCTACTGGGAGTTCCTCAAAAAGAACTTTGACGTCCGAGCCGAGGATATAAAGGACGCCCTCCGCTTCCTGGAAGAAAACGGAGAAGTTCAAATCAAACGCTCCATTGACGGTAAGAGGCTCTACGTCTCAACCCTAAAGGATATAAGGGAGAATCCCGTCAGGCTTGACCGATGGCTGGGATTGACCTGAAAAAGACAACCCATGAGATGGTTCGCAACGGCACGTGGAAGTTCGAGAACGGCATCTTCTACCAGGCGTTCCGGGACGGCATAGCCGGCTACGACGGAAGGAACTTCCTCTTTCCGGATTCCTGGTCAAGAACGGAGCGCAAAGAGGTCAGAGAAAAGCTCTCCTTCATCCTGGGCCTCGACACAGACCTCGACTCCTTCTACTCCGAGATAGGAGATTCCCGCTTTGCCTTCCTCATAGACGAGTTCTACGGCCTAACCGTCCCTGCCGCGCCGAGCCCGTACCAGGCTCTGGTTGAGGTGATAGCCCAGCAGCAGGTCAGCTTCGATTTCGCCCAGAGGACCATAGAGAACCTCGTGAGGCTGGCGGGAGAACCCTTGGGAGACATCTACGCCTTTCCCCGTCCTGAGAGAATAGCCACATTGAGTGATGAGGAGCTCAAAAAAGCGAAGCTCGGCTACCGCGCTGGCTACATAAAGAGCCTCACAGAGCTGTACCTCAAAGGAGAGCTCAACCTCGAGCTCTGGGAGTGGAACGTAGATGATGCGATAAAATATCTGACAAAGTTCAGGGGAATAGGAAGGTGGACGGCGGAGCTCTTCCTAGCCTACGGTTTGAGGAAGAACGTTTATCCGGCTGGAGACCTCGGGCTGAGGCGCGGGATAGCAAAGATTTTTGGGAAGAATGTAAAGGAAGTAAGGGAAAGGGATGTCAGGGAGCTAATAGATCCCTACGGAAAGTGGAAGGGACTTCTGGCATTTTACATCCTCTGCTACGACAGGAAGACCGAGATGGAGAGGAAGAAGAAATGAGCGAAATCATGATTATCCTGCCCAAGGAAAGGTTCAAAGCCCTCCGGGGCAAAGATATTGCCTCCATCCTCCACGAGAGCCTTCCGAAGATCGAGGAAACGCTGAAGGCGGAGCGTGAGGATCTCCTGAGGGAGAAGGTCTCCAAGCTTGAGGAGAAGCTCCGCGAGATGGAGAGGGAGATTGAAGAGCTTAAGGAGTTCTACGAGAAGGCTTTGAGGGACAAGGAGTTCATGATGGCCGAGCGCGACAGGCTCAGGGTGGAAAACGCTGAACTGAGGGAGAAGGTCGAGGAGAAAAGGAGAGAGCTTGAGAAAGTTCACGGATCGTGAACGAGATGAGGCTCATCATTAAGCCCGAAAAGGGCTTCGGAAAGATTGAAGTTGAGCTGGGCGAAGAACTATGGGGAGAACTCAAGCGCCTCAGTGAGAGGTATGGAGTTCCCGTTGAGCGGGTTATTGAGATAGCCCTGACCGGCGAGTTCCGTGAGCCGAAGGGAAACCTTGAGGAGCTTGAGAGGAAAGCTGGGGAGCTTGAGGAAAAAACATGGGAGCTTGAGAAAGAATACGCTCCGCTCCGCTTCAAGGCTTATGGCCTGAGCGAGGACAACAAGATACTCGCCATCGAGCTCTCGGGCCTAATAGCCGAGAACAGCCAGCTTAAGAGGTTTCTGAGAATGAAGCCCGAGCGCAACATCGAGCTGAGAAAGCTTATATCCTACTACCTCCAAGGTTGAACCGCGGATGATGACAGCGAATTGCGCGGATCGGTGAAGAGCAACGCTATCTGACGCCGTCCCGGGCGGGCCGTGACGACTCCAAGACGGGCTTAGCCGGTTTCCCGGCGATGACGTACCCTATGAGCGCCGAGCCCGTCCGGGGCGTGAATACGCGGGCATTTTTGTGGCTTTCTTTATACTGTCACCAAATCGAAAGTTTTTATACCCAAAGTTGTTTACGTATATTGGTGGTGTCTATGAGACGCAGGAAAATTGTCGCATTGAGTCTTGGTCTGTTGGTAATGTTGCCTCTTTTCTGGACAGTGTTCAGCACGCCGGTTGAGGCGAGCGACTACACGGAGGTAAAGGTCGCTTACTACCGAACCCTCCCGTTCAAGGAACCGGAAGCCAAGATCATCCTTCCGAGCAGGGGCGTAAACACCGTCACCGTCCTCGGGATGCTCCCCAACGGCACACCGGTTGACCTCGGCACCTACGCCGGTGGGGAGTCCATCAAGATGGATTACAGGCGGATTGAAAGATACCTCCGGATCTGGGAGGAACACCTCAAAAAAGCCAGAACTGATCCTTCCTTTGTTAACCCCGGGATAGTTCTCCTCGGCACAGCTCACAGGAAAGACGGGCTCGGCTACTTTGTTAGAGGTGTGCCCCTGAACCTCGGGGAGGTTTTAAAGCGGAGAAGCTTCAGGGTTTCAGTTCTCAACGGCTTCCGGACCCTGCTCTCGTCTAAAGAGATTGAGCGGCTGAAGTCCCGTGAGGGGAACACAGCTACCGGGAAGACCATCGGGGCCGATTCTTTTCCACCGGGCTTTTTCCCGGAGGAGTGCTATCCCGGCCCTTACGGTACTTCAGTCTGCTTTGACTGGGTGCTCGAAGAGGTCTACGACACAGAGGACAACACAGTGATACCTCTAGCTGCCGCCTTCTTAAACGGAGACGTGGGAGAAATTGACGATGTGTACCTGAGGGAGCGGTTCCAGTCGTCCAGGGTTCTAGGCGTGGAGATAGGTTTCTCGGCGGTAGCTGCGGTCGACAGGAGTGGTACGGGGGCAAGTTACGAGGCGGAGATAGTTGGAATGGTCTACACGCTGAAAGGAGACCATCTGTGGCTTAAAAAAAGCGTCAGATTTAGGGGGGAGGACATAAGAAGGCCGACTGTAGTCGGAATCGGGATAAAGGGTGACATCGCCCTCGCCAAGTATCGCTTGTATGGGCCCTATGGCCCATTGGATGTCACGATGTACGTTGTGATGGCCCAGCCCGAAATCCGGAACGGGAGGCTGATTTCGGTGTGGGGCAAGGAGGATGGAGCACCCTCCCGTTACGGTGGAACTTTCAGAAAAGCAATGTATTATATTGAACGCTACTGGAAGCCGGGCTTTACGGTCAAGTCAAAGGACTTCATTGAGGTTAACAACTTTGACGTTTCGCAGAGCGTCTCCACCCTACCGCTCTTCAGCGTTGCCGCGCCGGTGCTTCCAAAGCTCAACGGCCCTCTGGGAACCGATGTCTATCCTGTACTGCTGTCGACAGGCGTGGGGGTGACCAAATACCGCTCGGAGTATGCTCTCGTGGGGATTACAGTGGGGCTCGAACATAGATACAGAGAAGTCTCTGGTACGTTCTACAAAAGCCCGGTTCGCTTTGAGTACGATGGGGAGGAATACTGGCTCAGCTCAATGTATGCAGACGTTACAGTATTCCCTTCATTCAATCCAAGATGCAATCCGCGTACAGGCGTTTGCCCCGAAGATGGAGAAACCCCGAAAGGCTAACCCCTCTTCCTCTTTTTTTGCTTTCTCCTCGGAATCAGCCTCACAGGGCTTCCGCAGTCCGGGCAGACACCCTCCTGTGGCATCTCTGAGAAACGTTTCCCGCAGCCGATGCAGACGTAGTTCCAGTGGATTACCCGCTTAATTCCCCTCTTAAGGGTTTTGAACTCGATTCCTAAGGTCTTCGCTATGTTCTGCAGGTTGTAGTCGTCGGTGAAGAGAACCCCTTCGAGCTCGTAGGCCAGGGCAAGAACCTCAACGTCGGTCTCGCTCAGCTCCCCAAGCTCTCCCGTCTTTTTGGCGGCCTTCCTCACCGCCTCAAGGCTCTCCTTTGAGGGGACGAGAACCCTAACCTTTCCCGCGCTTATCAATCCCTCCAGAAAAAGCCTCGACTCCGGGTCTTTCACCTCATCAACGACCTTCGGCGTTGTAACACCCTCGACATCGAACCCCTGAATAAAAACTGCCGCATCGATAACCTGAACCTTCATGGCCTAAACTCGGAGAAACCCTTTTTTAGATTTCCGTCGAAATGAAGTCGGTGGTGCGGATGAAGGTTGACCTGAACTCGGACCTCGGCGAGAGCTTCGGCCGTTACAAGCTCGGCCTCGACGAGGAGGTCATGAACTACATCACGAGCGCCAACGTAGCTACCGGCTGGCACGCCGGCGACCCGCTCGTCATGAGAAGAACGGTAAGGTTAGCAAAGGAAAACGGCGTCGCGGTTGGCGCCCACCCGGGTTACCCGGACCTGCTCGGCTTTGGCAGGAGGTACATGAGACTCACCCCGGAGGAGGCTCGCAATTACATCCTCTACCAGATAGGTGCGCTCTATGCTTTTACAAGGGCAGAGGGCCTCGAACTCCAGCACGTCAAGCCGCACGGGGCACTCTACAACGCGCTTGTGAAGGAAGAAGAGCTCGCGAGAGCCGTGATAGAGGGAACAGCTGACTTTGATAAAAACCTAATTTTTGTTGCCCTCTCCGGCTCAAAGCCGGCTGAAATAGCGGAGGAGATGGGCGTTAAGATTGCCCACGAGGTATTCGCGGATAGAGCCTACAACCCGGACGGAACACTCGTCCCGCGCTCGAAACCCGGAGCGGTAATCCACGACAAAGAGGAGATAGCCGAGCGCGTTATCTCGATGGTCAAGGACGGTGGGGTCAGAGCGATAAACGGGGAGTGGGTCGAGCTCAAGGTTGATACTATCTGCGTTCACGGCGACAATCCTAAAGCGGTCGAAATTGCGGCTCACATAAGGAAAGTCCTTGAGGAAGAGGGCGTAAAGGTGGCCCCGATGAAGGAGGTGGTGCGGTGAATCCCATGCAGCCCGAACTGAGGCCCGCCGGCGACTCTGCCCTGCTGCTCTCCTTCGGAGAGGTTATCGACGAGGGGATAAACGACCGCGTTCACGCGATAGCGAGGGCCATAGAAAAAGCCTCACCAGGGTGGCTCGTGGAGGTGGTGCCAGCCTACTCCTCCCTCTTGGTGGTCTACGACCCCATTAAAACCAGTTACACCCAGGTCGAAGATGCAGTGAAAAGTTTCCTGGACGCGGGGATTAAGAGCTTTGAGGGCAGACTCGTCGAGGTTCCCGTCGTTTATGGTGGCGAGTACGGCCCCGATATCGAGTTCGTGGCAGAGCACAACGGCCTCACGGTTGATGACATCATCGAAATCCACAGCAGGCCGGTCTACCGTGTCCACTTCCTCGGTTTCCTTCCCGGCTTCCCCTACCTCGGCGGCATGGACGAGCGCATAGCGACGCCACGCCTTGAGAGGCCCAGGCTAAAGGTTCCTGCCGGCTCAGTCGGGATAGCGGGAAAGCAGACCGGCATCTATCCCTTGGAAAGTCCCGGCGGCTGGAGGCTCATTGGGAGAACCCCACTGAGGCTCTTCGATCCATCGAAAGAGCCGCCAACCCTTCTCCAGCCGGGGGACAGGGTGAGGTTCGTCCCAATAGACGAAGAGGAATTCAGGGAGCTCTACGAGCGTGAATGGGGTGAAAAGAATGATTGAGCTCCTAAAAGTGCCCTCGCTCCTGACCGTTCAGGACTCCGGGAGGCCCAACTACAGAAAGCTCGGCGTCCCCATTTCCGGCTTCATGGACGACGTGAGCGCCCGTTTGGCAAACTATCTTGCTGGAAACCCCGGGAACGCTCCGCTCCTTGAGTTTCTTCTGGCCGGCCCAATGCTCAGGTTCAACGCCTCGACTGTCTTTGCAGTTGCAGGGGACGTCGAGGTGAGGCTGAACGGCGTGCCGGTTGAGCCGTGGACGAGCCACTGGGCGAAGAGGGGAGACGTCCTTGAGGTCGGCACGCTTAAGAGCGGCCTCTACGGGTACATTGCCTTCGCCGGAGGGATAAAGTGCGAGAGGCTCCTCGGCAGCTGCTCCACCTATCCGAAGGCGAGCCTCGGGAACCCTCTGAAGGCCGGCGATAGGCTAAGCCTTGGCTATGCGGTTTTAACCGGCAGGGAGGGACGCTACCTTCCGAGAGAACTGAGGCCGGACCACTCGGCGAGTAAGAAGGAAATCCGCATCGTCCTCGGCCCGAACCTCGACCACTTCACGGAAGGGGGTATCGAGACCTTTCTAAGCTCGGAATACACTGTAACGGCTGAGAGCGACAGGATGGGTTACCGGCTAGACGGGCCGGTGATAGAACACTCCGGGAAGGGCGCGGACATCGTTACGGAGCCCCTACTGCCTGGAACGGTTCAGGTGCCGGCCAGCGGAAAGCCAATCGTCATGATGCGCGACGCCCAGACGACCGGCGGCTACGCCAAGATCGCCACAGTAATAAGCGCCGACCTTCATATCCTGGCTCAGAGCAGGCCAGGAACTAAGGTCATGTTCAGAGCAGTTGGTGCCGGAGAGGCGCAGGAGGCTCTGAGAAAGCGCGAAAAAACCTTGGGAGCAATAAAGGGGCTCCTCGATGGAAAACTGAGGGCCTACAGGATTAAAGCACTCGGAGAAGAAATGATAGCATTCACAAAAGTGGAAAAGGGGGGCTAGTCCTTCTTGCGCATGACCTTAACGACCTTGTAGGTCTTCCCATTGCACTCGACATCGTTGAGGACTTCGATTATTTTTACGCTGTCGCCCTCAAAGAGACCCTCTGGCCTGAAAAGATCGGCCTTTTCTCTGTCCGGGCAGTCCACGAAGTGGAGCTTTATCACTGAACCCGCTATGGCGAGCCTTGGCTCTATCGCGACCTCCACGCTCGGCTCAACGACCTCGACCACCCTCACCTTGCCCTCATGGAGGGGGCAGGAGTGCGAGGGCATGCTCCTTACGCGGAGTATCTTGTACCTCCTTCCGGGTTCAAGGTTTCCGACGCAGACTCCAGCGAGCTTGCACGTTTTGCAGGGCTCTGCCGGACCGTAGTAGATGAACTCAACCCCAGGTCTTGCCAGCTTTTCTCCAACTAACGTGATTATTGCCATTCCAAACACCTCCGTGAATTATGACAGTGATGCCTCAGATGACCCCAGTGATTTCAGCGGCCTTCTCTGCCGCTTCCCTCGTTAAACCGTCCCTTCCTAGGATTGTATACCTCTCGGGCCTTATCGTATGGGCGATTGTGAGGGCCTCAATGATGAGGTCTGGCTCGATCCCCAGCTCGTATGCGTTAGTTGGCGCCCCCACCTTCTTTAAGGTTTCCCTAACTCTTTCCCACCTGAGCCCGTGGAGGTAGGCCATTATTATCGTCCCGACGCCGGTCTGTTCACCGTGCAGGGCCGGCTTCGGCGCTATCATGTCCAGTGCATGGCTGAAGAGATGCTCGGCACCACTTGCCGGCCTTGATGAGCCCGCTATGCTCATGGCGACCCCGCTGGATATGAGTCCCTTGACGACCTTTCTCACCGACTCCTCGTTGCCGAGCCTTATTATGTCGGCGTTCTTTATCACCATCTTGGCGCTCATGAGGGATAACGAGGCCGCGTACTCGCTGTAGTACTCGCCCTTGATCCGATGAGCCAGCTGCCAGTCTTTAACCGCGGTTAGGTTGCTTATCATGTCGCCAACTCCCGCTGCGAGGTAGCGGTATGGGGCCGTCTTTATGATCTTAACGTCCGCTATGACCGCCACCGGCGGGACGGCCTTGACGGAGGTTTTTGCGTCTAGATCCCTTATCGAAGCGTTGGCGCTTGCGATACCGTCATGGGATGCTGTGGTGGGGAAGCTTATGAAAGGAACACCCGCTTTGAAGGAGGCGAGTTTTGCAACGTCTATTATGCTCCCGCCGCCGACGGCAATGACCCAGTCTATTCCCAGATCCCTTATTTTAGAGAGGGTTCTCCCAACTTCCTCCACACTCGCTTCCCTTACGACGAGGGAGCTCACGTCAAAGGCTTCCTTCATGTTCCGCTCGACTTCCTTTCCGGCTATTTCTCTCGTCCTCGGGCCATAAAGTATAAGCGCCCTTTCGCCCAGGCTCAGCCTCCTGGCGACGTGGACAACCTCACCCCTGAGATCCTCGCCCAAAAGCACCTCTCTGGGAAGCTGCATCAGGTGCATCTCGACCACCATCCTGAAGAATATCATTGGGAAAAGCTTTAAGGCTATCGGAACAACCGTCTATGGTGGTCAAATGGGGCTCTACGGGTTTTTTTACGAGTACTTCATCAGGCCCATAGAAGAAAACAAGGGATACAACCCGGTGAATACGGTCGTCTACGCGGTGATCCTGGGAATAGCCGTCCTAGTGCTCTACCGCATGCTCAAGCGCATGGGGATACGGGTTGACGACAGGTTCTTCAGGGCGCTCATGCCGTACATAATCCTCGGCCCGCTGATGCGGAGCATGACCGACGTTGGAATCCTCCCGAGGACTTATCTGACGGTCAGCCCCGGCGGCTACTTCGTCATAGCGGCCTTTGCAATAGCGTCGCTCTACGTCGTGTGGAGGCACGTCGGGCCGGAAGAGAGGTTTTACCCTCTCTACCGCGACTTCGGCTGGGTCCTGGTCGGAGGGCTGCTCTTCGTGCTGGTTATAAACCTCAACAAGGTGAGCTTCAACTGGGAGGTTTTGAAGTACTTCCTCCCGGCTCTAGCGGTGGCCGAGGTTTTCATCTGGATGGTCTCCAGAAAGGTTGCACTCGTGAGGGACAACTCGCTCCTCTTCTACACCCACTTCTACGACGCCACCACGACCTTCGTCGGAATCCAGTTCCTAGGATTCTGGGAACAGCACGTTCTGGCGAGGTGGCTGATAAACACCTTCGGAACCGCTGCGGTCATGTATCCAGAAAAGTTCCTCATACTCTTTCCGGTGGTGTTCATACTGGACAGGTGGATGAAGGACGAAGATCCCGACCTGATAAACTTCGTGAAGCTCACGATGTTCATCCTCGGCTTCGGGCCGGGCACGAGGAACCTGCTTATAATGCTCATGGGTGGTTGAGATGGATGTAGTGTGGAAAGAGGTTGCGCTCGAAATGGCGAAGGAAGTTGAGAGGAAGATAACGCCCATGTTCGGGACGCCCAAAGCCGGGGAGTCCCTCGGCAAAAACGTCAGCGGCGATGTAACAAAGTACGTTGACAAAGTCGCCGAAGATATTGTCCTAGAGAGGCTCAGGCCCCTCGGGGTCAACATCGTCAGCGAGGAGGTGGGGTTCATAGACAACGGGAGTGACTACACGGTCATCGTTGATCCGATAGACGGCTCCTATAACTTTGCCGCCGGAATACCCATATTCGCCTTCAGCTTCGCCGTGTTTAAGGGCAAAGAACCCGTGTACGGGGCCATCTACGAGTTCATGCCAAAAAACTTCTACGAGGCAATTCCCGGTGAAGGGGCGTTCATGAACGGAAAGAAAATTCACGTGAGGAAGCCGGAGCGCGGGAAGGAGGCGCTCAGCTTCTACACGCGTGGAAGGTGTGTGGGCCTGATTAAAAAGGTCAAGCGAGTCAGGGTTCTCGGGGCCATAGCTGTCGAGCTGGTATACCTCGCCAAAGGGGCCCTGGATGGAGTTCTGGACATAAGGAACTACGTGAGGCCAACGGACATAGCGGCGGGGGTTCTCATAGCGAGAGAAGCGGGGGCCATGGTTACTGACGAGAATGGAAAAGAGCTGGAGCTCAGTCTGAGCGCCACGGAGCAGACAAACATAATCGCGGTCAACGATATGTACCTCCTAAAGCTAATCCTGGAGGAGCTGAAAAATGGGCCTTGAGCGCTATTTTTACCGCTACGGAAAGGCGACCTTCAGCCTTTTCCTGGTAAACGTGGCCGTCTACGTGACTGAGTCGATCCTGAGCGGCAACCCAGTGAACATAAGCATAGAAGTGCTCGCGAGGCTCGGCCAGTGGAACTACGCCGTCACCAACTACGGCTGGTGGTGGCAGCTCTTCACGGCGATGTTCGTGCACGTGGGCATACTCCACATAGTCTTCAACATGTACTTCCTCCTGATGATGGGAAGCCAGCTGGAGCACGTGCTGGGCCCAAAAAGAACTGTGGTCGTTTACATCGTCTCCGGCCTCGTCGGGAACCTGTTGACGCTCCTCCTGCTGCCGCCGAACTCGGTCAGCGCCGGCGCGAGCGGGGCGCTCTTCGGAATCGTCGGAACGCTGATAGTCATGATGGGAGTGGTAGGCGGCAACATGCAGAGGGCACTGATAAACGCATTCGCGTTGTTCCTGATAAACAGCATCCTGCCGGGTGTCAACGCCTACGCCCACCTTGGAGGCCTCGTGACCGGAATGGCAATCGGCTACTACTACGGGAAACGGATCAGGAGGCGCCTCGCCCTTGCGTATGGCTATGGCTACTACTGAGCGCGGCCGAAAGATTTAAAAATGCCCTCCTGGAGGTATAGGTCGAGCGCTCGGGTTGTGCCGGGGTAGCTTAGCCTGGTCAGAGCGCTCGGCTCATAGGGCTGCTCCCCTTCGGGGGAGCCTGAGAAACCGAGAGGTCCGGGGTTCAAAGCCCCGCCCCGGCACCACATTCTAACAAACTTTGCCTTCTTGCAGTTAGAAAGCTTTGGTCAAACTTTGCCCTGCAAAATTTACTGGCGCAAAGGTTGCTCCATGGAGGTTCCCTTTATAACTCCCACTGACGATTTTAATGTCATGATGAGAAGGGCAGTCTTCGCGCTGGTAATCGCGCTCATGGTGTTCGTCTCAGGATGTATCACTGTAGTTCAGCAAACTGAAACTTCATCCACTACTTCCCACTCAACGTACCCTTCAACGTCCCCAACACCACAGACTACAACTACCACAACAACCACAACCCCGCCCGCAACTTGGACAAACCCGGAGGTTCAGTGGAACAACTTGACGGTTTTCCTGCCCAGCCAGGACGCCCAGTTGAACTGCAGCGGCGTTCTATGGCGCTACATACTCAAGGACGCCCTTCCTTGTATGCTGAGCGGGCCGGAGCTTGAGGTCATCTCACCCCTCGCCGCTGAGCTGAAGGGCGCGACTCTCGAAGAGAGCGCCTGGAACGTCCTTGACTGGGAAGGGCAGTGGGTAACATACGACCGGGAGAAGGCGAAAGAGCCTTTTGCCAAGATTATCATTTACCCCGACGGAAGACAGGAAGTTGTTGAGGGGCAGAACAACACGATACAGACTCCCTACGAGACGATTATGCGAGGAAAGGGCATATGCACTGACTACACGGTTCTCACCGACGCCCTGCTCTTGGCCATGAACTACTCGCCCGTTTACGCGATGGGGATAAACCTCACCGACCTCGGCCATGCGGCGGCACTTGTAAGGATAGACGGCTGGTTCTTCGTCCTCGACCAGCGCCTGCCTCCGATGGATCTCGGCTCCTACTACCGCTACTGGGAGAGGCAGGGAAGTAGGGTCATCAACGCGACTCTCTACGAGATTCGGCCGGGCAACGATTTAGCCTCCGTGAAGACCCTCGGTATTTTAAGGGGGGAGGACTTCCTCAAGCAGGACTACAGTATGACTGAGAACGACGCAACAGCGCTCGCCTACAGAATGGTTGGGCTGCTCTCCGAGGAGTTTAACCTGGCGGTTGACAATTCCCTCTCGCTGCTCTCCGACGGAAAGCTTCCCGAGGGCTACAAATCGGGCAAAGCCTGGTTGGTAACCTACCAGAATCTTGCGGATTACTACCATCCAATATTCCACGAACAGTATGCAGAATGGCTTGTTGGGCGGATAACTTCCGACGAGGAACTCCTCGGCGATATTGAGAAGAGCGACGCAGTATGGGTCGAGGTGAAAGTCGAGGGGAACGACCTAGCCGTAACCCTCTACCTCGGAGAACACTAATAGCGCCTCGAATAGCCGCGGGAGTAGTTTCTTCTTCCGTTTTTCCTGTATCCCCGTGGTCTCTCCTCGCGCTCGTACCTCTCGCGGTACTCCCTAGGTATCTCCTCGCTGAGCTCAGACTTCTGGATATCAACACCCGCGACGCTTGCTATGTAGCGGAGCCTCTTGAACTCACCGGGCATGATGAAGGTGACCGCCTTGCCCTTCTTGCCCATCCTGCCGGTTCTGCCTATCCTGTGGACGTAGTCTTCGGCCGTCATGGGCAGGGAGTAGTTCACTATGTGGCTTATGTCCTGGACGTCGAGGCCCCTCGCGGCAACGTCAGTCGCTACGAGAATCCTTGTCCTCTTGGTCTTGAAGCGCCAGAATGTCCTTTCTCTGGCCGCCTGACTCATGTCTCCGTTGAGAGCTTCGGCGCTGTAGCCCTGCCTCCTGAGCTTCTCGCTCAGCTCCCGCGTTTCCCTCTTCGTTGCGCAGAAGACTATCCCGTAGAAGTCGTCGCTAAGGATTTTCTTGAGAGTCGAGAACTTTCTGGCAGGAACGACTTCAATGTACTCCTGCTCCACCATCTCCGGAACGAGCTCGTCGCTGCTGACTTTGATTACCTCATAATCGTTCATATAGCGCCTCGCCAGCCTTAAAATCTCGCGTGGCATCGTTGCCGAGAACATCAGCACGCGCTTCTTCCTCGGTGTTTCCCTGAAGATTGCCTCTATGTCGTCTATGAAGCCCATGTCAAGCATCCTGTCGGCCTCGTCGAGGATGAAGAACTTCACCCCGCTCAGATCAAGGGTTCCGCGCCTTATGTGGTCGAGAACCCTTCCGGGGGTTCCAACGACGACGTGAGTACCTCTCTCAAGGGCCCTTATCTGCGGGCCAATCGGCTGGCCGCCGTAGACTGCGTAAACGTAAACTCTCTTCCTCCCTCGGAGGCTCTTTATCTCGTCCGCCACCTGAAGGGCGAGCTCCCTCGTGGGCGTCAGGATAATCGCCTGGACACTCTTTTCCTTCTCATCAATCGCCTCGATTATGGGCAAGGCAAAAGCGGCCGTCTTTCCGGTTCCGGTCTGGGACTGCCCGATTATATCTGCATCGCCAGACAAAAGGCGCGGAATGACCTCCCTCTGGATGTCGGTGGGCTGTGAGAAGCCCTTCCTCCTAACGGCAACTAACGTCGCCTCAGATAAGCCTAAGCTTTCAAAACTCATTTTTCTTAACTCCTTTTCAACTGCTCAAACGCATCCCTTCTCAAACAGAACGCGTCGAGAAGAAACGCGATTTGGCGGGCCGGGGGGGATTCGAACCCCCGACCACGGGATTAAGAGTCCCGCGCTCTAACCATGCTGAGCTACCGGCCCTCAACCCGAAACCATAGACGGGAGGTGGCTTTATAAATTTTTTGGTCGCAGGGAACGGCCAATGCAGGGAAAAATTTATAAAGCCTCTCCGAGCGTTATACTTTGGCAACGCGGGGGTTGCCGAGCCTGGTCAAAGGCGCGGGATTGAGGGTCCCGTCCCGTAGGGGTTCCGGGGTTCAAATCCCCGCCCCCGCACCATTACAGCCCTTTGCTTCGCAAAGCGTTGGCGGAAAAATGGCGTGCTTTTCTAAGGGACCACACAGTTGGAATCATTGATTACCTGCGCGATGTCTCCTCGGGTGAGGACTTCTCTGGGGACCGGCAATCGGCTTTACAATGCTCGCGGTTGTTTACACTGGAGCCAAGATCAGAGGGGCAAGGAGTGGATGACCATCTTCTTCCCTTCCTCCTTCACTCCCAGCGCAAGGTTTTCCCCCAAAGCCTCAACCGAGCCGTTCTCCCACAGGAGCCTCTTTTCCAGCAGTTTCCCGTTAAAATTGGGCCCCAGCAGAACGGCGTTTCCCTCAATTTCACCGCCGATAAGGAGGCGGTTCTCCAGGGCCAGCACTGAGGTGGCCGCTCCTTCCCTGAGCTTGAAATTCTCCTTGCCGATGCGGACCCAGAAGCCCTCGCCTCTGTAGCCTGCAAGGACAAGCTTTCCCCTCCATACACTGGCGGTCAGTGCTATTCCTTCCGCGAGGGCTTCCTCTCCGAGAAGCTCCCCGCTGGAGTCAAATTCAAAGGCCCTTACCTCCCAGCGTCTGGTTTTCACGCTTCCGATTAGCCTGAGGCCGTCTTCGGGTGGAAGGAGCGTTGTTAACATTGCATCTTCCCAGCTCCCAAAGTCCCTCAGCCATAGGAGCTCGCCATCGAGCGAGAGTGTCCCGAGAAAGAAGCCTCTGTTTCCGGGACTCCCGGTGTCACCGGCGATGAAAACGGTGTCGCCGCTGGGTACGATGGAGTAAACAGCCCCGTTGTTCCGTATTTCAATCTTCCGCTCCCAGAGAACGTTCAGGCTTTCGTCGAGCCGAGCCACGTAGGCCTTCCAGCCATTCCCTCCGTCAGGGGTAGCCCTCCCTTCGACGGCACCTCCTATTAAGTAGCCGTCCGCAAGCTTGGCCGCACTGTGCCCCTCCCAGTCGTTTTTACCGGCCAAAAAGCGGATTTCGACCATTTCCTCGCCGTCAACCCTCGCCAACATTATTTTGTAGTTCCTCCCGTCGTGGACGCTTCCAACGATGAGGTCTTTAGCTATAGCAACTGGAACGGTCTCAGGGCCGAAGGAGTAAATCCTCATGGGCTCACCTCTCTGGATGGCTTATTATCAAATCCCGCCCCTTAAACTCAACTTGGAATCCATTCTTCTCCAGGACATACCTCAGGATCCATGGAGACCATATGTAGAATTTATCCCTCGAAAAGACTCCCCTCTCAAAATCTATCAGCAACCTGTCAAGGTAACCCTCGTACACGTTCACGTCTAAGTTTATTCTGACTAGCCCCTCGGCCTCAAGCCCCGGCTGGTTAAAGCCCCGGATGAGCGTCCAGAGGAAGTCGCTTTCTTGAATCACAATATAACCTTGAGGTTTTAGGACTCGTTTAATTTCCTGCAGAATCCTATCAAAATCCCAGATGCTGAAATGGGCCAGTGGATAGCCGAGTAACGCGACGAGATCAAAGGTGTTTTCTTTGAATTCTAGATTTCTGGCGTCCATAACATAAAATTCTGCCTTTGAGCCCCGTTTTTTCGCCAATTCTTTGGCTCGTTCAACGGCTTTTTCTTGAATGTCTATCCCCACAACTTTAAAACCAAGCTCTTCTAAAACAAAACTGCTAAGTCCTGCGTTGCAGCCGATATCTAGGGCTCTGCCCCCCTTAATTGGGAGGTGTATGGAGAGGAGCCCCTTCAGTTCTTCAAACCTCTCTCGACCGCTCTCACTTTCTATATCATATTCGTCTTTGGTCTTCTCATAGAGGGGTGCGTCAGTGTAGCCGAGGTTTTTGAACATCGCCACAAGCCCCCTAAACGCGTTTGCCATAATTACAACGCCGAATAGTTTTTAAAGATTTTTGATGGTGTAGAATTCAGGTGAGTCTATGGACGAGTACGGCGTCATCGGAAGGGCCCTCCAGCTCGGGGCTGATTACGCCGAGGTTCGCTTCGAGGAAGTCCTCTCAACGGAGCTTTCCGTGAGGTCGGGAGAGCTCAGCGCCTCATCGAAGATAATCAGCGGCTACGGGGTCAGGGTGCTCTTCAACGGCTCGTGGGGATTCTCCTTCACGACTTCACAGGATGGGCTTGAGATGGCACTGGAGATGGCGATGAGGGCAGCAAAACTAACGCCCTCAAACATTAAGCCCGCGGAAGTCAAGCCCATCAGAGATTACGTCAGGAGCCCTATGAAGGTTAAGCCTTCTGACATATCGCCGGAGGAAGCCGCAAAACTTGTGAGGGAGCTCTACTCCGAGATAGCGGGGGATAACCGGGTTGTAAACGCCGCCTACACTGGGAGAGCGGGCGTTAAGAGGCTCATAACCAGCGAAGAGACGGAGATAGAGTGGGAAATCTCATCGGTGGAGTTCTATGCCTCGGTAGTAGCAAGGAACAATGGAAGGAGCGTCCAAGTTTACAACCACTACGGGAGCGTGGAGAGGGGCGTTGAAGCCTTCGATGAAATAAAAGAGCGCCTCAAACTTGGAATTGAGGGGCAACTGCGGAGCGGCCTCGAAGGGGTCAGACCGCCAAAGACCGGCGATGTTCCAGTCCTGCTGTCCCCCCTTTTCGCGGGTCTTATAGCACACGAGGCCTTGGGTCACCTCGCCGAGGCGGACTTAACTCCGGGAACTCCTTTCAAAGACTTCTTGAACCAACGGGTTGCCCCCGAGTTCCTCGGCCTCAGCGATGGGCCGGTCAAGGACGGCTTCGGGAACGACCGCTACGACGACGAAGGGACTCCCGTGAGGAAGGTTGAGATACTGAAGAACGGCGTTCTTAACGAGCTTCTCCTCGACAGAGAGCACGCGACCAAGTGGGGCATGGAGCCCAACGGACATGCGAGGGCCGAAAACTACCGCTATCCGCCGCTTATCAGGATGAGGAACACCTACTTCGAGCCGGGCGACGCTTCCCTTGAGGAGATGATTGGGGAGATAAAGTTTGGCTACTACCTCGTCCGCTCCTCCGGAGGGCAGACGGAGTTCAACTCCGCCTTCACGGTCTCTGTTTCTGAGGCCTACCTCATAGAGAACGGCGAGGTGACGAAGCCCGTGGCGGGCATCTCCGCCAGCGGTGTTGCGATAGACGCCCTTAAAGGAGTCACAATGCTCGGAAGGGAACTCGCCTTTGAGAACTCCTACTGTGGGAAGGGGCAGATCGCCTTTGTGAGCCTCGGAGGACCGCACATGCTCTTTGAGAGAGGCATAAGGGTGGGATGAGGATGGAGGTGGAGGTTTACCGGATGAGGGAAGTCAGGGAGAAACTATCCTACTCCTCCGGAACGCTCAGGCCCGAGTCGGGAGAGAGGGCTTTCACGGTCGTCAGGGTAGTGAAGGACGGAAGAATAGGCCAGGCCCTCGTGGAAGGAATTGACGAGAAGGCAGAGGAGAGGGCGAGGGAGTTGGCCACAAAACTCTCAAAGCTCTCCCCCAAGGAGGACTACCGCCTGCCTGAAGGAGAGAAAGCGCGGTGGGGGAGGGCTTTCAAGGGCTCACTCTTTGAACACACCGACGAAATCAAGGAAACAATAGCTCTGGCCGAGAACGAAGGGATAGGAGTCCCCGAGCTTGAAGTTGGCCTCCTTAAGAGGCAGGTTGATGTCTGGAACTCCCGCGGGGCCGAAGTTCGGGGGGAGTACTCCATCGTGGACGTTTCGTTCTCCCTCGTCAGGGGAGATGCCTTTTTCAGGGAACAGGTGGCTTTCCCTGAAATCCCCGGGATACGGCGGCTCATCTCGGAAGGAACTGGGGCAATTAAAAAAGCAGAACGGATGGAGAAAGCTTCTCCCGGGGAGACGCGCGTGATCCTCTCGCCACTCTCCTTTGCGGAGCTGCTCTACCTCGGCCTCGTCAGGGAAGCGTCGGGTTCGCTCCTAGTCAGGGGCGCCTCGGTGCTGAGGGAAGGCCAGAGGGTTGCGGGCGAAAACTTCACCCTCTACGACGATCCCCTGGATGAAACGAGCCTCAAGCCGGCCAAAGCGGACGACGAGGGTGTTTCCACAAAACGGCGGGCACTCATCAGTGAGGGCACCTTCACAGGCCACCTCTGGGATAGCTACTGGGCTTACAAGGTTGGAAGAAAGAGCACCGGAAACGCTGTAAGAGTCGAGGCGAACGTTTTTCCAGCCCCTCACCACCTCACCCTGAGCGGAGACGCTTCCCTCGACGAGATGCTCGCCGAGCTGGAGGATGGCTACCTCATTGCCGGCCTTATGGGGCTCGGCGGGGTGGACTCGAAGACCGGAAACTTCTCGGTTTTGGCCAATCCCGCCTTTGTAGTCCGGAACAGGGAGATAGCGGCTTTGACGAGCTTCACGATCACAGGGAACATCAAAAGGCTACTGGAGGGGATAGAGCTGGTGGGAATGGAGCGCAGGGGGATATGGTTCGAGCCGGTCTCTATGGCCTTCCCCCACGTGCTCACTAAGGTGAAGGTGGTGCCGTGAGACTCCCGCCGCTGGAGGGAGAAAAATGGAGCCGCTCAGGGTTTTCTACTCCGAGGCGCTGAAACACTTCGAGGAAGCCGGGGGGAGCGAGGAGGACTTTATGTGGCTCGTCGGGTCGAGGCTCGCGTGGTTCCGGCTCTACAGAGATGAGATTAGGCTGAGGCTCAGGATGATTGAGGAGGTATCCAGACGGATTCGGGGGCGGGTTCTCGACGTGGGCTCGGGGACGGGATTCCCCGCGCTCGTGATGGCCCTTTCCGGAAACGCCGAGGAGATAGTCGGCCTCGAGAAGGATCCCTACATGGTGGAGTTCTCGAAGAGACTGGAAAAACACGCCCCCAATCTGCGCTTCGTTGAGGGCGACTTCCTTGATAGGAATGTCAAGCTCGGAAAGTTCGACACGGTCGTCTTCATGTACGTTCTCCACGATTTCGAGCCGGAGGGATTCTTGAGGCAGACCCTTGAAGTCTTAAGGTCCGGTGGACGGGTTGTGGTGGCCGACTTTGACCTCAACGGGCTCAGGGAGAGGGTGAAGGACATCGGGAGAGCCAAGGGGCTCGAACTGTTCGATGACATCAGCCTGGGGAGGGCTATGAGCCATGGGAAACTCAGCGGAGCCTTCCTGATGGTTCTCCGGAGGGATGAAAGTGAGGGTCGTGCTAATCCCGATGCGGGTTGAGGTTGGGAACTTCGAAGCAAACTGGAAGGAGTTCCAGCGGCGGTTTAACGAGGCATCAAAGCACGACCCAGACTTCCTCGTCTTCCCAGAGTACTGTCTGACCGGCTTTGCCGAATGGGACTTCAGCGGGGCGGAGCTTTACGGTGAGATAGTCGAACGGATGAGTGAACTCGCAAGGGAGCATGAGGTTTACATCGTCTTCGGCCTTTTGGAACCCTACAAAAACTGTGTCTACAACTCGGCTCTGCTAATCGGCCGGAACGGCGAAGTTCTACTCAAGCACCGCAAGTTCCAGGAGCCGATGAAGTTCTGCACCGGAAACACCGTCAGAACGGTTAAAACCGAATTCGGAAAGGTGGCGATAATTATCTGCGGCGACCTCTACAACAAGAGGATAGCGAAGTGGGTTCGGAGAAAGAAACCGGACTTCATCTTCGTGCCGATGGAGTACTCACCGGACTACGGCGAGCCGAACGAGGAGGATGTAAAGGCAATGTCTGAGCGGGCTGAACTCCTCGGTGTTAGGACATTCATAGTCAACAGCCACCCACCTGGCGGTGCTTGGGTCTTCGATGGGGACGGGAACCTGCTGGCGGAAACATCTGGGGACGAACTGCTGATATGGGAAGAAAAATAGGGCTCAGGGCTTACCGCCCATTCCACCACCGGTCTCCATCGGGCTGTTGATTATCAGCTCGTACTCATCTTTGGGGAGTATCTGCGGCTCGTAGGTAACCCCTCTGTTTTCAAGCTGACCCACGAAGGCCCTCAGGTGGTTCCTCGAACCCATCATAAGGTTCTCATAGACGGTTATGATGTCTATCTTGTTGGTCTGGGCCAGCCACCCCTGCAGGTCCCTTATGTCAGTCTCCTCGATGATTGCCCCCACCTTCAAGGCATCGATCTCACTCTTCATACCCATCTCTATGAGCTGGTCGTAGAGTGCCTGGAGCTCCTTGTTCTGGAACTCACCTATACCTGCGTTCTCAGTTGGATCCGTAAGGTTGTACTTCCTCAGGAGCAGTCTGACGGACTCAACATGGGTGGTCTCGCTTCTGGCTATGTTGCTGAATATCTGGAGCCCCCACTTCTCGTACAGCTTGGTGTAAACGTCGTGGGCCAGCTTCTCCTCCTCGACCATGAACAGGAGTCCCTCTTTTTCAACATCGGTCAGGGGCTCGGCCGGCAGGGAATCCACGTAGGACTGCAGGTCGTTGGTGTTCAGGTCGCCGTTGGAATCGGCCACAAGCGGAACGGTGTTCGCTGATACTGGGCTTTCCGTGGAGGTTGTTGAAGTCTCCTCCGCCCCAATGCAGCCCGAGGCCATAACCCCCAAGACGAGGATAACCGCCACGAAGAGGGCGTAAAGCCCCCTCATGTCCATCCCTCCGGTGTTTGGTGTCCATCTGATAATCTTACCTGAAGTTCATAAATACCTTTTGGTTCATTCGGCCATTTGAAATGGGTGCTTCGTCAAAAGGTTTATTTAAATGGTTCCGGAATGCCCAGAGGTGGTAGCATGTGGCGCTCGGCCAAATTCGTCGACGATAACGTTGCTTTCTCGCGGATGCCTACGAAGAGCGAACTGGACGCAGTTTCGGAGACCTTCGACGCGATAGTAGTTCTGGTTGAAGAGTACGAGCCCCCCTATCCACTCGAAGAGTGGAGAAAGAGGGGCGTGGAAGTTCTCCACAGCCCGATAGAGGACTTCACGGCTCCAAGTGTTGAACAGCTCCTTGAAATCCTTCGCTGGATAGAGGCGAGAGTCGGGGAGGGAAAGAAGGTTCTAATCCACTGCCTCGGCGGCCTGGGAAGGAGTGGAACTGTGGCAACCGCGTGGCTCATGTACTCGAAGGGCCTCCCCCTGCGCGAGGCCCTGAGAAGGATCCGCTCTGTGAGGCCAGGTGCAGTAGAGACCTACGAGCAGATAGAGGTTCTAAAAGAGTTGGAGAGACTCCTCAGAAGCCGTTGAAGGACACAACGTCCTCCAGCTTCTTTCTCTCGTATTTGGGCTTTGGGTCGGCTGGATAGCCGACTGGAAGTATTGTCTGGAGCTTGTATTCCGGAGGGGCCTTCAGGAGCTCTTCGATTGGCTTAGGGTTCGGTGGCGTGTAGGTCACCGTTCCGAGGCCGAGCTCTTCAAGTGCCAGTAACAGGTAGCCGACGGCTATCCACGTTGACTGGAGCCAGTAGGGGGCTCTGGTGTGTCCGAAGACAAGGATTAGGTAAGGGGCCTCGCTCAGGAAGGGCTTCTCCGGCTTGAACCCCTTCGCGTTCAGCCAGGCCATCAGGTCACCCTTCGTTCTGGAGTAGAACTTCTCTTCTTCGGCCTCGCAGAGCTCCCGTATTTTACCCTTCATCCACTCGTCGTCCACAACGAGGAACTTCCAGGGCTGAGCGTTCATCCCGGAGGGAGCTTCCTTAGCTGCTTTTATCGCCTTCAGGATGTCTTCCTTTGGAGGCTTATCCGGGAGAAACTGTCTGACGGTCTTCCTCCTCTTTGCCAGCTCGAGAACGCGCATGTCACCACCAGCATAATTTTGGTGGACGAGAGATAAAAACGTTTAGACGTAGAACACCATCCCGTCGTAGGCGACGAGGACTTTGTTCCTCCACCTCTTCCTCACGTACTCCGTCAGCTCGAGGAAGGGGAGGTTCTTGTGGGATATATGGCTTAAAACGGTTCTCTCCGCGAGGGAAAGGCCTATCTCAGCAGCTTCATCAACGTTGTTGTGATAGGGGTCGTCCGTGCCGGGCGGGTAGGTCGCATCGACTATCGCCAGCCTGAGCGGGGCTTTCTTCTCCAGAAACTTCTGTGTCTCCTCAGGAAGGCCCTTCGTGTCGTAGAGCAGAGCAACGCTTTTTCCATCCTCCTCGATGAGGTATCCAAGGGTCTCGACCTGATGGTTGAGCTTTATTGCGGTTATCTTAAGGGCGTCTATCTCCACGGTCTCCCCCTGCCTTATTACCCTCGGCCTCAGGTTCTTTGGCTCTTTCAGGATGAGGGCATCTGCGTGCCCTTCTGGGACGTAGAGAGGGGTCTCCATTGCCATCCAGCGGAGCTTATAGAGACCGTATATGTGGTCGTGGTGCCAGTGGGTCAGGAAGATCGCCTCCAGGGGAACGCTGAGGCTGTCCCTGATATCGGTCCCCACGTCAAAGAGAACGGCTTTTCTGTTCTCGGTGATTACCGCGAGGGTTGAGGGCTTCCTCTGGGCGAAGCCGAAGTTCCTCGCCTCGCTGCATGTCCTGCACGTGCAGAGGTGCGCTGGAATGCCCTCGCTACCGCCGGTGCCAATGAAGTAGACGAGCATGGCCACCACCGTTTTATGGATGTGAAATATTTCAGGACTTATAAGCCTTGCTGAATGTGGATTGGAAAGGGAAACGCTTTAACGCCCACGAATCAACACTCCTTTGATGGGGATGGAGTTCATAGCGGACATGATGCTGGGCCGTTTGGCAAGATGGCTCCGGCTGTACGGATACGACACCCTCTACGGGGTGGAGGACGACGATGAGATACTTAGGATGGCGGGAGCAGAGGGCAGGGTAATCCTTACAAGGGACGCCACCCTCGCCGAGAGGGCCAGAAGGCTCGGCATTGGAGTTGTTCTGCTGGAGTCGAACTCGTTCGAGGAACAGGTTGAGGAACTCAGACACTTCGGCGTCGAATTCAAGGAGCTGTTCCCGGCAAACGCACGCTGTCCTAAGTGCAACGGGCTAATAAGACATGCCTCAAAAGAAGAGGTTAAAGGAAAGGTTCCTCCGAGCGTTTACGAACGCTACGGCGAGTTTTACGTCTGCACAGACTGCGGTCAGATATACTGGCCGGGCAGACAGTGGAGGGAGATGGTTAAAATTGACCGGAAGCTGAGGGGAGGAGAATGAACTGGAGACAGTGGGAGCCCTTCTACTTCCGCATAGTCCGGGAGATGGGGTACTCTATTGAGGAGGACAGGAAGGCCGCGGAAATTTTGAGGGCGCTCCTCCTGGAGGGGGACGACTACCTGCTGAGGGAGGAGCTTGAGGTGGTCGTCGGCAGGAAGGCCTACGTTTTCGGCTGCGGCCCGAGCCTTGGGGACGCACTGAGGGAGTTCGACTTCTCGGACGGGACGCTGATAGCGGCAGATGGAGCGACCTCCGCGCTCCTCGATGCGGGCTTGCTTCCCGACATAATCGTCACCGACCTCGACGGCAGGATTTCCGACATAAAGCTGGCAAATGACCGCGGCTCTTTCCTAGTGATCCACGCCCATGGGGACAACGTCGATAAGCTCACCGTGTACGTACCGGTGCTCTCCCGCATCCTCGGGACGTGCCAGACCGAACCTCTCGACATCGTTTACAACTTCGGCGGCTTCACGGACGGCGACAGGGCGGCCTTTCTGGCGGAAGAGCTCGGTGCGAGGGAGATCGTTCTGGTTGGCTTTGACTTTGGGGATGTCGTGGGCAAATGGAGCAAGCCGGGCCTTCGGGCGCACTCGCCGGTCTGGGAGAGCAAGAGGAAGAAGTTTGAGTTTGCGAAGGAGCTGCTAGAGTGGCTGGAAAAGAACGGCCGGGCCGAGCTGATGTGGTTACACCAATGAAGGAAAAGTTTATTTTTGTTGATGTAGTAATAATTTAGGTGGTACCATGGACGACGTTGAGACCGCAAGGCTGCTGATAAGGATAGGAGGAATAGTGGGCATTATAGAGCCGCTGGTCATTGGCCTTCTGCTCCTGATAACCATAATAGGCATTGTGATCGCGGTGCCGCTGTTGATACTGGCGTGGTGGATTTATAAGAGGTCGAGCGAAGCGGTGGATCTGGCGGAAATGGGCAGATACCGGGAGGCCAGGGACAAAGTGATAGTCCCTGCCGTTGTTGCCCTGATTCTGACGAGCCGCGTGGGGGGAATCCTCATGCTCATTGGAGCGGTTCTCCTGCCCTCCGAAAAAGAGAGTGCAGGAGGGGTAGGGGTTTACTAATCCAAAAAGGAGGACGATCAGACCAGATCCTTGATCTTCCGAACCTTTCCCCCTTTTATCTCCACATAGCCGAGCTTTTTGAGAAGGCGCAGAACCTCCTCAACGGTTCCCCTGCCGTAGTTCACTACGAGGGTGCCCTTTTCCGTGGGGATCTCTATCGGCGCCGCCCTGGTGAACGCCCCTATTACCTCCACCTCCGGAACCTTCTCGTCCCCGATGGCTTTGAGTATCTCCGCCGCCAGTATGCTCCGCCCCACAAGGCCGAAGTATGCCCTGAGGAGGTAGTCCTCCGGGAAATATTTTGCCGCGACCCTTCCCACCGCGTTTATCTTCGCCATGTCGAGTTCCAGTATCTCTATTTCATACTCAACCACCAGGTCGGTGAGGACGTACTGCCTGGCTATTCTCTCGGCACTCTCCGGGCTGTGGACGAGGTTGAATGGGAATTTGAACTGGAAGCGCAGCTCTGAGACATCCACCTCGCCCTTCAGCCTGGCGGTTCCTTCGGAGACTTCAATGGCCCCGTTCCTTGCCAGCTGGTCGAGTATCTCTGCAACCCAGGGGCCCTCCCGGATGAGGTTTTCGACTTTCTCCCCGACCTTCAGGTGCTCAAGGATGTGGTTGAGGCTCTCCCTGAACGACACAAAGCCTTCCTTGAGGGCCTCTCTGTCGGCCCCCTCGATAACATCTATCTGGGCGCGTATTTCTTCAAGGGTGCCCTCCAGAGAATATCCTATGAAGCTTTCATAGCCGAGCCTCTCGTGCAGCTCGAACCTTATCCCTTCCCTCTTCAGGTCATCAATGAGTGCCTTTTTCGTGACCTCGTTCCTTGTAACCAGCCTCATTCTACCACCGAACCGGAAACGGTTAAAAGCCTTATAGGTTTTTGGTCTCTGGGGGTGAGGGGATGGGCGAAAAGCAGTACCTGCTGGACAGAACCCTTGAGGCGTGGAGGGGAAAGAAAGTGGCACTCGCTGTGAGCAGTGAGCACTCATTCACAGGGACACTGGAGGACTTCGACGAGGAGGTCATAGTCCTGAAGGATGTCTCTGACATAGCGGGAAACCGGGCCAAGGCTCTGATGGTCAAGATAGAGGATCTCAACTGGATAATGCTCCTGTGAGGTGGAACCATGAGGGCGGTGGCCTTCGTTGGCTATAAAAAGAGCGGAAAGACGACGGCCGTTGAAGCCGTTGCGAGGATTCTGAAGGAGCGCGGCTACCGCGTGGCCATAGCGAAGAGCATGCACGCCGATTTTGACCGAGAAGGGAGCGACACATGGCGATTCTCCAAGGTAGCCGATGCAGTCTTGGTCAGGGCGAACGATACCGATGCGTTCCTCTTCAAGGCCCGGGACATTAACGCCCTCTTCTCCATGGTCAACGCTGACTTCCTCCTGCTTGAGGGGTTTAAATCAATCCATCACGTTCCAAGGGTAATATGCGCCAGGGATGAGAACGACGTGAGGGAGCTGAACGATGGCCTTGCCATAGCTGTGAGCGGCGTTATAACCGAGAGTGGGATCGATGAGGTAAACGGCCTCCCCGCGATAAACGCCCTCACTGAGGCAGAAAAGCTCGCCGACATCGTGGAGAAGCGTGCCTTCATGTTGCCCAACATAGACTGCGGTATGTGCGGCTTTAAGTGCGCCGAGATGGCGAGGATGATAGTCACTGGCGAGAAAACCCTGAAGGACTGCGTCGTCCTCAGCCAGAAACCGAAGGTAACCGTCAAGATAGACGGCCAGGTTCTCCCAATGAAGGACTGGGTGCAGGAGCTGGTCGAAAAGACGATAAAGGGCATGCTCTCGGCGATGAAGGGCTATAGAGATGGGCAGAAGATTGAGATTGTGATAAGGGAAGAGTGACGGATTGGCCGTCGAATTTTCTCTGCTCGTGTGTTTCCACCCTTAGTCTTTCGAATTCCTCTGCTGTTCCATTTCTCCAAACATGCCACGCGCTACTTCTGGGTGTACAATTTCAACTTCTTCTATTCCCTCATCCTTCAAAACCCACGCCCTCGCTTCTCCCTCTGGAGTTACGATGAGCCAGACGACCGGCCAAAGATTCATCCCCCTCAAATCCTTCCCGCTCGGCCTCGGTGGACAGTTGAGGTGGGAGTGGAAAATCCCAATGACCTCGAGACCCCCCTCCTCAGCCCCGTCTATCGCCTCGACCATTTCAAGGGGCTCCATCTCAAAAGCTGTGGGGGAGTTTAGCCTGTTGGTCACGAATCGGATTTCTTTGACAGTTAGACTGCCCCCGTCCGTCCCACCGAAAAGGAAGCCGCAGACTTCCGCCGCGGAGTTTTTTGCCGTTTTGACAATTTTTTCGAGGTAGTCCCTGGGGATAACCAGTCTCATGTTCTCAACTGCGGCGTTAAGCTTATAAGTTTTGAATGATTGACAAAGTGCTGTCGGTGATATTATGAAATGGGCCCTCACGCTGCATGGAGGGGAATACCACGGCAAAACGATAGTCTTTGAGGCCGAAACGGCCGACGAGGCAAGGAGGCTCGCGCTCCAGGAGCTCAGGCGGAAGGATGCGAGGGTCTTCGAACTTGAGAAGCTTGAGTGATTCTCCGCTTCCCTTTCTTCCTTCCCCTGCCAGCACTGCGGATGGCCATCTATGTCTCCCCGCATTTTTGTGTCCATTAACGAACTTTTTTGTGCGCTTATTTGTGGTTATTGACGTACTTTTAAGGCCACCAATGTTTTTAAACCGCGAGCCATATGAATCACTCGCAGTGATATATTTGGGGGTGTGGAAATGCTCGTGAGGATAGTATACTATTTCGACCACACTCTTCCTGAGGAGCGCATCGTGGTGACCAACGACGTGAGAAGGGCCGAGGAGATAGCCAGGGAAGAGATGAAAAGGCTCGGTGCTAGAGAGTACGAGGTTGAGTGGGTGGCCTGAAGACTTTATCCACGTCCGATGTTGGGCGGACCGATTGTCTGCTCAAGCCCGTAGATTATCGGGACAAGACCTATCCATGTCGCCACGAAATACATTGTTATCGTGGCGAAGTGGAGGGGTATCGCGACGAGGAGCATAAGCCCGCCGGTCTTCAGCATCTCTGCCCCGGTATCGTCGGACATCAGCGAGAGTGCCTTATAGAGGAAGTAGAGGCTCAGGAACTGCAGAACCAGGAATACCACGTGGACGATGTTCACCACGGCGGGGCTTGTCTCCATGGGGGTTATTCCAAGGGTTTTGCTCCATCCGGAGATTCCGAGGACTATCTTCTCCCCGTAGAAGGGAAGTGAAACGACGAGTGCAATGAGCGATCTTTTGAGGGGTCCTCTGTACTCCGCGAGCTCCCTCATGAGAAGCCAGAGGCCTATAAGGGTCAGCGGGTAGAGATACATCATCAGAATCAGCATTAGTGCGAAAAGAAGCTCAAGCCTTCTAACGTTCATGGAACTACCGTAGAAAAGTCAGCGTCAAAAGTTAAAAGGTTGAGGGCGGGCTCATTCAGCCCCTCGCCTGCTTGAACTGCTCCTGGATCTTCCTGTAGTACTCCATAGTTTCTTCGCTCACGCTCGGACCGATCTTCTTCATGGCCTCCTCGAAGTCCTTCATCCTCACCTTGACCTTTCCCCTTATCTCGTCGGCCTTCATTCCCGGCCTTATTATGCCCTCCTGCAGGCCCCTGCGCATGGCGAGCATAGCGGCCTCTCTGACCACCGCCTCTATGTCCGCTCCCGTGTAGCCCTCGGTCTTCTTCGCCAGCTCCTCCAGCTTAACGTCCTCGGCGAGAGGCACGTTCCTGGTGTGCACCTTGAATATCTCCAGTCTGGCCTTCTCGTCTGGCGCTGGGACGAGTATGAGCCTGTCGAACCTGCCGGGCCTGAGCAGAGCCGGGTCTATGATGTCCGGCCTGTTGGTTGCAGCTATGACGACCACGCCACTGTTCTCCTGGATTCCGTCCATTTCCGTTAGGAGCTGGTTGATGAGCCTGTCTGTGACGCGGTTCACGTCGGTTCCCCTGCGCGGGGCGATGGCGTCTATCTCGTCGATGAATATCACCGTTGGAGCCGCCTGCCTTGCCTTCCTGAATATCTCGCGGATGTTCTTCTCGCTTTCACCGACCCACTTGCTGAGCACCTCTGGGCCCTTGATGGCTATGAAGTTGGCCTCACTCTCGTTGGCAACTGCCTTGGCCAGGAGGGTCTTACCCGTTCCCGGCGGGCCGTAGAGCAGGATTCCCTTCGGTGGGGTGATTCCGAGTCCCATGAAGGCCTCCGGGTACTTGAGCGGCCACTCGACGGCCTCGCGGAGCTCCTCCTTCACGTCCTCAAGGCCACCTATGTCGTCCCAGCGGACGTTCGGAACCTCAAGGAGCACCTCCCTCAGAGCGGAAGGCTCAACCATCTTGAGGGCCTCGTAGAAGTCCTTCCTGGTGACCCTGAGCTCCTCAAGGACCTCCTTGGGTATGTGCTCGGCCTCGAAGTCTATCTTGCCCTCCTTGATGAGCCTCCTCAGGGCGGCCATCGCTGCCTCCCTCGCCAGTGCCGCCAGGTCGGCACCGACGAAGCCGTGGGTCACTTCGGCCAGCTCTTCGAGGAGTCCATCGATGAGCCTGGCCTTGACCTCGTCGTAGAGCTTCTCGTCTACGCCCTTGAGTATCTCCGGAATCTCCTCATCCCTCGCGTTCTTGATCTTCATCAGCGCCCTCTCGGCGCTCTCGCGGTAGGCGTCGCTCCTCTCAAGCTCCTCAAGTATCTCGATGACCCTCCCCTTTCTGAACTCGGGCTCGATGGGCATTCCCCTCGTGTGTATCTGGAGTATCTCCTTCCTGCCGGCCTTGTCGGGAACGCCGACCTCAAGCTCGCGGTCGAACCTTCCGGGCCTCCTCAGGGCCGGGTCTATCGCGTCTGGCCTGTTGGTTGCACCGATGACGATGACCTTGCCCCTGCTCTTCAGACCGTCCATCAGCGTGAGCAGCTGGCTGACGACTCTCTTCTCGACCTCGCCGTGGGTCTCCTCCCTCTTTGGCGCGATGGCGTCAATCTCGTCTATGAAGATTATCGCCGGGGCGTTCTCTTCAGCTTCCTTGAAGACCTCTCTGAGCCTCTCCTCGCTCTCGCCGTAGTACTTGCTCATTATCTCCGGGCCGTTTATCGCTATGAAGTGGGCGTTTGCCTCGTTCGCTACTGCCTTGGCGAGGAGTGTTTTACCCGTTCCCGGCGGGCCGTAGAGGAGCACACCCTTCGGCGGCTCAATTCCGAGCTTCTCGAATATCTCCGGGTGCTTGAGCGGGAGCTCTATCATCTCCCTGACCTTCTGGATAACGTCCTTGAGGCCACCTATGTCCTCGTAGGTGACGCCGAGTGCTGCCGTCTTGCTGACCTCCTTAACGGGCTTTTCACTGACCTGGAACTCGGTGAACTCGGTTATCTGGACTATGCCGGCGGGAGTCGTCGCGGTGACGACGAAGGTCAGCTCCTGGCCGAGGATGCCGACCTTGATGTAGTCGCCCCTGACGACCGGCCTTCCGACGAGCCTGCTGTGGAACCACTCAACGAAGTCGTGGCCGAAGCGTATCGGCTCGGTCGGCGCGACGATGACCTTCTTCGCTTCCTTAACGTCGGCCTTCCTCACCGTAACCTCGTCGCCAAGGCCGACGCCGGCGTTCTTCCTGATGGTGCCGTCCATCCTGATGATGCCGAGTCCCTCGTCCTCTGGATAAGCCGGCCAGACTACAGCCGCGGTGTTTTTGGTTCCGATTATCTCTATGATGTCACCGCTCTGGACACCGATCTCGCGCATGGCTTTGCGGTCTATTCTAACTATCCCCCTGCCAACGTCACGCTGATAGGCAGAGGCAACCTTGAGCTTGACCTCCCTCTTTTCGGCCATTTTTCACCACCTCCATACTTCTCATGACCGGTGATCGTGAGATTCGAGACTTTGATTTTATCCCGTGGTTGTAGGGTGCAAAGTCAAGATGGGAAACAACGAAAGGGTCACTCAATCTTCACTTCGAAGCCCTCACCCTCGCCCTTGCTCGGTTTCTTCTTGGGTATCTCTATCTCAAGGACGCCGTTGTTGTAGCGTGCCTTGGTCTTCTCTGGAATGACCTCCTCTGGCAGTCTGATGATCCTTCTGTAACCGCTGTAGTAGCGCTCGATCCTTATGGCCCCCTCGGTTTCAAGCTCCTTCTCGCGCCTCACCTGGGCTTCGAGGTAGACCGTATCCTCTGTAACGCGGAGCTTGATGTCCTCCTTGCGCACTCCTGGCAGTTCAACCGTTATGACGAATTTATCTCCCCTGTCGAAGATGTCCACGAAGGGCTCGCGCCAGGTCTCGCTGACGAACTCGTAGCGCTCGGGTTCCCTGGTGCTCCAGAGCCTCGGTCCGCGCATGATGTCCCTGAAGATGGCGTCGATCTCCTCCTGAATCTCCCTCATCAGGTCGAAGGGATCCCAGTAGCGATCCCTCCTCCAGACCATACTCCCACCCCCCGACCCTTTTGGTTACCAGTAGTAACTAAAAGAAAAGGGTTTAAAAAGTTTTGTGTCTTTTAATGTGCATTGGTGACTAAAATCCAGAACACCTGCTTGCCTCCTATGGCTCCAGAACCATGTTGGGCCCGGCCGCCTTGGCATCGTAGCCGAGTCCTCTGAGTATCCTTGCGAACTCTTCGGCGAACCCATAGACTGTGAAGACCCTCTCCGGTTTTACCCTCTCCACTATCCTCACCAGCTCCCAGAAGTCGGCGTGATTGCTCAGCTTGAGCCGCCCGAAGCCGGAAACCGTCAGCTCCCACGGCGAGAGCGAGTTCTCAACCCTTGGCGAGTGGTGGGAGCGCAGGACAACGTCGCCATTCCTTTCGATGTTCCCAAACCGGACCCCAAACTTCGAGTAAACCCTCGCCACCTTGAGCATCTCCCGCGAGGGCTTCACCGTGTAGCCGTGCAGATCGAGTATCTTCATGACCTCCTGCGCCTTCCCCATTTGGTTGACGTACAGGACGGGCCTCTTTCCCCTGTCTAGGGCTTCATCAACGAAGGCTACCAGCTTCTTCTCCGCCTCCCTTGGGGAGGGGAATGTAAAGCCCGGAACACCGAAGGTTGCCTCGATGATCAGAAAGTCTGCCCTCGGAAAGCGGCTTTTTTCCGCAGTCCTCATCTTGAACCACTTGGTGTCGCCCGTGTAGAAGAGCGTTCCGGTTTCGAGCCAGAGCTTTATTCCGGCAGAGCCCAGCATGTGGCCCGCTGGATAGAGCTTCGCCTTAAAATCCCCAATGTAAAAGCTCTTTCCGAACTTGACCTCCTTGTAAAAGCCGCCCTTCCGGAGATGGCTCAGGAATTTGGTCGCCCTGGTGGCGAAGATAACCTCCCCGCTAACAAAGTGGTCTGTATGGGCGTGGCTCTGGAAGGTCAGGCGCGCCGAGCTGTCGAGGCCGATTCCTCGTATTATCATTGACATGAAATACGTCCCCTCCAATAATAACCTTCCCCCGAAACCCTTAATTAGTTCCGTTTCGATGTACCTCTGGGTGTTGAGATGGGCGCTTACGTCATAGAGACCTTCCAGCTCACGAAGTTCTTCGGCAGGAGGAACGTCGTCTATCACCTCGACCTTAAGGTTCCCAAGGGGGTCGTTTACGGCTTCCTTGGCCCCAACGGCGCCGGGAAGACCACCACCATAAAGATGCTGACCGGGGCTCTGAAGCCGACCTACGGCGAGATAAAGATCTTTGGCATGGAGATGCCGCGCGAGAGGGTTGAAATAATGCAGAAGGTCGGTTACATGCCCGAGGTGCCGTTGGCATACGAGGACATGACCATCTTTGAGTTTCTGGTTTACATGGGTCGCCTGAAGGGTCTTTCGAGGGAAGATGCAGTCAGCCAGGCCCGTGAGCTCATGGCCTATACCAACGTCGGAAAGCTCGCCTTCAATAAAATAAAGGAGCTCTCCAGCGGTCAGAGGCAGCGCGTCACGTTCGCCATGGCCCTGATGGGAAATCCCGATCTTCTAATCCTCGACGAGCCGACGAGCAACCTCGACCCCCTTGGAAGGATGGAGTTCACGGGGAAGGTTCTGGAGCTTGCAAAAGCTGGAAAGACAATATTCGTCAGCTCCCACATAGTGAGCGAGATTGAAAGAATGTGCAACTACGTTGGCCTGATAAAGGATGGGCAGCTCATAGAGCAGGGGCGTGTGAGGGATCTCGTAAGGGTGGAGGGGACCGACTACGACGTGGTCGTCTCGGACAACACCAAACTGCTGGAGTTCCTGAAGGACAGGCTCTATGTGCGCGAGGTCTGGGAGGAAGAGGGGGTGGTAAGGGTGAAGCTCGATGAGAGATTCATCAACGACTTCTTCCTTGAGCTGCCCGCTTTCGTTGCTGAACAGAAGCTCGCGTTAAAGCTCTTCAAGCCCCACACGAGTCCACTGGAACGGATCCTCATGAAGCGCTTCAACGTGAGGTGGGAGGAATGAGCGAAGCCAGAAAGCCCAATATTTCCGGAGGCCCTTTCCAGGTCATCTTTGAGGGCGAGTTCAAGAGGTTAATCCGCTCGCGGAAGCTGAAGGTTCTCTTCCTGATAACCTTCTTTCCGGCCTTCATATACCTCCTCAGTCCGAACGCTACAGGCAGTGGTGTCGACGTCATGCTCAAAGCATTCCAATCGTTGATGCTCGACCTCATACCCAACTACTGGCTCGGCATCATAGGCCAGCTCATCGCGATAATCCTGATGAGCGACCTCCTTGCGAGCGAAATCGACAGGGGGACTATAAGGCTCCTCCTTGCCAGGCCGGTGAGGCTCAGTGAGCTCGTTGGGGGTAAGTTCCTGGCAGGGCTTTCCGCTCTCGCGCTGCTCTTCGGCATCCCCTACGCGGTCATCTGGCTCTACACTCCTTTAGTGTATGACACCGGGGTTAAGGGCCTTTCCCAAGGATTTCCGGACTTTGCACTAGCTTTTGGTGCGACCCTACTGGTACTTGCCTTCCTAGGGGCGCTCGCTATGCTGGTCTCCGTCGTGATAACCAGGCCCCTCTACGCCTCGCTTGCGACCTTTGGGATTATCTTCCTCACCCAGTTCCTCATACCTCAGATACCGTACATCAAAAACCCCGAGCACTACACCCTGGGCTATCAGGCGGTGGTTCTCCTTAAGTCGGGCTTCGAGAAGGTTGACCTGACCTCTTTTACGGGCAACCCCACCCACACAGTTCTGGTCTTTGTGGCTTTAACCGTCATCCTCCTCCTCGTCACGTGGAAAATCCTCACCTCCAGGGACTTTCCGTGACGGTGGACAATTTATCCAACATCAAGCCTGGCCTTTCGCTATGTAAAAGCTTTTTATAGGCCGGCGCCCAAATAGGGGCAGGTGGTAGGCATGACCTTTGATAAGGGGAAGCTCGCGAAGATTAGGGAGGAGGAGAAGCGCTGGGAGGAGACGACCGTCAAAAAGTTCATCGAGAGGAGGCCCGAAAGAAAGGAGAAGTTCATGACCGATGATGGTTTTGAGATAAAGCGCGTTTACACCCCCGCGGACCTTGGGGAAGACTGGGACTATCTGGAAAAGCTCGGCTTCCCTGGCGAGTATCCCTTCACCCGTGGTGTTTACGCGACCATGTACCGCGGAAGGTTCTGGACGATGAGGCAGTACGCTGGTTTCGGAACCGCCGAGGAGAGCAACAAGCGCTACAAGTACCTCCTCGAGCAGGGACAGACCGGTCTCAGCGTTGCCTTTGACCTGCCGACCCAGATAGGCTACGACTCCGACCACCCGATGAGCGAGGGTGAAGTTGGAAAGGTCGGTGTCGCCATTGACTCCCTCTGGGACATGCGCGTCCTCTTCGACGGAATCCCTCTCGACAAGGTTTCAACGAGCATGACGATAAACTCTACGGCGGCAAACCTCCTCGCCATGTACATCCTCGTCGCCGAGGAGCAGGGAGTCCAGCCAAACCAGCTCAGGGGAACCGTTCAGAACGACATTCTGAAGGAGTACATAGCTAGAGGAACCTACATCTTCCCGCCGCAGCCGAGCATGAGGCTCACTACCGACATCATCATGTACTGCGCCGAGAACGTCCCCAAGTGGAACCCGATCTCGATAAGCGGCTATCACATCCGCGAGGCCGGAGCCAACGCCGTCCAGGAGGTCGCGTTCACCCTCGCCGACGGTATCGAGTACGTCAAGGCTGTCATAGACAGGGGCATGGACGTGGACAAGTTCGCCGGAAGGCTGAGCTTCTTCTTCAACGCCCACAACAACTTCTTGGAAGAGATAGCCAAGTTCAGGGCCGCCAGAAGGCTCTGGGCCTACATAATGAAGGAGTGGTTCAACGCCAAGAACCCGCGCTCAATGCTCCTGCGCTTCCACACCCAGACGGCCGGTTCAACGCTCACCGCCCAGCAGCCGGAGAACAACATAGTCAGGGTCGCGATTCAGGCCCTGGCAGCGGTTCTCGGAGGAACTCAGTCCCTGCACACCAACTCCTACGACGAGGCTCTGAGCCTTCCGACAGAGAAGAGCGTCAGGATCGCTCTTAGAACCCAGCAGATAATCGCCTACGAGAGCGGCGTCGTTGACACGATAGACCCGCTCGGAGGCAGCTACTACATCGAGTGGCTCACGGACCACATCTACGAGGAGGCCCTCAAGTACATCGAGAAGATTCAGAAGATGGGCGGCATGATGAGGGCCATTGAGAGGGGCTACATCCAGAAGGAGATAGCTGAGTCCGCTTACAAGTTCCAGAAGGAAGTTGAGGAGAAGAAGCGCATCATCGTCGGCGTGAATGAGTTCATAGTTGATGAACCGCTCGACGTCGAGATACTCAAGGTCGACCCGAGCATCAGGGAGAAGCAGATCGAGAGGCTCAAGAAGCTCCGCTCCGAGAGGGACGGCAAGAAGGTCGAGGAAGCTTTGGACAAGCTCAGGAACGCCGCCGAGAAGGACGACGTTAACCTCATGCCCTACATCATCGAGGCCCACAGGCACCTCGCGACCCTCGGTGAGGTTACAGACGTCCTCCGCGAGGTCTGGGGCGAGTACAGAGCGCCGCTGATATTCTGAGCTTTCTATCTTTCTTTCAAGTGTCTGGTTAGATTTTCATTTCTACCGAGTAAAATTTATAAATTTGTCGTTAGATTTTTCTCGGTGATGTGAGTGAGAAGAGTTGTTGGACTGATTATTTCAATCTTAGTATTCGGGTTAGTTCTACAGCCCGCACTCGCCACCAAGGATGCGATTCAGCAGACAACCGCGGGAATAAGGGTGTATGAAATCGAGATTTATGGGGTCCCAGTGAAGCTCGTTATAGCCGATAACTCCAGTTTGAACACACCGGAGGAAGTTAAGGCATTTATTGAGAGTCATATTTCTCCTGAAGAGTTCGTGGACGGTTCTGCCATTAACGTTAAATCTGCCACATCCACGCAGGGTTGGTCAAACGAACATCCATTACTGCTTTCGATGAAATCAATGGGAACCGCGATGTCCACGGGTACTAGTGTGTTCGTCCCATCGGCTATGGCTGTCATGTTCATTCCAGTTTTTGTAGTAGGTGAATGGGTTTTAACCGCACTTTATGCACTCCTTGCAATGGCGGTAGTAATGTTTTCCATCGAAGTTGCCGAGGCCATTTACGAATACAGTGATGAAATTCGTGAAAAGCTCGATAGCGCTTACCAGTACTTCTACAACTACATAGAAGAGAGAAAGAAAGATGAAAAGACAATTCACATATACGAAAAGGACTTTTATGGTGGTCTTCCTAAAAGAATCTACGTAAAGGAATTTGTTCATAAAAAAGATTTTAGAGTTACCGTTGGGGAACTGGTTGGTGTTATTGTTGAGGTTCCTTCAGGCAAACTTGCTCTTAACGCTACTGTAAAGAATTTAAAGGAAGGCAACTGGGAGCTGGCGGCTTTAAAAGGGATTAGGTTCATTATTGGAGCAACAGGTGAGGCAGTAGCATATCTTGCAATAATAAAACCCGAAGCATATGGCCCTTCTACCATTGACATAACACCAAGGTCAAACGCAAAGGGGCCTGACTTTGTTTATGTAAAAAGCACAAAAATCCCTTCAGATTTGACGAAATGGGAGGCAAAGGGAACCACAGTTTTCAGAGTTACCTCATTGATAAGGGACGGGTACTATCGCAATCTGGAAGGCCAGCCGGGTATAGTTTCCGTTTACAGGATGTATAAGTCAAACCTTTACGTGGCGTTCATACACGCATAGGGGGATAAAAATGCACATGGACACTCTACGCATGCAGGCAGTGTTAGCTAATTACATATCATCAAAGCCCTATATTGAAAAGTTCCTCAAAGATGAGGGTGAACACCCCTTGCCGGGCATCATCCAGGACATCCTCTACGCTGTCATAGGATTCTTTGGTTCTGAAGAGTGGGAACTGTGTTCAGAGGCATGCTCCTACCTCAGACTCCTTGAAGAGCATTTAATAAAGAATGGGAAAAACCTCCGGGACTACATAGAGCCACATTTAGAGCCCTATCTGGAACTTGCGAAACTCCTGTGCAAGATACTTCAGGGAATCAGAGGGGACGAAAAAATCTCTGAGAAGGATTTAGAGAGGTTAGGAGCGCTATCTAAGGGTAATTATCTTGTTGCTTTGGACATTGTAAGGGAGGCATTCACAACCCTCCGAAAACACCTAAAGGGCAGAGTGCCAGAGGATGCTTTGAAAGAACTAAATATCCCTTCCGTTTCTAAGCCCAGCGTAGTCCATAGCGTGACCCTTGACGAACAGATTGCGACCATCAACGCTGAGTTTACAACGGCAAGAATATGGGCAAAAACCCTCTTTTCTGGAGGAATAGATGAAGCAAGTGTGGGTTATTACATCCTTCTCTTAACAAGAAACTTTTCTCGTGCCTTTGAACTATTCTTCGCAACAGGAGAAGAGAAAGGCATAAGGGAAACGTGGGAATTCCTTGAAAAGCTCAAAAAACTGAGCAGGGAGCGTTCTCTAAGCCTGACAAGAGATTCAGACGTTTATCATCCTCTTCAGACGGCTGAGGTACTCCACGAACTCTGGTCGTTCATGGAGAAGTCCATGCCGATTCCAAAGGACACTTTGTCCCGAGCTCTTTCCATTCTTTCTAGAGAGAGATCTCCGCTCAGGAGGAAGGCTCTTCTCCGCATCAAGGACTACCTTGAATCCCACAACTTTGAAGTCCCGGAGGAGCTCATGAAGACCTTAGAGAGTTTCCCCAAGCCAAAGGAAAGAAACTATTGGGAAGAATACCAGAAAACACTGAAAGAATTCGACGAAAAGGGTAGGAAGTTTCATGAGGAGGCGAAAAAAGAATGGGAGTTAGTGAAGAGTGGAAAAGCTGAAGATCCAATAGGCTCTATCCAGAACATCATGTGGAACCTGAGTGAGGCCGTGGTTTACAACTTTGCCCTTCGTCGGTTCAAACTTGTGAAGGAAGCCTACGAAATTTTCCTCCAGGCCTACGAATTTGCAAGAGAAAACAACCTGTTTAAGACGAAGCTCAGCGAGGATACCTGGCTTGGAAAGCTCAAACGTGTGAACCTCAAGTGGGGCAACGATATAAGGTGGTACGAAGACTATCGGGTTATCACTAACAGGATAATCCGGCTGACGAGAATAGCCGAGTTCATGATGTGGAATCGCAGAATTCCGGAGTTCCTGTATGCCAACCCATACATTAACCTGGGGGGAGACTACGAGCATAATGACTCTTCACTATGGGCCCTCACGAAGGCTCTGATGATGATACTCGACCATAACAGGTCGAAAGGCAATCTTCCCACTCTTGAACTCCAGGAGGAAGTGCTGGATTACGCATTGAGGCTCAACATTCTTTGGCCGGAAGACGTTAAGGTTCTTGAGTGCAAAGACGGCAAATGCATCGTTTTCAGGGGCGAAATATCCGAAGACGGCCTCCATGGCTTCAAAAAGTATCCTTTTAATGCGGACGTTGTATTTTACAGGGGCAAAGATACGGTTATTGGCTACTCTAGAATGAGAAAGCTGGGATACGTATGTGGAAAAGACGGAGTTGACGAGCTGATTCGAGAAGCACTTAGACCCCACAAAAAAGCTTAAAAAAGGATAGCCAAAGCATCAACAGGCATCATGATAATCCCGGGAGGTGTAGTTATGGCGAGAAACAAGCCGCTTGCGAAGAAGCTCAGACTTGCCAAGGCCGCGAAGCAGAACAGGCGCGTTCCGGTCTGGGTCATCGTCAAGACCAACAGGAAGGTCATGACCCACCCCAAGAGGAGAATGTGGAGAAGGACCAAGCTTAAGGAGTGAGGTGATTTAGATGCCGATCAAGCCGGGTGAAGAGGTCATATTCGTCGTCCCCATAAAGAAGATAAAGAAGCGCGTTCCGCGCTGGAAGAGGGCCCCGAGGGCCGCCAAGTTCGTCCGCGAGTGGATAGCTAGGCATGCCAAGGCCGACGAGGTCATCATCGGCACCGACGTCAACGAGAAGATATGGGAGCGCGGCACCGAGAAGCCGCCCAGCAAGCTCCGCGTTAAGGTCATCGTCGAGGAGAGCGAAGGCAAGAGAATTGCCAAGGTCTCCCTCGCCTGATCCCTTTTAATTTAGCGAGGTGACGAGATGCACATAGAAAGGCTCGATTTTGAGAACTCTCCGTATCTGGGCGTTTACGGCACCGCAACGGATAGGGTAGTCCTTATCAGGGAGGGCCTCGGTGAGAAGAAGCTTGAGGTCCTCAGGGAAGTCCTCAAGGTTCCGCTCGTCGAGACGAGCATAATGAAGTCCAGGATAGTCGGTATTTTCTCCGCCGGCAACTCCAACGCCATCGTAGTCCCTTGGTACGTCTGGGACGCCGAGCTGGAGCGGATAAACAGCCAGCTCAGGGAGCAGGGGATTGATCTCGAGGTCGTCCCGTTCCAGAGTACCCTCACGGCTTTCGGCAACCTCATCCTCGCCAACGACAAAGCGGCCCTGATAAGCGCCAAGTTCACCCGCGAGGAGGCCAAGAAGCTTGAGGACATACTCGGCATCGAGGTCGAGAGGGGGATGATAGGGGACTACCACGCCGTTGGAAGCGTTGGGGTGGTCACCAACAGGGGCGGTTTAGTCCACCCCGAGGCTACCGACGAGGAGCTTGAGTGGCTCCGCGACCTCTTCAAGGTCGATATTTACGTCGGAACCGCCAACATGGGCGTTCCGTTTGTGGGCTCATGCATGCTGGCGAACTCTTACGGTGTCGTTGTTGGACACCTCACCACTGGACCCGAGATCGTGAAGATTGAGGAGGCTTTGGGATTCCTTGACTGAGGGAGGTGTGAGGAATGGAGGTTAAGGTCTTCCGCGTTAAGGGCGTGTTCGAGAGGCTCGGAAAGAAGCAGCCCTTCACCAAGGAGTACAGGGCGCTCAAGGAGGAGCACGTCGTTGAGCTCGTTTACTCTGAGATAGGCAGCAAGCACCGCGTTCCCAGGAGCAAGATCGAAATAGAGAGCATCGAGGAAATAAAGCCCGAAGAGGCCGAGAACCCGATCGTCAGGAAGCTCAGCGGCCTCTGATTCCCTTTCCTCTTCTCCACCAGCCCCACAGAGTTCTTCTACGGCCCTTCCTTCCACCCTATCACCCTCGACTGCTGGTGGCTCTTCGGGAATATCGTGAGCGGGTCGATGCCCCTCTCCCTGAGCAGGTGCCTGAGTTCGACCTCGTAGTCGGCTTTCTCAAGCTCCTCGCTCTCGCGGATTTCAACGATGAAAAGCCTCTCCGTCAGCTCGCGGATAGTTTTATACCCCAAACCCAGGAGGGGCCTTATGTAGGCGACGTTAAAGCGGTCCTCCAGCGAGCGGGCCTTCGGCAGGTCTAGGAGCGGGACTCTGTCATCTCTTCTCGTTCCGTCGCTGACCCTCTCAACCTCCGGAAGCGATGCCAGCGCCTCTAAAGCCTGCTCATGGATGAACTGTATCGCGTTGTTTGGGTGGCCGTCGCTTACTGCCATCTCCGCGGCCCTCTCCAGAACCTCGCGCGGCAGGTAGAGAACCTGGTGCTCGAAGCCGAGCCGTTCGGCGGCCTCCTTCGCGAATCGCCAGTTGTCGAGAGTGCCAAAGCTGACCGTTACGAGCCTGACCTCGTAGCCGAGCCGGGTTAAAATCCAAGCGGCCAAGCTTGAGTCCTTGCCTCCAGAGTAGAGGTGATGGACGATCATGGTTTCACCCTCCGGTTTCACTTCCAGCACCCGGCACCTTTAAAAGGCCAACCTTTATAAGGTGCTCCCCCGCGAGAAGCTTAGGGGTGAGAGTCATGGAGAAACGCTTATCCGGAAAGGTGAGAAGGGCCATAAGGGCGAGATACTACGACATCCCCCCGCGAGCCTGGATAGGGAAGAGGGGACTTGATGAGGGTGTGATCGAGGAAATCAACACCCAGCTTGAGAAGGACGGTATCCTTAAAGTGGAGATCAGAAAAGGTGCGCTCATCTCAACCGGCCTCGACAGGAAGGAGCTGGCCGAGAAGGTGGCCGAGCTCACCGACAGCGAGCTCATAGAAGTTCGCGGCAAAAGGTTTATATTGTTCAAACCGAGGGAAGGTTGGGAAAAGTATTTAAGGAAGCTCCAGAGAAAGGAGCTTTCGAAGGAAAAGCGGGAGGAGAAGCCCGTTAAGAAAGTCAAGCTCGATATCGCTCAATTCAGGAGGAAATTCAAGAAGGGGAGGGATTGAAAGATGGCGACTGTTTACGACGTTCCCGGTGATTTGCTCGTTGAGAGGGTTGCCCAGAAGCTCAAGGAGATGGAGGCCATAAAGCCGCCCGAGTGGGCCCCGTTCGTCAAGACCGGCAGGCACAAGGAGCGCCTTCCTGAGCAGGAGGACTGGTGGTACTACAGGGTTGCCAGCATCTTCAGGAAGGTCTACGTAGACGGGCCGGTCGGCATTGAGAGGCTCAGGACCTGGTACGGCGGCAGGAAGAACCGCGGCCACGCCCCGGAGCACTTCTACAAGGCCGGCGGGAGCATCATAAGGAAGGCCCTCCAGCAGCTTGAGGCTGCTGGCTTCGTCCAGAAGGTTCCGGGCGAGGGAAGGGTCGTCACCCCGCAGGGCCAGAGCTTCCTCGACAAGATAGCCACCGAGCTCAAGAAGGAGCTTGAGGAGCAGATCCCCGAGCTCAAGAAGTACTGAGCTCGGCCTTTTTTCAAACCTCTGTCCCTTCTGTCAGCTTTCTATGTCAGGGAAATGTTTTTGATGGTCACCCCGGAGTTTTCTATGGATCACGTTGATACTCCGAACGCTACCCTGTGGTGAGGATATGCCGCTGAGAAAAACCCTCGCGGTCTTTGCCGTGCTGTACCTGCTCACCCTTCCATACGTGAGTGCGAGGGAGTTCCGTCCGGGTTCTGTAACGGCCATCTCCAACGGTGAGGACGCTTTCCTGCTGGTCACTTGGTGGCTCTATGACTATCAGTGCCAGTGTCCCGGAACCGAGCCGTGCTGTTCTCCCGCACCGGTCTCCGCGTGGATTGACATCTACCACTTCAACGGCACTTCCCTGAGCTACGTTGGAAGATCGGGATACGCTGAAGATATGCCCGTTGCCTTCGTACCTTCGGGTTTCTCCGACCTGCCCGCCAACGCCTGGCTCGTCTTCAACGGCACCCACGTGTTCTGGTTCATGCCTGAAGAAAGGTGCGTCCGAACACTGGGTGAGCTCCGGCAGGGTTCCGGAAGCGTGAGACTTAGCCCCCCGACGTTTACATCGCCCACCGCAACGGGACGTTTGAGATTTACCGCGTTACCGAAGACTCTTTCTTTAGAGCAAATGAACCTTCCGGGGAGCACGTTTCCTACGTCCCGCCCACGTTCGACGTTAGCACTTCCGGCCAAAGCCTCGTGATAGAGGGGGACGGGGAACGGTACGAGATACCCCTCGCGGAGCTGGAGAAATATTACCCTGGGCAGGGCATCGAGCATCTCGCGGCGGTTCCGGTCGCCGGTGGAGTGCTCATCTACTACGTTCCCGGTCATCACTTAGACAACAGCTTGACCCCGATTGAGAACCCCTCCGAAGTTCCATTGCTCTTCTATCGCGGCGAAAGTCTCACGGTGTATACCTTCATAGAACCCGCTTATACGAGGCCGTCAGCTTCTTGGCCCGGGTGGGTCAGTTTCAGTCATCCTCAATGTTCCGACAGCTCTGAACCCTCCAGAAATTTCACAAAGGTGGTGTGGCTCACCGTGGCAATCCTCGGGGCGGGAATTCTCATCTGGGCCGTGGGGAAAAGGTGAAGCGGGGGAACGCAAAGCCTTTTAACCCCCTCCCCAATCTTAACCCGGAGGTGAGGGCCATGGCCGAGGACATTGAGGAGATCAGGAAGCGCAAACTCATGGAGCTCCAGAGGAGGTACCTTGAACAGCAGAAGGCCCAGGAAGAGGCCATGAGGCAGGAGATGGAGCTTGAGGCCCAGCTCGATGCGATAATGAGAAGAATCCTCACGCCGGAGGCCAGGGAGAGGCTCGGAAGGGTCAAGCTCGTTAAGCCAGAGCTCGCGAGACAGGTTCAGCTCGTCCTCGTCCAGCTCTACCAGGCCGGTCAGATACGCGAACAAATAGATGATGCCAAGCTGAAGAGGATCCTGGCGCAGATAGACGAGAGAACGAGGAGAGACTTCAGGATTAAGTGGTGATCCCGGAAGGTGCCTTCATGGATGCCAGAGAGATAGTCAAAATACTGGACGAGAAGGGAGAGGTCAGTCTCGAAACCTGGAAGGCCGTTTCGGTTAAGAAAAACAGGGACGGGACGGTTGATGTCCTTTACAAAAACCTCCACGTCGGTACTGAGGACGACCCCGTGTTCCTCTGGATTTACGCCAACATAGTTGAGGAAGACTGGGACGTCCGGGTTCTGGAGAGGATAACGTTCAAGCGCGAGGATCTTGCCTGGCTACTCCGTTATGTGGTGAAAAAAGGCGAAGGTTTATAAGGGCTTTATAAAATAGCCGGCCGGTTGGGGGTGTTGGAGTGAGCAAGCGTAGGGTCTGCCCGGTGTGTGGTTCAACGGAGTTTATATACGACCCGGGTCGGGGAGAGGTCGTCTGTAAGGTTTGCGGTTATGTCATTGAAGAGAACGTCATCGATATGGGGCCCGAATGGAGGGCATTCGATGCGAGCCAGAGGGAGAAGAGGGCGCGCGTTGGTGCCCCGGAGAGCATTCTTCTGCACGACAAGGGTCTTTCGACCGACATCGGCATAGACAGGAACCTCTCCGGACTTATGCGCGAGAAGATGTACAGACTTAGAAAGTGGCAGTCCCGCTTGAGGGTAAGCGATGCGGCCGAGCGTAACCTTGCCTTCGCTTTGAGCGAGCTGGATAGAATAGCCTCACAGCTCAAGCTCCCGAGGCACGTCGAGGAGGAGGCCGCTCGTCTCTACCGTGAGGCTGTCAGGAAGGGCCTCATAAGGGGGCGCTCCATAGAGAGCGTCATAGCAGCGTGCGTTTATGCCGCCTGCAGGCTTCTGAAAGTCCCGAGAACCCTCGACGAGATAGCCGACATCTCACGCGTTGACAAGAAGGAGATAGGAAGGAGCTTCCGCTTCATCGCCAGGAACCTAAACCTCACCCCGAAGAAGCTCTTCGTTAAGCCTACGGACTACGTGAACAAGTTCGCCGACGAGCTCGACCTCAGCGAAAGGGTCAGGAGGAGAGCGGTCGAGATACTGGAAGAGGCCTATGAGAGGGGCCTGACCAGCGGCAAGAGCCCCGCAGGTCTGGTTGCCGCCGCGCTGTACGTTGCGGGCCTCCTTGAGGACGAGAAGAGAACCCAGAGGGAAGTCGCGGAAGTTGCCCGCGTCACGGAAGTCACCGTCAGGAACCGCTATAAGGAGCTCGTTGACAAGCTCAACCTCAAGATACCGGTCTGATCCGATCTTAAAATTGGGTTCGGAGAGGGATAACCTGAAGGGCTGACCTCCTCCCCGCCCTGAAGGGCGAGGCTTGAAAGATAAAAATGTCAGCCCACCCCGAACCAGCTTTCAAGCGTTCTCTGCTTTCCGCTTTTCACGGCTTTCTTCAGCCTCTCAAGGCCGTTCTTAACGCGCTCCTCGCTGAAGTCGTGCTCGTCGCAGAGAAACTTGAGGATCCCCTCCTCGTCCGGCTCGCGCCACTTGAGCTCGTACTCGTCCGTGACAGGTGGGTTGAGGAAGAACTCCTTTATCGCGTAGAGGTCAACCTCGCTCTCTTTCTGGTATTTCTTGAGCGGGTCTTTGCTCCGCTTAACGATAGTGAGGGCTTTCTTCGGGCCGATCCCCTTTATTCCACCGGGGTTGTAGTCGGTGCCGACTAGGATCGCCATCTCAATAAGCTTCTCCCTGTCGATGCCAAGGGCCCTGAGCACCGCCTCCAGAACAACCAGTTCCGGTTTGACATCGACGTAGATGTTCTTGCCTGGTAGCTTCCTCCTGCCGGTTATTGTCACGTTCCTCACGAGCCTGGGGGCCCCAAACAGGAGGGAATCATAGTCCTGGCTCGCGGAGGCATAGACCTTCTTTTTGGCAGCCATGTATGCCGCCTGGGCCTCACCCTCGCTAGGCGCCTGTATAACCGGGATGCCCATCAGCTCAAGGAGCCTCTTGGCGTCGTTTACCAGCTGCTCGTTCACCCTTGTAGCTCTCATGGCGTACTTCTTGGCCTCCTCTAAGTCACCCCTCTCAAGGGCCTCGTACCACTTTTCCTCAGCCTCTTTCCTGGCCTCTCTCCTCTTTTCTATCTCCTTCCTCTTGAACTCCGGCGGCTTGCCGTCGAAGACGTAGGCCGGCTTTATACCTGCCTCCATGAGGTTTATCGTGCGATAGAACAGGCCGCTGAGGTGGGAGGTTATCCTCCCGCGGGAGTCCATGAGGGGGGTACCGTCCCTCTGCCTTATGGTTGAGAGGAACTGGTATATCGCGTTGAAAGCGTCTATCGCGATCTTTCTCCCGTACAGGTTCTCAAGCTCTATATCTTTCCTCGGCACGAGCTCGCCTATCTGTACTCCCATAACCACCACCTAAAAAGAGTTGGGGAGGAAATATTTAGCCTTTGCCTCAGCCTACCGGATTGCTCCTCATCCCTCAGGGAGGGGAAGGGTCATCATCGGCCCTCGCCGTGCTCTATCAGGAACTGTTCGTGCTGAGTGATGCGCTTCCTCTCCTGGGTGTATATCCATCCCATGACCAGTATGAGGGCCGCCATGCCCATGAGGGTGGTCCACTCGAACTTGCTGTAGTCGAGGGTTATGACTATTTTCCTCACTATCGCCAGAACGCCGAGCTCAACGACGTTCCTCATGCTGACGTGGTGCTCCCGGACGTACATCGCCAGCAGCTCGAATATTTCGAGGAATATTATGATGAGCACAATCTGGTGGAGCACCGTCTCGACGTCGAAGTTCCTGAGGGAGGTCACAAGCAGGTTCCAGGTTAGATATATGACGTATCCCATGGTCAACGTGCCGAGGGTCATGACGACCATGTCAAAGAGCAAGTTGAGCCATCCCATGATGACGCCTTCCACGGCCGCCGGATCGCGCCCCATTTTAACCCCCGTATTCTGCAAGGGGCACCACCAGAAAAGCCTTTCGGGAGGGGCACTGATGGGAGGGGCTGTGATGTCATGGAGGTTTGTGGTCAGTGATGGCCTAAAATGGCTATGACTGCTTTTTCCGGCTTCCCAATCTTTGGTGGCAAACTTTTGGTTCTTTTAACGTCCGTCGAGCCTGTTATCGTCAAAAAGAGAGGAGAAAGGTTATAACCTGTTTCACGGACGTGAAACTGTAACTCTCATCGGAGTGAGGTGATAGGAATGGACAGGAATATTGAGGCACTTTTTAGGCCCAGGAGCATCGCCGTCGTTGGCGCTTCTGAGAAGCCAGGTAAGATAGGCTACGCAGTCATGAAGAACCTCGTGGAGTACGGCTATGAGGGCAAGATCTACCCCGTGAACATCAAGGGGGTAGAGATAGAGATAAACGGAAGGAAGTTCAAGTCCTACAGGAGCCTCCTTGAGATACCTGACGAGGTGGACATGGCCGTCATAATTGTCCCGGCCAAGTTTGTCCCGCAGGTCGTTGAGGAGGCAGGGAAGAAGGGCGTTAAGGTTCTCCCGATAATCAGTTCTGGCTTTGGAGAGCTCGGTGAGGAGGGCAAGAGAATAGAGCAGCAGCTCGTCGAGACGGCACGGAAATACGGCATGAGGATCCTCGGCCCCAACATCTTCGGCGTCGTCTACACCCCGGCCAAGATGAACGCCACCTTCGGTCCGACCGACGTCATGCCCGGAAACCTGGCCCTCATCAGCCAGAGCGGTGCACTGGGAATAGCCCTTATGGGCTGGACTATCCTCGAGAAGGTCGGCCTTTCAGCGGTTGTCAGCGTCGGAAACAAGAGCGACATTGACGACGCTGATTTACTCGAGTTCTTCAAGGAGGACGAGAACACCAAGGCGATACTCATCTACATGGAGGGCGTCAAGGACGGAAGGCGCTTCATGGAGGTCGCGAGGGAGGTCAGCAAGGAGAAGCCGATTATCATCATAAAGGCCGGAAGGAGCGAGCGCGGTGCTAAAGCAGCTGCTTCTCACACCGGTTCGCTTGCCGGTGCCGACAGCATCTACACAGCCGCCTTCAAGCAGAGCGGCGTTCTCCGCGCCCTCACCATCGGCGAGGCCTTTGACTGGGCGAGAACGCTCAGCAACCTTCCGGAGCCGGAAGGCGAGAACCTCGTCATACTCACCAACGGCGGTGGAATCGGAGTTATGGCCACCGACGCGGCCGAGGAGGAGGGGCTGCACCTCTACGACAACCTCGAAGACCTCAAGGTCTTCGCCAACCACATGCCGCCCTTCGGAAGCTACAAGAACCCGGTCGACCTCACCGGTATGGCAGGTGCCGAGAGCTACGAAGGAGCGGTGAGGGACGCCCTTGCCCACCCGGAGATGCACGCCATAGCCGTCCTTTACTGCCAGACGGCTGTGCTCGACCCGCGCGACCTCGCCAGGATCGTCATCCGCGAGTACAACGAGAGCGGCAGGAAGAAGCCTCTCGTTGTTGCCATCGTCGGCGGCATAGAGGCCAAAGAGGCAATAGACATGCTCAACGAGGAGGGCATTCCGGCCTATCCGGAGCCGGAGAGGGCGATAAAGGCTCTGGCAGCGCTCTACCGCTGGAGCAGGTGGAAGGCCAAGCAGAGGAGGGAGTGACTTTCTTTCCCTCTTTGTTCAATCTTTTACTCCGAAAAGTTTTTTAGCAAGTTTGCGCGATTCTATCCTGAGGGTTCCATGAGGCGTTCCATGCTGGTACTGGGTGTCATTCTTGTTCTCCTGGGTGGCCTGTTCCTCGCGAGGGATTACAGCTCCAGCCCCGCCTGCACGTGCGCCCGTATGGTTCCTGCGGCCATTATTAACGCCACGATTTTCAACGTCACCAACGGCGGTGAGGTGAACGGCTACGTTCTCGCTTTTAGGGCTCCCATAGACCTTCCCGCAGTCACGGTCACCGATCCGGAGACGGGACGCTCCACCGAGTACCACAGGGAGGGCGAGCTGTATGTCCCTGTCGGGGCTCCCCTTCCCTTCGGTCGCTTTCAGATAAGTAGCCTTGGAAACGTGACGGTTGAGGTCCACTGGCAGGACCCACGCACCACCGTGGTGCTTGACACCCCCTCACTTAAGCCCGTGCCCGGAGGTTTTGAGTACGTCCAGACTACCGAGTACCCCCTCTGGTCGGGCATTTACGCGGAGATCCATGACCCGAGAGGAGTCATTAGAATATCCCCGAACGGAACGTTCGAGATAGTCCTGACCGACGAGTCCCTGAAGGTTGCCTCGATCAACAAGACCCTCCTTGGCACCCCGCGGCTCCTGAAGCTCGTGTACTCCTCGGAACAGCCCTCGAAGCTCTGGCTAGATGGCTACGTGGAAATCGACGGAAGAAGGGTCGGTTACACCCACGGCATCTCCGTGGGTAGGGACGAGCTGGTGGAGTTTGAAAAGGGCTTCAAGTTCTCCTCGATGCTCCTCTACGGCCACTATCCCCCGGGAAACGAAACCGCGGAATGCACGGTAACACACAGTATCGGACCTGCAGGGCCGCTCTTCCTGGCCCTCGGCCTGCTGCTGATTTTCGCCGGCGTTCTCTGGAAGGGCTAAACCTTTTCAACTTTCCCCTCCATTGATTCTCGGTGGTCCCATGCTCATAGCCATCATCTCCGACATCCACTCCAACTGGGAGGCCTTTCAGGCCGTCTGGAAGGAGATAAAGAGCGCCGACGCAATCCTATGCATGGGTGACCTTGTCGGTTACGGGGCGAGCCCAAACGAGGTCGTAGAGTTCGTGAGGAAGCAGATGGAAAAAAGGGTCTTCCTCTGCGTCAGGGGAAACCACGACAACGCGGTGGCATTTGGCCTCGACTGGGGTTTCAACCCCTACGCGAGGCAGGCCGTAAGGTGGCACCAGCGCGTGATGACGATCGAGAACCTTGAGTTCCTGAGGCGCCTTCCGGTACGACAGCTCTTCACTGACGACGGGGGACGGAGCTATCTCCTAATCCACGGCTCCCCTAGAGCACCCCTAGACGAGTACCTCTTCCCCTGGCTCCCGGATAGCGAGTTCAGGGCCGTTCTAAGCTACGTTAAGCAGGACGACCTCCTCGTCGGCCACACCCACGTCCCTATGCTCAAGCTGGTTGGAGAACGGCGGATAATCAACCCTGGCGGCGTCGGCCAGCCAAGGGACGGCGACTGGCGGGCGGCCTATGCGCTAATAGACACCGACGAAGAACCGCCTGAGAACGTCGAGTTCCGCAGGGTGGAATACGACGTGGAAGAGGCGGCGAGAAAGATATTGGAGGCGGGCCTCCCGCGGTTCCTCGCGATGAGGCTGTACGAGGGATATTAGGGCCCTTCTGGTGATTTTGGAAGCCCATCTTCAGAAGAGGCCTGTGGGGGTATGGGTATCCTCCTGAGCTTAGACTTGACGGCGAGCTTGTTGGAGTCTATTATGATGACCTCACCGATGCTTTTAACCGCGCTGATCGGGATGAGGAGCAGGCCCTCGTGGTCGGTAACGAACTCGCTGGTGTCGAGGTCTTCGTCAGGCTCGGCGACTATCACGAGGATATCGCCGGTCTCCTCGTCAAAGCTGAGGTCGTAGACCCAGCCGAGCCTTATTCCTGTGTCAGTAATCAGCTCGACGTCCCTAAGCTTGGAAGCCATTATCTTGACCATCTTCTCCACCCCTGGGTTTAATCGTGTAGGCTCTTGGACACCAACGTATAAAACTTTTTCCGAAAAAGGAGGAAGTCAGAAGGTGTAGTAATCCGGACCCTTTGCACTCTTCTCTGCCCGGGTCTTTCTGCTCTCCTCGAAGTTCCTGTAGTATTCGAGCATGTAGGGGGTTATGCTCGGGCGGACCTTCTTCATGGCCTCCTCGAAGTCCCTCCTCGACACTCTGAGCTTACCGAGGAACTCCTCGCTCTCCTCCTCGACGAGCTCGGCAGGCAGCTTTGCCATTATCCTGCGCATGGCTATGAGTGCCGCCTCCCTCACAAGGGCCTCTATGTCCGCTCCGGAGTAGCCCTCGGTTCTCTTGGCAAGCTCGCGGAGGTTCACATCTTCCGCCAGCGGGACGCGCCTCGTGTGGACTTTCAGTATCTCCAGCCTGGCCTTTTCGTCCGGGGCTGGAACGAGTATGAGCCTGTCGAACCTGCCGGGCCTGAGCAGAGCTGGATCAAGGATGTCCGGCCTGTTGGTTGCAGCTATGACAACCACACCGCTGTTCCTCTCTATACCGTCCATCTCCGTTAGGAGCTGGTTGATGAGCCTGTCGGTAACGCGGCTCACGTCACTGCCCCTTGCCGGGGCTATTGCGTCTATTTCGTCTATGAATATCACCGTTGGCGCCGCCTGCCTCGCCTTCCTGAATATCTCCCTCACACGCTTCTCGCTCTCACCGACCCACTTTGAGAGGACTTCGGGGCCGCGGATGCCTATGAAGTTGGCCTCGCTCTCCGTTGCAACGGCCTTGGCGAGGAGTGTCTTACCCGTTCCCGGCGGGCCGTAGAGCAGGATTCCCTTCGGTGGCTCTATTCCGAGCCTCTGGAAGGCCTTTGGATACTTGAGAGGCCATTCTACCGCTTCCCTGAGCTCCTGCTTGACGTCCTCAAGGCCGCCGATGTCTTCCCAGCGGACGTTGGGCATCTCTATCAATACTTCCCTGAGCGCTGACGGCTCCACCATCTTCAGGGCCTCATAGAAGTCGCTCTTCCTGACGCGGAGCTCCTGGAGAACTTCTGGTGGGATTCTCTCCTGCTCCGGGCTTATCTTGCCCTCGTTGATGAGCCTCCTCAGGACGACCATAGCCGCTTCTCTGGCCAGAGCCGCCAGGTCAGCCCCAACGAAGCCGTGCGTCTTCTCGGCTATCTCTTCAAGCATCCTGTCTATCAGCCGGCCCCTAACCTCTGGATAAATCTCCCCTTCGCTCTTTAGGGCCTCCTTAACTTCCTCGTCGCTCTTCGCAACCTCGACCCTCTCGATGAGCCTCTCCAGCTTTGCCCTCTCAAAGGTCTCCCTCTTCATTAGCTCCCTAAGAACCTTGAGAACGGTTGCCTTGTCGTAGTCCGGCTCAAGGGGCATTCCTCTTGTGTGAATCTGCAGTATCTCCTTCCTGCCCTGCTTATCCGGGACGCCGACTTCAATCTCCCTGTCGAACCTACCCGGCCTCCTGAGGGCCGGGTCGAGGGCATCCGGCCTGTTAGTCGCCGCTATGACTATGACCTTGCCCCTGCTCTTGAGGCCATCCATCAGCGTGAGCAACTGGCTTACAACGCGCTTCTCGACTTCCCCAACGACTTCTTCCCTCTTCGGGGCTATGGCATCAATTTCGTCTATGAAGATTATGCTCGGGGCGTTCTCCTCGGCCTCCTTGAATATCTCCCTAAGGCGCTCCTCACTCTCACCGTAGAACTTGCTCATTATTTCTGGTCCGTTGATGGCTATGAAGTGGGCGTTGGCTTCGTTTGCCACAGCCTTGGCGAGGAGTGTTTTACCCGTTCCCGGCGGGCCATAGAGGAGCACTCCCTTCGGAGGCTCAATTCCGAGCCTCTCAAAGAGCTCGGGGTGCTTGAGTGGCAGTTCAACCATCTCGCGGATTTTTTGAATCGCGTCGCTCAGACCGCCTATGTCCTCGTAGGTGACCTCAGGGATGGCCTCCTCGCGTATCTCAACCGCCTGCGGGAGAACCTCGACCTCGGTGTTGTAGGTTATCTGGACGATGCCCTTAGGAACCGTGTTCACGACGACGAACTTCAGCTCTCCGAAACCGAGGGGCATGGCCTCGAAGAGTCCCCTGAAGAGCTCCTCAAATGGGGAGCCCCCGTAGTAAGTCTCGCCCCTGCTGCTGGCGACTATAAGGTCTCCCTTCACAACGGGCCTTCCGAGGAGGTTGCCCTTCACCATGTCGCCGGGGATCTGTATGAACACTCCCCTCTGGGCCGGGGCGAGAACGACCTTCTTGGCCTCCTTAACTTCGGCCTTTGCGACGGTGACGTAGTCGCCTATGCTGACGCCGGCGTTCCTCCTTATGTAGCCGTCCATCCTTATTATGTCCAGCCCCCTGTCGTCAGGGTGGGCGTTTGCCACTATGGCCGCTGTGGAGCGCTCTCCAATGAGCTCCACTATGTCGCCGGGCTCAACGCCGAGCTGGCGCTGATACTTCCTGTCGAAGCGGACTATCCCCCTGCCTACGTCCCTTTTGAGGGCCTCGGCAACGCGGAGCTTTATTTTCTCATACTTCTCCTCTTCCCTACCAAAAATCATCTTGAACCCCTCCTTTTTCTCCTCTGTCTCTCTATGGCCTCCTCAAGGGTGAGGTTACCCATGGCCACGTCTCGGGCCAGTTCGGATGAGATGGTTATCGTGCCGCTCACCTCACGGCTTCTCCTCTTTATGTCCTCTATCTCCTTCTTCGTCGGTTCCTTGACCTCAAGGAGCTCGCCGATTTTAACCTCCCGCCCCTCACGGAGGCCTATGTTTATGGCCGCCACGATGTCCTGAACTTGGGAAACCTCTATCCCCCCGACTTTGGGGGTCGTTCTCGATTCGTTGACGACGGTTATGGGGTAATCGTATCCCAGCAGGTCGGCGAGGGCTTTTAGCATAAGCACCCGCTGCCTCTTCGCCCCGTGTCCGATTTTGATTTTAGCGCCGGGATACTTCTCCAGCAGGTCGAGGATTACGCCAACGTCCCTGGGATTCTTCAGATGGTGAACCTCTATCACGCGGTTATCGGCGACGACGCTCAGGCCGGGCCTCTCCCCGGGGTCGATGGCTATGTAAACCCTTTTAAACTTCTCTCTCCCCTCGAGCTTGGCAAGGAGCTCGTCTATGAAGTTCTCGTCCCTCACGATGACCTTGATGGGAAAGTCTATATTACCGTAGTCTTCCTCTCCGGTCAGCACCACTTCGACGTCGAAGGGTATCTTATCCCCCACCCTGAGGCTATGGAAAGGTATCCTGTACTCCTTCAGAACCTTGGTCGCGGTGTAGTACACCCGCGCGTTGCTCGTTACTATCGCTACCCTCATGGTTTCTGATACGTCTCCACAATTAAAAACCTTTCTAACAGTTCTAATCAAAAATTTTGGCCACGAAAGGCTTTAATTCTGTGGAAAAAAGTTTATAAGCCATTATTGGCAAGTAGAAAGGGGGATCGGGATGCAGCCTCCTAAGAAAAAGAAGAAGGTCGAGGAGTTTGAGGAGGAAGAGCTCTTCGAGGAAGAGGAGGAGTGGGAACTCGAAGAGGACGAGTTCGAAGAGGATGACTGGGAAGAGGAGTGGGAGGAAGAAGACTGGGAGGAAGAGGAGGAGTGGTGAGTTAAACGTTTTCTTTTACGCAATCCATTTATAGAACCGTGTTCTCTTTTCTCCCGGTGATAGAATGGCGTTCCTGAAGGTGGTTCCGCTCGAAGAGGCTCTCAAGGTTATAGACTCATTTCCGCTGAAGCCAGAGATTGAGGAAGTTTCCCTCGAAGAAGCTCTCGGCAGGGTTCTCGCTGAGGACGTAGTCTCTCCAATAGATGTCCCGCCATTTGACAGGGCAACCGTCGATGGCTACGCCGTTAGGGCCGAGGACACGTTCATGGCGAGCGAGAGCGAACCGGTGAGGCTGAAGGTTATCGGTGAGATAAACGCAGGAGATACGCCAGCAATGGAGCTCAAGCCCGGTGAGAGCGTTTACATTTCCACGGGCGCGCCGCTACCCGAGGGTGCCGATGCGGTAATACAGTTCGAGGACGTGGACAGGGAAGGCCAGGAGGTCATCATCTACAAGCCGGCTTATCCTGGGCTCGGTGTCATGAAGGCCGGAACCGACATCCCGAAGGGGAAGGCTCTTCTCAAACGAGGGACTAGGCTGACCTTCAAGGACACCGCCCTCCTGTCCGCTGTGGGAATTGCCGAGGTTCCTGTCTTCCGAAAACCCCGGGTGGCAGTTATAAGCACCGGAAACGAAGTAGTCCTCCCCGGGACGGAGCTGAGGTACGGGCAGATATACGACATAAACGGCCGCGCCATAGCGGACGCGGTTAGGGAGCTCGGTGGGGATGCCCTCTTCCTCGGCATTGCAAAGGACGACCGCGAGAGCCTTAAGGCTCTCATCGAGAAGGGGATTGAGTGCTGTGACATAGTGCTTCTCAGCGGCGGTGCGAGCGGTGGAATAAGGGATCTAACCAGCTCGATAATCGAGGAGCTCGGTGAGGTGAAAATCCACGGCATAGCGATTCAGCCAGGAAAGCCAACGATAATCGGCCTAATCAACGGAAAGCCCGTCTTCGGCCTTCCGGGCTACCCGACCAGCTGCCTGACTAACTTCACCCTGCTCGTCGCCCCCCTCCTGAGAAAGCTCCTCGGGAGGGAGAGCGAAGTTCGGAAGGTCAGGAAGAGGCTCGCCCACAAGGTCTTCTCCGTCAAGGGGAGGCGTCAGTTCCTGCCGGTCAGGGTAGAGGGTGAAAAAGCGGTGCCGATACTCAAAGGGAGCGGGGCCGTTACGAGCTTCATAGAGGCCGACGGCTTCATTGAGGTGCCGGAGAACGTGGAGATACTGGAGGCTGGTGAAGAGGTGGAGGTTACGTTTTTCGGTTGACTTCGTCGCCCCTCCAAATCCCCCATCAAAACCTTTTTTAAACTCCTCCTCATTCTTTTCCCAGGTGGAAGACTATGCTGGACATAAAGCTCATCCGTGAAAATCCCGACCTCGTGAAGGGCGACCTCATAAAGCGCGGCGAGCTTGAGAAGCTCAAGTGGATAGACGAGATTCTGGAGCTCGATGCCAGGTGGCGCGAGAACCTGAAGAAAATCAACGCCCTCAGGAAGGAACGCAACCAGCTGGCGGTTCAGATAGGCAAGCGCAAGAAGGCTGGCGAACCGATAGACGACCTCCTCGCGAGGAGCAACGAGATAGTGAAGCAGATTGAGGCCCTTGAGAAGGAAGTCGAGGAGCTGAGGGCAAAGATAGACTACTACCTCTGGCGTCTCCCGAACATCACCCATGAAACCGTTCCTATTGGCAAGGACGACAGCGAGAACGTTCCCATAAGGTTCTGGGGCAAGGCGAGAGTCTGGGAGGGCTTCCTTGAGAGCTTTAAGGAGCAGAGCCTCGGAAAGATGGACTACGAGGTTCTTGACTGGAGGCCGAGGCTTCACGTTGACATGCTGGAGCTCCTGAGGGGAGCAGACCTTGAGAGGGCCGCGAAGGTCAGCGGTTCGAGGTTCTACTACCTCATGAATGAGCTCGTCATCCTCGACCTGGCGCTGCTCCGCTTTGCTCTCGATAAGCTCATCGAGAAGGGCTTCGTCCCAGTCATACCGCCGTACATGGTCAGGCGCTTTGTAGAAGAGGGCGTCACGAGCTTCGGCGACTTCGAGGACGTCATCTACAAGGTCGAGGGTGAAGACCTCTACCTAATCCCGACCGCCGAGCACCCGCTCGCTGGAATGCACGCCAACGAGATAATAGAGGGGAAAGACTTACCGCTGCTCTACGTTGGAATAAGCCCGTGCTTCAGGAAGGAGGCCGGAACGGCAGGAAAGGACACGAAGGGAATCTTCCGCGTTCACCAGTTCCACAAGGTCGAGCAGTTCGTCTATTCGAGACCAGAGGAGAGCTGGGAGTGGCACGAGAAGCTCATAGCCAACGCCGAGGAGATATTCCAGGAGCTTGAGATTCCCTACCGCGTTGTGAACATCTGCACCGGCGACCTGGGCTATGTGGCTGCGAAGAAGTACGACATCGAGGCCTGGATGGCAGGCCAGGGCAAGTTCCGCGAGGTTGTCAGTGCGAGCAACTGCACCGAGTGGCAGGCGAGGCGCTTGAACATCCGCTACCGCGACAAGACCCACGAGAAGCCCAAGTTCGTCCACACGCTCAACTCGACGGCCATAGCAACCTCAAGGGCGATAGTGGCGATACTTGAGAACTTCCAGACCGAGGAGGGCGTCGTAAAGCTCCCGAAGGCCCTCTGGAAGTACACGGGCTTCAAGGAGATTCTGCCGGCCCACATGAAGGAGAGGTGCTGTCAGGATTGAGCACTTCTTTTCTATCTTGTTATCTTGTATTGACTTTTTTATATTCCACCGCGCTCCCTTACCTTTCTCCTCACGTTCGGGTCGCGGTCGGCTATCACCTTCAGCGCCTCCTCGAAGCTCATCCAGTCCGGCACTTCCTCGTTGATGTAGATGCCGGTCCTTCCGATGGCGTCCCTTCTCGTCAGAACGTGGACGCGCTCGGTAATGATGTCTATGCTCACTCCTAAAACTCTCGCCACCTCGCTCTCCCTTCCAACGACCTCCCTCTCGATGTGTCCCTCCTCGGTGGGCACTATGAGTATAAGCTTCTTGTTGACGCCGGGGACGCGCTGCCTCGTTTTCACGCCCCAGATGTCCACGGTTCCGCCCCACCTGTAGAACTCAAGCTCCCTGTCGGTGGGGTCAATTAATGGAAAGGTAACGGTTGTTTCCTCGTCTATCTCGATGACCCCCTTGATGAGGTGCCAAGGGGTGGCCATGACTATCTTTCTCCTGCTCACAAGCCCCTCAAGGGCGAGCTCGATCAGATAGCTCGGCACCCGGTAGGGTATAAAGATGTCCACGTCACTGTCCCGTCTGACGTCCCCCCTGGCGACACTCCCGTAGAGCTGGGGGTCGAACTGCTCCAGTCTCTCCATTATTGCCAGGGCCTTCTCCCGCTTTTCCCACAGGTAGCGCCAGCGCTTTGGGGAGTAGACGACCTCCCTCTCGTCCCATACCTTTACGACTTTCTCCCGCGGCATCGGTGATAGTTGGGGAGAAAGCTTAAAGCCCTACCGATAGCGTTTTATATGTGGCCCTGACTAGTTGGGGTGGTGAAAGAAAATGCCGGTGCTTGGGTTCAACATAACCAAGATTCAGATGGAAAAAATGGCGTCTGCGGTTCCTGGAGGCCAGATTGCAGTCAAACTTTCCCCCCGCGTGAAGGAAGTCCGCCTCGGCGAGGTTCGCACCCCCACGGGCAAAATGAACGGGGTGGAGATACTCTTCAGGTATGACATCGAGTACGATCCCAAAATCGCGGGTGGCTCTGTGGAAGGTGCGATTCTGTACGTGCCGCCCTCAAAGGACAAGATAGACGACATACTGAACCTGTGGGAGGATGAGAAGAAGATAGACCCCGTGGTCTTTGCGGAGGTCGTCAACTTCATAACCAAGGAGGTCTCTCCCATCCTGATGGTTCTGGCCAAAGAGATGCGCCTTCCGTACCACATCCCGCTCCCGCGGGTTGAGGTGAAGCCCTAGTAGATGCCCTCCGCTTCGTGGATGCTCTTCAGCATCTTCCTGAGTTCTTCCCTTTTCATTGCCTTCTCCGCGAGCTCAAGCGCCTTGCCGTATTTGCCCTTTCTCAGGTAGTACTCAACGTGTTCAACGTCGTCGAGCACTTCGGAGGACGTGTTGGACGCGGCGAGCTTTTTCAGGACGGCCAACCGGATCCTAACTCTGAAGGGGAGTTGGCCGGTGTAGTCGAGGGCCCCCTTATACGTTTCAATGGCGTCTTCGAACTTCCCCATTCCTATGAGGGCCTCACTTATCTCCATGAGCTTTTCAGCGGCCCTTTCCTCATCTCCCCTGCCCCGGTATGAGCTTATCACCTGGTACAGCATCCTGACGGTGTTGAGGCCTATGAGCTTGGCGCGGTTAAAGTTTTTGGCCAGAAGGTACGCGTACTGGGCCCTGACAAGATAGGTGGTCGTTCTGTCCAGGTCCCCCTCGGAGTAAGCTATCTTGCTGGCCTTCTCGAAGTTCTTCGCTGCGGTGTCCATCATCTCTATAAAGTGAATATCGTACCCAAAGATAGCCTTTATGTACGTGGCGAGCCTGTAGAATGCCACCGCGGCGTTTTCAGTATCCCCCTTTTCAAGTTTCTCCTCCGCGACCTGCCCATACAGCGTTATGATGGTCTCAGCCAGCTTCTTGTAGCCCTCAATGTTGTCAACCAGCCTGTAATACCAGTATGCGGATTCATACGCCCTTATAGCCATGGGGATGTCGTCATTTTCTTGGTATGAGTCGCCCAGATCCTCGTATATTGAGGCGAACTCTTCCGCGTATTTTACCAGGTTCCTTCTGTCATTGGTTGTGGCAAAGACCTCAAGGACGTTAAAGCAGTACTCATCGAGGACATCGAGGTCAACCTCGGGCCTTGAAATCTCCCTCTCGATGAGGTCAACATACAGATACGCGCTCTTGAGGAGGGAGGGCCTGGCCTTCTCGATGGCCCCCGTCTTCTTGAGGAGGAAATATCCGAGGTATCGGTAAAGCCTGGCGGCCTCTTTCTTCCTCCCGGCTTCCTCATACCCTCTGGCAGCCCTCAAAATGAGCTTCAGGCCGTCTTTGACCTTACCCTCGCGGACTTTTTGCATGCCCAGCTGTTCCAGATCCTCCGGCTCTTCCAGCCCAAGGCCCACTGGCAAACTTCTCACCCCTCATGATTCGAGTCCGGGTTCAACTGGGTGAAATTGGAAGTCCGAATATTTAAGCGTTGTCTATGCCCAGACTATTCTGTACCCCGCTGCCTTTCTAAGTCTGTTCATCACCGCAAAGCCAAGGCCCTTTTCCTCAACCCCCTCGGCGATTATGACGTCAACACCCCTCTTGTCAAGCTCGCGGAGGGCCCTGAATAGGTTCTTCGCTACATCCTCATCAGTTTCTCCCAGGTGGAAGAACTCGTCGGCCTCATACCTCTCTGTCGCCATGACGCCGACGCGCAGGCCTTTGGAACGGTACTCCTCAATGAGCTCGGCTATCTTTTTCCTCACGTTCTCGCGCCTCCCCTCAACGACCACAACCTGGGCGTTCGGCGAGTAGTGCCTGTACTTCATCCCGGGGGAGCGGGCAACGTCAACGAGCTTCCCCCTGACGGCCGGGTGAATCTCCACCCCCCCGATAACCCCCTCAATCTCCTCCAGGGGCAGGCCGCCCGGCCTCAGAAGAGTGGGCCTCTCCGAGCTCAGGTCGAGAACCGTTGACTCCACGCCTATCCTGGTCTCGCCGCCGTCTATTATCACTTCGATCTTTCCGTAGAAGTCGTCCACTACGTGCTCCGCAAGGGTAGGGCTGGGCCTTCCGCTTATGTTCGCTGAGGGAGCGGCTATCGGCGTGCTGGCCCTTATCAGGGCGAGGGCTATGGGGTGGGCGGGCATTCTCACCGCAACGGTGTCGAGGCCACCGGTTGTTACCATCGGCACCTCCTCACGCTTGGGAAGCACCATGGTGAGCGGCCCCGGCCAGAACCTCTCGGCCAGGAGCTTCGCTTCCTTGGGAATATCACGGGCGAGCTTCTTCAGGTCTCTGAAATCCGCTATGTGGACTATCAGGGGATTGTCAGCAGGTCGCCCCTTGGCCTCAAATATCCTCCTCACGGCGTTAGCATTGAGCGCGTCCGCCCCCAGGCCGTAAACCGTCTCTGTGGGAAAGGCCACGAGCTTTCCCCCAAGTATGAACCTAGCGGCTATCTTTATGCCCCTCTCGTCAGCTCCGTCTCGCATGTTGATTACTACCGTCATTTTCTCACCCGAAGCGAGGGGCTAAAAAGCGGTTAAAAAGCTATCCCAGAACGGACAGATAGACGTCCTCGACTTCCCTGGCAACGGCCTCCCACGAGTACATTGACGCCACTTTCTTCCCTGTTCTGCCGGCCTTCACGTTCCTCTTTGGCTCAAGGAGCTCCTCAACCACCCTCACGAGCTCGTCAAAGTCTCGGAACGTCAGCCCATTTTTTCCGTCCCGTATCAGCTCAGGAATCGCGCTCACACGCCTCCCCACCGCAGGAACCCCGAGTGAGCCGGCCTCCAGCACCACCAGGCCGAAGCCCTCCCTTTTGGAGGGGAGGACAAGGAGGGCGCTCTCGGAGAGGATTTTTTCCACATCTTTTCTGTAGCCGAGGAAGCGGACGTTGCCGGGTGCGCTCTCTTCGAGCCTTTTTCTCAGCGGTCCATCCCCGACGACGAGGAACTCCCTGTCTGGAAAGTACCTAGCCAGCCCTATGAACGTTTCGGGGCTCTTGTAGTCCCGGAGGGCGCCGATGAAGGTGATGTACCGTGTCTTTGACCTGACACCCCCAAGCTCCCGCACCCCGTTCGGTATTACCCTGACCGACGGGGCGCCCAGCGAGAGCGCCTTTTTCGCCAGCCAGTGGCTCACGGCTATGACTGCATCCGCCTCAAGAAGGCTTTTCTTCACGTAGAACCTCCCCAGGGCCAGCTCTGCCGTGTGCTCCAGGTCGCTACCGTGTGCGGTCACAACAAGGGGCAGGCCGGTTTTTTCTTTGGCCAGAACACCGGCGAAGCTCGTTGTGCCGACGAAGTGAGCGTGGACGAGGTCAAAGTTGAGCCTTCTGTGGAGCTTCACTATTTTCTTTGATCCGAGAAAAGCGAAGCTCGTCCCCCTGAGGCCGTAGACCTGTGGGACGTGAACCTGGTGCACAAACTTCTCCTCAAAATCCCTGGGCTTTACCGGCCCATAGGTCAGAACATGGACCTCGTGGCGCTTCCTCAGCTCCCTCACGAGGCTGTCAAGGTGGTTTGCAACGCCGCCACCGTGAGGAGGGTAGTGTCCGACCATCAGAACCTTCATTTTGACCAGAGAGAATAAGAAAGGACGTTAAAAAGGATTATGGTCTTCCGGGCCTTCTTGCCGGTGGCGAGCGGCCGGAACCCCTGCTGGCGGCCCTCCTGACAGTCTTTTCGGCCAGCATCCCCCTTATCCTGGGGAGCAGGTCGTTGAGGACGGTAGAATAATCACCTTCTTGGAGGGCGCCCCTGGCCCTGTCCAGGAGGGCCTCGATGTCGCTTACATCGTAGCCCCTCCTCTTGAGGACACCTGCCATGACTTCAAGGTTTGTCAGCTCGATGCGCAGGCGGAGCTCCAGCGACCCCTGGTAAACAGTTCTGAGCTCCCGATACGCTGCTGCGATAACAAAATCCGAGTCAGTCCCAGCCTTTACGGCGAGCCTGTATGCCTCCTCGTAGCGTCCCATGCGGTACTTCTCCCACGCCAGTTCCACGGCCTTCCTCGCGCTTTCGAGCTTCTTTTTGGCCTGTGGCACCTGGAGTCCGTCAAGGAGCCCCTCCGCCCTCCTAGTTCTGTTCTCCACCACGGTAAGCAGTGAGTAGACTTCAAGGGGCCCCGGTGCCGGGGAGACGTTCTCAAAAGATACGTTCCCGAAGTGTGTCCTGATCCACGAGCCGAGTCCGTTCTTGTCCACAGGGAAGCTGCCGGTCTCAATGTACTTCACCTCAGAGAGAGAGCCAAACTCCCGGAGCACCTGCATGGTAAGCGCTTCCCTCCCGGCGTCCGTCAGAATAAGGACGGATTTGCCAGCGTACCTGTTCATGTAGTCCTCTATGGCCAGGATGTCGCGGCCGTTTGCTATTACCACGGTGGTTATTCCGCTGAAGACGGAGGGGAACTCCTCCTTCAATGCGGACATAACCGCGCGGTTAGTCTCGTATCTCGTCTCCCCGTACCAGCGCTCGTAGGATATTCCGAAGACGCTGAAATCCTTGGTGTACTCCTCGGGGACCGCCACAGGGCCGCCTATTATTATCACCCTCTCGGGCTCCGAGCTCAGGATCTCGGCGCTTATTTCGGCGCTATACATTCCCCACGGGCTGACGAAAACTTCCGCACCGAGAAGCTCCCCGACGTTTTGGGCCACCGCCATATCCGCCCCGTTGTCACTCACAAGGATGGCTATCCCCTGGCCCCCTTCGGAGGCAGAGGCCAAGGACGCCGGTGAGGATCCCGCGATGAGTATGAACATCATGATCACGGGGATGATTTGCCTGGACATCACTGCACCACCCTCTTTCAGTTGCAAAAAGGCGTATTTAAGCCTTTTTCACGAAACTGTTTGCGTATGTTTGAAATTGGGGGATAAGGGGAGTGGCCAGAGGAATTTTGGCCCGGAAAAAATTAACGGACGTTCAGAAAGGTTTACTGCCGTTTAAATACCTCGCTGAAGACCCTCTGCGCGTATTCCCTGAGTGTGAGGCCTTCTTTTTTCGAAAGTCTTTCCAGCATCTTCTGGGAAAAACTGCCATACTGTGCGGCCTTTTTCTCCCTTCCAGCGATCTCCTCGGGGAGGCCGAGCTCAACGGCGGCCTTCCGCAGAACGGCCTTCCTCACCCCGCCGCCTATCTTAGCCTCCAGAGGTGTGCCGAGCGCCGCCGAGACAACCGAAAGGTCAAGGAACGGGAAGCGTCCCTCCACGGCGTTGAGCATGGCTATCTTATCGTCTCTCGCTAGGTTTTTCTCCCCCATTTCACACAGATCCTTCTCCATGAGCTCCGGTCTCCGGAGGTATTTGGCATAGCCCCCGAACAGCTCGTCCGCACCCTGGCCGCTGAGGAGCACCTTCACACCGTCCCTTGAGGCCAGCTTTGTGGCAAAGTACAGGGGAAGGCCAATGGCCAGGTTCATCGGGTTCGGCTCCTCTATCGCGAAGACCACTTCCCTGACCGCACCGGCGATGTCCTCCTGGTCAAAGACGTACTCCTTGAGGGGCAGTCCCAGCAGGTCACTCGCCCTCCTCGCCCACTCCAGGTCGGGGCTCCCTTCGGCCCCTGCGGTGTACAGGACAACGTCCGAATGCTCCGAGGCCAGGAGCGCCACAAGGGAGCTGTCAATGCCTCCGGAAAACAGGACTCCGACTTTTTTTGGTGTCCTGATCCTCACTGCGTGGGCCAGCGTTTTTTTGACGGCCACTACCGCGGTTTCCAGGGGGAGCCGCCGCCTCCTGAGTTCCATCAAGCTGAAAACCTGCTTCCTGGAGACCCCCTTTTCAGAGATGACAACAAGCTCGCCGGGGTTTACCGGGACGGTCTCCCTCCCGATTGCCCACAGCACCTTCTTTTCCGATGCAAAGAAGCCGTCGGTGGAGTAGTAAAGGGGCCTGACGCCCACCGGGTCACGGAAAAGGTATATCCTCCTCCCGTCGCTGAGGGCTACGGCGTAGTCGCCGCTGAGAATCTCCATTGCCGCCCCCACAGCTCGCTCTATCCCCGCACCCCCGTCCATAAAGAACTCGATAAGGCGCAGGATGACCTCACTGTCCACGTCCGTTTCAAATGACACCCCCTTGCCCTCGAGCCAGCCCCTGACCTGGGGGTAGTTGTATATCTCCCCGTTGTGGGCCAGCACGAACTCATTGTAAAAAGGCTGGGTGTAGTCGAGGGAGCCCGTCATGGCGAGCCTGCACTGGAGGATGCCGATGCTTCCGTCCGGGATCTCTCCTACCTTTGAAAAGTCCTTCGACTTAAGGACACCGGTGTCCGTCCACACACCGAAGGCGTCCTCTCCCCGGTGTTTCCCGGCCTGGATCATCGTTATCAGGTGCTCTTTCAGGTTCTCACCGATGCCTCCAGCTATCAGGCACACGTCCCCCACCGCATAGACTCTCTGAAAGGATGAGATAAGGGTTCCCGTTTTCAACGTGGGAAAGTTATGAGAAAGGAGCCTCCGCGGTGAAAGGATGTTCAGACAGTGTCGGGACAGCCTGAACTATGTGAGGTCGCCGCAGGTGCAGTAGTGCTCGTAGGCGAGGGTTTCCAGTTCGTCGAACCCCTCCCCCGTCCTCGCAGAGAGGTATACAACCCGCGTTGGGGGCGCGAGCTCTGGAAAGACCGAACACATCCTGTAGGCCAGCAGTGCCCCTGTGGACGGCTCCAGCTTCAGCCGTGATGTCAGGTATTCAGCGTCATCGAGGTACTTTTTATAGCTGGAGAGGTCGGCCACGGTGTCCACCTTGTTCATCGCGGGGACGGTGGTGGTTCCCAGGCGGAGGTCTATCATGAGGCCAAAAAAGCGGACAAAGCAGAAGTCGGAGGGCCTCCTCAGGATTTCGGGGCCGAAGAGGTAGACCGAAAGGGGCTCAGGAAGGCCCTCCACGAGCCTCACCCCGAACTCGTGAAATAGAAACGTCTCCATCTGGCCAGGAGTGTCAATCAGAACGTAGTCGTTCTTCCGATCCAGGGCCAGCACCCGCTCGGTGTACTCTTCAACCGCCGGCAGGAGCCTGTCGTAGCTCTCAACTATCGCCCCGTTGGGGCCATACCCCTCGTCCATCAGCTCCCAGGCCGTCACGTGTTCCCTCACATCTATGTCCGGCGTATACAGGATCCTTTTGACGCCCGTATCGAGGTTAACGTAGGCAACACTGAGGCCGTTTTTTTCCAGGTACTTCCCAAAGGCCCCCGTCAGCGTCGTTTTTCCGCTCCCCGCAGTGCCGATGAACACCATTATCATCTCATCACCCTTGACTTGAAGCCTGCTATCCTTGTGATCCTCTCTGCGAGCTCCATGAAGGCCTTCGCCCCGTCTGATTTGGGCTTGTACTCGACCACAGGCATCCCTTCGAGCGTGGCCTCCCTGACGGCCGGATCCTCCGGAATGACCGCTAGGAGGGGTACCTCCATGACCTCCTCGGCAACATCGGGTGGGATATCGGTGTCGCTCCTCCCGTACCTGTTGAGAACGAAACCAAGAACCGCCAGTCCTGCCTTTTTCAGCACTATGCCGACCTTCATTGTATCCGTGATGCAGGAAATCTCTGGGTTCGTGACCAGCACGACCTCCTCCCCGCTCATCGTGGCGTTCATGGCATCCATCTGGAGACCCGCGGGGGAGTCTATGATCACGAAGTCAAACTCCTCCTTTAGGGGTTTTATTATGCCAGGGAGCTTACGCGGATCCGCCCTGATAACGTGCTCCCAGTCTATCGATGCGGGGATCAGGTGGACATTTTTGTATCTGGTGGCGTAGATGGCCTCCTCTATGGTGGCGTTCCCCGCGAGGACGTCATGGATCGTGGTGCTGGCGTCGTCTATCCCCATGACTAGGCTGAGGTTCGCCATTGTGAGGTCTGCGTCCACTGCACAGACCCGGTAGCCCATTTTGCCCAGCGCGATTGAAAGGTTGGCCGTCGTGGTTGTCTTCCCAGTGCCCCCCTTACCCGATGCGATTGAGATAAGCCGCCCCATCCCGGCATCAACCCCAGACTTTCTGGCATGTAAACCTTTATGAACCTTTAGTTGTAGCACCCCTTTGGGGAGGGAGGAGAGAGTCTGAAGAACTTTTGAGGTGAGAAAGATGAAAGTGTTTGTTGCCGATACCAGTGTCATTGTTGACGGCAGGCTTACCCAGTTCCTTTCAACGCTGGGAGAGAAGGTCAAGGTGGTCATCCCGGAAGCGGTCATTGCGGAGATAGAGCACCAGGCCAACGAGGGGAAGGCCATAGGTCATGTAGGACTTGAGGAGCTCAAAAAGCTCCGCGAGATGGCGGACAGGGACGAGATACTCCTGGAGTTCCACGGCGAGAGGCCCGAGCTCTGGCAGATAAGGAAGGCAAAGGCCGGCGAGATAGACAACATGGTCAGGGAGGTGGCCCAGACCCTCAGCGCCACGCTGATCACCGGCGACCAGGTGCAGAGGGACATATCCATAGCAAAGGGCATAGACGTCATCTATCTGACCACAAAGAAAGAAGTCAAGCACCGCTTGGAGGATTTCTTCGATGAAACAACGATGAGCGTCCACCTCAAGGCCAGCTTAAAACCCCTAGCCAAGAAGGGGAGACCCGGAGAATGGAGGCTCGTTCCGGTTAGGGACGAAATCCTTACCGACGAGGAGCTTGAGGAAATAGCGGACGACATCGTCGAGAGGGCCAGGAGAGACCCGGAGAGCTTCATAGAGCTTGACGAGCCCGGAGCGACCGTTGTCCAGCTCAGAAACTATCGCATAGTCATAGCTAGGCCCCCCTTCGCCGACAGGATTGAGATAACAGCTGTAAGGCCTGTCAAGAAGCTCAGCATAGAGGACTACGGGCTGAGCGAGAAGCTCCTTGAGAGACTGAAGGAGAGGGCCGAGGGGATACTCATAGCAGGTGCCCCGGGGGAGGGTAAGACGACCTTTGCCCAGGCCTTGGCCGAGTGGTACGCTAGCATGGGCAAGATTGTAAAGACCATGGAGAAGCCGCGCGACCTTCAGGTGGGGGAGGAGATAACCCAGTACACGGCCCTGAACGGCAGGATGGAGCTCACCGGCGACATCCTCCTTTTGGTCAGGCCGGACTACACGATATTCGACGAGATGAGAAAGACGAGCGACTTCAAGATATATGCCGACCTTAGGCTGGCAGGTGTCGGAATGGTCGGCGTCGTCCACGCCACCAAGCCTATCGATGCAGTCCAGCGCTTCATAGGAAGGGTCGAGCTGGGGATGATACCCCAGATAGTGGACACGGTCATCTTCATAAAAGCCGGCCGCGTCGCCAAGGTTCTCACACTCGAATACTTAGTCAAGGTGCCCAGCGGCATGAGGGAGGAAGACCTTGCCAGGCCGGTCATAGAGGTCAGGGACTTCGAGACCGGTGAGCTGGAGTACGAGATTTACACCTACGGCGAAGAGGTAAGCGTCGTCCCGGTGAAGAAGGAGGAAAAGGCCCCAGCGTTGAGGCTCGCCGAGAAGAGGCTCAAGCAGGAGATAAAGAAGTTCCTGCCCGATGTCTACGCCGAGGTGGAGATAGTCAGCCCGCACAAGGCGGTAATCTACGCCGACGAGTTCGACATCCCGGCGATAATCGGCAAGAAGGGAAAGAGAATAACTGAGCTGGAGAAGAGAATAGGTATAAGCATCGACGTCAAGAGCTTCGCCGAGAGGGAAGCGGAGAGACCCAAGGAGAAGATACCCGTTGAGGTCGAGGAGAAGAAGAAAACAATAGTCCTCCGCGTTTCCCCGGACTACGCAAAGAGGCCCCTCAAGTTCTACGGCGGCGAGCAGTACGTCTTCACTGCAACGCCCAGCAAGAAGGGTCTCGTGAAGGTCAGCAAGAGCACGCCGATAGGGAAGGAGCTCAGGAGGCTCATCGAGGCAGGGATTCCGATATGGGCCACGGCGTGATCCGAAACTTTTTATAGTTTTATTCATTCTTTCCCATGGTGGTAATTAGTGGAGACGGCTGACGTTCCGGCGATCCTTGCAGCACTCTTTTTCATGACCATTATAATGATGCCGTTTGTTGCAGGAGGTAATGTAGTGATGAAGCTTCTCTTCGGAATTCTGCTAATTGTGCTTCTGGTTTATCTCGTCATGAGAGTCTCGGAGCTGGACGACAGAGTTGAATCCTTGAGGAAGGAGCTGGAGAACCTCAGAAGAGGATTGAGTAAGGAGGCTGAGTGAATGGCCGGGGAAAGCGGTATGGAAGCTGTGGGTGCGGTCATCAGCGCCGTTGGTCTGGTGCTCCGCGTTATGGGCGGCATCGGTGTCGGTCTATTAATCACGGCCATTGGACTGCTGACGTGGAAGGTGGGGGAGGTGCAGAGGGAGTTTATGGAGAGGATAGAAGCACTTGAGAGGGAGATTGAGGAAATAAAAAGGAGCCGTGGTGTCCATGATCCAGAAGGATAGAGTCCCCTGGGCAAGGGCATCGAGAAGTGGATCAAGGGCACTAAGCGTGAAGAAAGCTCCAGCTAAGGCTCAGCTGCGAGGGTACTCATCACCCCTCAGCTAGCGAAATTGTCTTCATCGCCGGAGTTTGTTCTCGCAAGGTTTTTTAACCCTTTTCCGGAGGGACTACCATGCTGGTTCTGGCATCGGGAAGCCCCAGGAGGCGGGAACTGCTGGCAGGGTTCATCCGGGATTTCAAAGTAGTCCCGAGCAACGTCGAGGAGAGCTGTCACACCGATGACCCGGTTGAATGTGCCCTTGAGCTAGCCAGGGCCAAGGCGTGGGCGGTCTACAACCGCGTAGGAGGCACGGTAATAGGCGCCGATACGGTCGTCAGCATAGACGGCCACGTCCTTGGCAAGCCTAAAGACGAGAAAGACGCCTTCAGGATGCTGAAGCTCCTCAGCGGGAGGGTTCATCGGGTCACGACGGGCTATTGCATCGTCCACCGCGGCGAGGAGCACTCCGGGGCAGTCGTGACAGAGGTAAAGTTCAGGGAGCTCGACGATGAGCTGATCTGGGCCTACATCAGAACTGGAGAGCCCATGGACAAGGCCGGTGCCTATGGCATACAGGGGAGGGCCGGCCTCTTCGTTGAGTGGATCAGGGGTGACTACTACAACGTCGTCGGATTTCCTCTGGAGATTGTATGGAAGCTGAAGGAACTGGGCTTTGAGGTCATATAACACACTGAAAGGTTCTCTTTTTCAGAGAATTCCCGTCTGAATCAATATTCTCTAAGAAGAAGTCGAGTCTAACGTCAGGGAGTCTTTAATAATCCATTGTTAGTATCTGACGAATTGTTACACAAATTCAGGTATTTCATGACGAAAATTTTTCAAGGTCTCCAAAAAGGCCCATTAAACACGCTAATGAGTCTACCCTCAGATTAAATCGTTCATTTTTAGGATTCCGACCGTTAAAATATCATAACTGCAGATCGGGCCCTTCTTTGTCCCCCGGAAGTCTCATGAACATGGTTGTCCATAATTTCGGAGGCGCTGTAGCATGTCTGGGCTACACCACCGCGCCATTTTCCCGCCCCGAAAAGAAGGGCGGAGGTACCGTTTTGAAGACCTCTCTGGAGTAAAGCTTATAAGAATTGGGCCCTCTTATCCTTTTGTATGGCAAAAGAAGGAAAAAGCCGCCCTGTTCCAATAAGACTCTAGGAGAATTGAAAGTGAACGAGATGGGCATTAACAAGTCGCAATTCTTCAAGTTCCAATAAGACTCTAGGAGAATTGAAAGAGGTTCTCCAGAGCTTGGCGTCGGCGCTCCAGCAACTTGTTCCAATAAGACTCTAGGAGAATTGAAAGGAGGAGGCGTGGTGGTTAGGGTTAGGAACAGAATCGAGTTCCAATAAGACTCTAGGAGAATTGAAAGCATAGTTAGGGCCAGTCACAAGGACAGGTGTGTCTTCCGTTCCAATAAGACTCTAGGAGAATTGAAAGGGCGTGGTAGGCGTAGATGAGGATGTCGTCGAAGTCAAGTTCCAATAAGACTCTAGGAGAATTGAAAGGACTCCGGCTACGTGCTGGCGCTGTCATACATCATACTCGTTCCAATAAGACTCTAGGAGAATTGAAAGTGCCGGCAGAACCGACGATGTAGCCGAGCCAGGCCGCATCTCGTTCCAATAAGACTCTAGGAGAATTGAAAGTTGAAATCGCTCTTCCGAGCGGCGCCAGCTCCTTCACCGTTCCAATAAGACTCTAGGAGAATTGAAAGTTTTATCCCCGGCGTTGGCCAGCCCGCTCTTGGCGAGGTTCCAATAAGACTCTAGGAGAATTGAAAGCTTGAAGTTGTCCCAGAGCTCCTTAACGAGGTTGCTTGTTCCAATAAGACTCTAGGAGAATTGAAAGGAGCCTTCGAGTCCAGAACCAGCACCTTCGGCGAGATTGTTCCAATAAGACTCTAGGAGAATTGAAAGGTGGCGTCCAGCAGTCCCTGGAGCTTGAACCCCCTTGAGTTCCAATAAGACTCTAGGAGAATTGAAAGATATTTTTTATTTTTCGGGATCATTGCTTTGAAATTGTTCCAATAAGACTCTAGGAGAATTGAAAGTGAGCGCCATCGGAAAGCCCTCGACGGTCAGGAACCTCGTTCCAATAAGACTCTAGGAGAATTGAAAGCATTATAAAGCTCCCACGCCGGGACTTCCGGGATGTCAGGTTCCAATAAGACTCTAGGAGAATTGAAAGAGAGGAGCCCCCGAAAGGCCTTTCGCTCGTGTATAGGGTTCCAATAAGACTCTAGGAGAATTGAAAGAATGCTTGAGCTTCCAGCCTATGAAGGGCAACTCGGGTTCCAATAAGACTCTAGGAGAATTGAAAGGAAGACCGGCCTGCTCCTGGCCCTTGCCTATATCATACGTTCCAATAAGACTCTAGGAGAATTGAAAGCTCTCCTCATCGCTCGGAGCAAGGTGTAACATTTCGGGTTCCAATAAGACTCTAGGAGAATTGAAAGAAGAGGTAGGTCGTCCTCTTGATGACCTTGATGTCAGTTCCAATAAGACTCTAGGAGAATTGAAAGCTTCTTACGCTTGAGGACGAAGCTCATTCTTTCACCTGTTCCAATAAGACTCTAGGAGAATTGAAAGAAAGTTTGATATTCGTATATCACTGTTTGTTGGTGGTGTTCCAATAAGACTCTAGGAGAATTGAAAGGTAGGGGGTAGGATTGTGATTGTTTCAGTAGAACCAGGTTCCAATAAGACTCTAGGAGAATTGAAGAATATTTCCATAATGTCGGCCGTATCGGCGCCCGCCTCGTTCCAATAAGACTCTACAAGAACCAAATCTATAAAAACTCTGAGAACAGCAAGTCCTCCTTTCTTCCCCCGGCTTTTCTGAACACCTTCTCGCTCCATCCAACGTTCCCGATGTCCTTGGGCCAGTGGGCGTCGCTCGAAAAGACGAGCTTTATCCCGCGCTTTATGCACTCCCTTACGAAGTCCGGCTCCGGGACTTTGTAGCGGGAGCTTATCTCAAAGGCCTTCCCTTTTTCCTCGGCGAGTTCGAGGACTTCTCTGATGCTCTCCTCGCTCGGGTACCCAATGTACCTAAAGCTTGCCCCAAAGTGCCCAATTATATCAACGCTCTCATCGAGGAGCGCAAGCTTGACTAGCTCAATGTACTCCTCCGGGTCGTCGAGCCACAGGTGAACGCTGGCTATCACGTAGTCCAGCCTCTCCCTCATCCCGCCGGCAACATCAACTCCACTGTGGGTTATGTTGGCCTCAATGCCTGCCAAGAGCGTTAGCTCTGCCTCCTCCTTCCATATCTCTATCTCCCTCACATAGCGGTTGAATACCCTTCCGGTGAGGTAGTGGACGTGGTCGGTTATTCCGAGCAGCCCCAGCCCCCTCTCCTCGGCAGTCGCCACGCTCTCCCCTATGCCTGAGGTGCCATCTGAGTGGACGGTATGCGTATGAGCGTCGTGGTGAAATCCCATCATACCTGTTACTCCCCCGGGCCGATTAAAAACCCTTCTGGACAAAATATCCAAAGTAAAGCCCAATCTTGAGTTTTGACAATCTTTAAATATGACAGGCCCGAAACCTAAGCCGGTGGTGGAAATGGTCGAGCGCTCCAGGGTTAGGGTTCTCGTTGCAAAGCCGGGACTTGACGGTCACGACAGGGGAGCAAAGGTCGTTGCGAGGGCCTTGCGTGATGCGGGTTTTGAGGTCATCTACACGGGCATAAGGCAGACGCCAGAACAGATAGTCGAGAGCGTTATACAGGAGGACGTTGATGTCCTGGGGATAAGCATCCTCTCCGGCGCGCACATGGTTCTCATACCGAAGATACTCCGGCTCCTTGAGGAGAGGGGCATCAATCCAAACGAGGATGTCCTCGTCATTGCCGGGGGCATAATCCCACCCGACGACGCCGAACAGCTTGAGGGCATGGGCGTTGCCCGGGTCTTCGGCCCTGGGAGCCCGATAGGGGAGATAATATCCTTCATTGACGAGAACGTCCCCAGACTTAGAAAGTTTCGGTCGGGCTGAGGCTAACATTTATAATTTCTCTCTGGATAATTTGTCCGAGTGGTGACGATGATAGACGATCTTGTGGAACGCATGCTTAAGGGGGACAAGCGGGCCACGGCAAGGCTGATAACCCTCGTCGAAAATGATGAGGAGAAGGCGAGGGAAATAATACGGAAGATCTACCCCCACACCGGCAACGCCTACATTGTGGGAATAACCGGTCCACCAGGGGCCGGCAAATCAACGCTTCTCGACAAGCTCATCAGGGTCGTTCGTGAGGAGGGTAAGGTTGTCGGCGTTATAGCCATAGACCCTACCTCACCTTTCACAGGCGGCGCCCTTCTCGGCGACAGGATAAGGATGCAGAGGCATTCCACCGACCCGGGCGTTTTCATAAGGAGTATGGCCACTCGCGGCTCCCTCGGCGGCCTTGCCAAGGCCACCAACGACGCCATCAAGGTTCTCGACGCCTACGGCTGCGACATAATCTTCGTCGAGACCGTGGGAGTCGGTCAGATTGAGATTGACATCGTGAAGACTGCCGACACCGTCGTCCTCGTCACGGTTCCAGGACTGGGCGATGACATACAGGCCATCAAGGCTGGCCTCATGGAGATAGCAGACGTCTTTGTAATCAACAAGGCCGATAAGGAGGGGGCGGATGCAGCGTACTTCGAGCTCAACATGATGCTCGACCTGGAAAAGGAGCGCTGGGAAAAGAGGGGCTGGAGGCCGCCGATAATCGAGACGGTCGCGACAACCATGAGGGGCATACGCGACCTCTGGGGGGCTATCAGCAATCACAGGGACTTCCTCAACAGGAGTGGGGAGGTAGAACGCAAGAGGCGCTTCAGGGCAGAGGAGGAGGTTAAAACCATAGTGTCCGGCAGGATCGCCAGGATGATAGGCGAAAAGCTGGATGACGAGGAGGTTGCGTCCTTGATAGATCGGATCGTCCGGAGGGAGATAGACCCATACTCTGCTGCGGATCTTGTCCTTGAAGAAGCCTTGGGGGTGAAGGTATGATAAAGAAGATAGACCACGTGGGTATAGCTGTTAAAAACCTGGAGGAGGCTATCAGGATCTGGGAGGGTCTCGGCCTTAAGGTCGAAGAGATTGAGGAAGTTCCGGAGCAGAAGGTCAGGACTGCGATAATTCACGTCGGGGAGAGCAGAATAGAGCTCCTTGAACCGACCGCTGAGGACTCCCCGATAGCAAAGTTCCTGGCCAAGCGCGGTGAGGGAATACACCACATAGCCCTCGGCGTTGATGACATCGAGGCCCACCTTGAGGGGCTCAGAGAGGCCGGTTACAGGCTCATAGACGAGAAGCCCCGCACCGGTGCCGGCGGCGCCAAGATAGCCTTCGTCCACCCGAAGGCCGTCACAGGGGTCCTTCTTGAGCTCTGCGAAAGGGAGGAATGAGCGGCGCAGGCGCGCCTCCGTACTCCCCGGTTGTTTTTGGTTTTTGTTCGTCACAATGTGGCTCGGTTGGGGATTTATGTTCACCCAAGTAGGAAAAATATTTATATACCTATCATCAATGCTACGATGTCTCTAAAGCCGCACCAGGGCACACCACGGTGAAATCCTTACAGGGGATGGAGATGCTGAAACTGAGGAGATCCCCCTCCGAATCACGGGTCATTGACTACCGCCGCCTGGGCGAGTTACTCCAGGCAAACGGCGATAGGAAAAAGCTCCTTATAACCAGGAAGCCGCCCTGTGAGATCAGGGCAGAGAACATCCAGCAGATATGGCTCACCAAGATATCCCACCCCCAGGGGGTGCCGCCCTCCAGACTCCATGCGATAGAGCAACGGGTCTGGGAGCAGCTCAGGGAAGGCGAGGCCGACGTGATTCTGGACGCGGTGGAGTACCTGATTCTGGAGAACGGGGTCGAATCAACGCTCCGTTTCGTCAGCAAGATAAGAGACATGGCTGTGATCAACGGCTGCGAGTTCTACGTTACTGTCGGGGAGGGCCTGGAGCCCATTGTGGTCAACATCCTGAAGAAAATAGTTGATTAGGCCCGCAGGTAAAGTTATATAACCCCTTCACCACTTTTCCAGTTCAGGTGTAAGGCATGCCGTACATTGAGAAGATTGAAATGAAAGGCTTCAAATCCTACGGCAACCGGAAGGTAGTTGTCCCGCTGTCCAAGGGGTTCACTGCCATCGTTGGGGCCAACGGTTCTGGAAAGAGCAACATCGGTGACGCAGTTCTGTTCGTTCTCGGCGGCCTGTCCGCCAAGGCAATGCGTGCCACGAGAATAAGCGACCTCATCTTCGCGGGAACGAAAACCGAACCTCCAGCGAAGTACGCCGAAGTGGCCATGTACTTCAACAATGAGGATAGGGGTTTCCCGGTCGATGAGGACGAGGTGGTAATAAAGCGCCGCGTCTATCCCGACGGCAGGAGCACGTACTGGCTCAACGGCAAGAGAACCAGCAGGAGCGACATACTCGATGTCCTCAGCGCGGCAATGATATCCCCTGAAGGATACAACCTTGTTCTCCAGGGAGATATAACCAAGTTCATCAAGATGAGCCCTACCGAGAGGAGGCTCCTCATTGATGAGATTTCCGGAATAGCCGAGTACGACGCCAAGAAGGAGAAGGCCCTGAAGGAGCTCAAGCAGGCCGAAGAAAACCTCGCCCGCGTTGACCTGCTCATCCGTGAGGTCAAGGCACAGCTCGACAAGCTTGAGAAGGAGCGCAACGATGCCCTCCGCTACCTCGACCTCAAAGACCGTGTCGAGAAGGCGAAGGTTACGCTCCTCCTGGGTGAGATAAGGAGGCTGGAAAATCTGATCCAGGAGAGCACTCTCCGCGACAAGGAGATCGAGGCCGAGATATCTGCAATGGAGGCGAGGCTGAAGGACATCGCTAGGGAGATAGTGGAGAGGGAGAAGGAGCTGAACGCCATAGAGAGGGAGCTGGAAGAGAAGAGCGAGGACGGCATCCTGGAGGTCACGAGGAGGATAAGCGAGGTCAAGTCAAAGATAGGGATGGCTAGGAAGAACATAGAGCTCGCCCAGAGGGAAATTGAGGACAGCCAGCACCGTCTGACCAGGGCAAAGGAGGAGCTCAGAAAGGTCTCGGATGAAATTGAAAAGGGCAGGAATGCCATAGTCCGCTGGAGTAAGAGGCGTGAGAAGCTCATCGCGGAGATAAAGGAGAGGGAGGTCGTCAAGAACGAGCTGGTCATCAAGCTGGGCGAGATAGACAGGGACTTTGCGATAGCGAAGGAGGAGTTTGACAGGGTAGTCGGCGAGCTTGAGGAGGCCAAGAAGGAGCTCTACATGAAGGAGAGCGACATCAGGAAGTTTGAGGAGGAGATAGAGCGTCTGAAGGCGAAGATGGCCCAGGACAGCACCCGGAGGATTGCCCTCAAGTCAAAAATAGATGAGGCAAAGGCCTCGCTGGAGGCCAAGCGCTCGGAGCTGGGGGAGATAGATGGCAGGATGTCGAAGGCCGAGTCCCGGCTGAGGAAGGCAGAGAAAGAGCTTGAAGAGAAGACAAAGATGCTTAAGTCTGCCGAGGCCCAGCTGGCGAAGGCCAGGGAGGAGCTGATAAAAGCAGAGGCCCAGAGGGAGGTCAGGGGGAACCGTGCCGTTGAGTTCTTAAAGAAACAGAACATTCCCGGCCTCTACGGAACACTGGGGGAGCTGATAACTGTTGCCGATGAGGAATACGCCCTCGCCGTTGAGGTAGCCCTCGGCGGACACTACGACAACGTCGTTGTGGAGGACGACAGGGTTGCTGAGAGGGCCATCAAGCTCCTCAAGGAGAAAAAGCTCGGAAGGCTGACCTTCCTCCCGCTCAACAGGATAAAGCCGCGCTCCATGAAGGAGAGACCATCCTTTGGCATTCCGGCGATGGACGTCGTCCAGTACGACCCGCGCTTTAAGAACGCCGTTGCCTATGCCCTCGGGGACACCCTCATAGTTGGGGACATGGATGAGGCAAGGGCCGTGGGGATAGGGAAAGTCCGCATGGTGACCCTCGGCGGTGAGCTCCTGGAGAGGAGCGGTGCCATAACCGGCGGCCACTACCGGCCGCGCGGAAAGCTCGGTGTGAGCGTTGACGAGATAAGGGCCAGGGTGGAAAGGCTGGAGAGGGAAAAGGATGCCCTGGAATCCGCTGTCAATGCCCTCCGCCTGGAGATCAAAGGGCTCCAGAACGAGCTCTTCGAGCTGCGCATGAAGAAAAGCGATCTGAGCAAAGACCTCCAGGTGATTCAGAGGGAAATGGAGAGGCTCCTCGCTGAAGACAGGGCACTTAAGGAGGGCATAGAGGAGAGCGAGCGGCTCATAAGTGCTCTTGAGAAGAAGATCCACGAGACCAAGGGTGAGATGGCCAGGCTCAGGGGGAGGATAGAGAGGCTGGAGAAAAAGAGGGAGAAGCTCAAGAGGGCCCTGGAGAACCCCGAGGCGAGAGAGCTCAACCAGAAGATCAGGGAGGTCGAGCACGAGATAAGCAAGCTGAGGGAGGAGCTCAGCAAAGTCGAGAGCAAGCTGGAGAACCTTGAGGCCAGGATAAACGAGGAGCTCCTTCCGAGGAAAGCCGATTTGGAGGAAGAAATTGAGGGCCTTATCAACAGAATAAACGCCCTAAAGGCCAACATCGAGGAGAACGAGAGGGCTATAAAAGAGTTTGAGGCCGAGCTTGATGAGCTGAAGAGGGCGGAGGAGAACGTAAAGGACGAGCTCAAAGAGCTCCGCGAACGGCGTGAAAGGTTCAGGAACGAGATTATTGACCTCAGGCAAGAGAAGGATGATCTAAGCTCAAAGCTCCAGGAGCTGCGCATAGAGGCCAACACCCTCAAGATAAAGCTCGCCCAGTATGAGGCGACGCTAAAGGAGAAGCAGGACGAGCTGAAACACCATGATGCCAAACTCATCAGGTCAATAAAGGAAGTCCCGCTGGAGCTTGAGGCCCTGAGGGAGCAAATAGAGAAGATGGAGGAGGAGATACGCGCCCTCGAACCGGTCAACATGAAGGCCATTGAGGACTTCGAGGTCGTCGAGCGGAGGTACCTTGAGCTGAAGAGCAAACGCGAGCAGGTGGTTGCCGAGAAGGAGAGCATAGAAGAGTTCATCGAAGAAATAGAGGGGCAGAAGAAGCAGGTGTTCCTCCAGACCCTCAGCGAGATAGCCAAGAACTTCTCGGAGCTTTTCGCGAAGCTTTCTCCAGGAGGAAGCGCCAGGCTCATCCTAGAAAATCCCGACGATCCATTCGCGGGGGGACTTGAGATAGAGGCTAAACCAGCAGGAAAGGACGTCAAGAGGATTGAGGCTATGAGCGGCGGCGAGAAGGCATTAACGGCACTCGCCTTCGTCTTCGCAATACAGCGCTACAAGCCCGCTCCATTCTACCTCTTCGACGAGATAGATGCACACCTCGACGATGCGAACGTCAAACGCGTTGCTGATCTCATCAAGGAGGCGTCGAGGGACAGCCAGTTCATAGTCATAACCCTCAGGGACGTCATGATGGCCAACGCGGACAAGATAATCGGCGTCAGTATGAGGAAGGGAGTGAGCAGGGTCGTGGCTCTGAGCCTTGAAAAGGCCCTGAAGATACTCGAAGAGGCCAAGAAGAGGAGCGAAGCCGAGCACGCGGAGATGTTCGGGCATTTGAGCGGGTGAGAACTATGGAATCGCGCCGCGAGGAGGAGATAACCCCCGTTGACATCCTGCTCCAGCTCGTCCAGCTCGGAAAGGTCGACCCCTGGAACATCGACATAGTCGATCTTACCGAGAAGTACATCGAACGGCTGAGGGAGATGAAGGAGCTCGACCTCCGCGTCTCGGCGAGGGCTATCTTAGCCGCTTCGATCCTCGTCAGGATGAAGAGCGAGGCACTGCTCTACGCTGACGAGGAGGAAAGTGAGGAACAGCACGAGGAGAGACTCCACGTTGAGGTTGAGCCTCTGGCACCCCCACTCCGCAGGGTGGAGCGCTACTACACCTTTGACGACCTTCTGGATGCCCTTATGGACGCCCTTGAGGAGGCAGAGAAGAGGAAGCCGCGGAAGAAAAAGAGGGTCGAGATAGAGGAGGAAGTGTTCGTCGTTGACGACTTCCGCGTTGACATCGAGAAGCACGTTTACAGGCTCCACGAGATAGTCAGGAAGATGTACCTGGAAACAGGGAGGCCCATAAACTTCTGGGATCTCGTCTTCGACCCCAGTCCGAAAATAATAGCCAGAACGTTCCTCTACCTCCTGTTTCTCTCGAACATGGGGAAGGTGGAGCTGATTCAAGAGGAGCCGTTTGGGGACATCATGGTGGTGCCCCTGGAGGAGGCGTAGGCCTCTCTCTCCCTCCCCTTCGCGGGCCTTATGGTTATCACCAGGAAGGGTTCCCTGCTCCCAATATAGAGGCTCCTTTTCTTCATATTTATATAGAAGCAGTACTCCCCGTCGGGCACTTCCTCAATGAACTTTCTGGGGGTAGTCTCCTTCACGAGCCTGCCGTCAAAAAAGACGCATTCGTATGATCTCTCGGTGCCTGCTACCCGCCTACGTATCTCCTCCAGGGGGAGCCTCTCGCAGTCGAGTTTTGTGCAGACGAGGCTCTTCCTGCCGTCAGTGAAGATGACTATCCCTTCCCCAACGTCTAGCCTCACCGACCGGTCGAGGAACGACCAGAGCTCGGAGTATATGCACCCGAGCTTTCTCCTCTTCGTCAGCCTTTTTACGAGCCGCTCCTTTGCGTGCCTCGTTAGAAGCATGGATCAAGTTATGGCGAAAGGTTTAAACCTTCCTGTGTGTAGGTATTTATGTAGGTGATGACCACTAATGAGAGTACACACCCCCCATCTCCCTGCCGGCAGCCTGCTGGTATATCCAGCGGTGTTCCTTCTGCTGTCCGCCCTCGACCTCCTTACCACCCTGGCCGGGGTCAGGATGGGCCATGCCGAGATTAACCCCGCTATGGCAGGGAGGATGTCGAGCCCATACCTTTTCATAGGCAGTTATGCCGCCTACACCGCCATCGGCGTCGCGGTTCTGGTGGTTGCCCTGAAGCTCGAAAAGCTGAGCGTGGCCTTCAGGTACTTCGCCGAGTTCTTCGTTGCCCTAAGGGCCCTTCCTGTCGTGAACAACGCACTGATCCTGCTGGGGATATAGCTTTCCCTTTCGGAGTGAAGAGGAGTGAAACATTTTTAGCCTCCTGAACGTACCGGTCACCATGAGCTATCTCAGAAGAGATGTAATCGAGCCGCGCGTTTACCAGGAGGTCATCTACGCTCGCTGTAAGGAGACCAACTGCCTCGTGGTTCTCCCAACGGGGCTGGGAAAGACGCTCATAGCCATGCTTATAGCGGATTACAGGCTCTCAAGGTACGGTGGCAAAGTCCTCATGCTCGCCCCCACGAAGCCCCTCGCCCTCCAGCACACCGAGAGCTTTAGGAGACTCTTTGACCTCCCCCCTGAGAGAATAAACGTCCTGACGGGGGAACTCTCCCCGGACAGGCGCAGGGAGGTATGGGAGAACAGCATCGTAATAACCGCCACCCCCCAGACGGTTGAGAACGATGTCCTGACGGGTAGGGTATCCCTCAGGGACGTTGTCCTGCTGGTCATAGACGAGGCCCACAGGGCGGTTGGGAGCTATTCCTACGTCTTTATAGCTAGGGAGTACCTTAAGACTGCCAGCCATCCCCTCGTTCTCGGTTTAACCGCTTCACCGGGAAGCGATGAGGAGAAGATACGTGAGATAGTGAAGAACCTCGGCATCAGGAGGATTGAGGTCAGAAACGAGGATTCGCCCGATGTGAAGCCCTACGTCCAGAGGATATCCTTTGAGTGGGTCAGGGTTGAGCTACCTGGGATATACAAGGAGGTCAGGAAGCTCCTTCGGGAGATGCTCAGGGAGAGTCTTAAGCCGCTCGCCCAGTTCAAGCTTGTCAGCACCTATTCGCCCGATATCTCGAAGAGGGAAGTTCTCCAGGCAGGTTCAAGGATAAACCAGGAGGTCGCGAGGGGCAACTACGAGCTGGGAAGACTGAGAATGTATCAGGCCAAAGCCGTTAAGCTCCAGCACGCGATAGAGCTCCTCGAAACCCAGGGTTTGACGGCACTGAGGGCCTACCTGAAGAAGCTCCGCGAGGACAGGAGAACAAAGTCGAGCAGGCAGCTCATGGAAGACCCCCTCATGAGGAAGGTGATATACCTACTCGTCCAGGCGAAGGAGCTGGGGATGGATCACCCGAAGATGGAGAGGCTGAAGGAGCTTGTTGAAAAGCAGCTTTCGCGAAAGCCTGATTCCAAGATCATAGTCTTCACGAACTACCGCGACACGGGACGGAAGATAGTTGAGGAACTCACGGAAATGGGGGTTTCCGCGGAGCGCTTCATCGGCCAGGCCAGCAGAAAGGACGACAGGGGAATGAGCCAGAGACAGCAGAAAGAAGTCCTCCGACGTTTTTCAAGGGGGGAGTTCAGTGTTCTCGTTGCCACCAGCGTTGGTGAGGAGGGCCTCGACGTCCCGGAAGTTGATCTGGTGGTGTTCTACGAGCCGGTGCCCTCGGCGATAAGGAGCATCCAGAGGCGCGGCAGAACTGGGAGGCACAGGCCCGGGAAGGTCGTGGTGCTGATGGCAAAGGGAACGCGCGATGAGGCCTATTACTGGAGCTCAAAGCGGAAGGAGCAGGGCATGTTCGACGCGATAAGGAAGATAGCCCGTGAGCTTGAGAGGGAAATACCAAAGTCTGCTGAAATAAGGGAAAACGTCCCGGAGAGTGTCGAAATGGGCAGGGGAAGGATCACCCCTCTGGACGCGTTTTTGAAGCCCAAAAAGGCCAAAGAGGAGAAGCCAGAGAAGAGCGGAGAAGGTTTGAAGTCCGAAAAGGCCGAAAAACCCGGGAAGGAATCCCTGGAGCACCTCCCAATAAAGCCCATCTTCGTGAGGAAACCTAAGGGAATAGTGGTCTATGTGGACAGCCGCGAGTTAAGAAGCGGGGTACCAAAGCACCTGAAGGAGCTTGGTGCGGAGGTTGAAGTGAGGACGCTCGATATTGCCGACTACGTAGTCAGCGAGGAGGTGGGGATAGAGCGCAAGAGCGCCAACGACTTCATCCAGTCAATAATAGACGGTAGGCTCTTTGACCAAGTAGAGCGGCTCAAAAAGGCGTACGAGAAACCCGTCATAATCATCGAAGGCGAGCTCTACGGCATCAGAAACGTCCACCCCAACGCCATCAGGGGTGCGATAGCGGCCGTGACCCTTGATTGGGGTGTTCCGATACTGTTCTCCTCGGGGAAGGAGGAGACCGCCCAGTTCATCTACCTCCTGGCGAAGCGCGAGCAGGAAGAGAGGAAAAAGGAGGTCCGCCTGAGGAGTGAGAAGAAGGCCTTGACCCTTGCGGAGAGGCAAAGGCTTATAGTCGAGGGCCTGCCCAACGTTTCGGCAACGCTCGCTAAGAGGCTCCTGAAACACTTCGGCAGCGTTGAGCGTGTCTTTACCGCAACCGAGGAGGAACTGCAGGAGGTTGAAGGGATCGGGCCGAAGAAGGCGAGGGAGATAAGAAAGGTGATCACCGCACCCTACGTCGAAGAGGAAAGCAGCGAGTAGATATCACCCCCCACCCTCACCCCTATCCTGGGTGGTATGCTGGGTAATTGCATCAGAACCCGTCCCGCTGGCAACGCTCGCAGGAGTGTTCCTAGTAAGTGTTCTCTCCAACCACTCCGGTTACAGTGATGCCGGTCTCTTACTGCTCGTTGCCGCGTACGTTATGCCCGTCCTTTCGTTCCTGCTGGGGGCTGCGGTTTACACATCTTCCTTCATCAAAAGGAGTATTGCAAAGTCCCCCCAGATCTAAATCGAAGGGCTTTTTTGTGGAGATTTCAAAGGAAGAGACCGGAAGTCTGACCTCCTCCCCGCCGTGAACGGCGAGGGTTCCAACGGTTTAACCCCTCGCTAAAGACGGGGAGGTTCGAGGGGCTCCATTAAAGCCCAACTCAAAGCGGGCTTTCAGCCCCTCAGGCCGGGTCTTCGGCCAATTACCCCTCCCTTGAGCGTACAAACCACCCAAGTTCGGGGTTATCGTTTTCACGACCTTCCTCAAAATGTTGAAAGCTCCAACTAAATCAGCGTTGAAGATAAGCCCCTCTGCGGGACACTTAAATAATCCACGAACAAACCTCGCCCCCTCGTGGGGCTTCCCGCAGACGGGGCAAGTTTTAGACGTGAAAGCCTCATTAACAACCAAAACCTGAATACCATACTCTTCAGCCACTTCTTTTAGACGTTGAATCACCATATTGAACCGCCACACGTGAGAGAGGATAAAATTCTGTTTTCTACCCTTCTCCGACCCTCTGGCTATTCCCTTTGGATAGCCAACCACAATCCTCGAAACTCCAAGGTGATAGAGTTTTTCGACAGTCTGTCTAACTGCAGTATTGATGTAGTGTTTTGCTTGAAGTTTGGTCCTCTGGTGCATTCTTTTGAGTTTTCTGCTCTTCTTACAGCCCGATTTATTGAGTTTCGACTGGTAATCGGCAATTTTGTTTTGCCAGTAGAATGCAATGCTCTTTAGCGGTCTGCCATTGACTAAGAAACTCTCCCCGTTCTCAACGTAAACGGCCATTAAGTTATTCACTCCCAAGTCAATGCCAGCAGAGAGGTTGCCCAAGGGTTGTTTTGGAACATCTACCCACTCGTCTCCAATTAGTTTCTCTTCAATAGTGAAACCGATGTGAGCATACCACTTCATCTTAACGTCGTCATAAGTTATCTCTAACCTTCCCCGCTTGCCCTTCAGGTGTATCCTGCCTTTGAACTGAATTTCAAGGCGTTTGAACTTGCCGAGGCCTTTGAGGATTAGCGTATTCCCCTCAATTTTGTACTGGTCGTTCCTGAGAATTAAAAACAATTTCCTCTTCTCATTTTCTTTCAGATAGTTTGGTGGTCTCGGTTTGAACCATTCGGGTAGTTCTCCATTCCTTTTGCTCCGAAGGAGCGAGAAAAAGCTTCTCCAAGCTTCGGCGTTTTTCCTCGCTATTGTCTGAACCGTCGCAGAACCTATCTCTTTCTTGAACTCTTCATAGACTATCTTCTGCGTTTTCAGAAAGTCCACAGGTTTGCCCCCGAAGAATTCCTGTCTCCGTAGGTAATTCACTCGGTTCCAGACCTTTCTCGTGGCGTGGGCTAATTCGAATAGGGTTTTCTCCTGCTCCTTGCTTGGCTGGAGTTTTACTGTTACCGTCCGCTTCATCTCAAAGTATGGTATGGGTTTTGGGGTTTAAAAGAGCATTGCTTTCCCGCCCAATGGCTCGTTGGGCGGTTTACTGCATCCCCGTCCTGAAGGGCGAGGTTTTCGGAAGAAAAATATAAACGTTAGAAAGATTCAGGAACGTTGGAAGGTTATCATAACAGGGCTCTGCTTTTATGTCGCATCCTTCAACATTTTTTATACCCTTCACCTGCCAGTTCCTGACTTCAAATCCGTTTTTTCATAAAATCGCCTGGCATTTTCATCCTCTGGAATTACGCTTAGCCCTCCTCAGCTATCTTTTCTTTGCCCACTTCTGAGCCAAGGCCTTTGCCCTCGTATTCCTCTCGAACCCAGAGAACGTGAATGTGGGCTTCCCATTGAACGGCAAAAGTTCAATCCCCCCATATCCTTGTAAAGGAAAGATGCTCTACCAGAGTTTTCAATGGCTTCAAAATAAACCCTGAAATTTTCCCATGGGTGTTCTACGAGAGGAAGGGTTCGTGAGGGTTGCTTCGATCGATCCTTATCCCGAGTGGGGTGAGGAAGCGCTGATATACATGAAGTGCCTCCGAAAAATTTAAATGCAAAGTTATTCATTAATTCCCATGCGCTGGAGTGAGATTCCCCGTGGCGCCAAGGCATACATGCTCTACCACACCATCATAGCGCCCGGGCTGATAGTCTGGATTCTCTTTCCCCTTTACCTCATGAAGACTGGCTACTCCATTCTGGAGGTCGGGGCGTTCTTCACCGCCGTTAACGTCGCCGCTATCCCGCTCACATACCTCTTCGGCAGGCTCTTCAACCGCTGGGACATAAAGAAGGGCTTAATCGCGATAGACGTCCTCGACGGGATAGCCTACGTCCTCTACGGCATCTCGAAAGGAGCTATAGCGCCTTTCCTACTCTTCGCTGGAAGGGCCATAGAGAAGCTCTCCTCCATGCTCTACCCCCTCTACCGGGCTTACGAGCAGATAATCTATCCGGAGGAGAAATACGAGGAGATTTTCGCATGGCACCTCCGCCTCCCCGAGATCGCGAGGGCACTAACGTTTCCTCTTCTCGGCTATCTCCTCGGGTACGTCTACACCGAACCGGAGCACTACCGTCTTGCTTTCCTCTTCTTCGGCCTGCTCTCGGTTTTTACCATCGCATACATTCGGTTCTTCCTTCCGAGCGTCGGAAAGGAGGAGAGGGTTGCGCCAGAGGGCTTCACCTTTAAAGCAGGCGAGTTCAAGCTCCTTCTCGTCTTCGAGGCTCTCCTCACCCTCGCGTGGGAGCTCGCCCCGGAGATAGTGCTCATCAACTATGTCGTTTTCGTGCTCCACAAGACCGTCTTTGAGGTCACGCTGATAGCGGTGGCGAGCAGTGTGGCGTCAATCCTCGGCACCTATACCAGCGAGAGGGTGCCCAAGGAAAAAGGCTTCCGGGCGATAGCATTCGGGATGTTCCTTAACGCGTTTTATGCATTAGTTATGGCGCTCTCACCGCCTTTCTGGCTTGTCCTTGCGGTTTACGCGCTGGGCGACTTCGGGAACACCTTCTGGTTCCCGTTCTACAGAGCGTGGATGTTTAGAATAATCCCCAAGGACAAGGCGAGCGAGTTCCATGCGGCGATTTCCAGCTACCGCAGGCTGATAGGGATGATTGCCCCGTTCATAGCCGGCGCGCTGGCAAGTGTCCACGCGACCCTGCCCTACGCGGCGAGCCTGGGGTTCTTCGCGCTGGCCGGGGGGGATGTTCGTGGTGATTTCGAAGAAGAACAGAAGATGACTCATTTTCTATCTCCAGTTTCCACGTGCCGCCGAGAAAATCCTGAAATGTCTCTAAGGCTGACGCCTTCTAGCGGGTCGAACTCCCTCATGAGCTCCTCAACGAGCTCATTGGGAAGACCCTCACTCCTGAGAGCCTTTTTAAAGTGCCGCTTGCCCCGGTTTACAGCCCGAAATAGCCCGGCTACTTGAAACAAAAGCCGCGGGAGGTTGAAGAGAAGAAATTTAAAGAGAGAACGGCCGAGGCTCACTCTTTCTCCCTCTCTTCCTCCTCGACGATCCCGAGCCCCTTCTTACCTGAGTGCACAATGTTGACTGTTGGCCCTCCGTGGCGGCTTATCCCCTTCGTTACGAAGCCCTGGAACATCTCCAGCAGGCTCTTGGCGGCGTTGATGCTGTTCATGTACTCCTTGGTGAGCTCAGTCGCCGTCTCCTTGTCCATACCGGCCTCGACAAGGTTCTTGTAGAATTCGGCCACGCTCTTGCCCATCGCCTGCATCTTCTCCGGGCTGTAAAGCTCCATCAGGAGCTCCTTAAGGGGGCCGAGAATGTCCTCTATCATGGGGCCGACCTTGTCCATGAGCATCGCGACCTTGTCGAGATCCCTGTCGCCCTCATAGGCATTTATGAGGTCTTCAATAATGTCGACCTTCTTCTCTAGGAGCTTGATCTCCTCCTCACTCTTGGCGTTCCTTATCCCCTCAACCAGTTCTTCCAGTAGCTTCTCCAGCTGGGTCGGGCCCTTCTTCTCAACTTCAATGTCCACCATATCAACCACCTCAATAATCCTTAGTCTGCTCAAACCTAATCGGCATTCCGATCAGCTCTAACCACTTTCTGACCACGTCGCGGGAAAGGGTGTATACCCTACCCCTGCTGCCCTCAACCGGGACTTCCCTCACAACTCCGAGCTCCACAAGCCCCTCCAGCTTCGCCCGGACGGTGTTGCGCGATGCTTTTCCGCGCCTGCCCTTGAGCTCGCGCGCTATCTGGCTCACGTTTGCCCTCCTGAGGTCGAAGAGAATCCTCACTATCTCCCTCGCTATTGGGTCGTGCTTTATCTCCGGGATAACGACGTCTATGCCCAGCCCGCCGTATTCGGCGTATATGTTGAGCAACCGGAGGTAGGACTGCGCCATTTGAGAAACGATCTCGAAGCTCGCCCTCATTGCCTCGAGGGCCTTCTTGAGCTCCTGGACTTCCCTGGCGAGGTCTTCATCGGGCATAATGGTTCCTTGTCTGCTCAATCATATAGCCTTTCCGGTCAGAGATGAGCAGACATGAAGAACTTATGAAAATGGGCAGCGGTGCCCTCTGCTCACTGCTTCTTTATTTCCCCCACCCAGACGTACCGGTTTATCCTCTCAAAGCTGCACTCCAGCTCAAGCTTCCTGCAGATTCCCCTGAGGTGGGTTAGGGTTGCGAAGTACTCGTCCTCAATCTCCTCTGTTATGCCGTCCTCCTCGGCTATACGCCTCTTTTCCTCCCTTGACTCAAACATGACGTCGGCGATGACTACCTTCCCACCAGGCTTTAGAACCCGAAGCATCTCCCTTATCGCGTCTTCTTTCTCACCGTCCGGTACGTGATGGAAAGTGTAGGTACTTATCACGGTGTCAGCTACTCCATCCGGTAGGGGGAGTGCCAAGAAGTGGCCGTCGAGCGGCTCGAAGCCGTGTTTCTCGGCGAACTTCCTGCGCATGCCCTTGGATGGCTCAACACCTATGTATCCCTTGCAGTTGAGAAAGTGCAGGATGTTTCCGGTGCCACAGCCAATGTCTACAACAAGGCCCGTGGCCCTCTCCGCGACGAGCTTGAGAACCTTTTCGTAGTCCCTGTGTATCCAGTCCTCCTTTGTTACGTCCTCGTCGTAGCTCCTCGCCCATCCGTCGAAGTCCCACCTCTCCATTTCAGACCCCAGATGAAATCAGCCTCATAAGTCTTTTAAATCCTCCCTCTGACTTTCTTCTCATGAAGCGAACCCTCTACCACCTCCATCTGCTCACATCGTCCCTCAGAATAGTGGGAGATGCAATCGAGAGCGTCGCCCTACCCTGGAGCCTGCTGGAGGGGACGGGCTCGCTGGTAAGCATCGGCGGTTTTGCGCTCTTCACGCATCTGCCGTGGGTCATCCTTCCCCCAATCCTCGGGAGAACTCTCGATAGAACGACCAAAAAGGTGAGGCTGGCCTTTCTGGCACTCATACTTCAGGCCCTGCTGGCGGTTCTCATAGTGCCGCTCTCCTCGAACGTTTGGGCGTTCTACCTCATCGTTTCGGGCATTTCAGCCCTCGACATCCTCCACCGCTACTACGGGTTTTCGCTAGTTGCCTCAATAACCCTTGACGAGTCCGAGCTCCAGGGACTGAACGCGACGCTGGCAACCGTTGGGAACGCCGTTTCTCTAATAGCCTTTCCCCTGGCCGGTCTCCTGGCTTACGGCTTCGGGATAAGGGCAATGCTCTTTGATGCAGCCCTCTTGATCCCCGGAGCGCTTACGCTGGTTCCGTATCTCAACGTTGAAGTGGGGAGGGAGAAGACGGACGAAGGGCTACCTGGGGAACCACTAGGCGTCAACAGGAGATTCGTGATTGGGATCATCACCTCAGTGCTGCTCTTCAACTTCGCCCTCGGCTCATTTAGAATATTTGTCTTCGCCTCCCTGAGGGAACTTGCGGAGGGTAAGGTTCTCTACGGCCTCCTTCAGTCTCTCACAACGGCCGGAAGCCTCGTGGCAGTGGTGGGACTGGCGTATTTGGCCCGGAGAAGGCTGGCAGGTTTAAAGCGACCACTGGTCGCGGGAATGCTCCTCCAGAGCCTCGCACTTCTCATTGTCGGCGTTCCAGCATTGATCGCGCTCTTCCCCGCGGTCTTCCTAGTGGGCTTCGGTGGGGAACTTCTCAACGTCTCCTTCGACAGCCTGATGCAGAGGTACATACCCCTTGAAAGCCTCGGAAAGGCGAGGGGAGTTTTTGACGCGCTAGTGACGCTGGTGATTCCTCTATCACAGATACTCTTTGCGTGGCTTGTGGAGAGGGGCACGACCGTTTTGAATGCCTCACTCCTCGCGGCGTTTATTGCGTTTCTGGCATCTCTATTGTTTGTGTCCATGTTAGGATGTATGACAAAGGACTAGAGGGCCTGGCATCGCCACCACTCAAAAGGGTAAAGTTATAAATCTCAAAGCGTTATTAACATGGGATGAGCCATGGACAAAGACCTCAAAATCGTCATCCCCTTCGTCATTGTTTTTATCCTGCTCGTCCAGATTGCCCAGATGCACTACGAAATCCGCGAGTTGCGCGGGGAGCTTGAAAGCCTTAAGGACCAGCAGGAGCAGTTTAGTCGAATTATCTGGGAGGAGTATAGAAGGGACATTTACGCCGCGATTGACCACCTTAGAGAAACGCGGCCTGACATAATGGAGAAACTCGGAAACGTGTCCCTGACGGTCGGAAGCATCTTTTCTTGGAGCTTTGAAGCGGACTACGATCCGAAAAAAGGTGTGTTCTGGATGTGGCACAATCTGAACGGATGGAAAGAGCGAGACGTTGTCTACGTCCGCGTTTCCGCTTACTACCCCTCGAACGGAAGTCGCGTGCCGGGCTTCCCGTGGATAACGTATCGGATCAATCACACCACTGGAGAGGTTCTGGGGATTACAGAGGACACGGCACAAGCGGCAGTCATGCGAGCCTACTGGAAGCTCTTTGATAACATCAGCGCCACTCTCAGGATTGACCAAAACGAAAGCCGGGGGAGGTGCGGGGGTTCAGTGGGCTCGGTCGCGGACAAAGGGATCTGGCTTCACGTCGAGTTCGAATGCGTCTCAGCGGAAAACACTTCCCTCCGCTGGCTCATCATGGGGGAGGTGGATGAGCGAACCGGTGTTTTAAAGCGGCTTGAGATTACAAAGCCGTTTCCAGGGAGCTGTGAGAGGGATGATGAACTGAGAATTAGAGAACTCCTCGACAAGATCCCATTCCGCAACGCAACTGTGGAGGGGATAAAGCAGAAAATTACAGATACTGCCGGAGGACTCATCTTCAACTTAACCTTCCCAAACCCATAAATTGGGACAACGTGAATTAAACTTGGTGATAACATGGAACCGCTCATCCGCGAGGCAAAGCCGGAGGACAGACCTTTTATCGAGGAGATTGCAAGGCTAACATGGGGCGGCGATGATTACTTGGCGAGGGTTTTCGATGAGTGGGTCAAAGACGGGAACTTCTACGTCCTTGAGATTGATGGAAAGGTAATCGGCACGGCCAAGATGACGCTTCTCCCAGGGAAGGTCGGCTGGCTTGAAGGGCTGAGGGTTCACCCGGACTACAGGGGCAGGGGCTACGGGAGAAAGCTCCACAGCTTCATGCTAGAACTGGGCGAAAGGCTCGCCCGTGAGGGGAAGATTGAGGCCCTTGAGTTCTCCACGTACTTCCTGAACAGGGAGAGCATAGCCATGGCAAAGAAGGACGGCTTCTCGATAATCGCGAAGTTCTTTAACCTGGGGGCGAGTGTAGAGACCTTTGAGCCGGAGGGGCCCCAGCCGGCGGAGCTGACTATGGAAGACCTGCCCTTCGGGATCGTTCCTCTGGGCTGGAAATTTGTCCACAGAAGCGAAGAGGCCCTGGAGTGGCTAAGGGAAAAGGGTGAGGTGTATGAGATCGACGGCTTCAAGTTCCTTGCCCCAAAGGGCGAGGTTACCTTCACTCCGCTTTCCACGGGTCTGGCGTGCCTGAGGACCATGCTCCCTGGAATGGCATGGGTTGCACGGGAAAAGGGACGGAAAGAGTTCGACCTTATGATCCCCAGCGGCATGAAACCAGTCCTGCCGGGACTGAAAAGGCTTGGCCTCTTCCTCTGGGACGAAACCGAGGAGCCGAACGTGCTGGTATTCAGGAAAAAGCTGGTTTAGGTGTTTGGGATGAGGAACAACCTCAGGAGCGCCGCCAGGCGAATAATCAGGGACTCAGCGCTCGTTGGAAAGGATGAATCTGTATTGATAATTCACGGGGCACACAACAGGAACTTCGCCAGCTTACTGGCCGAGGAAGCCATCCGCGTTGGTGCGCTCCCATTCCTCTGGAGTTTCGACGACTCGCTGGTATCTGATTTTCCAGAAAAGCCTTCAGAAAGCGTTGCCGGCATCCTCAGGAAAGCTGATGTCGTAATATGGCTCTCCCAGTACACGGCCGTCGATGATCTATCCGAGGACGTTCAGGAGAAGGTCTTCTCTTTCTGGAACTCTATGTATGGCCTCCTGCAGGACGAGAAGGTGCCGACGCTCCTCGTGAACCTTCCCCCGCCGGCGTGGCTTGAGGAAGACGGGATAAAGCCCAATGAATACCTCCTGGAGTTCATCTCCGCAGTGGACGTGGACTACGTCTGGATGCGCGAGGTCGAGATTCCGGCGGGGGGTTTACATCGCGCCCGTGGAAAGCTCCGCCTTCGGAAGGCTCGTTGTCCCGCACGACGGTCTAGAGTTGGAGTTTCATGGAGGTAAGGTCATCTCCATGAACCTCTCCGGGCCGAAGTAGAGCACCCCTATGAGGGAAAGGGCATAGAGCGGGAACATCAGGGCCAGAACGTGGGAGATGCTCTCCCCCTTGATGTCCATGCCTGGCAACCGGGGGTAAAATGCCCTCGAGATTAGAAACGAAATCAGTAGGGCCGAAAAGGCCGCCAAAAGCCTCAATGAGGGGGTTAGGGAAACCCCGCTCCGCAGAATAACTCCGGTAATGGCGTAGAGCGAAGCCGTGAGCACAAGCACGTACCCTACCGCCCTTTTCATCACTGCCCCCAGGGTAAAATCGCAGGTGAGGTTTAAATATATCCCGTGAGATGGGAATCCAGCCAAAACGGAGAGGAGAGCATGGTCATTAAGTCCCTCGAAACCGAAGGAGAAAGGCGTGCATGCCTGGAGATAGCGAAGGCCCTGCCAGAGTGGTTCAACGAGGCCGGTCTGAGGGCTATGGGGCGGGATTTGAGAGAGGAGAAGACCTTCGTTGCCGTTGAAGGGGAGGAGGTTCTCGGCTTTGTAACGGTCAAACCGCTCAACGAAAAAGCCCTTGAAATCCTCTGGATGGCCGTTAGGCGGGAGCTGAGGGGCAAAGGAATAGGGACGAACCTGCTCCAGTCCGTCGAGGGGTGGGCGAAGGGAAGGGGCTTTGAGGTTCTCGTCGTCAAAACCTCTGGTGACCTCTCGTATAAGCCCTACGATGAGACGAGGCTTTTCTATGAGCTGAGGGGCTTCGTGAGAATCGCGCTGATAGACCCGCATCCCGAGTGGGGCGAGCCGGCGCTAGTTTACGCCAAGTGCTTGAGCAGGAAGTAGGTAGATATAAGAAACCGAACCGTGATGTAGCCCGCAAAGACCGCCTCGCCGAGGGGAGAGAGCAAACACCACCAGAGGGGAAGCTCAGAGAACAGGTACGCAACAACGAGGGCAAGAGGCTTCCCATTGACCGAATAAGAGTAGGAGAATGCTGCTCCAAAGAAGATTATGTCCTCTGGCCTCCAGAAGCCCGTGAGCAGGGGCCGGTTGTAGTTAGGGCAAAGACGGCGGTGGCTCCCGCTATCCCCGCGAGCCTTCCCTTCTCGCCGAAAAGCTCGTAAGGAACGGCATTGTGGAAGAACGCCGTTAAAATCCCACTCAGCGTCCAGAAGGCGAGGGAGTAAGGGATGAGGGAGGGGCCCCATTCTACCGCAAAGCTTGGCCTCGCCATATCCATGAACCTTTCCGCACCAAAGTAGAGCATGGCGACGAAGGAGAGCGCGTATAGGGGAAGCATGAGGGCTATGGCGTGGGAGATGCTCTCCCGGTCAGTGCTCCATCCCATAGGAAAGCCATAGAAAAGCCCGGACACGAGATATGCCAAGACGAGGGCCAAAAGAAGTCCGAAGAGCCTCCCCACTAGCGTTGAGAAAAACGCCACTCCCGCCGAGAGCGCCGAGAGGGCGTAGAGCGAGAGCGTTATCGAAAGGAGGTAGCCGACCCCCCTGAGCATGGAATCACTCCCTCAAAGCTCGACGTTAAACCTTAAAAGGTCTCTGAAAAATACGAACGGAGTTCCAGATGCGCTGGGGTGAGATTCCAGAGGAGCACGCCAGTGCGTTCCACGCGGCAATATCGAGCTACAACAGGCCGATCGGCCTTGTTACCCCCTCATCGCCGGTGCACTAGCGAGCGTCCACGCGACTCTCCCGTACGCGGCGAGCCTGGTGCCGTTCATGGCGACAGGGGCGCTGTTTATGAGGCTTTATAGATCCAGGGCAGCAAGAGCACCGGCATCTAAACTTCAACCTTAGTCCTCAGCCGCCAGCCATCGATGTCAAAACCGCCCATCCCCTCAAAGACGTGGGTTATCACTTCCTCAAGGTTTCTGGTCTCGCACCTCTCAAGGGCCTTCAGGAACAGCTTCACGAACTCTCCATCTGGAAATTCCTCAAACATGTACGCCTTTCTAAACCCTTCGTCGCTGAAAAGCCGGTAAACTTTGCTCGCAGGGGGAACCTCCAAGCCCAAAAACTTGGAGTAGACCTCAAGGGCCCTGTGGAGTGCCAGATGGTAGAGGTAGTGGAAGCTGGGGTCTCCCCTCTCCCCGGCGTCATTCAGGCTGTCGAGCATGTCCCAGAGGGAGTACTTGGCTACTTCCACCCATGTCTCATCGGGCCGTTCAAAGGGTCTCTTCATGTATTCCAGCGCTTCCGCCTTTAGAACCTCAGCTATTCCAGTCCTGTCAAAGAGCACTTTCCCAATTACTATAATCCTCGCGGTGGCCCGGCTGTTCTGGGCAAACTCCTTCTCAAAGTAGTGCCTGATCTGCCTCGCCGGGTTTGCGAAGTACTCAATTAAAGTCCCATCTATAACGACGTTTCCCCTCTCCCTCCATTCCACGTCATCGGAGAGCACGATGTAAACGTCCACATCGGAGTATCTGGTCTGTAGCCCAACTGCATAACTTCCAGTTAGCAGAGCGGCCTCAACGAAATCTTTTTCCTTCCATGGCTTCAGGAACTTTTCAAGTGCCTCCCAGCTGCTCATCCTTGTTTCACTCCCCAGTTGCCGTTCTCATATCTTTTATGTGAGCTGCATACTCTTCCAGTGTTTGAGATATCTCAAAAATATCCCTTTGAGTGAGCACGTTAGGAAACTTGTTGATGTACACAGGGACGTCTTCCAAATGGAGTATTGGAATCTCTGAACTTTTAATTCCATGTATCTTTGCATCCCCAGTAAGGACAATAATAGGATGGACGGTGTATTCTCTCCTGAGCTTCTTTTTAAGAAAGGAAGAAACCGCCGTAGCTTCTTTTTTGACTTCTACTGCAGGACTTCTCACTGCAATTTTGCCCCGCCGTCTTCTGCCATATCCCCTCGTTTTCCAAGTATCTCCACTAACCCAATACTCGCCAGAATAGTTCTTTGTTTCAAGAACGAACACTCCTCTACTGCTTACCAGAACGTGATCGATATTGCCTTTCTTGCCTGGAAGGTGAATGTCCGACAAAAGAATGCTACCTGGTATGTAAAGCTCATCAATTACTTTTGATTCCCCTTCAAATCCCTTTTGCCAAGCTTTATACGTGTTGTACTCCTTAAGACTTATCAAAAGCATCATTAAAGCTCCGATAAGAAGCAGAGGAAATATCAAACCTAATCCAAACAGTGCTAGTGTTACCAACATGAGCTTTTTGAATTTCTCTCGATGTTTGGAGGCCCTTTCGTGTGTATATAGCACAGGACCCCACCTAATCCATTTTCACTGTAAAGTTTTTACCTCTTTTTGTCCTCCTCAGAACTCCGGAATCCTTATTGGCGCCTGCAGCTCTTTCTCCGAGTTTTCAAGATTTGTGGCGAGCATCTTTATCCTCTCAACGCCTTTGATCTCCCTGATGAACTCGGCGACACTCTTCGGCACGAGCTCCTCCCAGGGCTCGCCGTCCATCATGCGCTTCCTTATCTCCGTCGCCGAGAGGATGTCCTTCCTGAACATGGGCTGTACTATGACTTCATAGCCTCTCTCACGGAAGAGCTGGGCGACAAGAGAGTTTCCAGTGAAGACGACGTCAAATCTTGGAACCATGCTCTGGACGTAGGTTGACCAGATAGCGTTGAAGTTGATGTCCGGTAGTGGAATCAGATAGTAGCGCTTCTTCAGACCCGCCTCGTCCAGAGCCCTTATGAGCATCTCCATCCTTTCGCTCGTCGTGAAGGGGTTCTTGAGCGTGTGGCTGGCCTGAGCACTACCAATGCCTATTATCACCTCGTCCACCTGCGAGAAAACGAACTCAAGGGCCCTGATATGCCCGTTGTGAACCGGCTGGAAACGGCCGACGAAGAGACCGCGTCTTGGAGCTGGCACGAATTTTCACCCCCTTGTTCAAGATTTTTCGGATTTTCGTCCAGTTTTCTTAAACCAGCCGCACCCTCAGTTCATCCCCAACCCGGAGCCCAAGTCTTTCAGCGGCAGAACCTTGGTTGACCGCTATTTCAAGGTAATCATGGCTTCCTGGGAGGGCCAACAGTTCGCCGGGCTCGACCTGTCCATAGGTGTCAAGGTACGGGATTCTAAGCCCCAGATCAGGCAGTTCAACTGCCTCCGGCCTCCCGTAGCCCCCAAGGTTCAGGATGACGTTGCCAAAGTCGTCTATGTAGATGACCCTAAGCAGCCAGGAGTCACCCTTTCTTTTCGGCTCGATGTCGAGCCTGACGAGGCCCTCCAACGGTACCTCCTCCGCAAACTGCTCGGGTTCTATGCCCGCCTCGAGCAGAGCCCCCGCCGGACCGAAGACGTCCCTCCCATGGAAGGTGGGGCTTATTCTCCATCCAGTGAAGCTCCTTATTCTCACTAGGTCTATGGCCCAGGCACGCCTGGGATTTATGTGCCTCATAGGGAGCGTTGCGAGACCGTTGTCCGGCACTACCAGCCACTGGTCGCCCTCGACTATAACGGCCCTCCTCTCTGTACCAACCCCCGGGTCAATGACGCCGACGTGAACCGTTCCCTCCGGCGAATACTTGACCACCTGCTCCATGACGAAGGAGCCCTCGACTATGGAGTGCCTCGTTATGGAATGAGTAACGTCAACCAGCGTGGCGTTCGGATTCACCCGGAGTATGGCCGCCTTCATCTCACCCACGTAGGGGCCCCTAAGACCAAAATCGGTCGTCAGCGTTATCATGCCCATCACCTAAAGCTTATTAACGGTTGAAGCTTTAAAGGGTTTGGAAGATGGCCATGAGAAAGTTTATCCCTGCTTTGCTCCTCGTTCTCATTGTGGTGGCATCAGGCTGTCTGTTCAAACCTCCCGCCGAGGTCAAATTCTCGGTGGACAGGACTGTGGTCAGACCCGGCGGGACAATCCATGTCATGATACTCGTCAACAACACCGGAAAAGTCGGGCTCACCGGGGCCACGCTGGTCCTTGGAGACGACACTTTCCAGATACTCCAGGAACCAAAGTTCCCCAAGGTTCTCCCGGTGGGTGAGAGCGTCCAGCTGGTCTGGATACTGCGCGCCCCTCCCAAACAGGGAGTTTACAACCTCAAACTCTCCCTTGAGCTGACGGACGAGCTTAAGCGCTCTTGGACTGGATTTTACGGACAGTTCCGGATAACGGTCTCGGACACCATATCTTCTTCGGAGGAGATCCCGGTTTCTGTGGAAGCACCGGACACGGTCAGCGGTGGGGACGTCTACCGGCTGACCCTGAGGATCGAGAACCCGATGAACGGCCAGATAAGCCTGTCTGACATCCAGCTTGACCTCCTTGATGGAATGGAAGTGCTGGGTTCGGACGCGGTTCCGGAGACAGTTGAGCCGGGTCAGACTGTGACTATCGGCTACCTCATCAAGGCCCCATACACCAAAAGGGAAGGATACGTGTCTGTGATAGTAAAGTACCGCATAGGAAGGGTGGAGCGCAGTGCCGTCGAGAGCGTGCCGATGAAAGTTGTGTGGAGGCCGTGGGAAGCGTCCAGCAATGACCTTGACGGGGCATACGGGCCCGAATACTACTGGGTTGTTAAGAACCGCATTGTTGATTCGTACTGGGAGTCCTTCTACAACTCAACCTCCGAGTTCGACAGAAAGGAGCTCGGCAACTTCACCCGGGGCATAATCGACGGGGCCGAATCCGAGGTGGAAGCCGCTAGGGCGATACTGAACTGGATGGACAGGCACTACTCGTTCTCCAGCAACACATCAACCCTTGAACCCGGTGAGATACTCCTGAAAGACAGGGCCAGCTACAGCGAGGCCCAGATACTCTTCACCGCCATGATGCGCTCAATCAACGTTCCTGCAATGATGATAACACTGTACGACGGCACATCCTGTATGAAGCATCCAATCACGGGATTTTACACAGCCGACGGGTGGTACATAGTTGACATCCGGCACGGGTTCCTCGGTTCCATGGATGAGTACCTTGCAAGCCCATACTTCCCCAAGGTACACCAGCTGGTAAACGACGGAGGATACCGGCTCGTGGCCCAGAACCCATCCTTGCTCACGGGGCATGAACACGTGGACGTTACTGAGTACTTTATGGCATCCCTGGAAGACAGGCTGCTTGCCACAATACTCCAGAGGCTCAAGCCCGAGCTTAGGTCCAAGTTCATGATCGCCATTAACGACCTCCAGGGGGATGAGAGGCTCTACGCGCTCTTCCTGATGTCAGCGGCGCCCAGCCAGGACGACCTCAACAGGGTGGTTGGAGAGTACAGCATCTCCCAGATAGAGCAAAACGTAAAAACCATGTATGATTTCTACAAGAACATGAAATGGGCCGACGATTTCACCAGGTACTGGAAGATATTCGCGGGTGAAGAGTGATGATAACGGTGCTTCGCCTGGGACACAGGCCGGAGAGGGACAAGAGGATTACGACACACGTGGCACTAACAGCGAGGGCATTCGGAGCGGATAAAATAATAATCGCCGCAGAGGAAGATGAGCACGTCAGGGACAGTGTCGAGGACGTCGTGAGGCGCTGGGGAGGGCCTTTTGAGATAGCATTCGATCCCAGCTGGAAAAGGATGATGCGCGGGTGGAAGGAGTCCGGGGGAATAATAGTCCACCTGACGATGTACGGGATCCACATAGACGACGCCCTGCCAGCCATAAAGAGAGAACTGAAAACCGGAAGGGACGTGATGGTTGTCGTCGGGGCCGAGAAGGTCCCAAGGGACGTCTACGAGATGGCAGACTACAACGTGGCGGTTGGTAATCAGCCCCACAGCGAGGTTGCCGCTCTGGCGGTCTTCCTCGACAGGCTGCTGGATGGTGGGGGCCTCAGGAAGGAGTTCAGCAACGCAAAGCTCAGGATAGTCCCACAGGAGCGCGGGAAGAGGGTAATCGAGCTTGGGTAACCGGTGGTCGCGATGGTGCTCAACAGGTACCGCGAAAACGTCAAGGGCTACCTCGAAGCGATAGTGAGACCTCTGGCAAAGGCGGGCATTACGCCGAACACGATAACCATCCTGGGACTGCTGATAAGCCTCGTCGGTGCCTACCTGTTTTCCCAGAGGGAGCAGTTCTTGGCAGCCATTGTCCTGCTATTCGGCTCGCTCATAGACGCCCTTGATGGAACCCTCGCGAGGATGACCGGGAAGACCAGCCGCTTCGGTGCCTTCCTCGACTCAACTTTCGACAGGATAAGCGATGGGACCGTTCTCTTCGGCATTGCTTTGGGGAATCTCGTGGACTGGAGAATAGCTTTCATTGCCTTCATGGGCAGCTATCTGGTGAGCTACGAGCGCTGCCGGGCGGAGCTTGCCGGTTCAGGGAAGCTCGCCGTGGGAATAGCGGAGAGGGCCGAAAGGCTGCTCATACTCATAATAACCGCCATGTTTGGCTACGTGGAGTACGGGGTTTACATCATTGCCGTGCTCGCGTGGATAACGGTTTTCCAGCGCATGTGGGCGGCATACCAGAGGCTCAGGTGAAGAAAGGGGGAATGACGAGAATTTCGCTAGGCGAGCCGCTGGAAAGCGGCCATGAAGAGCCCTGCCGTTGCCGACCCCTTCATTTTTCCATTAGTCCCTTCGCTATCGCGACCACGTCGGAAAGCTTCGAGACCACGAAGTCGCAGTCCCCCCAGAGTTCGCGCTTTTTCCCCTCAGGATCGAGGAGGACGCTCAGCATCCCAACCTTTCTGGCTCCGACGCAGTCCTTCGTGGGGTTGTCGCCGACGTAGAGGGATTCCCCAGCTTTAACCCCCGCCCTCTCAAGCGCCAGAAGGAAAGGCCCCTCGTGGGGTTTATAGAAACCGGCATCCTCGCTCGTGGTAATGCTGTCGAAGAGGTCGTAGATGCCGAGGGCCTTGAGGTGGGCTTCTATATAGTCGTTGTCCGAATCGGTGATTATTCCTATGTGGAGGCCGAGGTCTTTGAGGGCTCTGATCGTTTCGACCGCATCGGGGAACAGCTCACCGTATTTCTCGTGCATCGCCATGCTTATCTCCCAGAAATCGGCCGGAACATCGAAGCCGCGCCTTTCCGCGACCCTTTTCATGGCCTCGGTGTCAACGTCCCTGATTTTAACGTAGGGCTTTCCGGCCAGCTCTTTAAAGAGGGCGGAGCTTTCAGCCTCGTACTCCTTCCAGAGCTTAATATAATCTAAGTCTTCCCTGCCAGCCTTTCTAAGGACTTCCCTCACTATGTTCTGGTGGGTAACGTTCTCGCCCTCCTTAGTGATGAGCGTCCCGACGAAGTCGAAGAACACCGCCCTTAGCATTCTGACCACCGCAGAAAATTGTCTGGAGGAGTTAAAACCCTTCCCCGCCACAATGACAAAATCTGAACCAAAATCCTTCGGGAAATTGCCAATTTGATAGAAAAAATTTAGAAAAAGTTTTATTGCTCGGCGAATTTTGAAAGCAGAAAACATTGGGGGGTGTGCAATATCGAAGCAATACTCCTCGTCTGGGGCGTCCGGGACGAGGTTCTGGAGAAGCTCCCCGTCGAAGGCCACTGGCTCTACGGGGAGTACGACTTCATAGCGAAGGTGGAATTCAGGGACGAGTTCGAGATGGAGCAGTTTATCGGACAGCTTAGACGCTTAATTCACGGTGGAACGTTCAAGCTCATGCCGGTTACCCTCTCCGCAATCAAGACAGGTGATGGAGAGAACGAGACAGTATCCGTTCTTGAGGACCTCAGAGTTTTGGCCCCATGAGGCCCCGCCTTTTAAGCTCCTCGTAGGCCCTCCTCAGAGCGTTCCTGATGAGGTAGCGCTTGTTCATGCCGCCGAGCCTGTGGGCGGCTTTCCTGAGGCTCCCTATCCGGAGGAAAAGCTCTATGAGTTGCCTGTCTTCTTCAGAAAGGTCGAGATGTTTAAGCGCTATTTCCGCTATCTCTATGGGGTTGTTGCCCTCGTACGCATAGTCCGAACTCATGACGGGCCTGCTGAACTTCTCCACCAGCCGGAAGACTATGACATGGGCCGTTGAGTCGTCGCTGACGTGCTTGTAGTGCTGTTTGAGCGCGTTTATCAGCTCCTCACGGCTTGAGAAACCGTCAAGAAAAGCATCCTCATCCGTCAGCTCGCCGACGGTTTTGGTCTCAATCCTCTCGATGACTGCCTTTCCGAGGGCGTAGCCGCCGGAGTGTATGAGGATGGTATCGCCTTCTTTGAGGTTTGGCCCCCTGCCGAGCCTGACGGTGGCCCTCTTCCTTCCGCTGAGTATCGCCTCGGCGTAGCGCCCGTCGAACTTCAGGTGGCGCATGGGCATCACCCTTTCTCGCCCACGAGCTTGAACCTTATTGCTATGACACCGTAGCGGTTCTCCTTCCACTTGGGGTACATGTTGTGGAACCTCTTCACCGCCCTCTCGAAGCTCGGCTCGTCCGGAAATATCTTCTTTATCGGCTCCTCCCGGAGAACCTGGCGGAAGGTCTCATAGCGCTTAACGGACGTTACCACCGCGGGCACTTGGTCGTTGAATATTATTTTGTCCCCCAGCTTTATGCCCCTCAGCTGTGGGTATGCGACCCTGACCTCTATTCTCTTCTCCCCAGACCGTATATAATCAAGGTACTCCTCACGAACCCTGAGTCGATAGACCCTCATCTTTCACCACACTCCGATTTCTCGCCCCGCTTAAAAGGCTGATGGAAACTTTTAAATCCTTTAGCGCAGAAGGTGAACCAGGTGCAGGGAATGAGGCGGGCCCAGGGCGCAATAGAGTACCTCTTCATGCTTGCCGCTGTTCTCATCATAGTACTAGTGGCGACGAGGGTCGTTCTCAACGGGGTAAGGAACATGGACGCGGCAATAGAAGATTACATAACACAGGTAAGACAGCAGATCCTTGAAAACCTCTGAGGTGGAATCATGGAGTTTCTGCCCTTCGTTCTGGGCCTGGCTATGGGGCTTCTTACTTCCTACACGGACGTAAAGACAGGCTTCATCTTTGACAACCACGTTTTTCCGACGCTCACCCTCATGGGGAAACTCCTCGGCTGGGAAGAGGGTGAAGAAGGCGACACCGGCCTCCCCGGATGGGTCGAAAAGCTCACTGTTCCGGCCGTTGAGGTCGGAATACTGTACTACCTCTACCTCGGCATCAAAGCCCAGGATCCAACACTTGCCGCTTCGGGCCTCATAGGGCTAATCCTCGGCTTTTTACTGGGTCTGCTCCTCTACTACATTGGAGCATGGGCGAGCGGTGATGCCGTTATACTGGCCGGATTCTCGGCACTGCTCCCCTACGCACCCGCAACAGCGTCAGTGGTGGCTCCCTACGCCCTCCGGTACCCCCTCTACCCGCTGACGATACTCCTGAACAGCCTCATAGCGATTTTCCCCTTCATATTCCTCTACGCCTTTGGCGTGATACTGTCCAGAAGACAGTTTGATGAACTGAAGCGGATATTCACGGACGGGGCCAGGCTGACCGGTGAGGTCGCCCTGTGGATAATGGCAGCCCTCGGCTTCAGGCTGATAATATATGACCTGTCGGGAACAGCGATAACGGGGATATGGTCATGGCTGTTCACAATCGCGGTCATATACGCCCTTGGAAAGTTCAGGAAAGTCGGAGACGCCATAGGATTAGCAGTGCTGGCTTACCTTCTCTACACCGACCCCGCACCTGTGATGGGGGTGTTCCTCAGGCTCCTAGCAGTCCTGTACATCTTCAAGGTGTTCTTCTCCCTCGTTAAGTTCATGAGAACCGGCGTCCTAATGGAGGAGGTGCCTGTCGAGGAGTTGAGGGAGTGGGACATACTCGGTGAGACCGTTTTCGAGAAGGATGGGACAGTTCTCAGGGACAGGAGTGACCCCCTCACGCGCATGAAGAACGCCGTTGTCTCCGGGGACCCATCACTCCTGAGGTCTGACTACGGAAGGATAATAGCGTCCCCCACTGCGGAGGGCCTCAGAAAGGAGCAGATAGAGGAGCTCAGGCGCCTTGTGGAAGAGGGAAGGCTCGAGAACAGGTTTTTAAGAAAGAAGTCCATGCCCTTTGCCCCTGCACTGTTCCTCGGTTTCCTCATTAGCTACTTCTGGGGCGATATCTTTTGGTGGATACAGCTCAAGATGGCCGGGCTGTGAGTTAGGCTTTTAACCTCCCGCCCGTAAACCCCACCGCCGGCCCGGCGTCCGCCCACCCCGCGGAGGAGTGAGGCGGGGATTCCGGCCGGGCCAACAGGGGGATGAGGAGCTTTTGCTTTGCTGACGCGTGATGAGCACGCCCTTCACCGACCCCGCTACTCCAGCAGGCCTGTTATTATCTCCTTCACTTCCCAGAGGCTGTCGACGTTGTGGTCGCCTTCCACACCCTCGTGGGGGTTTATCGCTATGCTGACATCGGCCTCTCTGAACATACTGAGATCGTTATAGCCGTCGCCGACCGCTACCGTGAGTTCGGGCTTGAGTTCCTCTTTAAGCTCCCGCAGGATGTTTCCCTTGCTCTTGAAGTCCACCGCGGGATTCACCTTCCCGGTGACAACGCCGTTCTTGTCAAAGATGAGTTCGTTGGCATAGACGTAATCGACGCCGAGCTCTTCCGCTATCCTTCCGGCGAGACACATAAGACCGCTCGAGAGGATCGCTATCTTGAAGTCGTTCCGCTTCAGAAATTCTATCAGCTCTCTGGCCCCGTCCATGTATTCTACAGAGTTCGCCCATTCCAGTATCTCGTCCCTCGTGTGCCCCTTCCAGAGCGACGCGTCCAGCTCGGCCCACTTCACGTAGTCTATTTTACCTGCAAAGAAAAGCTCCGCGTACTCCTTCCCCTTCTCCCAGGTCCCGAACCTCTTGTGGAGTTCCACCCAGCTCGAGATTGATTTCACTAGCGTGCCCTCAAGATCGAAAGAGATAAGCCTCACCATGGTACCACCTAAAGAAAAGCTCGGAAGGAGCTTAAAAGCCTACTCCCTCCAGCCGTGCTCACCTATGAGGGGCACGAACGCAACGCTGCCCCAGTGCTTCTTTCGTATTTTTCCATCCTCAGTTTTTTCGACCACATAGAGGTCCTGCCAGAGGTGGTATCTTCCGACCGGGATTATAAGCCTCCCACCGGGCCTGAGCTGCTCCACTAAAGGCTCCGGAATCTTTGGTGCTCCAGCGGTGACTATTATCCTGTCGTAGGGCGCCTTCGGCGGAAAGCCCTTTGTACCGTCTCCGAGGAAGATGTGAACGTTCCTAACGCCAGCCCGTTCGAGGTTTCTGTGCGCGAACTCGACCAGCTCGGGAATCCGCTCAACGGTGTAAACGTCGGTCTTCACGAGTTCAGATATCAGAGCCGCGTTCCACCCGCTTCCGGTTCCTATCTCAAGGACTCTCATTCCAGGTTTTAGCTCGGTGAGCTCGAGCATTATCGCCACCATGTGGGGTGCGCTTATCGTTTGCCCCGCAGGGATTGGAAGGGGCTCATCGATGTGGGCGTAGCTCCAGTAGCGCTTTTCAACAAAGAGATATCGAGGATACTTCAGAAAAGCCCGCTTAACAGCCTCACTTTTGATGACCCTCTCTCGGAAAAGCGCTTCAACGGTTCTCTCCCATCTCCGCTTGAGTTCCTCCCCATCAACCATCGGACTCATCAAGAGAGAATACACTCCAAAGGATTTAAGGCTTGCGAGAAATTCCGTGAGAAGGTGGATAGTGGCCGGCGGCGTCCCCGGTTTCCCGCCCCCTCTCGGAGGGCAGTACACCCGGGATCGCTGGCGGGCTTAACTTCCGGGGTCGAAACGAGACCGGGTGTGACCCCGCCGCTATGACCGCCGTACCGATACATACCTGCCGCGGAGGGTTTATAAATCTTACGGTGTTTAGGTGTCTCGATGGAGAGGGAGATACTGGAACTGCTGATGTTGGAGCGAACCAGGGAACCGCTAAGTCCCGGCAAAAGGGTTAGGGAATTCCAGAGATGGCTCCAAACCATGAAAAACGGAGAGAACGTCGAGGCAAAGGGTTTCCTGCTCGCCAGAAAGCCCCCCAATGCCCCAAGGGATGCGGCATACTACATGCTCTCCCCGCTATCGCCCTCGGAGCTTGCCAAGCTCGGAGAGAACGAGTTCAGGACTTACCTCATCATACGGGCAACGGAGGGGACAAAAGTCTCCGGAGAGGTAAAACCCGGAAGCTATGTCCTGGTTAAGGGCGTCATAGATGCCTACCCTTTCGGCAACCTGAGGATGGTTCACGCGAGTTCGATTGAGGGAAGGGACTACTCGGAGTACTGGAAGGACTACCGTGAGTTTGCGCTCAGCAGACGGGAGGTTCTCGACCTCTTTGAGAGAACTATCTATGTCCGCAGCGATATGAGGAAAGCTCTTATCTATTCACTCTACGGCGTCCCCTATATCCTCTGGGGAAGCGAGACCCCCCAATGGGGCGAGGGCTTTGAGTACACAGTCTACAAGTACAGGGAAAACATGGGGCTTCTGGCCCTCTGGAAGGCACTAAAATACTTCCAATCGAGTCTACCGTGGGAAGTTCGTCTGAGAAAAGAAACCTCCCTCGAAATAATTGATCCAGTACTGGACATTGATTTCCGGATCCGCAACCCCAACGGGACGGACATGAAATATTACACCCCCTCCTCAAAGAGGGGGCTGATGAGGATACCAAAATGGAGCGAGAGACCCTTAGTGAACAAAAGGGCAATCGGCCTCCTGCCCCAGGACGTCGAGGCGGACCCCACCGACCCCCTGGCCAAAATCTCCGAGACTCCCTTTGTTCTCATGCCGTGGGAGGAGAAGCCCTACTTCGAGGAGAACAGGGAATTCCGGCAGCTGATCCCCAACCTGCTCGTGACTATTTTCATCAACAGGGAACGCTATCGCTCCATGAGCTATGACGAGCTAAGCAGGCTGAGGGAGGAGCACCTAAAATGGAGGAGGTGGGGCAGGGAGGAGTACAGCGAAACATTTGGAAAGCTGACAACCCCAAGCGGGGTGCTCCACCTCGGAATGAGGTTCTACCTCGACACCCGGCTCTTTGGGGCCATTACAAGGTTTTATGGAAGGGTCACAGACAGGGCCGTGAAAGATGTCAGAGAGATTGATGATACGATACTGAACGAGTGGAACGTGGTTCTTAACGAGATCATTAGAAAGAGGCCGGAGGTCATAATGAAGCTGGAGAAGGAGTATGAGCGCTACATCCCCCACGACGTCCGGGCCCAAAAGGCGCTTCATATATTCCATGACCTTGCCTCCACCAGTCCCACAGGGGAAGTTACCCGGGAGGAGTTCCTGAGTGAGATGGTGAGAAACGGCTTCAACGAGCGGGACGCCCTCGACATGATTGAAAGGTTTATAGCCACCGGCTACGTATACGAGCCGTTCCCAGGGAAGCTCAGGCTCATACGGTGATGGTATGTCAAGGAAGAAGTTTATACGCCAGAAAGAGCAGAGGGAGAAGAAGAGAATCGCCAGGGAAAGGGTTGAGATACTCTTCACGTTAGCAGAGCGGGTTTTTCCCTACGAGCCAGAATTAGCCAACCGCTACGTCGAGATAGCCCTCGCAGTTCAGCAGAAGGCCAAGATAAGGATGCCGAGGAAGTGGAAGCGGCGCTACTGCAAGAAATGCCACTCCTTCCTAGTTCCAGGAAAGAACACAAGGGTAAGGCTGAGGAGCCGGCCCTACCCCCACGTCGTGATCAAATGCCTCAACTGCGGACACATCATGCGCTACCCGTATTTGAGGGAGCAGAAGGCACGGAGAAGGAACTCCATGAAGGGAAAGACCGGCGAAAAAGCGGGACAGACGAGTATTAAAGGAAGCAATCATTCGGGCTCTGAGTGAACCACCGCCACGGCCCTAACGGGGCTCCCTGAGCCGCCCTCTATTTTCAGAGGAAAGGCCATAAATGTGAACTCCATGTCCAGAAGAACTTCGAGGTTGGTGAGATTCTCGAAAATCGGCACTTCGGCCGACAGTAGTATCTTGTGGACGGCGTCGTCGCCGATGCTCATCGCGTCGGTTCCGACGGCTTTTGCCCCCTCAGCCACTAGGAACAGCGCCACCTCGGGGGAGAGCTCCCTTCCGCCTGTCAGGAACAGGACTATTCTATCGAAGTAGCCCGAATCCGGAATCTCGTCGAGCTTTACCGGCCCGTCGCCGGCGCGAACGTCCAGAACAAGGCCGCGGCCGATGAACTTCTCAAGGGGTATCTCATCCACGGTCTTTCCACCAGGTACGAAGTGGGCCGGGGCGTCAACGTGGGTTCCAGTATGCTCACCGAGCTTAAGGGCGTTCATGTAGTAGCCATCTCTGTCGATGACGGCCCAGAGCTTCATCCCCACAGGGGGATCGTCCGGATATACGGGAGTCTCCTCGGAGATGGGTACTGAGAGGTCAACTATCATGGGAACACCAACGGTTGTAGCCACATTAGCCTAAAAACCTTTCCGGAATTGGATGAACCGCTTTAAATATGAAATCGAATACACAAAAATGGTAGCTCAAGTGTTTTAAGGGGTGCCCCGAAGGTTTCACCGGTGATGAATATGGACTGCACGAAGGATTACTGCGTTAGGGACATATCGCTCGCCCCAAGCGGGAAGAAGAAGATAGACTGGGTCTCCAGGTTCATGCCGGTTCTTCAGCACATAAGGGCTGACTTCGAGAAGAGAAAGCCCTTCAAAGGAGTCAGGATAGCCACAACGCTCCACCTTGAGATGAAGACGGCCTTCCTTCTCCTGACGCTCAAAGCTGCAGGTGCCGAAGTCTCAGCGGCTGCGAGCAACCCACTTTCGACCCAGGACGACGTCGTCGCAGCACTGGCCAAGGCAGGTGTCAAGGTTTACGCCATTAGGGGCGAGGATAGGGAGGAATACTACGAGTTCATGCACAAGGCGCTCGACATAAGGCCCAACATCATCATAGACGATGGTGCAGACATGATAAGCACCCTGATGAGGGAGAGGCAGGAGCTCGTCGATGGGGTCTGGGGCGCGAGTGAGGAAACCACCACAGGCGTGATAAGGCTCCGCGCGATGGAGAAGGATGGGGTTCTGAAGTTCCCCATCATAGCGGTCAACGATTCCTACACCAAGTACCTCTTTGACAACCGCTATGGAACCGGCCAGTCAACGTGGGACGGAATACTGAGGACGACGAACCTCCTTATAGCGGGCAAGAACGTCGTCGTTGTCGGCTACGGCTGGTGCGGAAGGGGCATAGCCATGCGCGCGAAGGGGCTCGGCGCTACCGTCATAGTCGTCGAGGTTGACCCGATAAGGGCTCTGGAAGCGAGGATGGACGGCTTCCTCGTCATGGACATGAAGGAAGCCGCTAAGGTTGGAGACATCTTCGTCACCTCGACGGGCGACATCAACTGCATAAGGAAGGAGCACTTCGAGGTCATGAAGGACGGTGTAATCCTCGCCAACGCTGGGCACTTCGACGTCGAGATAAGCAAGCCAGATCTTGAGGCTCTGGCCGTCGAAATAAGCGAGCCGAGGCCCAACATCACGGAGTACAAACTGAAGGACGGTAGAAGGCTCTACCTGCTCGCGGAGGGCAGGCTGGTCAATCTGGCAGCGGCGGACGGCCACCCGGCGGAGATAATGGACATGAGCTTCTCACTACAGGCGAAGGCCGCCGAATACATACTGAACAACCACGAAAAACTTGAGCCAAAGGTCTACGTCCTTCCAAGGGAGATAGATGAGATGGTGGCAAGGATCAAGCTATCTTCGATGGGAATAAGGATTGAGGAGCTGACCGAGGAGCAGAGGCGTTATCTGGAGAGCTGGGAGCACGGAACCTAGAGTCCGAATAGACCAGGTATCTAGTTCTTCCCTCCATCCACTCATATTTTTTGAAGAGCATTTTGGATTCCCACGGCGAACGAAGGATTATCACCCTTGGAGGTTCTCCGTTCTGTTTGAGGGTCATTAGGATAGGCCTCTTAGATGGACTGCCCCCCGTAAGGGCCAGGGTTACTAAACCCTCCTCGGATTTCATATCCTTGATTTCGAAGGAATCGCCGGCCGTCATGAACGTCCTGAGGACTATTACTGTTGATGCAACGTTACCTTCCGTTCCGCTGGAATGGCTTGAATAGCCGGCCGCTATCGCAAAGGCTCCGATGAAGGCAAGGGGCAGGAGAAGGGAGAACGGGATGGCGTTTGAGGGGGACTCTCCGAGTCCGCTCCAGTATAGTGGGAGTACCGTAAAGAGCAGGCCCACCAGAACGGGTACTTTAAGCTCGTCGAGAGTCGCCAAGATGATAGATGGGGGAATTCTGACGGTCTCGCCCCCCAGTGCGAGCCACTCGATGTAGTACATGGCGAGGAGCAGGAGCGAGAACACTATCCCTCCCAGGGTGTACCCTTTCAGCGCCGAGAGCCTGACGCCCCAGAGCGTTGGCAGGAGGAAGAGGGCAAACTGGAAAGCGGCGAGAGTAAAACCGTTCTCCAATACCAGAGAGGCCACCATTGATATGGGGAGTATGATGATTAACAGGGATACCAACGGGAAGTAGCTATCGAACACGCGGAGGGAAACCTCTCCCGCCAGTCCTCCCACCCACGTGTGAGAAAGCGACCAGGCCAGGGGAATGGAGCCCGAAACAGGGAGGATTACCCGCAGGAGACGAACGGCATCAGCCGGCCTCACGGAGCATCACCCACAGCACCTTTTTTGTGCCCCTGGACAGCCCCTCCCGAAGGGGGTTCCAGTGAACCACACTGACCCCTAGCTCGTCACCAAGACTCCTCTTGTGAAGCCCCGCTAAATCACCCAGTGTCCCGTCTATCTGGGGGTATGGGTTGATGTCCACAACCACTACCCTGCTCCTGGCGAATCTCATGACCTCCCTGACGGCATTGGAGACTTCATCGATGTTGTACGGCGTGATGTTGGTTATGAAAAGGGTGAGTGCGGTAGTGCCTTTCAGAACCGCCCGTGAGCGCTCAACAGCCAGTTCCAGGGACTCATAGTTCAGAGAGGGGCCCGCATGGAGCAGAAGTTTTGAGAACGTTGAGAGGGCCTGAACACCAGTCCTGGGAGTTACGAGCTTTCTAGATCCTACGAGATAGAGGCCAACCTTAAAATCGTTCCTGAGCAGAAAGGACAGTAGGGACAGCGTTAGACTCACGGCCGCTTCAAGCGCACCGCTGACGACGGTTCCAACGCCCATGGTCTCTGTGGTGTCGAGGTATATCATGACCTTGGCCCTTCCCTCTGGCTCATATTCATTGACGAGCGGCTCGTTCAGCCTGGCAGTGGCCTTCCAGTTGATGAACTTTATCGGGTCCCCGGAGCGGTATTCCCTGATCTCCCTGAAGTCGTTAGATATCGGACCCATTTTAGACCTGTGGGAAGATGGCCTGTTCTCCCGAACCCTGAGTTTTCTTGAGACGAATCGCCTTGTGGGCACGAAGTCTGGTGACACTTCGATGGTTACCTCGTCTCCGAAAACCGCGTACGAGGTTCTCCCCATCTGCAGCAGATCCATCCCAACAACCTCAACTGGGGAAATGACGTGCCTGCCCCTTTTCAGAGCCTTCAGTGTGTACTCATACTCCACCTCAAGGGGCTTTCCAACGTGCTTGAAGAACACCTGTCTGTTGCTTCCCTTAACGAGCGCAAAGCCCGGGGGAAGAGCGTCCCCAACGAAAACCGTTCCTGCCCCCTTTTCAACACGGAGACGAACCTTTACAGCCACAGTTTCGCCCGTGCGGAGGTTTCGCGCCTTAACGGATCTCTCAAAGGATATCCCAGAGGGTGGATCAACGAGGAGCCCGTAGGCCAGAACCGCCGCAGGGACAAGGCTCATATACGCGAATCCGAGTATGCCAGTTAGAACGGCAAGAGCAAAGGGGAGGAACGTGAGGGAAACCAGGAACGTCAGGGGCCTCACTCAAATCCCCCCATGCTCTCGATGGTCTTTATCAGCTTCTCCACGAGCTTCTTGCGCCTGAATTTCTCCTCGTTCCTCATCTTCTCAACGACCCACGGGGGAGCAAAGGGAGAGGAGGGGGATTCACTGTACTCGACAAGGGGCTTAACCGCGCGCTCTAGGTGGATGTCGAGGACCCCCCTTGGAGAATGTCTGAGGACGAACACGAGCAGGGGGCCCTTGTCGCCCCTTTCAACGAAGGCCCTCACAACGCGGGACAGCTCACGGGAATAAGCATCACCCTTGGGCTGGGACTCCGGGGGCGGCAGTAGATCCTGAACCGCGTTTACGTTGAGTCTCACGGAGACGTAGGTGGAAACGAGGTAAACCAGGTAAACTATGGCCGCTGCGACGAGTATATAGAAAAGCGCCAGGAAACCCCTCGCCGGATCCGGATACGACCCCAGTAAAGCCGCCATCACGATCATGCCTGAGAACACGAGAAAGTTCCTCTCGACGAAGTCGCTGCCGGTGAATTTTATCGCCGCATAGGCGAGGACGTAGCCAAACCCTATCCCCGCGAGCGATAAAAACAGGAAATCCTTCATCCAGCCCCCATCAGTCAGAAGGATGGATAGGGCCATTACGAAAAAACCGCCACCCCTAACGAGGAGGTCGGTGTAGCGCTCGGCGGAACTCGCCGCACCAAGGAGAAGGCCACCTGCACCGAAGATGATGGCCACCAAGGCGTTGTCCGAGAATATGAACGCTATCATTGTCCATGTGAAGAACGTGCTCACGATGGATTTGAGCCTTTTAACCGGCTCTTTCATCCCAGCACCCCCAGTTCTTCCATCGTCCTCAGGAGCAGCTGGAAGTCCCCTTCATCTACGGGCAGCCCGGAGTACTTGGCCCGTACAAAAACCCGCGCGATGGTTGAAAGGGCCTTTTGATCGAGCCCTCTGGCAGAGAGACTCCGGAGAATCTCGTATGGGGTCAATGGCCCATCAAAAACTCCATGTGAACGGACAAGCGGGAGGAAGTGCAGCTCGTACAGGGCCAGTATGGCCTCCCTCGGGGGAAGAACGTGGATCTCGATCTCGTCCCCAGTGGAGGAGAGGACATGATGTCCCGGGGCAGGAGCTATCTCAAAGACCCTGCCCTCACCAAGAAGTTCCCCGTCTATAAGAAGGGGTGCCTCCCCGGACAGGACAACCTTTATCTTCTCCCCTGGAAGGAACACACGCCTGAGGGGCTCGACGAACTTGACCTTTCTCCCGTGAGCATCGTTCTGAACCACCTGCGGCAGTTTGATCTTGGACCTTTTCAGGTTGCGGCCGAGTGTGATTGCAGCCGAGGAGACAGCCAGCAACAGGATCGGTAGGCGGAGATAACTCAGGTAATCTAAGAATTTATTGGGAACAGAACGCTTATCACCATCCCCTTCCCGATTCATGCTTTCAAGCGAAAGAGTTCTGTTGAGGGGGAGGTACCTGTCGTCCCCAGGATAAAAAACCCTGACCTTATTCAGACCGCTGAGGTTCAAGGGAATGTAGGCACGGCCACTCTCATCCGTCCGAACCGTTAGCGTCTCGCCTCCAGCCTCCACCCAGAGCTGCCTATTTGCCAGGGGGGTTCCCTGCCAGTGGAGCCTGATGATGAGAGTGTCGTTCCGCACCTCCACGCCAACCAGCGGCTCCCTGCGGATTGACACTATAGGATCGCTGTCGGAGGGTGCCGCCATGTACCCCCTGTAATAGGCTATGAGATGGTAGTTCCCAGGTGGAATCGACTCGTCAACTATGGCATGCACCGTGAAGGTACCGTTCTCAACCGCCCCTGTGCCGATTCGGAATCCCTGCATGCCCTTGCTCTGATTGAGGGTTATCCAGATCCTGCCCCCGGGGACAGGGGTTCCATCCGGGAAATAAACCCTTCCTGAGATGTCTACGGAGCGGGGACCGTTCCCAAAAAGTTCCGAGGGGTAATCGGTTATCTCCACAACCGGCCTCCTCAGGATCGCGACCCAGCTGAGCATCGCATAGGTTTTGTTTTTGTATCTGCCCGTCACAAAGAATGGATAGTACCCGGTCGGACGGTTCTCCGGAAGAAGGGCGCGGTATTCAAGGATGGTGGTATTCCCGTCCCTCTCAAGTACGGACAGATGCCCCGAGAACGCAAAATGGACGGAGAGGTCTTCAACGCTGCCGAAAGCCCTGATCCTCATTGTAAGGTTCTCTCCGGGGGACGCGAAAACCAGAGGAGGATCCATGTTTATAGGTGCCTCTATGTGAACCCCCCTAAGAACGGTGACGTCACGGTCGAGCGTAACCTTTGGGAGATAGTAGATTCCAGAGTACCATACAATCATGTCCCAGTCGGAGTAAGTCCTATCTGGTAGCAGAGGCAGGGAAACCGCGGGAGAATCGATACATACCAGTTCAGGGTCATCCGGGAGCACGGCAACGGGACAGTCAACGTGGATGTCCGTGGGCTTGAATTGAAAATCTGAATCCGGAGGAACGTGTGAATCAGAGGATCCAGAACTTCCGAGATCTCCTAAGTTAACAGAAGCCCCAAAACTCCCTCCAGGACCCCCCGAATCGCCAGCAGAGCCACTGGAAGTCAAATAGCTCAACGGGCTCTTAACGGTCTCGCTGGTGCAAGAGACGAAACCGTAGCCCAGTGTCAAAGTGGACAGAAAGACCACAAAGAGAAGCAGAACCGTCAGATGCTCCCGTCTCATTCTTCTTCAGCCCCTTTTGGGACTGGTGTTTTCTCCAAAGCTTCCCTCACGACCTCCTCACCAGTGACGCCCTCGAACGAGTACTCCGCCTTCACCACAATCCTGTGAGCCAGAGCATCAACCGCATAAGCTTTAACATCATCAGGGAGGACAAAATCCCTCCCATCAAGCAGAGCATTCGCCTTCGCCACCTTCATGAGGGAAATCCCACCCCTCGGGCTTGGTCCAGCCTCAACACGCTCATCCGCGCGAGCATTCCGCACCAGGTTTACAATGTACCTGACAACATCCCTGCCGATGAAGATCCCCTCCTCCACCAAATCCTGCATCCTAACAAAGGTTTCCCTGTCAATAACCGGCCTCAAGTCAACAGTTGGATCATCCTTCCGCCAGCTCAAGCGCGCCTCTAGAATCGCCAACTCATCCTCCTCACTCCTCGGGTAACCCACTCTAAGCCTTAGGAGGAACCTGTCTAATTGCGCCTCTGGGAGCGGGTAAGTCCCCTCGAACTCAATCGGGTTTTGAGTTGCAATCACGAAGAAGGGGCGTTCGAGAGGGAAGGTTTCCCCTTCGATGGTGACCTGCCGCTCCTCCATAGCCTCGAGGAGTGCACTCTGGGTTTTCGGCGGAGCGCGGTTGATTTCATCTGCCAAAAGCACATGTGTGAAGATTGGGCCCTTGATGAGTTCGAAGGTTCCAAGGTTCTGCCGCCAGACTTTTGTCCCCAGAATGTCCGCTGGTAGTAAGTCTGGAGTGAATTGGACTCGCGTGTACTTTAAGCCAAGAACCCTTCCAAAGGCTTTGGCTAAGAGCGTCTTGCCCAAGCCCGGGTAGTCTTCAAACAGCACGTTCCCGTTAACAAGGGCTGCCGCAAGAGTCTTCCTCACAACAGCCTCATTCCCGATATAAACCGACGAAATAGAATCGATTATTTCATCAGCGAGCTGCTTAAACTCGGCCACATCCATCATGATACATCTCCCCAACAGATGTTTGTTACTATTGATGATAAAAAGACATATCACGCTTTAAAAGTTTTGTGGACATCAGGTATTTAATGAGATTCACGAAAAGAAAACGGTGGTGCCCATGACCTTCGAACCCTTCAAGATCGCTCCGGTCGGCTATGTGCGGAAGGACGGTGAAACGTTCCTGGAAATCCTCCCTGAGTTCAGAGAAGCCCTCGATGGCCTCCACGAGGGCGACTGGATAAAGCTAATCCTTTGGTTCCACGCCAGCGACACCCCCGAGAGGAGGAGCGTTCTCAAGGTTCATCCATACAACAACCCGGAGAACCCGCTCAGGGGAGTTTTCGCCACGCGCTCACCCGTCAGGCCGAACCCCCTAGCGATTTACGCCGTGAGAATAAACCGCATCGAGGGGGGAAGGCTCTACATAGACTGGATAGACGCTCACGACGGAACCCCCGTGGCCGACATCAAGATACTCGTGGAGAGGTTTGACTGCCCGAAAGAAACGCCAATAGAAGAGCAGGAGCTGGAGATAGGGGAATCGCGGCAGGTAGGCGAGGTAAACCTCATTCCGAGGAGGGGTGAACATCTCGACGAGCTTGAGGAAGTTCAGCCGGAAGAGTATGAGGCCCTAGTGGTTGAAATCGGGCCGAAGACCACAGTGCTAACGGCAAAGGAGCTCGCCGAGCTGATCGAAGCCCTGGAGAAGATCTACGAAAACCTGCCAGTAGAGATAAAGGACAAGCTTGAGGGGAATAGCCGCAGGTTCACCTGAGGTCTTTCCTCAACGCCACTAGCCTCTCCACGAGTTCGCCAAAATAGGCATAGAACTCGCTCTCTCTTAGTTTTTCAACCGTCCCCCAGAACTCACCGAGGTCTCTGAAGCCGGCCTTCTCGTACTCGTAGGCCTGGATGAGCATCTCCAGCCTGTCGGCGAACTTGACGAGCCTGCCCTCCAGGCTCAGCCCCTCCTCGTACTCACGCCAGAGCCGGAAGTACTCCTTTGGGTCGGGGGTTTTCAGGAAGGTCTCCATAGCGGCACGCTTCTCGGCCTTTCCCTTGTCGAGGTAGCGCTGGGCAGTCAGGGGGACGTCGGTTATCCTCGCCTCCGCCAGGTCGTGGATGAGGGCTATCTTAACGGCCCTCTCGACGCTGATATCAACCCCCCTTGTCCTGAGCTCATCGGCCAGAAAGAGGGTTATCAGCGCCGTTCGAAAGCTGTGGTCGGCTATGCTCTCAGGATTAGAAACTCCCCGGAGGAGCCATCCCGTCCTCGGGAGCCTTTTCAGGTTCCCTACCTCGATGAGAAGGTCGAGCAGCATGGTCACTCCTCCGTCGTGTAGAGAGCCCTCTCCGTCTCGATAGCGCTCGCCATTATGCAGTCCCCCAAGAACCTGCCGTAGACCCTGACCCTGTCCCCCTTCCCAATACATGGGCTCCCGGAGAATTCTATTCTGAGCCCGGAAACTTTAAAGGTGGTTCTGTACCCAGGTAACTCCATGGGGAGGAACTCTATGAGTGGTTTGTCCTCTATTTCCCCCTCTATAACAACGTTCTTACCCCTGAAACCGCCGGAATTGAGCTCATCAACCGTAACGATGTAATAGTAATGATGACCGAGTTTGACCCGCTTGGGCATGCTCACCACCTTTATAGCAGGGTACCGTAACTATCTGGGGGTGAGGGTATGATAAAGGTTGCGATTATAGGTGCAGAGAACGTCGGCAAGTCAACGCTCATGAACGCGCTCATCGGGGGCAGGATAAGTGAGGTCGAGAACCTGCCCGGAACGACAAAGGGGGTAATAAGACGCCGCTTCGGCAAGCTCAAGATACCCAAGAGCATGAAGAACCCCCTCGGAGGGGCTGACGAGTTCGTGCTCATCGACACAGCCGGCCTCTTTGACCCCAAAAGGGAGTTCAGGGGCAAGGTGCTCAGTGAGGAAAAGTTCAGGGAAGTAATCAACGAGATAGTCTCGTCTGACATAATCATCCACATGGTCGACGCCACCGTAGGCCTGCACCGGGGGATGGAGAAGCTCCACCACCTGCTCAAATTCCGCTATGAGAAGCCGATAATAGTCGTCATCAACAAAGTGGACCTGGTTCCACGGGAGAGGGTGGAGGAACTGCGCGAAATCATAAAGAAGCGGCTGGAGCAGGAGGCCATTCCGCTATCACTGGTCACCTACGAAGGTTTCAACGACCTCTTGAAGGCCATAGCGTACTATGCCCAGTACATCTGGTGACCAGCTAGCAACGGCATATTTTGACCAAGACCTTCCGGTGCCTGGGCCCATCGAGCTCCACAAAGAGCACCCTCTGCCAAGTCCCGAGGAGCAGCTCCCCGTCCTCTATCGGGACGACGACCTCTGGGTTCAGAAAGAGGGTCGCCCTTAGGTGTGAGTGGGCATTGCTGTCTATGCGGTCGTGAGCATAGCCCGCCCCTCTGGGAACCAGCTCCTTCATCTTTGCCCTGATGTCCTCCAGCAGGCCACTCTCATTCTCGTTTATTAAAAGGCCCGTCGTAGTGTGGGTGGTGAAGATAACGGCTATACCAGATGTCACGTCGCTCTTCCACACGAGGTGCTGTATCCGCTCGGTTATATCAACGACCTGAAACCTCTCTTCTGTGGACACCTCTATCTCAAAGAGCACTGCCCACCCCCCCAAGGCTTCTCTTTATGCTCCTGAGGAGCTGTTCGGGGGCCGTAATATCTCCACGAACCGAAGCGCGAAGGACAACAGCGGCCTCATAGGCAGCGATAAGTTCCTTTCTGCCGTTTTTCAGCACTTCCTCCCTGAGTATCCGATAGACCTCCTCAACAACATCCCTAAAAAGGGCCTCGTCCGAGTACAGCTCCTCGGTCAGAAGGAGTGTTATGAGGTCAGACACAAAGTCCACCCTATTCTCCCTCCGCCCGATCAGCGCCTTGAGCCGTTCCACTGCTTGACCCTCCCGGACAGTTCTCTGTCAAGGGCGCCTACGAGTATCTCGGATATGAGAATGGACGAGTACTTCGGCTCCCTGACCTCAAGGGCCGCGTCCACGGCCTCACCGACTCTCCCCTTTCTGAGGAGGCTGTGGGCAACGTCCGCCATGACAACGGAACGGAGCTTCGGGTTCTGTATTCTCAAACCTATCTCCTTGGCCAGATCCAGCCTGTCCGTCAGGACGTAGTATCTTGCCGCCTTAACCCACACCTCCTCGCTCCGGGTGTTCTTAACCACCGCCTCAACGAGGCCGGCTAGTGATGGGGACGGATTATCAAGGATCCTGTTGAGAAGGGCCTTGCCGACCAGCGTGGTCTCGTCATCATCCAGCGCGTCTATAAAAGCAGGGAGTACATAGGGATCCCTGTCAAACAGCTCGACCGCAAGCCGTACCAGGATCTCCCCCGGATCCTCAAGCTCGCGTACAAGCTCCACAGCAGAGAAGCCTTCCCCGGTAAGAGCAAACGCCAAGGCCAGCTCCCATTTGAAGCTCTCCCCGAACCTCTCCGCCAGTCCACGTGCAGTCTCAACGAGAACGTCTATGTAGTGGCCCAGAACGCCACGTTCCTTGAGGTAAAAAACAACCTCTTTAAACGCTTGCCTTGCCCATTCACGCCGTCCAATCTGTCCGAGAAGCGAGATGGATTTCTCATAGTTGCCCACGGCAAGGTGGGATTTAATGAACTCGAACAGCGCCTTTGAACGCTGCGGTTCGTTGCGGATGTATTCAAGAGCAAGCTGACTCCTCCTTAGACGGTAGGTCACCTTAAGGCGCTCTCTGCTGATCGTCTTGGAGTTCACACGTATGATCTCCAGAAGCAGGTCGTCCCTGAGCCGTCCGTCGGTAATTTCAAGCGCATAGACGACGGCATCCCCAAAGTCCCCCAGCGAGATAAGGTAGGAAACGGCGCTTGCCATGACGGCGTCCCTGTGCTGCCGTGGCAACACTTTAGAGTCCTCCAGGACACCCCGGAATATCCTTTTAGCGGACTTAATCCCCGCTTTCCTCATGGAATATGCGGTGGAGAGCAGCGCCCTGAACATCCTCACGGGATCGTCTATCTCCCTGGCGGTCTCAATGGACTTAAGAAACGCGGCCCTGTAGCCGTTGTGCTTTGCCCTGGCCAGCCTCTCGCCGATTTTAGCGTACGTTGTTGATTTTATGTACGGGTCTTGGATAACATCAACAGAGGAAAGTATCTCTTCCACCAGCATGCCGTGCCCCCTCACGGGATCGCTACAGGGAAAGATGAATGACGAATCTTATTAACCTAACCCTCGGAACGTTTTTAAGAGGCTCCGTTCAGTATCTGAACATGTACGCGGTCATATTTGGCAAGAATCCGGCGCTCAGCGAGGCGGAATTTTACTCATTCAGCAGGAGATTCGGCCTAAAGGTTAGCCCAATTGAGTCAAGCCGTTACTGGTTGTTATTCGATTCATCGCCCCAAGTTGAAAGATATTTCCACTGGCTCGGCGGTGCCCTGAAGCTCGTTAGGATAGCCGGCGAAGGTGAGGAAGCCATAAAAGACCTGGAATACGCGAAGCTCTTCACCGTGAGCCTCTACGGCAGGAGCGACTGGAAGCTCTGGAGGAAGCTCGGGAGCGGGATAAAAAGGGAGTTCAAAGCTGAAGGCCCGGCGAAGTTCTTCAAGCCGGCGAAGACCTACGCGATGCCAGCAGAGCTAATCCTGAAAGGCTTCCCCGAAGTTAAGGACTTCGTATTCCTCTTTAGGGAAGACGGAAGCTTTCTCGTAGGCGAGACCGTGAAAGTCACAGACCCCTTCGAGCTGAAGAAGCTCGATGTCGAGAGACCAGTTCAAAAGCCGATACTATCCATCCCCCCGAGGCTGGCAAGGATAATGGTGAACCTTACTGAGGTGAGGAGGGGCTCCTTCCTCGACCCCTTCTGCGGAATAGGCACGATAGTCCAAGAGTTCGTTCTCCAGGGGCTTACCGCCTTCGGGAGCGACAGGGACGAGGGGCAGGTAAAGGCAGCGAAGAAAAACCTCACCTGGCTGAGGAATGAGTTCAGGGTCAAGACCTCAGCCCATCTGGAGGTCTGTGACGCAAGGAAGCTGAAGCGCTGTTTTAGACAGCGGTTTGATGCCATAGTCACGGAGCCGTACCTTGGAAATCCTCTAAAAAGAAACCCGAGCAGGGGAGAGGCGATAAAGCTCGCCAACGAGCTGGACAGGTTCTATTATTCCGTCTTCGAGAGCTTCGGAGATGTTCTCAAGAGGAACGGGAGGGTCGTCTTCGTCTTCCCGGCATACAGACTCAGTAACGGCAGGATTTACAGAAAAGAAAGGAAGTGGCTGGAAAAGCTCGGCTTCGAAGTCCTCGGAAAATACACCGACTACGAAGAGAGGCACAGGCTTGTGAGGGACATCCACGTGCTGAGATATCGGGGTTAACCAATTAACCTCGCGTGCTCCTGCTTTATGCACCTGTGGGCAACGGCCGTTAAACCGGCCTCCTTCGCCTTTTTGAACGCCTCCCTGCTGTATGTGTTGAACTGGAACCAGACCACCTTCGCCCCCTTCTCTATCGCCTGCTCGACATAGTCCATGGTGAACTCAGGCCTTACGAAGAGGTCGACTATCTCGACTTCCTCGGGTATGTCCAGAACGCTCGGATAGCACTTTCTTCCAAGGATTTCATCGTAGCGGGGGTTCACGGGATAGACTTCATAGCCGTGTTCAAGGAGGTAGCGCATCACATCGTTGGAATCCCTCTCCGGCTTCGGTGAAGCACCCACGAGAGCGATCTTTCTGTACTTCGTCAGGATTCCTGTAATCTCCTCGTCACTCAACTTGTCAACGGGCATTATCCGGACCATGTTATCACCGGAGAAGTTTGTGAGCCAAACTTTAAAGGGATAGCGGAGAAGTTCCTTCGGTGAGAGTATGGCGCTGTACGAGGAGACCCTGACGAACAGGATTTTGCAGATCGTTCTGTTGATTCCCATCGTGAGCATGCTGATCGGGCTCTACTCGACTTATTCCGCTGGAGAGGGCTTTGAGATAATGCTCGCGGCTACGATAGGGGTTACCGTCCTACTCCTCGATATTATGGCGATTAGAATCGAGATAGACGAGCGTGAGCTAAGAATCAGAGGCGTTCTTGGACTCATAGTGAGGAAGACGGTTCCCATCGAGAACATGGCGAGCTTCCGGGTCGGCGAGGGCTGGACCTCCTGCTACGGGACGATACACTTCAACCTCCCCGCGAAGGGGTGCATAATGCTGAGGCAGAAAAAGGGATGGAGCGTTTCCTTCACGACGAACTATCCCGAGGAGGTCGCGAGGGTTCTGGCGATGCTGGGAGTTCCACGAGAACCTTAGCCCCCCTTACCCCAACGACCCTGACACTCTCGCCCTTCTTTGCAGTACCGTTGATGCACTCTGCGGTCCACAGCTCCCCAGCGAGTTTTACCAGGCCTTCAGGTGCTAGGTCTTCTACAACCGTTGCGGCTCTTCCTATGAGGCTTTCAGGCCCGGCCTCAGGCCTCTTCTCGGCACCGCCTCCCAGAACAAAGGGAGCAACCAGCAGGTCCTTCAGTATAAGAGCCACGAGAATAACGGCGGAGACCGCCAGAGGGATGTTTATCCCCATCTCGGGGAGCACCAGCAGGAGAAACACAGCCGCGATTAGTTCGTCCGCGCTGATTGCAAGGAACTTGAGCACGCGTGATATTTTCACAGACATCGCTAAAAATGCCCCTTGGAGTTTATATGCTTTCGCTCAGCCACCGCCAGTGGGGGTTGAGCTCTATGATGCTCCACCACCTCTTGAGCTCCTTCCTCGCGGTTTTGTAGTCGGGGTAGAACCTTTCGACGAGCTCCCAGAACGCCTTCGAGTGGTTCATGTGTTTGAGATGCGCCAGCTCATGAATCACGACGTAGTTTCTCAGCTCAGGAGGGATCGCCACGAGCCTCACGTTAAAGTTCAGGTTTCCCCTGGGAGAGCAGCTCCCCCAGCGGCTTTTCTGGTGGCGGATGTAGACTTTCCCAGGGTTGACTCCCATCTCCGGGGCGTACTTCTCCACGAGGGGGAGGAGCTCCTTCCTGAGAAACTTTTTGAGGCATAAGAGGACTTCATCCCTGCTCGGGGAGAGAACCACCGTCTTGAACCTCGTGTGAACCTTGGCCTTCCTGCCCTGGATCACCTGGTAGAACTCGCCGTTAATGGGGAAGCCGGATTCAGCTATCTCGCGCAGGCCATCTATTTCCACCAGCTTGGCCTCAAGCCAGCCTCGGTGCCTCTTAATCAGGTTATCAACGTCGAAGCCATCTGGAGCAGTAACCACAACCGTTCCGTCCGGCCTTACCTCAAGCCTTGCATACTTAACCGGCCGACGGCGAACCCTCAACCTCATGCCGCTCACCTTTTAAGGAGAATGGATAAAAAGTCCTTATGAAGGTTCGGGTTATAGAGAGGCGCGCCAAGAGCATCTATACAAAATCGAAGATTCCGGGCGTGGAGTGGGCTGTCAACCAGTACGTCGGCTGTGCCTTCGCATGCGAATACTGCTACGCCAAGTTTCTAACGAGGTGGAAGGACTACGGGAGATGGGGAAGCTGGATCGAGGTTAAGACCAACGCGCCCGACTTGGCGAGAAAGCACGTTTCTGGGAGTGTCGTCATGTCAACGGTGAGCGACCCCTATCAACCGATAGAGGCTGAGTTAAAGCTTACTAGGAAAGTTTTGAGATACATGGACAAGAGGAACAAACTTTCGGTGCTTACCAAATCGCCGCTGGTAACCCGCAACATCGACCTTTTCAAGGAGTTCCGGACGATAGAGGTTGGCCTCACGATAAACGGCTTCACCGGAAGGGAGAAGAGGCTTTTTGAACCGCTGACGCCGGTTCACGAGGCGAGGGTTAACGCCCTCAAAGAGCTTCACGAAGCGGGTCTAAAGACGTACGTCTTCGTCAGCCCCATAATTCCAGAGATAACGGATGTCTCTGCCATAGTTGAGGACACAAGAGGCTTTGCTGACTACTACTTCTTTGAAGTGCTGAACCTCCGTGCATCGGGGAGAGAATTTCAGGAACTCCTCCGCGATGAGTATCCGGAAAGCTACGAGGTTCTGACCGACGATGAGGCCTTTGAAGAGTTTCTATGGGGGCTGAAGAAGGAGATAAGGGCCCTACGCGTTAAGGCGGAGGGAATAGAGACCCACCGCGAGGGCTGGGAGTTCGTGGAGCTGTGATTCACCACGTCGGAGAGAGCAGGGCCCCTCCGTAGGCCAGCCAGAGCAGGAGCGCCGTTGAGAAGGGGACGGTGAACTCATCGTAGGCCGAGGGCAGGGGGAGGCTTTCGAAGAAGGTAGCGACCAGCCCGATTCCCACCAGGAGGGCCGGAGGGGCGTCGAGATTAAGGATCCAGTGACTTGCCCAGAGCGCAATCAATGAGACCATGAGCATTACGGTGCTCCCGACGAGGGTTTTCTCCGGTTCCACGGGATTCTTGGCCCGCCGAGGAGCTGGCCGGCTATGGCGTTGCAGCAGTCGCCGAAGGTCGAAACCCACAGCGCCGAGAGGACCGCTATTTTTGGAAAGACCGTGCAGATTATTCCTGCGGTGACCCAAAAGAGAAAGCTGCCGAGGTAGTTGTCCGCCTCGTCATCCCTCGCCATCGTCCTGTAGCTCAGGTCGGCTATGGGCACGGTAAGCTTCCAGCCGCGGAGGAGCTTGAGGTGCTGGAGCGTGTAGAGAGAGGCAAAGAACCAGACGACGGCGAGCGTAACCCACTTCGGGGTGAACACTATTATTGGGGCCTCGAGAATCCCGGGAGGACGTGCCAGCCCTTTCTCACAAGCTCCCTTCGTGGAACGCGGTTCATGATTTCACCCCCACTGATTCCACACGCCCGTATTTATCGCTTTTTCCCGCGATAACTATAAAAAGGCATAATCATAAGGACACCTATGCAAGTAAGGTTTGAGAGGATCATTCCCCTCGACGATGACGACGCCCAGAGAGTGAAGGAAACCTTACTCAGGCTGAGATTTGTACACTACATTCAAGGCGCGAATGGGGAAATCTGGGGCTACGCGCCGAGATATATCAAAGAACGCTACGAAACCCACTTTTATCTGATCGACTTTTCAGAGAAGAGCTTTCTAATAGCTTCAACGGTTCCCCTGAAGATCCCAATCCCAGGCAGAGGAGTTCTATCGCTGGAGGGAAGCAGGAAATCCGTCGCCAGAAGGATAAGACTGCACCTCATGGATCCACTGAACAGGAATGTCAAACTCCAGAGAACCATCGGCCTGAACATCACATCGCTCCTGGGCCTTGCCCTCCTCGGCGGAGTTCTCCTGTGGTTAAACCCATACATCTTCGCACTAACGCTCTTGATATTAATCCTTGGATTAATGCCCGGGAACTCCAAAGTCGCCATCAGACACGGAGAGAAAATCATGATTTTTAAGAGAAACAAGAGGGCCTATAGAACAGCCTCCCTGCTCGCTGGAATGATCTATCTTATACCCCTCATAAAGACCTTCCAAGAGATACACAGAGACATCGGGGACATCAGGGTTTTCGCGGCATTCCTCCTGGTGAGCAGTCCAATAATAATCCTCGCCCTCATGATTTTGTGTTTTCAGAGGGAGTGGCAGGACCTTGTATGACCGCTATCACCAGCGAGTTCACGTTGGTTCCAGTTGGCCCGGTCTTGAGGAGCGCGCCCACCCTTTCCAGCGCACCGTAGGCGTTGTGCTTCCTGAGGACTTCCTCGACGTCCACTCCAGCTTCCCCGAGAAGTCCAAGCGTTTTCCCGTCCACTATCCCGCCGGCCGCATCCGTCGGCCCGTCCGTTCCATCGGTATCGACCGCTAAGACGACGGCGTTTAGACCAGCTATCTTTCTGGCCACACTTAGCGCGAACTCCTGATTCGGCCCGCCGAGGCCGGCTTTTCCCTCAATAGTCACCGTCCACTCGCCGCCGGCTATTAGAACCGCTGGCTTTGGAACCGGGCGGTCGTATTTGGCGATCTCCTGGACTACCGAGCCTATTGCCAGGGCTATCTCCCTTGCCTCACCTTCGAGGGTCGTGGTGAGCAACAGGGCATTGTAGCCGAGTTCCTCCGCCTTCGCCAGGGCAGATTCACAGGCGAGGGTGTTGCTTCCGACTATGAAGTTGTGGACATTTGGGAGGTCTTCCTTAAGGGTTTCCTCCGCCTTCCCCTCAAGTCCCAGCTCGATGTGCCTCTTAACGCTCTCGGGCAGCTTCTCCCAGACGCCGTAGAGCTTCAAGATTCTGAAGGCATCTTCGAAGGTGGTGGGGTCCTTCACCGTTGGACCGGAGGCAATAGCCTCAAGGGGGTCGCCGACGACGTCCGAGAGGATGAGACTTATCACCGTTCCCCTTACGCGCTTCGCCAGCTTGCCACCCTTGACGGCCGAGATGTGCTTCCTCACGGTGTTTATCTCGTATATCTTGGCCCCGCTCCTGAGCAAAAGCTCGTTGGTCTTTATCTTGTCCTCGAGGCTTATCCCCTCCTCGGGGAGGAGGAAGAGCGCCGAACCGCCCCCGGAGATGAGAACTATGAGGATGTCGTCATTTCCGACTTTTTTGGCAAGTTCAACGCCGAGCTTTCCGCTGAGGAGGGAGTTCTTGTCAGGAACGGGGTGGCCCGCTTCGAGAACCATGATGTTTGACCACTTCGGACAGTCCTCAGCGTAGCCGTACTTGGTGACGATTATCCCCTCTCCAATTCTCTCTCCGAGGACATCAATGACCGCCCTGCTCATCGCACAGGCAGCCTTGCCGAAGGCCAGGAGATAGACCTTTCCCCGTACTGGGAATTCCTTTCCGGAAACCACCAGACGGTTTCCCTCGACCTTAAGGCTTCTCCTCACTGCCCAATAGGGGTCGGCGCTCCCGATGGCGGCTCTCATGATCTCAAGCGCGGCAGTTTTGGCGTTCATCTCCACCATCTCCGGTAAAAAAGTTCACTCAAAGAGGACAATCCGCTCGGCCTCTATGTCCTCAAGGGAAGCGTTCCAGCCGCCGACGACGTAGCGCTCTCCCGTTTCAGTCTCGACCGTTATATTGGAGACGACCTTGTTCTCATCCTCAAAGAGGTTCACTATTCTGCCCGTGATGTGAACCGGCTCCCCCGAGCGGACGAATCTTCCCAGCACCTCCACCCTTGCCCCGATCAGGCCGAACGTCCTGATATCCTCAACGAGCTCCCTTATGTGGATGTACTCCCTCGGAAGCCGCAGTTTCCGCTCCTCCCGGTGGACCTGCCTCCCCGTGGGCCACAGGGCGTGGTAAAAGTAGCGGTCGAGCATAAAGAGGAGGTTGTTGTCCCTGATTATGAGACCATAGCCGTGGAGCGAGCTGCCGGAGGTCAGGGCCTCGTAGGGAAGGTAGATGCCCATCTCTCTGTCCTGGATGATGATTATCGGATCGGGCACTTCCCTCATCCTAATCTCGTTGGCAATAGGCGGGATTTCTCCTGTGCCATATACAAAGAGGTTCACATGGACGCCCGTGGATTTTTTCTCTCCAAGGGCTCCCTCCAGCTTCCTGAGGAAATTCACCGGAACGGCCACGCTGAGGTGGAAGCGGGCGTTGGCTACCGCGCGCCTCATATACTCCTCAAGTGTGATGCGGCTCTTCACGACGGTAACGCTGCCTATTTCGCTGTGGGGAGTGTAGAGCTCTTCCAGGGCCGTCTTCAGCGCCTCTATCTTTTCATCGTACCTCCTCCTGATGGCGTCCATCACGCTCTCCGGGTTGAGGGGTATGACCTGCTTCGGCCGTCCCTGGCTCGTCGTCACGAAGCCCTTCGCCATAAGGGTTCTGATTACGTCGTATATCCTCGGCTGGGGCACCTTTGAGAGTGTGGCCAGCTCTCCGGCAGTCAGAGGGCCTTTTTTTATGAGGGTAAGGTATGCCCTGACCTCGTATTCGTTCAGACCCAGTTCCCTCAGGAGAGCTTTTACATCCTTCTCCTCCATATGCAGGACCTCAGACTATCGCTTTTTTGGTGTCCCTGTCAAACATATGGATATTGTCAAGGTCTATCTCGATTTTAATGTTTTCGCCTATCGGAAGGGGTATGTGGCCGGGAAGCTTTATCTTGATTATCGAGCCCCCAATCTTAGCATGGATTATCGTGTCTGTACCGAGGGCCTCGATGAAGTCAACTACCCCATCCATCTCCGCAGTCCTGGTAACGTGCTCGAGCGTTGAAACCCCCTTGACCGTCATGTGCTCGGGCCTTATGCCAAGGAGGACGTCCTTTCCAGTGTACTCACCGAGGAGCTCCCCGAAATCGTCCGGGAGGGAAAGTGTGAATCCGTCCCCTTCAAGGGCTATTCCGCCGTCCTTCTCGACCACGCTGACATCGACGACGTTCATCTCGGGCGCACCAATGAAGGTCGCGACGAAGAGCGACCTGGGCTTGAGGTAGACCTCCGTGGGCGGGCCGACCTGGAGGAGCCTCCCCGCGTTCATCACGGCTATCCTGTCGCCCATGGTCATTGCCTCGACCTGGTCGTGGGTGACGTAGATGGTGGTAACGTCGAGCTTCGCCTGGAGCTTCTTTATCTCAGCGCGCATCGCGACCCTGAGCTTTGCGTCGAGGTTGCTGAGCGGCTCGTCCATGAGCAGAACATCGGGCTCGACCACTATCGCCCTCGCGACTGCGACGCGCTGCCTCTGGCCACCGGAGAGCTGTCCAGGATAGCGGTCGAGGAGCTCCTCTATCTGGAGCAGTTCCGCCACCCACTTGACACGCTTCCGTATCTCGTCCTCGGAGTACTTCTTCACCTTGAGAGGGAAGGCTATGTTGTCGAAAACCTTCATGTGAGGCCACACGGCGTAGCTCTGGAAGACCATGGATATGTTCCTGTCCTTTGGCGGGAGGTAGGTAACGTCCCTGTCTCCGAAGTATATCCTCCCCTCCGTCGGGGTGTCGAGGCCGGATATCATCCTCAGCGTCGTGGTTTTGCCGCAACCGCTCGGCCCGAGGAGGACGAGGAATTCGCCGTCCTTTATCGTCAGGCTCAGATCTTTAACTGCCTCGAAGTTCCCAAATCTCTTGGTGATTTTCTCAAGTTTGACTTCAACCATACCAACACCTCACTTGAGCGTTATACCCCACATTGTCACCAAGTACTTTCTGGTGAAGAACACGAACACCATCGCCGGGAGCGTCATTATGAAGGCCGCCGCGAACTTATAGTAGTCCGGGGCGGCGCCTCCGCCGGCACCCGCTACTATCGAGAGTATCAGCGCCGGCAGGGTTCTGTTGTTGAGGGTCAGGATGGAGGCCATAAAGACCTCGTTCCAGCTCATGACGAAGGTGAACATCGCCGCCGCTGCCAGTCCGGGCAGGGTAAGGGGGAGGGTTATCTTCCTGAAAGCCCCCAAGCGGGTGAGGCCAAAGACCAGTGCCGCCTCCTCAAGCTCCTTCGAGACACCGGCGAATATGCTCGACGTTATCAGGATCACGAAGGGAAGGGACATCGCCGTGTGGGCCAGGGCGACACCGAGGAGGGTGTCTATAAGCCTGAGGTTGATGTAGAGGATGACCAGCGGTATGGCCATGACTATGACCGGGAACATCCTGAGGCCCACTATGGAGAGCTTTATGGTGTCCTTGCCGGGGAAGATGAACCTCGCCATTGCATACCCCGCCGGAATTCCGAGCAGGAAGCTTATCGCTATGGTCATCACGGCGACTATGACGCTGTTCCGTATTCCATTCCACGCCCCGAGGGTGAAGAGTATTGTCTCAATGTACTTCGTCGTGAGCTTGGTCGGGATTATCTTGTCCGGGTTGTAGTAGTCCTCCGCCGTAGTGAAGCCGTAGAGGAAAGCGATGGCCAGTGGGAGCAGTACCCAGATGAATATCGTGAAGACCACCGCGTACGTGGCGATTCTTTTCAGGAGGTACTTCATCTCGTCGTTCATTCCCTACCCACCTCCAGGTACTCCGCCCTGAGGAACTTCACGTATAGAGCGGCCAGTACCAGGGAGACGCCCGCTATGATGAGGGCGTAGATCGACGCAACCCCCGGATCCTTGATGTCAACCATCTGGCGGAAGCCCTCGGCAGCTAGGACCGGTATGTCCCTTCCAGCCAGTATGAGGACTATACCAAAGACCTGCATGGCGAAAAGCGTCCTTATTATAAGGGCGCTCTGGATGCTGGGCTTGAGCATGGGAAGGACTATGTGCCTGAGCCTCGTCCAGTAGCCGGCGCCGAAGACCTCGGCCGCTTCGATGTACTCCCTGCTTATCATCTGGAGGCCGGCAAGGATTATGACAAAGACTATCGAGGTTGCCCTCCAGATCTCGGCGAGCACTATGACCAGGAACTCCCTCATCCGGTACTGGTACCCGAAAAAGTATATTGGCGTATCAATTATTCCAATGTTCATGAGCATCTTGTTGAGGAAGCCATAGGGGGAGAGCATGGAGAACCATATCAAACCTGCAGCAACATCGCTTATTGTCAGGGGGATTATAAGGGCGTAAATACCGAGGTCGCGCCCCTTAAAGGCGCGGTTCATAAACAGGGCGAGCACAACAGCGAGCGTAAGCTGGATGGGGACTATAACCGCCCCGAACAGAAGAGTATTCTTGATGGCGTCCCAGAAGTAGTAATCACTGACAGCCCTCCTCACGGTGTCGAGGGAGAAGGCACCATCCTTTGTGAATGCCAGATAAAACGCCTGGATTAGAGGATAGCCTATAAAACCCAGAAGGTAGAGAACCGCCGGCAAAAGTAAAAGGTAGGGGATGAGGTAGCGCCTCTCCATAGCTACCCCTCACGGTGCTTCAGCTCCAAGCTCCTTGAAAATGGCGTCCATCTGGGGGCCGAGCTCGTTGAGAACCTTCTGCGGGTCTTCGTTCTTGAGCACTATCCTCTCAAAGGCCTCCCTGTACATGCTGGTAAACTGTCCGCCCTTCTCCCCCAGATTGGGTATTATGGCAACGAGCGCGTCCGGAGTGCTGGCCTGTGCCTGGACTCCCTGGGCAAGTATCTTGAGCGGTCCCTCGGGCAACTTCCCGCTGGCCTCTTCAACGGTCGGGAAGAATCCTGTCTTCTCAAGAACCTTGACCTGGACATCTGGCCTCGTGAGGTAATCTATGAGCTTCCAGGCTTCATCCTGATGGGGGGCACCCTCGGGTATGGCAAGGCCTGCGAGAACGACTATGAATCCCCTGCCCTTCGGCCCCCTCGGAACCGGGACGACGACGAACTGGTCTGGCTTGGTCTCAATGGCGTTCTTAAGCCTCGCCGTGTGATCCCAGGCTATCATGACCTCTCCCTTGAGGAGCGGATCTGACATAGCGTCCCAGACGGTGCTGGACGGGTTGATGTAGGGCCAGAGCTCCTTCATGTAGTCCCACATCTCGATGGCCTCTGGACTGTTGAACTTCTTTGCCTGGTAGCCCGTGAAGCTCGGGTAGATGTAGCCATGGAGGAACCTGTGCCAGAGACCCTTTGGGCCAGCGGGGAACCCGAGCTGCGGCCGGCCGGTGGCTTCCTTGAGGTTCTTGCCCCACTGGAGGAGCGCGTCGTAGGTCCACTTCTCGGTTCCCTTCATAACGTCCTCCTGAGTAAGGCCCGCCGGAAGGTACTTGAAGGCGTCCTTATTGACGACCATGACGTAGGTGGCACTCATCCACGGGACGTAGACCTTCTTCCCGTTTATGACGGAATACTTCTCGAAAGTGCTTATGAACGTCCTACCCTCAAGCTTGGGCATGTTGCTCAGGTCCGTCAGCCAGCCTTGGGAGGCCATGTAGTCCATACCGCCGTGGAGGTCGCCGATAACGTCTATGGTTACCTTCCCGGTCTTCTCCTCACCTTCAAGCCTCGTGATGAGGTCGGTGTACTGTATCGGGACGAAGTTAATTTCCACGTTGCTCTCGTCAGTGAAGGGCTTAAGGAGCTCGTCCTTTACGAAGACCCTCTCCTCGGGCGGGTTCAGCTGGGTGGACAGGAAGGTCACGGTAACTTTCTCGGTAGTCCCCCCTATACAGCCGCTGGCCACTGCTGCAAAAACAACAACACCCACCAACAAAAGTCCAAACAACCTCTTCATACGACACCACCTTCGTGTGTTGCAGTACATACAGGATACTTCAACGAGCTTATATGAACCAAAGTATATAAGACTTATGATTTAGAACCACTTAAAGTGGTTGTATTTACAAAAAAGTAAAAGTTCGTGTCAAAGCCTGGGCTTGACTGCCCTGCCCTCCCGAGAAGACCTGTATGCCGCCAGGATTATCGCGAGGTTCTTCTTCGCGTCCTCGCCCGTTATGGGCACTTCACTGTCCCCCAGAACTGCCTCCACAAAGGCCTCAACGATACCCCTGACGTCGGGTCTGTCCCAGTATATCTTCTCGGCCCTTTCCTGGTAAACGGTAAAGTCCGGATAGGCCGTTCTAACGTCCAGGAAGCCGTCTCTTCCGACGAGGTAGTACTTAATCTCTATCCCGTACGGGTAGCCCTTCGGACTGCCCCAACCGGCAGTCAGGACAGCAACAACGCCTTTTTTGAACTCAAGAACCGCTGTTCCAATGTCATCAACAGGGAAGCCGTATATCTTGCTCCCTATGTCTGCGTAGACCTTCTCTGGAGTGTCTCCCGTCAGCCAGAGGAGGGAATCAACACCGTGTGGAGCGGTGTCCATAAAGCCACCGCCGCCGGACTTGCTCGCGTCCAGGAACCAGCTCATATCAAGCCCCTGCAGGGATATCGGCGGCTTAACGTTCTCCGAAATCGTCTGTATGTACTCTAGAGGCCCTATCTCACCTGCATCTATCATCTCCTTGGCCTTCCTCAGCGGCTCTGTAAAGCGCGGGTTGAAGGGGAGCATGAGCTTTATCCCTGCCCTCTTCGCTGCCTTTATGACCTCGTCGGCGTCCTTGAGGCTCAGGGCGATGGGCTTCTCAAGGAGTACGTGCTTGCCCTCCTCGGCGGCCCTAATAGCTACCTCCTTGTGCCTATAAGTCTCGATTGCTATGTAGACGGCCTCGACATTATCGTCCCTCAAAAGCTCCTCGTAGTTCCTGTAGAAGCGCGCTCCGTGCCTTCTCGCCTCAATCCTCGCCACATCAGAATTGGAGCCGTCCCCTGATACTGCCACAAGCTCTGAGTGCCTGCCCCCAGAAATTACAGAGGCGAAGCGCAGGGCGTGCGGGTGGGCGTAGCTTATTATTCCGAAGTTCAGCTTCTCCATACTTCGACCACCTCCCCCCTGCGGGCGCTTTCCTTGGCCTTCTCTGCAATCCTCAGGGCTGTCAGAGCGTCCCCTGCCGTCACCACTGGCTCCTCCCTGCCTCTTATGACGTTGAAGAAGTGCCTCAGCTCCCGCTCGAAGGCATCCGGGAACGTGGACAGCAGGGGTGAGAAGCGCGGCATCTCAAAGCTGGCCTTTGCAACACCGACCACAGGAGTATCGAGCGGGGTGTACCTTATCCTGCCGTTCCTGCCGATTATGTCCACGTGGTGGTAGAAGATGCCGTAGCGTGAGGGATAAGGATAGGCCCAGCTGACCTCGGCTATGCCCGTCTTTCCTCCCTCGAACCTTATCATCATGACGAAGTGGTCAAAGGTTCCGTTGGCCTTGGCCTCTTCCTTTATGGCCTTCCCCACGGCGTAAACACTCAAAGGCTCACTCTCGAAGAACCACCTCAGAAAGTCCGTGACGTGGACGCCCAGGTCAACCGCGACTCCACCGCTCCTGTTCTCATCCCAATACCAGTAGTCCTTGGGGAAGGGCAGGTTCTGGACTTCGGCCTTCCTTATGTGCATGGGCAGAATGTTGCGCTTCTTGATGGTTTCCTTCATCTGAACCCATCTCTTGTCAAAGCGCCTCACGTGGCCGACGAGGAGGTAGAGACCCTCTTTCTCGGCGGTTTTTATCATCCTCTCGCCTTCATCAACCGTGAGTGCTATGGGTTTCTCGACGATGACATGCTTCCCGACCCTGAGGGCCTTTACGGCCAGTTCGGAGTGTGTGTACGTCGGGGTCAGAATCTCAATGACGTCCAGGTCAAGGTCAAGGAACTCGTCGAAGCTCGTGAAGGGCCTAGCCCCAAACTCCCTGGCCCCTTCCCTCGCCCTGCTCTCGTCTAAGTCCATGCAGGCAACGACCTTGATTCCCTCCATTCCCCTCAGCGCATTTTTGTGGGCGAGGTTGAATATGTTTCCACAGCCTACCACACCTACCTTCAGTTCCATTGGGAATCCCTCAGAGGAAATACCGTCGAAAGGTATATAACCCTTTTCAAAACAAACCACTTTAAATGGTTGTAACTGGAGAGGTGGAGGCAATGAAAGTTATCGTCGGGATTCCCAGCTACAACAACGCAGGGACGATTTCTTTCGTAGTCAGACAGGCGGCGGAAGGCCTCAAGAAGTACTTCGGCGGGGGTGTCGTGGTGAACGCCGACGGCGGCAGCACCGACGGGACGAGGGAGGCCGTGCTGAAGACCCAGGTGCCGGAAGGAGTGGAAGTCCACAGCTTCGTCTACAAGTGGCCCATTCCCGGCAAGGGCAGTGCCATGAAGGAGCTTATGGAGTTCGCCCTTGAGAAAGAGGCCGACGCGATAGTGTTCGTGGACAGCGACCTCAGGAGCATAACTCCCGAATGGATTTACCGCTTTGCGAAGCCGATAGAGGACGGCTATGACTTCGTGGCGCCACTCTACATAAGGCACAAGTGGGACGGAACGATAACCAATAACATAGCATATCCAATGACGGCCTCGCTTTACGGCAAGAACGTCAGACAGCCGATAGGCGGGGACTTCGGAATAAGCAGAAAGCTCATGGAGGTCTACCTGGAGAACGAGGACGTGTGGAAGACGCACGTCGCGCGCTTTGGCGTGGACATTTTCCTGACCACAACGGCCATAGCGAGGGGCTTCAGGATCATACAGACCGCCCTCGGAATGAAGATACACGACCCCAAAGACCCTGCCGCTTCCCTCGGCCCGATGTTCAACCAGGTCGTTGGGACGCTCTTCATGCTGATGACCCGCTACGAAAACGTCTGGAAGAACGTGAAGGCAATAGAGGAGGTGCCAATCTTCGGGGAGCTTGAGAAGGGTGAACCCGAGCCAGTGAAGGTAACCCTTGAGCTGCTGGAGATAAGGGCCAAGGAGCTGTTCGCCCAGCATGAGGCCGTCCTTAAGAGGGCTCTGAGCAAAGAAACCTTCGAAGGCGTGAAAAAAGCCCTGAAAACCTTCGAACTCGACGACAGGCTCTGGAGCCACGTCCTCTATGACGGGGCCGTCTCCTACAGGGATGGAATCCTTGAGGAAGCCGAGCCGCTCGTTCCGCTATACTTCGCAAAAACTGCAGACTTCGTGAAGAGAACGGTGGAGATGAGCACTCTAGAGGCAGAAAAACTGATAGAGGAGAGGGCGGAGATCTTCCTTGAGGAGAAGGACTACCTGCTAGAGCGTTGGTGAAGCTCCCGGAATTCCCTCATCAGGGCTATTTCTTCCATTTTTGGGACGCTCCATGCTCCTCTGAGGATCGTCGAGAGAGCAGCTATGAGGTTTGCAAAGCGGCCTATTCTTGCGAGCTCGCTCTCGTTGAGGCCCTCCTTTCCCAGGAGGCTGGAGTAATGCAGGCCGGCGAGAAGGGCCGCCATGAAGGCATCTCCAGCCCCGGTTGTATCAACGGGTTCGACCTTGTAGGTCGGCACGTGAGCCCTGGCCCCTCCGCTCACCAGCTCGCTTCCCTCTTCACCCTTGGTGACCGCGAGGAGCTTGAAATCAAAGCCCCCAACTTCGATGCCGTTTTCCGTGAGGAACGTCAGTTCACCGTCTCCGAGCTTGATGATGTCCGCCAAGGTCAAAGCCCGCTCGATGTCCCTCAGCATCTCTTCCTCCCTTCCGCGCCAGAGGTCTGGCCTTATGTTGACATCGTAGCTGAGCGGGACCTTTCCCTTCAGCCCGTTCAGGAGCCCGAAGAGAGTTGACCGCGACGGCTCCCTGGCGAAGAGCACCGAACCGAAGTGGACGACCTCGGCCCCCTCCAGAACATCAAAGGGGACGTCCTCCTTCCTCAGGTTAAAGTACGCGACCCCGTCGTAGAGTATGAACTCCGGCTTTGCCCCTATCAGCTGGACGAAGACCACTCCGGTGTGCTTTTCCGGGTCGCGGGGGATGAAGGTTTCCACACCCTCATCACAGAGCCTTTCGAGCAGGAAGTCGCCGAAGGGGTCGTCCCCAACTTTACTCACCAGCGCGCTTTCAACGCCGAGCCTCGCAAGACCAACGGCAACGTTTGCCGGGGCGCCGCCGGGGTGCTTTTCGAAAGACCTCACGTCCTTAAGCTTTCCCTCCTGGAGGGCTATGAAGTCTATGAGCACTTCACCGATCGAGACCATCATCCCCCATCACCAAAATGCAACCATTGGGAGTGGTTTATAACACAACGATTATATATGCCTTTTTGCCGATTTTCCCCAAGGTGTTGTCCCATGATAGCCGTCATCACCTTTACCGACCCCCGTCCAACGGCCCTCTCGGCCGAACGTGAAAAAGCCCTCATGGAGAAGCACGTCAGACTTGTTGAAGAGCTCAGGAAGGCGGGCTTTGAAGTTTTCGACATCAACGACGAGCTGAGGAAGTACGGGGCAATAAATGAGGGCAGAAACTTCGGAATAGACTCAATGGAAGAGGCAATGGAAGCAGGAAGGCTGATAGCCGGGAAGGGAGCGAGTGGCATCATAGCGGGTCTCTGGCACTGGACAGAGAGCAACCTCGTTACAGCGATGGCAAGGGAGGCAAAGAGGCCGCTCCTTCTCTACGCGGACGACGACCTAGCATGGGCAGGAACAACCTGCGTTACCTCTGTCGGGGCCTCGCTGTGGGAGAGTGCTGTGAACGAGTACGCTCTCAACCACGTGAGGCTCAAGGGGGACGTTGAAAAGGTCAAGGCCTGGGCCAGAGCAGTTGAAGCCGTTGATAAGCTCTCGAAGAAGTCCATTCTCCTCTGGGGCGCCCCATACACCCTCGGAATGGAGCACCTCATGGACGACCTCCCGAGGCTTAAGAGAATCGTCGGCGACTTCATAATGCTCGACCAGTACGTCCTCGTTAAAAAAGCGGATAAAATGCTCTCCGATGAGCACCTGAGAGTCCGCGTCGAGGAGTTCTACAACTGGCTGACCGAGAAGACAACCGTGAAGTTTGACGACCTCATGCTGACGCCGGAAGCGTTGAGGAGGCAAATAGCCCTCTACCTGGCAGCAAAGGAGAGCTGGAAGGAGCACGGGGAAATTTCAGCGGTCTCGATAAAGTGCCAGCCCGAGCTGAGCGAGATTTATGGAGTAACCGCGTGCCTCATTCCAGCTCTCTTCCCGTTCAACCTCGACGCCGAGGGCGGGAAGGAGGTTGTACCGGCCACCTGCGAGGGCGACATCAAGGGGACGATAAGCTCGGCACTCCTCTTCTACCTGAGCGGGAAGCCACCACTCTTCGGGGACATAAAGTACGTGGACGACGATATCGTGATGATAGCCAACTGCGGTGCTTCCTCGCTCTATTACGCCAGGCTCAGCGAGAACCCGGAGGAAAATCTGAGGGCGACGACAGTTCAGGGGCAGTGCCAGGGGGCGAGCGGTGGAGCTTTGACCTACAGGACGCCCAGGGCGGCCTTTACGGTTGCCAGACTGATAAGGAAGGGCGGAGAGTACCGCCTCCTATACTTCCTCGCGGAGGGTGTTGAGATAACAGAAGAAATGGAGTCGAAGCTGAAATGGGGCAGGCAGTGGCCGCATACAGCCATAAAGAATCCGCTCGATAAGGAAGGCTTTATTTCGGCGATGGGGGCGAACCACCTGAGCCTCGTTCCAGGGGACTACACAGAGGAGCTCCGCTTCGTGGCGAGGCTCTGGGGGGTCAAAGCGGTGAACCTTGAAGACAGGGCAGAGGTAAAAGGTGTCCTTGGGGTGTAGTCATGAAGACGATACTGGCCGGAAACGGGGCATTCGTGCTCACGGACAGAGAGGGGAACATGAGGAGCCACTACGACGGCCTCTACTTCCTCGACACACGCTTTGTCAGGAGGGCCGTCCTCAGGGTGTCCCCAGGACTGGAGTTCTTTGGGGCTTCGGCAACGTTCAGGAAGGCCGTTTCCCACTTTTCAACCTCAGGAAAAGCCGTTCTCCTAAGGCGAAGAAGACTCGATGGCTTTTATGAGGAGGAGATTTCGATATACAACGCTTCTGACGACGAATTGACCGTCGAGCTTGAGTACACCTACGAGGCGCCCCTTGAGGACATATTCCAGGTTAGGGGCTTCATGGGGCTGAAGGGAGAAAAAACCACCCTGCCGGCTGGGGGACTGCACTCAAGGGGAGGGCGGAGCCTCAGGGTAGAGACCAATATGGAGCGGGAAGGGAACTCCCTAAAGGCAGCGGTAAGATTACCCCCCTTCTCCAAGAAGACCCTCTACGTCCGCTTCATCCCAGAGATTCGGGGAAAGGTGCGAGGACTGCTCGGTGAGAGGAAACCCCCCCTCAGAAATCCCGTCTTCACAGGGTCAATAGCACTTGACGACGTCTTCGAGAGAGCCGTGGCGAACATTTACGCCCTGACCCTCTACACTACCTACGGGCCCGTTCCCCTCGCGGGAATACCTTACTTCATGTGCCCCTTCGGGAGGGATGCGATAATAACCTCGCTCTTCCTCCTACCGTATTATCCAGAATATGCCGCCGGGACGCTGAAGCTCTTTGGAGGACTCCAGGGAAAGAAAAACGACCCGAGAAGCGAGGAGGAGCCGGGGAAGATTCCCCACGAGTTCCGTCTCGGCGAGCTGGCACAGTCCGGGAGGATTCCCTTCGCCCCGTACTACGGAACCGTCGATGCGACGCCCCTCTACGTGGCTTTAGCCGGCGAGTACCTCCGTTGGACGGGGGATAAAGCGCTTATAGAGGAGATAAGGCCAAATATTACCAGAGCCGTCGAATGGATTTTAAGCAAGCTCAAAAGCGGCTACATAACGTACATCCCCGGAATACTCAGCAACAAGGGGTGGAAGGACTCGAAGGACGCGATAGTCGATGAAAACGGGAGGCCGGCAAAACCGCCAATAGCGCTCGTCGAGGTGCAGGGCTACGCTTACTGGGCCCTCAGGCTCGCTGGGGAGTTTGAATTGACGGATTTCGACTCAAAAACGCTCCTCCGCGAAGCGGAGAGGCTCAGGAAGAGGTTCAACCGCGACTTCTGGGTCGATGGATACTACACCCTGGCCCTTGACGGAGATGACAAACCGCTGAGGGTCGTCTCGTCGAACATGGGGCACCTCCTCATCACCGGGATAGCCGAGCGTGAAAACGAGCTCGCGGAGAGGCTTTTCCAGCAGGACATGCTCTCCAGATACGGGATAAGAACCCTGAGCTCGAAGGAAAGGGCCTACAACCCCTTCAGCTACCACCGCGGAAGTGTTTGGCCCCACGACAACGCCCTCATAGCTCTAGGTCTCGCGAGGGTTGGGAGGGTCGACCTTGCGAAGGAGCTCGTGGACAGAATTTTCGCCGCCGCAAAGCTCATGCCCGAGAAGGAACTGCCGGAGCTCTACAGCGGACTGGACGAGCTTGTGCCCGTTCCAAGGGCCAACTCACCACAGGCGTGGAGCGCGGCGAGCGTCTTCGCCCTCGTTACTGCCTCACTCGGCATGGAAGCAGGGGACGAGCTGACGGTTAAGCCGGCGGAGGGCGTAAACATCCTAGTAAGGGCCGTTGCCTTCAGGGGCAGGAAGTACCTTATACGGGCCAACGGAGGTGTTGAGATTGAACCCGTTTGAGCTCCGCTTCCAGAAGCTTTCCAACCCGGTTCTCTCGCCCTCAAAGGAGGGCTTCGACTCGAAGAACACCTACAATCCGGCCGTAATCAAGCACAGGGGAACCTTCGTGATGCTCTACAGGGCAGAGGCTAAGGGCGAGAAAATAACAGGAAGGATTGGACTGGCCCTCAGCGGTGATGGGATAAACTTCGTGAGGCATCCGGAGCCGGTGATGGAGCCGGAGTACGGCTGGGAGAAAGTCGGGGTCGAAGACCCCCGCGTGGTTAGGGTGGGAAAGACCTACTACATGACTTACACGGGCTACGACGGAAGGGTCGCGAGGCTCTGCATAGCAACATCGAAGAATCTCCTGAGCTGGAAGAAGCACGGAGTAGTTTTCGAGGAGTTCCCCTTCGAGAAGAACGGAAAGCCCAACTGGACAAAGAGCGGGGCCATACTTACCGAGAAGATGGAGTCAGGCCCGTTCAGGGGACACTACATCATGTACTTCGGGGACTCGAACGTATGGCTCGCCTACTCGAAGGATCTAATCCACTGGGAGTATGAACCCGAGCCAGTTCTAACGCCGAGGGGTTACCTTGTCGAGCCGGGGCCGGCCCCGCTGGTGCTCGAAGAGGGCATCCTTCTCATCCACAACGAGGCATTCTGGATGGGCGGAGACCTCATATATACAGTGCAGGCGGCACTGTTTGACAGAGAAGACCCAAGAAAGCTTCTCTGGAGGACCGAAAGGCCCCTGCTGGAGCCGGAGTTCGAGTGGGAAAAGAAGGGCTGGGTGGACAACGTCGTCTTCGCCGAGGCGATGGTGGAGCACGGTGGGAAGATGTACCTCTACTACGGGGGATCGGACAGGTACGTTGGGCTGGCGGTCTCAAAGAGGATTTAAGGGCTGATTTTTACAGCCCAATTTTTTCTGGGGGATGCCAAAGTTTAAGTACAACCTAAGGCATAGATGTTTAGAGGTAGGGCCGTATGGAGGTACACAACCCTTGGGGTGTCATCGCCGGGGTAGTAGTACTGGTGGTAGCCCTGTTTTCGGCATACATGTCGTACACGTACTACAGGAAGTTCGACACTCCCCTCTCAAAACGTCTGGCAAAAATGGCCCTTATCTCTTCGGTATCGGCGATAATAGGCGCGCTGGGAGCGATGATAGTGTCGTACACGGAAACGGGTATGTGGTGGATAATGGCAGTGTTCTTCACGGTTTCATACCTCACAATAACCGTCGCCGTGTCGATTTACCTGAGGCTCTTTTACAGATCCATCTCGGGGACAGTGCCGGATGCAATTCATGAGGATGCAAAACCGGGTGAAGCCGCCCCCTATGAGGCGGGCCTGGAGGAGGTTCTGCCCCGTGGAGGCTTCACAGTGCAGCCCCAGGACGCGCCCAAACTGAAGCCGCTGTGCAGGCTGGCGAAGGGAGCCATATACGTGGGGCGCAACAGGAAGCCCCAGATGTGCCCCCGCTTCGACAAGGTAATATGGATCAGCAGGATAAAAGCACCCAACTCAGTCGACCCCTCCAAGCTCCACGTTCTCCAGGAGTCCGTTATAAGGTTCGTTTCCGAGCGCGGAGGAGGCGTCATTGTCATACTGGAGGGAATAGAACATCTAGTAATTTACAACGACTTCAGGAGCGTGATAAAATTCTTGACCTCCCTGAAGGACTACATGATCCTAACGGGCTCGTCCCTCTTTGTGATGGTGGAGGAGGGGACGTTCGAGAGCACCGAAACGTCCATACTCCGGAGGGAGTTCCCGCCCATAGACCTAGACGAAGTCCTTTCTAAGACCGAGGAAATAGCCCTGTTTGGGGCACTTCCCAGGAACATTGCGGAAAACGAAAAAACTGCCGACGGAGACAGCGAGCCCTCCCGGGCTAGTCAATGACTATAAGCTCCACCTCGGCCTCCGTTTCAGGGTTCTTCAGGAGCTCCACTATTTCTCTGTTTATGTCCCGTGCAGCCTTGTTGGCCCTCACCGCCAGGGTTCTGGCGTCAATGTATGTGCTCTTTCTGACGACCATGGAGTATTCGTGGTCGAGGATCAGGTCAGAGCTTCCCTCGGCGAGAACCTCATCCACCAGATCACCCACGCGGATGCGGATCAGAAGCCGTTTCCCGGATTTAAGGGCTTTTTTGAACTCTTTGCTGAAGTCGTTTATCCCCCTATCTGCCGAGACACAGAGTATGCAGTCCCCGCGCGGCGTAAGGTAGTCCTCCTTCGTGAACTCAAGGGTGGATTTATGCGTCGCCCTAACGTTCTTGTGCCCCCTGCAGCGGATGACTTCCCTAAGCATGCCCCTGGATATGTATGGGAGTTTATAAATTTCCGGTCAAACCAATGAAAAACTTTTTAAGTGTGGCAGAGAAATACTACATCGGGTGATAGGATGGACCTGAGGCGCGCCGTTAAGGGCCTTGTGAGGGCTCACGCGGGGTTCGCCATCGTAAGGGTGAACTCCCTTGGAAAAGTCTATCCCGAAAAAACCAGCGTTGATGTACTCGAAGTCCTCCGCAGGAGGCTCGGGAAGGAGTGAGGAACCACTTTATTTTTGCCGGTTCTGGGAAAACTTTTAAAAGGCCTCTTATGATGTGAGTTACGGCTGTCAGAATCAAGCTAACGGGGGGTTGATGATGGGAAACATCAAGCAGACGTTCATCAAGAGGGTTGCCCGCGAGCTGTTTGACCGCTATCCCGACCAGTTCACCAGGGACTTCGAGCACAACAAGAGGATGGTCGCCGAGCTCACCAACGTCACCAGCAAGACCATCAGGAACAGGATAGCGGGCTACATAACCAGGCTCGTGAGGATGAAGGAAGAGGGCAAGATGCTCTAAACGCTTTTTTCTCCGGCTTTATTATCCTCCGGGGTCTTCCTAAAAGCCCTCAAGGTCTTCAAGTATTTTTCTCGGGAGTTTCGGGCGGAACTCCTTCAAAAGCCTCTCGAACTCCCTCTCGTTCTCCTGGGCTATGCGCCTGAAGAGGTTTTCGATGTACGTCTCGGTGAGGAGGCGGACTTCCTCCAGCTCCTGCTTCGTCCTGAGCACCTCCTCAATCCTTTCCTGGATCTCGCCCAAGAAGGTCAGCAGTTCGCCGATCTTTGCCTCCGCCGGCTCGGTGGACTTTATCAGCGCCTTGGCCTGCGCGTACTCCCTCGTCTGTCTCGGGGCCTTGGGCTCGTACATCTCCGTGCCAAAAGCGTACGGCGTGAGCAGCACTTCAAGGCGGAAGCCGCGCTTTATGGTGTAGTACTTTCTCGGCCTGCCGCGGGGGATCTTCTCCGTCCTGCCCTCGATGAGGCCTGCACTCTCAAGTATCCTGAGGTGCTCAAGTACGGCCTTCTGACCAACGCCGAGCTCCTGGCTCAGCTCGCTGACGAAGTACGGCCTCCTGGTGAGCAGGATGAGTATCCTCCTCCGCGTCTCGTTTCCGAGGATGTCGAGCAGCCTCCCCATGTTCTTATTTGACTCCATGGTCTCACCCCCTCTTTCCCTAACCTGATGTAAGAAAAGATTACTTTAAGCTTTTCGGTCGGGTTCAGGTTTAAAAGGTATCCGATGAAGTACCAGCGGTGATCACTATGTTCGCTTCAAAGCTCGTCTGCACAGAGTGCGGTGAGGAGTACTCCCTCGCGTGCGGGGTTTACAAGTGCACCCGGTGCGGTGCCCCGCTGGACGTCAGGTATCACTACGACGACATCGCGGAGGTCATCCAAGACAGCGACCCCTGGTTTAGGGAGCACCCCCACACATGGAAGTACTGGATGTTCCTCCCGGTTTCCAACCTCAGAAAGGTGGTCACGCTCAACGAGGGCGGCACGAGGCTTTACAGGGTGAAGAAGCTTGAGGAAAAGCTGGACATCACGAGGCTCTACGTCAAGAACGAGGGCGAGAACCCGACGGGGGCCTTCAAGGACAGGGGCTCGAGCGTCGAGATAACCAAGGCCCTGGAGTTCCACGCCCAGAGGATTATAGTGGCCTCCACCGGCAACATGGCGGCATCTATAAGTGCCTACGGCGCCAAAGCCGGACTTGAAGTAACCATAGTCGTGCCGGAGGGAACCCCCGAGGGCAAACTCGTCCAGGCGAGGATGTACGGCGCGAAGGTCGAAGTCTTCGGGAAGACCTACGACGAGGCCCTTGCGGAGGCCGAGAGAAAGGCCAGGGAGGAGAACTACCACCTGACGGGCAACTACCACTTCAGGGTTGAGGGGCAGAAGACGACGGGCTTCGAGATCATTGACCAGCTCCACTTCAACGTTCCGGACTGGATAGTCGTGCCCATCGGGGCCGGAACCCACCTGAGGGCCATCTGGAAGGGTCTCAATGAGTTTCAACGGGTAGGCCTCATAGAAGAGCTACCGAGAATAGCGGGGGTTCAGATAGAGGGATACGATGCGGTGGTTAAGGCATGGAAGACAGGAAAGCCCATCGAGAAGATTACGAAGAAAGCCGCGACGGTCGCCAGCGCCATAGCGGTCAAGGCCCCGGTGGACGGAGAGAACGTGCTCAGGGCCGTAAAGGAGAGCGGTGGGCATCTCGACACCGTGACCAACGAGGAAGCCGTCAAAGCGGGCATGCTCCTCGGAAGGGAGGGGCTCTTCGTCGAGCCCTCATCTGCGACTGCCCTGGCGCTCGCGAGGAAGATGAGGGAGGAGGGCATAATAGACAGGGGCGAAAGCGTGGTGGTCGTCGCGACCGGCCACGGGCTCAAGGACATCAACACGTGGAGGGAGGTGCTCTCGCGTTAGGGCACCTCGTGGTGCTCCCTGCACCTTGCCTCGTAGCTCTCCCGCCCCCCGACCAGGATTACCGGGGAGTCGCGGGGGGCGGGCTTCCCATCTATGAGGCGCTGGCTCCTGGTTGCAGGCCTCCCGCAGACTGTGCAGACGGCTGTAAGGTAAACTATGTTGTCGGCCCTGGCGAGGAGTTCCTTCGTGACCGGAAACGGGTCCCCCTTGAAGTCAAGGTTGAGGCCGCTGGCGATGACGTAAACGCCCTCATTCGCGAGCATGTCCAGGGCCTCAACGATCCCCATGGGGAAGAATTGAACCTCGTCAATCCCTATGACCTCGTATTTCTCCCTCCTCGTTATTTCGACTATTCTATCAACGCCGGTCTCGTCGGTTGGGATGACAAAGGCCTCGTAGCGGAGGCCGTTGTGCGCAACGACCTCATCCTCCGAGTACCTCCTGTCTATCGCGGGCTTGAAGAGCGCCGCCTTCCTCTTGGCGAACATCTGCCTCTCAATGCGCTTTATCAGCTCGGTAGTTTTACCCGCGAACATGGGGCCGGTTATGACTTCCAGAAAACCCCCCGGGTGAACCATGACACTCACCGGATGTGGAACACCTCGGGAGGTTAAATCACCTGCGGAGAAAAAGTTGGACGGAAGACGAAAAGGGAAGAGAAAAACCGTCAGTGCGGTCAGACAGGGGTGACGTGGCCCCACTTTTCGAGGGCCCTCGCGAGCTCCTTGTGGGTCTTGGCATACTCGTCGAGTGGTATTCCCTGCATGATGGCGTCGATGGCCTGCCTGACGGCCCTAGCTCCAGCGGCCGGTCCGTCCGGGTGTCCGAGCGTTCCGCCACCGAGCTGGAAGACGATGTCAGTTCCGAGCGCCTCAACAACCGGCTGGATGTTGCCCGGGTGCAGTCCGCCAGAGCTGGTCGGGAAGGCCGGCTTTATGCCGTAGAACTTCTGCTCCATGTGGAAGACGTCGTTCTCTTCGGGCTTGTAGTGCTTCTCCCTTAGGATCCTCGCGTTCTGGATGACGTCCCACTTTCCTCCTTCGAGCTTGCCGGCTCCAGCCGTTCCGACGTGGAGCTGGTCGATACCAACGAGCCTGTAGAGTTTGGCAAGAACAAACATTGAGATGCCGTGGTGGGGATTCCTTGTGAAAGCGGCGTGCATGGCCCTGTGGCCGTGGACGGCGAGGCCGTAATCGGCGGCGAGCTCGGTTATGTACTCGAGTGCGCCCCAGCCGGTTATGACGACATCGACCATGGCGTGCTTGAGGCCAAGGTCTGCGAGGATCTCAAGCCTGCGCTCCATCTCAAGGAGCGGGCCAGTTATGTTGGCGAACCAGGTCTTCTTCTCGCCGGTCTCGTTCTCGACCTTATCAATGATCCTGGCTATTATCTCGGCCCTCTCCTCAAAGCGGTTGTACCAGGGGCTGGTGAGGTTCTCGTCGTCCTTCATGTAGTCAGCACCGTTGGAGAGCAGCTCGTAGGAGAGCTTCTCGAACTCCTCCGGAGAGTAGCCGACCTTTGGTTTGGGAACGACACCGTAGAGCGGCCTGTCCTTAATGTCGAGCATCTTCCTGACGCCCTCGATACCGAATGCCGGGCCGTTGAACTCCCTTATGAGCTTCTCAGGGAAGTAGAGATCCTCGAGGCGGAGGCCCTTGACGCGCTTCATTCCAAAGACGTTGCCCGCTATGCTGGCCAGAAGTCCGGGGAGGTTGGCCTCCTCAAAGGCGTGGAACGGGTAGGCTATCTTCACTATCCAGCTGCCATCGCCCATGTCGTGGAAGTCGTAGGCCTTGGCCGAAAGGTCGGCCCAGCGCTCCTCCTCATACCAGTTGTAGAGGGTTGTCCAGGTTCCGGTTGAGCTCTCAGCGGCAACCGCTCCGGCAGCAGCCTCAATGGTATAGCCGTCGGCCGGCGTCACGCGGAACACGGCTATGATGTCTCTCTTCTTGTTGGGCTCATAGCTCTTGTCCACGTAGTAGTCATATATCTTGTCAAACCTTTCACTCATGCTTTCACCTCCTAGGTAAATTAGGGGTTGCATCAATCCCTATAAAAATGCTACGGTGCATAATTGGGACATCCATGTCTTTAAATGGATAGGAAAGCCCCCTTTTATCCCCCGAAGCCCCAAACTCCCGTTTTCCTTTCAAGAATTTACGGGGATTCAAAGGATATAACAGCCGTAGGAGGCAGGAAAACCCGTTTTAGAACTTTGCCCTCTGGTGAGTATAAGGTATTCCATAAGTTAACAGCGGAATGATTCCTGATTTCTCTACATCCCACCCAAAAACGGCCGAGTATTGCCCTCAGAGCCCCCCATTTCCGAAAGGTTTATATATGCCTTCGTTCTTAGAATAAAACGCAGATACCTGCAAAACAACGTTTAGGAGGTTGGGAAAATGGCTGAGTTGCCAATTGCCCCGGTTGACAGGCTTATAAGGAAGGCCGGCGCCGCCCGCGTCAGCGAGGAGGCCGCCAAGGTTCTCGCAGAGCACCTCGAGGAGAAGGCCCTTGAGATCGCCAAGAAGGCGGTCGACCTCGCCCACCACGCCGGCAGGAAGACCGTCAAGGCCGAGGACATCAAGCTCGCCATCAAGAGCTGATGGCCTTTCTTTTCCTTCCTTAGCTTTTCTGGAGTTTCTAGATCCACTATGCACGTGAAATCATTTTTCTGGGGCCAAGGGGGGCTCACCAGAACCTTACCCGCTCAACCCTGACTTTTTCACCCTTAACTTCCAGGAGGGCAAAGCCCGCGGAGTCCATCCTCGGGAACGTAGGCGAGCCGGGGTTCAGGAGGACGACACGGTTTCCATGGACGGAATAGGTGTCGTGGTAAAAGCGATGGGTGTGGCCGAAAATTAGAACGTCAGCCTCCATATCCAGGGCCTTGAGGGTCAGGAACTGCGCGTTGAGCGAGAAGAACTGGTGGCCGTGGAGAACGCCAATTCTCACGTCTTCCACATCGACGACCTGCTCCTCTGGAAGACCTAGATGGTCGGCGTTGCCCCGGGTGGCCACAGTGGGGGCGAAGTCCTCAAGCCTTTCGAGGAGCTCTGCCGAAGTAACGTCGCCCGCGTGGAGTATCAGGTCGGGCTTCCTCTTTTCAAGTTCCTTTAAAAGAAGGGAAGGAAGGTTGTTCGTCTTGTCCCCGTGGTGTGTGTCGCTCATTACCGCTACCAGCAAGCCCATCCCTCATATCGGGACGTTTATGCCGAGCTTCTCGACGAGCTCCTTGTACCTGTTCCTGACGGTAACCTCTGTGACGTGCGCTACCTCCGCAACCTCACGCTGGGTCTTCTTCTCGCCCTCAAGGAGGGAGGCAACGTAGAGCGCAGCGGCGGCGAGTCCGGTCGGGCCCTTGCCGCTCGTTATCCCCCTCTTGATGGCCTCCTGAAGTATCTCCTTGGCGCGCTTCTTGGTTCTTGCACTGACGTTGAGTGCATCGCCAAAGCGGTCAACGTACTCAATCGGGCTCGTTGGGCGGAGGTTCAGATTGAGCCCCCTTGCCAGGAAGCGGTAGCTCCTTCCTATCTCCTTCTTGGTGACCTTTGAAACGGCCGCTATCTCGTCGAGCGTCCTCGGGATGCCCTCCATCCTGCAGGCGGCGTAGAGCGCCGCCGAGACCATGCCCTCTATTGACCTCCCGCGGATGAGCTTCTTCATGACCGCCTTCCGGTAGAGTGAGGCCGCCACCTCCTTGACGCGCCTCGGAAGCATCATCTGGGCAGCCATTCTGTCGAGTTCGCTGAGAGCAAAGGCGAGGTTTCTTTCCGCGGCATCGTTTATGCGCATCCTGCGCTGCCACATCCTCAAGCGGCGCATCTTCGTCCGGTACATGCCGGTTATCTGGTTGCCATGGATATCTTTATCGCGCCAGTCTATATCGGTGGAAAGGCCCTTATCGTGGATCATCAGAGTCATGGGCGCGCCAGTCCTGGCACGCTTGGCCCGCTGGTCGGGGTCGAAGGCGCGCCACTCGGGACCCTCATCAATGACATTCTGCTGAACGACGTAACCACAGACAGAACAGACGATTTCGCCTCTCCTCGGATCGTAAAACAGCTTATCGGAACCACATACGGGACATACGTTCTTATCAGCCAAAGGCTCTCACCCCCTCTTTCTGGGGGCAGGGCGTCTGCTCTTTCCGCCCTTGGCACGTTTCCTGGCGGATCTATTCTGCCGAACCTTCTTGCGCTTCGTGTCCACATAGAGCACAGCCCCAATGTAGCCCTCGGGATCCCTGACACGGGGCTTGACGGCAACGTAGGGCCTCTTAACCGGCCCAAAGACATCCTTAACTATCCCGACCACGGTGAGCCCCTTGTCAACCACCGGGTCGTTGAGCGATGGAACCCAGTCGGTGCGCAGAATCAAAAACCCCTGCTTCGCGTAGTGAGAAACTTTGCCCAGGCGCCTCATAGCCCCACCCCAAAAGGACATATCCTTTTAAGCTTTTCGCTTTTGCCTTTATAAACTTTTCGCCCAATTTCCAAAAGATTTTTATTTAAGTCACGCCTAGAAAGTGAAATTAGGCGGGGCAAAAATGAAGTGCCTTCTAGTTGGACACCTTGTTATAGACATCATTGTGAGGGATGCAAAGCCGGAAACCAGGATTGGCGGTGGGGCCTACTACTCCGCCGTGGCCCTCGCGAACTTCTGTGACGTCGAGGTACTCACCAGCGTGGGGGACGACTTCCCCGATGAGTGGCTGGAGGCCCTGGAAAGGGCGGGAATAAAGCTGAGAGCCCTGCCATCTGACAAGAGCACTTCATATGAGCTCCGCTATCTCGACCCCAACAGGAGGACGCTAAGGCTTCTCTCAAGGGCCACCCCTATATCCAAAGCACCCACAAAAAGGTACGACATGGTTCTGCTAAACCCAGTTGCGAACGAAATCCCCCCGGATATTGTCGAGAAGTTGAAGAAAAAGACAGCGTTTTTAGCTGCAGACGTCCAGGGGTTTATAAGGACCCCAAGGCCCGGCAATGTAATGCTCCAGAAGGCAGATGTGTCATTTCTCAAGGGGCTGAAGGTCGTCCACGCGGACACCTCGGAAATGGACTACCTGAAGAACCTAAAACCCGAGGAGGTGGAAGTCTTCTTGGCCTCCAACGGCCCCGAGACGGGCTTTGCCTATTTCAGGGGTAGCAGGTATGCATACAGACCCGTTAGAGTAGAAGTTAAAGAATCCACCGGGGCAGGCGATGTCTTTCTCGCCAGCTTTTCATACTTCTACACCCGCTGTCCCTTCGTCCAGGCGCTGAAGAGGGCAAACGCCTTCACAGCCCTTTTTTTGGAACACAGGGCTTTCAACTTCTCGGAAGATGATGTGAACAAGCTCGCCATGAAAGTGGGTGTCGAAAAGCTAACGATCTGACCTCCTCCCGGCTAAGGGCGAGGGTTCCAACGGTTTAACCCCTCGCTAAAGACGGGGAGGTTCGAGGGGCTCCATTAAAGCCCAACTCAAAGCGGGCTTTCAGCCCCTCGGGGAGGGTCTTCCTCCCGTTACCCCTCCTCTGAGCGTAAAGACCGCCCAAATTCGGGGTTATCGTTTTCACGACCTTCCTCAAAATATTAAACGCCCCAACCAAGTCTGCATTGAAGATAAGCCCCTCTGCGGGACACTTAAATAATCCACGAACAAACCTCGCCCCCTCGTGGGGCTTCCCGCAGACGGGGCAAGTTTTAGACGTGAAAGCCTCATTAACAACCAAAACCTGAATACCATACTCTTCAGCGACTTCCTTGAGTCGCTGAATCACCGTGTTAAACCGCCACACGTGAGAGAGGATAAAATTCTGTTTTCTACCCTTCTCCGACCCTCTGGCTATTCCCTTTGGATAGCCAACCACAATCCTCGAAACTCCAAGGTGATAGAGTTTTTCGACAGTCTGTCTAACTGCAGTATTGATGTAGTGTTTTGCTTGAAGTTTGGTCCTCTGGTGCATCCTTTGGAGTTTTCTACTCCTCTTACAACCCGATTTATTGAGTTTCGACTGGTAATCGGCAATTTTGTTTTGCCAGTAGAATGCAATGCTTTTCAACGGTCTCCCATTCACGAGGAAACTCTCCCCGTTCTCAACGTAAACGGCCATTAAGTTATTCACTCCCAAGTCTATTCCAGCGGAGAGATTTCCTTTGGGTTCTCTTGGGAGTTCGACCCATTCCTCATTAATTAGTTTTTCTTTCACCGTGTAGCTCACGTGAGCATACCATTTCCGCCTTACGGGATCGTAGGTTATTTCCAACCTTCCCTGCTTGCCCTTCAAGTGTATTCTCCCCTTGAACTGGACTTCCAAGCGTTTGAATTTACCGAGTCCCATCAGGATTAGTTCGTTGTCTTCGATGCGGTATTGGGTGTTTCTTAGGACTATCAGATTGCCCTCTTTGATGTATTCCGGCGGTTTTGGCTTCATCCATTTTGGAAGCTCACCGTCCCGCTTGCTCCTCAAGAGGGAGAAGAAGCCTCTCCAGCTTTCAGCGTTCTTTCTGGCTATTGTTTGAACTGTTGCTGAGCCAATTTCTTTTTTTGAATTCCTCATAAGTTATCTTCTGTGTTTTTAGGAAGTCTATGGGCTTGCCCTGGAAGAACTCCTGTCTCCTGAGATAGTTCACCATATTCCAGACTTTTGAGCTGATTAGGGCTAACTCTTTGAGTATTTCCTCCTGTTCCTTGCTTGGCTGGAGTTTCACGGTTATCGTCCGTTTCATCACAAGGTATGGTATGGTTTTTAGGCTTTAAAAGAGTGTCGCTTTCCTGCTGACAGGCTTGATTTTCAGTCTTTGCATCCCCGCCCTAAAGGGCGAGGTTTTCAAGAGAAAAAGATAAATCCACAGGAACAACTATAACCGCCGATGATGAGACGTCAGCATGCTGAAGATGATGACAAGGGACTTCCCTGAGGTGGTGTTATGGACAGGTACGTCCTGCTTGTTAAGGCCCCGAAGGGCCACGATATAGCTCCAGTACGGAAGGAGCTGGAGGAATTTCTCACCAAAAACCACCCAGAGCTGAAGGTTGAGATGCATCGGTGTATAGGTCTCACTGTTGACCTGGTTATTCTCTACAACAACGGCATTGTTCTCATCAAACGGGGGCGCGAGCCCTTCAAAGGCCACTACGCCCTCCCCGGGGGCTTTGTGGAGTACGGGGAGAGGGTCGAAGATGCCGCGGTCAGAGAGGCGAAGGAGGAGACTGGCCTGGACGTCAGGCTCCTGCGGCTGGTCGGGGTGTACTCGGACCCGGCAAGAGACCCAAGAGGACACACTGTTACGGCGGCTTTTCTGGCGGTTGGGACTGGAGAGCTGAAGGCCGGAGACGACGCCAAAGACGTCCACGTGGTTCCGATAGATGAGGCCCTCAAGCTCCCCCTCGCATTTGACCACGGAAAGATACTCCGGGACGCGCTGAGCCCGAGGTGATACTGTGAAGATCGAGTTTCCCGGCTTCGGGAGGATAGTAGTGGACGGGAAAACCTACGGCCACGACGTTGTTATCTACCCGAGCGGAAAGATTGAGAAGCGCAAAAAGTGGCTCAGCAAGAACAAGCACGGCACGAGTCATAGGCTCGACCCGGACGAGCTGAGGGAATACCTGAGCGAGGACTTCGATGTCCTCATCGTCGGCACCGGCGCCTACGGTATGCTCTCGCTCCTGCCGGAGAGCAGGGAGCTGGTGGTGGAAAAAGAGGTCATCGAGCTCCCCACAGAGGGAGCCGCTGAAAAGTTCAACGAGCTGTGGGGAAAGAAAAAGGTTCTCGCCCTGTTCCACGTCACCTGCTGATGGCTCTCATGACCCCCGCAAGGGCCACCCCAGCCACGGCCATTACGTAGGGATAACCGAGGAAATACCACACCCCAGCTATGGTTCCAAGGACGATTCCGTTTACGAGCATCAGAGCAAGGACGTGGCCGAAACTCGTTTCCGGAACCGAGAGCTCTTTTTCCCCGTGATAGAAGAAGGCCAGCGATATCGATGAGGTGAGGAATGGCAGCAACAGTGCAGCGGGGAGCAGCTTGAGTATTCCCGGGTTCAGATAAGTTGAGGCCAGAACCAGGAAAACGCCAGCCGTTACAGGGACCGCGTTCATCACGAGGAGCTTCGCCCTGAGGAACCCCGAGAGGGTTATCGGGAGGCTCCGGAGGAACTCGAACTCCCTGCCGTCTATTTTAAGGACGGTGTCCACCCCAACCGATGCCACCCAGGCTATCATAAGGAGGACGGAGACGACGGCCCACTCCCTCACTGCCCCCGCCATCAGGAGGTTGATAGCACTGGGCAGAATTATGAAGAGCGGGAATATCAGCCCGACCAAGAGGGCGCTCTTCCTGAGGGCTATTCTGAGGTCTTTGAGGGCGATGGCGACAACAGGATGGTGTGTTCTGGCCCTGAAGCGCACCGTTTTAGTCAGGGAAACAACGGCCCCATTCTCCATCCTGCGCCAGAGCCTGCCGAGGATGACGGCGTAGACGGGGACAAGAACCGCAAGATAGCCCAGAACCAGCAGGAAGGAGTTCAGCGGTTCAATTATCGAGACTATCGAGAACGGGTATGCCACAGAGTACTTTGAGAAAAACGGCAGGAGCTCCTCGTAGTGCTCGTTTACGTACTGCTGTATGTAGTTGAGGGCATAGAACATGCTTATGAAGAGCAGGACGCCGAGAACCCTTGCCATCGTCCTCAGCCTTGAAAACCTGCCGCCGACGCTCGCCGAGCCGAAGAAGGTGAAGACGGCCAATCCAAGGACGTGGCCAAGGAATGTCCCCACGAGTATCCACAGAAATCCCACGAGACCAGGCATACCGTATTTCGCAGCCAGGACAGAGACGGACGGAAACAGGGCCACCACCGCTGGGATGTTGTCTATAGCGAGCAGAACACTGAGGTACCTGGCACCTGCTGTTACAGGAAGGAGTCTGAGGGGCTCGAAGACGCCCATGGATATTCAGGGAGGAGGGCAGGAGCATAGTTTTCTCGACCCACGTGCTTGCTCTGGCGGAGACGATATGTGACAGGGTTGGGGTCATATACAACGGCGAGATAATCGCTGAGGGGACGGTGGAACAGCTCAAGGAGTTCGCCCACGAGGAGAGCCTTGAGGATGTCTTCCTTAAGCTCACAGAGAGCCAGCACGAGGTGGCAAGCATAGTGCGGGCCCTGAAGGAGACGCTTTAGGTGAGAGCATGAGGGAAATAGTTAAAATTCTCTACCGGGAGCTCCACTACAGAAGGTTAAAAAACAATCCCCAGATAGCTGCCGACCCGAAGAAGTTCAAAGAGCAGTTGCGGAAAACTGGGGACATAAAGAGGGGGATAGCCTTCCAGTCGGTGGCTTTCCTGTTCTTCGGCCTCATGATGGCCGGGGCCGTTGTGGGCTCCGGGGACGAGCTCAGGGCTTCCGTGACCTTTGCCACATATGCCATGCTGCCCTTCGTCATGGCCCTCTACACAACCACCGTCAACGCCTCCTACGCGACTGGAGGAGGAGCTCCCTCAGGATCCTCGCGCTCTTTGGGTCGAGACCGTTCATCGCCTCGTCGAGCACCAGAACCTTCGGGTCGTGGAGCATCGCCGCTATCAGGGAAATTTTCTGCCTTGTTCCAAAGCTGAGAGAACCTATCATCTCGCCCATATACTTTTCTATCCCGAAGGCTCTCACAAGGGTGTCCACCCTCTCCTGGAGCCTCTCCTCCGGAATCCTCCTCACGCTCCCGATGAAGTTAAAGAATTCCACAGGGGTCAGGCTCTCGTAAAGAACCGGTGTTTCAGGGACATAGCCGACTACCTCTTTAACCCCTATGGGGTCGGCCGAGACGTCTATCCCCTCGACGAAAGCCCTTCCGGAGCTTGGCGTCAGAATCCCCGAGAGAATCTTCATAGTCGTGCTCTTTCCGCTCCCGTTGGGACCAAGAAGGCCGTATATCTCGCCGTCTTTAACGGTGAAGGTTATCCCGTTGACCGCCACGGTAGAACCGAACCTCTTGACGAGGTTTTCGACCTCGATCATTATACCACCGGGCATAATAATTCCAGACACTTAATAAACTTTGCCACCCAGCATCTTCTTTCCCGAGCCTCGCCATTCGGAGAGAAAGGGCAGATCCACAATACCGACCAAGTACTGGGCGCTGGCCTATGGATATGTGGTATTTCAGGAAGCTCCCTTTTACTCCCATTTTAAGATTTCCACTCCAGATGCGCCCTCTTGACCTCAAGCACGCCCGAATAGCTGCACTCGCTCCACCTCTTTTCCACTTCATCGAAGACTATCCTCGCCCTGAAGAATGGGGCATCTCTCACAAAGGTCTCGAACTCACCGCCCTCGCCGGCGACGTGAATTTTGTACTTCTCATGGAGCTTCACAAGTTCCTCAAGGGCCTTCTCGTCTATCCTCCTGCCGAGCCACCCCCGGTCAAGTCCGTAAGCGGCAGTGCCGACCATGACGATGTCAAAGATTCCCACCAGCTCGCGCATGTAGTCAACCGGGTCGCGGTGCCAGGCGGGAGCGAAGCTCTCTATGCCAAGCTCCTTTGCTACCCTATCGACCCTCTGCTTCTGGTACTCGCTGGCCAGAGCACCGGCAACGACGCCGTCTATCTTAAGCCCCTCGAGGACGGCCTTCATGTCCTCAACCTCTTTCTCCTTCTCACCGCTCGTGAATCCCTTGATGAGCGGAATTCCAACCGCTTTTGCCTGCAGTTCAGTAAGGTGTATATTCGGCACGTGGTACATGTAGCTCTCGTCGCTCTCGCTCACCATGCTAACGAGATACTTCACTTCAAATTCCTGCTTCAGCGCCCAGTAAAGGGCGTAGTTTGAGTCCTTCCCGCCGGAATACAGGACAGCAACGCGCATCTCACTCACCCGAAAGGTTCAAATCACTTGAAGTTAATTTAACTCCGGCTTTCTAATCCGACCTCGAAAGTGGGCTTAAAAAGGTGATGCCAGTGACACCGAGAAAGGCAGTAATTCTCGCGGCGGGCCTTGGAACCAGAATGGGTGAAAAGCCCAAAGGCCTGGTCAAGGTAGCTGGAAGGGAGATTCTGTACCGCACTATGACCCTCCTCCAGAGGAACGGTGTTGAGGGGTTTATCCTCGTTACCAACAAGAAGTATGAGCCGTTTTATAGGGAGTTCATTGAGAGGTACGGTTTTCCTGTAGAGATAATAATCAACCGCGAGCCAGAGAAGGGCAACGGTCACTCACTCCACCTCGCAAAGAGGCTCGTTTCCGGGAGGTTCGTCCTCGTTATGAGCGACCACGTCTATTCTGAGGCGTTCATAGATAGTGCAGTTAAAGGGAGCGGCCTCATAGCCGACAGGAGCCCAAGGTGGGCGGAGATAGACGAGGCTACAAAGCTTAAGGTTCGAGAAGGGAGGGTTCGGGAAATCGGAAAATCCCTGGCAGAGTGGGACGCTGTAGACACCGGCTTCTTTGTCCTTGATGAAGGGGTCTTTGAGGTAACGGAGGCCCTTGAGGCGGAAAAGAATGGAGACTACCACCTCAGCGAGGTCGTTGAGAGGGCAAAGCTGGAGGTTACTTTCGTCGACGGCCTCGGCTGGACCGACGTTGACACTCCCAGCGACCTGAAGAGGACAAGGAGGATGCTCGTGAAGACGGCAGTTAAAGGCGTTGGAGACGGCTTCGTCAGCAGGCACCTGAACAGGAAGATTTCAACGGAGATAAGCGCCCTGCTGGTAGAGAAGGTAACACCAAACCAGATGACTGCCTTTACCTTCACCTTTGGCATTGTATCTGCTCTGCTGACGCTCGTGAGCCCCCCAATAGCAGGAATACTCTACCAGATAAGCTCTATCCTCGACGGCGTTGACGGAGAGATAGCCAGGGCCCGTCTGGAGGCCAACAGGTTCGGAGGCTACGTCGATTCAATTTTGGACAGGTACGTTGATGGGGCCTTTTTAAGCCTGTTGGCCTACGCAACGCTCAGGGAACCACTCTGGTACCTAATAGCTTTTCTTGCCCTCCTCGGTTCCGTGATGGTCAGCTACTCGACCGAGCGCTTTAAGGCGGCCTACGGAAGGGATGCTTACGCCGAAGTACCCTCTCTAAGGAAGCTCCCCGGGAAGAGGGACGAGAGAATCTTCATCACGATGCTCTTCCTGCTGTATCCAGTTCAGGCTTCCATAAAGACCCTGTTCCTCCTGCTAGCGGCGATGACGAACCTCAGAGTCGCCGTGACGGCATGGCTGGTGTGGAAAAGAAGAGAGGGATGAATCACTCCTCCAGGAACTCCAAAGCCTTCTCGGTCTTCCTGTCGAAGAGGACTATTCTGTCCTCGCGGATTCTCACGGTTACTGGCTCACCGAAGCTGAAGTGCTCTCCCTCGGGGGCAAAGACCTTGACGAACGCTCCATTGACCGAAACGGTGACTATCTGCTCCCTTCCGAGGGGCTCGAAGGAATAGACCGTCCCGACAAGACCCTCTCCCCTCCCCTTGAGAACCTCAGCGTCGTGGGGCCTGAAGCCGAGGAGCACCTCAGTTACCCCGAGTTTCTCGATGATTTCCCTGTACTGTGCCGGGAGGGGTATCCTGTTCCCATAGACGTTGAGGCGACCGTCCTCAACTTCGGCCTCTATGAAGTTCATGGGTGGACTGCCGAGGAAGCCGCCGACGAAGCGGTATTTCGGCTTATAATATACATCGTCCGGCGTCCCGACCTGGAGTATCTCCCCCTCCCTTATCACCGCTATCCTGTCGGCCATAGCGAGCGCTTCCGCCTGGTCATGGGTAACGTAAACTGCCGTGATTCCAAGCTCCTTCTGGAGCCTCTTGAGCTCGGCCCTGACTTCAAGCCTCAAAAGTGCGTCGAGGTTGCTGAGCGGCTCGTCAAGGAGCAGGACGTCGGGTTCTTTCACAAGGGCTCTTGCTATTGCCACGCGCTGCTGCTGGCCGCCGCTTAGCTGCCACGGATAGCGGTCGAGGAGGTTCTCTATCCTGAGCATTTGGGCAACTTCCCTGACTTTCCTCTCAATCTCATCTTTCGGGGCTTTCCTCAGCTCGAGGGGGAAGGCTATGTTCTTGAAGACCGTCATATGGGGGTAGAGCGCCCAGTTCTGGAAGACCAGCCCGACGTTCCTGTCCTTCGGGGGCACCTCCGTGACGTCCCTGCCGTCGAAGTATATCCTCCCGCTCGTTGGCCGGTATATTCCAGCTATCGTGTAGAGGAGAGTGGACTTTCCGCTCCCCGAGGGGCCGAGGAGGGCCATGAACTCCCTGTCCTCTATCTCCAGGTTTATTCCCTCGAGAGCGGTGAAGTCCCCGAACTTTTTGGTGATTCCCTTCAGCGTAATCTTGACCATATTCACCACCTCACCCCTTGATTCCACCGGAGTAGCCCTGGAGGAGGAGCTGCTGGGCCGTGATAAAGAAGATTATTGTGGGCAGGAGGTAGAACGTTCCTGTGGCCGCTATGAGGGGCATGTGAGAGTATTCCGCCTCTATGTTGGCCTCTATGAAGGTCGCAAGGGTCGGGTATACGAGGAACGTCCTGACGTAGATTATGTCCTGCCAGCCAGCTAAGAAAGCGAAGAGTGCCACCGCGAGGATGCCGGGCTTGATGAGGGGGAGCATTATCTTCCTCCAGACCGTTATCCTAGAGGCCCCGTCTATGATGCCCGACCACTCAAACTCCCAGGGGATTGTGTCAAAGAAGCCCTTCATCAGCCAGATGGACATCGGAATCTCAAGCGCCGCCCTTGCCAGTATGACGTAGACGAAGGAGTAAAGGCCAACAAAATCCGTGCTGGCAGGAAAGGTCAGGCGGTAGAGGAGGTAGACGCCCACGATTAGGGCCACTCCCGGAAAGGCGTGGAGCACGAGGAGGAGAACCATCAGGGTCTTCCTTCCTTTGAAGTCTATCCTCGAAAGCGAGTATCCTGCAAGGGTGCTTATTCCAGTGACGACGCCGGAAACGCCGAGGGCCACTATAAGGGTGTTCAGGGTTATGCGCCAGATGTTGACTCTTATTCCACCAGTTGTGGCTATCTTGCCCTGAAAGAGGTTTATCCAGTTCTCAAGGGTGAACTGAAAGGAGCTCGGATTGAGGTCGGTAACCATCTGGGTGCTGAAGCTGGAGAGTACGAGGAGGGAGAAAGCTATAATCAGGGGCAGGCTCGCGAGAAGAAGGGCGAGGATTATCAACCTGCTGTACCTTTTCGGCCTCGTCTCGACGTCCCTCATCAGAAGTCCCCCCTCGGCTTTCTCATCATCCGCTCGAACTTCAGAACCTTCAGGGTCACGAAGCCGCCTATAATGCCGATTATTGAGAGTATTACAGCGGCGGCCGCAGCAAGGCCTTGATCCTGCTCGCCCATACCGAAGGCGGTGTTGAAGACGTAGAGCGCTAAGGTCGTTCCATAGTCCCTGTTGACGAGGTCCCACTGGACGAGGAGGAAGAGGTGCGGGTAGGTCGTCAGCAGGCTTAGGAACTGCCAGGTGAGAACGTAGAGGAGGTGCCACTTGACCATGGGGGTCAGAATCTTCCTCGATATCTGCCATGAGGAGGCCCCGTCAACCCTCGCCGCCATGACGAGCTCCCTGGGAATCTGATTCAAGGCAGAGGTAAATACTATCATCCCGAAACTGACGCCCACAAGGCCGTTAACGAAGATTATTACGCTCCATGCCCCCCAGGGGGTAATCTGGCCCCAGGGAAGCGGTTCTGAGATGATACCGAGGTGCATGAGGATTGAGTTGAGGGTTCCAATCTCGCTCCCGTGGAAGAAGTAGTACCACACGAGGCTGTAGACCGCTATTGGTGACATCCTCGGGAGGAGCCAGAGGAGCCTGTAGGAGGAAGCGGGCTTTTCATCAATAAAGAAGGTTGCAAGGGCGAGTGCCAAACCGCCGAAGACATTAATCATGAGCGTGATGCCAACGAAGGCGAGGGTCGTCAGGATTACGGCCTTGAAGGTCGGGTCGTGCTGGAACATGTAGAAGAGCCTCTGGTAGTTGTAAAACCCGACGAACTCGGTTAGATACCTCTCAACGTTCCAGTTCCTCATTCTCGTCATGCTTATGTAGACGGTCATGACTAGGGGAACCAGGTAGAAGAGGAACACCATCAAGACCATGGGAGAAAGAAAGAAGGAAAGGTCTCTGAGCTTTCCCTTTGCCATGGCATCACCTCATGCCTGCGGGAACTTCCAGTCCTCCGGAATCTCGCCCTGTATCTCAACGTTCTGGGCAAGTTCGGGGTCTGCCTGAACCTTCTGGATAATGTAGTTGACCGCCTCCTCCGGGGTCATCTCGCCTCTGAGAACCTTGTCGACAGCCTCCTTGAAGATGTCTGCCAGTGCTGGGTACTTCGGGTGCGCCGGGGCGAGATGAGTGTACTCGAGCATGTAGCTGACATCAGCGAGGAACTGGGCGTTTACCGGGTTGACCGTCGCCTGGACGATGTCCCTGATGTTGTCCTTGACCTCCTGGCTGAGGTCGAGGTTGAGGCTCTTGAGGTCGCTGAGCCACTTCTCGTCCTTGATGAGCTTTGCCGCCTCTTTCCTCACCGGCAGGTGGGCGGAAATGACGCTGTGGATGGCGTTTATGTCCGGGTCGCTGGCCTTTATCAGCATGAGGAAGGCGAGCTTGTGGTAGACGTCCTCAAGCTCGTCGTACTTCGAGTTCTGCTGGCCGGCCTTCGAGTTGATCATCCAGACGAAGGGCTGGCTGAGCGTAACTGGCTTGTCCCCCTTCTCACCTGCGGGGAAGAGCGTGTAGTAGAACCAATCCTTCACCTCATCCGGCTTCAGTCCCCTCGGGCTTCCCTCTTTGGAGTAGTACTGCTTGGTCTGCCACTCCGTCCAGTACCACGTGCCGCCGATGTCGAAGAGCGTCCTTCCCTCCACTATGGCCGGGTGAATCTGCTTGGCCCAGTCCCAGCTCATGATGTCCTTCGGTAGAAGCCCATCCTGGGCGAACTTCCACTCGACGTAGAGCCACTTGTAAACGGCAGGAACATCAACGACGAGCTTTCCTGTGTTCTCATCGTAGAGCTTGCCGCCGAAGGCGAATATGAACTGTATTAGGTCTGGGTGGGCAGAGCCCTTTCTGTGGACCAGTCCCCACTCAGTTGCCCCACTCTCCTTGGCCTTCTTGGCCCAGTAGTAAACGTCGCTCCAGGTGAATTCACCGTTCTTGACCTTCCCATCAAGGCCGTTGAGGTCGAAGCCTATCTTTGCCGCAACGTCCTTCCTGATGTAGAGGGGCCTCGCCTCGGTGTCCTGCGGCAGACCGTAGAGCTTCCCCTTGAACTTGGAGGCCTCTATCAGGGACGGATAGAAGTCATCAATAACGCTCTGGTAGGCCTTTGCGTAGTCAGTTATGTCGAGTATGTAGCCCTCATCGGCCAGTGTCGGCAGGAAGGCGTAGCTGTTGACAAAGAAATCACCAGCCTGGCCGAGGGGCTGCTTGCTGAGGTACTCCTTGTAAGCATCCTGGAAGGAGGCGACGTAGTGGGTGTCGGTTATCACAATCTCGACGTTAATGCCGTTGTCGGCCCATATCTTGTTGATTCTCCTCGCGGCCTCAACTATGCCGTAGACCCTCATAACGCTGTTGGGGTCTCCAGAACCCCAGGCGGAGAACTTTACCTCCTTAATGCCGTTCTGCTCCAGAACCTTGCCGATCTCAACGACATCCTTGGTGAAATCCCCGGTCAGCTGAACCTCGACAGAAGAGGTCTCAGCCTTCTCGCCGCCTATGCAGCCGCTGGCGACCACTCCGAACAGCACCAGCGCAACCAGCAAGAGTGCCGCGGCCCTCATAGCCCACACCCCACCAAAGCTTTCAAAAGTGAGCCAAAATGGCCCGAAAAGCTTATTTTAAAAATCAAACTTTCGCCACGTTTTATTCAGATTTGGTTATTTATAAAATTTTTGGAAGCGCTACGCGGCCCCGTTCGAGGGAAAGGGGTTCATTCAAAAATAAGTTAAACCGTTTTTCAACCAAAAACTATTTAACTACCGTAAAATATCTTAGGACAACAAAGGAGGTGGAAAGATGGTGAAGGTTGTCATACTCGGACAGGGATACGTTGCCAGCATTTTTGCGAGCGGCCTTGAGAAGATAAAGGCCGGAAAGATGGAGCCCTACGGCGTCCCTCTCGCCGACGAGCTTCCGATTAAAATCAAGGACATTGAGATAGTCGGTTCCTACGACGTTGACGCCTCTAAGGTTGGCAAGGATCTCTACGATGTTGTCAAAGCCTACGACCCCGAGGCCCCCGAGAGCCTCAGGGGGCTCACCATAAGGAAGGGAATCCACCTGAGGAGCCTCAGGAACCTTCCAATAGAGGCGGTTGGCCTCGAGGGCGAGATGACCCTCCGGGAGGCTGTCGACCACCTTGTGAGCGAGTGGAAGGAGCTCGGAGCGGATGTTTTCATCAACGTCTGCACCACCGAGGCCTTCGTTCCCTTCGAGAGCAGGGAGGAGCTTGAGAAGGCCATCGAGGAGAACCAGAAGGACAGGCTCACCGCGACCCAGGTCTACGCCTACGCGATAGCCAAGTACGCCAAGGAGGTTGGAGGAGCGGCTTTCGTCAACGCGATTCCGACCCTCATAGCCAACGACCCGGCGTTCGTCGAGCTCGCGAAGGAGAGCAACATGGTCATTTTCGGCGATGACGGCGCCACCGGCGCCACTCCGCTCACCGCCGATGTGCTCAGCCATCTCGCCCAGAGGAACAGGTACGTCCTCGACATAGCCCAGTTCAACATCGGCGGCAACAACGACTTCTTGGCTTTGACCGACAAGGAGAGGAACAAGAGCAAGGAGTTCACCAAGAGCTCCGTCGTTAAGGAACTCCTCGGCTACGATGCTCCACACTACATCAAGCCGACGGGCTTCCTTGAGCCGCTCGGAGACAAGAAGTTTATCGCCATGCACATCGAGTACGTTTCTTTCAACGGCGCCCATGACGAGCTGGTCATCACCGGCAGGATAAACGACAGCCCGGCCCTCGCTGGACTCCTCGTTGACTTGGTGAGACTCGGAAAGATAGCGGTCGAGAAGAAGGAGTTCGGAACAGTCTACGAGGTCAACGCCTTCTACATGAAGAACCCGGGACCAAAGGAGAGGGGCAACATACCGCGCATCATAGCCCACGAGAAGATGCGCATGTGGGCCGGCCTCAAGCCCAGGTGGCTCTGACGGTTCTTCTTCCCAACAAACCTTTTAATCCCTTTTCCCAATTTTTCTCGGAGGGAAGCCGATGAGCTGGAAGAGGGGGGCCTATCCTGAGTTCACTCTCGAAGATGCCGTCGCGGTTCTGTTCATGCTCAGAAACCCGACAGGAAGGAAAACCATTTCGGAGGTTCTCGACCTTGGAGAGGGGAGCGTCAGGACGCTTTTGAAGAAGCTCTCGTGGCTTGATGTCATAAGCTCAACCCAGCGGGGACACTCCCTTAACGAGAAAGGCAAAGGGCTGCTCGAAGAGATGAGCAGGCACTTCTCCGAGGCGAGGGAGGTTGGGAAACTCGATGGCCACCCGGCCTATGCCCTGGTCGTGAAAGAGCCGCCGGGGTTCAAGAGCATAGAACTTCGTGACGAGGCAATACGGTTCCACGCCAGGGGTGCAATGATACTGATTGTCAAAAACGGGGAGGTAGTCTTTCCTGAGGATGGGAGACCATTAAAAGAGACTATGCCAGAGCTCCAGGAGAAGCTGAACGAGAAGCTCCATCCTGGAGAAGGCGACATGGTGGTCGTCACCTGGGCGGAGAGCGAGGCAGACGCTATGAAGAGCGCCTACCACGTAGCACTCACAATGAAGGGCGAGTACATCCCAGAGGAAATAAAGTCCCTTGTGAGGTGAAGGGATGAAGGAGAGCAGGCTCATACTCGCACTGGACGTATACGAGCGCGAGAGGGCGTTAGAAATAGCGGAGCGCACCGCAGAATACCTCTGGGCGGTCAAGGTCAACTGGCCACTGATAATTGGCTCCGGGCTGAAAATCATCACGGAGCTCAAGCAGGTGACGGGGCTCCCGATAATAGCAGACTTGAAGCTCGCCGACATACCCAACACGAACAGGCTGATAGCGAGTAAAGTTTTCGAGGCCGGGGCGGACTATGTGATAGCCCACGGCTTCGTTGGACGGGAGAGCGTTAAAGCGGTCATGGAGCTCGGAGAGACGATAATCGTTGTCGAGATGAGCCACCCCGGAGCGGGGGAGTTTATCCAGCCGGCCACGGACGGACTTATCGAACTCGCCAATGAGCTTGGGCCCTTTGGAGTCATAGCCCCCGCAACGAGGCCGGAGCGCGTTGCGTACATCCGCTCAAAGCTCAGGCCGGAGATTAAGGTCATCACTCCCGGCGTCGGCGCCCAGGGAGGGAAGGCCGAAGAGGTTGTAAAGGCGGGCGCGGACTACGTCATCGTGGGCCGTTCTATTTACACCAGTAAGAACCCCCGGGAGAGCGCGAGGAGGATTTTTGAGGAGATAAAGGAGGTGGTCTAATGGAGCTCAAAGTCAAGCACCCGCTCAGCAAGAAGGAAGTGAAGGAGATTATTAGAGAGATGAGCGAGATTTTCGGTGAGGAGATAGCGAAGAAGATGCTGAACAAGAAGGACAAAGTGGAGCTGGCAGAGTTCGACAAGACCACAGAGATAATCCTCGTGAACGGGAGGCCGTTCTTCATAAGGCGGAGGGGGCTCATCTTCCCGCTCGTTATAGCACTCTACGAGCTCTCAAACGAGGAGGATCTTAGGAAATGGCCGAGGCGCGTCGTCGTCGATGCTGGAGCGGTTCCGTTCATCATCAAGGGCGCGGACGTTATGGCCGCGGGAATAACCGACGCTGATGAGAACATCAGGGAGGGCGACTTCGTCTTCGTCGTCGAGGAGGACTACGGAAGGCCCCTCGCGATAGGGGTAGCCCTCATGGACGGCAAGGCCATGAAGGAAAAACCCAAGGGCAAAGCCGTGAAGAACATCCACCACGCCAAGGACAAGATCTGGAACCTGACGGTGGGCTGAGATGGCGGAGAAAAGCAAAAAAGGAGGGAAAAAGGTTCGCGTCCTCGTCGGGGGAGTTTTTGACCTCCTCCACGTCGGCCATATCCACTTTTTGAGCCAGGCAAAGGCACTCGGGGACGAGCTAGTGGTTATAGTCGCCCACGATGAGACAGTCAGAAAGCAGAAGCGCAGGGAGCCGGTGAACAGTGCCGAGGACAGGGCAGAACTGCTGAGGGCCCTCAAGATGGTGGACGAGGTCTACATTGGGGCTCCGGGGACGATAGACTACGAGCTCGTGAAGAGGATCAACCCAGACATCATCGCGATCGGACCCGACCAAGACTTCAGCTGCGAGAGGCTAAAGGGGGAACTGAGGAAGCACGGGATAAACGCAGAGGTGATACGCATACCCTACCTTTACAAGAGCGACAGGGCCAAGACGAGCAAAATAATCAGGAAAATAATTGAAACGTACTGCGAATGAGGGGGCTGGGGCGTTATTTTAGCCTGTGATTCCACCCTCTGGATCCAGTAACTGTGCCATTAAAGCTTGAATCTCCCCATGTACTCCCTGAGGAACTCGGGGTCCTCCCTTCTGACTGCGCTCATAAGTTCGTCAAACTTCTTCTCCCCAAGGGCCAGCTTCAGGTAGTAGTACAAGTTGACGGCGTCCTCGACGATAACGCTCTGCCTTCTCCCCTCCTCTCCGTAGAGCTCTATCAGCTTCTTGTTTATGTCCCTGCTTATGTAAAGGGTCTTCTGCATCTTCTCCTTTTTTAACTCCTTCGACCTAAGGAACTTCTCGTCTCGTTTTGGTCTTGAGGGCTTTGTGAGTTCGTCAACGGAACCGTCAAAAAGCCGGGGAATTTTATCCTTCGACAATCTCAACCACCTCTCTGGCCAGTTTTGAGAAGGCCTTCGCGGCCCGGCCATCCCCATCGAACTCGAATATGCTGAGCCCCTGGCTCTGGGCCTTCTCAAGGGCTATCGCCTTCGGGATCGTTGTGAGTATTGGAGCGTCTGGGTAGGTCTCGCGGAGCTCCTTGAGGCGCATCTTTGGAACCTTGGTCTGGCGGGTGAACTTGTTGGGGACAAGGCCGAGCAATTTCAGGTTCTCGTTGGTCTCCTCGCGGATCATCCTCATCAGGTTGAACATCAGCTGCATCCCGATGACGCCGAAATAGCTGAGCTCCAGCGGGATGAGAACGTAGTCCGAGGCCGTTAAGGAGTTCACGAGGAAAATGCCCATGCTCGGCGGGTTGTCTATGAGTACGTAGTCGTAGTCTGGGAGAACCGGAGTCAATGCCTTCTCAAGGCGTCTCTCGCGGTTGTAGGCGTTGATTATCTCTATCTCCCTAGCCGACAGGTTCAGGTGGCTTGGGATCAGGTCAAGATTTTTCTTTACTTGGACTATTGTGTCGTCCACATCGCTTTCCCGGGTCATCAGGGTTCCCACGTTGCTGTCGCCGTAGTTCAGAACCTGCATTCCTATCAGCCCAAAGGTGAGGTTGAACTGCGGGTCAATGTCCACCAGGAGAACCTTTTTGCCCATGGATGCAAGGGCATGGCCCAGGTTCATTGTAAGGGTGGTTTTACCAACACCTCCCTTCTGGTTAGCCACGCTAATAACCACTGCCATGGTATCACCTGCGTAAATGGTAGAGGTGGGAGAGGCTCAGGCTATGTCAATAAAATCGTCAAGAACCCTCCTGGCGTAGGGTGGAAGCTCTCTCCTCCCCTTATCCTGTTTTTCAGAAATGGTCCTGAAAATCCTGTCAAAATCCGTGGCCGCAGACTTGAAGGGCTTCACCTGCCTGCCCATTATGATGTTCTCCTTCGGGGACCCGGCGACCTGGAGCGCCTCCGCCCCCCCAAGGATGTGCGGGCTCTTAACACCGGTCATGATGACCATGGCCCTGACCACTTTACCCATGTCCTCGTCTATCCTGGCGCCCCACTTGATTTCGCTCTTCTCGCCGAGCTTCTCGTAGACGATGTTCATAGCGTCGTTTATCTCGCCGAGGCTCACGTCCGGCCCCACGGTAAAGTGGACGAGTGCCCTGTCGCCGCTGCCGTACTCAACCTCGAGCATCTTGTTCTCAAGGGCGTTCTTAACGGCATCGACGGCCCTGTTGCTGGAGTCGCTCTCTCCAATGCCTATCAGAGCCGCTCCGCCCTTGTGCATCACGCTGTAGACGTCGGCAAAGTCTATGTTGACCATGGAGGGGAGCTTTATCGTCTCGGTTATGCCCTTCACCATCCTGGCGATTATCTCATCGGCGAAGCGGAAGGCGACGTTTATTGGAAGCTTGGGGACGAGCTTGAGGAGCTTATCGTTCTCGATGATGATGACGGTGTCGGAATAGTACATAAGGGCCTTTATCCCCGCCTTGGCTTTCTCAATCCTTATCTTCCCCTCGTTTTTAAAGGGAAATGTGACAACACTGACAACGAGGGGCTCCCTGAAACGACCGCTGTGCTTGGCGCGCTCCTTTATTATCCTGGCGACAACAGGTGCGGCACCGGTACCTGTACCGTTGCCCATGCCCGCGGTTATGAACACGAGGTCTGCATCGCCGATGACCTCAGCTATCTCATGGGCGCTGGCTTCGGCGGCATGATAGCCTATCTCCGGATTTCCCCCAGACCCCTTGCCGTGGGTTATTTCCCTGCCGAGGAGAAGCTTCTTGTGGGCCTTTGTTCGGGCAAGGTGCTGGGCATCGGTGTTCATAGCAATGAGCTCAGCTCCCTGGACTCCAAGCTCGTAGAGCCTCGTCACCGTGTTGTTCCCGGAACCTCCCACACCCACAATGACTATCCTTATTAGGTCTTCAAGGTTCTCATCGGAGAACCCCTCAAACGCCGCTGCCTTTGGCTCCTCGTCTTCCAGATCCAGTTTTATCCCAGCCTGTTCCAGGAGTTTAAATACCATAGCCCCAACCCCCTCAACAAAGACAGTCTGTTGATGACCAAGATTTTAGTGTCGTGATTTCAGCGGCTTATTTCAGGATGTAGTCAGGTGTTGAGCGTTCTTCAGTCTCAAGCCGGTACAGCTCCCTCTTCAGAAGTTCGCGTATTGCCTCCCTGATTATTTCACTCCTGTTGGGATACACGCCCCTCCTAACGAGCTGATCCATGGCGTTTATCAGGCCCTGGGGGAGCTGTACACTGACGATACGCATTTTGCTCATCCCTGCACCACCCAGTTCATCAAGCCGCTGAAATAAATAGTGCTTTAATTAGTTAAATACTTTGCGCCTGCTTCATAATACTATCATAATATAAATTTCAAAAATTTTTTGAAAAATTTTAAAAACAACAAAAATATTGCAGCGGCCGGGGGACACCGGAAGGAAAGAGTTTTAACCCAACCGGATCAAAGACGACCCCGGGAGGAAAGATGAAAACGCTAGGGAAAGGAATCCACATATCCAGGGTGTACGTGGAAAATGCCGACAGGCTGATTCCACACCTAGGCGGCAACGTCCAAGCGGTTAGGAGCGACTGCTGGCGGGCGGTGGCATTTGCAGCACTGCTTGCGGTTCGCTCCTTTGAGAGGAAGACAAACCGTGCAAAAACTCCCGGTGGGGAGTTCCTCCTCCGTCTGGCCGGAACGCTTCAGATAAGCGACGCAATAAGGAAGATCGGTGTGGTGGAAGGGGAGAACTACCTGGTGGTCTTCGGTTCCCGCGAGGAGGCGTCTGAAATCATTGAAAAGCTCGGACTGAGGGAGCTCCCCCTAACCAGCTGCGGGGATGAAAAAGTGAAAACTTTTTTTGAAAAGGCTGCCCTCGTTGAAGTTTTGTAGACATCATTTGAACTTTTCTGTGCTATTTATAGGATAGGTTTATAAAATCCGGCCCTCATTTCGGAAGTGCTTGGGGTGATGCTCATGAGGTATAAAAAGCGCAAGTATTTCCTTGCTGGCAGGATAAACCTCATCCAGCGCTCAAAAATCAGGGAGCTCTTCGAAAAGGCAAAGAAAATGGAGGACGTCATCTCGCTGGGAATAGGAGAGCCGGATTTTGACACCCCCTCAGTCATTAAGGAGGCGGCAAAGAGGGCTATAGATGAGGGTTACACCCACTACACGCCCAACGCGGGCATTCCCGAGTTCCGCGAAGCGATAGCCGAGTACTACAAGACGCACTACAAAGTTGACGTCTCCCCCAACGACATAATAGTCACCGCGGGTGCCTACGAGGCCACATATCTGGCCTTCCAGACCCTTCTTGAGCAGGATGACGACGTCATAATACCCGATCCAGCTTTTGTCTGCTACGTTGAGGACGCGAAGATAGCCGAGGCAGGCATCATAAGGATCCCCCTGCGGGAGGAGAACGATTTCCAGATAGACCCCGATGAGCTGGTTGAGGCGATAACCAAACGCACAAGGATGCTCGTCATCAACTATCCGAACAACCCGACTGGCGCCGTCCTCAAAAAGAAGACCGTGAAAGCAATCGCGGATATAGCAGAGGACTACAACCTCTACATTCTCAGCGACGAGCCCTACGAGCACTTCCTCTACGAGGGGGCCAAGCACTACCCGATGATAAAGTACGCTCCCGACAACACCATCCTCGCCAACAGTTTCTCCAAGACCTTCGCCATGACCGGCTGGCGTCTGGGCTTCACCATAGCCCCCAGCCAGGTCATCAGGGACATGATAAAGCTCCACGCTTACGTCATCGGAAACGTCACATCATTCATCCAGATAGCGGGAATAACAGCTCTCAGGGACAAGCGCAGCTGGGAAGCGGTTGAGAAGATGCGCCAGACTTACGCCGAGAGGAGGAGGCTCGTCCTCAAGCACCTCAACAGGATGCCGCACGTTACGCCATTCAAGCCAAAGGGTGCGTTCTACATATGGGCCAAAATAGATCCGGGCCTCGACATGAGCAGTGAAGACTTCGCTGAGTGGCTTCTGGAAAACGCAGGGGTGGTCGTGATTCCGGGAACTGCCTTTGGAAAGGCCGGAGAGGGCTGGATAAGAATAAGCTACGCTACGGACAAACAGAGGCTCACCGAGGCCATGCGGCGGATGAACGAGGCGCTCTCAAAGCTGTGAGGGTGAAAGCGCGATGGACGGTATAGCCGCCATCTTTTTTTATGATCTTCCTAGCAGAGCTCGGGGACAAGACCCAGCTCGCAACCATGGTCTTGGCCTCAAAATACGGGTGGAAGACAGCCTTTACCGGCGCGATTCTTGGTCTCGCGGCGGTGAATTTGCTCGGGGCCATACTGGGGGACAAACTGGGAGAAATGGTACCAATCGAGATCGTCCACAAGTTTGCCGGAGCGCTGTTCATAGTTTTCGGGGCGCTCATGATTCTCGGAAAGATTTAGGAGGGAGCAAAATGGATAAAAAGTGGAGCTCAGTCCTGCTCGACACTCTCGTCATGACAGCAGGCTTTGGGACCCTCACCATGATGGCAGTCGCAAAGCCCGATGTGATAGCACACTTCGGAATCGGAAGCGCCGAGTACGAGTGGCAGCACATAGCTTACGTTTTCGGTCTCTTCATAGCGTTCCTCCTCGGACACACCCGGATATACGAGGGGAGCTTCAAGAAGAGCGTCGCGATAGCCCTGAGCTGGGCGGCAATAGCGCAGGCGCTCATACCGCTCGCACCCAACTGGTACACCGTAGTCTTCCTCAGGTTCATCCAGGGTTTCGTGGTCACGCTCGTGCCGCTCTTCAGCACCCAGATAGCACACTTCTTCGTCGCCGAGAGGCCCTTTGCTAAAGGCATAATTCTCTCCGGAATCTTCTGGGGAGGTGTCTTCGGAAGCATAAGCGCCAAGTACGCGGTTGGAGCCTTTGGCTGGAAGGGCGGCTTCTGGGTCACGGTCCTCATAATGTACGCGGTCCTTGCCCTTTGGTGGCTCTTTACGGAGGACTTTGAGATAATTCACAAGACCGAAGGGGGAGAGAGGGCAAACGTCTGGAAGATGCCCTTCACCTGGGTGCTGGGCCTCACGTTCTTCCCGGCCCTGTGGGTGATATTCACGATAGTCGGCTTCTCCTCTTCCCTCGGTTACGATATGGGCTGGACAAAGGAGCACGTCGCAACACTGAGCACGAGCCTCAACGTATCCAAAGCCCTCTGGAGCATAGGTATGGGCTATGTCGGATATCTGCTCTCAAGGAAGAACCCCACTGCAAGGGGATTATTCAGGGCTATCGTCCAGGTCATGATATTCTCGTACGCAGTCGCATTTGTCGGCCTGATCATCTACGGTAAGGCCATGCTGGCGGGCAACTACAGCCTGGCCCTCGCCTCGGTTGTCCTCATCGGCGCCCTCCAGGGAACTGGGCCGGCGTTCTGGACCAGCGCACCGGCGACGTATCCAAAGAGCATCTTCCCCAAGGCCAGCTTTGCCCTTGGCCTCATATCAAACTCCGCCAACGTCATAGCCCCCGGCCTGACTGACGCCCTCGCCAGGCAGAGCACCGGGCTGGCCCTGGGCGAGCTGGCCGTGATGCCGCTCCTGGGTATCCTGACGCTAGTCGTTGTTTCTAGGATGAGGCTCCCTGTGGAGGAGCTCGGCGATGAGGCCTAAGTCCGCCGTCCTCTCTTTCTTTGTTCTTCTGGCCATGTTCTTCTACGGGATAGCCGCTATGAGCCTTGGAGATACTTACACCTTCTGGGGCTACGTGCTTGTGGGCACCATCCACCTTCTTTTTGCATATGGGATAGAAAAGGGGAACGAAACAGCAGTGGACTCCTCGGTCCATATAGCCCTGCTGGATTTCCTATTTGGCCTCCTATGGGTTATGGTCGGCCTTTCCCTGCCGGCAACGGCCCTTACACTCCTCTCCGCCCTCATCCTGTTCATCCTCATGGACGAAGAAGTGAGAATGGAGCTGAAGGAATGACCAGACGCGCCGGCTCCGGTCAGGGGCCGATTAGCTCCTCATCGTAAGCCTCGGACACCTACCCTCACATCATCCCAGGCCGAGGTGTTCCCGTATTATCAGTGGGATAAGCCCTATCTTCGGGAAGACCAGCAGGGCCTTGTTCTCAACGGCGTAGGCCGGGACGCAGGGGACGGTGCCGTAGGGTGTCGGATAAGGGGGGTCGGGAGCCCAGTTGTTGTCCCCCCACGTCACAAAGCACTTTTCCACTCTCCCGTTGAGCTCAACGGTCGTTATTTCCCTCACACGGTGGATTATGGGGTACTCATATCCCGGGCGCTTGTAGACTATAACATCATCGACATGGATCTCGTCTATGCTGTCCTCATTTATTCCCTTCAGCAGCACCACATCGCCCCTGTAGAACACCGGCTCCATTGAGCCGCTGACCACTATGACAAGGGGCGAGTCCGTGTGAAGCACCATCTTAAGGCCTGCCTGAAGCGTGAAGACTGTCAGCAGGACTACGACTATCCACGCCAGGTCTTTCTTCCATGATCCTTCCATCTCAACGCCTCCATGAGGGTGCTTATCCTCGCGGGTATGGCACCTATCGCGGTGCAGGTTTCGAGGCTGACCCTCTTTCCCGTTATATCCATATGATAGCGCGCCATCTTAAATATTTCCTTCGGGAGGCCGTGCCTTCCAAGGCCTATCAGGAGCAGAAAACTCTCGCCTTTCAGAGCCCTCTCCGCGAGCTCAAGTGGGGTTATCTCCTTCTCCTCGCTCGGCTTTCTGGTGGTCGCAACCGGCGTGCCGAACTGCGGGGGAAAGCCCTTCTTCGGGAACTCGAGGAGGTGAAAGCGGTTTCTCTGGGCGAGCTCGAGGAGATACTTCCCTCCCTCGCCTATGGTCGTATGGCCGGCTATCTCCTCGGCAACATCAACAGGTCTACCCTCGAATGGGAATCCCACCAGAGCCAGGTGAAAACCGTAGGCGTAAGCTATCGGCCCGGCTCTGGCTATGGCCCTCAGGTGGGCCTCGTGCAGCTTCTTCGGGTCGTAGGTGTTGTACAACGCCACCGTGAGCATCTCTATCAGCCCATTATTGTGTGGAAGGGTTTTAAAGAATTCGCTACCCCCCGAACCGGCACCGGCCCACTGCAATGTCAGACGAAGCACTTAAAGCCCCATGTCCAGTAATTAACTTAGGAGTGAGGAACATGATATTTGATGCACACTCAGACCTCCCAACGTTCGTTTACGATGAGAGAAAAAAGGGAAAAACCGGCGTCCTTGAAGGGAACTTCGAGCGCTTCTTTAACAGCTGGGTCTCCTCCAGGGTAATGGCCGTATGGACACGGCCGGAGAGGAGAACCGACGCGACGGTCTATGGCCTGGAGGTCTTCAACGCCCTTCTGAACGACGTTGCCGAAAGCGAGCACTTTGAGATCGTCACAAGCACTGAAGGTATGAGAACAGCTATTGAAGAGGGAAAAGTCGCCCTGTGGCTGGGCCTTGAAGGTGGCGAGCCGATCGGCGAGAGCCTCGACCTGCTGGAAGTATTTTACCGCCTGGGCCTCCGCGTTCTGACCCTCACCTGGAGCCTGAGAAACGCCATAGGCGACGGTGTATTTGAGAGGACTAGGGGAGGGCTGACGAACTTCGGCGTTGAGGTTGTTGGTAAAGCCGAGGAGCTGGGCATCCTGATAGACCTGAGCCACATAAACGAAGCCGGCTTCTGGGACGCCCTTGATATCACCGCGTTTCCGGTTATAGCGTCGCACTCCAATGCCAGGGAACTGTGCGACCACCGGAGAAACCTCACCGATGAACAGATAAAGGCCATAGCGGAGCGCGATGGTGTCATCGGGGCGGTGGTGATTCCAAGCTTCATCCACAGGGAGCACGCGACGCTGGAAAGGTACGTGGAGCACATAGCGTACATGGTGGATTTAGCCGGTTACAAACACGTCGGTCTTGGCTTTGATTTCGTGTACTATCTTCCCGGCTGGAGCGGGAAGAGCGTCGATGGCTTCGAGGACGAGTCGAGGATTCCAGCGTTGCTCGAGAAACTGAGGGAGAACTTTAGCGAAAAAGAGGTCGAGGCGATAACCTTCAAGAACTTCGAGCGCGTTTTTGAGAGGGTGGTGGGTTAGGTTTTTAATGCTCTTTCCAAAGGCATATGGGTCAACATGAAGGGCGATAAAGTGAGCTTTCATAAACCCCCGGGCGCATTAAGCTATGCCAGCTTACGGGGTTGTTCAATAGTGTCCCGATTGGAGAGAGCGTTGATAGAGTTCTCAAAAATAGCCGGGAGAGAGCGTTATGGATGAACTATACTTCCTGACCGCAAGGGAAGCGAAAAGATTGCTCCTTTCGAGCGGGAAGGTCAGGCTCAACCTCGACCTCAGGAAAACGAACAGGACGTTCGAGATAGAGCGCGACGGTGAGGGCTTCGTCTTCCCGGACGGCACAAGGGTTGAGCGTGATGTGATAGAGAGGATCGCGAGAGATGAGGGGAGCGTTTACTTTATCAGAAACGGCGTTTACAAGGCTGCAATAGCTGGTGAGCACTTCTACAAGCTTGTGCCGACGATACCGCCGACGATAGAGATAAACGGCATCAGGATGCACCGCACGAAGGATGTAAACCCCCTCCAGGATACTAGAAACAAGGTGAACGCCGTGAAGCCTAAAGAGGGCGAGACCGTCCTCGACACCTGCATGGGCCTCGGCTACACCGCGATAGAGGCGGCGAAGAGGGGTGCCTACGTCATAACCGTCGAGAAGGACCCGAACGTCCTCGAACTCGCGCGCATAAACCCCTGGAGCAGGGAGTTGTTCACAGGGGGAAAAATCCAGATAATACGGGGAGATGCCTCAGAGGTCGTCAAGAAGTTCAGGCCGGGGAGCTTTGATGCTGTTATCCATGACCCGCCGCGCTTTTCACTAGCCGGGCACCTCTACTCCGAGGAGTTCTACCGCGAGCTGTACCGCGTTCTAAAACCTGGAGGGAGGCTGTTCCACTACGTGGGCAACCCGGGGAAGAAGTATCGGAGGAAGGACCTCCAGAAGGGCGTGATGGAGCGGTTGAGGAAGGCTGGCTTCGTCGGGGTCAGGCGCGTTGAGGAAGCACTTGGGGTTGTGGCGAGGAAGCCAGAAAAGGAAAAGGATAAGGATTAATTCTCCCCGTTCTTTCCTTCGCCCTTCAGTATCTTCCCGACGTCGAAGCCCTCCTCGTACTTCTTCAGTTTCCTCTCGAAGAACTCGATGAAGAGCTTGTAGCGCTTCGCCCTGTGCTTCGGCTTGCCCCGTATGCTGTGGCCGTGCGGGCCCCTCCTGAATATGGCTATGTAGGCCTCCTTGCCCATGTCCCTGAGCACGTTGTAGAACATTAAACTCTGGTCGAGCGGGCAGCGGTAGTCCTCAAGGCTGTGGATGAGCAGAATCGGCGCTTTAACCCTGTCGGCGTAGAAGAGCGGGCTAAGCTTCCTGTAGTTCTCGTTCTCCAGCGGGTTCGGTCCGATTACCTCAACATCATACCAGAGGCCTATGTCCGAGAATGCGTAGCTTGTCAGCCAGTAGCTTATGCCGTTCTCGCTTATTCCAGCTTTGAAGAGGTCGGACTGAGTTAAGGCCCAGTTGGTCATGAAGCCGCCATAGCTTATGCCTGTTATACCAACCCTCTCCCTGTCTGCTTGGGGTTCGAGCTTAAAGAACTCCTCAATGCCGTTCATTATGTCCTGGAAGTCCTCCAGACCGGTTCTCTCCAGCACGCGGAGGGCAAAGTCCTCGTCGTAGCCGTTGCTCCCGCGCGGGTTCACGAAGACGACGTAGTAGCCCTTGTTCGCCATTAACTGCATCTCGTAGACAAAGCGGTGGCCGTACATTCCCTTCGGCCCACCGTGGACGAAGACTATAACCGGCGCCTTCTCGCCCTCCTTCAGCTCCGGTTTGAGGTACCAGCCGTCTATCTCAAGGTCAAGGGACTTGAAGCGGAAGTGCCTCGGCTCAAAGGTTTTGAGCCTCTCGAATATCGGCCCGTTGTAGTCGGTGAGCTGCTTCAGCTCGCCGTCGTAGAGGTAGAGCTCCGCTATTCTCATTGCGGTAGCTATCAGAAGGGCGACTTTTCCACCGTCCACGTCGAAGCCGTAAATCCAGTGGTCGCCCACCACAGCAGGCTCAACATCCCTGTCCCAGATGTAGAGGTTGACCCTGCCCGCGTCCGGCACGAGGAAGTAAACCTTTCCGCCGTCGAGCTTGGCGCTGTAAACGTCGAGTGGACCTTCATAGACGGGCTTCAGCTCGCCGTCCCAGATGTAGAGCCACTCATGCTCACTCATGTACTTCTTCTCCCTCTTCCCGTGGAGAAGCAGACTCTCTCCATCGGAATCTACCGCCATGAAGGAAACGCGCTCGAAGAGCCTCTCCTCCTCGCCAGCTTTCCAGAGGTAGATGTCCCAGAACTTGAAGAGGGTTGGCTTGCTTCCCTCCCTGTGCGGGACGTTGATAACTACTGCATCTCCGTGCCAGAGGCCGCTCGAAAACCTCGGCTTCTCGAACTGATCTATTACCTCCTCGCTCTCTGTGTCGAGAACCCAGAAGGTGGTCTTTTCGCCGTCGAAGAAGCCCATGTTATCAAACCAGGCCGGAACATCGTCGTCGAAGACGAAGTCCTCGTCATCACGGCGTTTGAATCCGACAACGAGCAGCCTTCTTGAGTCGTCGTTCCACTGGATTGAGCGGACGTTCTTCACTTCCAGAACCTTCTTGGCGCTCATCGTCCTCAGGTCAGCGACCCATATCTCGCCCGTCTTTTTCTCCTCGTTGGGGCGCATGAAGGCGAGCTTGTTGCCATCGGGAGAGATCCTCGGCATCGAGGCGTTTTCAATGAAGCGTCTGGCCCCGGTTTTGAGGTCTTCAACCACAACGGTGCTCTCGTACCTGTTGTCCTTCATGTTGGTCTTTGTAAGGGTATAGGCAACGAAGTTCCCCTTCACCCTCGGGTCGTTAAGGTAGGCAAACTTAGAAAAGGTCTCGTGGTTCCATTCGATACTGCTCATAACGCTATCACCGGTTTATAATGGAGTTTAGAGTATATAAGCTTTACCTTGATAGACAGTAATGGCTGCAGGGAAGCTTTAAAAGACCGGGAGAGATACCCAAGAGTCAGGTGGGAAAATGAGGGAGGAACATGCGGTTGGAATCATTCTTGCGGCTGGAATACTAATCTCGGTGCTCTTCAGGACGTACGTCGGGATAGCCCTTTCAGCTCTCGGAATACCGCTCTACCTGGCGTACGTGGCCAGGGAGCAGAACATACTCGCAAAGTCGAGGCTCTACGACCGTGACCTCTTCCTCATGATAGTCATTGCAGTCGTCGTCATACTCGTGTTTGACTACTTCTGGGATCCAAGGATGGGCCTCATAGCGATGGCAGTTGCAATACCCCTACTGGCGCTCTACGCGGACAGGTTAAAGGCGAGAAAGAAGGCTCAGGAGGCCTGAGAGCTTTCCCGTCTTCTTATATGTCCGCAGCTCTTCCCTCATCCCCTTAAGAAAGTCAGGGGTGATGCCGAACTTCGCCCTCACCCGACGCGAGATGTAGTTGTCGTTGAGGAAAATCATCGCCATCGCGGAGGTGAGGTTCTTCGGCTTCCTCCAGTTGGCCTTCTCGAAGTCTATGAGGTAAACCCGCTCGCCGACTATTATGTGCTTGCCGCCCTGAATCTGACCGTGGTCAAGGCCGAGCCTATCGAGTAGAGTCGTCTTCTCAACTATCTCAAAGAGATGGCGCTTTTCAAGCTCGGCGTAGAAGATTATCTCTCCTTCAGCGAACTCCCGGATGAGATATTCAAGGCCCTCAAAGACGCCGTAGGCTATCAGCGGGGGAGTTATCCCGAAGGGCTCTATCGTCCTGACGATTTCCGCTTCCCTCGCGAAGTTCTGCCTCGGTGAGTCGGGTCTTTGGAGCTTAATAATGACGTTTTTTTCATCTAATCGAGCGCCGAAGATAAGGCTCGTGGTCCCCTTGGCGTAGGGGCGAATTTCCTCAAATCCAAGCGATTTCAGGTGAGAGTAAAACCGCCCCAGCTGGGCTTTGCTTATCAGGTGGTCGAACATACTCCTCGATAAGCTTAAATACTCCGCCGATAAAATACTTTTGGTGATAGCCATGGTGACGGCTTTTATTTTGATGGTGACGGCCGCTGGAAAGGAAAGGGAAGTTATGGAGAAGCTTCTGGCCATGCCGGAGGTTAAGGAGGCTTACGTGGTCTATGGCGAGTACGACCTCGTCGTTAAGGTTGAGACCGACACGCTCAAGGACCTTGACCAGTTCATCACGGAGAAGATAAGGAAGATGTCCGAGATACAGATGACCTCGACGATGATAGCCATCTGAACCTCTCGTTCTTCTCTCTTGCAATTCTTCCAGGAATAATAGAAGAGCAAAGGGCTCACTTGTTCATCATGAGCCTTATTCTCTCGGCTGCATCCTTCGCCTTGTCCGAGATGTTGCTGAGCGTTCTGGCGATGTTAAGGATGTAGAACCCGTCGCCCCAGCTGAGCTTATCGGCGTTCTCGAAGACGAGCTGCATGAGCTTTGTGTCGAGACCGTCTATCTTGTTCTCAACGCTCTCTATCTGCCTGATTATTTCGTACTCCCTCTTTATCTCGCCCTCGGTAAAGCCGCTCTCGATGACTCTATCCATTTGGACTATGGCCTCGTGGACGAGCTTTGCAGCCTTAATGCTCTCCATGCCCATCTGGAGGATTACCTCCTTGACCTCCACCGGAAGCTCGCCGGGCTCCTTGATGAGCAGCCACTTGGCCGTATCCTCGGCGGCATCGGCAACCTTGTCCTGCATGTGGAGGTAGATGAGCACGTCCTCCCTCGCAACGGCCATCATGAGCTTCGAGCTGAGGGAATCCCTTATCTCCTCCTTTATCCTGTCGGCGACGTCCTCAAGGCGGTCAACCTCGACGGCTATCTTTTTCATCTCCTCGTAATCCCCATCATACCAGTGCTGAAGCGCCTTTTCAAGGGTCTCAACGGTGTTAAGCACAACCTCTGAGTGCTTTATGAGGGGCTTGAAGGGGCTCTTGGCGAAGAGCTTGGTCCAGACCTGCATGGTATCACCCCACGAACATAAGGAACTTGAATATGGCCGCGCTTATCAGACCCGCGACCGGAACGGTAACGAACCAGGAGATTATTATGTCCCTAACGATGTTCTTGTTTATTGCCTTTACTCCCCTGGCAAGGCCTATCCCTATGACGGCTCCAACGACGGTGTGGGTGGTCGATATCGGAAGACCCATCCAGCTCGCCACGAGGACGACGGTTGCAGCCGAGAAATCAATGGTGAATCCACGCGTGTTGGTGAGTTCGGTTATCTTCTTTCCTACGGTCTCCATAACTCTGTATCCGTACGTTGCGACACCTATTGCTATTCCTAGGCCACCGAGCGCCAGTATCCACTTGGGGACGGGAACCTTCATGCCGCTCAGTCCCATCGTTGCCACTGCGTAAACGGCTGCCACAGGCCCTATCGCGTTTGCGACGTCGTTGGCACCGTGTGCAAGGGCAACGTAGCCAGAGGTAACCACCTGTGCCTTCTTGAATATCGCCTCAACTCCTATGAATGGGTCGCTGCTCGGGAAGCGGAGTTTTATGAGGAGGTACGTTATAACGAACACGATTATACCGAGCGGGACACCGTACATGAAAACGCCCGTCTTGAGGTCCTTCCCGTGGAGAACCTTGATGTAGAACATGGTTCCTATGACCACGAAGGCCAGCCCAATCCAGAAGGGCGACCAGATGCGGGCGCTTCTGACCGGGTCTTTCCTCTCAAATATGCTCTTGGTCAGCGCCTTGAATATGAAGTAGGCCATTATGGCACCGACTATCGGCGAGAGAATCCAGCTGAGAACCACCTGCGTCATCTTGCCCCAGTTGACTATGGCCGTTCCGGCGTAGACTATTCCATAGCCCGCTATGCCGCCTATGATGGAATGGGTGGTCGAGACCGGCAGACCGAACTTTGTTGCGATGATAAGCCATACTGTTGCCGCCAGGAGCGCAGCCACGGAACCGTAGACGAGAACCATCGGGTCGGTTATCATCGTCGGGTCAAGAATGCCTTTCCTTATCGTCTCGGTGACGCTCTTGCCGAAGAAGTAGGCTCCAGTGAATTCAAGGACTCCGGCTATGATGACCGCCTGCTTCGGTGTTATCGCATTCGCACCGACGGCAGTGCTCATCGAGTTGGCGGCATCGTTTGCACCTATCGCCCATGCCATTGCAAAGCCCAGAATGATCGTTACCAGCAACCACGGCTCCACCTGCATCACCGTGGGGAGCTAAGTGGTGCTATATAAATATCTTGCCGCAGTAGAATATAGTTGTGTGGGAGTCTCTATATAGGGATAAATAGAATAAATAGAAGAGCGCAGGGTTAAGGCTCCACCTTCACGGGCTCGGCCGTTATGTTCCCCGAGGAACCCATAACGAGCCTGGCGTAGTGGTAGAAGCCGCCCTCGTCCGGTTTGGCGTAGAGCGGTGCCCCACCGCCGCCGGTGACTATGTACCTGACACCCTCTATCGTGCCGTCCCAGAAGATGTGGATGTGGCTGAACACTCCAAAGGCATCGTACTCCTTCATGAGCTGGAGGAGCTTCTTGCCGTCCATGTAGTTCATGCCGTGGTTCCCGCTGGGCCTCGGGTCAACTGGGGGGGCGTGCATGACGATGACGGGCTTCTTGCCAAGGCTCTTAGCCCTTTCGAGCTTGTCCCTAAGCCACGCCCACTGCTCGTCGCTCAGCCCGTAGTCGTTCTCAATGTTGTTCATGAAGATATAGTAGTAATCCCCGAGGACGAAGGAGTAGTCCGTTGGGCCGAAGAGCATGTGGTAGACGTTTATCCCTTCACCGCGGTACTCGTGGTTGCCAACGGCTATGAAGACCGGTTTGTTCCACTTCCAGTTCTTCATCAGCTCGCCCCACTCGTCCACCTTGCCGGAATAAACCAGGTCGCCGCCGTCTATTATGAAGACCCCATCGTCAGCGTTCATGGCATCCCGCACCTTGAGGAACGCCGGAGGAACCTCCTTCCCTCCGTCCGGTCTGTGGTCGCCGAATGCAAGGACGGTATAGTTAGCCAGCTCCTTAGCCTCTATCCTAAAGGAACCCTCCGACGTGCTGAACCTGACCCATGTGTCCCCAACCTCAGCGTTTTCCGGCAGGGTGAGAACGCTCGGGTTGGTGTTCTCTATCACGTAGGTGAGCTCCGCTCCGTTGGGGTTCTTGACTTCCACGCTGACGTTGAAGCTGAGGGAGTATATGTGAACGGTCGAGCCGTTGACGAGCCTTATGAAGCCTCCTTTCACGGTAACATTCTCTCCCTCAACGACGCGCCAGTAGTAGATGAAGGGCTCCATCGTCTTAAATGAGCTCAAGTACCAGTGCTCTCCCTCGTCGGGTATCCCGTTCCAGTTGTTGTCCCCTATGACCTTGAGGAGAATCCCCTCGAACTCGCCGCTCCTCAGGACGTCGCCGGTGTTTATCCGCTTCCCCTCCTTCAGCCCCATCGCGTACTCCAGAGCAGCCCCGGCACCGGCCTTGCTCGTCCCGGTGAAGACGAGATAGGCCTTTCCGTCCTTGTTAAAGGCCGCAAAGATGCCTTTGTCCTGGCCGACGAACTTGAGGCCGAGCTTGTAGACGATGTAGCCAAAGTAGTCGTTGACTGTTATCAGTATCGGTCTGCCCTTGAGGATCGGCCGGGCGTCCTCCGGGGAGAGTATCGCTATTCCTCCGTCGTACTGGCTCACCGGGAGGATTTTAGCGTTCGGGAAGTAGTGCTTCGCAAGATCTTCATAACCCTCGCTGGCGTAGACCTTCGACGTGTCCACGATCTCGTACCATCTGGAGAGAACCTGGCCCTTTTCGTAGGACGCGAAGTCAATGCCGCCGGATTCGGCATGAGACACTGTTGGTGAGGTAGCTGACGGGGTTCCTGTCTCAGGGGAAGACGTTGAAGCTGTCCCTCCCGTTGACCCTAGGCATCCGGCCGTCAGGACGATCAAAACCAGCAGGAGTGCAGAAGCAATCTTCTTCATATTGTCCACCTCCAAAAAGTTTGGAGCCGGCGTTTAAAGTCCTTTTGGCCTTCCCGACATACCTGCCGCTGGCCCCGGGCTCGGCAGGTTTAAATAATGATGTCTAAAAGTTCTCTTTGGGTGATGCCATGTTCGTCGGACACTACAGAGACGTCCCGGAAAAGGACACCGGTTTTGATGGGGTGACCATAAGGTGGCTCGTTTCTCCAAAGTTAGGAGCGAAGAACTACGCCATGCGCTACTTCGTCCTCAAGAAGGGCGCCGAAATACCCCTCCACCACCACGACTGGGAGCACGAGATCTTTGTTGTCAGAGGCGAGGGGGTAATAACCAACGGAAAGGAAGAGTTCCATGTTAAGGAGGGAAGCTTCCTCTACGTCCCGCCCAACGAGCCCCACGGCTACAAAGCGACGGGGGAAACGTTTGAGTTTCTCTGCATAATTCCAGCAAAGAAAGAGGCCATCCCAGAGGACGAGTGGGAATGACACCCTTTTTATTGTCCATTTCCGGCATGATGTTGATTTTTATTACAAGATGGAACATATGGTGATGTTAAACACATAAACTTAACAGTTTTCGTTCACAACATGGGCATCTACATATGCAAAAAGTATAAAAAAGTGAGGCCATACCCATTTACGAACCAACACCGCCCACTGAGAGGTGTCTGGAAGTGGTGGAAGTCCTAGATGAGGCCATCCGGAAGGTTTGGAACACCCTGAGGTTCGGAGAGACAGTGCTCATAGAGCACGTCTCGACCACAAGCCCCGCGCTGGGCCTCTACCACCTGACGTCATGGGCCCGCGACAGGGGATACAGGGTAGTTATAGACGACATCCTAGACACCCTGCACCTGTACAGAACACACCTGAAGGCCATGGGGATGGACACGTCGGTCATTGACGGGGCCACCGTGATAAAGGAGGGCGGCACGATAAACGTCGGACAGGTCAAGAGGAGGATATCCCTCAAAGAGGTGTCCATCAGGAAGAGCGAGTACAGCCAGGTGTACGAGCCCCTCCTTGAGGACGGGAACGTGATAAGCCCCGTCCTCGGCATAGGGAAGCTGTTCCTTATATCGGAGTCCAAAAGAGAGGCATTGTCACTGCTAAACTCAATACTTGCAAGCACAGGAGATGAGCGGAGGATAATGTTCTACTTCCTGAACGTGGACCTGATCAACACGTGCTGTCCCTACGTACTCCCGCTCCTTGAAGAACTCGCCACCACGGTCATAAGCCTGAACAAGGAGGGAAGAAGCGTTAAGCTGATGATCAGAAAGTCCGTAAACAACAGGATAGACGGCATCGAAATAACCCTCAGGTGACCCACACTTTCAAATTTTTCTTCCAAAATTTCAGGGGCTGGCGGAACCCAGCAAGTACGTGGATGTGGCCTTTACGACCTTTGCGGGGACGAACTCTCCCGGTTCCCCTGAATCGAGGATTATCTCCTTGTAGTTAAAAGTTCGTCCTTCAACCCCTCCCTTTTCCCCGGCGCCGTGGACGAGAACCTCGACTGTCCTGCCGACGTAGGAGCGGTTTATTTCGTGGGCTATCTGAAGCCTGAGCCTGTGCAGAAGCCTGGAGCGCTCCTTAACCTTCCAGCCGGGGAGCTGCTTCCATCTGGCAGCTACCGTTCCCGGTCTCGGAGAGTAGCGGGAGACGTTTATCTTGTCGGGCCTGACCCTTTTCACGAGCTCGACGGTGTTCTGAAAGGCCTCTTCGGTTTCGCCGGGAAAGCCGACTATAATGTCGGTGTTGAGGTTCAGACCACGGACTTTTCTGCGGAACCTCCGAACTATCTCCTCGAACTCTTCCACAGTGTACATCCTTCCCATACGCCTTAACACATCGTTATCCCCGCTCTGAACCGGCAGGTGGAGGAACCTGTAGACTTTCGGATCCCGGTAGGCATCAACCAGCTCGTCGAGTATCTTTATCGCATGGTTCGGGTTCATCATGCCGACCCTTATCCTGAAGTCGCTCTCTATGGCGGTTATCTCGTCGAGGAGTCTGGCTAAATTCGTCCCGATGTCAAAGCCGTAACATCCAGTGTCTTCGCTTGAGAGCTGTATCTCCCTATAACCCCTTGCCAGAGCTTCCTTCACCCATTTGACTACGAGTTCAGGCTTGTAGCTCTTAAGCACTCCCCTCGCAAAGCGGGTCGCACAGTAGGTGCATCCGTTCAAGCAGCCCTCGCTTATGGGCACGACGAAGGCAACACCGTTTTTCCACAGCCTCGGGAGTTCGAGCTTGTCTATGCTTCTCTCGCGCCAGCCCTCAACGCTCACCAGCTTTCCGCCGCGCTCCGCTACGCTTATCGCCTCGGCTATTCTATCAATGCTTTTCACTCCGAGGATTCCGGAGACGCGGGGGTCTATGGCTTCCGGACTGACGTGAGGAAGGCAGCCGGTGACGATGACCCTTTTTCCAGAGCCGATGAGCTCCGCTATGCGCTCGCGCATGTGCTTCTCGGTGGGGTCCTTTACGGCACAGGTGTTCACCACGACGTAGTCAGCAGTTTCTGGGGTTTCCACTAGACTATACCCAGCCCTAACCAGGATGGCCTCCATTATCTCCGCATCGGCCCTGTTCCTCGTGCAACCATAGGTCTCGACGTGAACCCTTGTCATCGGTGCCGGCTGGACTAAGGGGTTTAAAAAGGGTGCGGTTCAGATTTGGGAACTCACACAAAACCTATCATGCTCAGGAGCATGAAGAGTGCCACGAAGAGGAACGCACCAAGGCTGAGCAACACCTTCTTTATCCAGGGATAGGGCCTGTTGTAGTGCCTCATGACCAGAAAGGAGAAGACAGAGATGATAAGAACCGGAACGAAGGCTGAAACCACTATGAAGAACGTGCCCGACAGGTAGCGGTCGATTCCCGCAGTGTCGAGGAAAGCCACCGTCCAGTAGAGCATGATAGGTGAGAGAAGAACCAGAACACCGACTATAACCCCAATCGTTATGGAGTCCTCGTCCATGAGACCACCGGGAGAATTTGGACTAAAACCTTGAAAACGTTTTCACAAGCGTCAGGTAAGAATAGAAGGAAAAGGAAATCAGATGACTTCCGCGAAAGCGAACTTTCTCTTAACCGAGTTAATGACGATCTCAACCTCGTCGCCGACCTGGGTGTTCGGGACGAAGATAACGAAGCCCTTTATCTTGGCGATGCCGTCACCGCCCTTCCCAAGGCTCTCAATCCTAACTCTGTACCTTTCTCCAACCTTAACCGGGGCCTCGTAGCCACCGCCAAATCCATCTCCATACATATCCAACACCAACTCTTTCAACTTTTGGAACCTTCCCGAAAAGACTCCGAGAAGAGTCCCAGTGTGGGCTAGCCGGGAGAGTATATAAAGCTTTGGGTGGTCTTTATGGCCACAGGGGCATAAAAAGGACTTTCCGGGCCAGATATGGGCACCGGTGGGAGGTTTCCGGGATCTCCACGCTGGAGGAGTCCCAGGCACTCGGGCGCCGGTATCTAACCTAAGGTTAAAAACAAAGCGTTACATACCTTTGTTTTCAATTCTAAACTTCAGAAAACCCTTTTAAGCCGTCTTTTTCTATTTCCTCCGGAAATCTAAGAAAATAAGGCCCGAACAGGGTTGTAAACCAAAAGTGGGGGGACGGACAATGAGTTTCATCGCTGTATTCATTTGGTCATACGTGCTCTGGTTAGTGCTGACTGCGGGAAGCAGGGGTCTGCTCTGGAGCAGCCAGGAGCTCGTTGCCGGGGTGATATTCTCGGCGATAATAGCCTTCGCCACCAGGGACGTCATAGGGGAGAAAGCATCGCGCTTCCTCAACCCCGTTAAGTGGGCGGGCTTCATAGCCTACACCCCCGTGCTCTTCTGGGGCATGGTCAAGGCCAACCTCGACGTTGCCTACCGCGTCATAACCGGCAGGATAAAGCCGGGAATCGTGCGCGTCCCGGTTGACCTCGAAAACGACGCCCAGTACACCATACTGAGCAACTCGATAACCCTCACCCCTGGAACGCTGACCGTTGATGCCTGTCCGGAGGAGAAGGCACTCTACGTCCACTGGATAAACGTCACCGATAAGGAGCCAAAGAGCTCCGAGGTGATAGCCGGTTCATTTGAGAAATGGGCAAGGAGGCTGGGAAGATGATAGCACCCGAGTTCTTCTACGCTGCGGTCATAGTCATGATAGGCGCATTCCTGGCACTGCTCAGGGTGTTCTTCGGCCCGAGCGTGCCGGACAGGGTTGTTGGAGTAGACACCCTCAACACGCTCATCGTCGCGGGGATGGTTCTGCTAGGAGCGGCCTACGACAGGACGATATACATCGACATCGCGATAGTCTACGCGCTTCTGAGCTACGTCGGAACGCTAGCGATAGCGAAGTACCTCCAGGGGGGATTGAGGTGAGCGCGGTAACCTACGTAATATACGCCTTCCTAGGCATAAACATCATCTTCAATCTGCTCGGCAGCTTCTCGCTCCACAGGTTCCCTGACGTCTACACGAGACTCCACGGGGCCACGAAGTGCACCACCTTTGGGACAATCTTCGCGGTTCTGGCGGTAGTTGTTCACGCTGCCTACCAGCTCCACCTCACCGGTGACCCCAAGTACCTCCAGATGGCGCTCCACAGCCTCGTGGCACTGGTAGCGCTCCTCCTCACGAACCCGACGGGGGCGCACGCAATAGCGAAGGCGGCACACCTCAGCGGATACAAGCCCGCCAAGGCGGTCGTTGATGCCTACGAAGAGAAACTAAGGGGTGGTGAGGAATGAACGTCCTCTCTGTTGACATGGCGATCCAGTTCGGCATACTCCTCGGCGTCCTCATAGCGGCCTACCTCACGATAACCATGCGCGACTTGCTCAGCGCGGCCATAGCCTCGGCAGCGATGAGCCTTCTGCTGAGCCTGGAGTTCTACATGCTCCACGCGCCGGACGTCGCGATAGCCGAGGCCGCTGTTGGAGCCGGCGTCGTTACAGCCATAGTCGTGTATGGAATTGCCAAAACGGAGAGATGGGAGCGTGAGGGGCCATGAACAGGACTTTTGGAGCTCTCGCACTGCTGTTCCTCCTGGGAGTATTGCTCGTCGTTGCGAGTCCGTCAACGGGGATAAAGTTCGGCCTCGGCGGGGACGAGTGGATGAAGTATCGCTACACCGATCAGTACTACATCGAGCACGGCGTTGAGGAAGTCGGTGGAACAAACATAGTCACGAACATAGTGTTCGACTACCGTGGCTACGACACCCTCGGGGAGGCGACGGTTCTCTTCACTGCCATAGCTGGAGCGGTTGCGCTCCTCAGGCCCTGGAGGAGGGATGAGGATGAAGAGTGACATGGGGCTCATAGTCAAAACGACCGCGAGGGCCACCATTCCCCTCATCGGCATATTCGGCGCCTACGTGGTCTCACACGGTCACCTAACACCTGGAGGCGGCTTCCAAGGAGGTGCGACGATAGCCGGGGCGGGGATACTGTTCCTCATAGCCTTCGGCTTCGGCGAGATGAGGAAGAGGTACGACCACCACATTTACTCAGCTCTTGAAGGTCTTGGAGGCCTGGTCTTCCTCGGCATGGCCATGCTCGGCCTGGGAGTTGCGTTCTTCTACAACACGCTCTGGCACAGTGGGCCGTTCTTCGACGGCCAGCCGGGAACGCTGCTTTCAGCGGGATACCTTCCCATAATGAACCTCGCCGTCGGCCTGAAGGTCTTCGCGGGACTGATCAGCGCGATGGTGGCGATAGCCGCTTACAGGAGGTGGAAAGAGTGATCCCGTTCCAGTTCATCACCGCTTTCCTCATGATAGCAATGGGAATCTACGCGTTCCTCTACAAGAGGAACCTCATCAAGCTCATCCTGGCCCTCAACGTCATCGACTCCGGAATACACCTGCTCCTCATAAGCTTCGGTTACAGGATAGAGCTCGGCCAGATACCCACGGCACCCATCTACACCGGCTACGAGACCGTGAAGAGCGCCATGGTGGCTCCGCTGCCCCAGGCGCTCACCCTTACCAGCATAGTCATAGGAGTCTGTGTCCTCGCACTTGCTATGGCCCTCACGATAAACGCCTACAGGCACTACGGAAGCCTCGACGTTAACAAGCTCAGGAGGTTGAGAGGATGAACGTCCTGCCGTACCTCATCATAGTCCCCCTCTTCGGAGCGTTCGCGCTCCCGATGGTCGGCCTCGCAGGAAAGAAGGCCAGGGAGCTGTGGGCAGTACTCATCACCGCCATCACGCTCGGCGTCGCGGCTGAGCTGTTCTACACCGTATGGAAGGGCGGCGAGATAATAGTGTACACGCTGGGTGCAGAGAGCCCGCTCGGCCAAGGCGTGCCCTTCCCGATAAGGATAGTCTGGGAGGTCGACCTGCTGGCTGCACTGTTCATCCTCATGGTGGCCTTCGTGGCCTTCGTGGCGGTGCTCTACTCCACCGAGTACATGAGCCATGATACCGGGCTCGAAAAGTACTACGCCCTCATACTCCTCCTTGAGGTCGGAATGCTCGGTATAGCCATGACCGGCGACCTCTTCAACTTCTACGTGTTCATGGAGATAATGAGCATAGCTGGCTACGCTCTGGTAGCTTTCAGGAACGACACCTGGGAGGGCATAGAGGCCGGCATAAAGTACATGTTCGTGGGGTCCATCGCGAGCAGCTTCATCCTCCTCGGAATAGTGCTCCTCTACGGCCAGTACGGAACGCTGACGATGGCCTACCTAGCCAAGATGATAGCCGAGAACCCGACGTTCACCGCCAAGGTGGCCCTCGGACTCCTCATCGGAGGGCTGCTCTTCAAGAGCGGTGCGGTTCCAGTCCACATGTGGCTCGCCGATGCCCACCCGGCAGCACCGAGCTCAATCAGCGCCATGCTCTCCGGCCTGGTCATCAAGATAGGTGGCACCTACGCCCTGGCCAGGATGGCCTTCAGCGTCTTCAGCACAGGCATAGACACCAAGACCGTAGGGTGGATCATAATACTCTTTGCCTGCGTTACCCTAATAGTAGGCAACGCGATGGCTGTAATCCAGACGGACATGAAGAGGCTCTTTGCCTTCTCCAGTGTGGGCCAGATTGGATACATCCTCCTCGGAACCGGAATAGGCTTGGCCGCCTACGGAAGCGATGTTGGAAACATCGCCCTCGCTGGAGCGATATACCACACCGTCAACCACGCCGTCATAAAGGCGCTCCTCTTCCTGGTTGCTGGAGCCGTCATCCACCAGCTCGGAACCAAGAACCTCAACGAGCTCAGTGGAATCGCCAGAAAGATGCCCGTGACGAGCTTCGCATTCCTTATCGGCGCCGCAGCGATAATAGGCCTCCCGCCGATGAACGGCTTTGCCAGCAAGTGGCTCATCTACGAGAGCTCGGCGCTCTTCAACCCGCTGGTGGCTGTCATAGCGGTGATAGGCACCGCCTTCAGCCTCGCGGCCTACATAAGGGTGCTCTTCACCTTCCTCGGGAGGCCCAGCGAGAGGGTCATGGACGCAAGGGAGCCAGGAAAGGCCATGCTTGTGCCGATGCTCCTCCTCGTGGCCGTTATAATAGTCATGGGGCTCTTCCCGTGGTTCATCAGCGACCGGATCATGATACCTGCCGCAAAGATGCTCGAAAACGCCGGAGCGTACATAACCGCCGTACTGGGGGGTGCGTGAAATGTTCGGCTACTGGGACGCTCTCTACTTCGTTTACGTTTTCATCATAGGCCTGATCATCTCGTACATGCTCTACAAGTGGGCTGAGAGGTCGAGTACTGGAACTAGGAGAACCGGGGATGGAACCAAGATATTTCTCAGCGGTGAGGATCAGGACAACGTTATCCCGCAGTTCGAGCACTTCCAGGGCTACGTCACTGGAAGGCACGTCATGTGGGGCCTCATCAGAGGGATCCACAGGCTCTTCCTGGTCTTCCGCAGGGAGCACACCGGTCTCTTGAGCGACTACGTCAGCTACCTGCTCGTCACGACGGCGATAGTGGTGGGGGCCCTGATAGTCTGGGGATGAGGAGGTGAAAAGGTATGGCCATTAAAGTTCACGCCCACGACGCCCATACCGGCGGCATGAACTCCTCCCAGCGCGAGAGGCTTGAGAAAGAGATATCGAAGCTGTGCAGGTACATAGGAAGATCACCATGGGTTTTCCACGTTAACAGCGGCTCGTGCAACGGGTGCGACATCGAGATAATAGCCGTCCTGACACCGCGCTACGACGCGGAGCGCTTCGGTGTAAAGCTAGCCGGGACGCCGAGGCATGCCGACATACTGCTCGTTACCGGCCCCGTCACCAACCAGAGCCTTGAGAGGGTCAAGCTGGTCTACGAGCAGACCCCCGACCCGAAGGTGGTAGTGGCAGTCGGAGCGTGCCCCACCGGCGGAAGCGTGTTCTTCGAGAGCCCCTTCACCAACGCACCGCTGGACAAACACATACCGGTGGACGTCTTCGTCCCGGGCTGCCCGCCGAGACCTGAGGCCATACTGCACGGCGTCGTGCTCGGCCTTCAGAAGCTGATTGAGAAGATTGAAGGGAAGGAGGTAGGGAAATGAACGTTGACGAGTTCATCAGGGTTTTCGGCGAGAGGTTCCCTGAGGCGGAGATAAGGGTCAGCGAGAACAAGCAGCCCCACCCGAGGAAGAGGGTGTGGGTTACGGTCGAGAGGGAGAAGTTCCATGACGCGATGGCGTTCATAAAGGAGCTCGATCCGACGGCCCAGTTCTCCATAATCATCGCCAGGGACGCCGGCGAGACGCTTGAGGCAAAGTACCACATGGAGCTATTCTGGGAGGAGGGCGAGAGCATCTCGCTCATAGTCGGCACCAGCGTCCCCAAGGACGACCCAAAGCTCCCGACCGTTACAGACGTCTTCCCGAGCGCTCTGCCCTACGAGAGGGAAGTCCAGGAGTTCTACGGACTGTTCTTTGAGGGAATTCCCGACCCCAGAAGGCTCTTCCTCCCGGACGACTGGCCCGAAGGTGTCTACCCGCTCAGGCTGGACGATACAGGCATCAAGCCGGAGATGGTGAAGAACGCCGGCCACCCGTACAAAATGAAGAGGGAGGGCTCGAAATGAACGAGAGGATTGAGTACTGGGTCAAGATACCCATCGGACCCATTCACCCGGCTCTTGAGGAGCCGGAGAAGTTCATCATAACACTAGACGGAGAGAGGATAATCAACGTCGACGTCAAGCTCGGCTACAACCTGAGGGGAATAGAGTGGATAGCCCTGAGAAGGAACTACATCCAGATACTCTACCTGGCAGAGAGAATGTGCGGCATCTGCTCATTCTCCCACAACCACACCTACTCCAGAGCGGTAGAGGAGATGGCCGGCATAGTGGTTCCTGAGAGGGCCGAGTATATCCGCGTAATCGTCGGCGAGCTGGAGAGAATACACTCCCACCTGCTCAACCTCGGTGTAGTTGGCCACGCCATAGGCTACGACACCGTCCTGCACCTCACATGGCTCGCCAGAGAGCGCGTTATGGACATACTTGAGTTCATCGGCGGCAACAGGGTCAACTACGCCGTCAACATGATAGGCGGCGTTAGGAGGGACATTGGGGAGAAGCACATCAGGGCAATAATGGACATGATAGACTACTACCGCAGGGAGGTCATGCCCAAGATAGAGGAGGTCTTCCTCTACGACCCGACCGTCGAGGCCCGCTTAAGGGACGCGGGCGTTATTCCAAAGAGGATAGCAATCGAGTACAGCGCCCAGGGGCCCACCGCGAGGGGAAGCGGCGTCAAGAAGGACGTCCGCTACAACGAGAAGCTCGGCGTTTATCCCGACCTCGGAGTGAAGCCGATAACCCCCAAGGAGTTCACCGGTGTCATCAAGGGGGACGTCTTCGACAGGATGGTCGTCAGGGTCGGGGAGATATGGCAGAGCCTTGAGCTCATCGAGAGGGCCATAGACCAGATGCCAGAGGGCAAGATAAAGGCCGTCCCCAAGGACAACGCCCTCCTCTTCCAGCTCAAGAAGGCAGAGGGGGAGGGAATAGGCAGGTACGAGGCTCCGAGAGGAGAGCTCATCCACTACGTCATGGCCCAGAAGGGCAAGGACGTCCCGGCGAGGTGGAAGATGAGGGAGCCGACCTTCCCCAACCTGTTCGCGATAGCCAGGGCATTGGTAGGCGAGCAGGTCGCCGACGTCCCGGTCGCGATAGCCTCAATAGACCCGTGCCTGAGCTGTACCGACAGGGTCGCGGTTATCGATGCAAATACCGGAAGGAAGAAGGTTCTCACCGAGAGGGACCTTCTCAGGCTCTCCATTGAGAAGACGAGGGAGATCAACCCCAACGTAAAGGCCAGACCCGAAGTAGTTGGAGTAGGATGCCCGAGGGGTGGTGGACTATGAACCTCCTCTACGCTACCCTTGGATTCATAGGGGTTTACATCTACGTCTCGCTCGCGTCACTGCTCTGGGGAGGAGTGGACAGGAAGCTCGTCGCGAGGATGCAGAGGAGAATAGGGCCCCCGCTGCTCCAGCCCTTCTACGACTTCCTGAAGCTGGTGAGCAAAGAGTCAATAATCCCAAGGGACGCCAACAGGTTCTTTGAGCTGGCCCCGGTCATGGCGCTCGCGACCTCAATAGCGCTCCTAGCCTACACGCCGCTCGGCTTCGAGCCTATCTTCGGGACGAAGGGCGACGTCATAGTCTTCATATACCTGCTTACCCTCATAGGATTCCTCCGCGTGGTCGGTGCCGTCAGCTCGGGCTCCCCCTACGCCCAGATTGGCGCCCAGAGGGAGATGGCCCTCCTTGCGTCAAGGGAGGCCCCCATGATGCTCGCCCTCTTTGCAATCCTCTGGCGCCTCAGCGAGCTCGGCGTTACCAAGCCCTTCAGCATGGGCACGTTCTACGAGCACAGCATCTGGGAGCTGGGGACGCCCCTCAGCCTCATAGGGACGTTCATACTCCTCTTCGTCTTCCTAGCCTGGCTCGCCAGCGAGATAGAGGTGGGCTACTTCAACATACCAGAGGCGGAGACGGAGCTCGCTGAAGGCCCTATGGCCGAGTACAGCGGCAGACACCTGGCGATATTCGAGCTCACCAACGCCATAAAGGCCTTCGTGAGTGCGAGCCTCGTCGTGGCAATATTCTTCCCGTGGGGGATTTCCGGCTACCTCGGCCTCACCGGGGTTTCCGCGATGGTGGTGGAGCTCATCTTCCACACCCTCAAGGTATTTGCCGTGCTCTTCGTCAGCATGAGCATCTTCAGGGCCATAACGGGAAGGCTCAGGATAAACCAGGCGGTGAACATGTTCTGGACGAGGCTCCTGCCGGCGGCAGTAGTCGGGGCGCTGCTCCTGGCCATTGACACCCTGGGGGTGATAGCATGAAGGTTCCACCGACCCTCTCCACCGTCCTCGGAAACCTCTTCAAGAAGCCTGCAACCAACCCATTCCCTGAGAGCGAGCCAGTGCCGGTTCCGGAGGGGTTCAGGGGCAAGCTCAACTACGACGTCGAGAAGTGCGTCGGCTGCAGGCTGTGCATCATGGTCTGCCCCGCCGGCGTCATAGAGTACGTTCCAGAGGTCAGGAAGGTTACCTTCTGGCTCGGAAGGTGCGTCTTCTGCGCCCAGTGTGTCGACGTCTGCCCTGTCAATGCACTCTGGATGAGCGACGAGTTCCTGCTGGCGACCACCGACAAGTACGAGGACAACCTCATGTGGTTCCACGGGGAGGAGATCGAAGAGTTCAAAAAGAAGCTTGAGGAGCAGAAGAAGGCCAAGGAGGCCGCCAAGAAGCCGGCGGCCAAATGAGGCCATTGCTTTTCTTTTTCATCCGCCAATGTACTTTTATGAGCTTTAGTATACCAAATAATACTACGGAGTGCAGTTTTCTGTACCTTTGTAAAGATATGTGCTCTTTATGTTTGTCAAATTTCTGGTTATTAACCATTTGTTTTAGAAACCCATTTATAAAAATTTTATCAATTCAAGAATGAGATTTGGGCGAAATACGCCCGGTCCGAGTTCAAAACCAAAAGTTGAGGTGGGAAAATGGGATTTGCCGCATCGTTCCTATGGTCCCTCATTGTCTACCTCCTGCTGACGGCCGGCTCCGGTAGCATCGTGGCATGGAGCCCAGCGGAGCTGGTGGCCGGAGTGATTATTGCGGCGATAATAGGATACGCAACGAAGGACGTAATGGACGAAAGGATCGGCTACTTCTTCAGTCCGAAGCGGTGGCTGCTGTTCGCCGTCTACGCAGTCGGGCCGTTCTTCTTTGCCATGGCGAAGGCCAACCTCGACGTCGCCTACAGGGTCATAACAGGGAAGATCCGGCCGGGAATTGTGAAGATATCGCCCGGCCTGACGAGGGACGAGGCAAAGACCCTCCTGGCCAACTCGATAACCCTGACGCCGGGAACTTTCACGCTGGAGATAGACGATGAGGGCAACTTCTACGTCCACTGGATAAACGTGCCGCCCGGAAAGGAGAAGCCCACACCCGAAGAGTTGTGCGGATACCTTCCAAAATGGGCAAGGAGGATTGCGGAATGACGGTCAATGGGGTGTTTATAGGGGCGATGATACTGCTTCTCTTCTCGGCCATGCTGACGCTGATAAGGCTCCTCGCGGGGCCAACCATACCGGACAGAGCCGTTGCGCTCGACTCCATGACGACGACCACCGCCGGCGCGATGGTTCTCTACGGCGTTATAACAAGACAGGCGGTCTTCATCGACGTCGCGCTCGTCTACGCGGTTCTCAGCTACATAGCGACGCTTTACATAGCCCGCTACCTCGTGAAGAAGAGGGTCGGAATAGCCGAGAGGCCGGAGGGTGAGGCCTCATGATAGAGTGGATAATAGGGATTTTCCTAGCAATCGGGGTGTTCTTCAACCTGCTGGCCAGCGTCGGGATACTTCGCTTCCCGGACGTTTACACCAGGATACATGCGGCCACGAAGTGCACCACCTTCGGGACGATTTTCATAGTGCTCGCGACGGTTACATACTCGGTTTACAGCTACTACTGGATTCAGAAAGACCCCGCTTGGATAACCATAGGGATACACTCCGCCCTAGTCGTGATATTCCTCGTTCTCACCAACCCCGTCGGGGCACATGCCATAGGCCGCGCCGCCAGAAAGTCCGGGATAGCCCCCTACGGGGCCGTTATAGACGAGCTGGAGGGAAAGCTATGAACTTCGAGGAGCTGTTCTGGGCGATTCAGGTGCTCGTTGGGATAGGGCTCCTAACCTCGGCGATAGCGGCGATACGCTTCAAGAACCTGGTCTCAGCCGTGATAGCGATGGCCGTCTTCAGCCTCATCCTCTCGCTGGAGTTCTACGTGCTCCAGGCGCCCGATGTCGCCATAGCGGAGGCAGGCGTTGGGGCCGGCCTCACGACCGCCATGTACCTCCTCGCTATAAAGAACACAACCGACGAGGAGGTGATAGAATGAGGAAAGCCCTCGGTCTCTTCGCGTTCATAGGCTTCACCCTCTTCCTCATAGCCGCCGCCATGAGCCTCAGGCCCTTCGGGGAGCCTGTTCACACTGACATGGACGCATACTTCATCGGGCACGCCCAGGCGGAGGCTTCGGCAAACAACGTCATCACGAGCATAGTCTTCGACTACAGGGGATTTGATACCCTCGGCGAGGCGACCGTCCTCTTCACGGCCGTTGCCGGTGTATTGATGGCCCTCAGGCGTAAGGGGGTGAAGACATGACCACCGTAATCATCAAGACCACCACGAAGTACCTAGCTACGCTCATACTCACCTTCGGAGCATACATAATCCTCCACGGTCACCTCACCCCTGGAGGCGGATTCCAGGGCGGTGCAGTCTTTGCGAGCGGGCTGGCCTTGCTAATAGTCGCCAACAGGTACGAAGAAGTCAAAAGGGTCTTCGCCAGAGCCCCCCTGGGTGCCCTTGAGAGCATAGGCGCCCTAGGCTTCCTTGGAACGGCCCTCCTGGGCCTCATGGGATACACGTTCTTCAAGAACGTCATGGCGAACAGCGGGTTCTTCCTCTTTGGGGAGCCTACCCCCGCCGGAATAAACCCCGGCTACCTGAACACGGGGGGGACGCTGCCGTACATGAACATATTCGTCGGGACGAAGGTTTTAGCGGGCCTGACGAGCATAATCCTGGTGTTCTACCTCCTCCTGGGGGTGAGGAAAGATGAATAACCTGGTTCTGGTCAACCTGCCCTTCATAGTAGTGGCCCTCCTGCTGGCAGTGGGCTTCTACACGATAGGGTTCAAACGGAACCTCATCAAGGTCGTCATAGGGGTTGAAATACTCGAAGGGGCAGTCAACCTGTTCCTCATAGCTCTCGGCTACGTCAAAGGCGCCTACGCGCCGATATACACGATGGCACCAAAGGAGGCAGCCAACAACATGGTTCTGCCGACGCCCCAGGCGTTAACCCTGACCAGCATCGTCATAGGCGTCGCGGTATCTGCCCTCATGCTGGCCTTCGCCGTCAACATCTACCGCCACTACGGAACCCTCGACGTCACAAAGGCAAGGAGGCTGAGAGGATGATCGAGCACCTGCCGGCTTTAATGGTAGCCGTCCCCCTCTTCGGGGCGTTTACAACACCGCTCCTGAAAAAGAAGCCAAGCGCCGCCGCGCTGTGGGCACTCGCCATCACGGCCGTTACTCTGGGCCTCGGCGTCCTGCTCGTCATGGAGGTTCTGACAAGGGGAATGATGGTCTACGTATTCGGCGCTGACGAGCCCGGCCTGGTGCTCCCCTCCGGCTACAGCGTTCCGATAAGGATAATCTTTGAGGTTGACGCAATGGGCGCCTTCATGGCACTATCGGCGGTTCTCATGAGCTTCATTGGTGCGATGTACTCCTACAGCCACGTGAAGCTCGAAACCGGCCTCGAAAAGTACTACGCCCTGCTCCTCCTCCTGGAGGTCGGAATCCTCGGCATGGTGCTCACCGGAGACCTCTTCAACCTCTTCGTGTTCCTGGAGATAGCGGGAATAGCCGGCTCGGCACTGGTCGGCTTCAGGAACTACCGCGGTGAGGCTAGCGAAGCCGGGCTGAAGTACCTCATAGTCAGCGCGGTAGCGTCCCTCATGGTTCTCTTCTCAATCGGTCTGCTCTACGGCCAGTACGGGAACCTCAACATAGCCTATCTCAGCAGCCAGATAGGCTTCAACACAGTCGACATGATAGCCCTGGGAATACTCTTCGCCTCCTTCGTGATGAAATGCGGTTCGGTGCCGACCCACCACTGGGTTCCGGACGCTTACACCGAAGTCCCGTCCGGAATAAACCCCGTCCTGCTGGTGGCCACTTATGCAAGCCTCTACGCCCTCTTCAGGGTCAGCTTCAGCCTCTTCGGAACCATCAGCCTCAGCATGAGCTCAGTTGGGTGGATAATGAGCGTCCTCGGAGTGCTCACAATGTTCATCGGCGTCACAATGGCCCTCGTCCAGAAGGACGTTAAGAGGCTCATGAGCTACCACGCCATCTCTCAGACCGGCTACATGCTCCTCGGTGTTGGCGTCGGCCTGACGGTGCTCAACGACCCGGCCAAGCTGGCCGCCTTCGGAAGGGACGCCATGGCCGGCGGAATATTCCACATTATCAACCACATAATCTACAAAAGCCTCCTCTTGATGACGGCTGGAGCGCTCTTCTACGTCACGGGGACGAGGAACCTCAACGAGATGGGGGGCCTGGCCAGAAAGATGCCATACACGACGGTGGCATTCATCGTAGGAGCAGCGGCAATATCCGGAATCCCTCCCTTCAACGGCTTCGCCAGCAAGTTCCTCATCTACGAGACTTCCTACCAGCTCAACCCACTTTTAGCAATATTCGCCATGGTCACGAGCGTTCTGACTCTGGCATCGTTCGTCAAGGTCTTTGCCTCTGCATTCCTCGGGCCGCCGGTAAAGAGGTACGAGAACGTCAGGGAGGTTCCAAAGCCCATGGTCGTGGCTATGCTCATCCTGGCGGCTCTGTGCATCCTCTTCGGTCTGTTCCCGAACATAGTGCTTGACAAGCTCGTCTACCCGGCGGTTGACGCACTGCTGAACCTGAACGGCTACCAGACGTGGGGTGGTGTCCTATGAGCTGGCTTGAGAGCCTTACCCTGACCTCGCCGTCGGGTTTCTGGAACCCTCTGCTGTGGCTGGCGTTCCTGATAATCTTCGCCGTCATCGGCTACATCATCTACTCAAGAGGAAACAGGAGCTACAAGCCCGGAACGGAGCAGGTGAAGCCATTCATCAGCGGCAACGCCGTTGACGACGTGGAACTCATACGCGTCCGTGCAAGCGACATATACTGGGGTCTCATAGAGGCAATGAAGGGCTACTACGCCGTGCTCATGAGAATGCACACCGGGGACGTGAGGGACTACATCCTCTGGTACCTTGGAGTCGGCGCAATAATCCTGTTCATCCTCGTGGGGGGTGTGTGAATGGGGAAGCTCACCAACTTTAAGCGCTCCATCTGGGTGTTCCACGCGTCCGGCGGAAGCTGCAACGCCTGCGACATAGAGATAGTTGCCGTGCTTACTCCCCGCTACGACGTGGAGCGCTTTGGAATCAAACTCGTCGGAAGTCCGAGGCACGCTGATGTGCTCCTCGTTACTGGGGCAATACCAAGGGACTTCGCGGACAAGCTGAGGCGCGTGTACGAGCAGATGCCCGACCCGAAGGCGGTCGTGGTCGTAGGAAACTGCGGAACCAGCGGTGGAGTGTTCTATGACTCCTACAACATAGCGGGCCCGATAGACGAGATAATACCTGTGGACGTCTACGTTCCGGGCTGCCCACCGAGACCTGAGGCGATAATAGACGGCGTTGTGAAAGCCTGGCTCAAAATAGAGAAGCTGGAAAAGGAGCTGGAGGGGAAGAAAGAATGAAGGAGCCGATGAGCGTGGAAGAGGTACTCAAGAAGCTCCAGGAGGCGCTGGGAGAGGCACTGCTGTCCCACGAGGTCAGGGAGTACACCATGGGCGTTAAGCGGAAGAGAACCTACAGTGAGCTGTGGATCACTATAAAGCCAGAGGCCTTCAGGAAGACCGTCGAGGCCATATTTGCCCTCGACTATCCCCACCTCCACTTCATAGCGGGAGAGGACCAGGGAGGAGAGACGATAACCATGATCTACTCTTTTGGAGTCTTCCACACGCACCCATGGGGCGAACTGAGCATCACCATCAAGTTCGACCTTCCCAAGGACAACCTGGTTCTTCCGACGATAACGGACCTCATGCCCGGTGCTGAGACCAACGAAAGAGAAATCCGGGAGATGCTGGGCGTCGAGTTCGAGGGGCTGAAGAACAAGAGGCACCTCTTCCTGCCGGACGACTGGCCGGAGGGCAGGTACCCGTGGAGAAGGGACGAGTACGGCGTCGAGGACATGATCAAGCACACCCACAGGAGCGTGAACGAGATAAGAAAGATGAGGGGTGAGGAGTGATGGCCAAAACTCAGTATTACGTTCCCGTTGGACCCATTCACCCCGCACTGAAGGAGCCCATAAGGGTCGAGGCGAAGGTCGAGGGAGAGAAGATAGTCGAGGTCGACGTCAAGAGGGGCTTTGCCCACAGGGGAATAGAGTACATGGGCATGAAAAGGAACGCCATCCAGACCCTCTACCTCTCCGAGAGGATATGCGGCATCTGCTCGATATCCCACCCCTACGCCTTCGTGGTTACTGCCGAGAAGGCTCTGGGGATCGAAGCGCCCCCGAGGGCCCAGTACATCAGGACGATAATAGGTGAGCTCGAAAGGATACACAGCCACATACTGTGGCTGGGCGTTATAGCACACGAGATGGGCTTTGACTCCCTCCTGTTCTGGACGTGGAAGGGCAGGGAGAGACTCCTCGACATACTGGAGCTCCTAACGGGCAACAGGATAAACTACTCGGTCTTCATGATAGGCGGCGTGAGGAGGGACATCAAGCAGAGCCACGTCAAGGCCCTGGAGGACATGATAAGCTACTACAGGATATTCAACGAGGAGATGAAGGAGGTCTTTCTGGCGGATCCGGTTTACAAGGCAAGGACGCGCGGGGTGGCCCAGCTCTCAAAGAAGAAGGCCCTGGAGCTCAACGTCGTCGGGCCGGTTGCTAGGGCGGCGGGGATAAGGATGGACATCCGGCAGGACATTCCCTACGACGCCTACGCCGACATAGGCGTTAGGGCCGTGGTGCCGCAGGACATCGTCGGCGAGGCCAGGGGCGATGCCTACGACATCACCATGGTGAGGCTCTACGAAATAGACCAGAGCCTGGACATCATAGAGTACTGCCTCGACGAGATGCCCGAGGGCAGACTGCTGGCAGTGGAGAAGTACCCGGCACTTCTCGCAAAGATAAAGCGCACCCAGGGTGAGGCTATCGGAGCTCACGAGGCCCCGCGCGGCGAGGTCATTCACTACCTCAAGTTCGACGGAACCCGCGATGGGCCGGCGGTATGGAAGGTCATAGCGCCGAGCTACAACAACATCAACACCTGGGCTCCGCTTCTCCTCGGCGCCGAGGTGGCGGACATACCGATAGTCGTCGCCTACATCGATCCGTGCATGTGCTGCAACGACAGAATCGCGGTCGTGAGGGACGAGAACGGCAGGATAATCGACCCAGCAACTCTCCACAGGAAGGCGGTTGAAAAAACAAAGAGGATTAAGGAAGAACTGGGGGTGAGGGCATGACCCCCGAGACCCTCATTTACGCGTTCACCTTCCCCGTGCTGGGGGTCTTCCTCGGACTGGCCTACAAGGGTATAGACAGGCGCTTCTCGGCGAGGCTGACTTCCAGAATAGGCCCGCCCATAAGGCAGCCCTTCTGGGACGTCGGGAAGCTGCTCCTCAAGGAGACAGTGGTTCCGGAGAACGCGATAGCGTGGATATTCAACGCGATGCCGATAGTATCATTCGCGGCCTCAATGACGCTCCTGCTCTACATACCCTTCGGAGTGCTCAAAGCACCCCTTGAGGGCTACGGCGACTTAATCGTCATCCTCTACCTGCTGACACTCCAGTCCCTCTCCATGACCATAGGCGGCTTTGCCTCGGGAAGTCCGTTCTCATCGGTGGGTGCGCAGAGGGAAATGGTGCTCATGATGAGCTATGAGATGCCGCTCGCGACGGTCATCATTGGCTTCGCGCTGGTCTATAGGAGCTTCTCGCTGACAACGATAGCCTCGACGCCGGTGTGGGGCATCGTGAGTCCGCTGGCGGCCATGGGAATACTGCTCCTCTTTATAGCCCTGCTCGTGGTGACGCCGGCGGAACTGGCGAAGCTCCCCTTCGACATAGCCGAGGCAGAAACTGAGATATGTGAGGGCATACTCGCAGAGTACAGCGGGAGGAACCTGGCACTGTTCTACCTCTCCGATGCCGTCAGGGGCTTCGCAATGATAGCCCTGGAGGTAGTGCTGTTCTTCCCGTTCACACTGACCGGCATATTCAACCTCAGCCTCACGGGGACGTCCTACTACGCCGTCGAAGCGCTGTGGTTCCTCTTCAAAGTGCTGGTGCTCTACCTGCTGGCGGTGACATTAGTCAGAACTTCATTCGCGAGGTTCAGGATAGAGCAGGCTTCCAAGATATTCTGGGTCTACGTCAACATAATCGCCCTCGTGGGAGTGGCCCTCGTGTGGATGGGGGTGTGATGCATGGTAAACAAGATGATGTTCGTCCTGCTCAAGCAGCTCGTCCACAAACCGGCGACGAACCCCTTCCCCGTCAAGCACGCCCCGGCAAACGTCACCGAACTGATAGAAAAGGTCCAAAAGGGGGAAGTCCAAATAAACCCACCGGTACCCGTTTCGGAGGGCTTCAGAGGCAAGCTTCACTACGACCCAGAGAGGTGCATAGGCTGCAGACTGTGCATCCTAGTCTGCCCGGCCAACGCCATGGAGTGGATACCCGAGCTGAAAAAGATACGGCACTACGTCAGCAGGTGCATGTTCTGCGCCCTCTGTGTTGACGTCTGCCCCGGCAAGAAGTTCCCAGGCGAGGAGAAGGCTGTGAAGGCGCTCAGCATGAGCGAGGAGTTCCTCATAGCTGACTACGACAAGTACAGCGACAACCTCATCGAGGAGCCGCCCGAGGCGAAGGAGCTCCACAAGAAAAAGCCCGAAGCCCCTGCTCAGGTGGGGGAAAAGACATAAGGCTATTTCTTTTTCAACTCTTCGTACCTTTCCCTGAGCATCTCGTAGTGCCTCCTCTCCACCTCGGCGAGCTTTGTGTAGAGCTCCCTAAGCCCCCCGTCCCTGGCCCTCTCCGCGAGCAGCTTGTAGGACTCGTGGGCTATCAACTCGCTCTCCATTGCAGCTTTAAGAACCTCCTCGAGCTGGTCCGCCCTCTCGAACTCGTCGATGACGGACAGAACCTCAAGGGGCGGTATATCAACCTTCGGCTTTCCCCCGTATCTGACCTCATAGTGGGCACCCAGTTCGGTTGAGTGTCTGAGGGAATCCTCAGCCAGCCTCTCAAAGGTCTCCACGAGCTCCCTCCCGAGACCCAGGTTTCTGGCCCTCCTGGCCAGCTCGCCATAGAACTCGGCCTCCTTCTTTTCACCCCATATCCAGTAAGCTAAAGCTTCCTCATAGCTCAGCTTTGAAAGCGCCTCGACGACCTCGTCAACGTCGTACATGGTTCATCCCGTTCTCACTAGGACGGTCCGATAAATAAGCTTTGGGCTACCTGACGACCCATATCGTCAGGAACATCGCGATGTAGGCGATTATGCTGATGACCACGTGGACTTTTATCCAGAAGTCTCTCCGCTTGGTGAGGAATATCAGTGCCCCGCTCAGCATTGAGAGGCCCATAAAAGCGAATGTAAGGTAGCCCAGCGTGTAGTGGTCGAGGCTAACCACCTGGAACACCCACCGGGAAGATGTACAGGGGAACACCGTCGGTTCCGATTATACCGGCCACCGATGCATCGTCGAAGGCCCCGACCGCGACGGTCCCCAAACCTAAAGCAGTCGCCTGGAGGTAGATGTTCTGGCCTATGTGCCCGGCCTCCATGTGCACGTACCTTATTCCGCGCTCCCCATAGTAATGGGCAGTTCTATCATAGAATACCACCAGAACTATATCAACCGCCGCCTTTCCCACCCATTCCTGGTCGAGTGCCGCCTTCTGGAGAGCGTTTCTGTAGTCCCTCTTCCTCACGAGGGCCAGGGTATGGGTGAAGGGGTCATAGAGGTAGATCCCTGGCTCAAGACCCTCGACGTTTCCTGCTACAACATAGACCTCGAAGGGATAAGTAGCTCCTGCGCTCGGGGCAGAGCGGTATTTTTTGGCCGAATATGTTATCCCCTGGGCAGCCCAGAGGAGCTGGGAGAGCCCTTCCAGGGTTAATGGCTCGTTCCGATAAGAACGGATGCTCCTCCGCTTCGCTATCGCTTCCTCGACGCTGACCTCTGAGTCCAGCCTCGGCTCCGGCAGGACTATAACCTCCCCTGAAAGGGTCTCACCCTGCCCTCTCCAGAGGAGGTAGGGCTTGAGGAGGAGAAGGAGGGATGACGCCACCACCAGCACCACAACGATGTACGAAACGTGCCTGAAGTTCATATTCATGAATTGGACATCATACTATTTTAGGCTTCACTCTATTACCTCAAAGCGGAGCAGTTCTCCCCTCCCCAGGAGCCCGATTCCTGCCCTATTCCCCAGAATCTCAACGACAACTGTGTAGTCCGGATAGCCCAGGTTCACTCTCAGGCCAAAGCGCTCCACTATGAGCGAGCCGAGGCCTGTCTCCAGCTCTCTCTGGGAGAGCCTCTTATTTCCCCTGACCTTGGCGCGGACGGCGAAGGTGCCGTCTATTTTTTTCGCTAGTTCAAGGACTGCCCTTTCAATCTCCTCCTTCTTGGCGGGAACGATGAGGTCGAGGGGAACAACCCTCTGTATTGCCTGGGTCTCGAAGTTCTTCAGCCGTTCGAGGGCTTCCTCCTTCGACAGCGGTGTCTCGGCCAGGAGAACGCCCCTCCAGTCGGTTCCCCTAACGCGGACGTTTTCAAGCGCCCACTCAAGCTCAAGTATGGCATCCCCCTCGCGCCCCTGAGGGGCGGTTACGATGAGAACCGTCATCTCTGCTCACCGATGGACAAGTTTTTATATTTCGCGTTCCTAAACTACCCGGTGAGTTAAAATGGAAAGAGGTGGCCTTAAGCTTTATCCCTACCAGTCATACGAGGTTTACGGCCTTTCTCGAAACCCCTTTGAACAGCTCGCAAGCGAAGGCATAAGGGACGTTGAGAGCATCCACGTCTACCAGGAGGTGGACATGCGCCTCCAGATGATAGTATCCGAAGTAATAGGCAACAAGAGCTCCATAGCGCTGAGCATAGTCGGCCCCCTCGGGATGGGCAAGACCCAGAGGCTCAAGACCATAGCGAAAGCCATAGAGGAAAACCGGGGCAAGGCGATATACGTAAAGGTAGACACCAACGACATCCTCAAGCTCACCAGGGACATCTTCTACGCCCTCAAACCGCCGAAGGGCAGGACGAACATCTTCCTTGAGAACCTTTCGCGAAAGCTCGGCTTCATCGACAGGCTTGAAAAGATGCTGAGCGACAGGGACGAGTACAAGAGCAGGGACATAGCCGAGCTTTTAACAGAGCAGATGGGCAGGTACCCCTACTGCGCGCTCCTCCTTGACGAGCTTGAGAACATGGGGAGCGCGAGCGAGAGGGAGAAGATACAGTTCTTCGAGATGCTAAGGCACTTCATAAGCAACATGCCGAAGGGCTGTGTGGTGGCGTTTGCCTGCGTTCCTGAAGCATATGAGGAGTACTCCAGGATATTCCCGGCGTTCTTCATGCGCCTCCACTACGAGTTCAGGCTCAGACCAATGAGCCTCGATGAGGCCTACGAGCTGGTCAAGAAGAGGCTCAACCTCGTGAGGATACGGGACACCGACGACCCGATATACCCATTCACAGAAGAGGCGGTAAAGCTCATCCACCAGCTCGGAAAGGGCAACCCGAGGCAGATTCTCCGCCTTCTCCACTACGTGCTTAGTGAAGCCGCAAAACACAAGTTCGACCCGATAGACGACTACGTGGTTACGACGATCCTTGAGGAGCCAAAGAGCCTTGAGGAATACCTCACGAGGATCCCGAAGGACTACAAGGACCTCGTCGAGGCGATAGTCTACGAGTTCAACGGCGGCCCAGTGAGCTACATCCAGGTTGCCAAAACCGTCAAGAGGCCGGGAATACAGGTCTACGACCAGCTCAACGAGCTTATACGGCTCGGCTTTCTTGTCGGCGACCCGAAGGGCAACTACAAGGTTCCGGAGTACGTGAGGAAGTTCCTTGAGGAAGGGCAGGCGGAAAGGGAAGAAGAGTGATGTCCTATGCCGAACTACGACGCCCACGTGCTCAGCGGGGTAGCCAGCTATCCGCTTGTTGTGGCGATGGCGGGCTTTCTCTCCACCAGGGGCATACCCTTCGAGCTGAGCACGATGGCGCTGGTAATAGGCTACGGGCTCTACGTCCTCGGGGCAGACCTGCCGGACATGGACCACCCGAACGCGCTCATCCACCGAGGGGCAAAGCCGATAGTGAGCGTTTTGGTGGGAGGAGCAGCATACATCAACCTTGCCAGCTCGATAAACGTCGGTGAGCAGTGGTTAAACACCGCCGTTGCCTGGGGAATCGCGGTGGCTGCGGCACTGGTAGCGTGGTACGCCTTCACCTGGATGATGCCGGGCCACAGGGGGGTTGTCCACTCCCTACTCTTTGCGGCAGTATACGGTGCTCTGGCCTTCCTGCTCGTCGAGTATGGCCTGGGGATGGGCACAGGTGAGGGATTATACGTCGGCTTCGCGGCCTTCAGCGGCTACACCCTCCACCTGATCCTCGACAGGGATATATCGCTTCTTTAACCCCCTCCATCTTTTTGTCCCCGATTAACCCACGATTGTCCCGCAATGTTTTTAAGTGTTCAACCCAAGGTTAAGAACCGGAGGTGAAGGAGATGTTCAGCCTCGGAGGATTCTCACGCGGAGGAGAGTACGAGAACAAGACCTGGGACGTTCTCATCATAGGTGCCGGACCGGCAGGGTTCACCGCAGCGATATACGCGGCGCGCTTCGGTCTGGAGACCCTCATCATAAGCAAGGATCTCGGCGGAAACATGGCTTTAACAGACCTCATAGAGAACTACCCCGGCTTCCCAGAGGGCATCAGCGGTTCGGAGCTGACCAACAAGATGCACGAGCAGGTCAAGAACCTCGGCGTTGATATAGTCTTCGATGAGGTCGAGAGGATAGACCCGACGGAGTGCGCCTACTACGAGGGCCCGTGCAAGTTCGCGGTTAAGACCAAGAACGGCAAGGAGTACAAGGCCAGGACGATAATCATAGCCGTCGGTGCTGCCCCGAGAAAGCTCCACGTGCCCGGCGAGGAGGAGTTCACCGGAAGGGGCGTTTCCTACTGCGCCACCTGCGACGGCCCGCTCTTCAAGGGCAAGAAGGTAATAGTTGTGGGCGGCGGAAACACTGCCCTCCAGGAGGCGCTCTACCTCAAGAGCATCGGCGTTGATGTGACGCTCGTCCACAGGCGCGACAAGTTCAGGGCCGACAAGATACTCCAAGACAGGTTTAAGGAGAGCGGCATTCCGACGATACTCAACACCGTCGTGACGGAGATCAGGGGCACAAACAAGGTCGAGGCCGTGAGGCTCAAAAACGTCAAAACGGGCGAGGAGACGGAGATGGAGGTCGATGGAGTCTTCATCTTTATCGGCTACGAGCCGAAGACCGACTTCGTCAAGCACCTCGGCATAACCGACGAGTACGGCTACATACCGGTGGACATGCACATGCGCACCAAGGTGAAGGGCATCTTTGCCGCGGGAGACATAACCAACGTCTTCAAGCAGATAGCGGTGGCAGTAGGCCAGGGTGCCATCGCTGCAAACTCCGCCAAGGAACTTCTGGAAGAGTGGAACTCGAAGGTCGTGGAGTGACCCTCTCCCCAACTATTTTACCCCTCCGAGCCTTCCGGAAAACTTCTCATAGCTCAGCCTGAATGCTTCAAGCACCGGCAGCTTTTCCCCCGCAAAGAAGCTCAGCATCGCGCCGCCGCCGGTTGAGACGTGGCTTATCCCGGTGATGTTGTGCTGGTATATGCTGGCTATGCTGTGGCCGCCCCCAACAACGCTGAAGGCAGGGCTCTCGCCGATGGCCCCGAACACGCCGACAGTCCCGACCGCGAAGTCTTCCCTCTCGAAGACCCCCATAGGGCCGTTGGCGACTATTATCTTCGCCCGCATGAGGACATCGCGGTACTTCTCTACCGTCCTGGAGCCTATGTCGAGTATCGGATGCTCGTCGAAGAGACTCTTCTCACCGCTCAGCAGGTCAACCTCAACGCGCTCCCCCCTGTAATCGACGGCGAAATCCACTGGCGTCCTGACGTATGGGTAGAACTCGTCCAGTATCCCCTCCGCCCGCTCGACGAGCTCAAGGAGGCCCCGCTTTGCCATGAACTCCAGGTTGGCGTCGCCGAGGTGGAAGCCCTTGGCGAGTGTGAAGACGTGGGCAACAAGTCCTCCGGTGAGGATAAGGTCGGCGCGGCCGTTCCTCAAGACGTTCTCGGCAACCCTTAGGGAGTCGTCCACCTTTGCCCCACCGAGGACGTAGACCCGGGGGCCCTCCTCCGTCCCGTACGCCCTTGTGAGCGCCTCGACCTCCCTCTCCATGAGAAAGCCCATTATCATGGGCCTGAGCCTGGCAAAGCCGACCAGAGAGGGCTGGCTCCTGTGGGCAGCGGCAAATGCGTCGTTGACGACGTAGTCTATGAGCGGTGCGAGCTTTCTCACGAAGAACGTCCTTTCGCACTCATCAATCGGCATGTACTTGACCTCCTCCGCGGCGAAGCGGAGGTTCTCAAGGATCAGCGCCTCTCCGGGCTTCAAGGTCCTGATCCTCTCACGGGCGTACTTACCAAAGATGTCCTCAACATATTCCACCTCCTGTCCAAGAAGCCGGCTCAGAACAGCCGCATGTTCCTCCGTGGTCGTGTAGTCGCCGCTGTAGGGCTTGCTCTGGTGGGTGCCTATAACGACCTTCGCCCCGTGTTCGAGGAGGTAGATCACCGTCGGAAGAACGGCCCTAAAGCGAGCGTCGCTGATTATCCTCCCGTCCCTCACCGGCGAGTTGAGGTCCGCCCTGAGAAAAACCGTCCTGCCGTGAAAGCTGAAATCGGTGAGCCTGAACATTTCACCACCGCGGGGGTGTTACCCATACCCCGTTAAAAACTTATTTTGAACACCCCAGGTGATAAGAAAGGAAAGCTAGGCCATCAGCATGTTCTCTATCATCTTTATGGCCTCTGCTATTTTGCGCTCGGGCCTCTCCTCGTTCTTGGGTATCTCAAGGTTGATCACAAGGCGCTCCTCTTTGCCCTCCTCGAAGTCGTATATCTCAAGCTCCTCTATTTCCACGTCCTCAAAGATGCTCTCAAGCTCGGGGCTCAGTATTTTCCTGTCGTTGCCGTAGACCTCGACCCTCACCATGTCCTCCGTCGTTGAGGCGACCACTATTATCTCGTAGGAGCCCACCTTTTTTGTGAACCTTATGACGCTCCCGTAGCCCTCGACTTCCTCCCTGAAGCCGAGCTGGCGCATGGTGCTCCGTATGGACTCAGTCCTGCTCTTTATCCTGTTCAGTATCCTCTCACGGAGTTTGTAGCTCTCAAGGAGGGCCTTTTTTATGCCCTCTCCTGCGGCCTCAACCGTGCCCTCCCATATACCGATCACCTTGATACCCGAGGAAGTGGGCTTGAGCTCTATCCTTATGGACTCAACGTCAAAGTCTCGCAGATCATCAATTTTAAGCTCGCCGAGCGTGAGGATTTCAAACTCCATCCTCACCAGGTTTCCGAAGGCCTTGCCTCTGAACTTCACCCTCACCACCATTGGGGGCTTGGGAAGATGGTTTAAAAACTCTTCCATGGGAAGCGCCGCGAGCGCGGCGGAGATGTTAAGATAAAAAGAGAAGGGGTCACTTCCTCCTCCTGAGGAGGAGCGGGACGAGTGCCAGGCCAACAAGGGCGGCCGGACCGCAGGTGGTTCCGGTAGTGCCCTGGGTGGCGCTTTCGGTGGTGCTCTCGGTGGCGCTCGTGGCCGTCGGGGTGGTAGTCTTGGTCGAAGTGGTTCCTCCGACGGTGTAGGTGGTCTCGGCGGTGTTGCCGTAGAAGTCGGTCGCTATGACTTTTATTGTAAAGCTGGCCGCGTCAACACCTGGAACCTCTGTGAAGTAGGTAGCCGAGACCTCCGCGGGCTTCATTGAGAACGCCGGGTACTCCGCTATAACCTTGCCGTCGCTTATTATCTGTACCTTCATGTCCTTGATTCCAACGTTGTCGCTGGCGCTGATGTATACCTTGAAGGCCTTCCCCGGCTTGGGCTTGCTGGGCGAGAGGTAGCCGACCTTGATGTCCGGCGCCTTGGTGTCGGCGCTCTTAACCACTGTTATCTGGCTGATTCCCTCAGGAACGGTGACGTTGAGGAGCATGTAGTAGGTTCCAGCGATTTCCCTCTCTCCGAGGACTGTGTAGGTTATGTTGGTTGCCTGAGGGTCAACCTTGGCCCCTGCGGGTATCTGGAGGACTATCGGACCGCTTATGCTCTTACCGAGCTCGTTGATGAACTTGACCGCCGTTCCGTCCTCTCCGTCCTGGCGGAAGACAATGAACTTCTGCGGAACCGGAAGCGAGACAGGCTTGTCCTTCTCGAAGAGGTTGCTGACAAACGGGAACTCAACGGTGCCGTTTTCATAGACGTAGATGACCTGCGAGCCGTACCAGCTCGGAGTGGTGTAGCCCCTGCTCTGGTCTGCCTGGCTCGGCGGGTTGCTGGTCTTGTCCGGGGCGCCGGTGGTGGTGACGGTGTAGAACCAGTGTTCGTTGCCCTCCTTGTCGATGTAGAGAACCGGCTTGTCCTTGTGGATGTGTCCGGCAAGGACGAGCCTGACGTTGTACTTCTCGACGAGCTGGAGGAAGGTTCTGGCTATCTCGTCGTATTCTCCGTTCTTGCCCTCCCAGTCCCAGCTGATGTACCCGGTGAGGGTCTGCCAGTCACCGTCATCGAAGGCGGTGTAGCCCTTTATGGTTCCGCCCCACTTGCCGTCGGGGGTGCTGTACCAGAACGGGTGGTGGACGAGGACTATCGGTACCTTGTCAGGGTGGCTCTTGAGGACCTCCTCCATCCACTGGAGCTGCTCAAGCTCGGGGTGCCTCTCCTCACCCCTGCTGTCGAGGCCTATGATGATGAAGTCCCCGATGACCTCGTAGAAGTACCTGGGGCCAACGTACTTGCTGTAGTAGGTCGGCGGGTGGTCGTGGTTGCCCTTTATGCTTATGAGCGGAGTTCCTGCCGCGGTTCCGTGGAGTATTGCCTCGTCGAACATCTTGTAGCCCTCGCTGTCGCCGTTGGTATCAACATCATCGCCCGTGCTGATTATGAGGTTGATGACGTTCTCACTCTGCAGGCCTGTCATGGCGTAGTACGTCATGAAGCTGTCAGCGGCGGTGTAGCTGTGCATCGCGTAGGGGTGGTCGCAGTACTGGAGTATCTCGGGAATGCTCTTCTGGAAGTAGTCCCCGCAGACGAATCCCATCTTGGAGCCGCTCGTGACGTGGAGGTCGCTGCCGTGGGCTATCCTGAGAACCGTCGGGGCGTCCTTCATGACCCATACACCGTTGGGGATCGTAATCTCTCCCTTGTCGCTCTTGACCGTGAGGAAGTAGACGTCCGGCGCGGCGTCCTCCGGGATTTTAGCCTTAACGACCCCGTTCTCCGTGCCCACGATCTCCAAATTATACGGCCCATGAAGTATTGAGACTATCTGGAGCTCCTGGATTGTAACACCCTCCGCCGGGTATATCTCTATGACATCACCCGGCATTCCTATCGCCGGTGCTCCCGGCAGGGGCTGAATCAGGATGTCCCCAGGGGTAGCTGGAGTGGCTGCCCAGACTGTGCTCGCCGGAACCGCTGCCAGAGCAAAAAGGGCTATCAACAGGGATATTATTCTCCTGCCCAGCATAGCATCACCAAAATCATCGTGGGAAAAATGGGTTATAAGCTTTCCTTTACTGGGGCCTCGGTGGAATTCTGGCCAAAACTGGCCTCCGCCGTTTCAATCATCCTCCTGGCAAACTCGGAGCGTCCCCCAAAGCGTTTATACATGCGGTAGTTCAACATCACGTCGCCGTAGAGCCTCTTTGCAACGTCGAGTTTTCTGTTTCTAACTGCCACAAGGAGTCTTGTGAGGTGAACCGCCATCTCAAGCAGGTGCATGTCCGCCCTGCTCATCGGCCTTGGCGGCAGAACCCCATCAATCTCCCCCACAGGAGAGAGGGCACACTTCAGAACAGTGGTTGAACCGAGTTCGTCCTCGTGGGGCTCCTCCAGAAACTCAACCCGCCCGTAAACACCTGGGAGGCCCATTACCCAGCGATAACCATCCCTTTCTTCGAACTCAAGCTCCACCGGAAAGTTGAGGGCGAGTTTAACCATGAGTTCCACGTCGTTGGTTATCTGTGTCGAAGCCTTCGGGTGGTCTTTTATTTCCCCTGCGCTCTTCCCCCCGAAGAGCTTGAAAAACAGTTTATTCCCCCTCCTGATGACACCCACTGGGGTTACGTTCGACATCGTGACGAGCAGAACCTCGTAGACCTGGCCCTCGTTGAAGAAATCAATGAGCCCCATGGAACCACCAAAGGGAAGTAGAAAAAGGGGAATTTAAAGCTGCTGCTTCGGCAGGACGATGATGTCGTCCCTGTTCACATAGAACGTTACCGGCTGTGTGGGTCTAAGCCCCACGACATCCCTGTCACTGATGGTTCTGGCTATGATCCTCGTCTCGCCGAAGAGGCCGACGACCTCAATGAAGAAGCCGTAGTACTCAACGAGGTCAACGGTTCCGGTGAAGGAAACGGCGTTCTCCATGGGCTTGAGCTTTATCCTCTCCGGCCTGATTACTATGACGACGTCGTCGCTCTTCTCCGTATAGTGCAGGCCCTCAAGCCTAATGCCCTCGAACTCGACTGTAACTTTATCCCCATCCCTCTCCACGACCTTGGCGGGAATGACGTTGGTCTTGCCCATGAAGCTGGCAACGAACTCCGTCCTCGGAGTCTCGTATATCTCCTTCGGTGTTCCCACCTGCTCGACGGTTCCGACGTTCATGACGGCAATCCTGTCGCTTATGGCCATGGCCTCCTCCTGGTCGTGGGTGACGTAGATGACGGTAATGCCGAGCTCACGCTGGATTCTCCTTATCTCCGAACGCATCTCAAGCCTGAGCTTGGCGTCGAGGTTGCTCAGCGGCTCGTCCAGGAGGAGAACCTTGGGCTCGACGACGAGTGCCCTCGCTATTGCGACACGCTGCTGCTGACCTCCGGAAAGCTGGGTCGGGTAGCGGTCCGCGAAGCCCTCGAGCTTGACGAGTTCGAGGGCCCACTCGACCTTCTTCTTTATCTCGTCCTTCGGGAGCTTCTTGAGCTTGAGTCCGTAGGCGACGTTGTCGAAGACCGTCATGTGGGGCCACAGGGCGTAGTTCTGGAAGACGAGCACCGCACCGCGCTTGCTGGACGGGAGGTAGGTGACCTCCTCGTCGCCGAAGTGTATGGTGCCGCTGTCCGGGAAGTCGAGACCGGCTATTATTCTCAGCGTCGTTGACTTTCCACACCCGCTCGGTCCGAGCAGGGTGAAGAGCTCCCCCGCCTTGATGTGAAGGTCTATTCCCTTGAGGGCGACGGTTTCTCCAAAGGTCTTGACTATGTTTTCGAGCTTAACGTCAACCATCCCAACCACCTCATGTGAGGCCTATGAAGGAGTACCTCTGCTTGGTTATCACGTTAGCAAGGACTATGGCGATTATCTGAACCGTCATGAGGAACACGCCCAGAGCTGCCGCCAGGTTGGCGCTTCCGACGGCGCTGGTCATCAGCTCCACCATCCTTGCCGTTATCGGGTAGTAGTCCGGGTTGATGGAACCGAGGGTGATGCCGACGCTGGTCTCGCTCATACAGTAAACGAAGCTCAGCATTGCACCTCCGAGGAGGTTCAGTAGTATCAACGGTATCAGTATCCCCGTGAGGGCCTTCCATCTGCTGGCCCCGAGGTTCAGTGCGACCTCCTCAAGCGAGACGTGAACCTGCTGGATTCCAGCGGAGATGGAGCGCGCCGCGAAGGGCAGACGCCTTATCGAGTAGGCCAGCACTAGCACCATCGCCGGGTTGAAGCCGAGCAGGTTGGTCGGGTCGAGGGGCGTGTCAGGGAACACCTTGGCGAAGAAGAAGAAGTAGCTCATGGCGATGACTATTCCCGGAACCGCTATGGGTATCGTGGCGAGGCTGTCGAGCACCGGGCCAAGCTTGCTCTTCTTGAACCTGCTGGACGCGTAGGACGCCGTGAGGGACAGGAGGATGATGACCACTATGGCCACGGTGGAGTACATGATGCTGTTGAGGATTACCCTCTCAATGTCCGGCTGAGTTATGATGCTCTTTATGTGGGCGGTTGTGAAGCCATCGGGCCACGTGCCGGCCCAGCTCTTGCTAAACGCAAGAAGAACAACACCGATCTGGGGGAAGATTGATATAAGGAGCATCGGCAGAACAACGAAGTATATGAGGACAGCCTGCCAGCCCTTGGGCTTGGCCACACGGGGCTTCCACCTTCCACCCTTGCTGATCATTGCGTACTGCCTCATGCTGACGTACTTCCTGATGCCAAGGAACATTAGTATCGCTATGGTGAGCATTATGAGGGCCAGCGCGGCGAGCTGGGGGCTTCCGACGTTGAAGCCGCTGGTGAACGCGCTGTAGATCTGGAAGGACATGAGCTTCCTCGCAAGCGGGTTGCCCTGGAAGACTATCGGCGCAGCGAGATCCTCAAGGCTGAATATGCCGACGAGGGTCGCTCCCGCCGCGATTCCAGGAAGCGCGAGGGGGAACGTCACCGTTCTGAAGAGGTGGAATCCCCTGCTCCCCAGGTTCTCGGCCTGCTCCTCAAGGGTGGGGTCAATGTTGATGAAGCTGGCGTAGGCGTTGAGGTAGACGATTGGGTAGTATGTCATGGTCTGGGCGACGATTACACCAACGAGGCCGTCGATAACGATTCTGTGCGGGAACACGTGAAGGATGTCGTAGAAGAGCCAGTTGATAAGTCCGTCCGGGAGGAACATCTTCTTGACGATGAAGACGTTCACGAAGGGTGTGACGAGGAGCGGGACGAAGAGGAGGATTCTGACGATGTTCTTGCCCGGAAAGTCGTAGCGGGCCATGACGAAGGCGAAGATTGTCCCCAGAATCGTCGTCAGTATCATGACGCTGACGGAGACTATTATCGAATTCAGGATGACGCCGAAGTCCACGCCCTGGACGTAGTATATCTGCTCGCCGTTGGGCATCGTTATCAGCTGCGAGAACGTCCCTTCGGGACGGAAGCTGATGTAGTAATCTGAGGTCAGTATGCTCGTGAACCAGTGGAGTGAGAAGTGGCCGTTGTACTCAAAGGCGACCGCCAGCATTGCCAGCACGGGGATTATTAGGAACGCCACGAGGTACAGAAGGGGCAGCAGGAACGATGCAGTCACAACAGGGTCGAAAATAGGCGTTCCAAAGAGCCTCTCGCTCCACTTGCTAACTTTCATGGGTTATCGACCTCCCGTTCTCTTTGTGCAACACTCCTTTGCTTCTCACATGGTCTCGAGGGGCCTATTTAAACGTTTCCAAAGCATTCTTGCGCTGAACGCATAGAAATTCGGAAAGATGAAAGGGGATAATTTTCAGAAAAATGTCAAAAATCATCCGGTGAGCTTCTGGAGGTCCTGGAGCACCTTGTTGTACTTGTCCATGGCGGCCTGGCGCCAGGCCTGGACGAGCTGGTCCTGGAAGTTCCTGTCCTTTACAATCCTGTCGTTGATGCTCTTGGCGTACTCCTCGGTGAAGGTGACGGTCTTGCCGGTCTCCGGATCCTTGAACTGTATCGGCGCGGTAAGTTCGTCCTTGAGCTGCTCGAACTGCTCCTTGGTTATCTTCCCGTCCCTGTATGCCTGGACTATGGCGACCCACGCGTTGTGGAGCTGCTGGTTCGGGTCAACGAGGGTAGCTTTGAAGTAGTACTGGAGGGCGCTTATCGTCTCAAGGGCCCTCTTGTCATCGAACGGGATTCCCTGGGCGCTGGTGGCATCCTCGTACGCCTTCTTGAGGGCGGGCCTGGCCTCGCCGTACGTCTGGCCCTCATGCTGGCCCTTGAATATAACGTCGGCATAGGTCTTGGTTATCTTCATGTCAAATATCTGCGGGTTGATGGGCAGCCTGTTGACGTCCGGACTCATCCAGACGGCCTGGCCCTCGGTGAGAACCCAGTAGATGAAGGCCTGGGCAGCCTCCGGGTGCTGTGCCTTGGCAAGGAGTGCTATCGGGTCGCCGTTGATGATGCTCTCTCCCTTTGGAACGACATAAACACAGTCAGGGTTCTGCTGCATGGCGGTGTATCCATAGAAGTCTATTGTGTTTCCGGCGGCAATCTCGCCGTTGATGACGGCGTCCCTAACGGCATCGCTTGCCATGTACACCTTGGAGTTGGCCGCTATGAGGGTCATGATGCGCCATCCCTGATCCCATCCAAAGGCCTGGAGGATGATCTGGTATATCCTCGTGTTCGAGGTGCTCCTGGTCGGGTCGGCTATACCGTACTGGGGCGGGTTGAGTGCCCAGTTCTCGCTGGCAACGTCTTCCCACTTCTCAGGCATCTGGAGGTTCCACTTGGCGAGCTGCTTCTTGTTGACGGTGAAACCGAAGGATGAGAGGGCCGCGGCTATCCAGTACACCTTGTCCCCGTCCTTCCTAACCATGGGCATTCCAGCAAGCTCGGTCGGTATCGGGTTGCCGAGAAGGTCGAGTATCTTCTTATCGGTTATCGGGGCAAGGTATCCCGCTTTGTAGAGGTCGTCGAAAAGTGTCGGACCTCCACCCCATCCAACATCGGCACCCTTCTGGATGTAGCTCGGCCAGAGGCTCTCCGGGACCTTGATGAACTTGAGGTCCTCTATGTTGTACTCCTTGGCTATGTCGCTCTGAAGGAAGGCCTGCTTTACCATGTACTGGATGGTGGCATCGTGCCTCGTGACGACAACGAGGGTTATCCCTTCGCCGGATGTCCCTGTGGAGGTCTCCCCACCACCTATACATCCGCTGGCCACTATGCTGAGTGCAAGAAGAAAGATTATACCCACCGACGCCAGCTTTTTCATTTTTACCACCCTGCTATGTCAATCAGCTGAAGTTGGCAAAACCCAATAAAAAATTAATGGTTCAAAGGACAAAAGAAAGGAAGGGGTCACTTCCTCCTCCTGAGGAGGAGCGGGACGAGTGCCAGGCCAACAAGGGCGGCCGGACCACAGGTAGTTCCTTCAGTCTCGCCGCCGGTTTCGCTGGTCTCGGTGGTTTCGCCTGTTTCGCTGGTGGTCTCACCGGTCTCGGTTGCGGTCTCCTTGCCGAGCTCGCCCTGGACGTAGACGGCCCACTTGATGAAGTTGGTGACGAACTGCGGGCCATCGAGCTGGACACCGTGGTACTCGGGGCTCCACATGGGCTCGTAGCCGCCGTAGGGAGTCTCACCGCTGACGATGAGGACGTTCTTGAGGTCCGGGAAGAGCTGGACGGCCATAAGCGGGAACTGCCCGGTGTCACCAGCGGTGTAAGCGTTGGCGGCCGGGTCAGTGTTCTCAACGATCTGACCGTCCTGGCTGCTGGTGACGATCACATAGATGTTCTCAATGCCTCCCTCAACCGGGAGGGGCTTCCAGTCGCCGTTCTCATCGTAGTAAGCGACAACACCCGGGCCGTGGAAGAGAACCTTTCCGCCGTTGGCAAGATCCTTGGTTATCATGTCCTTCTCCGGGGTGTCTGAGTCCGGGTTGACGAGGCCTATGACACGGTATCCAGCACCTGCGTTGCTGGTGGCGTCCTCAACTGAAGCCTGGTCAACGCGGAGGTTCGCACCGATGGCATCGAGAATAGTGTCTGCGAAGTCAATCCTGTTCGGGCCGTCGCCGTAGTCCGAATCGGCGGCGATCCAGAGGATCCTGTTGCCGTCGTTCCACCACTGGACGATAGCCTGTATTTCATCCGGGCTGAACGCCTGGCTCGGCTGCCCGAGGATGAGGAAGTCAACATCCTTAATCGCGTCGTAGGTTATCTTGTCGCCGACGTTCTGGATTCCAAGGGTGTCGGCAGCTGCCGGGTCGCCGATGTAGACCCAGTTGAAGTCGCTGAGGGTCTTTATCATTCCCTCCGCGAGGACGTTGCCGTCCTTGTCGGTCAGAACTGCCAGGCCCTTGTCGCTCTCGCCGTGGGCGAGGTCAACGCCGATTGTCGTTGCACTTGCCATGGCAAAACCAAAAACACCAAAGAACACAAACACTGCCATTATTATTGCAGCCTTCCTCATGGTATCACCGGGTTATTTACGCTCCATGAAGTTATAAATCTTATGAATCCGAACTTTAACAGGCCGGAAAAACTTCCGCAAAGTCCTTAAAGGCTTGCATCGTTTTCGCTTCAGGTGGTGTGTATGGACATTGAGAGGAAAATAGAACTTATCAAGAGGAAGCCCACGGAAGAGCTCCTGACGGAGGAGAACCTCAGGCACCTCCTTGAAGTGGGAGTCCCAATGCAGCACTACATCGGATTTGAGATAAGCGGTTACATTCACCTCGGAACCGGGCTTATGGCTGGAGCAAAGATAGCCGACCTCCAGAAGGCGGGGGTTAAGACGAGGATATTCTTAGCTGACTGGCACAGCTGGATCAACGACAAGCTGGGTGGGGATTTGGAGGTCATCCAGAAGGTGGCACTCACCTACTTCAAGGAGGGAATGAAGCAGAGCATAAAAGTCATGGGCGGCGACCCGGAGAAGGTCGAGTTCGTTTTGGCGAGCGAGATACTTGAGAAGGGCGACTACTGGCAGACGGTGATAGACATCTCCAAGAACGTCACCCTCGCGAGAATGATGCGCTCGATAACGATAATGGGCCGTCAGATGGGTGAGGCCATAGACTTCGCCAAGCTCATCTACCCGGCGATGCAGGTGGCGGACATCTTCTACCAGGGGGTCACGATAGCCCACGCCGGAATGGACCAGAGGAAGGCCCACGTCATAGCCATCGAGGTGGCACAGAAGCTCAAGTACCACGCCCTCGAATGGAAGGGCGAAAAGCTCAAGCCGGTCGCTCTGCACCACCACCTCCTCCTGGGCCTACAGGAGCCGCCGGTCTGGCCAATAGAGAGCGAGGAGAAGTTCAAGGAGCTGAAGACCCAGATGAAGATGAGCAAGAGCAAGCCTTACTCGGCGGTCTTCATCCACGACACGCCGGAGGAGATAAAGCAAAAACTCAGGAAGGCCTTCTGCCCGGCCAGGGAGGTCAAGTACAACCCCGTCCTCGACTGGGCGGAGTACATAATCTTCCGCGAGGAGCCGGTCGAGTTTACAATCCACCGCCCGGCGAAGTTCGGCGGCGACGTTACCTACACGACCATTGAGGAGCTCAAGAGGGACTTTGCCGAGGGCAAGCTCCACCCGCTCGACCTCAAGAACGCGGTGGCAGAATACCTTATTGACCTCCTCAAGCCCGTCAGGGACTACTTCGAGAGGCACCCCGAGCCGCTTGAGCTCATGAACCAGGTGAAGATAACCCGCTGATTTCGTTTTTCTTACCATTTATCCCTTAATCTGGTGGGGGCCATGCCGGGAATAGACGAGAAGGACAGGGAGATACTCAGAATCCTCCGGGGTGAGGGAAGGGTAACCCTCACAGAGCTGGGCAGGCGCGTGAACCTGTCCCCCGCCAGTGTCAAGAACCGGCTGGAGAAACTTGAGAAGATAGGTGCCATTAGAGGCTACTCGACGGTTGTGGATCCGGCGTTTCTGGAGGAATACGTTTCAGTCTTCTTCGAGCTTAAGCTGGCTATAGACGACCACACCGTCGACCCAATACTGAGAAAGGTCGCGGGGATGGAGAACGTTGAGTCTGTTTACAGGAGAAGCGGGGAGAAACAGATACTGATCAAGGCCCACTTCCATGATACTGACGGGGTCAAAGCTTTCGCGGGAAGGCTCAAGCGCATCTTTGGCAAGAACCTGGAGAGGGTTGAGGTTACTCTCATCATTGAGACCTTCAAGGAGAACTGGATAATCAGCGGAAGGGGAGGAGGCACTGGATCGCGGGGAAGGCACTGAAAGGGGAGATAGCGATGCTCTTTGTCGTGAGGCCCGGAAGAAAGAAAAACGAGCTTGAGGCTTTCTTTATTGAGAACGAGCCCGAAAAGCTCTCACAGATGAGGAACCTCAAAGCCGATGCTATATACCGCTTCATAATGCGCGAGGGGAGGCTCTTCAAGGTACTGGAGGGAAGCCAGTACAGGAACCCAAAGGAAACTGAGAAGCTCCTCCGGGGGGCGAGGATAGTCCTGGTGAACGCCGACGAGTGGGAGGACTACTTCAAGCGCAGGCTCCAGAACAAGCGCGTGGAGAGGGCGGAACTCTGCCGCCTCTGCCTTCTGGAGGGTAAAATCACCGTCCTCACCGAGGGGAACCGCATTAAATACCAGGGCGAGTACATCTGCGAGAGGTGTGCGGAAGACGAGCTGAAGAGGGAGCTCCGCTTCAGGTTCAGGAGCACGGCCATGTTCGACCAGGCCAAGAAGCTCCTCGAACGCTTCCGCGATCTCGACAAGGTTCTCTACGCCTTCGACCCGCGCTTTGACCCCACCAGGCACCCGGAGATAACCAAGTGGGACGAGCTGAAGGCGAAGCACGTCAGGGTGGAGAAGGTAAAGGTTGATGAGCTCGACCTCCCGGAGAAGTTCAAATCCGTTCTCAAAGCGGAGGGAGTCAATGAACTTCTCCCCGTCCAGAGCTTGGCGGTAAAACATGGCCTCCTTGAGGGTGAGAGCCTTCTCGTAGTCTCTGCCACTGCGAGCGGTAAGACCCTCATCGGCGAGCTGGCGGGAGTTCCCAAGGCCATGAAAGGCCAGAAGATGCTCTTCCTTGTCCCCCTCGTTGCCCTGGCAAACCAGAAGTACGAAGACTTTAAGCGGAGATATTCCAAGCTCGGCCTCCGCGTGGCCATTAGGGTCGGGATGAGCAGGATTAAGACGAGGGACGAGCTGGTTGTGGTTGATACTGGAATAGACGCGGACATAATCGTTGGAACCTACGAGGGAATAGACTACCTCCTCCGCGCCGGCAGGAAGATCGGCAACGTCGGAACCATCGTGATAGATGAAATCCACATGCTAGACGACGAGGAGCGTGGACCAAGACTGGACGGTTTAATTGCAAGATTGAGGAGGCTCTACCCAAATGCCCAGTTCATAGGTCTGAGCGCCACCGTCGGGAACCCTGGCGAGCTGGCCAGAGAACTCGGGTTGAAGCTGGTGCTCTACGACGAGAGACCGGTCGATCTGGAGAGGCACATAATCATAGCGAGGAACGAGAGCGAGAAGTGGCGCCACATAGCGGTTCTCTGCCGTGCAGAGGCGAACAGGAAGTCAAGGCAGGGCTACAAGGGGCAGACGATAGTCTTCACATTCTCGCGCAAGAGGACGCACGAGCTGGCCGCTTACCTCACGAGCAAGGGGCTCAAGGCGAAGCCCTACCACTCCGGCTTACCTTACAGACAGAGAAAGCTCACCGAGATGGAGTTCCAGGCCCAGATGCTCGACGTTGTGGTTACAACCGCCGCCCTCGGGGCCGGGGTGGACTTTCCAGCTTCGCAGGTCATCTTTGAGAGCCTTGCAATGGGCAACAAGTGGCTTACTGTTAGGGAGTTCCACCAGATGCTCGGAAGGGCCGGAAGGCCCCTCTACCACGAGAAGGGGAAGGTCTACCTCATAGTCGAGCCCGGGAGGAAGTATTCTGCCCAAATGGAAAGCTCGGAGGACGAAGTTGCATTCAAGCTTCTCACCGCACCGATTGAACCTGTCCTCGTCGAGTGGAGCGACGAGCTTGAGCAGGACAACGTTCTGGCCCACTCCTGCGTCTTCAACCGCCTCGACGTCATCGAGGAGGTTCAGGAAAAGTGCCTCGGTGCCAACCAGAACGCCGAGAAAGTCCTTGAAAAGCTTGAGGAGTTCGGCTTCGTCCGGCTTAGAAGGCCGGTTGTTGAGGTCACGCCCTACGGAAGGGCCGTGAGCATGAGCTTCCTCCTCCCGAAGGAGGCAGCGTTCATAAGGGATAACCTCGGAAAGAAGCCGGCCCAGTGGATAGCCGTCAAGCTCCTCCCCTTCGAGAACCTCTACCTGAGCGGGACGCTCCAGAGGGAGCTTGAGGGGGCAGTTAGAGGAAGGCTGAGTGCAAACGTCTTCTCCCCGAGCTTTGCCTCGATACTCGATGAACTGGATAAAGTGATTCCCGAGCTGAGCCCCAACGCGGCGGAGAGGCTCTTCACGATTTACCAGGAGTTCTTCATGTGTCCTGAGGAGGACTGCACCGAGCACGCGATGGAGCGCGTGAGCAGCATGATAATCGAGCTGAGGAGAAACGGAAAGCACCCCACGCAAATAGCGGAGCACTTCAGGAAGGTCTACGGGCTGATAGTCTATCCGGGCGACGTCTTTACTTGGCTCGATGGCATTGTGAGGAAGCTTGAAGCGATAGAGAGAATCGCGAGGGTCTTCCGCGTAAGGAGTGCCGAAGAGGAGGCAAAGGTTCTGAGGCGGGAGATTGAAGAGGGCAGGATGATACGCCGGGACTACGGAGGTAAGAGGGGTTACCAAAGGCCTGCAAGCCAGAGAGACCAAGGAAAACAGAGAACACGGAACCAGACCTGGAAAAGGCCGGATGGAAGAGGAAAAAGGAACGGCTGAAGGCTCAGCCTCCTATCTGGAGCACCAGCTGGGCCGGGTCCCTTATGGCCGGGCCTAAGCCGAGGATGTATATTGCGAGGTACCAGAAGCGCCTCTCCTCTTCGTCGGGCACAAGGTACCTGAGCCCGTAGTAAACCACCACAAGTATCAGTGTTATCCACGGGTAGTATGAGTACGCCCCCAGGTAGTTCACCAGGATGTTTTCCAGCCAGTGCACCTCGCGGTAGCCGTAAAAGTGGATGGCTACGACGGTCGAGGCTATATCGAAGTAGTGGGCGAGAACCGGGTAGAGGTAGAGCCTGTCAAAGGGCTTCCACCGGTAGAACGCAAAGACTGCGGCAAAGCTGACTGCGGTGTGGATGAGAGTCAGCCCGTAGGGCTCCCAGCTCTTGGCGTTGGTCACCAGGAGGTAGTTGGCCCAGAGCGCCAGCAGTGCTCCCCAGGCAAGCGTTATTTTCGGGTATGTGCCCATTTTTGCGTCCGCCGCGAGGGCGGGGAGTATCAGGAGGAATGCCGTGAAGAATATACCAGGAGTCAGTATGAGGGGGTTCTTCGGAAGAACTCCCCCGTCAACGAGCGCCCTCACCGTCGAGCCGAACACTACCATGGGCGTGACGGCCAGGAAGAGCCTCTCATCGACCTTTATCCTGAGGGGCTTAATTATATACTTATATGAGTATATCACTCCAAACCCCAGCAGGAGGGCATAGACGAACGTGTTGACCGGGTTGTATCCGCTCCTCGTGAACATCGGCTCCCAGAAGTAGCGGTAGAGAAAGTCCACTAGGGATTCCAGCATTTTTTCACCCCTAGTTTGAACGGGTTTTCAGGTTTAAAGGTCTTTTGGGACAGAAATGGGAAGATTAATAACCCCTCAGGGACACGTAAGTTCTGAGGTGATACGATGTACGGTCCGGGCGTCGTCGCCGCAATGGGTACCGCGGGAGTATTTGCCTTCCTGCTGGGCCTGTTCATAGCGGCGGTATTCCTGTCCCTTGCGGGCAAGCTGGTCGGGATTGAAAAGGCTTCCATCGGCAGGTCCATGATAGCGATACTGGGCGGCGGTATCGTCCCGGCATAGTGATGGTGGCGGTTGCGACGGTTTTTGCACCCCTCGCCCCGGTACTGGCCCTGATAGCGTACCTGTGGGTCATAAAAACAGTGTTTGACACCGACTGGTTAAGGGCGTTCCTAGCGTGGCTGCTATCGGCGATAATCGCGGGTCTTGTCATGGTGGTGCTGGCGCTGGTGGGTATGTTTGCCGTCGGGGGCATGGCCCACCCATGAGCTTCCATTTAGCCTTTTTGGTTCTGAGTAAGGTATAAATATCCCCAGCACCTAGACCCTTTGATGCGTATGTTCTTCAAACCGGCCGAGCTCCAGCCAAGGGAGATCAAGCCCTTCGATGCGTTTCCCCTCGCGTTTGCCGAGGGGAGCATGTCAGCTATGATAGCGGCCGATGAGCTCGCCGAGACCGTCTTTCTGTACCACCTTATGGCCAACTCCCTCGGTGATGGCCCCGTTTACCATGTCGGCCCGGGCAGTCCCTCGCTCAAGCTCCTTAGGAAGCTTACAGAGGACGTCTCGAACCTCTACGCCGGGAACGTCTATTCCGTTGACGAACTCGTTGATGCGCTTAAGGTCGTGGACGACGGCTCCCTCGTCATTGTTTCCCGCTTCCCCACCCTTCTTAACCGCTCCGCGGAAAGGCTCGTGGAGATCCGGCGAAAGGTGGATAAGAAAGGCCTCGTTCTGGTTCTCAGCCACTCGACCATAGAGCTCAACGAGCTCGACCTTCCTGGAGAATTCAGGCGGTTCTATGACCTCCCGGAGATCTTTGATGTCCTCGCCGTACTGAGAACCAGCTCCTACCGCGGCCACCACAGGTTCAACATCACCGTCCTCAAAGCTCCCCCAGACCACGTCTCCAGCGTTGGGGATCACTCAATTCCGGCCGACTCCCTCGTAAAGCATATACTTTAGCCGTAGATATCAATGTGCCCGAAACCGAGAACGTAGCGGACATAGACGGCAGCAATAAACAGCAGCAGCACAATGCCAGCCGCGACGAAGTCCCTCCGCGTCATCCGGATGTCGTAGAGAGCCGTCCTCTTTCTCCCAGCCCCAAAGCCCCTGCTCTCAAGGGCGATGCTTAGCTCATGGGCGGTCTTCAGGGAGGCAACAAGAAGGGGGATCAGCACAGCACTCATGCGCTTCACCCTGACGAAAACGTTTCCCTTCTCTACCTCCCACCCCCTGCTCTTCTGGGCGTCCATTATCTTGCTGGCCAGGAGGTACAGAGTGGGTATGTAGCGCAGGGCTATAGAGACCGTCAGCCCGAACTCGTAGGGCATCCCCAGCTTCACAAAGGCCAAAACGAGCTCCTTCTGAGGGGTCGTCATGAGAAGGACGAACGTGAACAGGGCTATCGTCAGCAACCGGAAGGAGAAGGACACCCCCAGCACAAGGCCCTTGAGGCGGGGCTCATAGATAACCGGCCACAGAACAACGGTTATCGCCACCAGGGGGAGCAGGGGCTTCAGGAGGTGCATCTGCCTCCGAACGGGGATCCCCCCCAAGAACCGCCCGTAGAGGATCGTGGCGGCGAACATGGGAAGGAGAACCGCTGGGTCGTTGAACAGTAGGGTCCCGGCTATGCCAGCGCCCGCGGCCAGCAGTTTGACGCGGGGGTCTAGACGGTGGAGCACCGAGTCGCCACCGGAGTAGAACGAGTACATCACTGCCCCCCACCCCCAATGCGGGATACCAGCTCACGGACGCTCCTTACGAACCCGGCACCCATTTTTTCGCTTATCCTCAGCAGTCCGGGCTTTTCAAGGCCATAGTGGTGGAGATCTATGGTGAAAAACTGCTCTACCGGGCCGTCAAATACTTTCTCACCCTCGTAGAGTAGAACCACCCTCTCGGCAAGCTCAAGAACGAGCTCCATGTCGTGCGTTATGATGAGCACACCATGCCCCTCCGAGCGCAGACGCGTTACTACCTCCGCAACCTCCCCAGCGCCCTTTGCGTCCAGTCCGGTCGTGGGCTCGTCCAGGATGAGGTACCTCGGCTTCATGGCCAGGACGCATGCTATTGCCAGCCTCTGCTTCTCTCCACCGCTCAGGGAGTAGGGGGTTCTTTCCTCATAGCCTTCAAGGCCGACCATGCCGAGCGCCCATCTGACACGCCTCTCAACTTCGTCCCCACTCAGACCGAGGTTTTTTGGCCCAAAAGCAACTTCCCTAAAAACGTCCTCTTCAAAGAACATGTGCTCCGGGTTCTGAAAAACGTAGCCGACCACCCGAGACAGCTCCGCCACGGTATGCTCGCGCGTGTCCATACCGTCCACGGTAACGCTGCCCCGGGTTGGCTTGAGGAGGCCGTTGAGGTGCTTGGCCAGGGTAGTTTTCCCGCTGCCGTTAGGGCCAACGAGGGCTACTATCTCACCCCCCATCGTAAAGTCCACGCCCCTCAGGGCCTCCCTGCCGTTCTCGTAGATGTGCCAAAGGTTTTTAACCGCGATCATCGTGGACGTTTCAAGTTACGACCTTAAAAACTTGAGGGGTGGCTCGGATGAACTCACGGGATGTCGCTTTCGCAGGTCTCTTCGCCGCTCTGACTGCAGTCGGTGCCCAGATAAGCATCCCCATAGGCCCAGTGCCTTTAACGCTCCAGGTTTTCACAGTACTCCTGAGCGGACTGATCCTCGGGTCAAGGCTCGGTTTCCTGAGCCAGGCGGTGTACCTCTTCATGGGCGTCGTGGGGATCCCTGTGTTTGCGAACGTCCAGGGGGGCCTGGCGGTTATATACGGCCCCACAGGGGGCTATCTCGTGGCGTTCCCCCTGGCGGCATTTCTGGCCGGTTATGTGGCCGAGAGGAAGGACTCCCTGGCCGCAATGGTGGCCGGCTCTGTCATCGCGATCGCCGTAATATACGCCCTTGGATGGCTGAGGCTGGGGCTTCTGATGGGCAACGACTTCAAAAAAGCGTTTTTCATAGGGGTACTACCATTCATACCGGCCGACCTGGGAAAAGCCCTCGTGGCGGCGGCTGTAGCTAAAACAGTAAAAAAGTGGGGGGTGTTGTGAGGCTCACCTCCCCAGTGCCCCTTCTATCGTTTTTAGTGCCCTTCCCTGGTACAGCGCGGCCCACCTGAGATCGTCAAAAATATGAACCCTCGGAAAGTTTCCTACGACCGGCCCGTACTTGGTCACGTTCGCGTAGTGGAGGGTGGCCGTCCGGTTGAGCTCCCTGGAACGCATGAGGGTCACGTTGTCCACTCCCTGGATAACGGCCTCCGCGTAGGCCGTGTTGTACCTCCGGAGGGCGCTTTCGTACGCCATGTAATAGTAGAGGTTGTATGTTATCAGCAGGCTCATCGCTGAGGGATACACCGGCCCCACAATGGGCTGGATAGTCTCCGAAGCTGCAAGATTACCCCCTATTGTTTCGATGTAGAACGCCCTCCACTCAGGCCCCCCTCTGGCGACGCTGTACTCTACGGTCAGGCCGGTAACGAAAACCTTACCGTTTCCGAGGGTGTATATCGCGGTACTTGGCTTGCCGTAGTCGGGAGTTCCCGCGGGTGCCTGGACGGTTATTATCTCTGCATCGGCCGGGAGGCCAACAAAGTAACCGTGGCTGGCGTAGCTGCTGTAGAGCATCGTGTTGTTGGCGACTACGTAATCGTAGTTCGAATAGCTCCGCACTATCGTGACGTTTCTGGGAAGAGGCGTCGTCCAAAGCCCGCCGTTCCATCCCCAGTTGGCGGCATGGATTTCAAGAACCTTTCCGGCCTTCACGTAGTCTTCCAGCTTGCCCATCTGGGGGCCTATCTCATCGTAAAAACTCTGGGGCTGGTCGCTGATGATGATAATCATGTCATACGTGTCTATTAGATCCTGAGCCGTTTTGTTCTGAAGCTCAGTACTCGTCATGACATCGTACGGGACGCCCATGTCAGTGAGAGTGTCCTCAACCGCCGGCGAGTTCCATGCATCTACGTTCTTCAGTATCAGCACGTTGTATTCGCTTAGCGGTTTTGCAGAAACGGAAGCGGGCCCTAACACGGCCATCAAACTAAACAGTACGAGCAGCGATAGCGCTGCGCTCAGAATTTTCTTCATAACAACCCTCTCCTTTTGGTCCGAACCAGGCAGAAGGGTCCTTTGAGGGAGACTCCCACCTTAGATTATTATAGATTTTATAGTACTTAAGCATTTCTGCACATAATTGGATATTTTCCAAAAATTATTCGGCGGTTTTTTCCAGGGTCTTTTCCGCAAAGATAACATCAAAGGAGCGTCTCACCCTGAAAAAGCTGAGCGTTACCTTGGGGTTCCTCTTCGCCAGCTCCTCAATAGGCAGTGGCTCGTAGTCAAGGAACTCCGTTATTCTACTCAGGCTTTTGTAACCTTCTGCCAGTGCCGCTTCTATAGCATCCTTCAGCGCGTCGGATTCATAAACGGCGTGCGTTATCTCCGCAGTCCCGTCGCGCCAGACCGGTATCAGCGCCTCGGGCTCGTTCTCGTAGAAGAGTCCGATCATGTAGTTTACGAGGAAGGGCATTATCAGTGGCATGTTGCCCTCGGCGAGGAAGAATGGTTCAGACGGCATGGCCTTCAAAAGCGCCTCCATCCTACTCCTCGCGGAAACGGGAATGGGATTCAAGACGTGGAGGGAATAGGTTCTGAGCTTGTCCTTTCTGACCACCGTTAGGACATCATCTATTCTCTTGCTCATCAAAAGTCTCCGCTCCGTGAGCCTGACGACCGGCTCATCTGCAACGGGCAGAGTGTAGTTCTCCCACCGCTTCTCCGGAAACGCCATGACCACTGCCCGCATGGAGAAGGGTCTCCGCTCGCCTTTAAAAACCTTTTTTAAGGTGGCTGTCATTTGTCCGAAATTTCTCTCAGAAAATTTAAATTATGTCATATATTTCCATAAATGGTGGCCTAAATGATACCAAGACTGATGAGCACTCAGCATCCTGACAACGTTTACATGCCCTTCTTCGCCAGTTCCCCCGTGATGAGGGGAGAGGACGAGGTGATGGAGGTCTTCTACGCCTTCAACGTCCTCGGGATGGACGAGCAGATGTGGGACTTTGAGGGCAAAGAGGTGGATGAGTTCGTCGTCAAAAAGCTCTTCGAGCGCTACGGGCACTTCTTCAGACGCCGCAGGCTCGGCCGGGAGTTCAGACTGACCCCCAGGGTTCCCAACCCGAGCGTTGAGAAGGCCGAGGCAAAGCTCCTCCTCGAAACCCTTGAGACAATCCCCCCGCTCAGCGGACTACGCCCGAATATTCTACGGTGAGGAAGCTGCCCCAATATTCGAGGTCATCCTGCCGATGGCGACCTCCCCGGCCGAGCTGAACCAGGTTTATGAACTATACCGGCACTACATAGCGGGGAAGCAGTACAAGAGGGTCTACGACATAAAGCTCCACGAGTGGATAGGTGAGTTCTATCCCTGCGAGATAAGCGTTATCCCCCTCTTCGAGACGAAGGAGGCCATCTGGGCGCGGCTGCAGTCGTGGCCGAGTACCTGAAGGGAAAGGAGTTCGAATACCAGAGGGTCTTTCTGGCCAGGAGCGACCCGGCACTGAACTACGGCCTGATAAGTGCCGTGCTCTACGATAAAAGGGCCCTCTTTGACCCCCAGGTGCTGGAAGAGGAGACGGGCGTTGAGGTGTACCCCATCGTCGGCGTCGGCGGCGCTCCCTTCAGGGGCCACTTTACGCCTGAAAACGTGGACGCGGTGATGGATGAGTACCCGAGTGCCCAGACCTACACCGTTCAGAGCTCGTTCAAATACGACTGGCCCACGAAGGAGGTTATGAAAGCCGTTGAGAGAGTTAAGTCCAGGAGGAGGGGGCGTGCGGATCCCGTGCCGGAGGAGGCGTTCTCCCCCCTTAAGAAGTATGAGGAGAGGTATTCGAGAGAGCTGAAGGCGCTCGCCCCCTACATCAGGGAGATTGCAAAGTACGTCCCATCCAGAAGGCACAGGAAGATCCACATAGGACTCTTTGGCTATTCGAGGGAGGTGAACGGCTCGGCCCTGCCGAGGGCCATAAAGTTCACCGCGTCGCTCTACTCCCTCGGAATTCCCCCGGAGCTGCTCGGCCTGAGTGCACTCAGTGAGAGGGAGCTGGATGAGATTTCCGACCACTACCTCGGCCTGTACAGGGACATCGAGTTCGCTTTCCGCTATTTCAACCCGTCCTCCGTTGAGAAGTTCCCGTTCCTCAGCCCCCTCGCTGAGATGGCGGGGAACTACGAGCGGGACGAGGGCCACGAGGAAATAACCTCCGCGATACTCTCTGGCCAGCTCAACGAGTCCCTTGTGGTGGAAGCGGCCGGAATAAGGGGTTTCCTGGGATAGGCCCGCTCTGGCTTTCCCTGCTTTCCAGGTTTTGTTCTCTCCCTTTGCTCCACCTCCATCACAACTCCCTGCTCCGAAATTTTAAATACCTGTTGTAACTAAAATATGGCGGGAAACGTGGGGATGGTGGCCATGGCGGAGATGATAATCCCCCTACCCCCAGCTCCGGAAGATCCTGGAAAAGACCTGCGGCCTGGCGGTGATAAAGCCACGCGCCGAGGAGATGATGGGCATCGTGGAGAAGAAGCTTTCGGACCTCTTGGAGGTCGCCTACGAGAACGCCATCGCCGAGGGGAGCGGGACTATAAAGCTCCGCCACCTGCCGCTCAGCAGGGGCTTCAAAGGCTCCATGAGCCTCTTCAGGGCAGTTATCGAGGAAGAGGGCGTCGAGATAGAGCTGATAAGGAAGTTTGTCCTGCGCGAGATTCCGGTCGAAGTTCCGCTCGATGAAGACGTTATCAACGAGCTGCCTATAATCGCGGGAACCCTCTTCGTGCTCGTCGGAAGGGTCATCAAGGCCCTCCACCCGGAAATCAAGAACGTCTATCCTGAGCACATCGAGGAAGCGAGGAAGGTATTGGACTACACGCTTTGATATCTTTATTTACTTTTATTGCTTTCACATGACAAACGAAAAATTTATATGCTTATAATACAACTTTCCATGGTGATGCTGTGACTAGACTGGCGTTGTTCTACTATGCTGGAACAAAAACCACTCCAGTGGAACAAATTTCTAAGTTTATCGAACTGTTTGATGGTGTCATATTGTTATCTACAGGGGAGGGAAAATACGCCAATGCTTCAGCCCTTATCCATAATATAGAGACATTTGCCACGAAATCTAGTTCGAGATTTGAGATATGGGCCGAAATTCCCTATTATTCCCCCAATGGGTCTCCTCGGACTCTTAAAGATATTCAAAACTGGATAAACAAATTAGAATTTTCTTGGATATCTAGCAGGATAACAGGGTACTATTTCAGCCTAGAGGGTGCAGCGTCTGTTCTTCAGGATTCCACTAAAGTAAGGGATATTGTAAGTTATGTCAGGGATATTTATAAGAAACCTACTCTCTGGATACCAATAGAGAGATGGAGTAGCAATGAACCATTATCTCTAACAAGAAAATGTGTAGAAGAAACAGGATTTTCTCACGTCGCTCCACAGCCACATTATTACATGGTTACCGATAATCACGGAGATCATTATCGACCAAATGGCATGAATTATCAGGATCTAAATGAGTTCATGTGGTTCTGTCACGAAAATGGATTTGGTGTCGAGATGGAATGGGACTCAGCAGTTAGAGGATATTGCGAGCACTGTGGGTACGGATGTGATGCCGTTAAGTGCACGGATAGGGCAAGAGATTATCTATTAGCTCTTAATGACATTGAAACTAGGTTTGGAAAATTCAATTATGTGGTCTATTATTTTAGTACGGATATTAACAATTATCTCGAGGTTGTGCAGAAATGAGAAAAGGAGTATATTTCCTTATTTTTGTTTGTATTGGTATTTTTTCGTATTATTCTCCTATTGCACTTGCTGGAATCGAGATAGTTTCTATATCTCACAGCGGAAGCTCCTGGGGTGTTCTTGAGGAAGCAAATGGTACGTACTCTCTCCTGATCGTAAGTGGAGGGAAGCTGGTCAGCAAAATAAGGCTGAATCCCACCGGAGAACCCTGCGGTTTAGCTTGGAACGGAAGTGAATGGATCGTTGAAACGTTCACCCCCGATAACGTGATCTTCCAAACCCCCAACGGCTCGGGGTTATTTAAGCTGCACAGCTACGACTGCCGGGGTCTGACGTACCTGAACGGAACCTACTACATCCCCGTCTCAGAATCGGCGATGACCGGGGAGTGCTTGCTCGTCATCGTATCCCCCAACGGGAGCGTCGAGAAAGCGGTATCGTGCGGCTACATAGATGGGGTGAGAGTAAAGGCTGTGAGAGGAAAGCTCTACCTAATGAACGCCACTGGGGTTTATGTCTATTCTGGCGGAGGTTTCAGAAAAAACATAACCTTAAATGGGCCGGTCTCTGATTTCTCAGTCCTAAACGGCAGTTTCATCTTCTGTGACGGAAAGTCAATTAAAATTAGAAACACAACCCTTTTGGATGTTTCGTGCTCTCGAGTGGACTGTCAGGATAACAAGTGTCTACTCTCGGCGAACTCGTCGCTTTACCTCTACGATGGAGAACTCCACAGAGTCAGTTTGGAGGAACCTGAAAATCTACAACCCATAAATCCGATAATCGTTTACCTGCTCGCGTTTACGGCTGTAGTAATCCTGCTGGCAATAATGGGAAGAAAGAGATAAGCTTCATCCCTTAAGCCACCTCTCCATCCACCCGGCTATGAGCTCCAACCTCCTAACCCTGTGCTTCGGCTTTCCGCCCCTGCTGAGGTCGTGGTTCTCGCCGGGGAAGATAGCTAGCTCAACGGTCTTGCCTAGGTATTTGAGCGCCGTGTAGAACTGGAGAGCCTCGGGAAGCCAGCAGCGGTAGTCCTCCGTCGAGTGGATTATGAGGAGCGGCGTCTCGACGTTGGGAGCGTACTTCAGCGGGCTCTTCTCCCAGTAGCCTTCCGTGTTGCTCCACGGGTCGCCGCCTATCTGGTCCGGGGCGAAGAAGTAGCCTATGTCGGTAGTTCCGAAGAAGCTCACCCAGTTCGAGATTGAACGCTGGGTTACAGCGGCCTTGAATCTGTTTGTGTGCCCGACTATCCAGTTGGTCATGAAGCCGCCGTAGGAGCCGCCGGTGACGCCAATCCTCTCCGCATCGATGAAGTCGAAGCGCTTAACGGCTTCGTCAACGACCTCCATCAGATCCTGGTAGTCCCTCTCACCGTAGTGCCCCCGTATGTCGGCGAAGTCCTCGCCGTAGCCGTCGCTCCCGCGCGGGTTGGAGAAGATTACCACGAAGCCCTTGGCGGTCAGAACATGGAACTCGTGCATGAAGGAGTAGCCGTAAGCCGTCTTAGGCCCGCCGTGAATCTCAAGAACGGCCGGGTACTTTTTGCCCGGTTCAAAGTTAACCGGCCTCATAATCCAGGCGTCTATCTCAACGCCGTCGCTGGCCTTGACGGTGAAGTGTTCCGGCTTCGAGAGTTTGTAGCCCTTAATCCAGCCGTTGAAGTCCGTAACCTTCTTTTCCTTCCCGTCACGGAGAACGTAGAGCTCCGTTGGAGTGACCGCGTCCTGGGCGGTGAAGGCTATGTAGTCTCCGATGGCAAAGCTCTCGACGCTTCTATCGCCGCCGATGACGCGCTCTATCTTCCCCTCAAGGTTCACGCGGAAGAGGTTGGCCCTCGGCCCGTCGGTCGCGACGTAGTAGATCCAGCCGTCTTTGAAGAGGAGCTCAGCCCTCTGGCTTCCCCTGACGTCGCAGTTGAGGGAGTTGTATGCCGAGCGGTCGAGTTCCGAGGTGAGCTTCCTCATCTCGCCTGTCTCCGGGTTGTAGTGGTAGATGTGGGTGTTTGTGGGAATACCGCGTTCCCTCGTATTGGCCTTGAGGACGAAAGTCCCATCGTCGAGGGGTATGAAGTCCTGGACGCTCCACTCTCCGGGGGTAAGCCTTTTCGCCTTCCTGCCCTCAAGGACGTAGAGATCGCTGACGAGGGGCTTTCTCTCACGGTCCTCCTGGGCTGTGAAGTAGAGCCTGCCGTTGTGGAAGCGAATCTGCGAGACGTCGAGGTTCTTGGGGGTTAAGCGTCTCTTTCTGCCGGTCTCGATGTCCACCAGATAGACGGCGCTCCTCTTCCCGTAGACCCAGCCGACGCCGTTGAACCAGAATGGCATCTCCTTGATGACGTGGACGTCGTCCTTGGGTTTCTTTTCGATGTCTATCGGGGTAACGACCGCCAAGCTCTTCCCGTCCTCGGTGAAGCGGAGGTTCTTAATCCCGTACTTGAACTTGGTCAGAAGCCTTGCCTCGCCGCCGTCGGTCGGGATTACGTACAGCTCCGCCTCCTTGCTCTCCTTATCGCGCTTTGAGGTGAACGCGACGAGCTTTCCGTTCGGGGAGAATCTCGGGTTTCCGTCCTTCTTTCCCGCGGTGAAGGGCTTGACCCTCCTGCCGTCATAGAGGTAGAGCCTTGAGAAGTAGTCGTCCTTCTCAACGCTTATCCCCGTTACCTGGAAGACGAGCCTTTTCCTGAAGGCGTCGATGTTCCCGACGAGCTTGAACTTCCCGAGGTCCTTCTCGGTGAGACCTTTCGTCATCTAGAACCACCGAATAAACTGGATGCATTTCGTATAAAAGCTTAGCGTTTCGACTGTGGTCGAAGTGAGCTGGATACGATGCCAAAAGGTATTTAAATGAACTACCCGGAGTATTTATATGTCAGGACAGTAAAGTGATGGGCCATGGATCGGGGTGAGAAGGCCGCCGTGTTGCTACTGGTTTGTCTGGTTCTCCTGCCGTTTCTAGACAATCTAGTTGCCTACCTTTACCTTTCTAAGTATCCAGAGCTCCCGTATACTCCCACTGCCTCCATTGAGTACAACTCCTACTTCCCCAAGGTCTACGGGATTCTGGAGGCCGAGAGGAAAGGCGAGATAGTGAACTGGTCTAGGCATTCCTTCCTCGTGAAAACCGATGAAGGACTGAACCTGCCAGTGTACTACGACTACCGTCCTGATCTCCTTAGGCTCATAGGGGAACGGGAAAGGTCCCTGAACAAAACCCTGGCAGAGATAAGGAAGAGAAAGGGAACCTGGGACGGAAAGTCCCTCCATCAGGAGCTCATGGCAATGGCCTGGAACGAACGGGAGATCGAGAAGTACAGAGAGCGGCTGAATTACTCCAACGTCTACATATTTCCCACCGGCCCCTTCTGGTTTGTCGTTCTCGTCCAGCTGCCCGTTCTCACAGTTTCTGGGATCATACTGATGAGAAGAGCCTGGAAGGGGAGGAACTTAAATTCGGTCATCAAGCTCCTGGCCCTTATGTTCCTGTTGCTTGGAGGATACTACTACGTCCTGACGGGCTTTCCTTTCACGGGGCACGAGCCTCCCTCCGATGGATTCCTGGAGACCATAAAGGTCAGCGAGAAGCCATTCAACATTACCCGGTGCCAGGAGACTTGGATTATCAAGGCCAGCCCCGCCGTCAAGAAGATCCTTCTGGAGGAAGGAGAGAGGGGTTTTGTTGTAAACGCCATTCGCCCGTCCTCCTCCGTGACCTCACTGGAACTCTGGGTCGATGAAAGTGAGAGGGGCCGTCTGTTTGCCCGGCTCAACGAAACCACCGGTGTTCTGGTCGAGCGCCGGGAATGCACGGACGAGAAAATGATGGAGACCCTCGACAGGGAGAAGGAACTGGCTCTGGAGCTTCTTAAAGGGGATTACATAACGGAGGGAGACCACAGGACCTTTCTGGACTACGTGGAGGAGGAGAGGAAGAACGTACTGTCCCTCAAGTTCGCAGCAGACTGTTCAATATGGATTTACTTCTACCGCTGAGCTACCTTTTTAAATCCCCCTTCTCCCTTTTATCCGGGAGGTGGCGGCCGTGACCGTCAAGGTCCGCTTTGATAAGGAAGTGAGAGACTACGCCAAAAGCGAGAAGGTTAAGGATCAGGTTCTCAGGCTCACCGAAACTGCCCTCGCTCAGGCCCTTGAGAAGTTCCACAGGAGAATGATTCTAATCGAGGGGGACACGCTCAGGAAGGCCGAGCTGGCCGGGATCTTGGCCGGCGCTTCGGCTAAAGTTCTGAGTGAGGTCATCGAGGAGCTTAAGGAGAAAAGGCTGAGGGATGAGAGCGAGGACAGGATTGAGGTTCTCTACGCGACGGACGCCCTAGGGGAGGAAACCTTCGGGCGGAAGCGCTACGAAGCCTTCAGGAAGCACTTTGACGTTTTAGCCGGCTCAAACGTTGAGGTTAAAGCCGTTACCTTCAAGCACACCCGCGATATCCTTGGCAGGACATACGACCTGCTCGTCCTGGACATGAGCTATGATTACTCCCCCAACGACCTTGGCAGAATCATCGAGACCGTCCGCGGCGGCGGTTTGATATTCATCCTCGCCCACCCATTCGAGAAGTGGAAAAACATGTGGACGGGCTTCCACAAGAGCCTCGTCACGCCGCCCTACACTATAGACGACGTGAAGAAGCGCTTCAATAGGCGCCTTATCAGGAAGTTCACCGAACACGAGGGCATCTACATAATCACCGAGAACGGAAAGCTCAGGAAGAAGCCGAAGAGGAACAAAACCCAGGCAAAGATCAAAGCGAGGAAGGGCGTTGAGATTCCCGAGGAGACTATCTTCCCGCGCGAGCTCTACGAGATGGCCCTTACCGGGGGACAGGTTGAGGTTCTGAAGGCCTTCGAGGAGCTGGTTGAAAACAAGGGAATGGTCGTCCTCACCGCCGACAGGGGAAGAGGCAAGAGCGTCTCCGTTGGTATTGCGGCGATAGGTCTCGCCCTTGCCCTGAAGAAGCGCACAAGGATAGTCGTCACAGCCCCCGAGCCGGAGAACGTCCAGGCCCTGTTCCGCTTTGCCAAGCGCGCGCTTGAGAGGCTCGGCTTTAAGCCGCACGTGGTTGAGGAGAAGGGCCTCATCAAGGAGCTCTACGCGAGGAAGATCGGCCTCCGCTATTACCCCCCAACGGAGGGATACAGGAAGAACGCCGACCTGTACATACTCGACGAAGCGGCTGGAATCCACGTGCCGATACTCCACAGGTACCTCAGCAAGCCCCGCGTGGTTTACTCCTCCACCATACACGGCTATGAGGGTGCTGGCAGAGGCTTCTCGGTCAAGTTCCTGAAGAGGGCCAGGGAGAAGAGGCAGTTTAAGGAGCTCCACATGGACGAACCCATCCGCTACGCAGAGGGCGACCCGATAGAGAAGTGGCTCTTTGACGTCCTCCTCCTCGACGCCGAGCCTGTCGAGCTGACAGAGGAAGACTTCGAGCTGATAAAGGACAAGGAGGTCTACTTCGAGGAGCCCGACCTCGACGACTGGTTCGAGAACGACAGGGAAGATCTCAGAAACTTTGTCGGCATCTACATCCTAGCCCACTACCGCAACAGGCCGAGCGACGTGGCTTTGCTCGCCGACGCGCCCCACCACGAGGCCCGCGTGCTCCGCCTTAAGAACGGCAAGATAGTCACGGCAATCCAGATAGCCAAGGAGGGCGGCATACCGAAGAAGGTCATAGACAAGATGCTGAAGGGGTACAAGCCGCGGGGCAACATAATCCCCGACATGATGGTCAAACACCACCTCCTAAAGGAGTTCGCCAGGCTGAAAGGCTACCGCATCGTGAGGATAGCCACCCACCCCGATGCCATGGACATGGGACTCGGAAGCAGAGCTTTGGAGCTCCTGGAAAAGGAAGCGCGTGAGAAAGGCCTCGACTGGATCGGTTCGGGCTTTGGGGCGAGCGAAGAGCTCGTCCGCTTCTGGGTCAGGAACGGCTTTGCGGTCGTCCACCTCAGCCCCGCCAGGAATCCGGTAAGCGGTGAGTTTACCGCAATAGTCCTGAAGCCGATAAGCGAAAAGGCGAAGAAGCTCATCAGGCAGGCCAACGACGAGTTCCGCATAAGGCTGACGGAGTGGCTGGGCGACACACACCGCGACCTTGAGCCTGAGATAGCGCGCTGGCTCTTCGAGACGCCCTTCGGCGAGGCGGTGGAGTATCCGATACACCTCACCGCCATCCAGAAGAAGCGGCTGGATGCGTTCACGGGCAAAGTTCTCACCTACGACACCGTCGTCGACGCGGTGAAGCCAATAGTCAAGCTCTACTTCCTCGACGGCTGGATGAAGCCCTACCTCGACGAGAGACAGATAAGGCTCCTCATCTACCGCGTTCTCCAGGCCCACAGCTGGGAGGAGACGGCAAAGCTAATAGACAGAACCGAGACCTTCACCATGATAGAGGTGCGCGACATCATCAGGGGGCTGTGGTACTACTACAAGAGGATCGTCCTCTGACATTTTCCTTTCCACAAGCCTCGCCCTTCAGGGCGGGGAAGAGGTCAGACCTAAAGTAACTTTTTATATTATTGATACGTAGTCCACGTGGCGCCGCGCTGTCTACCATTTCAACGGTGACTCCTATGCCGGGCGGCAACTGGGAGAAGATAATTTCTATGACAAAGGATGGAATGAGGAGCATCGGAACAATGAAGAGAAAGATCAGCCGAGGTAAAAAGATAGCCCTGCTCATAGACGGCCCCAACATCCTGCGCAAGGAGTTTGGAGTGAAGCTTGAGGACATCGTTGAGGCCCTTGAGGGGTTGGGGGACATAAGGGTCGCCAAGGTCATACTCAACCAGTACGCACCCCAGGGGCTGATAGAGGCCGTCTCAAACCAGGGGTTCGAGGCGGTCGTTGTGTCAGGAGAAACCGGCGTAAAGCTGGCCGTCGAGGCTATGCGCGAGATCTACAACCCAAACATAGACGTCATAGCCCTAGCCACCAGGAACGCAGAGTTCCTTCCGGTCATCCTCAAGGCAAAGGAGAAGGGCAAGGAGACCATAGTGATCGGCATCGAGCCGGGCTTTTCCGCCGCTTTAAAGCACGCTGCAGACTACACCATAATCCTAGGGGGCGGTGAGGAAGGATGAAGGAGCGCTTCTTTAAGATCCTGCGGAGGGGTGAAAAAGAGGTTCAAGGAGTGGGGGAGGAACCCAAAAGGCCCAAAAAAATGAAGAGCATCGGGCTCATCATAGACGGCCCCAACATCCTGCGCAAGGAGTTTGGAATAAAGCTCGAGGACATAGTGGAAGCCCTCGAAAGGATAGGAAAAATACGCGTTGCTAAGGTCGTCCTCAACCAGTACGCGCCCCAGGGCCTCATAGAGGCGGTCGTTAACCAGGGGCTGGAGCCCATCATAGTGGCCGGGGACACCGACGTCAGGATAGCCATAGAGGCCATGGAGCTCATCTACAACTCCGACGTCGAGGTCATAGCCCTGGCAACGAGGGACGCGGACTTCCTGCCGATAGTTAACGAGGCCAAGCGCAGGGGAAAAGATACAATAGTCATCGGTGTGGAGCCCGGCTTCTCGGTTGCACTCCAGAACGCGGCGGACTACGTCATCAAGATGGAGGGTAAAGGCGGCGAAGGCCACGAGTTCAAATAAACTTTTAAGCCTTCTTTCCAGCCCTATTCTGGTGGGAGAAAGTGATAGTTGAAATCATACTCTTCGCGGTCGGCCTCATCCTGCTCATCAAGGGGAGCGACTATTTTGTTGAAGCTGCCTCGCGCGTTGCGAAGGGCTTCGGGGTGAGCGAGTTCATCATAGCGCTCGTTCTGGCCAGCATAGCCACCACCCTGCCGGAAGTTACGGTCTCCGCGATCTCGTCCTACCAGGGAAAGCCAGATATTGCGCTGGGTAACGCGATTGGAAGCGCCCTGGCGAATATAGCCCTGATCCTCGGTGTGTCCTCCCTGCTCCACCCCCTGAAGGTGGAGAAAACCGCCTGGAGGAATGCGCTCTTCATGATAGCCGTCACCGCCTATGCGGGTCTCTTGATGTACGACGGCAAGATAAGCCGGCTCGACGGAGCGAGCCTGATACTGATATACTTCGGCTTCCTCTACTACCTCTACCGGAAGCACATGACGCTTGAGGAGCTCCCTGAGGGTGGGCGCGGAAACCCGAAGAGGGATGCCCTCATAATGTTCGGGAGCGGCATCCTCGTCGTGACCGGTGCGAAGCTCGTGGTGGACAGCGCAGTCACGATGGCCAGGGCCTTTGGAGTCCCCGAGGTCGTCATAGGCCTCACCATGGTCTCAATCGGCACGTCCCTGCCGGAGATGGCCAACTCCCTCACGGCCACCCTCAAAAGGCTCCCGAACATAAGCGTTGGCAACATAATAGGTGCGAACATCCTCGACATCCTCATGGTCATCGGCATAGCGGCCCTCATAAACCCGATATACGTCGACTCCACGATCTACACCTTCACGCTGCCGCTGACTCTCATTGTTATGGCCATACTGACGGCCGTTCTTCGCTTCACCGGCAGGATAGACAGGCTTACCGGGGGAGTGCTGCTGGCTATCTATTCCTACTTCCTCTACGTCTACTTCACCGGCGGTGTCCACCTGCCGCAGGGATGACCATTCTCTATTTATCCTGATACTTTTTAGGGCACAGTTCTGGGGCGCAAAGCTTTTTAATTCCGTCTATTACCCCCTTATGAAAACCCAAAACCGGTTCATGGAGGTGGAAAAATGAGAAAGCTTGCCACCCTGCTGCTCACCTTCCTGCTCCTCGGTGCTCTCGGGGCGGCAAAGCCCGTTAAAGCCCAGGAGCAGCTGACGGTCTACTCCTACGACAGCATAGAGTGGTGGATGAAGGAGATCGTTCCAATCTTCGAGGAGAAGTACGGCGTCAAGGTCAACCTCGTCCTCATAGGCGACGCGGGACAGGTTCTCAACAGGCTAATCCTTGAGAAGGACAGCCCGCAGGCCGATGTCGTCGTTGGAATAGACAACAGCTACCTGGCTAAAGCCATTGACGCGGGAATCCTGGAGCCGTACAAACCAAGCAACGCCGACGTAATCCCCCAGTGGATAATCGACAGCTTCGATCCAACCTTCCACCTCACCCCCTACGACTATGGCTACATAGCCATCAACTACCGCAGGGACATGGTCCAGAACCCGCCCAAGAGCCTCGAAGACCTCACCAAGCCCGAGTGGAAGGGCAAGCTCATAATCGAAGACCCGCGCACCAGCTCGCCGGGAATGGCCTTCCTCCTCTGGACGATAGCGGTCTACGGCGACGACTGGCTGAACTACTGGGAGAGGCTCAAGGAGAACGACGTCCAGATCGTCAAGGGCTGGAGCGAGGCCTGGGGTGCCTTCAGCGAAGGGGAATATCCGCTCGTCCTGAGCTACGCCACTTCCCCGGCGGCGACCGTCTACTACGACAACAACACCAACGTCGGCGCGGTTGCCTTCGAGGAGGGCAACTACCTCCAGATCGAGGGCGCTGGAATAGTAAAGGGCGCCAAGCACCCCGACCTAGCCAAGAAGTTCATCGAGTTCCTCATCAGTAAGGAGGCCCAGGAGAAGCTCCCGCTCAACCAGTGGATGTACCCCGTCAACAAAGACGTCCAGTTGCCCGAGGTCTTCAAGTACGCGGTGAAGGTCGACAAACCCGTCACCGTTGACCCGAACGAGATTGAGAAGAACTACGAGACCTGGCTCGACCAGTGGACCCAGCTCATGGTGGAGGGCAAGAGCCCGGAGGAGATACTCGGGAAGACGACCACGACGACCTCCGAGGAAAACAATGGAATCTGCGGTCCGGCTCTGGTGGTCGGTCTTGCCCTGGTACCGCTCCTCCTCAGGAGGAGGCGGTGAGGTTTCTCCCTTTTCTCCCCACCGCAACTTTTATAAGAGCGCTCCAAAAGCATAGGAGCGAGGGCCCGTAGCCTAGCAGGATAGGGCGCCGGCCTTCTAAGCCGGAGGTCGCGGGTTCGAATCCCGCCGGGCCCGCCATAACGAAAGACAAGGGGGCTCCACCCCATTATCTCTCTGTACTCTCAAACCCCCAAAGTGGGGTTTCGCCCCACAGCCCCGTTTTTTTCTCTAAAAACCTGGGAAACTACGTTTCCCCACCTTCATTACTCCCCAATCACCAGGGAGCTCCGCCCCCACACCCCCGATAACATCGCCTGCCCAAAGTTTCATCAAAGTTCGTAGCTCTTCGTGAATAGTGATCATGAGCTTTGGCGGTTTTACCCCCTGTGACAAGGAAGTGCGCTCTTTTGCTCAACATCCACCGGACACTGCCACAGGATAGGGTATCATATTTGGAGCTATCTTGTGTCACATGTGGTCACAACGGGCACATTGGGCACGCGGGCATTTTGGACATTCAACCTTTCCCCACCTCCCGCGTGAGTATCTCACGCGGGAACTAACCACCAATGTACCATAAACACCCTGTGAAGCCCATAAAATGCACGGAGTTCAATTGTCCACCCGACTTTGTGATAGTCAGGATAAATTTGAGTGCCCACGTGCCCACCTGCATAACATTTCACGATATGAACTCAGCGTAAAAAGTTTAAACGATAATGTTAAACATTCCATGGGTGATAAACACGGGAAAGGTTGAATCCGACAAAAACTCAAGCAAAGAACTTAAGGTAAAGGATAGAAGGGACGGTACCCAGTCCCGTCCAAAAATTACCCCCGTATCCTGGAGGGAAATGCTCCCTCCGTCGGAGTTCGTGGAATGGCTTGCCAAAAACCACCCAGAGGCGCTAACGTTTGCTCAATGGGAAACTGTTGAGCACCTTTACACGTCTAAATCGTTTAGGGAAGCTTCCAGAAAATCTAGGCGCCACAAGAATGTGGCCAAAAAAGCCTGGGAGAGGTTGATATCAGCGTTTGAGGAATATAGGGAAGAGTGGGAGTCCAGTAAACTGAGGATATCCTCAGACTCTTCTGGGCAGAGGAAGGAAAACGCGGGAATCCCAGCTCCCCCCAAATTTTGGACCACACAGAAGAAACCTCAAAGGGGCACCACGGGCAAAACTGAACTTGGATACAGCTTTAGAACAACAACTTTCAGAGAGGTTGACAAGGCAGCTTCAGAGCTTTTGAGTTCAGAAGTTAGGGACATGCTTGTCGAGAGAAGGATATACTCCCAACTCGGCAAGATGGCCTTTCTTCTGCTAATCCAGCGAGGGTACATTGATGTTAGGAAACTCTCCCGCTCGGCCAGTGATCCAGACGCATTCACGAGGATGATATTGGAGGGGTTTGAAAGACTCGTGGATGCTTCGGATCCCCACAGGATAATGCAACTCGAAGAGGAGAACCAAAGGCTACGTTATACTGTTATGGAACTCAGTTTGGAGAACAAACGATTAAATGACCTCCTACGTAAATATGAGGAAAGTTCAAAACTCGTGATTTCCATTCTCACGGAGAAACAGCAAGTGGAACTCTTAAAACTCCTTGCTTTTCAGGAGTTATCAAGAAAATAGAGATTAAAGCAGGCCCTCGATAAGCCTGTAATCCTCCTCCAGTATTTCCCTCATGGCTTTGCCCATTAGGTGGCCGCTCCACTTCTTCTTGTTCGTGATGAACTTTAACTTTGGAATGAGGGGCTTGAAGTCGAGCTCGCCGAGCTTTATTGGCCTAATCTTAATCCTAAGTGGGTAAGTCTCACTGAGGTGAGGCGGGCTCTTGAATATCTTTGTTGAATCGGTATAAAGCTCGCTCACGACCTCAAAGATGCCCACAATCTTCGGTTCGAGGACTTCTTTATTCTTCCGCTCCTGCTTGACGTAAAAGACAAGCTTGTCACCGGGCTTGACTTTGGCAATGGTGTTTTTATGCCTCTTCGCGACTCCCCAAACGTTCTTTTCCTTGACAACCCCCCAGTTGTCGCGGTTGGTGATGCAGAGCCAGTAGGCCATGGGGGTTCACCGAACTTTATTGAGCATTATTCTTAAATAAGATTTTATGTTGCACTGTATTTGGTGAAATCCATGTTCGAGCAAGTCATAAAGAGGCTCATGGAAATACAAGCTCCTACCACCCGTAAACTTAAAATTCCTCTTGCAGGAATTAGGGCATTTGAGGTCATTTTGAAATCCAACGAAATTTCGAACGCCACCACGGCTGTTGGTCTAGCCGTAACAGAGTTCTCTAAGTATTCTAAAGGTGATTCCCAGGTGGTTTCGGATTTCAAGAAAATTCTTGCTAGGGAATTTTCAGGGTTAAATAACACCAAACCACTTAAGAAAAAAGCTAGGGCCCTCAAAGAAATATGGGAAATTGAAGCTAGAACATTAGCTGCCAAAAACAAGCGGAATAAGTGGTTGTCAATCCGCGTTACTGAGGAGGAGTATGAGACGATTTCTAAGCAGGCACGGGGGGAGGGATTGGACATATCTAACTACATTAGAAAGAGGTTGGGTCTTGAGTATAAATCGTGAATATTATGTTACACCAAAAATTTTATATTTATGTTGCACGTAATTTTATCGAATGCCTTATTAGGGCGTGACCTAAATAATGGCTGGGAGGATGTAATCGATGGCGGAACCTATCCTTAAGTGGGCCGGGGGAAAGAGACAGATACTCCATGAAATCGTTGCGTTAATGCCAGAGAACTTTAGAAATAGAACGTTCCATGAGCCGTTTTTTGGCGGCGGTGCGGTTACTTTCTGGATGGAGCCCAAAAGGGGGACTATAAACGACATAAATCCCAAACTAATAAACTTCTATGTTGTCGTTAGAGACTATGTTGACGAACTAATTGAAGATGCAAAGAGGCACAAAAATGAGAAGGAGTATTTCTACAAGGCTCGTGCGGAGTTCAATGAGATAGTCAGAAACGGATTTGAGATTCCGAATATTAGACTCGCGAGCCTGCTTTTGTACTTAAATAAAACTGCTTTCAATGGTTTATACCGTGAGAATAAGAAAGGCGAGTTTAACGTTCCGTTTGGGAGATACAAAAACCCTAAAATAGTGGATGAAGAGCGACTCAGAAAGGTTAGTGAAGTTTTGAAAAAGCTCGATATTTACAACGAAGACTTCACTTATATCTTGAGAGTCGCCAAGCCTGGAGACCTGGTTTATTTTGATCCCCCCTATCACCCGGTTTCAGAAACTGCCAGTTTTACTAGCTATTCGAAGGAAGATTTCAGCAAAGAAGACCAGGAGCGGCTTAGGGACGTCTGCCTTGAGCTCCATGAGAAAGGGGTTTACTTTATCCTAAGCAACTCCTATGTAAAGCCGGTTCGTGAGCTGTATGAGGGGATAGAAGGGTTTAAGATACTCAAGATCTACGCAAAGAGGCCAATAAACTCAAAAGCCGATCGCAGGGGTGAAGTTCCAGAGATGCTTGTTACAAATGTTCCTACGGAATTACAAGTGGGCCGGGAAAGAGCAAAGCTTCTTGTCAACAACGGTAGATCGAGGGCTTTGATGACTTCTAAGTCGCTTGTTGAGTATTTAACCGTTGCAGAGCGATCTATTTAAAAAGTCCTGCCTTCTTTTTGATATTTGGTGAAGTTCGTGAAAGTGGATGATGTTTTTGAGATAGTTCAAAAGCTAAGACCTGCAGAAATAAAGGAGACTAAAAAGACCCGTAGAGTTATCAAAGAAGGGGGAAGGGTCCTGTTATATTCTGGCTCCAACGGAACCAAGGTCTACATTGTCAGAACGGACAAGATATGTCCAGGGGATTTTAAAGTCGTTCTCCAACCTGAGGGAAGAAAAGAATTTGCCCCAACACATGTCCGGTTGTTCTTTGACTTGTATCTTAAGCGGATAAGTGATGAAAAGCATGCGAGGGCTGTGTTTTTGGCATTTGAACGGATTAATCATGGAGAGGACATAAATGAGGTTCTAGACGACGTTCGGGGTATAAATTTCCCAATGGAACTCGATCCCCCTGATGTAACGGTTTTCTATGGCTCATTATTAATGGTCGAGCAGGATTGGAATTATGGTAGCAGAGGATGCAAAGAGAGCAAACTTGATCCTCCCCGAGAGTTTCTTATGCGGTTCATACGATGGATCGCACAGAGCGAATACGGTGATATAGACAAAATAATAACGACTGCCGTTCGAAATAGGCCAGCGCCGAAGAAATACGGTATTTCCCTTTTTGAGCTTTGGAGAAGTTAAACCACTCTACTTTCCCGGAATTTCTCGATTTTCTCCCCTTCTCCCGATTTTCTGAATACGAACAGATGTTCATGTGCAATCAGATAGAAGTCTCTCTTCCTTGTTTTCCAGGATTCTGTACCTCTCATATGATGCTGAACCTTGATAATGTCCTCCTTTAATATAAATCCAGCTTCCAAAAACACTTTCATGACTCTAAACGCTATAGGAACGTAATGTCTGTGACGTCTAGTGTCTCCCATTAAAATAGCCGCGTATTTTCCGGGTTTTAGTACCCTGTAGAACTCTTCAGCAACTTTTTTCATTTCTGAAACAAACTCATCTATTGACTTAACGTTGGATAAATCCCCTTTCACAAGAGAACGTGCTCTTTTTGTGTATCCGATGATATTGGCATAGGGTGGATGAGTAGCTATTAGATCTATGCTTTCGTCTTCAATTTTGTCTAATTTTCTTGCATCGCCCTGATAAAGGTGAATTTGGGGCTCCACCCACTCAATGCTCTCTTTTAGTCCAAGGTATGAAATTAACGTGGGCTGCCCCTCTTTACGGGGATCATACTCAAAATTCAATCTATCCCATGCTACCATTAGAGCTTCATAATTTATGTCAACCCCGATCCCGTGTCGTCCTAGGAGTTTGCACTCTATCAGCGTTGTTCCGCTTCCCAAGAATGCATCAAGAACAACGTCCCCTGGTTTTGTATACTGTAATATCAGGTTTCGTGGAACTTGTGGGGCCCAATTTCCCCTGTATTTTGCATTTGCATGATGAGTTGCCCATTTCCCCCGATCTGGAAAGCTCCATACGGTCGTTGTTTCAAGCTTGAAGTTCTGAGGCTGAAATGTTTTGATTGGGATGGGTTTTCCAATCTCTATTCTTTGATTCCCTATAATGACGTGATCGTGCTTTTTTATGAATTCCAGATATTCCTCGAACGGAACTTCTCTCATGGACGCTCACCAAGTGTGTTATATCCTAAGACCCGCCTTTTTCATAGCATTTACTGGGTGCATCCCGCTCATTACGTCAACAAACATCTGGTAAGGTTGACGTCTTCCATTTTTACCCTGCGATTGAGGATAATTAATGTCCTCTATCTCAAACAATAACCATAGTGCATAAAGGATGTATTCAATAGGATAACCTGGAGAGGTATTTAACAGTTTAAGGGTAACTGGATCCAGTTTTTCCAGGACCTCCTCAGGAGTTTCTCCGAGATATACACGGGTTATTAGCTTAAACAAACTCTGTCCGACCTCTGTTGAGTAGCACAGTTTGCCATAGAAATCAATTATAAAGTGAGCATGTTTAGGTGTAAACTCCCGTTTTCCCCTAAACTTCGCTCTAAGGATGAAGTCTTCCGGGGACTTACTGCCTTTTCCACTTGCTCTAATCTTGAAGTCATTTACCTCGATATCTACCTCAATCATCAACCCAGTTTATTCACATATAACATAATAAAAATTTTGGCAAACCTACTGAAGACCCATTCTAACGATTTAGTGAGTTCTCAAATGCTCAGCATGAGTTACAAAATATACTCATCCAAACCCCCTGAAAACCTGGCAGTTGTATCCATCCAATTACTCCCTGAACTCGAGGGAAAAAGTACAGAATGTGTCTATACCCTGCACTCTGGTTTTCATAGAAAATGAAGCCCCTTCCCAAGTGAAGGGGGGTTCACTATGTTCTGCACAGGTTGAGTACAGGATGAAAAGCAACTTCACGGATGGAAAGACCAAGACCCCTGAGGAAAGCTGCACTTGAAACAAAGCCCTGGGGACATTGGGGATGGTGTGAGGATACGCTCATGTTACCCTCCCTAAATTTTAACTCTCTTGAAACCTTGCCCTGCTCCTCTCCGGATTTAATTTTTTGCCCAAACCCCTAAAAACCCTGGCGATTATATCCACCCGGTGAAACCCATGGCATGGAAAGAAAAACTCGGCCTCGTCCACATATACACGGGCAACGGAAAGGGGAAGACGACGGCCGCTTTTGGCCTCGCTGTGAGGATGCTCGGCTCCGGAGGAAGGGTCATCATCCTCCAGTTCATGAAGGCCCCCGACGTCTACGGCGAGCAGAAGAAGATAGCTGACTGCGGTGCGGTCATTGAGTCCTTCGGCCTGCCCAAGTTCGTCCACGGAAAGCCCGAACCGGATGACATAGAGGCCGCTAAAAAAGCCTTGGAACGCGCTAAAGAAGTAGTCTCAAGCGGCGAATGGGATTTGGTAATACTCGACGAGATATGCGTTGCTTTGGGCTTCGGCATGCTCGATGTCGAGGAAGTCAGGGAGCTTATCCGGAACAAGGCACCCCACACCGAGCTCGTTCTGACGGGCCGCTACTGTCCGGAGGAGCTGTTTGAGCTTGCCGACTACGTCACGGAGATGAGGGAGGTAAAGCACCCCTACCGGAGGGGCATTCTCGCCAGGAGGGGCGTGGAGTTCTGACTCCTTCTTTCCTTTGTGAATCCCCAGCAGTTTCGACGTTAACCGAAAAGTTTTTTAGTTAGGAAAGCTTAAGATAAGCCGAGGAGATTTTAGTAACAATTCTTTAGAAAAGGAGGTGATAAGATGAGCGAGCTCATCAACCAGATTGTCCAGGTTCTCAAGGAGCAGGTTGTCCAGGACACCGTTGTCCCCAGGAACATAAGGCGCGCCGCCGAGCAGGCCATAGAAGCCCTCCTCGACGAGAGCAAGGAGCCCGCCGTCAGGGCGGCCGATGCCATAGCCATCCTGGAAGAAATAAGCGAGGACCCGAACATGCCCATGCACACGAGGACGATCATCTGGGAAGTCCTCGGTGCCCTTGAGCAGGTCAAGTGAGCGTTTTCTTTTTACGCTCATTTCCACGTTTTCGACAAAAATTGAAAAACGCTGGGGCATTACTCCCTTTCCGTAAGGTACCACAGCCGGGCGCTCTCCTCGACGAGTTCCGCCTTGTAGAACGCCTCTCTGAGGGTTCTCCCGACGGTGACTATCCCGTGCCTCTCCATTATGATGGCGTCCGACTGGAGTACCGCCTCGGCAACGATATCCGCCAGCTCCTGGGTTCCAGCGGGCCTGAACGGGACCACCGGGATTCTTTTGAGGTATATCTCAGCCTCGGGGGTTATTATTGGCAACTCGCCGCTGACGAGCGTCGATGCGGCTATGGAGTATGGTGGATGGAGGTGGGCTATTGCCTTAACGTCCGGCCGGTTCCTGTAAACTGCGAGGTGGAGCCTGTACTCCGAGGACGGCCTCACCCCGGAGAGCTGCCTTCCGCTCATGTCTATAACTGCCACCTGCTCCCTGGTCATATCGTCCATCACAGCCCCTGTGGCCTTGATGAAGACGAGGTTCCCCTTTCTGATGCTCAGGTTCCCTCCGAATGCCGCGGTAAGACCGCGCTCGTGGGCGAGCCGGGAGTACTTCACCAGCTGTGCCTTTATTACCCGGCTCATTCTCCCACCACCTTCACTCCGTAGCCGCAGTCTTGGCAGTAAGCCTTCTCTCCCTTCCAGGCGAGTTCTCCGCCGCAGAGGGGGCAGACGTGAACGTCCCCTTCGTTTCTCCAGCGCTCGTAGGTCTCGCGGTCTATGACGAGGAAGAGGCCCTCCTCATCCTCCTCGAAGTGGCCGAGAACCGGGCTGCTCTCCAGTTCGAGGGTTTTCTCATCTATGATTACCGGCTCTACCCCTATGTTTCCCTCGTATTCGAGGTCGTTGCTTGGCAGAATCTCGACGACGAATGCCCCGAGCTTTTTGTCGTTGTAGGCTATGACCTCCAGTGCATCGCTGAGCTCCCCGCTGGAGGATATTATATCAACGACCAGGGCCCCTCCCCGGGGAAGGACGAGGGCTATCAGAAACTTGGCCCTGCACACCGCCAGCCCCCTGTCAAGACAGACCTCCTCCATGCCGAGCTCCCTCAGGAAACCCCTTACCTCGTCCCCCGTGGGGAGACGCCCGCTGTCCATGATGAACTCCCCGATCCTCTTGGCAAGGGGCATGGCAAGGTTTACAGGTTCGTAGAGCCTCATGGTCTCACCGCACCTAACTGGAGAGAAAAATTTATAAACCTACCCGGGCGATTATGGAACGGGTTGCCTGTAGGGTCCCGCGGTAGCCTAGCCTGGGAGCGGCGGCGGACTGTAGATCCGCAGGTCCCCGGTTCAAATCCGGGCCGCGGGACCACCAGAATTCTATAGAACGTTTTTCATCACTTCTGAGGGGTTTTTGCAACATTGAGAAGTCTCGTTCGACAGCAGTGTTTTTCTTTTAAAACCAATCGGAGCTGGATGTGGATAAATATCCCCATGAGCACCGTAATGGTCCAAGAAGCGAATTGTGGTGCGGTGGCCGGGATTTGAACCCGGGTCACCGGCTTGGAAGGCCGGTGTCCTAGACCAGGCTAGACTACCACCGCATTGCCCTTAGAGAAAGTGGTGGGGCGAGGGGGATTTGAACCCCCGACACCCGGATCTTCAGTCCGGCGCTCTCCCAGGCTGAGCTACCGCCCCATGCCCAAAGATAAGGGGCAGGAAGAGATTTATAAATCTTGCGGTGCCCGATGTCCCACCATGTTCACCGATTAAATCCTCGGCTCAACAGCGTAGACCGTCCTGTCCTCGCCGAGAGCCTCCATAAGCCCGCGGTGCCTCCTGACGCAGCTCTCACACTCGCCACAGTGCACCGGCTTTCCGTCCTCGGTGAAGCCCTTCGGCATATAGCAGGAGTTGGAGTACTCGTACTTGGCGCCGAGCTCCTTCAAAAGCTTCGCTATCCCCTTCTTGTCGAGGTCAATGAGCGGTGCAACGACTTTTACTTCGGCCATGGTGCCGTACTTCAGCATTTCGTTCATTTTCTCGACGAACTCGGGCGTGTTGTCTGGGAACGTTGTTCCCTCTTCAGCGTTGAAGCCGACTATTATATCGCCCCCTCCGAGCGCATCGAGGAGCGAAGCGGCGACGCTTATGAGAACGACGTTCCTTGCCGGAACCCAGACGCTTTTCGCAGTTTCCTGTGCAACGCTCAAGTCCTCAAGCTCCTCCGCGCTGACCTTTGGAGTTTCGCCGCCAACCAGGGTCGTTCCTCTCAGTTTGGAGAACTCCTCGAGGAAGTCGAGCCTGACGATCTTCAGAGGCACACCGAGCTCCTTAGAGAAGAACTCAGCAACTTTGTTCGTAACGCGCTCCTCGTTGCTCCCGTAGTTGATTACCAGCATTATGACTTCCTCGTAGTTTCTCTTGGCCCAGTAGAGGCAGGCCGTTGAGTCCAGTCCACCGGAGAACAAAACAACCGCGCGCTTCATTCTATCACCCCTGGAAGCAGTGTGATATTAAACTTGGAAGCTCTCTTTCTAAGCTTTTTGTCGTAGGTTGCGAGGGTTCCGACTTCTCTGGCTATCGCAAGGATTACGGAGTCGTTGTAGTGTTTCAGGCCAAAGTTTCCAAAGAGCTCAAAGGCTGAAAGTAGGTACCGCCTATCATCAGCCAAGCTGACTCTTTCGTTTAATAGGATTCTGGAGATTATTCCCTTCGCCTCTTTAGGAGATACCCCCGCCGTGGCCAGGTTCCAGAGAAGTTCGTAAACAACGACCGTGGGTATCACGATTTTATTGAGGGAAGCTATCAGGTCTCTCGTCTCTTGATACCTCTTGGAGCTCCGGTTGATTGAATAAAGGAGAACGTTGGTATCAACAACGGCTAATCCTCCCATTCTGAAGCCTCCGTTAGAGCCTTCCGTGTATTCATTTCTATCTCCTCGGGAGTGAAGTCCCTTCCAAGGTCCAGGCTCGGCCACTCCATCTCGGCCTTCTTGATGACTATCTCGTCCCCCCTTAGTTCAACGCTGAGGTACTCCCCCTCCTTGATCCCCAGTGCCTTCCTTATCTCCGCCGGAATCGTTATCTGGTAGTTCCGTGTCACCTTGGTGACTGGCATAGTAAATCCCAGTAGTATAGTATGTCTTTCTACTAGATAACTCTTTCGCTCACTCGAGGGCAAGCCCGACTATCTCTCTAACGCTCGAAAAGCCCTCCTCCTCAAGGTATCTCCTAATTCCCTCGTTTATCTCCCGGAAGACCCTCCACCCGCGGAGCGAGACGGCAGTGCCTATCTGGAGCGCCGAGGCTCCAGCGAGAAGGAACTCCACAGCATCTCTCCAGGTGGTTATGCCGCCCATCCCAATGACGGGAATGTCGAGGGTTTTGGTAAGGTCATAGACGGCCCTAAGAGCTACGGGCTTAACACCCGGCCCGGAGTAGCCGCCGACCCTGTTGCTCAGTATCGGCCTCCTCGCGTAGACGTCTATCGCTATCGCCTTCAGCGTGTTTATGGCTGCGACCGCATCTGCACCGGCCTTTTCAGCTGCCAGACCGAGCTTCTTTATGTCGTCTATGTTTGGCGTGAGCTTCGCTATAACGGGCTTGTCCGTCGCGTCCTTAACGGCTTTGACGACCTCGTAGACCATCTCCGGTCTCTGGCCGATTTCCATGCCGTAGCCCTTTGCGTGCGGACAGCTGAGGTTGAGCTCGAAGGCATTGGCCACTTCGCTCAGCTTCTCAGCGAGAAAGGCAAACTCCTCCGGCGTTCCGCCGAATATCGAGACTATCAGCGGAAAGTCAAAGGTGTAGCCTTCAACCATCTCCAGAAAGCCCTTCCAGCCGGGATTCGGAAGGCCCATCGCGTTTATCAGGCCGTAGGGAAGCTCCACAATCGTTGGATTGTCGTAACCTGCCCTCGGCTCGATTCCGATGGACTTGGTAACGACGCCGCCAGCACCTTCCTCATGAGCGCGTATCCACTGTTCAGGGGTCTTATCGTTTACCCCCGAGGCGAGAATAAGCGGGTTTTCAAGCTTAAGACCGGCGACCTCAACGGAAAGCCTCACCATATTTAACACCCCGAAGGCAAAAGAGGTGGTTTGCTATTAAGGTTTTTGCCAGAATTCTAACGGCGGCGGGCGCGCCCGGGGGTGGGAACCCTCCACCGTCCGCTTCCACCGGGGCTCGCTCACCCCCGCTACCCCACGAGCGCCGAACGTCCCGCCTACCGCTGCTCCCTTCCGGGCCTGGCGGGGTTCGGCGGGTAAAGGGCGTTAGTCCGGCCCTCCAGCCGGACCCCGCCCACCGCCGGCCCCGTGGGACGAGGGATCACCGTTGTGCCCCGGCTTCCGCGGGTGGCTTTGGGAACCGCCCCCCGGGCTTCGGCCCCGGCATATCGACGGTTTCCGGTTACAGGGGACGCCGAACCCCCCGGCCTAGCCCGCCGCCAGCTAACTTATCCTCGGGCAGATATATAAAGCTTTGGTAGGTGGTGGAACCTCCAGCAACCAAAGGTTGCCCACCATTGGATTGAAAAATTTTCATAAGCCAATGCGCAGATAAGTGCTCGGGTGATATACCGTGCGCCTAACTGAACATCCTGTTCTACATTTTAAGCGTGGAAGAGAGGTAACAATCTACTTCGAAGGACAACCGATCAAAGCCTATGAGGGAGAAACAATAGCAACGGCACTCCACGCCGCGGGAATACGGGTTCTCAATTATTCTCAGAACTCCGAACGTCCGCGGGGGCTTTTCTGCGCCATAGGGAAGTGCTCCTCCTGTTTGATGGTTGTTAACGGAATCCCCAACGTCAGGACGTGCATAACCCTCGTCGAGGATGGCATGACCATAGAGCGTCAGAGAGGGAAGGCCGAGCTCCCGAGGGACGCCAAGCCGCCGGAGTGGAAGGACGCCAAGGTCGTGAAGGCAGATATCGTCATCATTGGGGGTGGGCCCGCCGGACTGATGGCGGCAATCCATGCGGCCGATGCTGGAGCAAAGATCGTTCTTCTCGACGAGAACCCGATGCTCGGCGGCCAGCTCGTCAAGCAGACCCACAAGTTCTTTGGCAAACGCGAGCAGTTCGCTGGAGTGAGGGGCGTCGAGATAGCCAGGATTCTGGAGGATGAAGTCAGAAGAAGGGAGAACGTCGAGGTCTTCCTCGGAACTTCGGCGGTGGGAATATTCCAAGATGGGGATGAGAAGCTCGTCCTGGCCGTCAAAAACAACCGCGAGCTCATAGAGTTCCGTGGAAGGGCCGTCATCGTTGCCACCGGTGCGATGGAGAAGATGATTCCCTTTGAGAACAACGATCTGCCCGGAATCTACGGCGCCGGAGCCATTCAGACCCTCATGAACACCTACGGGGTGAAGCCAGGCGACAAGGTTCTAATCGTTGGTGCGGGCAATGTGGGACTTATTCTGGCGTATCAGCTCATCCAGGCTGGAGTTGAAGTCAAGGCTATAGTCGAGGCGATGCCGAAGGTGGGAGGCTACTTCGTTCACGCGGCCAAGGTTAGGCGCTTGGGCGTTCCGATACTGACCAGGCACACTATTCTTCGCGCTGAAGGAAAGGAGAGGGTCGAGAGGGCCGTCGTTGCTCAGCTCGACGAGAACTGGAACGTCATTCCCGGAACGGAGAAGGTCTTCGAGGTCGATGTGATAGCCCTTGCCGTTGGCCTGAGGCCGAGCATAGAGCTCCTCCACCAGGTAGGCTGCCAGATAAAATACATCCGGGAGCTCAGCGGCCACGTGGCAGTTCGCGACGAGTGGATGGAGACAACCGTGAGAGGCATCTTCGTGGCCGGCGATTCCGCCGGAATAGAGGAGGCTACCACTGCAATGCTGGAGGGCAAGATAGCAGGAATAGCCGCTGCCCTGAGGCTCGGCATAGCCGACGAAAGCTGGGTCAAAGAGATAGAGAAGGCACAGAGGGACTTGGACGAGTTCCGCTCCGGGCCCTTCGGCAGGCACGCTATGGAAGGTGTTAAGAAAGCTCTGGTGGTGAGAGAATGAGCGAGATTCCTGAGTACCTGAGAACCGGCTACATAACGCCCGAGGAGCTTCAGAAGTTCATCCCGCTTCCGAGCGAGGAGAGGCTGAGGAAAAGGCCAGTAGCAATTCCAGAGTGTCCGCAGGAGATACCCTGCGCCCCCTGCAGGGAGATATGCCCTACTGGAGCCATAAGCATGCCCACGCCGAACGATTTGCCCATCGTTGACTATGACAAGTGCATAGGCTGCTCCCTCTGTGTCCAGATATGCCCCGGCCTAGCGTTCTTCATGATGCACTACGTTGGCGACAAGGCGAGGATAACGATGCCCCACGAGCTTCTGCCGGTTCCGGAGAGGGGCGAGGAGGTCGTTCTCCTTAACCGCGTCGGGGAGCCTGTTGGTAAGGGGAAAGTCCTCACGGTAGTCCCGAGGGAGAAAAGCAAGGGTGACACGCCAATAATCATCGTGGAAGTTCCGATAGAGCTTGCCTGGGAGGTCAGAGCGGTTAGGGTGGTGAGAGAATGACGGTCGCCGAGATTGTATCTGATGGGTGCCAAAAGATGGGACACCTCTGTAAGGTTCACAGTCATCTCGCGCCCGAAGGGCGCATTTCAGGGGTGAACAAGGGAATGGCATCAATTGCGCGGGCACCCAATATCGTTGAAGCTAGTTTGGGAGTCAGAAACATTCCGCCAGCGCTTTCATCAGAAAGGGCTGTGGTGGTGAGAGAATGAGCGGGAAGAAAATCGTCTGCCGCTGCAATGACGTCACGGTTGAAGACGTCGAGAGGCTTATCGACTCGGGCATCACGGACATCGAGGAAATCAAGAGGCTTCTCAGGATAGGCATGGGGCCCTGCCAGGGGAGGACGTGCATCCCGATAGTGCTCTCGATCCTTGCGAGAAAGACGGGAAAGAGGCAGGAAGATATACCGCTCCCGAAGTCGAGGGTTCCGATAATGCCCGTCCGCGTCGAGGTTCTGGTGGGTGATGCCGATGAGTAAGATAGCGATCATCGGCGGCGGAATAATAGGCGTCGCGACGGCCTACGAGCTGGCAAAGCTCGGGGAAGAGGTAATCCTCTTCGAGAAGAACTACTTCGGCTCGGGCTCGACCTTCCGCTGTGCAACGGGAATAAGGGCGCAGTTCACGGACGAAGCCAACATCAGGCTCATGAAGTACTCCATCGAGCGCTGGGAGAGGCTTGAAGAGGAGCTCGAGGCCGAGATAGGCTTCAGGCACTCCGGTTACCTCTTCCTGGCGACGAGCGAAGAGGAGGTTGAAGCCTTTAAAAACAACATAAAGCTCCAGAACAGATTTGGCGTTCCCACGAGGCTCATAGATATGGACGAGGCAAAGGAAATAGTCCCGCCGCTCAACACGGAGCCGTTCTTGGCCGGGGCCTGGAACCCGATGGACGGAAAGGCCAACCCCTTCAAGACGCTCTTTGCCTATCTCATGAAAGCCAAGGAGATGGGCGTTGAGGCGAGGGAGCACACGGAGGTTGTGGCTCTGGAGCGCGAGAGGGACGAGATAATCACGGTGAAGTTCAGAAGCAACGGGAAGGTGGAGAGCGTTAAGGTTGACGCCCTTCTCAACGCGGCCAACGCATGGGCACCGCTGATTAATGAGATGGCAGGCCTGAGCAGGGAACTCGTTCCCATAACCGCGTACAAGCACCAGCTCGTGAAGACGGAGCCCCTCAAGCCTGGTCAGGTCGAACCGTTGGTATGCCCGCCGAGCTGGAACGACAGCTACGTCATCCAGGACGGCGAGGACGGTGGAATAATCTGCGGCTCGGGAATAGAGCATAAAGCCAAAAGCCTCGATGACTACGAGCCGACCTACGACTTCCTGAGGGGTGTGCTGAGGTACGCCGTCCAGATAATTCCCCCCATCAGACACGCCCACATCGTTCGCCAGTGGGCCGGCTTCTACGCTAAAACTCCTGACAAGAACCCTGCCATAGGGAAGCTCCTCGACAACTTCTATATTGCAGCAGGCTTCAGCGGCCACGGCTTCATGATGGCCCCAGCGGTTGCCCAAGCGATGGCGGAGTTCATGACCAAAGGAAGAAGCAAAGTGCCCCTCGACTGGGAGTGGTACGACCCGTACAGATTCGAGCGCGGCGAACTGAGGAGCTCGGCCTTCCAGATAGGCTGATGTATCCCAAAAGTTTGCCAAATATTCTTTTGTTTTTTACACTATGTAACGAAGGTTATTCGGGAATAGGAGTAAAATTTAAATAGGTCTTCTCAGAATTAATGCACGCATACGTACTTCCACGCCTCTTTCTGTCCTCTTCAAGATCAGGAGGTGGTCACCGTGATTAGGGTTGAGAGTGCCCTTTCAGCCTTTGGAGTTGAGGAGTCCCCATGGGGCCTCGAGCAGGGGGTGGGACACGGAGAATTCATGGAAATCTTCGAGCCACTGCCAGAAATAGGCGAAATTCTCCAGAGGAGCGAGAGTCTTGAGGAGGCAAGGCAGAAGCTCCTGGAATTCACGAGAAACCTAAGGTGGAAGTTCAAAAACAGCGAGATAGAGGTAAGCCCCATAGACAGGTGGCTCGCGCTCTATGCCTGCGACGTCTTTGAGAACGTTCTCTCGCCATACAGCGAAAAGGCAGCAGGTTTCTCAACGCTGGAATACCTCTGGAAAGCCGCCAAGGGCGACGAAAAGGCCTTGAGCATTCTTACCAAGGGATTCCTCGAGGAGTTCAGGCACCTCTTCCTTGCCATGTCTGGTAAGGCCAACTACTCCAAGGGCTGGCTTGGGCCGAAGCTGGAAAAAGCAGGCATAGTTTCACCCGACTTCAGTAAGGTTCACGGCAGGGAGGCAGGGAAGCTACGCTCCGACTACCTAGACAAGGTCTACGAGTACATAAAGACCTGGCTCGACCGCTATCCAAGTGGACTCGACGAGAGGATAATCAAGAAGAGGGAGGAGCAGAGGAAGCAGCTCGAGGAGTACTGGGGCATAGGCGATGAGGAGTGGTTCGACTACAGGTGGCAGTTCAGCCATGTCCTCAAGGGCAGGAAGGGCCTCGAAACCCTCAGAGAGCTCAACGAACTTGGTATCGTCAAGGTTCCAGAGGAGGATCTGGAAGAAGTCGAGAGGGCGGTCAAGTATCGCATCCCCTGGGGAATAACACCTTACTACCTCCACCTCTGGGACTTTAAGGAGCCCTACAAGGAGGACAGGCACGTCAGAAGGCAGGTGATGCCGCCCAAGTGGTACATGGACAACATGATACTCCACCGCAAGGACAGAGAGTACGCCTTCGACTTCATGGGCGAGCACGACACCTCTCCGATAGACCTCGTCACGAGGAGGTACGTGATGATAGCGATCCTCAAGGCCTTCGACACCTGCCCACAGATATGCGTCTACTGCCAGAGGAACTGGGAGGTCCTTGAGCCATTCATGGCCGGCTCCTTCCCGGGCTGGGACAAGATAGAGAAGGCTATAGAGTGGTTCGGCGAGCGCGAGTCGATGATAGACGTGCTCATAACCGGAGGAGACCCCTTCGCCCTGAGCAACAAGATTATAGACAAGATAATGTCCCGTCTGAGCGAGTTCGACCACGTCATTAACATCCGCTGGGGAACAAGGATTCCAGTGACCGTCCCAATGCGCATAACTGAAGAGCTGGCCGAGATACTCGGATCGTACATCGAACCAGGCAAGAGGAACGTGGCCGTCTCGACCCATGTAGAAACGGCCTACGAGGTAACCCCAGAGATGGCCAGGGCAGTCTACAACCTTAGGAGGCAGGGAATATACGTCTACAACCAGCTGGTCTACCAGAGAAACGTCAGCAGGCGCTTCGAGAACGTTGCACTTAGAATAGCCCTCAAGAAGATCGGCATCGATCCATACTACACCTTCTATCCAAAGGGCAAGACCGAGCAGAGGGACTACCTCGTGCCGATAGCGAGGGTCGTCCAGGAGAGGAAGGAGGAGGCGAGGCTCTTACCGGGCCAGTTCAGGACGGACGAGCCGATATTCAACGTGCCGAGGATGGGCAAGAACCACCTGAGGGCCTGGCAGGACAGGGAGCTCATAGCCATAAAGCCCGACGGAAGCAGGGTGTACCTCTTCCACCCGTGGGAGAAGGGCATCAGCGAGACGAAACTCTACACATACACGGACGTCCCAATAAAGGAGTACCTCCGCTACCTGGAGAGCATCGGGGAGAAGCGGGAAGACTACGAGACCATCTGGTACTACTACTGAGGGCTTTCTATCTTCTTTGATATCTTCTCGGCAAGAAAAGGTTATAAAGGGGCCCCGGTTAGCATCGTGAGGGTCATCATGAGGATAGTCTTTGACATAGGAGGTTCAGTTCTCGTTCCGGACGATCCCGACATCGATTTTATCAAGGCCATCGCGTATGAGCTCACCAAGATAAGCGAGGACCATGAGGTGGCTGTGGTAGTCGGCGGCGGCAAAGTGGCGCGCAAGTACATCAAGGCTGCGAAGACCTTCACGCCCAACGAGACCTTCAAGGACTACATAGGGATTCACATCACCAGGGCCAACGCGATGCTTCTGATAGCTGCGCTCGGCGAGAAAGCTTATCCCTTCGTCGTCCAGGACTTCAGGAAGGCCTGGGAGGTCATACAGCTCAAGAAGATACCCATAATGGGCGGAACTCACCCAGGACACACGACCGATGCGGTCGCTGCCCTTCTCGCCGAGTACCTGCAGGCCGACCTTCTGATCGTGGTCACCAACGTCGATGGCGTCTACGACAGCGACCCGAGGAAGAACCCTGACGCAAAGAAGCTCGACAGGATAACCGTCGACCAGCTCGTCGACATAGCGATGGAGGGCGAAAGCAAGGCCGGCGGAAGCGGCGTCGTCGATGCCCTTGCTGCGAAGTTCATCCAGCGCGGCAAGATAAGGACGTACATCGTGGGCAAGAAGGACGCTTACAGCCTCTTCGAAGTGATAAAGGGTAAGCACAGCGGGACGGTTGTGGAGCCGTGAGGTTCCTTTCAATTTTGCTTCGCAACGTTTATATATTCTGTCCGACTATTGTCCTACGGTGATTGAATGTCTGCCACCGAGAAGGTTTCAGTCCGCTTTCCTCAGGGCATTATGAGGGAAATTGATGAACTCGTGGAGAGCGGCGAGTTCTCAAGCCGGAGCGAGCTTATCAAGGAAGCCGTGAGGTTCTTCCTGATGCACTACGAGTCCCCCGAGGATCTCTGGGAGACATATAAGCTCCTCGCGAAGGAGAGGAGGGTCCCATCCGAGAAGGAAATCGAAAAGCTCCTTGAGGAAGTGGACGAGGAATGGAAGCGTTCAAGGTCGTCTTAGACACCAACGTCATCATAACGGCCGCGATAAACCCCCTTGGAAGTTCTGGAAAGGTCATGGACTTAGTCGTCGGGAAGAGGGTTCTTTCCTACACCTCGGAGGCGATACTTGAGGAGCTTCGCTTCAAGCTGACGAGCGAGAAAGTTCTGCAATACCTTGAGAGCCGGGTTTACGCCCTATGGATTTACCGGATTTTTAGGGCTTTGTCAATCCTTGTTGAGCCGGCTGAGCGCTTTGAGGTCTCGCCTGATCCAGACGACAACAAGTTGTTTGACGTGGTGTATTCGGCCAAAGCTGACTTTATGATAAGCCTAGACAAGAAGCACGTGCTGAAGCTGAGGGATGGAGAGAGAAGATTTTCTCTTAAAGGGCATGAGTTTCTAATCTTGACCCCCGCCGAGTTCCTTGAGGTCGTCGAAAGGGATAAAAACTTCAAGGCGTAGTTAAATTAGTGAGCACCCATGTGCAAGAAGGCGCACTTCGGAAACTGCGACCCTGAGACGGCCGACCAGGAGTACTGTATTTTTCATAAACCGAACAAGAGCGAGGAGGAAGCGAAGGAGTTTTGGAGGAAGTTTCTGGAGAGGTTCAAGCCGAGGGTTGAGGAGATTGAGGTTGATGGGCGGAAGATAAAGAGGTTGGTTTTCGAGGATTATGTCGAATGTATGGGCTATGTTTTTCCAAAGCCCCCAAAGGAGTACTCGAAATTGTTTTTTCAATTCTCTATTTTCAGGAATGGCGTCAATTTTGAAAGCTCTGTTTTTAAATGGGAAGTTGATTTTGAAAATGCAGAGTTTTATGACCGTCCTCACTTCCCAGAGAGTACTCTTGACGGCTCTACTAAGTTTTCAACGATCAATGAATTTATAAAATTCATCAAACAGCACCGTCAAGATAAATTCTCAGTCTTGGATGATCTTATAGTGCCCGGGGTCACATTCCGCAATTCTATCTTCGAAGATGGAGCTTACTTTAACAGAAGCACTTTTCATTGTGATGTGTCTTTTGATAGGGTATCTTTCAACTCAAGAGGTCATGAACCCTATTATGCCCCATTTAATCCATTCTTTTGCAATGTTATTTTTGAAGGATCTGTGTCGTTCGCTAACTCACAATTTAATGATACTGAGTATCACTTACTTTCTGGAGTTTTCCATCATAATCTTACTCTTTTAGGTTCAATATTTCGAGGGAAACTACTATTTGTATGGCCTGATTTCGAAGAGGAACTTGAGAAATTAATATCCCTTCCAGGAGGTTTTATGTTCCATGGCTATTTGGACTTTTCAAATGTGGTTTTACATGGTGGTATAGAGATTGATTTTGACAGTAGTTTATTCAAACTTCCCGAAGCGGAAATAGAAGCCCGTCGCGTTCAGCGCCTCAGCTATGAAAAGGAAGGCAAGCGCGACGATGCCGACAGAATGTTTGTCCTCGAAATGCGCGCCAAAAGAAGGGCACGGCTAAGGAACGCACAGGGTAAGGTAGAGAAACTTAAAGCTCGCACTCACAACTTCATTGAATGGCTTTTGGGCGATCTGCCCTCAGAATACGGCACGAACTGGGTTCGGCTCTTTCTCTTTTCACTGCTCGTTATTATTGGCAACGCGGTTCCATACGCCCTCTGGAGCGCCTACATTGAAGGCTTTCCTCAAACCTCAAATTACCTCGTCCGTTTTCTCAACGCTCTCTACTACTCCCTCGTCACCTTCACCACCCTCGGCTACGGCGACATGCACCCGACCGGCTGGCTAAAAGCTCTTAGCGCCCTCGAAGCATTAACCGGGGCGGTCTTCATGGCGCTGATAGTTGCGGTCATAGCGAGGAAGTGGATGCGCTGACTCAATCCTTTTATATTTCCGGCACATAGTTGGAAAAGGTGGGAGCATGGAAGCCGACCCGATAAACGTTCTCCTCTACGATATCCGCGAGATGAAGAAGAGGCTCGACGAGATGGAAAAAGCCCTCCTTATGCTCAAGGCGAGGCTCGTTGAGGAGGAAGAGGGTGAAAGTCCTGATGAAATCGAAGCCCTCGAAAGGGAAGCGCTTGAAAACGGAAAGGACTGGGAAGAGCTGAAGAAGGAGCTTGGCCTATGAGCTTTAAGGTTATCATCGGCAAAAAGGCCGAGAAGGGGATACGAAACCTTCCTCCAGTCCATCTAAAGCGTTTTGCCGAACTTGTTGAGACACTGAAAACCAACCCTGTCCCCGTTGAAAGTTTTGACGTCAAGAAGATGCGCGGTTCGGAGAGGGCTTACCGCGTTAGACTCGGCAGTTATCGGGTTCTTTACACGGTTCGATGGGACGAGGATACCATTGTTATCTTGAAGGTCGAACCACGCGAAAGGGCATACCGCTGAACCTAAGGTTAAGACCAACTTTTTATACCTCCTCGCCCTTCTTCTCCCGGTGGTGCACATGAAAGTCGTCGTCATCGGTTCTGGAACCGCTGGAAGCAACTTCGCCTTATTCATGCGCAAGCTCGACAGAAAGGCTGAGATAACCGTCATAGGGAAGGAACCCACGATGCAGTACTCACCCTGCGCCCTGCCCCACGTAATAAGCGGCACGATTGAGAAGCCTGAGGACGTTATCGTCTTCCCTAACGAGTTCTACGAGAAACAGAAAATCACGCTCATGCTCGGCACCGAGGCTAAAGCAATAGACCGCGAGAGGAAAGTTGTCATTACAGACAAGGGCGAAGTTTCCTACGATAAGCTCGTTCTGGCCTTAGGCTCAAAGGCTTTCGTTCCACCAATTAAGGGCGCCGAGAACGAGGGAGTTTTCACGCTCAAGAGCCTCGACGATGTGAGAAAAATCAAGGCCTACATCGCCGAGAGAAAGCCGAAGAAGGCCGTAGTCATAGGTGCCGGACTGATAGGCCTCGAAGGGGCCGAGGCGTTCGCAAAGCTCGGCATGGAGGTTCTGGTAGTAGAGCTGATGGACAGGCTCATGCCGACCATGCTCGACAAGGATACGGCAAAGCTCGTCCAGGCGGAGATGGAGAGGCACGGCGTTTCCTTCCGCTTTAGCGTTGGAGTGAGCGAGATAGTCGGCAGTCCCGTCGAGGCTGTGAGGATAGGCGACGAGGAGGTTGAAGCCGATCTCGTTCTCGTGGCAACTGGTGTTAGAGCGAACGTTGACCTCGCCAAGAAAGCAGGCCTTGAGGTGCACTGGGGCATAGTCGTTAACGAGCACCTCCAGACGAGCGACCCGGATATCTACGCGATAGGCGACTGTGCTGAGGTAGTCGATGGCGTAACCGGCGAGAGAACCCTCAGCCAGCTCGGAACGAGTGCCGTTAGAATGGCCAAGGTCGCGGCGGAGCACATAGCAGGAAAGGACGTCGCCTTCAGGCCCGTCTTCAACACGGCAATAACAGAGCTCTTCGGCCTTGAGATCGGCACCTTCGGCATAACGGAGGATAGGGCGAAGAAAGAGGGCATTGCGATAGCCGTCGGCAAGTTCAAGGGAAGCACAAAGCCCGAGTACTACCCCGGCGGCAAGCCGATAACTGTGAAGGTCATCTTCAGGAAATCCGATAGAAAGCTCATCGGCGCGCAGATAGTCGGCGGCGAGCGCGTCTGGGGCAGGATAATGACGCTCTCCGCCCTTGCCCAGAAGGGAGCAACCGTTGAGGACGTCGTATACCTCGAGACTGCCTATGCCCCACCGGTAAGCCCGACCATCGACCCGATAACGGTCGCTGCTGAGATGGCCATGAGAAGGTTCAGGTAATCCCTTTCTATTTGTCAATTTTTGTCCGCTTACGTATCAAAACGCGCTCCCCGTGCGGGCCTAAACAGCCCAAGAGAGGCACAGGGAATGTTTATATATCATGCCGGCAAAATTTATCCGGGTGTGTATGTGATGGAGAGGGTATCCACCGGGATACCCGGGCTTGACAAGATGTTGAACGGTGGGTTGATTCCTGGAAGGGCATACCTTATAAAGGGCGAGCCGGGGATGGGCAAGACAACCCTTTCGATACAGTTTCTTATGGAGGGTGTCCGGAGAGGAGAGAACGTTATGTACATAACCCTTGAAGAGCCCCTGGAGATGGTAAAAAAGGACATGAGGCTTTTCGGCTTTGACCTCGATAACCCCCTTTTCCATGGGATCGACGCCACCCCTGTAGGGAAGAGGACCCATATATTTGAGGCGATCTACTACGAGGAGTTTGCCGAAAGCTTTGAGAAGTTCTCAAGGGCCGTTGAGGAGAGGATAAGGGACAGCAACATAAAGCGCGTTGCCGTCGACCCCATAACCATGCTGAGGCTAACGACAAGGGAAGAGCTTGAGTACAGGAGGGTTTTCATAGAGTTTCTAAAGGTGTTCATGAGGTACGGTGTTACTGTTCTCATAACCTCCAACATCCTGCATGGGGATCCAGAGGTAGAGGACTACCTCACCAGTGGCGTGATAGAGCTGAAGAGGTACGGAGTCAAGGGGCGCACCGTCAGGGGCGTGCAGATACTGAAAATGAGGGGAAGTTCCTTCGATGAGGACGTAAGACCGTACATATTCTCCGAAAAGGGAATAGAGGTCTACGCATCGGAGAGTCTGTACGCCAGGTGATCCCATGAGACTAGGTATTGAAAAGCTGGACAGAGTTCTCGGAGAGATCGAGGGGGGCGACGTCCTGCTAATCGAGACCATCGGGAGTCTGGGCATAGAACTGCTTTCAAAGGTCATCAGGGGCAGCAGGGATGCAGAACGGCGCGTAATGATACTGCTCTCCAAGGGTGCTTCCGAGAGGCGGTTGCTCCCCATCGACGGGACTGATCTGCTCATCCTGGGGAAAAACGTCCACGCGGAGAGGCTCTACGAGATCCTCCACCGGATAAAGGGACTCCCGGAAGGATCGCTCCTCGTGGCCATCCGGCTCGATGTTCTCCTTCTCTTCAGGCCCAGGGAAGCGATTTATATGTTCATGGAGGATCTTGTCAGCACTGTGCAGGAGAAAAAAATCATCTTTGTCGTCACTGTGGACAAGCGCAACCTTAAGGAGAAAGACATAGCCATATTCGAGAACCTGGCCACCCACATCATTGACATCACCGAAACGGTGGACGGGTCCAACGTAACCCTTGTCATGAGGGTGAAGAAGTCCCCCGGCGGGCGCTCCGGGTTCTGCAGGTTCAGCATAGAGGAAGGAAACATATCCATCGGGGAGCCCCTCGTAGAGGGGTAGCCGCGTCCGCCGGGCACAAGCTTTTATGCACGCCGCCCAAACTTTCACCATGCCGCCGAGGGTGAAGGTCAGCAAGCTCATGGCCTACATCCTGAGGCATTCTCCTGAGGAGTTCGGGCTCAAACCCGATGTGGAGGGCTTCGTTCCCCTCGATGGTCTCGTGAGGGCTCTGGCGACAGTCTACCCCGACGTCACCGAGGAGTTCGTGCGCGAGATAGTCGAGAACGACCCAAAGGGCCGCTATGAAATTATAGGGGACAAAATACGCGCCCGCTACGGCCACAGTTATCCCGTCTCTTTGAACCACGAGGAAGACGAGAAGAGCAGGGTTCTCTACCACGGAACGCCAAGGAGGAACCTGCCGTCCATCCTGCGGGAAGGTCTGAAGCCTATGAAGAGGCAGTTCGTCCACCTGAGCGTTTCTAAGGTTGAAGCCCTCGAAACCGGCAGGAGGCACGGAAGGGACGTCGTTCTTCTGATAATTGACGCCGAGTGCCTGAGGAGAAAAGGCCTGAGAATCTACAAGGCCGGGAGGAACGTTAGGATAGTCGAGCGCGTTCCGCCGGAGTGCATCACTCTGGGAGTCTGAACGCCAGGAAAAAGGCCAGCCCAAGAGGTATCAGCGTGCTCACGAAGTTGAGTGTGAAGCTTATCCCGGAGAGGTAGCCGCCAAGCAGAGGGCCAACCACCCAGCCGAGGCTCATCATGGCGTTGAGCAGTCCCATCGCCTGGCCGCGCTCGCTGGCCTTGGCCCTTTCCGCAACATACGTGGAGGCAGAGTTAATGGTCATTGACCACTTTATCCCTGAGAGCACCGCCACGGGCACCATCAGGTATATGCTCCTCGCAAAGGCGTAGCCGAGGAAAGCTACTCCGTATCCCACCACGGCCAGGAGGTAAAAGCGCCTTGCCCCGTAGCGGTCTATAAGCCGCCCTATGTAGTAGCCGCTGAGCGCGGCCGCGAGCGAGTCTATCCCAAAGAGTATGCCAACCCACTCATCTCCAAAGGTCTCGCCGAAATAAACTGAAACGACGGAATACACCTGCCCGCTCGCCACCATCACGAGAAGGACGCTGAGGTAGAAGAGGCCAAGATGGCCGCGCATGAGCCTTTTGAACGCTCCTCCCTCGAAGGTTACCCTCTCGCTCCCCCTCCCCTCTTGGACTATAAGGAGCAGCAGGGGCGCCCTTTTCGGCCTCGGTCTTTCCCTCAGGAGGAGGACAACAAGTGCCGAGACTCCCAGCAGAAATCCCGCCAGCAGGAAAATACCCCCTATCCCCACCCTCCTGACCAAGAAGCCTCCGATGAAGTTGCCCAGCATGTAGCCCGCGTTCTCAACGGTGGAGAAGAACCCGTATGCAGAGCCGACCCTTGTTGACAGCTCCGCTATCAGGGCGGACTTTGCAGGCATCATCGCTGAGCCGAGGGCGCCTTGAGCGGTTCTCAGGGCAAGCAAAGCGAGGGGAGTGGAAACGGCAGCCATGAGGACGTAAAATACCCCCACAGAGAAGAGGCCGAAGGAGATGAACGACTTCCTGTTCCTCGTCTGGTCGGAGAGGTAGCCAAAGGGATACTGGAAGACCGTGGAGGTGAGGTTGAAGACCACGCTGAGCAGGCCGACCATCAACATGGTTCCGCCGATGAGGCGCATATAGACGCTCAGGTAGGGGAAAGCGATGCCGAAGGAGACGTTGGCCATGAACATGCTGAGGGCCAACAGCAGGACGTTTCTGCGCTTTGTTCTGAGCCTCCGGATTTTCCCCGCTTTTTCACGGCGTCCCTGGGTCACAACGAGCTCCCTTTTCATCGCCGGGCGATAAAAGAAACCCCCTTATAAAGCTTCCCGCCCCCAGGGGCGTGTTCCGGCACGAAAAGAAAAGGGCCAATATAGGGAAATGAAAGAAAAGCATCCGTCATCCCATTTGAAGGGCCTGTCCACGCAGCTCACCGCGCTCAAAGCGGTATGGGTCGTACCACTCGACTGGAAGGTCAGTTCTGCCCTTGGTTATCAAATCGGCCACCATCTCCGCAACTGCCGGTGCCATCATGAACCCGTGGCCGCTGAAGCCGGCAGCAATGTAGTAGTCGCTCAGCTCCTCGATCTTTCCTATGGCGGGGTTGCTGTCAGGCGTTTTGGCGTAGTAGCCGGCCCACGTCCTCAGTATGAGGAGCTCCCTCAAAGCCGGGATTATCTTGGTGAAGTAGTAGCTGACCTCCCGGAGGAACTCGTAGCTGGGGTTCAGGTCGTAGGTGGGGCCCTCCTCGTAGCCGACGCCGCCGACGATGCCACCGTGGCTTGTCTGGGTCAGGTATGCATGGCCGTACTTGAAGGATATCACCATGGGCTTCACCGCGCCCTTCCTTACCGGCTGGGTTATAACTGCCTGGTGCTTGTAGGGCTCGATGGGTATCTTGGTTTTTATACCGGCCATTGCGTTGATGAGCTTGGCCCAGGCGTTGGTGGCGTTGATGACAGTTCCGGTCTTGATGGTTCCCCTGCTGGTCTTCAGGCCTTTTATCTCCCCGTTCTCCACTATGAAGCCCTTGACCTCCGTGTACTCGACGAGTCTTGCCCCAAATCTCTCGGCGTTGAGTGCAAACTTCGCCGTCGCGTGGAAGGGGTCGGCCTTTCCGTCGGTCGGGTTCCAGGAAGCCGCTATGACCTCGCTTATGTCGAGGAGCGGGACTATCTCCTTCGCCTCCTCAGGGGTTATGAGCCTCGTCGGAACCCCAAAGCGGTTCTGTATCTCGATGTTCCTTCTGAACTCCTCCACCTCGTCATCATAGTAGAGCAAGAAAAGGTAGCCGGTCTGCTCAAATGGGAACCCGTATTCCTCGCTGTAGTGCCCCCACAGCTCAACTGAGCGCTTCATCACCCGGACGTTGGCCTCGTCGTTGAACTGCTGCCTTATACCTGTTCCGCAGCGGAAGGTCGAGCCGGAACCGATGAAGCGCTTCTCGATGACGGTAACCTCCTCCCCGCGCTTCGACAGCTCGTGGGCGATGGCCACGCCGACTATTCCTCCACCAATAACGACGATTTCGCTCCTTTCGGGAAGCTCCCTTGTCGGCATCTCACTCCCTCCCGGCGGTTACCTTCATCCTAACGTTCTTGAGGGGCGGCCTTGCGACGGGGATGTCAAGCTTTGCCATCGGGGTGCCCGTCCTCTGGGAGACAACCACGGCCCCGTTGAACAGACAGAACCTGCCCTGACAGAAGCCCATCGCGAGGTGGGTGAGGCGCTTGATTATCTGCAGGTCAGTTATGCCGCTCTTAACGACGTCATCTACCTTCTTGAGGTTCACGTCGCAGCCGCATATCTGGACGTCCTCAAGGTTGAAGCTCTCAAAGGGTATCCTGGGAACCTGTATTGGCACGGGCTCGTACTCCTTCAGCTTCCTCTCGTAAACGCACGGCTCGCTCTCAAAGCCGAACTCCTCCAGTATGTAGGCCCCGACCAGCCTGCCCTCGATGTAGTTCGCGTAGTGGGATTTTATGCTCACGGCGCTCCCGGCAACGTAGATGCCGTCCCTTATCCTGTGCCTTGAATCGAGAACCGGGACGTAGTATCCCCTCCTAAAGCGTAGCTTCCCGCCGGCCTGTGTGATCGGGTTGATGTCGGGTATCCTCCCCTCCGAGACTATCACCGCGTCAACTTCGTAGGTGTTGCCGTTCATATCTATAAGCTTCTCAACCTTCTCCCTTCCCCCAACGCGCTTTGGATTGGGCACGACGATGTAATCAATGCCCCAACGTTCCAGCTCCGGGACGACCTCTTCCGGCCTGCTCCCGACGACGGCCACCTTCCTTCCCGGCGCCACGCCCCATACGTTCATTACTTCGAGGGCAAAGTCCCTCCTGAAGACCCCGGGAAACTCGTTGTTTTCGAAAAGGGCTATGCTGTCGACGGCGCCAGTTGCCAGGACAACGCGCTTGGCAAGTATCTCCACGAGCTGATCCCCTCTAACAACAGGGACAAGGAAGTACTCGCCTTTGTTGAAGACGCCCAAGGCTATAGTTCCCTTAAAGACCTTCACGTTCTCGTTGAACCTGGCTACCAGCCCCTTAACGACCTCCTGAGGGGGCCTATCCCCGAAACCTTCCTGTGGCAGGCCCTTCAGCCAGAGGTCGCCGCCGAGCCAGCCCTTTTCCTCTATGAGCGCGACGGTGAGGTGTTCCTGAACCTCAAGGGCCGCCCCTATTCCAGCGGGCCCGGCACCCACAATCGCGACATCCACGACGAGCCTCTCAACGGGCTTGCCCTCATCTATCTCGACCGCCTCCTGGAACTCGCCGTAGTTCTGGCGCTCTATCCTCATTCCGTCCTTAACCTTGAGCTTCCTTCCGTTGACGTTCCTGACCCCGTTAAGGACAACCGGAACCGGGCCGAAGGTGAACGCCCCCCTCTTCCTACCCTCCGTGCTGGTGGTAAGCCAGTAGATGCCGTTAGCGAGCATAGCAACGGGGAGTTTTTCACCCTCGTAGGCCTCAAGGGGGCGGCCCTCAAAATAGATCGTGATGCGCTTAGAAGGGTCCTTTTCCGTCAGGTCGAGCGGTCTCATGCTCCCACCCCGAAAATTTTAATCTGCGTTCAAATATGTGCCTCGATGCTTATAAACGTTAGGTTGGCCAAAAATGGTTTAAAACCATCGGTTTGATACAGGAACCAGAAACACACGACAACGAAGCCAGAAAACAAAAAGAGGGGCCGGTCAGGCCATCCCCCTGGTCAGAACGAACTCGGCGACGTTCTCAACCTGGCTCTTGGCCCTGGTCTCAGTGAGGGTCTTCCCGCCGGTCTCAATGGGAACCTTCCTGAATATCTCCTCGTGGAGCTTCACGACGTCCTCCGGCGGCTTGGTGAGGAGACTGATGATTACGATGACTACCAGCGTCACGAAGAAGTTGACGAAGAACACCGGCACGTCTTGGAACCAGCCGCCTATGGTTCCCCAGATTCCAGGGGCATCGCTGGTGAACGCCCATCCGTATATCTTGGCCTCAAGGATGACCTCGCTGATGAGGCCGTAGGCCATTCCGACTATCGCACCTTCCTTGGTCGTTCTCTTCCACCAGAGGCTCAACGTAAGTATCGGACCGAAGCCGACGGCTAAACCTCCCCAGGCCGTTGCGACCATCTGGTAGATGACCTTCGGGCCGCTTATGGCGAACCAGAGGCCGACGAGGGCAACGCCAGCAACCACCAGCCGTGATATGTTGACCATCTGCTTCTTCCCGAGCTCCTTGCCGAGAACCTTGTGGTAGAAGTCCCTCGCTATTGCAGAAGAGGCGACGAGGAGCTGTGAGTCTGCTGTACTCATGACCGCCGAGATTATGCCCGCTATGACGAAGCCCGCAAGCCAGCTCGGCATGAGCTCAACCGCCATAGCGGGGATGACCTTCTCCGGATCGCTGACCTGGAGGATGCCCGCCTGGTACATGGCAAATCCAAGGAATCCTGCAAAGAACGCTCCCCAGAGGACGAGTATCGTCCATGTGCCGCTGATGAATATGCCCGGCCTCCTGAGCTTCCTTGGGTCTTCAACGCTCATGTAGCGCGTAACTATGTGGGGCTGGCCGAGGTAGCCGACTATCCACGAGGCATAGCCTATGGCGAAGACTATGGCCGCCAGGCCAGTGGCGCCCCCGAAGGGATGGAGCTTCGTCGGGTCAGCTGAAGCTATTATCTCCGTGGCCCTCTCAAAGCCTCCTATCTTTGACAGCGCAAGGAAGGGCACTATAATCAGCGTCAGCAGCATAAACGTGGCCTGAACGACGTCGGTCCAGACAACCGCGAAGAATCCACCGGTGATAACGTACGCTGTGAGGATTATCACCGTTATTATGATCCCCGCGTTGTCGCTTATTCCGAATCCTTCCGCGAAGGTCTTTCCTCCGGCGGTGAACTGCGCGGCCACATAAGCTGTCATGAAGATGATGATTATCAGCGCGCTCAGGATTCTTATCAGTTTGGTGTCATCTTTGAGCCTGGCTTCAAGGTAGTCAGGGACAGTTATGGCCCTGAACTTGCCGGCGTAGATTCTGAGCCTCGGGCCAATGAGAACGTAGTCTGCAAGGGTCCCAAAGAGACAGCCTATGGCAGCCCAGAAGGCCCCCAGACCGCTCTTAAAAGCCGCCCCTGGATAGCCCAGCATCAGCCAGCCACTGAAATCGCTGGCCTTGTCCGAGAGCGTCGCCGCTAGGACATGGACCCGCCTGCCGCCGACGAAGTACTGATCCTCGGTCTTGGTGTACCTGTTGGCCCACCAGCCGATGTAGGCCAGCAGAGCCAGGTAAACAAGGAAACCGAAGAGTATTCCGGCGTTCATAGCTTACCCTCCTCCTTGAGCTGTTTTACAAGGTCTTCGTCGTAGGCCAGAATCTCTTCGTCAACGTAGTACTCCCTGCCGGTTATCCTGTCCCAGTAGCCGTAGAGCACCATGGTCAGTATCCCCAGAAAGGTGGGGACCAGAAGCGTTGCCCAGGCAGCACCGCTAAGCCCCATTTGACACCACCTCAATACATCGATGTTACTTAAGGTCCATCAACCGACACTATAGACATTTGCAAATATAAATATATTGGTTTAACTATTCCGAAGCCGGAACGGAATGTTTGGACAAAGTGACAATAGGGAAGGCTAGGATTAATAAAGCCCCACGACGTATATTCAGGGAGGGTGAGGGATGAGGGTGCTTGTAATGAGGCCGATATTCAAACCCGAAGAAACCTCGAATCCGGACTTCGTGCTGTACCCTTACCACATATTCCACCTCAGGCTGTTCTACAGGCGCTTGGGCATGAAGGACAGAGTTTTTGACTACTTCGCCTACGTAGACCTCTACCGCCTCGGGGCGGAGAGGGGGGACGGTTTCATAGATCTCTACGAGTGGGATGTCGAGGAGAAGAAGGTTATGGAACCGCTCGTGGACTACGAGGAGGCAAAGATGAAGGCCTTCGAGAGCGCGATAACCTGGGGCAACTCCCGCGTCGTTTCGTGGTGGCTCCCGAGGATAGAGATAGTGAGGCACGAGAGGGCCTACAAGGTCTTCTGGCTCTATGAGAGGGAGGGAGAAAAGTTCATAATGGACAGCCTCGACGGAAAGGAGTACCCGCTTGATGCAATGGCCGGAAAGGGCGGAAGAAAGTGCAAGGGGCCGTTCTGCGGCTAACGGGCATGAATCTCCACTATGTCCCCATCCTCCAGAACGTGGTCAGCCCCAACGCGCTGGCCCGGGAACTTGACGCTCTTGCCCCAGACTCTAGCATAGCGGAAGTTCTTGGCGAAGTCCTTGTGGATTCTCTCGGCCAGGTCCATGACCGTTGAACCCTTCTTCAGCGGCACCGGCGGGTAAGCTGGCTCCTCCCCGGGGCTCTTAGTGAAGACACGGATTATTCCGGCCAGCTCGTAGAGCTCGTCCTTGAGCTTGTCTAGCTGAATCTTTCTCTTCGCCGAGACGGGAATTATCTTGAACCTGTCTCCGTAGGCCTCAACGAGTTTCTCGTAGTTCTCCTTGCTACCGGGGGCGTCGCCCTTGTTGGCTATGATTATCGCCCTCCTCCAGACGAGGCTCCCATCTAAAGCGTCTGCGAACTCCTCAAGCGTAACCGGTTCCTTGACGGTTATCTCCGCGGAATGGATCCTCTCCTCGCGGAGCATCTTCATGACTTCCTGGATGTCCCCCTTGATGTTCTCCTGGCCGTTGATGATGATTCCGCCGCTCGCTGTCCTCTTGATTTCGACCCTCGGGCGCCTCTTATTGAGCTTTATGCCGGCCCTCTCAAACTCCCTCAGGAGGGTTTCCATCTGCTTGACCGGGTCCTGGGAGAGGTCTACGACTATGGCTATTGCATCGGCGTTCCTAATAACGCTCAGGAGCTGCGGCCCCATACCCTTTCCAAGTGCAGCACCTTCCACGAGGCCAGGAACCTCGACGAGCTGTATCTGGACGTCTTTATGGTGCATCATCCCGGGAATCGGCTCAACCGTCGTGAAGGCGTAGTCGGCGACGTCGGCGTCGACGTTGGTCAGCGCCTTCATCAGTGAGCTCTTGCCGACGTTTGGGAGGCCTGCCAGGACTATCTGGGCCGCCCCCTCCTTCCTGACTGCCATTGAAGGCCCGCCGCCACCCTTCTTCAGCTGACGCTGTTTCTCAAGCTCTTTCCTCAGCTCGGCGAGCTTCCTCTTTATCTGGAGCCTAAGCTTCTCCGTCCCCTTGTGCTTTGGCACCGTGGCGTACATCTTTTCGAGGGCGCGTATTTTCTCCGGGATAGTCTTGGCGTTCCTGTACTCCTCCTCGGCTGCAAGGTACTCCGCTGTCACGTTCGTTGGCATCGCTGACCCTCCCAGAAGTTCTGAATTAAAAAGCGGAGGCCTTTTTATAAAAGTATGGTTCTCCGAAATCGGCAGGTTTATAAAATCTTTCGAAAATTTTTTACTGGCGGTGATGCTCATGCGAACCGGCTTGGACGATACCGACAGGAAGATTCTGGCCATCCTGCAAAAGAACAGCAGAACACCCCTCAGGGAAATTTCCAGGGAAGTCAACCTGGCGGAGTCTACTGTCTACGAGAGAATAAAGAAGCTGAAGGAAAGGGGGATAATAAAGAGGTTCACCGTGATACTTGACCCCAACGCCCTCGGCTTCGGCATTCTGGCGTTTATACTGATAAAGGCCAAGGCCGGAAAGTACTCCAACGTTGCCCTCGAACTTAAGAAGTATCCGGAGATAGTTGAGATCTACGAGACCACCGGGGACTACGACATGCTCATCAAAATAAGAACCCGCGGGAGCGAAGAGCTCAACGAGTTTCTGGACACGATAGGTGAGATAGAGGGTGTTGAAGCCACCCACACCATGGTCGTCCTCAAGGTTCATAAGGAGACCACGGAGCTTCCTCTCTGACCATCTATGTCCAAAAAGCCTTATAAGTGCCCCTTTCTATTCTCCTCTGAACGTTAGCATGGAGGTGTGCTTATGAAGGTGCTGTTTCTGAGCGCGGACGGTTTTGAAGACCTGGAGCTCATATACCCCCTCCACAGGATAAAGGAGGAGGGCCACGAGGTCTACGTCGCCAGCTTCCAGAGGGGCAAGATAACGGGCAAGCACGGCTACTCGGTCAACGTTGACCTTGCCTTCGACGAGATTGACCCCGACAACTTCGACGCGCTCGTCCTCCCCGGCGGGAGGGCGCCGGAGATCGTCAGGCTCAACGAGAAGGCAGTCGCCATAACCAAGAAGATGTTCGAGGAAGGGAAGCCGGTGGCGAGCATCTGCCACGGCCCGCAGATACTCATCTCGGCGGGAGTGCTGAGGGGCAGAAAAGGGACGAGCACCATAACCATCAGGGACGACGTCATAAACGCCGGCGCCGAGTGGGTGAACGAGGAGGTAGTGGTTGACGGCAACTGGGTCAGCTCAAGACACCCCGGTGACCTCTACGCCTGGATGAGGGAGTTTGTTAAGCTTTTGAAGTAATTCCATTTCTTTTAATACCCTGTTTTCACCTCCGCAGGATGGCACTCTCCAACCATCCAGCGTAACCTTTATACGGTGTATGATGAAATTTTCACCGGTGATACTCGTGAGGAGACGGGCCGGTCTCCTGGGGGTCTTGGCCGGCATCTTTCTGGCCCTTCTTATTGTTGGCATAGTAGTGACAGCATTGGCATTTCGAGGCTACATCCACATCGAAGGGGGACCATTCAAAGAGGACGCAGGCCCGGTTAAGGAAATTGGCCGCTTCCACGCCGGCTCTATAGTGGTTAGAAATGTGATAGGAAGCGTTGAGCTGGTTCCATCCGAAGTTGAAGGAGTGGTCGTTAAGAGCAACCTCCCGGTAAACGCAACTTACCGGAACGGCCTTCTGACGGTTTACTGTCTCGTTGAAGAGAAGAGAAGCGTGTTTGGAATCAGCACCCACAACCTCTGCGGGGACTACAGGAACGGAAAGGTCGTCATAGAGGTGGGGACGGGACTGACCGATGTGTGGGTTCGGAACACCGTTGGAGACGTTTTCATAGGGGCAAACGTCACGAAGGCCCTAATCGAGGACACCGTCGGGGACCTTAAGGGGGCCGCCCCGGCAGAGTACCGGGTTGATGACGTGGTTGGCGACGTTGTGATTCATGCCGGGGGAGACGTTACCATAAACGACGTCGTGGGCGACATTAGAATACACGTGCCCCATGATTACACTGTCAGCCTTTCCCTCAACGACGTCCTTGGAAAGGTCGAGAACACCTACTCCGGCGAGGGAAGACCAATCATTATCAAGATTTCCGACGTTGTTGGCGACGTCTCCATAGGGCAATGATTTTTAAGCCGGCTTCCTTTTTCTTGTGTGGTGGATAAGATGGTAAAGAAACTGATAAGATCAAAGGAGGACAGGGTCCTCCTCGGCGTCCTCGGGGGGCTGGCCGAGCACCTTGAGGTGGATCCCGCACTTGTGAGGCTCATATTCATCGTTCTCCTCGTCTTCAACCCAGTCGCTATGACGCTGCTCTACTTCCTCGCGGCGCTCATAATCCCTGAGGAAGAGGGCGAAGCCGACAAGCCGCTGTCCGAGAGGGTCGATGAGATAATGCGCGAGACAGGTGCCCGGCTGGAGGAGGTTTTCCCGGCCAGTGAGGACTCAAAGGTGATAGCGCTCGTCCTCATAGTCCTCGGCGCAGTCCTTCTGGCTGGACCGTTTATCCCGGCCTTCATGCCTGCAGTGGACTTCAGGACGCTATTGGCGGTCGTCCTCCTGGTTGTTGGCATAATCCTCCTCATGAGGGGTGACTGAGATGAGGCGGCTCGGTGCCCTCCTAGTCTTCCTCGGCCTCCTCATCCTGCTGAGGGAGTTCCAGCCCGCATTCATTGAGCCGCTGAAGCCCTATGCGCCCTACATAAAGGACGCCTTCTGGGGCGTGACGCTCATAGCCTTTGGGCTCTACATGATGCTCAGAAAAGCGGCGAAGAAGGCGGTTCTGGTTCTCTACCTCCTGTACCTGCTGCTCTATCTGGTGGTGTGAATGGAGCGCTTTAAGATAGTCCGTGCCTTCATCCTCGGCCCCCTCATTGAGGCGACGGTTCCGAAGCCCGGCAACGTGAACCGCTACCGGGACTTCGAGGATCTGACCCTCTACAACTTCCTGTTCGCTGATACGGCAGTCATCGGGGTCTACTACGAGGCCGTGAAGACGGCTGAACTCCTGCGAAAGGGCATCCTATCTTTCAGTGAGGCCGGCATCGGGGAGCTGATAAAACGCGCGGTTCAGGCCTCGCGCGAGGCTCAGGACTCGAATCCCAACTTCGGAGTTATAGCGCTCTCGGTCCCGCTCATCATGGGAATGGTTCTGGGCAGGAACATGCTCGACGCTCGGGAGAAGGCGAGGCTTCTGATAGAGGAGTCCACCGTCAGGGACAGCATGGAGTTCTACAGGGCGATAAGGGTGGCCAACCCCAAAGGAATCCCCAGCGGGGTTAAGTATGACGTTTACAGTGACGAGTCCTTCAGGGAGCTCTTCCAGGACGGGATAAACCTTGCCCGGCTGGCGGAGATGAGCTGTGAAAGGGAGCTCATCTTCTGCGAGTGGCTCAACGGCTACGACCTGAGCTATTCCACCTTTGGCAGGCTCTACGATCTGATAAAGGAGCTCCCGCTTGAGGACGCGGTTGTGGAGGCATTCCTTGAGCTCCTGGCTGAGAAGGAGGACACGCTCATAATGAGGAAGGCGGGAAGGAGAGAGGCCGATCTCGTGAGGAGAAAAGCCAGGGAAGTTCTCAACGGAAAGCTCTCCCTAAAGGAGTTCGACGCCTTCATGCGAGAGAAAGGTGATTTAAGGAATCCTGGCAGTCTCGCTGATATAATGGCCGTCTCGCTGAGCCTGCTCGTTTTGAGGGGGCTCAGGATGGAAATCAGAAACGGAAAGGTATGGGGAGTTATAGGACGACCTTAAACCTCTTCGCGCCGCCGGGGCCGAGCCCGAGGGCTTTGCTGTCTACAACCACCGCGTCCCCCTCAAGCTCCTCCACAACCTCCACCCTCAGCCCGGAGAGCTCTAAGACCTCCTCCTCGTCGCCAAACTCCTCGTTCACCTGCTCTCTTATGAACTCGTAGGCCTTCTTTCCAAGCAGAACCACGTCCGGCTCGTAGCCGTCGAGCTTCAGCTCGTTGGCCTTCTCCTCAACAGAGCTGAGAACCCTTATCAGGTCGCCGCGCATTTTCGACACCATCAAAAAATAGGCAGGGGAGTTTAAAAGGATGATTATGGCCCCAAATAGACGCTAACCTCCTCCCCGCCCCAAAGGGCGAGGCTTTCAAGAGAGAAATGTCAGAGCCCAAACGCCCCCTTGATCCCGTTAATTATCATCTGCACGGCCATAGAGGTCAGTATCAGACCCATCATCCTCGTCAGCACTTTGATGCCCACCCTTCCGAGCCTTTTCTGTATCCTGTTCGAGGAGCAAAGGATCAGCCAGACAGTGAGGCCTATCGCGACGATGCTCGCTATGACGGTCGCCTTCTCGGAAACCTCGCGGCTCTTGGCCATGTAGAGCATGACCGTCGTTATCGCTCCCGGGCCTGAGATAAGGGGTATCGCGAGGGGTATTATGGCGACCTCCTCCAGGGTGACGACGTCCTCGCTGAACTCTTCGGTTTCCTCCTTGCTTATCTTCACGGTAGAGAGCCTTCCGGAGAGCATGTCCATTGCCATCTTGAAAAGCAGTATGCCACCGGCTATCGCGAAGGCGTCAACACTCGAACCAAAGAACTTGAATATCCACTCCCCAATGAGGGCGAAGACCACGAGGGTCACCACCACCGTCAGTGCGGTCTTTGTCGCTATTTCGCGCCTCTCTTTCCAGCTCAGGTCGTGGGTAACACTCAGAAACACAGGGACGGCTCCGACCGGGTTGGTTATCGCGAACAGCCCACCGTAGAGCAGCACGAAGTATTTGAGATACTCTATCACGCGACCACCCGCACCGGCAGGAAAAGATGGGGTTAAAAAGTTAATCCCCCCGGCTTTCATCGGGGATTATCTCAAAAGAGTACGTGACCTCGGCACCGCTGAGCTTCACGTGCGCGCTGGCCGAGCAATACTTGTCCTGGCTCAGCTCTATGGCGCGCTTCGCCTTCTCCTTGCTCACGTCGCCGTAAATCCTGTAGTGGATGTGAACCCTCCTGTAAATTCTCGGGTGCTCCTCGCGCCTCTCGCCGCTTATCTCGACCTCCAGGCCTCTAATCGGCTCGCGCATCTTCTGGAGTATCATGACGACATCATAGGCTGTGCATCCGGCGACGATGAGAAGAAGGAGCTTCATCGGGCTTATTCCTCCTTCCCCGAGAACCACCGCGCAACTTTCACCCTCTATCCTTCCAATGAACTGGGCTCCTTCCGTCCACCTCAGCTTTCCCTTTATTTCGTCCCCCACTTGCTCCACCCATTCGATAAGACGCAATTCCTTTTAAGGGGTTTTCGTAGGGTAAAACATGTACATCCGACCCTTTGACCCCTGGAAGGCGAAGCTCTGCACCTGCCCCTTTAAGTACACGCTGAACGTCTACACTGGCTGCGACCACGCGTGCGTTTACTGCTACATAACGAGCTACATCCCCAACGCCTTCCGGGTGAGGACTAAGGAGGGCCTTCTGCCGAAGCTGGAGAGAGAGCTCAGAAGGTTCGACAGGAGGTACATCGTAGCCCTTTCATACTCCTCCGACCCGTATCCAACGGTGGAGCGCGAGCTGGGCATAACGCGGAAGGTTCTGGAGCTCTTCAGGCGCTATGGTGTCAGGTGCATGATCCTCACGAAGTCGGACATATTTGAGCGCGATCTCGACATCCTGGCCGAGCTGAAGTGCGCCGTTGGTGTAACCGTGACGACAGTCAACGAGAGGAAGGCAAAGCTCCTTGAACCGAACGCGCTGTCGCCGATGGCCAGAATCCGGGCGCTCAGGAAAGCGAAAGAGGCGGGCATCCCCGTTTATGCCCGCATAGACCCGATAATCCCATTCTACACGTGGGAAGACTTCGATGAGACGCTCGACGCGCTGGATTTTGTTGACCACATAACGGTTTCGACTCTCAAGCTCCGGCCAGACTCAAAGAGGCGCATGTCCGCCAAGTTCCCGGAGCTGATGGAAAAACTCTGGCCGCTATACGAGAGGGGTGAGAGGATAGGCGGATATTACTACCTGCCGCGCGAGCTGAGGTTTGAGATCTTAAGGGAAGCGGAGAGAAAGATTCTGGAAAGGGGGATCACGTTTGGTTCGTGTCGGGAAGGCTACCGTTCGTTTCCGAGCTGCGACGGGTCTCATCTAGTCCCCCCGTGAGCTCCTCCCGGATCTCCGCCTCTATCTCTGCCCTCTCAAGCTCTCTTCTCTGCACCCTGTACTCCGCGGCGGCCTTGATAAACGCCTCGTAGAGCCTCTTCATCTCCGGAAGATACTCCGGCCGCCACTGGACGCCGAGGATAAACCCCTCTGTGCCCTCAACTGCCTCGATAAGGCCGTCCACGGAATACGCCACAGGCTTTATCCCCTCCCCCACACGCTTAACCGCCTGGTGGTGGAAGCTGTTGACCCCTATGTAAACTTCGTTGGTGCTCTCAACGTTGATTTCCTGTCTCAGGATCTCGTAGAGTTTGGAGCTCGTCTTTATCCTTACCTGGTGGACTCTCTGACGGGGGTTGGTGGTTGCGGGATCCCAGTCATGCTTTACGGCTTTGGGTATGACGCCGAGATCCTGGTACAGGGTGCCGCCCAGGGCCACGTTTATCACGTGCATACCCCTGCCCATCCCGAGCAGGGGCAGTCCGGCCTTCACCGCCAGCTTGACGAGCTTCACCTCGAAGTCGTCCCTCTCAGTATCGACGGCCCTCAGGCTGTTCGAAGGGTCTTCCCCATAGAAGTAGGGGTGGACATCGGGGCCATCGATGAGGAGAACCCCATCAACGTTGGTAACAACATCATACGGGGGCTGGTTCAGCCCGAACACTACGGGTATTCCGCCTATCGAGCTGATTATCCTCAGATGGGTGCCGTCAACAAACAGCCGTCCGCTCAAGGGATCCACCTGACCTATGATACCTATCAGTGGGGGCATGGTTTACCACCTTATACAAGGTGGGAAGGGAAGATGTAAAAAAGGTTTGCGGAAAACTGCAGAGGTCACTTCCGGAGCGCCCGGATTTCTTCCTCTATAACCCCAGCAAGCCTCTTGACGCCGTCGTGGATGACGTCCTCAGGCACGTACGTGAAGTTGAGCCTCATGGTGTTCTTGACGTCGCGGTGGGCGAAGAACGCCTCACCTGGGACGTAGGCGACGCCCTTCCTTATGGCCTTCTCCGCCATCAGCTTTGTGTCTATGCCCTCCGGCAGGGTGACCCAGATGAACATTCCCCCATCGGGCTTCGTCCATCTGACACCTTCGGGCATGTACTCCTCAAGCGCCTCCAGCATTGCGTCCCTACGCGGCTTGTAGAACTCGATTATCTTCGGGATGTGCCTGTCGAGGTGGCCGTCCTCAACGTACTTCCAGGCTATGACCTGACTGAGGGTGTTGGCACAGAGGTCAACGGCCTGCTTGGCGATCTCTATCTTCCTTATGAAGTGCGGGTGTGCCGCTATCCAGCCAAGGCGGAAGCCGGGGGCGAGTATCTTCGAAAAGGTTCCGAGGTAGATAACCCTCCCCTCGTCGTCGAAGTGCTTTATCGGCGGTATCGGCTCACCGGAGTAGCGGAGCTCGCTGTAGGGACTGTCCTCAACGATGAGGAAGTCGTATTCATCGGCAAGCTCAATGAGCCTCTTCCTCCTCTCAAGGCTCATCGTGACGCCAGCGGGGTTCTGGAAGGTCGATACGGTGTAGACGAACTTGATCCTCTTCCCCTGCCTCCTCAGCTCCTCCAGCTTCTCCTCAAGAAGATCCACCCTCATACCCTCATCGTCCATGGGGATGCTGATGAATTCAGGTTCATAGTACTTGAAGGCGTTGAGTGCGGCGAGGTAAGTCGGCCCCTCGACTATCACTATGTCGCCCCTGTTGATGAATGTCCTCCCGATAAGGTCGAGTGCCTGCTGGCTCCCCGCGACCATCATTATCTCGACTTTGCTGGTCGGGATGCCGTAGCGGTTTTCCATCCACTTCGCGAGGGCAAGGCGGAGCGGGGTGAAGCCCTTTGTGGTTCCGTACTGCAGAGCTTTGTCTGCGTGGTGGGTGAGCACTTCGGCGGCAATATCCTTTATTATCTCAACGGGAAACGTTTCAGGGGCCGGGAGGCCTCCCGCAAGGGAAATCACATCCCCCGTCTCAACGAGCTTGAGGAGCTCCCTGATCTCGGACGCCTTCATTTCTCTGGCCTTGTCTGAGAAGTACACCTCAAAATCCAGTGAACCAGAACTCAGTTTGCGCATAAGCTTTTCCTCCACTTCCGTTCCCCCCATTTAATGTACACTTTTGAACACGTCCCCAGGTCTATACACGTAGGTTTAGCGGCGATTGGTTATAAATCTTTCTGCAATGGTCGTTAGAGCCATTTACAAACGTAAAAGTGGGGGAGAAAGTATTTTTAAGAACATCAACGAACAGCAGGGGGCACTGGTGAACACGAAAAGTTCTATAAACCCTCCCGCCATAAATGGGGGTTACCAGAGGGGGTGAACGGAGATGCCGGTAGTGAAGGAAGTGCTTGAAATTGCAGATGAGATTAGGGATATGAAGATAAGGGGCGCTGGCAAAATCGCCCGTTCCGCAGCGTACGCCCTCCAGATACAGGCCGAGAAGAGCAGAGCGACGGACGTTGATGAGTTCTGGAAGGAGATGAAGCAGGCGGCAAAGATACTCTACGAGACAAGGCCGACGGCAGTTTCCCTTCCAAACGCGCTCCGCTACGTCATGCACCGCGGGAAAGTAGCATACGCCGGCGGTGCCGACCTTGACCAGCTGAAGTTCATAGTCATAAACGCGGCCAAGGAGTTCATCCACAACTCCGAGAAGGCTATCGAGAGGATAGGCGAGATGGGCGCCAAGCGCATCGAAGACGGAGACGTTATAATGACGCACTGCCACAGCAAGGCTGCTATAAGCGTCATGAAAACTGCCTGGGAGCAGGGCAAGGACATAAAGGTCATCGTTACTGAGACAAGGCCCAAGTGGCAGGGCAAGCTCACCGCGAAGGAGCTCGCAAGCTACGGCATTCCGGTCATCTACGTCGTTGACTCGGCGGCCAGGCACTACATGAAGATGACGGACAAGGTCGTCATGGGCGCGGACAGCATAACGGTCAACGGTGCGGTTATAAACAAGATTGGAACGGCTCTCATAGCCCTCACCGCAAAGGAGCACAGGATTTGGACTATGATCGCTGCCGAGACCTACAAGTTCCACCCGGAGACCATGCTCGGCCAGCTGGTTGAGATAGAGATGCGCGACCCCTACGAGGTGATTCCGAAGGAGGAACTTGAAACCTGGCCGAAGAACATAGAGGTCTGGAATCCAGCGTTCGACGTTACTCCCCCGGAGTACATCGACGTCATCATAACCGAGCGCGGCATAATCCCGCCGAGCGCGGCCATCGACATCCTCAAGGAGGAGTTCGGCTGGGCCCTCAAGTACACCGAGCCCTGGGAGGACTGAGGGCTTTTTTCTTTTCTCTCACGCTGTTCTACCGATAGGACTTAAAAGGGGTAGCCCTTTTATACTTCGGAGACAAAAACTGAGAAGGTGATGATGATGAAAGCGTACCTTGCCGAGAACGTCAGGGGCATATACGCCTTTGACGAGAGCGGTAATCTCATTGATCAGAAGGTTTTCTCTGGAAGGCCGGAAGCGAGCCTTGACAGGCTTTTAAAGGGCGAGCCAAGTGACGAGCTGGTTTCTTTCCTTGACGAACTCAAGGAGAGGGGCTACGACGAGTTCGTGGTGGAGGACTCCGAGCTCGGAAGGGCGCTGAAAGAGCTCGGCTACAACGCCACGGCGGAGTTTCCAAACATAGCCGGTGAGAAGCTCCGCTCAAGCCCGGAGGAGTTCCTCGGCGAGAACTGGTTTGACGAGTACTTCAACGTCGGTGTTGCCCTGACCAGGCTCCGCATACAGGAGCAGAGCGGTGCCAGAGACAAGATGATAATCCAGGCCATCGAGTCCCTTGACGACATCGACAAGGTCATCAACCTGCTGGTTTCACGCCTCAGGGAGTGGTACAGCCTGCACTTCCCGGAGCTTGACGAGATACTACCCAAGCACCAGCAGTACGTTGCCTTCGTCAAGGCAGTCGGCCCGAGGGAGAACGTGAGCGAGGAGAAGCTCAAGAGCCTTGGCCTTCCCGAGGGCAAGATTGAGAAGATTATGAGGGCGGCGGAAACCTCGATGGGTGCTCCGCTCGGAAAGTTCGACGCGGACATCATAATGAAGCTCGCGAGCGAGATAAGCGACCTCTACAAGCTCAGGGAGCAGATAGAGGACTATCTCGAGATGGCAATGGATGAGGTCGCTCCGAACCTCAAGGCCCTCGTCGGCGCCAAGCTCGGTGCAAGGCTCCTCAGCCTCGCCGGTGGGCTCAAGGAGCTCGCCATGATGCCCGCCTCAACCATACAGGTCCTCGGTGCCGAGAAGGCCCTCTTCAGGCACCTGAGGAGCGGTGCTAAACCTCCAAAGCACGGCGTCATCTTCCAGTATCCAGCCATAAACCGCTCACCATGGTGGCAGAGGGGTAAGATAGCGAGAGCCTTGGCCGGAAAGCTCGCCATAGCTGCCAGAGTCGACTACTTCTCCGGCGAGTACATAGCCGAGGAGCTGAAGCAGGAGATAGAGCAGCGCATCCAGGAGATAAAGCAGAAGTATCCGAACCCGCCTAAGAGGAAGGCCAAGCCGGAAAAGAAGAAAAAGAAGAAGTTCAAGGGCAAGGAGAAGAAGGGCAAGGGCTTCGGTGGAAAGAAGAAGGAAAAGGCAGGAAAGGGTAAGAAGGGCGAGAAAGGCGGAAAGAAAAAGAAGAAAGGCAAGAGGTGAGGTAGATGAGGATTAAGAAGCACAAGTTCCCGGGCGTTTACGTCTTCATCGATGAGGACGGGAGCGAGAAGATAGCCACCAAGAACCTCGTCCCCGGCCAGAAGGTCTACGGCGAGAGGCTGATCAAGTTTGAGGGCGAGGAGTACAGGGTCTGGAACCCGAGGCGCTCCAAGCTCGGCGCGGCCATACTGAACGGCCTCAAGCACTTCCCGATTAAGCCGGGCTCAACCGTGCTCTACCTCGGTGTGGCGAGCGGAACGACCGCTTCCCACGTCAGCGACATAGTCGGCTGGGAGGGCAAGGTCTTTGGAGTGGAGTTCTCTCCACGCGTCCTCAGGGAGCTCGTTCCAATAGTCGAGGAAAGAAGGAACATAGTCCCGATACTTGGCGATGCAACGAAGCCAGAGGGCTATCGCGCGCTGGTTCCCAAGGTGGACGTCATCTTCGAGGACGTCGCCCAGCCAACACAGGCGAAGATACTCATCGACAACGCCAAGGTTTACCTCAAGAGCGGCGGCTACGGAATGATATCCGTCAAGAGCAGGAGCATTGACGTCACCAAGGAGCCGGAGCAGGTCTTCAAGGAGGTCGAGAAGGAGCTTGCGACCTACTTCGAGGTCGTCGAGAGGCTTTCGCTTGAGCCCTACGAGAAGGACCACACGCTCTTCGTGGTTAGAAAGAAGTGAAAAAAACCTCTGTTTTTCATTCCCTCTTTATCGGCAGGTACGGGATTATCCAGCCTATGAAGCTGTCCACACTGCGCGTCTGGATGTAGAGTGTCCCAGTCCCATAGAACTCGGCAACGAGCCCCTCACCGCTGAAGAGCGTGCTCTTGAGCCCGCCAACCCTCTTCACCCGGAAGTCCAGCCCCTCGCTGAAGGCCACCATGTGGCCGGTGTCTATCACGAAGCGCTCGTTGTGGAGCTCCTTCTTGTATATTGCCCCAAAGCTAGAAAGGAACACGAGCCCCCTTCCCGTCATCTTGAGGAGGAACAGACCCTCCCGTCCAAAGAAGGTCTTCGCACCGCCCCACTTGGTGTCGATGCTTATCCCCTCCGAGCTGGCCAGGAAAGCACCGCTCTGGGCGTAGAGCGTCCCGTCCAGTTCAAAGACCTCGATGTCGCCGGGATACGCTGGCGCCAGCCCAACGGTTCCGGGACCATCTTCAGCCCTGAAGGTGTTTATGAAAAAGCTCTCTCCACCGAGCACCGAACGCTTTAAAGCTCCAAAAATGCCCCCCTTTGCCTTGGTTTCGAGCTTTATCGTGGGGCTCATGTGAACCATAGCCCCGGACTCCGCCTGTATGGCCTCGCCCCTCTCAAGCTCCACCTCAAGCAGGGAGAAGCTCGGCCTGTGCCTTATCTCGTACTTCATTCGGATTCACCCGGGTAAAGTGTTGCCGTCAACCTTTATATACATCGGTATAGCCGATCGTCGAAAGGGGCTTTTACTTTCACCGAAAGACTTTTATAACGCGCCCCTCAACCTTAGCCGAAGTTACGTTCAGCTTTTGTGGGTGATGCACCATGAAAAAGCTCCTGAAGCCGAGGCGCGAAGTCGGCATTGTCGGCTACGGTGCCTACGTCCCGATGTATAGAATCAAGGCGGAAGAGATAGGGCGCGTTTGGGGGGTTTCGAGCTTCCCAATACAGGAGAAGGCAGTCCCCGGCCTTGACGAGGACGCACTCACCATAGGGATTGAAGCGGCGAGAAACGCCCTTAAGAGGGCAGGGATAGACCCGAAGCTTATCCGCGCCGTCTGGTTCGGAAGCGAGAGCAAGCCATACGCCGTTAAGCCGACCGGCACGGTCATTGCCGAGGCGATAGGCGCGACCCCGGACGTCAGCACGGCGGACTTTGAGTTCGCGTGTAAGGCCGGGACCGAGGCGCTTCAGACTGCAATAGGCTTCGTCGGCTCAGAGATGGCTGACTACGCCATGGCCATCGGTGCGGACACGGCCCAGGGCAGGCCCGGCGACCACCTTGAGTTCACCGCCGGCGCTGGAGGCGCGGCCTTCATAGTCGGCCCCAAGAGCTCCGATACCGTCGCCTACTTTGAGGGCAGCTACTCCTACGTCACAGACACGCCCGACTTCTGGAGGCGCCAGCACGAGCACTACCCGAGGCACGGGAACAGGTTCACCGGTGAGCCCGCCTACTTCCACCACATAATCAACGCCGCCAAGACGCTCATGGAGGAGCTCGGCTTGACCGTCAACGACTTCGACTACGCGGTCTTCCACCAGCCCAACGTCAAGTTCCCGCTCACGGCAGCCAAGATACTCGGAATCCCGAAGGAAAAAGTTCTCCCCGGACTGCTCACGGGGATAATCGGCAACACATACAGCGGTGCAACGATGGTCGGCGTCTCGGCAGTTCTGGACATAGCCAAGCCCGGGGACAGGATACTGTGGGTAAGCTTTGGAAGCGGCGCGGGAAGCGACGCCTTCAGCCTCGTGGTCCAGGACGCCATTGAGGAGAAGCGCGACCTTGCGCCGAAGACCATGGACTACGTTAACAGGAAGAAGTACATAGACTACGCCCTCTACGCGAAGGCGAGGAGAAAGTTCATCATGTGAGGTGGTTGAGATGAGAAAGGCCGTTATAATCGGTGCCGGCATGACCCCCGTCGGAGAACACTGGAAGCTCGGGCTTAGGGATCTCGCCGTCGAGGCCATTTTTAACGCGATGGAAGACGCTGGAATAGATAAGGTCGACTCCCTCTACGTCGGAAACATGATTTCCGGCCCCTTCGTTGAACAGGAGAACCTCGGAGCCCTCATAGCGGACTGGGCGGGCCTCGGGAACATACCAGCCGTCAAGATAGAGGCAGCCTGTGCGAGCGGAGGTGCCGCGGTTCAGGAAGGGGTTAAGGCCGTCATGAGCGGCCTTGAGGACGTCGTCGCGGTCGTTGGCGTCGAGAAGATGACCGACGCATGGCCGAGCGACGCCACCAGATACCTTGCCTACGCGGCAGATGCTGAGTGGGAGCTCTTCCACGGGGCGAGCTTTGTCGCTCTCAACGCACTCGTCATGCGCTACTACATGAAGACCTACGGCTACACCGAGGAGGACCTCGCTTTGTTCGCCGTCAACGCCCACGCCAACGGTGCTAAGAACCCCTACGCAATGTTCAAGCGCCCGATTAAGGTCGAGACCGTCCTCAAGAGCCCCTACGTGGCGGACCCGCTCAAGCTCTTCGATGCATCTCCCGTCTGCGACGGTGCCGCGTCCGTGATAATTACCACACCCGAGAAGGCCAAGGAGCTTGGCGTTCCGAAGGAGAAGTGGGTCGAGGTTGCCGGAATGGGGCGCGCCATAGACACCATAAGCCTCGCCAGCAGAGAGGATTTACTCACCCTCAAGGCCGCCAAAGTGGCCGCCGAGAGGGCCTACAAGATGGCGGGCGTCGAGCCGAAAGACATTGACTTCTTCGAGGTTCACGATGCTTTCACTGTCATGGCGGCACTCAGCCTCGAAGCCCTCGGCGCCGCCAAGAAGGGAGAGGGGGCCAAGCTGGCGAAGGAGGGACAGATAGCCATCGATGCCGACTACCCCATACAGACCATGGGCGGGCTCAAGGCTAGAGGACACCCCGTCGGTGCCACTGGAGTCTACCAGACGGTCGAGGCGGTGCTCCAGCTCCGCGGCGAGGCGCCGAGCCAGGTGCCCGATGCGGAAATCGGCCTGACCCAGAACATAGGCGGGACCGGTTCAAACATAACCGTTAGCATATTCAGGAGGGTGTGAAGATGGCCCGTCCCATGCAGGTTTCTCGCTACTGGAGACACTTCCGTGAGAAGTACAGGCTCATAGGTGGTAAGTGCGAGAACGGACACGTCCACTTTCCGAAGAGGCCGGTCTGTCCGGTCTGCGGCTCAAGGAACGTCGAGGAAATCGAGCTGAGCGGAAAGGGCAAGGTCATCAGCTGGACGATAGTCAGAAACCCGCCGAGCGGCTTCGAGTACTACAAGCCCTTCCCGCTGGCACTGATAGAGCTCGAAGAGGGGCCCATCGTCCTTGCCCAGCTCACCGACGTGGACCCTGAGGAGATAGACTTCGGAATGGAGGTCGAGGTCGTCACCAAGAAGATAAAGGAGTTCGAGGAGGACGGAATAATCCTCTACGGCTACAAGTTCAGGCCACCGGTGAAATGAGGCCTTTTTCTGCTTCCTTTTTATACTTAACGTGGCTCAGGCCTTCTCAATCCTCAGCCTGTCCCCGTTCTCGAACTCCATCTCCAGCTTTCCGCGCTCGGCGTTGATCTTCACCCCGTCGACGACGGCGTCTATTTTTCCGTCCCTAGCCTCGACGCCCAGCATCTCCGCTATCTCGCTGACACTCTTCAGGGAGCCGTTCATGGTGGTCTCAATCCGCTCCCCCTCGCTCTCTATAACGACCCTCAACCTGCCTTTACCTTCGCGTATGAAACTTTCTTCCTTCAATTTTCTCACCTTCTCGGGCTCGGGCGGTTTTATGCACGACATTCAACCACCTACTTCCCTTTTTCTCGGGGTATGTCATCCCTTCGCAGGTCTTTAACCATACGCACCCATATTCCGCTCTGACCAACGCGTTTGAACCCGTAATCCTCGTAGAACCTGATGGCCTTTTCGTTCTTCTCCCCGACCCACAGCTCTATTCTGTCATTGTGCTCCCCCAGGTACTCCAAGCATTTCTCCATGAGCCTGTGGCCTATTCCATGCCCCTGGAACCGCTTGTCTACCACAAACTCGTGAATCGCCCCAACGGTTCTGCCTTCGTACTTGCTGTACCAGTCGTTGTCGCAGACTATAAAGCCCGCTATCTCATCACCGACCTTCGCGATGAAAAAGCCGTCCTTTGCCTTGTCCCAGCACCACCTGAGGTAGCGCTTCGCGTAGCTCTCCCCTTCACCGCCGTACTCGCGCATGTCCTCGTATCCCCTCATGTAGATTTCAATGAGCCTCTCCAGCGTTTCCTGGTCAAGTTCCTTGAGTCTCTCAATCCTCACCGCGCTCATCGTTATAAGCTCCATCGTGGGGTTTAAAAAGGCTAACTCCGAGCTTTCCCTGAATGAAGAAGGTGGTTGAGATGGGGAAGGCCAAGCCCAAGTACTGCGAGATATGTGGCGCTCCAATCAGGGGACCGGGACACAGGGTGAGGATTGAGGGTGCTGAGGTTCTCGTCTGCGACAGGTGTTACTCGAAATACGGCGGTAAAAAGCCCGGAACCTTCAGCATAATGCCCACCGGCAGACAGCCCGTCAGGAGAACCTATTCCAGGCCGACCTCAAGGCCGAGGCCGTCCAAACCAAGAACCGAGAGGCCGCTCTACACGGAGGAGATCGTGGAGGACTACGCAGAGAGGGTTTACCGGGCGATACAGCGCTCGGGGAAGAGTTACGAGGAGCTTTCCCACGAGATAGGCCTTTCGATGAACGATTTGAGAGCAATAGCCCACGGCTACCGCGAGCCGACGATAAAGGAGGCCAGGAAGCTGGAAAAGTACTTCAAGATAGAGCTCATTGAGACGGGTGGCGAGGAGCTCCTTGAGAAGAAGACCATCCCGAGGGACTACGAGCCGACGCTCGGGGACATAGCGAACATCAGGATACGGAAGCGGAAGAAGAAGTGACCACAGTTTCTCTTTTACTTCCCTGGCCATGCTGGTAAATTACACTAATTTTTGTGCACTTTTTCTTGCATATCCATAACATTTATTTACTTTAAGTCCTGAATAAATGTAAATTCTAGATGTGGTGGGTGGAATTAATGAGGATAACAGTCTACGATGGCGCCGGCAGTATTGGTGGAAATAAAATTCACATATTGGAAAATGATAACGGTCTTTTCCTTGACTTTGGAATGAATTTCGCTAGATATTCTCTCTACTACCAAGACTTCGTAGGCGAAAGGCCATCAAGGGGAATCTATGACCTCTGGAGGCTCGGATTAATTCCGAAGCTCAACATATACAGAAGCGATCTGTTGCCCAATGACCTCAAAGCCGAAATCTCAACATACAACCGGATTCCTATAAATGCTGTTCTCATAAGCCATGCTCATCTCGATCACGTTGGCAACGTTGCCATTCTGCATGAGGGCATCCCAATGGTAGGTTCTTTGGTTACTATGGTGATCCTGAAAGCCCTTAGAGACACCGGTCATGGATCCCACCTCGGTATGGGAATACCTTATTACTCTCCAAAGCAGCCAAAACAGGGAAATCCCGCAGTTCTTGAATCTAAAAAGACGAAAACGTATAAATGGCGCCCCTTGTTCCTGACAGAAAGTCCAAACCATGAATCTATTGAGTTCCTTCAGAAGCGTGTTGAAGAGGATTTAGGTAAACGGGTGAAGCCCATAGAAAAGGGCAAGATAGATGAGCTTTCTGCTACGGAGGTTGGATTTGAAATTGAGGCTTATTCAGTTGATCACTCTATCCTGGGTGCGACAGGCTACATTGTGAATGGAGATACAAGCGTTGCATACACAGGAGATTTCAGATTCCACGGTGGTAACGCAGACGCTACGAAGGAATTCATTAAAGCTGCCAAAAGAGCCAGCATCTTGATTACTGAGGGCACTAGAGTTGGACGTGATGAGGAAGGAAACGTTTCCGAGAGGGAGGTTTATCTAAACGCCAAGAAGATTACCGAGGAGGCAAAAGGGCTTGTTATTGCAGACTTCTCCGCAAGAAATTTTGAAAGACTTGAGACCTTTAAAAGAATCGCCAGAGAAGTCGGCCGTGAGCTTGTCATAACTTCGAAGGATGCGTATTTTCTCTACGCCCTCGAACTTGCAACCGGTAAGGGGTATCTCGACAATGTGGGCATATATGAGAATTCAAGGTCATCCTTGCGTGGCTGGGAACAGTGGATCATGGAACGCTATGAGGAGCTAAAGGTTCCTCCTGAGGAATTGCAGCGTAATCCCGATAATTATGTCCTATGCTTCTCATTCTACGACCTCCCGCACCTGTTAGACGTAAATCCAAAGGGCGGGGTCTATATTTACTCCTCCAGCGAGGCTTTTGGCGAGGAGCAGGAGTTCAGTTTTCTGAGGCTTTGGAACTGGCTCCAGTATTTCGGTTTCGATGTTTACGGATTCCGACTGAACAGTAACGGGAAGCCTGTTTTTGAAAAAGGTCTTCACGCCTCAGGCCATGTATCAAGGGAAGAATTGATGAGAGTAATTGATGAGATAGACCCGGATTACATAATCCCAGTTCACACCGAACAGCCGGGATGGTTTGTTGAACATTGGGATGAAAAGGTCGTTGTTTTACAAAACGGGGACAGCTTGGAGGTCTGAAAAATGGGGAACCCTCCGAAACGGGATATGTCTCGGATTATTAAATACATCCGTGATTGCATAGAACATCCCGAAAACCATCCAGAGCACTGGGAAGACTGGCTCCGAGCAGGCCGGCGGAGATTTTTGCTTCTAAACATCATCTACTATATCCAGCATGTCCAAGGAAAGGAAGAGGGTGTCACTAGGGAGGACCTTGAGATATTTCTAGGGGAGCTGTACTATGTTGATGAAGAGATGTTCTCCAGCATCATCAAACCATGGAAATCTCTGGATGAGACTCTGCGGGAACTTTTGGAGCAGAAATTGATCCTTCAGACGCCTGAGGGGGCTTATCTTGTGAATGAAGAGAAGATACGGGATGAGAAGGATTTGATTTATTGGAGGGCGATACGGAAAACGCTGGACAAAGTTGGAAAGGTGATATGGGGGTGATAACAATGGGTAAAAAGGAAGCTTGCATAAAAAGCAAAGAGATACTGTCTAAGCTTGAGACTCTTCTTGTCGGAAAAGAACAAATCGAAGGAAAAGGTCAGGTCATCCTCTATGGACCTCCTGGAACTGGAAAGACTTGGCTTGCAACAAACTATGTGAGGAATACGACAGGCGAACAAACGCCTGGAATTTGAGTTCTTTGACGGGACTAAGCTTTACGTCGTTGCCTACGACTTGGAATATCTAAAAAATGGGAATTCCTCCCAACCAAACAGGAATTTTATAAAAGTTCTCAACAAGGTCATGGGAAGTCAAGGATGTGGTTAGAACTCCTCCAGCCCTTCCTCTTCCTCCCTCTTCTTCCTGAGCTCCTCCGCTTTGGTTCTCTTTGGCGGGTGGAACCCACGCAGCTTCTCGAAGCTCCCCCAGAGGCGCATCAGCTCCTCCCAGACTTCGGTATCCGGTGGGATCACGAGAACGTGCGCTGGTGGATGGATGTCCATGAGCCTGCCGATCGCCTTTGCCGGTGGGAGGTCTATCTGGGCAATCACGTGGGCCCTGAAGCGCCTCCTCGGCTTCTCGCCGCTTATCTTTTCAAAAGCCCAGTCCGACAGTGCAGGCGGTATTATCCTGGGATCGCCGCGTATCTTCATACCACCGTAGCGGACGAGGTCCGCAAGGGCTATGCTGGCCTTCTGAAAGTTGTCGGTCCTTACTAACACAATCGTGTTTCTCATGCTATCACCGGGCTCTGTTTAGGCGGGAGTATTTAAAGATGTTCCGGGAAAGTTTTTAACTCCGGCCGCGGATAAGGATAAGGTGGGACTGTGATCTTCATAGTGCTCCCGTGCTACAACGAAGGCTCAAATCTGGTAAAGCTCATACCGAAGATAGGGGCCGCCCTTGAGGACATGGAGTACATTATAATAGCGGTTAACGACGGAAGCGTGGACGATACCGCCTCGGTTCTCTCAAACATGGAGGCCTCTTACCCCCTCAGGATAGTCACCCACGAAAAAAACCGGGGCCTTCAGGCCGCGCTCAGGAGCGGACTCCTTGAGGCAGTCCGGCTCGGGAGGGAGGGGGACGTTGTCGTGACCATGGACGCAGACGACACCCACGACCCGAGGTTCATACACCAGATGCTTGAGAGCATCCAAAGCCACGACATAGTAATAGCGTCAAGGTACGTTCCGGGGGGAGCCCAGCTTAACGTTCCCTCACATAGGGTTTTTCTCAGCCGCGCCGTGAACATTCTCGTCAGGCTCCTGTCAGGCATACCCGCGAGAGACCTGACTAGCGGCTACCGCGCGTACAGGTGGGAGTGCATTAAAGGCCTGTTCGAGAGGTACGGGGAGGGCGCCATAACGTCACACGGATTCGAGGTTTCCGTGGAGCTCCTTGTACGTACCTACATCCTGGGGTGTAAGAGGGTAGCGGAGGTACCGCTGGTTCTGGACTACGGGCTCAAAGAGGGAGAGAGCAAGATGAACCTCAAGAAGACAATATGGAGGTACATCAAAATCATGCCAAAAATAGTTCTTTGGAGGTTTTCCGCATGAACAGGATGGCGGCCTTCGGTATACTCGCCGCCTGCATACTCTTTGGCGCATTTGCACAGGTGCTGTTTAAGGTGGGGCTCACACGCATTGAGGGGGAGATAAACATATTCACCCCGGGCGGCTTCATCCGGATGCTCCTCACTCCCCATATCCTTACCGGGGCCGTCCTCTACGCCCTCTCCTTTTTCCTCTGGCTCCTGGCGCTCTCAAAGTTCCAGCTCAGCTTCATGTACCCCATGCTCAGCCTCGCGTACATAGTCACGACGCTCCTCGCGTTCGTGTGGCTCCACGAGCCCGTACGGCTCAGCCGCTGGATAGGGGTCGTGCTGATAATAATAGGGGCGATCCTGGTCGGGCTGAACAGGGATCTCTGGCCATGATGCAGAGCCACACCACAGACACCTAAACCTTTAAAAACTCAACATGCCTCATTTATAAAGGGTTTTTAAACCCACCATCCGGAGGTGTAAGCCTTGGTAGACATGAGCAATGTAAAGCTCAGGATTGAGAATATTGTCGCTTCTGTTGACTTGTTTACACAGCTCAACCTCGAGAAGGTCATTGAAATCTGCCCGAACTCCAAGTACAACCCAGAGGAGTTCCCCGGGATCATCTGCCGCTTCGAGGAGCCTAAGGTCGCGCTTCTAATCTTCAGCTCCGGAAAGCTGGTCGTCACCGGCGCCAAGAGCGTCGAGGACATCGAGAGGGCGGTAAACAAGCTCATCCAGATGCTCAAGAAGATAGGCGCCAAGTTCGGCCGCGCGCCCCAGATAGACATCCAGAACATGGTCTTCAGCGGCGACATAGGCATGGAGTTCAACCTCGATGCAGTTGCGCTGAGCCTTCCCAACTGTGAGTACGAGCCGGAGCAGTTCCCCGGCGTCATATACCGTGTAAAGGAGCCGAGGGCCGTGATACTGCTCTTCTCCTCCGGAAAGATAGTCTGCTCCGGTGCCAAGAGTGAGCACGACGCCTGGGAAGCCGTCAGAAAGCTCCTCCGCGAGCTGGAGAAATACGGTCTCATAGAGGAAGAGGAAGAATGGTGAAGGCCTTTGGCCTTCTCGGTTATCTATTCTCCCGCTTTTCATGTATGCCGAAGTTTTTGTCCCGTTCTAGTTATCCGCTACTTTTGGCACGGGTGGAACCTCCGCACCACTCGTAGCGGATAACCTTCTCCGCTCCCGTCTTCATTGCGGGGCTTTCGGGGGGAACGGAAACTCCCCACATCTTCAGGGCTCTAAGAAAGATGTTCCAAGAGCCGACGACATCCCTATCGGCCTCAAACCCACAGTTTGAGCACTTCAAAACCCTGTGCCCATTCGGGCTTAGTTTCTCCCCACATACCGGGCACAGGGAGGAAGTGTGAGCAGGATTCACGAAGACAACCTTAATCCCCCTCAACTTAGCCTTGTATTCGATGATTGACTGGAGCTTTCTAAAGCTCCAGCGGTGTAACCTACCATTCATCTCGGCAGAATACCTAATCGAATCCCTGATTTCCGTTAAATCTTCAAGAGCAATACCACCGTATTTCCCCGCCAACTCAACAATCTTGTTAGCGAGTTTGTGATACAAGTCGTTCAACCTGTTTCTCTCCCTCTCGCCGTACTTTTCAAGGAGTTTTTTCCTCTTCTTTCCAGCTCTAATTTTTCTCTGAATCTTCCTCCGCTTTAGGAAGTAACCAGTCCTAATTTCCCGCTCGTGGGTAATAATCTGCACGAATTCACCGTTAGGAAGGCTGAGCGTAACATTGTTCTCGTTCAAGTCCACGCCGACAAAGGCTTTTGGCTCTCCAACCTCAACCTCCTTGGAGAAGACAACGTTAATGAACACTCCTTTTGGCGTCCTAACCAACCACGCTTGACCAACCTTCCAGTCCCTGAACTTTTCGTGATATTTTGCTGGATAAAACTCTAAAACAACTCTCCCGTTTGGAGTGGAGAGTTTGATTATTCTCTTCTCCAAGTCGAGTTTAAACAAGTGGTCATCAAGCATAATAACTTCCTTCTTGAATACTGGCCTGCCATTAGCCTTCCCCTTCCGCTTCCTCTTCCGATAACTCTTGTAAATTGCAGTAGCCATCTGGCAGGCTGTGTAAATGCAGTGGCTTGGTAGTTCTGGATATTCCTTGCGAAGGCTTTTGTAAGTCTCTTTTTTAAGCCGTTTAAAGCTGGTGATGTTGTTCTCATAAGCGTGAGTGATGAGAAAATTCACAATCTCACGGTAAGTGGAGAAGAGGTCATCTAACCCATTAGGTATTTCCTTGAGTTTGAACTTGGCGGTCAGTTTAATCGTCTCGAAGGGCATTCTTCACAGCCTCGATGAGATGTTTTTTCTTGTGAGAACGAGCCCCATAGAGCTTTCCGGCGAAGGAGGTTACTATGGCCAACAAGTCCTCCACGAGCTCTTTTTCTGGTGTTTTTTCTTCATCGTCAAAGATTACTTCAATCTCGACGCCGTGAGAGTTGAAGTATTGTTCGAGGTATTTGAAGCCGAAGCGTGTAAGCCCGTCCCTGTAAGTTATGACGACTTTGGTTACTTCTCCGCTTTCGACTAGCTTGAAGAGTTGTTTTAGGCCCTTTCTGTTCTCGTTCAAGCCGGAGGAGATGTCAGTGAGGATTTTAGCCACTTGGTAACCTCTGGAAGTGCAATAATTTTTGAGGTATTCGATTTGTCTTTCCAAGTCTTCTTTCTGGTCTCGGCTTGAGACTCTTACATAGATGGCGACTTTATCAAGAGTTTTGCCTTCGAGGAGTCTTTTGATTTCGCTTTCGGGGACACGGTATTCTTTGCCAATTCTGTGGGCTTTGAGTTTGCCCGCTTTAATCCAGCGGAGGACTGTCATCTTTGAAACTCCGAGTTTTCTTGCCGCTTCACCAGTCCGGTAAAGCTTCACTGCCTTCACCAAAACAAGATATGTTGCGAAAACATTTAAATGTTTCGTTTGTTACTAATTAGAGAACAGCCCACGTGGTTCCGGAGCTCTCTGACGGAACCGTGTAACTTACCCGGGGGTAAGGAGCTTACCGGGGGGTAAGTTGAAGCCCCTCCACCACCTTACCGACAACGGGATCAGGTATGGAGTATTCATTGCCCTTCTTTTCAAGGTAACCATACTTCACGAGGTTCTTGAGCAGGTTAGAGAACTTTGCATCGTTTATTGGCCCTCCCCGAAACTCAACGTACTCCTTTATGGTACTCCAGGTTCCGTTGCCCATCGCGACGGCTTTGAGTATGAGACCGTACCTCCTGCTGTATGCAATGAGGGTGGACAACTCCTCACTAACAAGGGCCCGAGCCCGTTGGAAAAGTTCCTCAAGGGCCTCTTTCTCGGAGAGCTTCCTCATCCCCCTCAAATAACCGTAGGTTGTCAGCCAACCGACGATTCCGTCGAGCCTCTCAACAGCCCTTTCTATATCCCCATCGTCAACCTCGGTCCCAAGCTCCTCAAAACCACTCCTGAGAAAGTCCATGCTCTGTTTCCTGTTGAACCGTTCAAGGATTATCTCCCTTGCGTACCTCCCGAAGAGTGGCTTTTTGGGATTGTCGAGGCCAAGAAAGTCGTGGAGCATCCCCATCTCGGATCCGGTGAGGACGAAGGTAACGTTTGGAAGGTTATCAACGGCGTAGGCTATCAGGCCGTCGTATTGAATGCCTGAGAGCCTTAGGTACTGGGCCTCGTCGAAGGCCATTATGGCCCTGATATCCTCTTTTTCAGCCCAGGAATCGATCTTTTCCAGAATCTCAGCCAGGTCGGGTTTTCTCTCGAACTCGACGTGAAGCCCCGAAACTTTTAGACCCCTGATCGAGTTCAACATCTTCTCAAGCCTCAGCCGGAGGGATTTCTTTGTGGAGACCGTTGATAGCAGTGAGCCCAGGATTTTTCTCGCCAGAATCTCCTGGGGTATCGAGCCGTGAGTGAAGTACAGGGAGCGGACGTCGATTTTGGCGTAGGGCATCCCTGACTCAGCAAGAGCGACGTTGAGGAGGGAGCTCTTCCCAAGGCGTCTGATCCCGAGGAGCAGAACCAGCCTTTCGCCTAGGTTTATGGCATTCTGGAACTCTTTAAGTTCTTTCTCGCGGTCGTACAGGTCTTCTCTCTTGGTCTTGGGCTGGAGGTCGAACAGCAACTTACCCCACCGTAAGCTACTTACCCCGGGGTAAGTTATAAGGGTTTCGAAAAGAGGGAAAGGTCAGCTGAAGCTCGCAAAGCCTATCTCATAGAGCTGCCGGAGCATGCGGAGGACTTTTTTAGCTGTGTGCTTAAAGCGGAAGTTTTTGTTGTGTTCCTCCCAGTTTCTAATGATATCAACGATCTCCCCACTTCTCAACTCATCCACGTTGACTTGTGAACCATCTGCAAGGCAGAGCTTCAGCACCTCTCTCAAGGGCTTCTCAAGCCTCTTCCTGTTCCCGTGGAACTTTGGGAGGACTTTCATGAGCAGTGCCAGATCAAATATCTCGTCTTCACTTTCGAACTCGACGATTCCCTTTTTCCAGCTCTCCTCAGCGTTCTGGAAAAAGAGGGCAATCTCATCAACAACGCGGTAGCCGAAGTGGAGGTCGTAGGGTTCAAGGGCTTTGTTTAATTCAATGAGGATTTGCCAGTACTCGGTATCTTTCAGCTTTTTGACGGCCTCGTTTATTTCCTCTTTCGAGCGGGCAAGGAACTGGCCATCCCTGCCACAGAGGTCTTCCAGTATTGCCTCTTTCAGAGACTCTACGAGCCCAGGGGATAACCCGCCGCTTATATTTTCTGGAGGGTATACATCAAGCTCGACATCGTGGAACTCTATCGTGAAAGCCCTGTCGAGAACCTTGGGGCTGAAGGAATAGGTAGTCTCGTCCATGTTCACCGTCCCAATGATGTAGAGGTTGGGCGGGAGGAAGAGTTCCTTAGGGATGCCCTCCTTTTCTTCAATCTCATCAACGTCATGGAGCCTCAAGGGCTCCCTTGTGAACCCGTCCTCATTCCTTCCACTCTCAAGGACGCTGAGGAAGTCGGCGAAGTATTACTCGACATGAGCGAGGTTCATCTCATCTAGGAGTACAAAATAAGGAATAGCCTCATCCCAATTGTCTTCGTAGTCTTTAATAGCCTTCAAAATGAACTCCAGAAGGCTGGTTTTGTGGTATTTTTCTGTTAGGGGATTGTAGTAGCCAAGCAATGGTTTTGAATCACGCCAGTCTGGGCGGACCGAGAGGAATAGGAAGTTTTTCTTTGATGGATCGAGGAGCTCAGCCAGCTCTTGGGCTATCTTTGTCTTTCCAGTTCCAGTGAGGCCCGAAAGAATTACAAAACCCTTGGTCTTGAGGGCGGTGTAGAACTGGGAGACAAGGTGTTCCGGGTAGAGGTAGCCCTTTGAGGCGAAATACTCATCCAATTTAATGACCTTCGTATCAATACCTTCTTGGACTATCTTCAGCTTCTTCAGGACTTCAGGGGATATTTCGATCAGATACATCCCTTGGAGTTCCCATGGATATGGCAAACCTTCAACTTTGGTATACCCAATGGGCTTATCCAGTTCCCTAAAGTTCTTGAGTCTAACAATGTAAAACTTCCCAGTTTGAGACTTTTTAAACCAACTTTCTGCAAATTCTTTGTACTTTTCATTCCAGATCCCAATTTTTTCAAAAAGCTTTATGATTTCCTCTTTTGTTAGCTCTTTAGGGGGCTCTGCTACGACTGAATAGCCGACAATCTTGCCATGAACATCATGGAGAACTATATCCCCTACTTTCAAGAGGCCAATCTTCCCGTAACGACCGTTCCAGTATTTTTCATCAGCGGGAGACCAGAGAAAACGACCGACATGGCTTCTATTGAGATCTTGGAGAAGGTACTTTTTACTAGGTTTCCTGCCTCCAAAAGGTTTTGTTATTTCCATGTAAACTCTGTAACTCTGTGGTAGGGATTCTCGGGATAGCTTGACTAAATAAAACGCAATCTCCAAAAGATTTGAAATGTTTGCCTCTTTAGAAGCCAATTTGACACGTTTCACTAAATCTAGATACTCCCTAATGGTAAGGTGGGAGGCTGGTTTTGTAATCCCAAGAAGTTTTGAACTCACCGGGTTCAGAATGCCCCGGGTATCCTTAGGACTACCCCAGATAGGCATGATGACTTCTGGATAAACCAGCGCCGCCAGGTTTATGATGCCCAGCATGCTGGTCCCTTTTATTTTGTGGGAGTACTCTCGCACGAGCTGTATTGCATTCTCAGGAGACGTCCCTATTAGCGCCCTCAAGAACTCTCTGAGCCCATCCGGGTCTCCTCTGTCACTAACTCCTCCTGCAACAAACCAGAGCAGACGCCCAGCATCCCCATCGGTGTCTGAAGGTAGGCTTAATTCGCCAGACTCGCCTTTAGCGAACTTAATCACTTCTTCCCGGGCCTTCTCGATCAGAGGCTTTCCTTTATTTTCCCATTCCCTCCAGTAAAGAGTTTTCATATCCCTCAAAGCCTCGATTAGGGGGTCATTCCCTCCATCAAAACATAGACTCTCCTCGAACGTGGAGATATTGTTGGCAAGGAACGAGTGCACACCCAGCATCAGATTCAGGCTTTCCTCTTTCTGGGCTTCCCCAAAAGCATCCAGAGACATCTCTTTTCCCAGCATCACCCTGCGGTCAAGCCGTATGATAGAAAGGCCCCTCTCCTTTAGGGACTTAATCGTGTCCTCCCCGAGTAGTTTAATTAACGCCCGCTCACTGGCGTCGGCAGAGGAACAGGAAACGGCAAGTCCGTACCTAATCCTTTGAGTTCTTAAATAAATTGTCCACATATAAGAGACTTCATGCTTCCGTCTGTTTACATACCTGTGCCACAGATCGAATTTAACCTCAACAACCTGGTGCTCATCGAAGTACCTTATTTTTGAGGGCTTGGGCGTTTCTCCTTGCACCTTTCTTAAAAATTCCCCGGATATTTCATTTAGGAGATTCTCCGCATCTTCTCTGGTGACTACCATATTTCCACCTCCGGAATCAGCCTCAAATAACCAACACCATCCAGATTCCCGGCCAAAATATGGGCAATTGCGAAACCGTCGACTTTGTTCCCGTTCACATCAAAAAACGTGCTTCTCTCCCCAGGATAAACCACAACCGCGAACCTGCACCCGAGTGCGTCCCGGTATGTGTGCATCTTGTAGATATCCTCAAGCTTCGCCCAGGTGGTGTAGTCGCCATTTTTCTCTGCCATCTCGGCCTCTTCATCGAAATCCTCTATTTCTTCCCGTTCGTCAACCACCTCGACTTTGAACTTGGCGTCAAAAACCCCTACAAGCTGTGCGTTTTTGCTATTTGGGCTCCCTGTGAAAAGCGAGAAGTCCGGCCTTAACGTCACCGAGTAGCTCCACCTCATTGGAGTCAGCCGCTTGTTGTAGTAGAGCCTCCAACCATTGTCGAATTCAGCGTAAACGTCTCCGCTTTCGGAGAGCTCGCCCGCCGGAAGCACATGGATTTTGAGCTCTTTCCTTCCGAGAATTGCCCCAAGCTCATCAATGAGCCTGAAGAACGCCCAATACTCGTACAGCTTGGCAATGTCTTTGTTGTCTATCGCCCTCTGCAGCTCCTCGAAGAACGGAGCATAGGAAGTAAACTCCCTGTAAAGCTCAAGCAGGTCGCGGTAGCCGTCGCCCTTCAAAAGCGTCTGTGAAGTGTACGGAAAAAGCGTCATCTCGCCAACGTCTTCCCAGAGTCCATCGCTTCCTATGAACTCAAGCTCCCCGAGGAGTTCTTTGATCGGCTCCAGATTTGCCTTCTTTTCATCGAAGGTTTCTATAACCTTCTCGCTCCACTCAACGAGTAGGTTGAGGAAATGCTTTACGAACCGGTTCTCGGGAGTGTCGAAGCTTTCGTACTTCCTAAATCCTAGAACCTTGGTGGGGACATAGCCGTTCAGGTAATTGGCTACCAGGACACCCTCTCCTGCTGGAGCCAGATACTCCGGGTGCTGGACGATTGAGAGCAGAGTTTCAGGTGTTACCTCATCGACCTCGTCGGGCCTCAGCCATTCCTTCTCCATGACCAGTTCCCTCTTCATGCGGTGCATCACTGTTTCAAAGGCCTCAATGATTCGTTCACCCTTCGAGCGGAGGTAGTGGTAGGCAAAGAGTTCGTTGATCGGCTCATCGCTTTCCAAGGTCGAGAACCCAGTGGGAGACTCTAAGTGGAAGGGGATGGCACTCGAATACCGAAGAATTTCGCCAGTTAATGCCTCCACAAAAGCGTTCTGGAGGCGTGAGAGCTTTTCAATACCATAACCTTCAAATGATGAAAAAAGTTTTGGATACATCCTCGAAACTTTGAGCGAAAGAACCTCAACGGGAACTTTTGTTGTCTTGCCGCCTTCAAACAGGAGAACCAATTCAGAAAGGCCAACGAAATTTCCGAAGGATATCATAAAGAGCCCGTTTTTGAGCTTTTTCGCAGGCTTGCCGTTTATTATAACCGTTTTTAGAGTCTCGCCTTCGATATAATAGTCCGTCCATTCAATCAGGCAGATTCTATCTTCCTCTTTAAATGCCCGACAGCCTGCCTTAGCGGAGAATATTCTCCAGTCATTGAACGGCTCACCATCAATACACTCCATGGTTGCACCAAAAAGTTATTCCGTTTGAGAACTAATAAGCATTTTGGGAGAGAGAATAAAGAGACGAAAGATAATAAGGGCATCAGAGCCCCAGAATCTCTTTCGCGGCTTCAATTCCGAGGTCGAAGGCCTTCATGTTTATGTCGACAGCCTTCGGCGGGACGCTGAGCCTTATGACCTCCCTGACGTGCTCCGCGTCGAGCGGGAACTCGGGGATCTGTGTCAGCGCACCGATGAGGACTGTGTTGGTCGTGACGACGTGACCGGCCTTTATGGCGAGCTCCTCAGCGTTGAAGCCTATCCACTTGGCCTTGAAGTCCTCTTCCACGATCTTCTTTATCTCGTCGATCTCCGGGTAGCGGGCCTTACCCATCGAGACCTGGACGGGAACGATGGGCTTGGTGTTGACGACGACCATTCCGCCCTGCCTGAGGTGGTTGATGTATCTCAGAGCTTCCACCGGCTCGAAGCCGAGTATAACGTCGCCCTTGCCCTCGGGAACCATCGAGCCGTAGACCTCTTCGCCGAAGCGGACGTACGAGACAACGCTACCAAAGCGCTGGCTCATGCCGTGAACCTCACCCATCCTCACCTTGTAGCCGGCGTGAAGGGCGGCCCAGCCAAGGATGTTGGCGGCCGTAAGGACACCCTGGCCGCCGACACCGGCGATGACTATGTTGTACTCCTTAACCTTCATTCCTCTCCCTCCTCCACGGGCTTGAAGGCACCGAACGGACAGATCTGCGCACACCCACCGCAGCCCCAGCACATGCTGGGCTCTATCCTCGCCTGCTTCCTCTCCTCGTCCCAGTAGATGGCCGGACATCCGTAGGCGTTGATACAGACCTTACAGCCGGTGCAGGCGTCCTCGTCGACGTAGTATATCGGCCACTTCTCGCCTCTCCTCCTCATCTGGCCTATCTTGTAGAGGGCACAGACCTGTCTCGACACGACGACGCTGACTCCTTCGACCTCGAGGGCCTTCTTCATGACCTCGTAGGTCTTCTTTGTGTCGTAGGGGTCAACGACCTCGACGAAGTCGGCGCCCATTGCTTTAGCGACGTCCTCTATCGGAATCCTCTTACCCATGCCATGGGGGGTCTGACCGGTGCTCGGGTTCGGCTGGTCGCCGGTCATTGCGGTAACGAGGTTGTCGAGGACGACTATCAGGATGTTGGAGCGGTTGTAGATGGCGTTGGCCAGAGCGGGAAGTCCGGTGTGGTAGAAGGTCGAGTCGCCTATAGTAGCCACTATGATCTTCTTCTCCTTCTTCCTCTGCTCCTCGCTCATGGAACCGTGCTGGGCTATCTCAAGACCGTGGGCGATGCCTATTGAGCCGCCCATCGCGACGGTGGTGTCAACCGCGTTGAGCGGCGGGAGGAGACCGAGGGTGTAGCAGCCTATGTCGCTCGGGTAGATGCCCCTCGCCCTGGTGGCCTTCTTTATGGCGTAGAAGCTGTTCCTGTGGGGGCAAGCTGGACAGAGGCTCGGCGGCCTCGGCGGAACTATCTCGAGGGCCTTGTTGTACTTCGCGTCGAGCTCCCCGTAGTCCAGCGGAACATCAATACCGAGGAACTTGGCTATAGCGGTAACCGCCCTCCGGGTGGTCATCTCGTAAACGCGTGGAACGAGGTCTTTCCCGTGAATCGGGATCCTCAAACCTCTGTCGTACGCCCAGGTCTTGACCTGCTCCTCAACGACCGGTTCGAGCTCCTCAACGATGAGAACCTTCTCAAGGCCGTCCATGAACTTCTCAAGCAGGCCATAGGGAACCGGGAATGGGGTTCCGAGCTTGAGGACCTTGACGTTCTCGACGCCGAGCCAGTGGAGAGCTTCCTTGACGTAGGCGTATGCCAATCCGGGGGCGATGATACCGACCTTCGCGCTCTCGTCGCCCTCTATCCAGTTGAAAGGCATGTTATTGAACTCCTCGCGGATCTTCTCTATCTTCTCCAGGATTATCGGGTGGAACTTCCTAGCGTTTGCCGGGACGTCGACGAACCTGTTCGGATCTTTGTTGAACTTTCCGAACTTCCTCTTGCCCTGCTTTATCTCCTCGGGCAGTTCGCCGAGGACGACGTCCCCCCTCGCGTGGGAGGTTCTGGTGGTCGTCCTGAGGATAACAAAGTGCTTGAACTTCTCGCTGAGCTCGAAGGCGTACTCCGTCATCTCCTTTGCCTCGTGGGGCGAGCTCGGCTCAAGAACCGGGACGTTGGCAAACTTGCCGTAAACGCGGGTGTCCTGCTCGTTCTGGCTGCTCCACATGCTCGGGTCGTCGGCGACCATTATGACGAAGCCGCCCTCGACGCCCATGCCGACGGAGCTGAGGAAGGTGTCTGCCGCGACATTGAGGCCGACATGCTTCATCGCCGTCATGGCACGGAGACCGCTCCATGCAGCGGCCAGAGCCGTCTCGAAGGCGACCTTCTCGTTGGTCGAGTACTCCATGTATACGCCGGCTTTCTTGGCAACGATAGCCATTGTGTCGGTAAGCTCTGAACTGGGGGTTCCTGGATAGGCGGCGTAAACCGCTATGTTCGCCTCAAGTGCACCGCGCGCTATGGCCTGGTTGCCGAGGAGGAGAACCTTCTCCCCCGGCTTGTCCCATAAAACCATGTCGGTAACTTTCGCCATCCAAAATCACCTCACTCCTCCTTCAAAACTCCCCTTGCCTTCGCAAACTCCACGAGCGCATAAGCGCCGGCAGCAACATCCTCGGGCCTCTCGTAGCTTGGAATTCCGTTAGCTTCGAGGACTTCCTTGGCCTTTTCACTCACGTAGCCCGCCATGAAGAGGCCGAGGACGGGCTTGCCGTTGTTGACCTCCTTAACGGCCCTGACAACGCCCTCAGCGTGCTCGGTCGAGGTCATCCCCGCGAAGGTGGGGACGACACAGATGCTTATGAGCATGTCAACGTTCGGGTCTTCGAGGAGGGCCTTTGCGGTCCTGTAGTAGTCCTCGCCCCTCGCGCTTGCTATCATGTCAACGGGGTTCTTGACTGCAGCCATCGGGGGCAGAAACGAGCGGAGCTCCTCAATCGTGCTCTCCTCGAGATCTGCCAGCTTGAGGCCAAGCCTGTCTATCGCATCGGCGGTGAGGACGCCCGGGCCGCCGGCGTTGGTCATTATCGCGACCCTGTTGCCCTTCGGGAGGGGCTGGGTGAAAGCGCGAGCCATGCTGAGCATGTCGTCTATAGTCTCCGCGACTATGACACCGCTCTGCTTGAAGGCGGCCTCGTAGATGCGCCAGCTTCCAGCGAGGGAACCGGTGTGGCTCGAAGCGGCTCTAGCTCCACTCTCGCTCCTTCCGGCCTTAAGGACTATGACGGGCTTCTTTTTGGTCACCCTCTTAGCGACCTCCATGAAGCGCCTCCCGTCCTTGAGGCCCTCGATGTAGAGCGCTATCGCCTTGTCCTCCTTGGTGTCGGCGAGGTATTCCATGAACTCAGCAAAATCCACATCCGCCATGTTGCCAATGCTCACGAACTTCGAGAAACCTATCCCTTCCTTGACGGTCTTGTAGATGATTCCTGCTCCAAGGGCACCGCTCTGGCTTATGAAGGCTATGTCGCCCTTCTTCGCGTTCATCACGAAGGTGGCGTTCATGTCGTTGTGGGTGTTCATTATGCCGACACAGTTCGGGCCGACTATCCTCATGCCATACCTATGGGCTATCTCGACGAGCTCCCTCTCTTCCTTCTTCCCTTCCTCTCCGACCTCTCCGAAGCCCGCCGTGATGAGGATTATTCCTTTGACGCCCTTTTTGCCGCAGTCTATTATCGTCTGCTTGACGAAGCGCTTCGGGACTACAACGACCGCGAGGTCGACCTCGTCGGGGATGTCCTTCACGTTCCTGTAGGCCTTGACTCCCTGGACTTCATCGTCCTTGACGTTGATGGGATAGACCTTTCCGTCTCTGTAGTTCTTGAGGTTCTTGAAGACTTCATAGCCGAGCTTGAGGGGGTCGTTTGATGCCCCGATGACAGCTATAGCCTTCGGCTTGAAGAAATAGTCAAACGTCATCTGTGACTCACCGTTGGAATCTGGGTGGAATTGTATATAAGCTTTCCCAAAAAGGACAGTGAGGCAATTATGGGCATGGAAGGGAAAAAGTAAGGCCTCAATGGGCTGAAAAGGGCACTACTGCGCAGAATTTCATTTCCCCGAAAGGTTTAAGTTAGTTCGGGTTATTATAACCAGTGAGGTGATAGCGATGGTGAAGGTGAAGTTTCTCGGCCATGCTGCTTTCCTGATCGAGGGGAGCAAGAAGATCCTGATAGACCCGTTCCTCACGGGCAACCCCAAGGCGGCCGCAAAGCCGGAAGAGCTTGAGGCAGACCTGATCCTCATAACCCACGCCCACGGAGACCACATCGGCGACGCCGTTGCCATAGCGCAGAGGACCGGGGCAAAGATAGTCGCCATGTACGACATAGCCAACTACCTCGTCGAGGGCAACCAGGGGATAACGACCATCGGCATGAACTACGGCCCGACAGAGGTTGACGGGGTTAAGATCGTCCAGGTTCCGGCCTGGCACTCCAGCAGCGACGGTAAGTACAGCATAGGCAGTGCCTGCGGCTACATCGTCGAGCTCGATGGCGTTAAGATATACCACGCGGGCGACACCTTCGTGTTCAGGGACATGGAGCTCTTTAACGAGCTCTACGGGCCCATTGACGTCGCACTCCTCCCGATAGGCGGACACTTCACCATGGGGCCGAGGGAGGCAGCCAAGGCCGTCGAGCTGTTGAAGCCCAAGAGGGTCGTCCCCATGCACTACAGCACCTGGCCTCCAATTTCAGCAGACCCGGAGGAGTTTAAGAGGCGGGTTGGCGACAGGGCCGAAGTCGTCGTCCTTGAACCCGGAGAGGAGCTTGAACTCTGATCATACCGGGACTCTTCCGGGCTTCTTTTCCCGTTTTAAGCCGTCCAAGGTTGGCCAGCCCCTGCGGCGGGTGCCCGGCGTTTTGCGCGGGGAGCTGTACATACTCCAGAATCCCTGTGCAGTGGGCCTTTTGAATCACAGAACTTCCCCTCCGGCGTTCTGAACCGAAAAACCTTTTTAAGGGCCTCGTACTACTCCCCGTTTAGGTGGTGGAATGGTAAAAAGGGCCGTCGCTGTAGCGTTCATCGTGCTGGTGCTCTCGTCCTTCCTGATCCCCCACGCGTCTGCCCAGAACGGTGAGGGCGTGCCGAAGTACGACCTCATAATCGTGAGGAACGACGACCTTATCGACTACATCGTCGCGCTCCCCTACGCCAAGATGCTCGACGTCCCGATCCTTCCTGTGAACCCGAAGGAGCTGGATCCCGGCACCATTGCCCAGCTCCAGAGCTATGCCCAGTTCGGGTGGAACCACGTCCTGATAATAGGCGATTCCCAAGCGGTCAGCGACAGGGTTCAGGACGAGCTCCTCAACATGGGATTCACTGTTGAGAGAATAGGTGGCGCCGTCAGAACCGAAACTGCCGCGAAGCTTGCCCTCCAGTTCTACCCCAACGGCTACGAGACCGTTGTGGTCGCCAGCTCAAGCGACTACGGCTCCGCACTGGCGGCGGCGAGGTGGGCAATGATATACGGCTACCCCCTACTCCTCACCCAGGAAGATGCACTCTCAGACTCAACAGCAAACGCTCTGAAAAAGCTCAACCCGAAGCTGGTGCTCCTCATGGGGGCCGGGATGTCCAAAGATGTTGAGGCGAAAATCAGATCCATGGGCTACGAGACGTACTGGTACAGGGAAAACCTCAAAATAGAGATCCCAGAACAGCCGAAAAGAACGGACTGGGCGGCCATAGCTATGGCCGTTATTCTTTCCCTGGCAGTAGCGGTTCCGGTTTCCATATACTATGCCAAGAAGCGCTGGGCCACCAACAGGGTGCCAATAGAAGTGCTCACCGAGAAGGAGCGCATAGTCGTCAAAGCGATACTTGAAAAGGGCGGGACTGTCAAGCAGGAGGAGCTCCCGGAGATGACCGGCTATTCAAGGCCCACGATAAGCAGGATAATCCAGGAGCTTGAGAAAAAGCAACTGGTGGAGAGGGAGAAGGTCGGCAAGACGTTCACGGTGAAGCTCACAAAGGAGATAGTGATCAGGGATTGACGGTCGGCAAGCCCGAACCCGCTCATCACTTTTTCAGCCCTGGCCGTTTTCCTCATCCCAAGAAAAAAAGAACGTGCAGGATCACTTCCTGAAGAGATGGCCGTGCGCCCTGTTGACGTGCCTTATGTAGTCCCTGCTCCTGCGGAAGACCATACCGCACCTGGGGCAGCGGAAGTAGAGCTCTCCGTCCCTGTCCTTGAATCTGACGGCCTTCAGCACCGCCATCTCCTCCACCCCCATCGCCCGTAGGAGATTGAATTTTTAAGGTTTGCGTCATGCCCATATCCTGTTGCCCTTGACCTTGAGGTATCCCAGCGTCTGCAACTCCTTCAGGAAGTCCTCTATAGCTTCCTCGTCGAAGTATATGTTGAGCCTCTCATGCTCCCCCTCAACCACTATCGGCTCCCGCTCAAGAAGGGCCTCTATGAGCTCGTTCTTCCTCCTGTGCTTTCCAGCGAGCTCTAGGATTACGTCTGCGAGAACCGAGCGGGCTATGCCGTCGAACATGGCCTCGACCATGCTCTCCTCGGTAGCGTAGCCCTCGGCTATCTCAAGGGCCGCCTCGACGAGCTCCCTGTCCACTTCCATGACCTCCACGTAGTACCTCTTCTCTAGGGTGTACTCGGTAACCATGCTCGTCTCAAACAGCTTTTCAATATCCTCAAGGTACTCCTCGACTTCCTCTATGGGGAACCTGAGCTCGACGCGAAGCATGTCCAGGGGCGGCTTCTCCTTCAGGACTAGCGTCCCGTCCTCCTCGACCGCGGCCCCTGCCTCGATGAGGGCCGTCACCAGTATCAGCTTTTCCAGGTCAGACTCATCGAAGAGCTCTTCAAGGGATTTTCTACCGCCGATCTCCCAGTCCCCCATCATGTCCTCGTAGGAGGACTTCAGCTCCTCAAGGGACTCCTCAACGGGGGGTATCTCCTCGGCACGCTCAAGAAGCTCCGCGTACGTCCCTTTGAGGATTATGTAGTGGGACACCTCAGGATAAACCTCCTCCCGCGTCCGGTTCATGATGCCCGCCCTGCTGAGCTCCCTCGAAAGTGAGTTCATATCCTCCCTGCTCAGAACCTCCAGCCTCAAGCCTCTCACCGGTGTAATAAAAGGGTACAAGGAGTTATAACCTTTGGCCCCCGATCAGCTCCAGAAGGAGGGCCCTGACGGGCCGGTTGTTCAGGCGCTCAATGGCCTCTGCAACCTCGTCCCTCAGCTCAGGACTGTACCTAGTGTACAGGTAGAGAGCGTAGGCAACGATCTTGGGATCGCCCTCCATGGTTCTTTCCATGGCCTCCGCAAGGATCGGATCCCCAAGGAGGGCGTCCGCGAGGGCCTCCATTGCCCTCAGGTCGTTCTTCTCAACGGCCTCCCGGAAGGGGCGGTAAAAGCGCGAGAGGACGAGCCTCGCGAGGCGTCCCCTCTCTTCAGCCTCTTCAAGAAGGGTCTTCTCCTCCCTCCTGCCCTGAAGGACGTTATACACTATGGGAAGAGCGACCATCGCGGCGGCAATCACGGCATAGGGCAGAATGGGCACACGGACACCGGAGGGTAAGCGGTTCCTTAAGTAGAGGAGAACCAGAAAGCCAATGAAGGCCCATATCCCCAGCAGAAGCAGATAGTAAAAGGAATGATCCCCCATGTAACCGGAGGGGCCCTGGGGGGCCCCAAACTGTTCCAGATACCTCATCCTCTCCTCCGCAATCTCTATCTCGGCCTGGAGGCGTTTTATCCGTCGGTCTATCTCGTCGAGTACTTCATCCACGCCCATTCCGACCACCAGCGATAAGCGCCGCTGTCTCCCAGCCCAACACGCCCAGGAGGCCCCAAACCCCCGCCAAGTACATCTCTCCACCTGCACGGGTCTTCCTTAGACCTTTTGGAGCGCGTCCTCATAAGCCTTTTCTATCTCCACCACCACCTTTGACCAAGAGTAGCGCTCTTCAACCGCCTTCCTTCCGTTTTCTCCAAGCCTGTGCGCCAGCCTCTCGTCAGACAGAAGTGCTTCCATGGCGCTTCTAAGGGCAGGTTCGTTTCCAGGGGGGACCAGAAGACCACTTTCGCTCTCCCTGATGACCTCGGGTATGCCGCCAACGTCGGTTGCAACAACAGGTACCCCTGAGGCCATGGCCTCAAGTATCACAATCCCGAACGCTTCGGCGGTAATGGAGGGGAGAACAAAGAGGTCGGCGATTCCAAAGATCTTCGGAAGCTCCTCGCCGGGGACGTAGCCCATGAACCTAACCCTGTCATCCATCCTGAGGAACCTCGCCTGGGCCTTCAGGAACGGGAGCATCTCCCCCGAGCCCACCATGAGCAGGGTCACATCGTCGTTGCTCCTCGTGATGTCCTGGAATGCATTAAGGAGAACGTGAGGGCCCTTCCTGGGCGACATCCTGCTTACGTACAGAACAACCCTGCCCTCCAGGCCCAGTTCATCTTTTACTGCCTCCTTCTCTTCCCTGGAAAGGGGCCTGAAGCGCCCGTCATCAACCCCGTTGGGGATCACCCTGACCGGCACGTCGGTAAAGTGGCCTATAAACGCCCCGGCGGCCCTGCTCACAGCTATTATCTCGTGGGGGTACTTCAGGTACCTGCTGAAGAGGGGGATCGTGAGACCTAGTGCCTCCCACAGCCGGGACTCGTAGGAAAAGGATATGCTGTGTGTTGTCAGCAGTGTCGCCTTTCCCATATTCCTACCTGCCTTTACCGCTTTAAGGGCCAGCGGCGTGAAGGCGTGGTGGGAGTGGACAACGTCGCAGTCCTGGAGGAAGCTCCCCATTTCCTTGCTGGAAACCACAGACTGCCCCAGGTTTATTCCCAGCACCGGGCTCACCCTGCCGGGCACCCTGACCAGCTCTATCCCATACTCCGCGAGCTCCCCCTCCTTCCCGGTTTCCAGATCGTTGGTCACTATTGAGACCTCGTGTCCCCTCCCAGCGAGCTTCAGGGCAAGGCTGTGGATGTGGCTGGCGACACCGCCGATCTTCGGGTAGTACCAGTCGCTTACGAGCGCTATTCTCATTCAGACCACCGCCCCCAGCGCATGGAACACCAAGAGTACAACAACCGCGGCATCGCTCAGCCTGTAGTTGTCCCTGAACCCGTAAAACGCCCCTCCAACCAGCCCAAGCACAGGGTTCAGGGCCGCGAGAAGGAGGACGAGGGTAAGGCCCGAAAAAACTGCAACTAGGGTCTCCGAACGCCTCTTCCCTATGACTGCAGGCGTGGTTCTTAGGCCGGCGGAGAGATCGCTTTCATAGTCCTCAAGGTGGTTCCTGAGCTCCAGAGAGAAAGAGTAGAGGCCCACTGCTGCCGCTATGAGCAGTTCGTTTTTTGAGAGGGTGCCGTCCACCAGAGACCCGTATACGAAGGGCAGGAATCCAAAGAACAGCCCGTGCACCAGGACGTCCAGGGCAGGTCTGGCCTTGAGCCTCGGGGGTGCGGAGTACACGGTGGCTAGGAAGACCATCGAGAGGTACACGACGAACGACGGCCAGCTAAGGGTGTACGCAAGGAGCGTGCCCAGGAGGGAGAGGGACAGGGATGTCACGATTCCCTCCCGGAAAGTGAGCTCTCCCGACGCCACGGGATTTTTATGCAGCTTCCGGGGATTTTTTGAGTCGGTATCAACATCAAAACAGTTGTTTATCGAAAATGAGTACCACACAAACAGCACTCCAGCCAGGAAGGAGACCGCCGCGGCCCCCTCGAGCCCTGGCCGGTAGTTCATGAGAATGGCGAGGCCTATGAGGGCCACGTACGCTCGCCCGTCCAACGGCCGGAGATTCTTAACGATCGCAGTAATGGATGCCATGTGATATACCACCCTCTCCCCACTGGGCACCGCACTTATAAATGTTCCCCGAAAGGGCGTGTTAAAAAGGAAGTCGTGGAGGGGATCACTCCGACTCAAGAAGCTTCCTGACGTACCTCGGCATCTGGAACAGAGTTTCGTGCCTCTCAGGGTCGTAGTATTTGAGTTCAAGCTTTGCCGCACGCCCAAGGTCAACTTTTGTGAAGTCCACGTCGCCCTTGACGCCGACCAGGAAACTCCACGGAGAGGCGTAGCCTATAACCGGGAAGCTGAAGTAATAAACGCGGTCAAAGACGCTCTTCATAGCCCTGTACGCGTCGAGGAGCTCGTTCGTGAACAGGTAAACGCTCCCGGCCTGGGTGATGTATAGTCCCCTCTCGTTCAGCTTCTCGTAGGCGTCGCGGTAGAACTCCTCACTAAAGAGGAGCTTCGCCGGACCAACGGGATCTGTGGAGTCGACTATGATGACGTCAAAGCGCTCTTCCGTCTCCCGAAGGTATTTCACACCGTCGCCGACCATTACCTCGGCCCGGGGGTCTTCAAAGGCTCCCCTTGCAACGTTGAGGTAGAGCTTCGACGCCTCGATAACCATGTCGTCAATTTCCACCATCACCGCCCTGTCCACAGTCTCGTGCCTCAGAACCTCCCGCAGTGTGCCCCCGTCGCCCCCGCCTATTACGAGAACCCTCCGCGGGTTCGGGTGGGCAAGCATGACCGGATGGACCAGCGGTTCGTGGTAGCTCTCCTCACCCTCCTCAACGAGCTGGACGGTGCCGTCGAGAACGAGAAGCTTGCCGAATCCCTCCGTCTCGTATAGTTCGAGCCTCTGATACTTCGTCTGCGTCTCAAAGAGCCTCTCCTTGACCTTAAAGCCGACACCGTAACCGCGAGGGTACCACTCGATGAAAGCCCTTTCCTTCTCGTTGTATCCCATGAGTCTCACCGCTTTAAGGTTGGGGATTGTGTTTTAAAGCTTAAGGTTTACGCACCGGTAGAAAGGAGCCTGCCCCCGTTCGGGGAATGGATGAAATAAGAAAGTGCAGGTCAGTAGGGGAACATGACGACGACTGCGAGGGCCGCTGCCGGCTTGTCCCTGACGGTTATGCTCGCGCTGGCAACGCGGAACTCTGCCAGCTTCCAGCCCCTCTGCCTGAACCCCTCCTCGACCATCTTCCTGACCATCTCCTCCGCCTCTTCCTTGGTGCAGTAGCCGGAGTACTCGTAGATGAGGCCGCCCTCGTTGCCCTCACTGATGCCTATTCCGAGCGCCGCGCTGATGGTCATCCCGGGCTCGTCGCTCTCTATGTGGGCGTAGACTGTGGGAAGGAGCATGCCTATGGGCACGTCCGGAACCTCTCTGATCCACTCAATGTGGGCCGGGATGACACTGCTCAGCTTAACGAGATTGACGTTCCCTATCCCAAGCTTGAGGAGTGCGTTGTCAAAGGCGTTGAGCTTAGTCCCACCCTCTGCAGCGGCGGCTCCTATAAAAGCCCTCTTGGGCGTTGTCCAGCTCATCTCGGCTTCCTCCTCCCGGTTCTCACAGGTTAGATGACTTTAGACCGTACCTCGATTTGTCTACTCCCTAATCTGACGGGGTCTTAAAAACGTTTCCATCCCATTAAAAAAGCCCCACACTCCCTGCATGCTCCCCCTACCCCCATATGATAGCCCCTCTTAGGTCACAAGGCCCTGTCGGAGTTCCTTTCCCGGTAATAGTTCACGGCCCTTCCCAGGGTTGCGGAGGCAAATATACCCATGACGCTCGTGAGCGAGGCCATAGCGTACATGTGCTCGCTCAGCACCCCTGACACAAACCCTATCTCTCCGACAAGCAGGCCCAGGACACCGAAGCTTGCTATCCCCGCACCCCTGACGGCGGACGTCAGCGGATCCCCGTGCCTCACCATCACCGACGATACGACAAGCCTGACGACGTAAACAAAGACAAAGAACTCCACGACGACGAAGGACAGCTCGGTCTCGAAATTCAGGCCACGCCAGGCGAAGAATATGGGAGCGAAGATGCCGTAGGTAACGCCGCTCACTATCGTGGTCAGCCTGTCGTACTGCTTGGTACCGACAAGGTCGCTGTGCATCATCAGGCCGGCAAGGAACCCTCCTATGCTGAAGTGGAGCCCTAGCTCCTCACTGACAAATGCGAGGGACGTCGAAAAAACCATGAAAAGCCCAAAAACGGCCTCATCACTCTTAAGTCTCCTGAGGAATCGGATTATCATAACCTTGTGCCTTATTCCAATTATATAATTCAGGTACAGTATGATACCTATGAAGAAGGCATCCTTGAGAACGCTCTCAAGGATGGGCAGGTAGTTCCCAGGGTTCTCGTGCACCCTCACCATCACATAAACGATGAACAGGCTCATTACCTCGCTTATAACTGCGTAAGACAGGGCGACGTGGATGAAGTCCTCACCGAAGAACCTCTTCAGACGGAGGACTATCGGCGCCGAGGCCGTGGACAGTATCGCGGCCACTATTATAGTGTCCGAGCTTAACCTCCACCCCGCAAAGGGGAGCGTTAGGACGAGCATTGTCAGGTACGTGACGACGTACAGGGGCACTGTTTTCCTGCCCGCATAATGGAGCTCTTCGGGAGTGACCTCAAGGCCAGCGGATATCATAAGGAAGAAAAGCCCGAGCTCGGCCATCAGCTCCATCTGATCCCTGGGCATGTTAATCAGAAGGGCGCTCAGTGCCATCCCGGCGGTTATCTCCCCAAGAAAGCCAGGATAACCCAGTCTTTCGAAGCCCTCAGCAAGGAGCCTTGCAAAGGCTATGATTACAAAGACGTACCCTATGATTTCCATGTTGGTTTCCTATGGTGGCTGGGTTAATAATGTTTCCGCTGGGCAAGGCTTTTATCAATTAAATGAGAGCTCCAATTATGAGGCACTACGAGATAGTTCGAATAAAGGAGAACGGAAAGGTTGAGATACCCCTCGATTACGCCTACGAGCTCGGTCTTGTCGAAGGTGCCTACTTCCTTCTGGAGATTGACACGAACCTCAACGAGGTACACATGGAAAGAATAGCTCTACCAGGGAAGAAGCTCGTGGAAGTCGAACTTATTGTCGAAGACAAGCCCGGTGTTCTGGCGAAGATAAGCGGTCTCTTCGGGAAGTATGGAGCGAACATACTCTTCAGCGAGTCAGAGGAGCTTGAAGGCATAGAACTGGCCGGGATAGTTGCGGTCATAGACGTGAGCGGAATGAGCGGCACGCTGGAGGAGCTGAGGGGAGAACTTGAGGTGCTGAAGGAAGTTAAGGAGGTGGTCCTACGCCCCCTGGAGTAGGACCGATGTCAGAATTGCCAGTATAAAAATCGCCGTGAGGACGTTTACTTCCTTTCCTATTTCTCCAAAGCCGACGTGAACTCTCTTCTCGAAAATACCCGCTGCCTTCAGGATGAAGAACAGAACCATGGCCAGGACTATGTATACGATGTCTTTTGGATCAAGGACGGCCCCTAAATACAGCCCAGAGCCTAAAGTGATGAATGCAAGGAAGCTGGAAGAAAACTTCCAGACAGACTTAATGTCCTCGGAGGGACCCTTCAGCAGGTAGTAGTTGAGTTTTGTGAAGGAAACCAGCGTGCCGACGCTCCCGGCATAGAGGACATACTTCCATGCCCCATCGAGGCCAGAAGAGATCAAACCCTTCGCGTAGGAGCCTACGAAGGGAGAAACGCCGCCTATGGCCAGACTGAGCATGACCACGGAAAGCGCCATGAGGGGCACGTTCCTGTAGCCAAACTTCCCGAGTTCCCGGGTTTTTCTTCCCAGAGCACCAACGCTCAGGAAAAGGCCACCCTTGAAGAGTGAATGAGCGAGTGCGTAGTATGCTGCCCCTAGAAAGTTGAGACTCGCTATCCCGAGAAGCACATAGCCCATCTGGGAGACCGTCGAGTAAGCCAGAAAACGCTTTGCGTCCCTTTGTAGGAGCGCCATAGCTATGCCAAAGAAAATGGACACGACTGCCGTACCCATGGCGAGGGTTCTTAGGGTCCCCCCTATAGGAAGGGCTGAGAACATGAGAACCAAGCCGTAGGCGGGAGCTTTAACCACCGCCCCAGAGAGAACCGCGCTGACCGGAGTGGGAGCACTCGAATGGGCATCCGGAAGCCATGAGTGGAGCGGAAAGATGCCCGCCTTCAGGAGCAGCGAGGCAAAGGCTATCCCAACGGCCGCGTTCAGCTCCCTTGAGGGGACGGCGTTCTCGGATATAAGAATAAGGTTTAGATAGCCCGTCTCCATGTATATCAGCCCTATGGCGAAGACGAAGAAGTAGGAAGCCAGGAGTGAGAGCATGAGGTACTTGAAGGCGGCTCTCCTGGAGTTCGGCTCGCCCAAGAAGGCTATGAGCGCGAAGGCCGAGACAGATGCAATCTCCATGTAGATGTAGAAGTTAAAGAGGTCTCTCGCTATGAACGCTCCCAGAAGGCCAGCGTGGAGAAGCAGGAACAAAGCCAAAGCCTTGGGCGTTTTCTTGTCCCTGAAGTCAAAGTAGGATATTGAGTAAAGTGCCGCAAAGACGAAGAGTATGAGCTCCCCCACGATGAACGGCAGGTTCAGTTCGCTTATCCCCACCTCTATGCCACTTATCCGGTTCCAGCCGCCGACTATCTCCCCCTCCGGGGTGCCCATGAAGAGAACCGCGGCAGGGAGGATGGCACCAAGCAGGAAGGAAACCTGTATTATAGGCTTTTTCACCCTCAGCGTGTCCAACAGGACGATAAGGAAAGCAAAGAGGAGCGGGGACGCTACCATCATCGAAATCACTGACTATCCCTCCGCATGCGCATTATAATCGCCAGGGCTAGGGAAGTTATCGCGACATCAACTACAAGGGTGGTGAGCATAAGCGTCGCTGGGAGCGGATCAACGGGATCCGTGGGCATTATGGGGACGTCCTTTCCCGGCGAATATGCCAGCCCCACGAAGAAGAGAACCAGACCAAGGGAGACGACGTTGATGGAGAGCACTAGCTTTATCGGCTCCTTTTTGGCCATCAGGCCGTAGGTCCCGATAAGCATGATTACTACTCCAGCCTGTTCCGGGCTAATCACTTTCAACCCACCTCAGCAGGATGTAGAATACGAACGTGAACGCCGCACCGACCTCAAGGCCAACGATGACGTTGAACGGAAGGATTATCCCGCCCTCCGTGGGCAGGAAGTTGGCATAGAACGCCCCAAACGCAAGTCCGGTCATTCCCAGGAGCACGAGCATCGCCCCGGCGGAGCTCTCTATGAGGCTTGCCCAGTTGAAGTGGAACCTCCTCCGGACTTTGCTGTAGCCGTGTGATGTGATGAGCAGTATTACGGCCACCGCCAGGATAACCCCTCCCTGGAAACCGCCGCCGGGGCTTATGTGGCCGTAGAGCATCAGATAGACCGCATAGGTGACGAGGAATGGGCTTACCATCTTGGTCGTCGTCCTCACAACGGTGCTCATCTTCACTTTTTCTTCCCCCCGAGGAGGACGTAAAAACCGATGACGGCCGTGAAGAGCAGGCTCGCCTCGCCGAGACTGTCGTAGGCCCTCCATCCAGCGAGTATCGCCGATACTAGGTTGGGAACGTTTATTTCCGTCCAGTGGGTGACATAGTACGTGTAGCTCCCGCCGTAGGGCGGCGAGTAGCTCAGCGAGAGGAGCAGAATGCCCAGTGCAAGTGTCAAGGTGGCGGCAGCGGCCCTCACCGCGTCACCCCCTTTATGGTAAACAGGAACACCCCGATGACCACCGCTCCAACCACTATCGCCGAGAGCGCCACGTCGGGGGCTTTGAGCTCAAAGAGAGCCAGGACAAAGAGCAGGCTTAGGAGTGCGTACTTAACAACCGCACTAACCAGATCCTTCTCCTCAACCACAGCCACCGCAAGGACCACCATTGCCACGAACACCACGTCAAGGATTGTCCCAAGCATACATGTCCACCACAACTTTCGGCTTCACCCCGTACTTGTAAGCCCCGCGGGCTATGGCGTGGCTGACCATCGGGTTTATCATCGCTATAAGGAAAGCCAGCACGAGGAACTTGGCCCTGACCACTGCGGGGGCGTCCATAATCAGGATGAGGGCCAAGATTATGCCCATCGCCCCACCGGTGTCGCACTTACTGGCCGCGTGCAACCGGGTGTAGACGTCGGGGAAGCGAAGAATCCCGAGTGCCCCGAAGACCATGACGGCCTCCCCGAAGAGCATCAGGAACACCTCAATCATGACCTGCCCTCCGCTCCATGTATTTCGCCAGGATAAGCCCGCCGACAGAGTTCACCATGAGCAGGACTATCGCCAGGTCTATCAGGTAGTACTCCCTCCTGATCACGGAGACGACGGCAATTATAACGACGACCTTCGTCGTTATCGTATTGAGGCCCACTATCCTGTCCGGAAGGGTGGGCCCCCTGAGCACACGGTAGGTCACCAGGAGTGCCGTAAAGATGAGCACGTAGAAGGCGCTCACCAGAAGACTTTCTTGAGCCATTCCTCGATGTCCCCCTTTATCTTTTCTCCCGCCTTCTCCCTGTTGAGGGTCTCCACCTCTATCCAGTGGACGTAAAGGTAGGTCTCCCCCAGCTTCTTGTTGACGTCAAGGGTGAGCGTCCCCGGGGTCAGAGTTATGGAGTTCGCTAGTATCGCAATGCCCGTATCCGAGTGGAGGTCGGTTTTTATTTTAATTATCCCCGGGTTGATGTCCATCAGGATGACGTTTTTAGCCACCCGGAGGTTGCTCTCAAGGAGCCTGAACGCCATTATCACGATGTACTGGGGGAGGTAGATGAACGCGAAGTAGAGGAGCTTTTCCACAATGTGGCCGGTTCTCCGGATGTCCGCAGTGAGGAGATCCCTCATAAAAGCCGCTATTACAAGGGTAACTGCCGCGCCCGTTACAAGGTTCCCGGGGCCGAAGCTCGCGGAGATAACGACCCAGAAGGCCATCAGGACGGCCCACGTTAGCACGACCCTCTCCCAGGCAGGGAGGTCGGACGCCTCGAACTGTTCGTGGAGAACCCTCCCCTTCAGGTTCTCCAGCCTCTCCTTCAGGTAGAAGGGGACGCGGCTCATGTGGAGGTTTACGTTGAGGGGAGTTATAACGCTTTTGCAGGGACAAAAAGATAACCCAAAACATCGAAACCTGTTTCAAACAGTGCCCCAAAAACCGCAGATTTTTGCGCCGCAATCGCGCCCGGCGTTGAGAATGGCCCACAATGGAAAGGTTTAAATCTCAGGCGGCTTTATGGAGAAACGGTGATGCTCATGATTGAGGTAGGAGAATATAAGGTCAAGGAGGGCCTTTACTACACCAAAGACCACGAGTGGGTCCAGGTTCTCGACGACGGGACTGTTCTGGTCGGAATAAGCGACTACGCCCAGAAGGAGCTCGGCGACCTTGCCTACGTCGAGCTTCCTGAGGTCGGTAAAGAGGTCAGCAAGGGCGACGTTCTCTGTGAGCTGGAGAGCGTCAAGGCCGTCAGCGAGGTCTACGCTCCCGTTAGCGGCGAGGTTGTCGAGGTCAACGAAGCCCTTGAGGACAGCCCGGAGGCCCTCAACGAAGACCCCTACGAGAACTGGATAGCCAAGCTCAGGCCGGGCAACCTTGACGAGGAGCTTAAGGAGCTCATGGACGCTAAAGCCTACGCCGAGTACCTTGAGAGCCTCTGATTCTGGTTCCTTTTCATTACCTTCCGACCGTTCTCCGAAGTCTTTTGTCGAGAGGGCAGTCTCCAGAGACTAGGGTACATGAGCAAAAGATGAAGGAGTGAGCTCCGTTCTCTTTTCTCATCATCCGCTCAACCAGAGCGGTTCAGATACCCTAGAGGTCGTCATCGCTCGTTCTATGGTCTTCAGGAGGAGTTAAAAACCCAGCGGCTCGGCCAGTATGCCCTTCATCACCGGTCAGCCACTCCGGAGCTCGTCATTGCCAGAGTTTCATTCGCCAGGGAATTGATAAAGTTGCCGCAACTTCTGGGGCAGTAATTGTAAGAGAAAAGTTGAGAAGAACAGAGAAAAGAGCTCAGGCGTTCTCTCTCTGCTCTTCCCTCTTCTTCGTGAGGTACTCATGGATGGCCCTAGCCGCCATCCTTCCGTCGCCCATTGCCAAGATAACGGTCGCTTCTCCCCTTATCGCGTCGCCACCGGCGAAAACTCCCGGGATGCTGGTCATAAGGTTCTCATCCACTACTATCTTTCCGCGCTCGACCTTGAGACCGGGAGTGTTGACTATGAGCCTGTTCGGATGCTTTCCAATGGCGATGATGACCGTCTCAGCCTCAAGCGTAACGTACTCGCCGGTGCCGATTATCTTCCTCTTGCCCCTGCCGTCCCTCTCATCCAGGGGCTTCATCTTCTCGAACTTCACAGCCTTGACCCTGCCCTCCTCGTCGCCGATAAACTCCACCGGATTGACGAAGTAGACGAACTCAATGCCCTCCTCCTTGGCGTGCTCTACCTCTTCAACGCGCGCGCTCACATCCTCCGGGCCGCGGCGGTAAGCTATGGTGACCTCAACGCCGAAGCGCCTCGCTGAGCGCGCCGCGTCCATTGCTGTGTTTCCTGCACCGATGACTATGACCTTCTTGCCAACCTTGACCGGTGTGTCGTACTCCGGGAACCTGTAGGCCTTCATGAGGTTAACCCTCGTGAGGAACTCGTTTGCTGTGTAGATGCCGTTAAGGTTGATTCCTGGGGCATCCACAAGCCTTGGCGTTCCCGCTCCCGATGCTATGAAGACCGCATCGTACTCCTCCATGAGCTCCTCCATCGTGACGGTCTTCCCTACGACGTGGTCGGTGAGGATTTTAACGCCGAGCTTCCTCAGCTTGTCTATCTCGCTCTCAACGATGCTCTTCGGCAGCCTGAACTCCGGAATTCCGTACATCAGGACTCCTCCGGGCTCGTGGAGGGCTTCGTAGATTGTGACATCGTAGCCAAGCTTCGCCAGCTCTCCAGCGGCAGTAAGTCCTGCCGGACCGGCGCCTATGATGGCAACTTTCTGACCCTTCTTCTCGATCTTAGGCGTTATCTCAAAGAGAAGCTCCTCGTCAATGCCCTTCTCGCGGGCGTAGTCAGCCACAAACCTCTCCAGCTTACCGATGTTGATCTTGTCGCCGACCCTGCCCATGACACAGTTCATCTCACACTGGTCCTCCTGCGGGCAGACCCTCCCGGTGGTGGCTGGAAGCGAGTTGCAAGCCCAGATGACGTTGAGAGCCTCCTTAACAGCTCTATCAGGATCGTCGCGGTACTCCACGAGCTTGCTTATGAAGCCCGGAATGTCAATGTGAACGGGACAGCCCTTTATACAGGGCGCGTAGTCGTAGGGACACTGCAGACAGCGCTCGGCCTCCTTCACGGCCAGCTCAAAGGTGTAGCCGAGGTTGACCTCGACGAAGCTCTTAACCCTCTCCTCCGGCGGCCGCTCCGGAGTGGGAACGCGCTCCTTGATGATCTTCCTTTTGACGGCCATCACTGCTCACCTCCGGTTAAGGCCTTCATGTACTCCTGCATCGCCATCATCTCCATGTCGGTGTAGTAGCCGCTCCTTGATATGAGGACGTCCCAGTCGACCTTGTAGGCGTCGAACTCAGGCCCGTCTATGCAGGCAAACTTGACCTCGCCGCCAACGGTCACACGGCAGGCACCGCACATACCGGTTCCGTCCACCATTATCGGGTGGAGGTCGGCCTTCATCGGGACGCCAAACTCCTTAACAACCTCAAAAACGGCTCTCTGGTCGCCGGACGGCCCGACCATGAAGACGAGGTCGAAGTGCTCCTTTTCGAGAAGCTCCCTGACCTTCTCGGTGAGCCTCCTGGTGACGTTCTTCATGTTCTCGGGGAAGCTCTTGGTCATGTCTATCGGAACGGTCTCGAGGATGTGCCTGCCCACAGCCCTCTCCATCTCGTCCTTCAGGACGACCATCGGCTCAAAGGTGACGTGGAGCGTTGTGACATCGTTTCCAAGCTCCTGCCAGGCCTTGGCTATTGGATACACCTCAACTATTCCGGTGTAGGCACCGATGGCGAGTATCTTCCCGAACTTCTTCATCTCGACGGGGTTTCCGAGTGGGCCGGCTATGTTGAGTATCCCGTCGCCCTCCCTGAGCTCGGCCGCCATCCTCATGGTGGTCTTCCCGCGGGTGAACACTATGAGAACTATCCAGCCCTCTTCCCTGTCCCACATAACCGGCGTGAGGGGAATCCTCTCGCCGTTCTTAAATGCCCTGACTATGACGAACTGGCCGGGCTGAACCTTCCTGGCCACGTGGGGAGCGTGAATCTTATACCATGTGTTCCTCATGGCGATTTCCCTTTTTTCGAGGATCTTATACACAATGAACACCTCCATACATGGGTTCAAAGTTGGTCATCTAAAGGTTCACAACCTTGGGTGCTTATAAACCTGTTGTTAACCTATGGTTCAATATCCGAAAGGATTCTCGGCCCGGATGGGAAAAGACTAAAAAACGTTCGCAGAAAAGGGGCAGGGGGTAAAAGCCATGAAGAAACTGGTGTACCACGCGTCCATCGTCCTCACTGCCGTGTCGCTGTTCTGGCCCGTCATCTACAGCAACGTCCCTGCACTTCAGAGGATACCGGGCAACCCAGTGCTCCAGGCAATAGTCGGACTGCTGCTTTTCGGCGGGACGGCGTACCTCAGCTACGATGGGAAAAGTGAGGAAGAGGGTGCAGAAAAAAACGGCGGGACTACAGCTTCCTGATGAAGGTTATGTATCCAGTATGGGCCAGCATCGTTGTCTTTGGCCTCATGCACTCTTTCTTTACCTCGTGCTCCCTGACAAGGACTTCAACGACCCTCGGCCTGTAGAAGTGGTCCCTGTACTCCTGGAACACCTGGAAGAAGCGGTGGACCTGGTTCATACAGGGGGTGTAGGCGACGAAGTAGCCGCCGGGGCGGAGCACCTCGACGGCGTGCGGGAGGACGTTCTCCGGCTGGGGCAGGTCGAGGACGATGTGGTCGGCGTAGTCCTCATCAATGCCGTCGTAGATGTTCTTGAGCTTTATCGTTACCCTGTCGGAGAAGCCGGCAAGCTCGACGTTCTTCCTGGCTATCTCGGCGTGGTCTTCCCTGACCTCGTAGCTGATGATCCTTCCGCTCGGCCCGACGATGTTTGCTAGGAAAATTGTGAGCGCACCGCTCCCAACACCGGCCTCTATGACGGTGTCCCCCGGAGAGATGCCGGCGTAGGCGATGATTATGCCCGCGTCCTTCGGGTGGACGATCTGGGGCCCGCGCCTCATCTTCGCTATGATGTCATTGATGTCCGGTTTCAGAACGCGGAACTCCTCTCCCTTATGACTGGTTATCGAGGTTCCATAGTCTTTTCCGATGAGCTCGCCGAGCTTGAGTATCCCCAAGTCGGTATGAAACTCCCTCTCCGAGACTGTTACGAGGTACCTCTTGCCCCTCCTGTCAACAAGCAGAACCCTCTCACCCTCCTGAATCAATGGCATCACCGCCCTTCTTCACGGTAAGGCCCTCATTGGACACGTAAAAGACCACTGAGGATATCTCCTCCAGCATGGCGAGGTGTTCCCTTGAAATCAGATCCTCGTTTATGAAGTGTATCGTGGCCCACTCCTCCATAGGTATCGTGCTGAGCCCCGTCAGTATGGCCTTCATGGCGTCGCTCCCGCCGAAGTGTATGTAGTGGCCAAGTCCAAAGGTCAGGAAGTAGCCGGGTTTGGTGGGGAGGTGTCCTATCCGGTTGATTACAGAGTAGTAATTCTTGAGAAAGCTCTGGACGCTATACGTGGGAACGACCTCCTCGATGACCTCCCCGTAGCTTATCGAGCCGGGGCCGATCTTAACGACCTTTATCCTTTTTATCATCTCAATTAGCTCGCGGTATTTTTTCCCTGAAAGCCTGCGGACGTAGTTTTTGAACAGGATGTTCCCGACCCCGAAGAAATCTCCCACGGCAGCCCCGTCTCTCTCGGTTACAAGGGGTATCACGAAGCCCCATGAAAACTCCTCGATGGGGTACAGTGAGGGATACTCTATCAGGACTATATCACCGCGATTGATCTTTCCAAACAGGTACTCATCGAAAAGGGGGTACATCATCCCGGCTCACCAAAAGGGTTTTTAACAGCGCGTCTTTTAAACCTTTCAGGTGGGGAAAATGAGAAAGTTCGTGGTGTGGCCCAACGAGCTCGATGCAAGGCTCAGCCGGAAATACGGAAGGATGGTGGGCAGGGAACTTGCCATCGACGGACCGAAGGTTCAGGAGATAGCCGATGCCGCGCTGGCCCTCGGGATGAAGGTGATCGAGCTCGATGAGGAGAAACTCAACCCCCGGCTGGCAGGTCTCGACGATGAGTACAGGCTCAGGGGAATGCTCCGAATCGAGAGCAGGCACCCTAAGGGCAAATCCCTGAGGATGCTTGGGCAGAAGATCAGGGAAATCAGAAAGACCCAGGTTAAGCCCCGGGGCAAGAAGAAACGCAAATCCGGGAAGAAAAAGAGGTGATCACTCCTCTTCTTCCATTTCTACGACTATGGCGGTAGTGGTATCGATAACGCCGTCAATGTTGTGTATGTCGTGGAGTATCTTCCTGGTGAGCTCGCCGAGGTCGTTGGCCTCGATATGGACTATCGCATCGTACGGCCCGGTGACGGCGTCGGCCTTGGTGACGCCCGGAATCTGTTTGAGCGCCTCTATGACGCTCTCGACTTTCCCAATCTCAACGGTCAGTAAAACGTACGACCTAACCATTTTTCATCACCGCGGAAAGGCTTTACGTCTCTATCTAGCCCTCCAACTCATTTAAGCTTTTCGTAGTTTTTTCGGATATCTTTGGGGAGTTGCATATTGAGAACGCTGCCTATAAGTAACCAATAGTGCGCTTAAGAGGCTTACACGGCACTAAAAGTGGTATCGAAAGATTTATTACCTCATCAATCCTATAGAATATGCCCTTAATGTATAGGGGTGGGTATTAATGAAGGTCAAGGGTTCAATAGCCCTGTTAGTGGTTTTTTTGGTGGTTTTTTCTGTTGCAGCCAGCGGCTGTATAGGTGGAAGTAGCGGTGAGACAACCACCATCCCGCAGAGCACCACGGAAAGTCCGACGGGTGCCCAGACCACGTCTTCTGAGGCGACTTCCGGCGGTACCACCACGACATCAAGCCAGTCGACCACCCAGACGCAGGCCCCCGCGGAGGTAAAGCCCGGGATACTGGAGATGGGTGACGTCTACGTTGTCGTCACCGACAAGAGCGTCGTGGTCGTCGGCCCGAAGGGTGCCAGCCCGACCGTTGACATCCCGAGCGACAGGAAGGTCATAAAGGTCGAGTACGAGGTTGACACCGCCAACACCCCGGACGTCAAGACCCTCATGGAGAAGGGTCAGGGATTCGGTGCCATCGATCCGGCCTTCTTCCGCGATGAGCACGTCGATGCCCTCGTTGTGGCCGCCAGGCGCCAGACCGACCCGACCATAAGAACCGAGCTCTTCAAAGCCGTCTACATGCTCGGAAACAAGCTTGCCCCCGAGGTTATCCTCGGTCAGAACAAGCAGCTCCGTGTTTACTGGGACTGGGTCAAGGGCAGGTACTACCACCCGACCCTCGCGGAGCGCTATGACCTCCTGAGCGAGGACCAGAACGCCCCCTCCGTCAAGATCGGTATTAAGGACTACAAGAACGACCCCGAGACCTACACCATAGCCACCATTGGCTGGCCGGAGAGCTTTGACCCGGCCATGACCTACGAGACCTTCGGATGGGAGATCTGGCACGAGGTCGGTGACACCCTCGTCACCTACTGGAAGGAGGAGACCGAAGAGGTCAGCCCGGACCTTGCCGTTGCCTGGGCCCACAACGAGGACGGTACCGAGTGGTACTTCCTCATCCGCGGCGGTGTCCAGGCCTACGACCCGTGGGACGACAAGACCTACCCGATCGACGCCACCGACGTTGCCTTCACCTTCCTCCGCGTTGAGAGGCTCGGCCACAGCGTCAGCTGGATGGTTGACAGCTTCATAGACGTTAACAACTCCGCCGCCATCACCGAGGACGAGTTCGACCAGTACCTCAAAGAGCACCCGCTCATAGCTGAGTTCAACGGCAAGAGCACCGAGGTCAAGAGCCTCGACGAGCTCAAGCAGTTCTTCGGCTACAGCGGCGACACCGCTGGAGTCTTCAAGCTCGTTCTCCCGGCCCCGTACGCCCCGGTTCTCGGAATACTCGCCGACCCGTTCCTCAGCGTCGTCCCGATGGAGTACCTCCTCGGCGACAAGTACCAGGAGGCCCTCCAGGCGAGCGACAACGGCCACAACCCGAGCGCCTGGTGGAGCTACCTGAGCGAGGGCAAGAGCGACCCGACCCACCAGCTCATGCACAACAAGCCCGTCGGAACCGGACCGTTCTACATCGCCGACTACCAGAAGGACGCCTACATAGTCCTCGAGTACAACCCGCACTACTGGAACGCCACCGCCAACCCAGGCCACAAGAGGGTCATCTACGTCATCAACAGCGACGCCATGGCCAGGATCAACCTGTTCAAGACCGGCACCGCCGATGTCGTTGCCATACCGCCCGAGAAGATGGACACGGTTAAGGGCCTCGAGCTTCAGGGCTTCAAGTCCGTCGTTAAGACCGACATCCTCCAGCCGATACTGACCTTCCTCGTCTTCAACACCCAGAAGGAGCCCTTCAATGACCCGCTCGTCAGGGAGGCCATGGCCTACGCCGTTCCGTACGACCAGATCTCCCAGGTCGTTTACCAGGGACTCCTCGCCAGGAACTACGGTCCGATACCGAAGCCGTGGCCGGGCTACACCGAGGAGGGAATAATCAAGTACAACTACAACCTTGCCAAGGCCAAGCAGCTCCTCAACCAGGCGGGCGTTGACCCGACCGAGTACAAGATCGAGCTCATCTACAACGAGGGCAACAGCGCCCGTGAGAAGATCATGACCCTCCTGCAGAACGTCTGGAGCCAGCTCGGCTTCCAGGTTACCATCAACAGCTACAACTGGCCGACCTACCTTGACAAGACCGAGCACGGCGAGTACGACGTTTACATCGTCGGCTGGGTCCCGGACTACCTCGACTCCGACAACTGGGTTGGCCCGTTCCTCTACGGCGCCACCGAGTTCACGAGCGTCGAGGTAAGTGTCAGCTGATTCTGATCTTTCTTTTTTTCTGTTCGTGGTTTTTGGCGGAGATCTAGAATGATAAAGTCAACGGCACAGGGGGGAATCGGATTGGCGAACCTGAAGAAGTTCCTAATAAGAAGGCTCCTCACGTTTATCCCCACCCTCATTGGAGTTACCCTCATAGTCTTTCTGATCGCCTACGTCATCCCTGCGGACGTTGCCAGGGCATGGGCTGGCGGTGAGAAGGCGAGTCAGGCGTACATGGAGCAGATAAAGAAGGAGTACCACCTCGACGAGCCCTGGTACGACCAGTACTGGTTCCTTGTGAGCGGACTGGCGCGGAACAGCATAATCGACCCGAGGACGTCCAACTACGTCCTTGACGATATAAGAGATCGTTTCCCCGTGACGTTTGAGTTGGCATTGGTGGCGTTCTTCTTCATCCTGATAATAGGTATTCCCCTTGGTATAATCTCGGCCCTTAAGAGGAACACGTGGGTAGACACCGTTATCAGGTTCTTCGCCCTCACCGGCGTTTCAATGCCGGTCTTCTGGCTGGGCTACCTTCTCATATACGTGTTCTTCGTCGAGGTTCACTGGATAACGCTCGCCGGCTTCCCGGCCCCGCCCGAGCACCAGATAACCCACATCCCGATGATAGACGCCCTCATCACCGGGGACCTCTCAACCTTCAGCCAGCACCTCCACAGGCTCTGGCTCCCTGGCTTCACGCTGGGATTCATGGGTGCCGGCGTTCTCGCCAGGTTCGTCAGGAACAGCTTCCTTGAGGCCATAGGCAGCGACTACGTTGGGTTCCTCAAGGCCAAGGGCGTTCCCAAGAGGGGAATCTACCGCCACGCCCTCAAGAACGCCATGGTTCCGATAGTCACCGTTCTCGGCCTTCAGTTCGGAGGCCTCCTCGGCGGAACTCCGATCACCGAGACGGTGTTCGGCCTCCCGGGAATGGGTTCCTACGTCATCGACTCAATCAGGAACCTCGACTTCCCTGCGGTCGTGGCCATAACCATGATCTTCGCCCTGATATTCCTCATAACAAACCTCGTCGTGGACATACTCTACGCCCTGATAGACCCGAGGGTGAGGTACTGACGCTGGGGTGATAAAATGGGCAGGGAAGAGTACAAATCAAACATTCTGGACAAGCTCTCCGACAAGCTCGTCGAGGGATTTGGAAGCTTCATAGGCCTGTTCAAGAAGGACTGGAAGAAGAAAAACCGCTCCAAGATGGAAGAATGGAAGCTCATGCTCTACGCCCTCAACCGCTCCCCGCCGGGCCTCATAGGACTGGCGCTCGTGCTGATGTTTGTGCTCCTCGGCATATTCGGCCCCAGCCTCGCCACGTGGAACTACAGGTTCTTCCCGACCAACTACAACATGAGCACCTACCTCGCCCCGCCCGGCTCGACGTACTTCCTGAACGTTACCGAGCTTAGGGGGGACAACATCATCCAGTACACCACGAACATCCACTACACGCTCGGTGCGGACAACTTCGGTAGGGACCTCGTCAGCCTCATCCTCTACGGAGCCAGGGTCTCCCTGGTGATATCGATAGTCGTCATAGTCCTCGGTGTGCCCCTGGGCATCATCCTGGGTCTCATCGCCGGGTACTACGGCGGCAAGGTTGACGAGCTCGTCATGCGCATCACCGATGTGTTCCTGGCCTTCCCGGCGCTCATCCTCGCCATGGCCTTCTCCGCCGTGCTCCCGCAGAGGCTTCAGAACTTCATCTCCACCCATGAGTCCGTCCAGAGCTTCGTGCTGTGGCTCTTCGCGCTTGAACCTCAGGACGCCGGCAATCTCGGAAAGCTCCTCGCCGTCATACTCGCTATGATCATAGTCTGGTGGCCTGCCTACGCCAGGATAACACGCGGTTCGACTCTCACCGAGAGGGAGAGCCTCTACGTTGAAGCCGCCCGCGCCATAGGACTCAGCTCCAGAACGATAATGTTCAGGCACATCCTGCCCAACATCATCGGCCCGATACTGGTTTACATAACCCTCGACTTTGGAGGCGTCATCCTCATGGAGGCCGGCCTGAGCTTCCTGGGCCTTGGTGCAACGCCGCCAATAGCCGACTGGGGTAGGATAGTCTACGACGGCTCCCAGTACTTCCCGGAGCACTGGTGGCTCGTTACGTTCTCGGGCTTCATGATCATGCTCGTGGCCCTCGGATGGAACCTCCTCGGTGACACGATGAGGGACATCCTCGACCCGAAGACGAGGAGGAGCATAGAGTTCAAGGTTAAGAAGGCCAAGAAGGAGGGTGAGAGCAATGCCTGAGCCGATCCTTGAGGTTCGCGACCTGACCGTCCACTTTTACACCTACGCTGGAATAGTCAAGGCCATCGAAAGGGTTTCCTTCGACGTCTACAGGGGCGAGACCTTCGCGCTCGTCGGTGAAACCGGCTGTGGAAAGAGCGTCACCTCGCGCGCACTCACCCAGCTCATCGAGAGCCCCGGAAAGATCGTGGAGGGCAGCGTGATTTACCACAGGGAGGATGGTTCGACCGTCGATCTCCTAAAGCTGGGCACTGAGGAGATAAGAGACATAAGGGGCAAGGAGATAGCCTACATCTTCCAGGACCCCCACGCCTCCCTCGACCCGCTCTACACGGTGGGGTATCAGATAGCCGAGGGAATGGTGGTTCACAACACAGTCAAGGACTGGAAAGAGGGCTTTAAGAAGGCCGTCGATATTCTCCGCCGTGTTCTCATCCCCGACCCGGAGAACAGGGTAAAGAACTACCCCCACGAGATGAGCGGAGGAATGAAACAGCGTGTCGTCATCGGAACGGGCGTCGCCAACAACCCCAAGATACTCATCGCTGACGAGCCAACGACCGCCCTCGACGTCACGGTCCAGGCTCAGATACTCGAGCTGATGAACAAGCTCAAGCGCGAGTACAACACCACCGTGATACTCATCACCCACAACATGGGAGTGGTCGCTGAGATGGCCGACCGTGTGGCGGTCATGTACGCGGGTAAAATAGTCGAGATAGGCTCCGTTGACCAGATATTCAAGAACCCGCTTCACCCGTACACGCAGGGTCTCCTAAGGGCAGTTCCCAACCCGCTGGCCAAGATAGAGCGGCTCGAGACCATCCCGGGAACGGTTCCCAACCTGATAGAGCCGCCCGGAGGATGCCGCTTCCACCCGAGGTGCCCGAGGGTCATGGGCGTCTGCAAGGATAGGGTCCCCGAGCTGAAGGAGATAGAGCCCGGTCACTTCGTGGCGTGCCACCTTTACTGAGGTGATACCATGAGCGAGCCGATACTCGAAGTTAAAAACCTCAAGAAGTATTTCCCCATCAGAGGCCTTTTCAGAACTGAGGGCTACGTCAAGGCCGTTGACGACGTCAGCTTCAGGATAAACCGGGGTGAAACCTTCGGTCTCGTCGGAGAGAGCGGCTGTGGAAAAACAACCACCGGAAGGACCATCCTCCGCCTCATCGAACCCACCAGCGGTCAAATCATCTTCCAGGGCAAGGACGTCACGAAGCTCAATGGCGAGGAGATGAAGTGGTTCCGCAGGAAGGCCCAGATCATGTTCCAGGACCCCTACTCCTCACTCAACCCCAGGCAGACGGTCTTCGAGGTCATCATGGAGCCCGTCCGCTTCCACAAGATACCCGTTGATGACCCCGAGGAGTTCGTGATAAGGCTCCTGGAAAGCGTCGGCCTCAACGAGATGCACCTCTACCGCTACCCCCACGAGTTCTCCGGCGGGCAGAGGCAGCGCATAGCTTTGGCGAGGCTCCTCGCGCTCAGGCCGGAGTTCATAGTCCTCGACGAGCCGACCTCAGCGCTCGACGTCTCGGTTCAGGCCAACATTCTCAACACGCTGAAGGACCTCCAGAGGCAGTACGGCTTCACCTACCTCTTCATAAGCCACGACCTCGGAGTCGTCAAGTACATGAGCCACAGAATGGGAGTGATGTACCTCGGAAAGCTCGTGGAGGTCGGCCCGGCGGAAGAGATCTTCGAAAACCCCCTCCACCCGTACACCAAGTTCCTGCTATCTGCCATACCCGTTCCCGACCCGGAGCTGTCGAGGGAGCTCAAGGCAAAGCGCATGAAGGTTGAGGGGGAGCCACCGAGCCCGATAAACCCGCCCCAGGGATGCCGCTTCCACCCGAGATGTCCATTTGCCAAGGCAGGACTCTGCGACAAGAAAGAGCCCCCGCTGGTGGAGGTCGAGAACGGCCACTACGTCGCCTGCTGGCTCTACGGAAAGGCATGATTTTTCTATTCTATCTTTTCCGTTCTCAGCCATTGGAGTGCCATTCCTGCGTTGGAGTCTATTTTGAACAGTTCCCTGTAAACGGGGTCGCTGACTTCCCCACCGTTCACCTCAAACTCGAGGACTGCATAGCCCCGGGGTTTCACCACAGTTTCCCCCAGCTCCGCGGGACTCTTTATCCCGAGGACCTTCCTCATTATCGCCAAGGCCAGCAGGGCTTCCCGGTTCTTCTTGGCCAGCTCCTCGTCCCTGTCCACGTGCCGCTGGTGGCCGGTTGGTATGCCGATGATTCTCCAGATGTTCCAGCGCCTCATGTGGTGCGCCCTCTCGTTGAACCTCTCGCCGCTGAGGTCGTAGAGGGTCACGAAGAGGGAAGTCAGGTAGTTCCTCAGGGAGTCCTCTTCCAGCAGGGCCCCTCGAGGTCTGGCCTCGAGCCGCTGGAGGTTTTCGGCCTTTCTTATCAGCGTTGCACGCCTCTCGGGTTTCTCCACCCTCAGCGAAAAGTACGCGTCCACGCCGTACATCCCGGTTCTTGTCTCGAAGAGCACGTAGGGAACCCTCAGCCTCATGCATCTCCCCCCGTTGAGTACGTGGGATAAGCATATAAAACCGCCGACAGAGTAATTGCGGAGCTGAGGGCCATGAAGGTTGAGGATCTGCCCGTGGACGAGAGGATCAAAAGGGTAGTACGCGAGAGAGGCATAGAGGAGCTCTACCCGCCGCAGGCAGAGGCTCTGAAGAGCGGCGTGCTGGAGGGGAAGAACCTAGTTCTGGCCATCCCGACCGCGAGCGGAAAAACCCTTGTCAGCGAGATAGTCATGGTGAACAAGCTCCTCCAAGAGGGTGGTAAGGCCGTCTATCTCGTTCCGCTGAAGGCTTTGGCTGAAGAGAAGTACCGCGAGTTCAAGGAGTGGGAGAGTTTAGGAATAAGGGTCGCAGCAACCACCGGCGACTACGACTCGACCGACGAGTGGCTCGGCAGATACGATATCATAGTCGCCACAGCCGAGAAGTTTGACTCCCTGCTGAGACACAGTCCCAAGTGGGTGAAGGACGTAAAGCTGATCGTCGCCGACGAGGTTCACCTCATAGGCTCCTACGACAGGGGGGCAACCCTTGAGATGATCCTAAGCCATCTCCTTGGAAAGGCCCAGATTTTAGCTTTAAGCGCGACCGTTGGAAACGCCGAGGAGCTTGCAGAGTGGCTCGATGCAGCCTTAGTTGTCAGCGATTGGCGTCCGGTTGAGTTGAGGAAAGGCGTCTTCCACCTGGGAACCCTATTTTGGGAGGATGGCAAGATCGACCGCTACCCGGAGAACTGGGAGAGCTTAGCTATAGACGCTGTGAAGAAGGGCAAGCAGGCTTTGGTCTTCGTTAATACGAGGAGAAGCGCTGAGAAAGAGGCGGTTTCTCTATCATCGAAGATTTCTCGGCTCCTCACGAAACCTGAGACGAGGCAGCTTGAGGGGATTATTTCCCAGATAGAGGACAATCCAACGACCGAGAAACTCAAGAGGGCCCTGAAGGGGGGCGTGGCCTTCCACCATGCGGGCCTGGGCAGGATTGAGAGGGCCCTGATAGAGGACGCCTTCAGAGAGGGCTTGATTAAGGTTATAACGGCAACGCCAACCCTCAGCGCCGGAATAAACCTCCCAGCGTTCCGCGTTATCATAAGGGACACCAAGCGCTACGCCGGCTTCGGCTGGACTGACATCCCCGTCCTCGAAATCCAGCAGATGATGGGAAGGGCGGGGAGACCGAAGTACGACCGCGTTGGAGAGGCCATAATCGTTGCCAGGACAGATGAGCCGAGGAAGCTCATGGAGAAGTACATCCACGGTAAGCCTGAGAAGCTGTTCTCGATGCTCGCCAACGAGCAGGCCTTCAGGAGCCAGGTTCTCGCTTTGATAACCAACTTCAACATAGGGAACTTCCGCGAGCTGGTGGACTTCCTTGAGAGAACCTTCTACGCCCACCAGAGAGGAGACATAGCGGCTTTAGAGTACAAGGCGAAGAACGTCGTCTACTTCCTCATCGAGAACGAGTTCATCGACATGGACATGCAGGACCGCTTCATGGCCCTGCCCTTCGGGAAAAGGACGTCGCAGCTCTACATAGACCCTCTCACGGCCAAAAAGTTCAGGGACGCGTTTCCAGCTTTGGAGAGGAACCCCAACCCCTTCGGAATCTTCCAGCTGATAGCGTCCACGCCGGACATGGCGACGCTCACAGCGAGAAAGCGCGAGCTGGAGGACTACCTCGACCTCGCCTACGAGCTCGAGGACAGGCTCTACACCAACATCCCCTACTACGAGGACTCGCGCTTCCAGGGCTTCCTCAGCCAGGTGAAGACGGCTAAGGTTCTCCTCGACTGGATAAACGAGGTTCCGGAGGCGAGGATCTACGAGACCTACAACATTGACCCCGGCGACTTATACCGGATTCTTGAGCTCGCCGACTGGCTCATGTACGCCCTCATCGAGCTCTACCGCCTCTTTGAGCCAAAGGATGACGTCCTCCAGTACCTCCGCGACCTGCACCTCAGACTGAAGCACGGAGTCAGGGAGGAGCTCCTCGAACTGGTCAGACTGCCCAACATCGGAAGAAAGAGGGCCAGGGCACTTTACAACGCGGGCTTCAGAACGGCCGATGACATAATGCGCGCGAAGGTCAGGGATCTCCTCGAGGTGGAGGGCATAGGCATGAAGGTTGTGGAGGGCCTTTTCAGGCACTTCGGTGTCGAGATGCCTGGAAAGGTAAAAGAGGCAGGGAAAAAAGCGGAAGCCAGGAAAAAGGGCACTTTGGACGCGTTCCTCAAATAGGGCTAACTTTTTAAATCCCCCAATTTTATCCGGGCGTGGGCACTATGATAATCATCGTGACCGGAATGCCTGGTTCGGGAAAGAGCAAAATCGTCCACGAGTTTGAGAGGAGGGGTTTTCCCAGCGTTTCTATGGGGGACGTCGTGAGGGAAGAGACGGCAAAGCGCGGTCTGGAGCTGACCAAGGAAAACGTCGCCAAGGTTAGCATCCGTCTGAGACAGGAACTCGGACAGAACGCGGTTGCAAAGCTGGCGGTCGAGAGGGTGAAGCACCTCCTCGGACGCAGCAGGGTCGTCGTTATTGACGGCGTCCGCTCGCTCGACGAGGTCGGAACCTTCAGGAGCGCCTTTCCTGGGGAGGATATAGTCATCATCGCCGTCCACACACCGCCCCACACGCGCTTCGAGAGACTCAGAACCAGGGGCAGACACGACGATCCGAAGACCTGGGAGGACTTCGAGGAGCGCGACTGGAAGGAGCTCAAGTTCGGAATCGGCAACGTCATTGCAATGGCGGATTACATGCTCGTCAACGACGGCCCAAGGGAAGAGTACGAGGAAAAAGTAAAACGCCTAGTGGACAGGATCCTAGCCGAGCATTGAGTCCAGGAAGAGCATGACGTAGAATCCGGCAAAGAAGCCGAGCGTCACGAGGGTATACCTTTCCTCCCTCCGGTATATTTCCGGGATCATCTCCTTCACCGTCACGTAAAGCATGGCCCCGCCGGCAAGGCCGAGACCGTAGGGGAGAAGCCACGAGAAGGCCCCGAAGAAGTAGGCCCCGAGGAGAACCATCGCCATCTCCGCGAAGCCGCTGAGAACGCCCATGGCTATCGGCATCACGCGCTTTCCCTGTATCGTTGCGAGGGGAAGCGCCACTATGGTGCCCTCGGGAAAGTCCTGTATGCCTATCGCAAGGGTCGTGACGAGCCCCGCCTCAAGGCTGTAAACGAGGGAAGTTCCAACGGCCATCCCCTCCGGGAGGTTGTGGATTATCACGGCTATTACCAGAAGCCACACTTTTCTCAGCCTGTCTTTCATGGCCTTGGGGCCCTCATAACCCATGACGAGGTGCTCGTGCGGGAGGAAGCGGTCTATGAGGTATATGGCAAGCACACCAAGGGCTATTCCTATCCCAGCAGGTGTGAACGAGCCCGTCATGTCTATCGAGGGCAGTATCAAACTCGTGAAGCTGGCCACTATCATGACGCCGGCGGCGAAGCTCAAAGCGAAATCAACTCCTCCTTCAGGCAACCTCTTCGCGAATATCGCCACCATGGCCCCGAAAGAGGTCATCAGGGCCACGAACAGGCCGGCATAGAAGGCCACCCACATCATGCTGCCGTTTGAAAGGTCGAGTATCCACCCGGCCAGTGTTCCGATGAAGTTCTCTAACACCTTTAGGCCACCCTAAAACATTGGGCGGTGGGTTTTATAAGGCTTCTTCCGACCTTACCCCGGTGGGAAAAGATGGAGCTGTTCGAAGAGGTCGAAGTTGAGGCTTATGTTTATCCAACGGAGGACATCGAGAAGGTAAAGAGGGCGATGCTGAACCTCGTTCCGGATCTGGAGTTCGATGCATTTGACAGGGGCGATTACATTATCCTCACCGGAAAGACGAGGAGCAGGAAGGCCCTGAGCAGGCTCTACGAGCTCTTCAGGGGTCAGGCGATACTCGACACCGCCAGGAGTTTCCTTGAGGAGGGCTACTTCGGCGAGGAGATAATCGTGAAGGTGAACAAGCAGGCCGCCTACGCGGGCGTCGTCAACTTCAACGAGGAGTCTCCCCTGGGCCCGATAACGATAATAATCCGCACGAAAGATCCGCAAAGGCTCATGAAGTGGCTCGCGCCGAGGACGAAGGACGGTGTGCCGATAGAGTGAAAAAAGAAAAGCCTCACCCCACCTTTTTCTTCCTGCCCCAGCTGACCTGTGCCGTCATAATCCTCTCGCTGGAAAACAGCCGGGCTGTTGCGTAGAGTATGAGGAGCGCTATTGCTGCCAAGTAGACAAGGCTTGTGAGCAACGGCCTGTAGTCCCCCAGCAATACATAACGGTAGTCTATGACGGGGTGAGTGAAGGGCACCGCCAGCAGGGCGTACTTAGCCATCACGGGCAGGTCATTGATGTCTGTGTACATGAGCAGAAATGCAGGGAAAGCGAGCGGGAGTATCACCGCGCTGACAAGCGTTGTGGCGCTCTGAACGTCCTCCGCGAAGGTGGCCACTATCATGGCCAGACTGAGGGCAATTATTATCGTCAGGAACACCACAAGGGCAAAGAGGCCGGCCCCCGTGGCGGTAACCACCAGCCCGAGGTCTTCGAGGCTTACTCCGCTGGACCCCAGCCCGAAGGAGCCCATGTAGTACTTCATGCCCACCATGTATGCCACCGCCGCCACCAGTCCCATCATCGCGGTGCCGAATATCTTGGCGCCAACGATGTGGGTTCTCGGGACCGGGAGCGTTAGGAGCGTCTCCAGCGTCTTGTTCTCCTTCTCGCTCGCTATTGCTCCAGCCGCCATCTGGGAGGTCACCATGACCATTATGAACACTATAAGCGGTATCGAGAACGCCTGGGCCGCTATGACGGTCGAGACCACCGTCGGGGAGACGTCAACGACGTTGCCGTTTATAACCGATCTGCTGACCGTCGTTATCGGCTGGAGTATTGCGTCCGGGTTTTCGGCGCCCAGGTTCCTCACCTTTATCCTAGCTATCTCCTCGCTAAGAACCTGGAGGACGGCGTTTATCCTCCCCTCGCTTACGCTCTCCTTTATCCCGGCACCGATGCTCGTAAAGATGCCGTAGATTTCAACGGTCGCGGTTTCGTTGGCCTGAAGCTTCGCCGTGAAGTCCTGCGGGATGACGACAAGGACGTTCTGCTTCTCCTGAATCGCCCGCTGTATGGCCCCGTCTATGGATGTGGCGTTAACAACGGTGACGGTTACGTTCGGGGTCACCTCAAGGGCCTTTATGAGGAGGCCGCCGTACGGACCGTCGTCAAAGTTCACTATGGTCACGTGGGTCTCTCCCCGGGCCTGCTCCATTCCGACGTTTACCGCTTTGCCCATGACAGGTAGGAGGATCAGCGGGACTATAACGAGGCCGAAGACAAGCTTCCTGTCCCTGAAGAGGTTTTTCAGCTCCTTCATCGCCATGACCCAGAAGTCGCTCATGCACCCTCACCCCCAACGGGCTCATCGATCTCTGCCCCTACGGCCCTCATGAAGACCTCCTCAAGGTTCTCCGCGCCGTATCTGTCCTTCAGATCCTTCGGCGTGCCGACCTCGACTATCCGCCCCTTGTTTATCAGAGCAACACGGTGACAGAGGTGCTCGACTTCGAGCATGTTGTGGCTCGATATGAGGAACGTAACACCCTCGCTCCTCGCGAAGCGCCTTATCGTCTGCCGTATCGAGTATGCGTTCACTATATCGAGGCCGCTCGCAGGCTCGTCCAGTATGGCTAGCCTGGGGCGCACCATCAGGGCCCTCGCTATGAGCAGCTTCCTCGTCATTCCCTTTGAGTACGTTGAAACCTTGTCGTTGAGCCTCTCGCCGAGACCGCTTAGCTCCACGCCGAGCTCCAGCATTTCCCTCGCCTTCCTCTCGTCCTTCGCGTAGAGCCTCGCCATGAACTCAAGGTACTCGTAGCCTGTGAGGTTTTTGTAGGCTCCAGCCTCTTCCGGCAGGTAGCTGATGAGTTCGCGGACTTTGGAGGCGTCTTTGACCACGTCATGACCGGCTATCTTCGCGGTTCCACCCGTTGGTTTGAGAAGGGTTGAGAGTATCTTCAGGGTAGTGCTCTTTCCTGCCCCGTTTGGCCCGATTAAGCCGAATATCTCGCCTTCATTGATGGAGAAGCTTATCCCTTTGAGTGCCTTCACCTTTCCGTAGTCCTTCTCCAGGTTCAGGACTTCAACCATCGGCATCTTCCGCCCTCCCCCAGGTCTTAACCCTCCTCGTAAATAAAGATGTCCTCGATTTTGGCCCCGAAGAAGCGAGCTATCCTGAACGCGAGCCTGAGCGACGGGTCGTATCTTCCTTTCTCTATCGCTATTACCGTCTGTCTGGTTACTCCCAACGCTCTGGCCAGCTCCTCCTGGGTCAGGCCTTTCTCCTCTCTCAGCTCGCGGAGGCGGTTCTTCATGAAAACACCTCACATCCTCCGGGAGTAGTAAGCCCTGAAGGCGAGGTTTCCAAAGAATATCGTTGCAAATATCAGGCCTGCAAGGTTGGTGCACCGTTCGTCCCTGAGAACTAGCCACGAGTAGTACAGCGAAACCACCGTTACGAGTAGAACCAGCTCCAGCGTCCTCATGGCGGAAATTTTGGCTATTTCTTTGGCCCTTTCATCGGAGGGAAGGCCGATGTTGTTCACTATCGTCCTGGTCATGAAGTATCCGAGGAGTCCGCCTCCAATCAGGGCAATCAACGAGACCAAGGCGAGCTCGTTCATTCACATCACCCTCTCGTACCAGTACTGGGAGACGAGGAGTGCAAGGACACCTAGCGCAAGTGGAATGAGGAGCTTCGTTGCGGTTTCCGTGTTTCCGTTGGAGTACTCCCAGAGGTATTCGGCAAAGAGGATAACGCTCATCACGGCGTAGCCGTTCCTTGTACTCTTGGTACTTATCAGCTCGGTTCTCTCGTCCTCTATCTTCTCCACCCGGGAGTTGTAGTACCAGTTCAGGGCGTAGACCAATAGGACGCCCAGGAGGAATATGCCTACCGCCAGATACGCCCTACCCGACTTCGTTGAGTAGGCTAGGCCGATAACCATCCCCCCGATTAGAACCGCGAGCAGGCCTTCGTACTTCAGGTTCATTCACATCACCATGTAAAGTTTCCTTTACGTAAAGCTTCCTTTACATCCATATAAGCTTTTCCTCAAAGTTTTTAAATCGAAGGCGAGAACTCTAACCCGCGCGGGGGTAGCCGAGCCTGGTCAAAGGCGCGGGATTTAGGGTCCCGTCCCGTAGGGGTTCCGGGGTTCAAATCCCCGCCCCCGCACCAAGGTTTTCAGGGGCGCTGGCGAAATGTACGGCTTCTTTTTGTACCCCCGTGGGACTCACGATACCGGTTTCGGAGTTTACCTTTTTCTCTCGAAAGCCCCGCCCTTCAGGGCCGGGGAAGGAGGTTAGACTTTCCGGAGGCACCAGATTTCGAAAAGCAAAGTAGCGCTCAGTGGTGACCGCTCTCCTCATCGTCCCCTCGGAAGGGCTTGGGCCTCATCATCGCTGGGCTTAAAAACGCTCGCGACCTTTTAACCCTGGTGGTTCCCATGAGGTTCATCCCGCTCATTGTTGCAATGCCCGAGGTCCAGATGGCAATAGACGAGGCAATAATGAGGGCCAGGATTGAGGGGAAGGTTCCCGACACGGTGAGACTCTACGCATTTTCACCCAGCTCAGTCACGATAGGCCGCTTCCAGAGCGTCGTCCACGACGTCAACCTCGACGAGGCGAGAAGGCTTGGAATTCCGGTGGTCAGGCGCATAACCGGCGGAGGCTCGGTCTTCCACGACGAATACGGCGAGATAACCTACTCGGTGATAGCGGGTGAGGATCTGCACCCGATGCTTAAAAACGTCGAGAGCAGCTACCGCTATCTGGCCGGCCCGCTCGTGGATGCACTCAAGGAGCTCGGCCTTGATGCTGGCTTCTCCGGCCTCAACGACATAGTTGCCAACGGGAAGAAGATAAGCGGCTCCGCCCAGACGAGGAGGAAAGGTGTAATCCTCCAGCACGGCACCTTCATGTACTCGACGAGGGTCGAGGTTCTTGGAAAAGTTCTCCGCGTCCCCAGGCTCAAACTTCAGGACAAAGGTATTTCGAGCATCTGGGAGCGCGTTACAACTCTGGAGCGCGAGGGGATAAAGCTCAGCCGCTGGGAGGCCTACGAGTTACTTAAAGACCGCTTCTTCAATGCCTTCCCCCTGGAAGAGGGAGAGCTGACAGAATACGAGCTTGAGCTGGCCGAGAAGCTGGTGGAAGAGAGGTACGGAAACCCGGAGTGGAACGAGATGCGCTGATTAGGGGAGCCTCCAATTTTCCCCTATCCTGAACTTCTCAGCGAGCTCGTAGAAGAGCCCGTCCTCCCCGAGTTCCTCCCTCAGCTTTCTGAAGTTCTCCTTAAGGCGCGGAAGCCTTCCCTTCGAGCGCCTAAGCATGTCATTGCCGACTTCCAGGGCAAAGCGCAGATACTCATCGCTGACGAGAACATTACCGTCCCTGCCGAGGGGCGCGGTTAGGTACTCGGTGGCATTTATTTCGACAAGGTATCGCTTTGAGATCACTTTGAAAGTGGTGTACTTGAAGCCACTGGCCAGGCCGAGCTCGTGGAGTTTTCTGGCCCGCCCAATATCTTCGGCCACTACATGGAATATCGGTGGCTGGCTCTTGAGGAATATCAGACCATTCTCAGCCTTCTGGATGGATTCCTTAGCCTCCTCGAAGGTTATCGGCTTGTGCTCCTTAATGAGCCAGCGCGAGAGGGGCTTTGCGCCTAGGGCCGGCTCCTCGATAATTCCGATCCTCCCCGAGCAGGAGGAGGTGGTGTAGATGCCTTTGATCGAGTTGATGAGAAGGAGGAGGTCTATTATGTCCCCATCCACCTTTCCTTCCCTCATCGCCGTGAAGAGGCTCGTCAAAGCCTCGCGCTTGGCTTTCATCTCGAAACCCCCGTATGATTGTTGATTGTCTCTAAAGCGCCTCCAGAGCCCGGTTGTGGTGAGTAAAAGGCATCTCCTCTCTCTTTCAGCCCGTTGTGTCGAAAACTTTATAAAGCTAACCCAAAAGGTTTAGCTGGACATGGCCGGGGTGGTGTAGCCTGGTCAGCACAGGGGACTGTGGATCCCCTAGCCCGGGTTCAAATCCCGGCCCCGGCCCCAGAACAACGCTTCTCCCAGAATAAAACGCTTTCAGAACTTCTTCAAGCAGCTTCGACATGTTAATGCCTTCTCTTTTCGCAACACCAAACCGAGATCAAAACCTAGGCCTTCATGTATATGCTTTATGTGTAGAACTGGCCCCCATTGTTGGTCTGTTCGATGCACGGAATCTAGCTTTTTGTCAACGTCGGCATTACTTTCATAAATGCCCCTGACCATAATTAGGCAGTAAACCAAATAATTTACCCAAAAAAGTTATAAAGTCCCGGCGGCTCACACTGTTCCGTCCGCTGATAAAGCAAGAAAACTCCAGAATAAGTGGCCGAAGGGGTGGTCAAATGATTGAGGCGAAGCTTGTCTTCGACGGAAGTTTTGAGGAGGCAGAGGCCAAGGTCAAGGAGGCTCTTCCGCAGGCTGGCTTTGCCGTCGTCTGGGAGCAGGATTTCACGGCTGTTGTGAAGAACAAGCTGGGCATTGACATGCCGAAGTACAAGACCCTTGGCCTCTGCAACGCTAAAATCTTCTACGAGCTGTACAAGAGGAACGAAGAGATTGGCATGGTTGCGCCCTGTCACTTGCTTCTCTATGAGAAAGACGGTAAGATCCACGCTAAGATGGCTGTTCCTGAGGAATTCTGGGACGAGGAGGTTCTGGCAGAGCCCTTCAACAGGGTCGTTGAACTCCTCAAAGAGATTGGGTTCAATTGACCCCATTCCTTTTCTTATCCTGTTTGCTGGATAGGGTGTTTGCACGTCCAGGGTCCTACCGGTTCAGGATGTTCCAAACTGTTTCATCCCTGCTGCCCACCCCCAGGCCCGCTGATACGGCCGGGCGCTGTGTTCTTTTGTAACACATCCACCTCCGGGTGCTTCTTGGCCAGGAGGTTCACTCTCCTGCAACTTACACTTTGTTGTGTCCATTTTTTACTTACATATACAATTTTCTCCCAGTACCATGTCTGAACTAAAAAATACCACGCTGACCCGAAAGGCTTATATTTGCATGTCCAAAATGGTACGCTGATGACGGGCCAGGTGCCCGGATGGATACACGGGTGAAGCCATGGAAAGAGGTGTTCAAAGATGAAAGGCTGGAAGGCTGTCGTTGTTGCACTGGTTGTAATCAGCCTTGTGGCCGGAATGGCCGTGGCTGCCCCCGTGAAGCCCGCGCCAAGGGCCGGCACAGTCCAACAGAAGAGCTACGGGCTTATGACCCCGGGCCTGTTCAGGAAGGTTCAGGGGATGGACTGGAACCAGCAGATCAGCACGGTGATAATGTTTGACAGCCCGAGGAGCAGGGACTCCGCCCTTAGGATACTGAAGCTCATGGGCGCTGAAATCAAGTACAGCTACAAGATAATCCCAGCCGTCGCGGTTAAAATGAAGGTCAGGGACCTTCTCGTGATAGCAGGCATGATAGACACCGGTTTCCTCGGTAACTCGAAGGTCTCAGGAATCAGGTTCATCCAGGAGGACTACAAGGTTCAGGTCTCCGACGCCACGTCCGTCGCCCAGATACAGGCCGACACCGTCTGGAACTCCCTTGGCTACGATGGCACCGGAATCGTTGTCGCAGTTATTGATACTGGTATAGATGCCAACCACCCGGACCTCCAGGGCAAGGTTGTCGGATGGTACGACGTCGTCAACGGCAAGACCACCCCGTACGATGACAACGGACACGGAACCCACGTCGCGGGTATAGTCGCGGGAACCGGTGCCGCCAGCAACGGCCAGTACATAGGCGTCGCCCCCGGTGCGAAGCTCGTCGGCGTCAAGGTTCTCTCCGCCGACGGCTCCGGAACGATTTCTGACATCATTGCCGGAGTTGACTGGGTCGTCCAGAACAAGGACAAGTACGGAATAAAGGTCATCAACCTCTCCCTCGGCTCAAGCCAGAGCTCTGACGGTACCGACTCCCTCAGCCAGGCCGTCAACAACGCCTGGGCGGCCGGCCTCGTCGTTTGCGTCGCCGCGGGCAACAGCGGGCCGAACACCTATACAGTCGGTTCACCGGCCGCTGCGAGCAAGGTGATAACAGTGGGTGCCGTTGACAACACCGATACCATCGCAAGCTTCTCCAGCAGGGGCCCGACCGCCGACGGAAGGCTCAAGCCGGAAGTCGTTGCCCCCGGTGTTGACATCATCGCCCCGAGGGCCAGCGGAACCAGCATGGGAACCCCCATTGACACCTACTACACCAAGGCCTCCGGAACCAGCATGGCGACCCCGCACGTTGCTGGTGTTGCTGCACTCATCCTTCAGGCCCACCCGACCTGGACCCCCGACAAGATAAAGACCGCCCTCATCGAGACCGCGGACATAGTAGCTCCAACTGAGATAGTGGACATCGCCTACGGTGCCGGTAGGGTCAACGTCTACAAGGCTATAAACTACGACAACTACGCCAAGCTGGTCTTCACCGGCTCCGTGGCCGATAAGGGAAGCGCCACCCACTCCTTCGACATCAGCGGTGCCACCTTTGTCACGGCTACTCTCTACTGGGACAACAGCGCCAGCGACATCGACCTCTACCTCTACGACCCCAACGGCAACCAGGTTGACTACTCCTACACCCAGTACTACGGCTTCGAAAAGGTCGGCTACTACAACCCGACCGCGGGAACCTGGACGGTCAAGGTCGTCAGCTACAGCGGTGCGGCAAACTACCAGGTTGACGTCGTCAGCGACGGCACACTCAGCCAGTCCACCGGAACCACCCCAGCCCCGAGCCCGACCCCAACGCCAACCACCGACAGCCAGACCTTCACTGGTTCCGTCCACGACTTCTGGGACACCAGCGACAGCTTCACCATGGCCGTCAACAGCGGGGCAACCAAGATAACCGGCGACCTGATCTTTGACACCAGCCTCCACGACCTCGATCTCTACCTCTACGACCCCAACGGCAACCTCGTTGACCGCTCCGAAAGTTACAACAGCTACGAGCACGTCGAGTACCTCAATCCGGCCCCGGGAACTTGGAAGTTCCTCGTCTACGCCTACAACACCTACGGCTGGGCCAGCTACCAGCTTGACGTCGTTGTCTACTACGGCTGAAGCCTTTTAATGGCCTTTCATTATTTCCTTTATGGTGCTAGGGTGGTTGAAATGAGGCGTGTTCTCCTGGTGATATTCGCCATCATGCTCATCGGCTCATCCCTTCCGCTGGGGACTGCTAAAATCGAGCCCTACGTTTACAGGCCGACCGTTCCAGATACAGCCTTCGCGGTTCTGGCCCTGTACAGAACAGGGGACTACGGTGAAGTCCTCGAAGGCTGCGAATGGCTGATGGCCGTGAGGACTCCCCTAGGTTCCTGGGGGATGGCCTACGGCGAGGAACACAGCGCAAAGTACACCGCCATGGCCATGCTTGCCCTGATGCGCGGGGAAAATATCGCCCACGGAAGGTACTCCGAAACCCTCAACAACGCGGCCTACTGGCTGATATACAAACAGAATGCAGATGGTTCATGGGAGGACTACACCGGCACGGCCCTCGCGCTGGTGGCCCTCAGGGAGTTCCTGGAAGGGGGCCACATCAATCCCGGCCTCACGGGCTTTGAGAAGCAGGTGAAGGAGGCCATAGACAGGGCCACCGGCTGGCTGATGGGTACGGAACCTAAAACCGAAACGGAGAGGATATTCGGCTACATGGCCCTCGGAAGGGCGGACGATCTAGAGAGGATGGAGGTCTCCGGTGAGCTTAAAGCCTACCGGGCCTTCGCACTCGCCTACCTCGGAAGGGAGGTCGAGCTCGACGGGGACTTTCAGAGCACGGTCTCGGTTGCCATGGCCCTCTACGCCACAGGGGAGGAAAAATACCGCGGGGAGCTTTTGAGGAGGGAACATTTTGGGTTCTGGGGAACCCTGCACTACCGCGTCCTCGATCTCCTGAGCGTTTCGAAGGTTGAGGGGTTTGAAGATCTGAAGGCAATTGCGTGCCCCTACGTTGACAAAATCCAGCCACGGGACGAGTGGGAGAAGGCCGCTCTGGCGGATTACCACCTCACCTGCGGGAAGAAGCCCGAACTGCCGGAGAACCTCTCCGAACTGCTCCCCTGGCAGGTGGCGGAGGTCGCGAGGGTAAAGGCAGAACTCGGGCAGGATTATGGAGATGAAATCGGCTATCTGCTCTCAACGGAGAAGAACGGCGTCTGGCGCGACTTCTACAACACCGAATACGTGATCTGGGTCTTTAAGCAGCTCAACGTGAGCTACGACTACGGCGCATCGCTGGAGTACCTCTCCAAAAACCTGACCTGGATGATCTCCGCTAAAGACCCGAAGACCGGCAATCCCGTTTACTACAACACACCCACCTACTACTTCGCCTATGCCCTACTGGTATTCAAGGAGTTTGGAATGGAGAAGGAACTCGACGAGACCCTCGAAATCCTCAAAAAGAGGCAGTATCCCAACGGCGCCTTCCCCTACACGCAGGGCTCGGTGGCGGGAATAACCTCGACGGCCAAAGCGGCCTGGGCCCTTCAGGAGGCGGGACTTACTGGAACGGAGCTCTACTCTAAGGCGGTCTCCTTCCTCAGGGAGCTCCTCTACGCTGACATCCCCGAGCTCGAAGAGAAAGACGGCAGGGTAAAGCTGGAGAACGCGACGTTCCTGTTTGTTAAAGGCTCGGAATACACCGGCAACTCAACCGACACCGCTGAAACCACCGGCCTGGACGGATACGTTGTGATGTACCCTGTGAACAACCCTCTGGTGATAGAAGCTCATGCCGTGAACGGATTTGTGGCCTCTGGGCTGGAGGGAGGAAGCGAGAAGAGCGCCTATATTTACATCGGTGTCGGGGTTGTCCTGATAGCCCTCGCGGTTGTGGCCGTCGGGAAGGGCTGGAAGAGAAAGAACAAGAGGAAGTGATCCCTTTCTTTTTTATGTGGTCGAAGCTTCCTCGTCGTTGTAGAGCTCCTCTCCGACCTCTATCCTGTCCTCGAATCCCTTTGAGCCTTCGAGCGTCTGAATCCTGAACATGTAGCTCTTGTACCAGTTGTAGGAAGGCTTGACCTTGACGGGAAGGAGCTTCCATGCCCTCGTCTCCTCTTCGTAGCCCCAGTTGACGTACTCGTTGAAGTTCCTGATGATGTCGGTGATGACAACGCCGAACTCGTTGAGGAGGAGCCTCTGGATTTCCCTCCACTTGTCGAGCGAACTTTCGCGCCTCGTTATTCCGAAGTAGCCGGCGCAGCCAGGGCCCTTAAGCGTCGCTATACCCCTGCCGACGAAGGCCCTGATGGCTTCAACGGTCTCGGGCGGATCGGTAATGAAGGTGTCGAACTTGTGGAGCGCGTAGTCGGGGAGCGGCTCGCGGAGGTCGAAGGTGAACATCTCGATGTCGGAGTAGCCGAGCTCGTCGGCCGTCTTCTCGATGAACTTGACGAGCCTCTCGTCAATGTCGAGGACGGCTATCCTCTTTGGAAGCCCGGAGAGCATGAGGGCTATGCTGGTAAGGTCGTCGTCGCCGAGGACGAAGACCTCCTTGTTCTCAAGGTCTCCGCGGGTGTGCATCAGGGCGATCCTAGCAACGGTGGTCTCCGGCGTGACGTAGGCCTGGTCGAAGTCGTGCTTCGGCTGGGGCCTGTCCTTGACTATCTCCTTGAACTGCTCGAGGAGGTCGCTGAAGGCGTCGAGCTCAACGGTCTTGCCCTCGCAGTGTGCGCAGGTGTAGTCCTTCCTCGCTCCGATTCCGTACTTCTCCACCAGCTTCTTGCCGCTCTGGGTGAGGACGACGCTGCTGCCATCAAAGGCGATGTAGCCCATCTCGTGGAGTGCAGTGATGACCGCAACGACGAGCGGGAGCGGCTCCTCGCTGAGATCGACGATGCGCCAGACGTCACCGCTCGCCTGAATGGCGCTCAGAACGTTCTCTATGGTTCTCTCGTAAACGGGGATGCTCGTCTTTTCCCTAACCCTCTCAACTATCTCCCTCATCGCAAGCACCTCCAGAAGCATTTTTGGTTCGTGGACGGGGTTAGGATGGGCCTCTTTTAAGGTTTTCCCAGCGGCAAGTTTAATAAACCGTCCACCGATTGCCCTCCGATGATAGGGCCGGTTGGAGACGACTTCATCAAGAGGTACCGCCTGCAGTACAACCTGGAGGCACTCGAAAAGGTTAGGGATGAGATCGGAGAAGAAGCATACTCCCGCCTCAGGGCGCTCATAGAGTACCGTTTAACCGGGAGGGACTTCGACCGCTCGCCGGTGGGGGTTAAGATAGCCCTCGCGTTCTCAGGGGGGTCGGACAGCACTGCCTCGCTTAAAATCCTCCGCTGGGCGGGCTTTGAGGTAATCCCAGTGATGGCCAAGCTCCCCCAGATGAGAGAGCCCGTTATCCTCGGCGCGATGGCGCAGGGAGCTGTATTCGTCGAGATACCCCACTACACGGACATTATAAAGGAACAGGTCAGAAAGGGTGCCCCCATCTGTGGCCGCTGCCACACCATGGTGATGGACGCCATTGAGGACTACGCTAGGGAGAACGGGATAAAGATCGTCGCGAGCGGCGACCTGCTGAGCTCGGGCCTCATATCGATCTACAGGAAGGGCGACATTGTCGTGCTCAATCTGCCGGCTTTTCTCGCCCTCGACAAGGGCGAGGCCATAGCGACCCTCGGGAGGAAATACGCCCTTGGCTTCGGCTGCACCCTGTGGAGGTCGGCCGCCAGAAACTCGCCTTCCCTCAAGAAGTACGGCATCCAGCGCGTTCTCAGGGAGCTCCGCGCCCGTGCGCTTACACCCGAAATGGCCGAAAGGCTGATATTCGATATTCTCTCAGTTTAATACCCAGTTTTGACCCAAAAGGTTTAAATTTGGTGCCCCCGAGTTCGGCCTTAGGTGGTGAAAAATGATCACAAAGGAAGACGTTGAGAGAACCGTTAAGGGGATAGTTGATGAGAAGTTTGTCAAATCCATAGAGGTTGATGAAAAGGGCAATGTAACCGTCACCCTCTCAAGGGACACCCCCGATATCGACAACGTCCTCATCAAGCTCCACTCAGAGATTGGAAAGCTCGACGGAGTCGGCATGATAACCATAAACCGCGAGAGGGGAGTCCAGGAAACCGGAGAGAGCGTCCAGCTCACGAAGGAGATGATCCTTGAGAAGCTCAAGGAGGTCATAGACCCCGAGATAGGCGTTGACGTCGTCAACCTCGGACTAATCTACGAGCTTGAGATAAGGCCTGACAACACCGTCTACGTCAAAATGACCATGACTACACCGGGCTGCCCGCTCACGATGTGGATCCTCAGGGCTGTTGAGGACAAGGTACTGGAGATTCCCGGCGTTAAGGACGCGGAAATCGAGCTAACCTTTGACCCGCCCTGGAGCCCGGAGATGATAAGCGAGGAGTATAAAAAGAGGCTGGGGCTTTTCTGACCCATCCTGTCAATTTTTGTTCATTGAAGAGCCTGTTCCTCCCTTTTTCCACGGATCTTCGCCATCTGGCGTCCTTTTTTCCGACGAAAAGTTTATATTCCTCAGAGTTCATCTAAACCCGGTGATGTTCCATGGCGTGGAAGGTTAGGATTGACCAGGACGTTTGTATCGGAGATGCCATCTGTGCCAGCCTCTGCCCGGACGTCTTTGAGATGGGCGACGAGGGCAAGGCCCAGCCGATCGTCGAGATTATCGAGGACGAGGCTCTCTACAACTGCGCCGTTGAGGCCGCTGAGGCCTGCCCGGTCAGCTGCATAACTGTTGAGGAGGCCTGAAACCTCTTCTTTTTCCTTACTCCTTAGTTGGAACTTCCGGCTGGTTCCTGTTCTACAGTGAGTTGATATCAATAGGACTTTCTCCCGGCAGAAAAGGGAAAATGGAAATGATGACAGAGCCGCTCACTCAAGCGTCAGGTTGAACTTCCTCGCCTGCTCCAAGACGTACTCCCTTATCTCCCTCGCCTTTGGAAGCTCTGCCACTATTTCGCCGTTTTCGATGAGCGGCTTTAAGAGCGGCTCGACTTTCGCCCCACAGACTGGACACCTCTCCAGCTTTTTATCCGCTGGAACCCTGTGGTAGTGACCGTTCTCACAGCGGTATATCTGCTTCCTTCCGCTGAGCTTGCCGCGCTTGGTGAAAGGCTTTCCCTCGATCTCGACTATGTCAAGGGAGAAGTCTATGGGTTTCGCACTGGCGATGGACGAGCCAACGCCAAAAGCATCTGCGATGTCCACTATCTCCCTTATGCTCTCCTCGTTTAGACCGCCACTGACGAAGATTTTAACGTGCTCGTAGCCCCTCAGGTCGAGCTCCCAGCGAACCTCCTCGATTATCCTCCTAAAGTTGCCCCTCCTCGAGCCGGGCGTGTCGAGCCTCACAGCGGTTAGGCGTTCTCCCAAAGCTTCAGCTGCCATCAGAGCCTCGAACTTCTCGTCGCAGATGGTATCAACCAGCGCTGTCCTTGGCACCTCTGGCTCGATGACCTCGTCGAAGTACTTCCATGCCTTCACCTGATCGCCTACGGTAAGAATCAGTGCGTGGGGCATCGTTCCAACGGGCTTTTCACCTATCATCTCCGCCCCTAGAACACCAGAAACCCCGTCGCAACCGCCTATGAATGCCGAGCGGTCAATCATCGGCGCTATGGCTGGATGCATGTGCCTTATGCCGAAGGAATATACTGGCTTGAAGTTCGCGGCGATCTTAACCCTCAATGCTGCGGTGGCTATACCGCTCGCCTGGCTGAGCATTCCAAGTAAAGCAGTCTCGTAGATGCCGAATTCCTCGTAGTATCCCTCAATCTGAAGAACTGGTTCGTAGGGATGGAATATCGTCCCCTCCGGCATGGCGTAGACGTTCACCGGCAGACCTTCGAGGAGCTTGGCAACTTCTTCGATTCCGGCCAGAACTCCCCACTTCCAGCCCTTTGGAAGTCCCGTCGTGGTTACGTCGGCGAAAACCTTCTTGTGGATGCCCTTTTCCTCGAGGATCTTCTTTGTCCTGATGAAGTAAACGTCAGTGGTCTTTCCGGCTTTTATATCCTTCTCGTGGGCGATATAGAAATCCCTCATCTTCCTCACCTGAAACAACTTTCCCCTCCCCTCGATTTAAGGCTTTCCTCGTTTGAAAGGTTTAAGTAGTACCAAAACCGACCAGTCAGTAGGTGAAATCGTGAGGGTCTGCATAATATACGACACCAAGCGAGGCTCGACGGAGAAGGTCGCTCACTGGATAACGGAGGCGATAAGGGACATAGCGGAGGTAAGAGTATCCAGGGTCACCGAAAGCCCCAACGTTGACGACTGCGATCTAGTGGTCATAGGCGCTCCCATCTACTACGAGAGACCCCTGCCGAGTGTTATAGAATTCATCCGCTCCAGAAACGGCTTTGATGGTAAGAGGGTGGCTGTCTTCATTCTGTGCATAGCCGACAAGTTCGGGAAACTCGGCAAGAAATACACAGAAGCCAGATACATGCGCCTGATAATCGAACCTATTAGGGGGGAAATAATAGCGAAGAGGGTCTTTGACGGCTGGATCCTCAGGGAAAACATAGATCAGAGGCATCTTGCGCAGGACTGGATAAAGCGTGTTCTCAGGGCGTTTCAAGAAGGGGAGGTTATTGATGGAATCGAGCACCCGTGAGTTTTGATTGGGTAGGGTAGTGGATATGAATGGCGAAAAAACGAAAAGGAGAATATTCCCCTCACCTTAGTTTGAACGGCACTTCTACCTCCTCACCTTTCTCGATTTTGTGAAGTTCCCGCCTGTAAGCCTCCAGCGGTCGGTCTTCAACCTTCAGGTAGCCCGCGAATGTCTTTGGTCTCTCCTCGAGCTCGTCGAAGAACCTTGGATAGTTCTTATCCCTGATGATGTGGTGGTCGAGTATTATTTCTGCTCCTGTTTCGCGAATTATCTCGTTGAGGTTTTTAATGCCCGCCTCCCAGCTTCCCTCAGCGCGCTTGCCGAGGTATGTCGGCGGTCCCCCAGTTATGAGCAGGTCTGGGACCTTCTCGATTATCCACTTTACAGCTTTTTTGTTGAGGAGCTGAATATCGCTCGCGTGGATTACTCTCTCAGAGCTGTCATCTATGAACGTCATCACAACGAAGCCGAGCCTGGAACCTTCGCTTCCGTGGGGAACGGCCGGAGAGAACTCCAACTCAACGCCGCCGAGGTCGAAGGATTTGCCATCGGCGAACTCAATCTTCTTCGCTATCGGTTCCGCGTTTTTGAGGAAGGCCCAGGCCCTCTTTTTCTGGCTGAAGTTTATGTTTTCCCGTGGATGCTTTATGAAAAGGAGCTTTCCCTCGTATATCTCCCTCGCGTAGCTCTCGCTTGAGCTCTCGTAGAGTCCCTCGAAGAACGGTGTGTAGTGGTCGTAGTGGTAGTGGGAGATAACGACGACGTCACTCCTCCGCGCGTAGCCCTGAAGCTTTTTCCTCATCTGTCGGAGGGCATCAATTTCAGCCTTTGCCGGTGGAAGGCCGTAGCGCTTCGGCCCGAGGGCGACACCGGGGTCGATGAGGATTTTTATTCCTCCGGATTCCACGAACGTTGCCAGACTTCTAACGCCGAGGCTCTCCGATGCGAGTGGGAGGACGCGCATGGTCTTAGTTCGAGGTTTTCCTTTAAAGGTTGCTTCTCGTGCTCACACTTTGAGACATTTTGATTTCTAGGACAATGAGGGGACGTATGGCAACATAGAAGCTATTTGTTCGGTCTGTGAGAAAACTAAACTCTTCCTACGATTTTAGTTAAGAATTAAAAACTGTAACTACCATAGTTACATAAATTTTATATCTCTGACTTTTTTCACGTTTTCGCGGGGGTTGCTGTATGAACAAGCGTTATGTCCTGAATCTAAAAGAAATTAGCAGAAAGGATATCCATCTTGTAGGCGGCAAGGCTGCCGTCCTTGGCGAGCTGTTGGCTTCGGGTTTCCAGTTCCACCTGGTTTCGTTGTAACGACTCTTGCCTATGATCTTTTTGTCTCAAGAAATCATCTGGACGAGGTCATTGAGCGTGCCCTGAAAGAGAGACCCGTTGATGGTGAGGCCATTAGAAAAACATTCCTAAGCGCCCCAATACCTGAAGAGGTGGCGCAAGCTATTCGTGCTGCTTACCAAACTATGGGATCCGGGCCCGTTGCCGTGCGCTCGACTGCAACGGCTGAAGACATGCCTCATGCTGCATTTGCGGGACAGCATGAGACTTTTCTTAACGTAGTCGGTGCCGATGCCGTTGTAGAGGCCGTACGCCGGTGCTGGGCTTCTCTATGGGATGACCGTGCAATAGCCTACCGTGAGAAGATGGGAATAGACCACAGAATGGCAAAAATGGCCGTTATAGTTCAACGTATGGTGCCGGCTGAGGCTTCGGGCGTTATGTTCACGGCCAACCCCATCACCGGGGCACGGGACGAAGTGGTTATAGACGTGAACGTTGGACTCGGCGAAGCTGTTGTATCTGGTTTGGTGACACCGGATCACTACATCCTCCGCAAAACCCGTTTTGGCTGGCGCATTGTAGAGAGACGTCTTGGTCGGAGAGAAGTTGTTGTTAAGCCCAAGGCCGATGGGGGAGTTGAAGAGATCAAAACATCGAATGTCACTCAGCCGGTTGTGTCGGACGATATTTTAAAAAAGCTCGCAGACCTCGGCGTTAAAATCCAGAGCTATTTTGGCAGGCCGCAGGACATCGAGTGGGCATTGGCCAACGGGAAAATATTCATACTTCAGGCGCGTCCCATTACCACACTCCCCGAACCCCTGCCAAGAGTGGGTAAACTCAACAGGATGCTCATAAGGACTCTAGCAGAGATAATCCCGGAGAGGCCCTATCCGCTGGACATGGTGTGGATTGAGACCATTTTCTCCAATGCAGTAGGCAAGATTGCGCGTTATTTCGGTATCAAAGTGCCTGCTTTGGAACAGATCTTCGTGGAGGAAGACGGTATAGCTGTAAAAGTTCGTCCTGACTTCTCCATACGCCCCTCATTGGGGGTGTTGCTGGCACCCTTCCGGCTGATATGGCTGGCTTTACGGTACGACTCAACAAAATGGGAATCCGACCCGCTCCTCTCCGAGATTCAAGCCCGTGTTGATTCGTTGAAAAAGCGCGATCCGGAAGGAAGCACGTGGGAGGAGCTTCTTGATACGGTGCACGAGGCGCTCTCAATACCGTCACTGGCGGGTGAAATACGTAAGCGTTACCTCCCCAGAGCCTTGATATCTGCTGGGATAATATCCCTCTCACTGCGGACGCTTAGGCGCAGGCACCTGCTCTCAACCCTCCTCTTTACATGCATCAACACAAAAGTTACCGAGGCAAATGCTGAACTGGAGAAGCTCGCAGAGATGGTAAGGAAAAACCCTGAACTCATGGAGCTCTTCCGTAAATATGAGCCGAAACAGCTGATTTCCGTTCTTGAAAAAACGCCAGCAGGTCACGAGTTCCTATCTGAATTCGAGGCATTCCTCGAAAAATACGGGCATCGTGAAGCCAGGGGCTCGGCGTTGATTTCCCATGGAACGTGGAAAGAGGAGCCGGAGGTTGTGCTTGGAATAGTCGCAAGTCTGGCCACCTCGGAGGTGAAACATGGGGACTCCTGCGCGAGATTTAGAGAGGCCCTCGATCAGGTACTAACTCATCCACTGCTGCGTTTACGGCCTTTCCGCTCCATGTTCCTGAGCGTTCTTGAAGAAGCGCGTCAGCTCCACAGGCTCCGCGAGGACGGGCGCTTTTACGCTATGATGCCAATACCAATACTAAGACGCGCTCTATTGACAATGGGCAAACGCCTAGTAGATGCAGGAGTACTGGAGGTTCCTCAGGACATCTTCTACCTAAAGCTAAGCGAAATAGAGCAGATAAAGAAGTGGCCACTTTCAGATGATACTGCAGAGAAACTCCGTGCTCTCGTGTCTCGTAGAAAGGAAAAGTGGGAGAACCTAAAGGACAAGCCCTTCATAGACCCACGGCTGTTGTACGTCCAAGATACCTCTGAGGATGCACAGAGGGCTCTGCTGGTCGGCATACCTGGCAGTCCGGGAGTGGCAGAGGGTCCTGCCCGTATAATCAGAGACAGTTCAGAATTCCACAAGCTTCGGCCTGGAGATGTGCTAGTTGCGCCTTACACAACTCCAGCCTGGACACCACTCTTCCGGCTGGCGGTAGCGGTGGTGGTTGATACAGGTGGGCCGTTGTCCCACGCCGCAATTGTCGCACGCGAGTACGGCATTCCTGCAGTTATGGGAACCGGCGTAGCAACGAAAGTGCTCAAGGACGGGCAGTACATCCGGGTTGACGGCAACAGGGGGTTGGTTTTCTCCGTTGAGATCGAGCGAGAGGAGGTAAGCAAATGAAGGACTACGATGTCAAATACGCTTGGAGAGTCACCCCTCTCCTCAGTCTTGCATCTCTCCTTGTTCTTTATACCGAGGCAATGTTAATACCGAGCTTGCCTTACATCCAGCAGGAATTCAACATAACGCAGGCCGATGTGTCATGGATCCTCACGGCCTATTTAATCACCGGGACAATTTGTGCGCTGATCTTTGGTACCCTGGGGGATATGTACGGAAAAAAGAAGCTCCTCTTAACGGCCCTTTCTCTTTACACCCTTGCTTTAGTGCTCAATGGATACGCCCCCACCTTTAGAGCGTTGCTTCTCTCAAGGGCCGTACAAGGTGTAGGTATGGCCATGTTGCCACTCGCTTACTCTTTAGTCCGGGAGCAGTTCCCCCGGCGGCTTGCACCTATGGCTCAGGGACTCATCTCCGCCATGAATGGAGTGGGCATCATCATTGCGTTTCCGGTAGGGGCTTGGATTGCGCAAAACTACGGATGGAGGGCCACTTTCCACACGGTTGCTCCTTTTGCGATTCTGCTGGTTGTATTAATCGCTCTATACGTAAGGGAAAGCAGGTTCATCCAGCACGACAAGCGGATAGACTTGGCTGGTGTACCTCTTTTCGCCGCCTTCCTGGTGTCCTTTTTGATAGCCTTATCAAAAGGTTCTCAGTGGGGATGGACATCTGAAAAGGTTATCTTTCTGATAACCTTCTCCGCCGTTTCCCTTTTTGCATTCCTTTTCCATGAGGCCAAAACTGAGCATCCTTTCATTCCTCGCGAGGTCTTTAACAGGAATGTTAAGGCCGCTGTCTTTGCGACCTTTGTCGTGGCATTTGCATTTCAGATAAACTCGCTAACCTTGACGTATTTGCTACAGATGCCTGAACCCCATGGATACGGGCTCCCCGTGTTTAAGGCCGGCCTTTATATGACGCCCCTTGTTTTGACATATCTGATAGCCGCTCCTATAGCAGGTCGCGTTATACTCCGGGTTGGGGCGAAGACCCTCTCCGTTTTTGGAATCTTAACGGCGGTGTTGGGCTACTCGCTGGCCGTTCTCCACCTCTATGATGGAGTTACGTATGTGCTGGGATTTATGAGTGTGGGCTCTATGGGAATGGCTCTCCTGAACGTGTCCCTAATTAACCTGTTAACGTTCTCCGCTCCCAGGGAGAGGCTGGGATTAACAACGGGCCTTTTTACCACTTTTAGAAACATTGGCTCCTCCATAGCTCCTCCCGTGGGCGGAGCGATTCTCACGATATACCGTACTGGTACTGCACCCTCGCCCACAGCATACTATGTGAATTTCTCAATAGTGATTGCAATGTTTCTGATAGTGCTCATCCCGATATTTTTTGCAGAAGAAGTTATGAAGGATTAAAATGAACTTTCTTTTATTTTTACTTATGCAAACGTCAGCGGCTCAAGCAAAGATATATATTTAGCTGAGGAGCTACAGGAATTGGAGGTGTGTGGTTACGTGATTGAGCAGGAGATTATTGAAAAACTTAAGCTTCTTGGTCTCAAGGAGTACGAGGCAAAGGTCTATGCCGCTTTGGTAATCCTTGGGCCCTCGAAAGCGAGTGAGATAGCTAAGGAAAGTGAAGTTCCGAGGCCAAAGGTTTACGAGGTTTTAAAAGAGCTTCATAAGAAGGGTTTTGTGGATATAAGCGAAGGGAGCCCTACTTACTTTAAGGCTACTGATCCTGAAAAAGTGGTTGCCTCGCTTAGGGATATGTACCTTAAATCGGCAGAGGATGTCATAATCAAGCTGAAGAGTTATCAAAAGGAACAGAGACAAGAATGGTTTCCAATCTGGTATTTACAGGGCGAGTGGAACATAAAACGTAACGTTGAGGATTTAGCAGAGAGGGCGGAGGAGGAGGAGTTCATCTCAGCACTTGTTGACTGGAAACTAGGGTTTAAGTTCAAGAAAGCGTTCGAAATTGCAAAGCGTAAAGGATTGAATACAAAAATAGTCCTCCCCAAACCTAGGCGGAACAAACGTTACATCGAAACCTTGAGCCAGTTGGGGGACTTGGTTTTTATATCTCTTGAAGAAGCTATGGACGAGAAGGACGAGGATTACAAATTGCTCACAAAGGCACTATTCACCAGTGACGCGTCGTATAAAGTGGAGGGTATCTTTATCCGGGACGGGAGGGAGTCTATTATGGTCTACAGAGAGGGAGAGATACTAAAAGGCTTGATAATGAGGCTTCCGTTCATCCCGACATTTCAGCGGATGATTCTCCTTCATTTAATTTGAAAAATCAAGACAATAACTAAAAAGCGATGAACGACCAAAAAGCCTTTGAATACTAAGGTCAGTTATTCTCTTGGGGCCTCGAAAAGAGGGGTCAAAGCAAGTGGACGATGAGTGGTGCTGTAGAGTGGTTTCCGTCCGCAAACCGATGATGAGTGTCATCCCTCCTGAACGGATGAGGAGATTATCCCCACCTGAGGTGGTTCAATGCTCGGGTTCTTCAGGCGAAAGAAGAAGGAAATCTACGGGCCGCTCGTGTACCTGAGCGAGCCCACCATACTCTACCACACCCACACGGAGAAGGCCATCCTCCAGCTCCTGGAGGAAAAGCTCGGCTCGAACAACTTTGTAATTCCCTCAGACTACGGCCTCAGGACGACGGAACACCTCATTCCAGAGGCGGAGATATTCGTCGCCATAGCCGTTGTCGGAAAGTTCACTTCCCTCGTCGTCAGGGAGATAAAGATCGCCCAGGAGCAGAGAAAGAAGATATACACCCTCGACGTGGCCAGAAAGGACGACGAGATACTATACATCTTCGAGGAGGGGATCCCGGAGCACATCGAGTGGCTGACGCCTGAGGAGACCCAGGAGCTCTACGCGGCCTTCCGCGGCGAGGACTTCTCGGGCTTTATGAAGTTTTTCTTCGGCGACAGAAAGAGGCAGTGGTAGGGCATTAGAAATAGAAAGGCAGAAAACAGAAAAACAGCTAAGGGGTTAGGCGTTCGCCTTCTTCCACCTGATGTAGGCATCTATCGCCTTTGCGGCCCTTTTTCCATCACCCATCGCAAGGATAACTGTCGCCTCACCCCTTATCGCATCCCCACCGGCGAAAACTCCAGGAATACTCGTCATAAGGTTCTCATCCACCACGAGCGTCCCATCGGGGTTCGTCTTGAGGCCAGTGGCTTCTTCGCTTATTATCCTGTTGGGCTCAAGGCCGATCGCTATGATGACGGTGTCGGCTTCAAGCGTGACGTACTCGCCGGTGCCGACTATCTTGCGCTTTCCTTTCCTATCGCGCTCCTCAAGCGGGCGCATCTTCTCGAACTTGACGGCTTTTACCCTGCCCTCCTCGTCGCCGATGAACTCCACAGGGTTGAGGAAAAACTCGAACTTGACTCCCTCCTCTTCAGCGTGATGGATTTCCTCGACGCGGGCGGTCATGTCCTCCCTTCCCCTGCGGTATGCTATTGTTACCTCTGTTCCGAGCCTCAATGCGGAGCGGGCCGCGTCCATGGCGGTGTTTCCGGCCCCAATCACGATGGTCTTCTTTCCGACCGCTATCGGCTCGTCGTACTCCGGGAACAGGTAGGCCTTCATGAGGTTGATCCTTGTCAGGAACTCGTTGGCGGTGTATATCCTGTCAAGGAGTATGCCCGGTATGTTGAGCAGCTTGGGCGTTCCCGCACCGGTTCCTATGAACACAGCGTCGTACTCCTCCAGGAGCTCCTCAAGAGTAACTGTCTTTCCAACGATGTAGTCGAGCTTTATCTCGACACCGAGTTCGCGGAGCTTGGCTATCTCCTTGTCCAGTATCTCCTTCGGGAGCCTGAACTCGGGAATCCCGTAGATGAGTACTCCACCTGGCTTGTGGAGGGCCTCGAAGACGGTCACGCTGTAGCCCATCTTGGCGAGCTCTCCGGCCGCTGTGAGTCCCGCCGGACCGCTCCCGATAACGGCGACCCTGCCCTTCGTCCCGCTTTCGCTGGCCATGAACTCTTTGAGGAGCTCCTCCTCTATCCCGTGCTTCCTAGCGTAGTCCGCAACGAACCTCTCAAGCTTCCCTATGTTGATGGGGTCTCCGACTTTGCCCATGACGCACGGCGCCTCACACTGCTCCTCCTGTGGACAGACGCGGCCGGTAACGGCCGGCAATGTGTTGTCGTTCCATATTACACGCAGGGCGTTCTTGACTGCTTCATCCGGGTTATCAGAGTTCTCACGGAGGGCCCTTATGAATCCTGGTATGTTTATATGGACAGGGCATCCTTTGATGCATGACGCGTACTCGGGTGGACACTGTATGCAGCGCTCCGCCTCCTTCACGGCCGAAGCAAAGTCATAACCGAGGTTAACCTCAACGAAGCTTCTCACCCTCTCCTCCACTGGCACTTCCGGAGTAGGAACGCGCTCCTTGATAAGCTTAGGCTTGGCTCTCGCCATTCAGATCACCCCCTTCTCCCTCAGCTTGGCGAGGTATTTCTCCCTTGCAATCTTCTCCTGTTCGGCGAAGCGTGCGTTCCTCTTTATCGCGTCGTCCCAGTCTATTCTGTGCGCGTCCATCATCGGCCCGTCCCTGCAGGCGAACTTTATCTCCCCCCCATAGAGAACCCTGCACGAGCCGCACATCCCGGTTCCGTCCACCATTATCTGCCTGACCGTTACGATGGTCGGGATTCCGTAGGGCCTTGTGAGCTCGGCCAGCTTCTTAAGGGAGCCCAGCTTTCCGCCGCCGAAGACGATATCAACCTTATCCTTCTCTATAAGCTCCCTCAGAACGTCCAGGTAGTGTCCCTTTATCCCAACACTCCCGTCCTCCGTGGTGAGGTAATGCTCGTCGGCGACGGGCTTCGCCAGGTACCTCTCGGGGTAAACGTTGGCCTCGTTCTCGAAGGTCTGGATGGCTATGGTGTAGTTGCCGGCCTCCTTCATCGCCTTGAGTGTGGCGTAGCTCTCGGCCTGGGCGCAGACAGCGTCCGACACGAAAACAACGTTTCCGTAGTGCTTTACCTCTATGGGCTTTCCAAGGGGGCCCGTAACGCTGAGGAGCTCGTCCCCAACGTCAAACTCGTACCAGAGCTTGAGGGTCGTCTTCCCGTGCCGCCTTATGAACATGCCTATCCTTCCATTCTCCGCATAGTAGACGGACATCGGGACCCTCTCACCCTTTTCGTCAGGAATCAGAACCACGAACTGCCCCACCTTCCACGACCTAGCTATGTGAGGCGCCTCGACCTCCATGAAGAAGTCGATGGCGCTCAGGTTTTCCTTCTTCGTTATCGTGTACCCCATAATGCACCACCCTGATCATGTGCTCAAAGTTGTTCACGCTTAGTTTAGAACGTTTGGATTTTATATGTATTTTTTAAACCAAAGGTTCAGAACTCCCGGACCATAGGAAAGGCTTTTACCCTGGGGCACCAACTACCGCCGGTGGCCAAGATGGTGGAGATCCCAAGGAGTCATCCCAGATACTGGAGCCTGCATTACAGGGAGAAGATCATAGAGGGTATGGAGAAGGGCATGACAGCCAAAGCGGGCCTCATAGCGCACGGCAGGGGTGAGGCCTTCGACTACCTTATCGGCGAAAGAACCATAGAACCCGCCGAGAGGGCGATGAGGGCTGCAGTAGCCAAGCTGCTCCTCGCGGAGCACCCCGTCATCTCAGTCAACGGGAACGTTGCCGCACTAGTCCCAAAGGAGACCATAGAGCTCGCCAAGGCCCTTGGGGCAAAGCTTGAAATAAACCTCTTTTACCGCACCGAAGAGCGCGTTAGAGCGATAACAGAGGAGCTGAGAAAGTACGACCAGGAAATAGAGCTCCTCGGGATAAACCCCACGAAGCGCATTCCGGGCCTGGAGCACGAGCGCGGCAGGGTTGACGAAGAGGGAATATGGAAGGCAGATGTGGTCGTTGTTCCGCTGGAGGACGGCGACAGGACGGAGGCGCTGGTAAAGATGGGCAAGTTCGTGATAACTGTCGACCTTAACCCGCTCTCAAGGAGTGCCAGAATGGCCGACATAACTATAGTGGACAATATCGTCAGGGCTTACCCGAGGATGACGGAGCTGGCCAGGGAGATGAAGGACTACAGCAGGGAGGAGCTACTGGAGATACTCGAAGAATACGACAACGGAAGGATCCTGAGCGACGTTCTGATCCATATAAGGGACAGACTAACCAAGCTCGCTGAGGGTGGTGTCTGGAGAAAGAAGGAGCTGGAGGCTTAGAGCTCTCTCTCCGTTTTTTCAACGAGCCTCCTGAGGTTCGTTATCAGTTCGGTTTCAGAGGAGGCGTTGGACACAACCAGCGGGACCCTCTCGCGCTCCGCCAGCTTTACCGCGAGCTCGTCGAGCTTTTTGACGCCGTGGAGGACCACCACTGCCGGCTTGAGTCCCTGGACGCGGACGGCTATCATGGGGCTTCTCCCGGTTGTGACCTTGGTAAAGACAAGCGCCCTCTCGGTGGTCCAGCCGTAGAGCTTGAGGAACTCTTCGGACGACATTTCAAGGATCGCCTTTATGCTGTCGACGACGGTGTAGCCGTAGATGCGCCTATCGAGGAGGTGCATATTCGCAACAACTTCGCCCCTAACGGCGGAGACAAGATCCTTGATCGTCACGGGGAGGGCAAACTCCCTTATGTCAAGGATGGCGCTCGTGGGGAGCTCGCTCCCGATGGTCTTGCTGAAGGCCTTGATGACGTTTCCGCCGCGCCGCTCATCGATCTCGATAAGGGCCTCCACGAACTTCCTTATGGTTGAGGCACCCGGGCTCTTCCTCCTCCCGCCCTCGTAATCGCTAATGACCGAAGAAGAAACTCCGAGATAATCGGCAAGCTCGGTCTGGCTGATGCCAAATATCTCGCGCCACTTGCGCATTGTCTTTCCGGGGTCGGAGGAGAGGGTTATTTCCCCCGCTATCCTCTTCGCCAGAGCTTCTTTTTCCTTTTCAAGCATGTTGGTAAAGTATTCGTCAATCGTTATAAGCTTTTCGGCAATTGCCTAATCCATTCCTGCCGAGTGGTTTGGAGTCAGAGAATCCATGGAATGTAACTTGCAAGGCAGAGTTCCATCAAAGTTTGTGATTCCTTTGGAAGTTGACCTTTCTCCACCACGCTTGGTGCTTTAAGATGAGAAAATCCTTCTAAGAATTGCACTTTAAGAGGGAGCTACCAACTTTGATCAAACTTCGCCTGCGCGAAGTTTGTAATGGTGGGCCCGCGGGGCTTTGAACCCCGGACCTCCGCCGTGTGAGGGCGGCGTCATAACCAGGCTAGACCACGGGCCCGTCCCCGGAATAATGGGTGGGGAGAGAAATATAAAGCTTTCGCTAGACCCCCTCCAGTATCTCCTCCGGCGCACCCGCGAAGGCCACCAGGTACTCCGCCTCGACTATGTGGAGCCTGCCCGGAACAACCATCACGTGCGGCTGTCTGCCGAAGTCCTCGCTGAGCATGTCCCTAACGTAGCCAGCTTTGAGCGTCGGATTGAGCGAGCCCGCACGCGCAAGAACGACTACCAGTGTGTCCGGCGTGAAAACCCCCTGGCCCTTCATTTCCTCCACCTGAAGGAGTATCTCCATGGCCTCGTTGGCCGTCATGTAGCGGTTCTGGTCGGCCTTTATGTCGAGGAAGAGCATCGTGTGCAGGTTTCTCTCCATGTTCTCCCTTATCACATCGTAGTGGCTCGTGGGGAACCAGTTTTTCTCAGGATATGCCACCGTCGCACTCTTGCCGAACTTGTAGATGTGCAGTCCCGTTACCGCTATGGCGGAGTATATGCTCGGGGCGTGTATCACGTAGCTCTCTATCCCCATCTGCTTGGCCCTTATGCGGAGGTCTGAGTGGGTGGTGGCGACCATCGGGTCTCCAGCAGTCAGAAAAGCGACGTCCTTCTCCCTGGCCTCTTTGAGGACTATCCTCTCGAAGTTGAGCTCAACGTCCTCCCTCGTGAGCCTCCTTATCGGCTTCCCTATGAGCTCTTCAATCCTATCAATGGTTGTGCCCGCCAGCAGGGAGGTGTAGAACTCGGCAAAGACGAGATCGCACTTTCTGGCAGTCTCAAGCCCCTTGAGCGTGATATCCCTTTCGTCGTAGAGGCCGAGGCCTATGAAGTAAATCGCCATTTTCTCTCACCAGGGAGCGTTAACGGCTACGCTTTTAAGGTTGACTGCGGAGGGGATGCGGAGAGGGGCAAGATTAAAAACACATCGAACCTTCATAGAACGGGAGACCATGAACGCCAGGAATGCCCCGCTTTTCCTAATGAGCATGATCCTTGTAATATCCGTGGTCTTGCAGTTCAGATCAATTCCCGGTCCCCCCTACGGGGGCGATCTGTACTTTCACAACGGAATAGCGGAGGCGATATTCCATGGGAACTTCCAATCCACGATCCCACTAACACAGGGGGCTACGCCTTCTATCCGTGGCTGTACCACGTTATCGCCGCGGCCATCGCGAAGATCACTGGGGATGTTATGACAGTTACGACGTATGTCATGCCCCCTGTAATAATGATGATTGCTGCCACAGCGGGATACTTTCTCGCCAGAGAACTTGCGGGCAAGAAGAATGCCCGGATAGGTCTCTTACTGCCCCTGGCACTGAGATTTCCCGACGCCCACCCTCACACGATGCTGATAATGGCATGGATACCCCTGTTTTACGTTGTGTTCCTGCGGTATATCAGGGAGGAATCCCCAAAGAGCGCCGCCGCAGTGGGGGTGGCCTGGGGGGTTGCCGGATTAACCCATGTTATGGGAACCCTCGGCATAGGGGCCGTAGTATCTGTCCATACTGGCCTGAAGCTCCTCCAAGAGAGAAGCATGAGAACCATAAAGAACTATGCTGTCATATTAGCCGTTGGGATACCCATCCTCATGATATACTGGGGCCCACTTCTGTTTGTGTACCACGCACAGACTCCCAACCCGTACCAGAGCCTGGTTCTCGGCCACTACTCCCTCGAAGACTTTACCGCTGATATGGCATCGTTTATATTCATGCCCTCCGCATGGATTTTCCTGACGGGGATAGCCCTAGCAGGGATGCTGGCCGGAGCAAAAAGAAGGATCCTCCGAGAGGCTCTGTTGGGATCATTTGCTGGGCTCTACCTCATGGGGGCTTTCTTCATCCTGGCTGGCAGCCCACTGATAGCGTACAGCACCAGGATGTATTTCTTCGCGCTGAGGGCTGTCCTTGTGCTTGCAGGGATCTTGAAATCCTCAAATTCAGCAAAAATCCAAAGCTCGTCGAAGGAGCTTTTCTCATTGCCTTAGTGGGACTCGCGGTGCTGACGGTTGACTCATACACATCCTCCAAATGGGTACAGCTCGGATATGAGGAATTCAAGTTTCCGGAGCTGAGGAAGTGGTTGCTTTCACATACGAAGCCATCAGACGTAATACTCAGTTCATATGAATCTTCATTCATGGTGTTCTCTATATCCGGAAGGAAGACGGTGCTGTTCAGGAGAACCCATGCATCCCCCTTCGTGGACTACAATAAGAGAAGTGCCGACATGATCGTGGTACTCCTCGGAAACAACACCACCAAGTCACTAGAACTCCTTCAAAAATATGGGGTTAAGTACGTGTACGTAGACAAGGTCGCGATCAACGATATTCTTTGGGTTCCCCTCGAGTACAGCGGATACCTCAGGAAAAACGGGATTCCGTGCAGAGTTGAATACATACGATACGATCCAGCAGACAGTTCAGGGGTCAAGATCAGGGCCTGCGTCGCCCGCTTCGGGATAGGTCCCTCGCTGAAAACACGTTTAGTGCCAGTTTTCCAGAAGGACGGCATGGTGATCTACAAGGTTCCAGGAGGCTGAAAAGCTGGCGGGCCGGGCGGGATTTGAACCCGCGACCTTCGGCTCCGGAGGCCGACGCTCTGTCCAGGCTAAGCCACCGGCCCACGGCCCATAAATACTCCCCCGACCGATTTAAAAATCTAACTGGGGCCGAAAAAACAGGAGGTACAAAAACTTTTTAGTCAAAGTGCCGTAGGTGCTCCAAGGATAAGAGGAGGATGGTGGCAATGCAACCCCACGAGTTCAAGCTTACGGAGGAAGGCATAAAAGCGGTTCTTCCCCCCCTCGAAGCGGAGATAATGGAGCACATGTGGAGGGTGAAGGTCGCCACCGCTGGCCAGGTCTACGAGTACATGAAGGAGAAGCACCCCGACATAAGGCGATCCACCATAAGCATACTCATGAACAGGCTCTGCGAAAGGGGCCTCCTCACGAGGAAGGTCGAAAAAGGCAGGGGAGGCATGAGGTACGTCTACTCAATCACCACTACCAGGGAGGAGTTCGAGGAGCGGGTAGTGCAGAGCATACTTGAGGCGCTCATGACCAACTTCAAGGAGGCGACGTACGCTTACCTGTCCAGAATAAGGAAGTAGTGATGTGAAATGCTCCTAGCAGTCATCGTCCTGGAGGGCCTGCTGGCGGTTATTGCACTGGAGCAGCTCGGCCTAGAGATATCACTGGCCGCGTTTGCACTGATACTGACCCTCTACTTCTGGGTCTCAAAAAAGGACATCAAGGGCGACTACGTTCTCCTACAGCAGGAGGAGATGCCCTGGCTCTACGAAGGAATAGCAGAGATGGCGCGGAAAGCCGGCATCTCAATGCCAACGGTCTACATACTGGACGACTACATCCCCCTGGCCTACTCCTTCAAGGACACCATAGTGCTGTCTCTGGGCCTCTTCGAAGTCCTTGACGAGGATGAGATACTGGCTGTGGCCGCCCACGAGATTGGACACATAAAGAACGGGGACACCAGGCTCTTCCCGGTGCTGGCCTACTCCCGGTACCTCATGATAACCTTCACAGTGGTCCTGGTGATACTGACCACGAGCCTGTGGACGGCGGTCGCTGCAGTTATACTCTACGGCATGTACGAGCTTTCCCGCGCGAACTTCCTGAAGGACAGGGAGTTCCTTGCCGACGAGACAGCGCTGAAGCTCCTTGACGTCCCGATGAGTCTCATGAAGGCCCTTGAAGAGCTCAAATACTACGAGGATCTGAGGAGCGGCGCCGGGGTCAGGGTGAGTGCAGTTCCGAGCATTGAACCGGCCATAGAGAGGCGCCAGAAGGTGCCCAGGATAGAAACCCACCCGAGCTACGACGAGAGGATATTCCGCATACTGGTCGAGATAAACGGCAGCAACATGTTCAACAGGCGCATGCAGTGATGGCGTATGGAAGTCGAGATATTCCTCGACAGGGAAAAGGCGGAGAAGATAAAGCGCATCCGGCCCACAAAGGACGAGTACTTCATGCTGATAGCAAAGCTAGTCTCGCTGAGGGCGACCTGCCCGAGGCTCCGCGTCGGGGCCGTTGCCGTAAAGGATGGGTACATACTCGCCACGGGATACAACGGCGCACCGAGGGGGATGGATCACTGCATCGACGTTGGGTGCCTGATGGTCGACGGACACTGCCACAGGGCTGTCCACGCGGAGCAGAACGTCATAGCGATGGCTGCAAGGAAGGGCATAAGCCTTGAGGGGGCAACGCTCTACGTCACTCACTTTCCCTGCGACATATGCTTCAAACTCGTCACGAACGCAGGGATAAAGGAGATAGTCTATGAGGAGATGTACCCGAACAGGGCCACTGAGGTACTTCTCAGGGAAGCTCAGGAGAAAGGGATAGTAAAGATACGGCAGTTCAGGCTCTCAAAGGAGAGGGTAAGGCTCTTCCTTGAGGAGCTCTTCGGGGAGTTCTCCGACTAAGTCTCCTCCCTGATCTTTTCCAGCTTCTCGTTTATCTCCTCCAGTTCTATGGCTATCTTCCGCGTGAGCTCGGTTATCTCCCTCTCAGCTCTGTCAACCGCCATGTAGAGCCTGAACATCATTATGTACGCAATACCTATGGCGGCGACGAAGAGCGCATCTAGGCCCCTGCCGAGCCCAAGAATCCTCCTTACTGCCTGGGAGATGCTCAGAGGGAATACCGACACCACCAGAAGCGCCAGAAGGACGGCCTCCCAGAACAGGAAGTCCCCCCACTCAACTTCCCTTTTTCCGTACTTGCCCAGCACGTAGACCATCAGGGCAACCACAACGACAATGGCGAGGTACTGAACGGTGTACATACCCATCACCTCAGCTTATCGAACAGCAGGTTGAGGGCTATCTTAACGCCCTCCAGGACGTTTGTCCCCTTCTTGATTGAATACTCGGTGTAAACGGCCCGGATGGGGACCTCCACGATGCGGCAGCCGTTTTTTGAGGCCTCAATTATTATCTCACTGGAGACGGCGTAGCGGTCACAAGTTATCCGGATTCTGGAAGCGCACTCCCGGCTCAGACACCTCAGTCCGCTCTGACTGTCGCTTATGTACCTGCCTGCAAAGACCGCTGTTATGGCATCGAGGACAAAGTTCCCAAAGCGCTTGACGAGGGGCATCTGGCTCACGTCACCCCTGAGCCTCGAACCCACCACGAAGTCGGTCCTTCCCTCAGCCACGGGCTTCATGACGCGCAGGGCGTCCTCCACAAGGTGCTGTCCGTCGGCATCGAACGTGAGTACCAGCCGGGCCCCTTTCGTTACCGCATACCTGATGCCTGTACCGAGGGCACCGCCGAGGCCACGGTTGACCAGATGGGTGAGGACGCGCACCCCCTTTGAACGTGCGATTTCCTCAGTCCCGTCCATGGAGCCGTCGTTGACCACTACTACCTCGTCCCTCCTGAAGTAGCGGAGCAGGTCATCAAGAACCCTGCCGATGGTCTTTTCTTCGTTGTATGCGGGGACAACTACATACGTGCTCAGAAGGTTCTCAATGAGGCGCCGCAGTTCGGCCATGTCCCGAACCTCAAAATCCGGAAGGGCGTCCACAGAAAAGCTCATTCTGCCTGCGTCATGGCCCGTCACCATGACACTCAGACTGCCAAGGCTTTTTGCTGGAAGCACATCGTAGCCATGATCGCCCACCACCAGAACCTTAGTTGGTTCAACCCCGACTTCCCTGATTATCCTTTCAAGCTGGCCCGGGCGGGGTTTCAGTTCCTCCGGCGGAACATCGTCTCTGGTTGAGACCACGGAAAAGTACCCGTCTATCCCGTGCATTTTCAGGGCCTTCACGGCCGCTCTGCGGGAGCTCCTTGTCATGATTGCCATCGGTATGCCCATGCCCCTGAGGAACTCAAGGACGTCCAGAACACCATCAAAAAGGAAGCTCTCCTCTATCCGCTCGCTCTCAAGCCCAACCAGAATGGAATAAAGCTCGTCGAAGTCCCTACCGCTCTCCGCAGAGATCCTCAGAAGGCTCTCGTACATTGGAGTAAGGTCCCCCATGAGATCCTCAGGGATTCCTATCCCAATGAGCCCGGATCTAAGATCCTCCTTTATCCGAGCAAAGGGCTTCGGGGCCCCCACCAGGGTTCCGTCGAGGTCAAAGACCACCAGTCTGATGTCCATCGCCTTCACCGAAGGGTTTATTTTATGACCGCTGTAAGGAAATGGGGTGTCCAGAGTATGATAGCGGCCGCTCTGCTTATAGGCTTAACCCTCTCACTCGTGCTCACATGGTATATATCCGGGAGGATGAGAGAAGCCGGGGTAACCGGACGGGACATACACAAGCCCGACCAGCCAGAAGTTCCGGAAATGGGGGGTCTCGCGCTTCTAATTGCACTCCCCATTGCGCTCTCACAGTTCATGGACACAACCATGGCCAAGGCGGTGGCCATATTCCTCCTGTTCGGCCTAGTTGGAATAGTGGATGACCTGACCCGCCTGAGGCAGCTCCACAAAGTGGTGCTCTCCCTCCTGGTTTCCGTCCCGGCCGCGTTCATTGGAGTCCCCCAGAGTGTTTACGTCCTGGGACACTCCGTGAACCTGGGGGCCCTTTACCCCCTCCTGGTGGTGCTCTTCGTCACGGGGTCAGCCAACCTCGTTAATATGCTGGCGGGGTTCAACGGGCTTGAGGTTGGGACATCGGCAATAGCCCTGGCAGTTCTGGCGGCAATAACTGAAGGAGACGCCCGCCTGCTGGCACTGGCGGGACTGGGAGTCTCCCTGGGGTTTCTGTGGTGGAACCGTTATCCCGCCCGTGTGTTCCCGGGGGACACCGGGACCCTGAGCCTCGGGGCTCTGATAGGTGTGGTCGGCGTCGTGGGGAAGGTCGAGGTCTACACGGCAGTGCTCCTGCTGCCGCACTTCCTGGACTTCGCGATAAAAGCGACAGGTGTGAGGTTCGGGGTCAGGAAACACGGGAGAACAACGGTACTGCCAGACGGAACGCTCAGGGCACCACCGTACCCGAGCTTTTTGGGGATAATAATGAGAAGGGTCAGAACCACCGAACCGAAGCTGGTCGCGATAGTCTGGCTGATAGAGGCTACCCTCGGCCTTCTCGTCCTGGCTCTTCATCTATTACTTTGACCATCCCAAATCCGTAGCGGGTCTTCTCCCCAAAGCCATTTTCATACCCGAACCGCGCTATCTCAGGGGAGCCGTGGTAGCGGAATATCATGAGGGAACCGCGGTAGTAGGTGTCCCTGACCAGTATCCTGACCGGCTTAAACTTGATGACATCAATGGAGAAGTCCCTGTCCTCGGGCATGGTGCCCATGATGGATGAATAACGCATCAGCATTACCTTGCGGAGCTTGTCGAAAAAGGCCTCCTCGTTCGGATAGAGATCCCATATCTTCATGCGGTTGCCGCTGAGCTTGACCGTCCGCACCATTATGGGGCTCAGTGTGGAGAAGAGCGAGCCGTCCTTTATTTTCGGCTCCCTCAGAATCTTTATATCATCCGCCACAAAGACGGCCTCGCCAAGACGGAGAACCGGGCTGTCAATGAAGCCCTCCACAACTGCCTTTATGAGCTCCCCGGACGAGGAAGAGACGTAGAGCGACACGTCGTCCGACAGCACCTTTATCCCCTTGTCAGGGATGAGCTCGCGCTTCCTCACCATGATCCGTGAGAACGTGAAGTAGTCAACGTGACTTACCTCGGCCTCCCGGGCTATCTCCGGGGAGACCACCGCCATCTTTTCGATGAGCTGAGTGTACACATCATAGTTGTAGTTGAAAGGGAGAACAGTACCCTCCTTTGCGGGCCTGAACTTTATCTCAATCCTCATTACATCCCACCCCTTGCTATAACCTCTTTATAGTTGGCACTAGAAGTTAATAAGAATTTCGCAGATGAACCATCCATTGATTACTCCGGAATCAAGTCAGGAAATATCCACACCCATGACACCAAAGGTATATAAAGTGAGCATACCAGAGAAGTACATGGAAAGGATAGAGTTAAAAGGGCACTTCTACACAGCCCAGTCCGTGAGAGGTGAAAAATTATGAGCGTTGAGAACGTTGGAGTAAAACCTTCAGAAGAGTACGATGATTACGTCATATACCTTAAAAGGAGGATCAGACAGCTTGAGCTCCAGGTAAGAACACTGGAGGCGGACAAGGAGAGGCTTGAAAGGGAACTGTCCCGCTTGAGGATGGAAATGTCCCGTCTCCGGCAGCCTCCGGCCTTTGCCGGCACCCTGCTGGAGGTTCTGGACGACGACAGGGCAATAGTCCAGAACTTCAACGGCCCCAGGTTCGTCGTCAGGATTGCACCATGGATAGAGAGGGACAAGCTCAAACCCGGTGCAAGGGTGGCCCTCGACCAGAGGACGATGGCGGTTGTGGAGCTCCTCCCGAGCGAAAAAGACCCAAGCGTCCTCGGCTTTGAAGTCATCGAGAGGCCGGAGGTCAGCTATAAGGACATCGGCGGACTCAACAAGCAGCTCCAGGAGCTGAGGGAAGCAATAGAGCTGCCCTTAAAGCATCCGGAGCTCTTCGAGAGGGTTGGTATAGAGCCCCCGAAGGGTGTCCTCCTCTACGGTCCCCCCGGCTGCGGAAAAACCCTAATGGCAAAGGCCCTCGCCAGGGAGGTCAACGCCACGTTCATAAGGGTCGTTGGGAGTGAGCTCGTGAGGAAGTTCATAGGAGAGGGCGCAAGACTCGTCCACGAACTGTTCGAGCTGGCCAAGGAGAAGGCACCCACCATAATATTCATTGACGAGATAGACGCCATCGGGGCAAAGAGAATGGACGAGACGACCGGTGGAGAGAGGGAAGTCAACAGAACCCTGATGCAGCTCCTAGCCGAGATGGACGGCTTCGACCCAAGGGGCAACGTCAAGATAATAGCCGCCACCAACAGGCCGGACATCCTTGACCCTGCCCTGCTCAGGCCCGGACGCTTCGACAGGCTCATAGAGGTGCCCCTCCCAGACTTCCGCGGAAGGCTGGAGATCCTCAAAGTCCACACCAGGAAAATGAACCTCAGAGACGTTGACCTGAGGGTCATAGCCGAGCTGACGGAGGGGGCGAGTGGGGCGGACCTCAAGGCCATAGCCACAGAGGCCGGGATGTTCGCCATAAGGGACAGGCGTGAGTACGTCACTCAGGACGACTTCCTGAGGGCAGTGGAGAAGGTTTTCGGGGCGGAGCAGAGGCTTGCCCAGCAGATAGCAATGCATGAGGTCATGTACGGCTGAAGCCGCCTTCCCCAATCTTTTCTTCCAGTCCCATAATCCCAAGTGCAAGCGCATACATTGCCGGAACTGAGAGGAACGCGGCCCTGTATCCTAAGGAGTCTATCAGCAGCCCCATGATGTAGGGCCCCACAGTTGCCCCAAAGAACCCGACCATGTTTACAAAGCCCATCACCGATCCCAAGTTTTCAGACGTGGCCTTTTCGGAGGCGTATGCGGTTACAATGGCCCCAACGGAATAAAAGGTCAGTCCCAGAGGCAGTATTACCCAGGGAGATGCGCTCAATGCCAGAACGAGTGTCAGAAAGGCGTTCAGCCCAAAAACCAGTGAAACGCTCCTCCGGCCGATTCTGTCGTAGAGAGCCCCACCGAAAAGGGAGCCGGCCACACCCACCAAGGACAGCAGGGAAAAGAGCATGGAGGCCCTCCGGATGGAAACGCCGTAGCTGACAAGGAAGGACACAAGGAACGTGAGCAGACCGAAGAAAGCCGCCAGGACTATGAAGTTGGCGGCACTCAGCAGGTATACGTTCCCCGGGAGCGAAAGTCTAACCCTGGAGGGGCGGGATACCTCCCCCCTGACGGCGAACGCAAGGGCAAGGCCGATGAGGAGGCTCATCCCTGACAGCAGGACAAAGGCATAACGCCATTCGAGTGCCAGGGCGATGGGGGCAGCTATGATGGGCGCTATCCCGCTCCCGACCGGCGGACCGATCATGAAAAACCCAAGGGCAGAGCCCTTTCTCTCCCGGTAGACCTCACTTATCAGGGCGGTGGCGGGGGCATAGTAAAGCCCAGAAAACACACCGTAAAGCGCCCTAACGGCCAGAAGCTCCCAGTACTGCCTGGCGAACAGTATCAGGGCGGAGGAAAGAGAGTAGCCGATTATGCTCATGACGAGGAGCCTCTTTCTACCGATCCGATCCCCAATGTACCCTGCGGGAACCTGAACTACCGCATATGGAAGGAGAAGGGCCGTCATCAGGAGGCCCGCCTCAGCGTTATTTATCCCCAGCTCTGCCCGTATCATCGGGATCAGCGGAGGAACGGCCATTCTATGGGCGTAGTTGAAGATCCAGCCCAGGGACACCAGCAGGAGGAGCCTCTTCTTCATGGTTTCGATAAAAGACTGTACGTTTAAAAAACTGTTGGGAGCCAATTAATATTTATAAGGTGCCGTGGATACCGGTCCAAGGGAGAGGCCATGGTGAGCAAACTGCTGGCACTGGAAGCGTACCCTATGCTGCGAGACTTGGACTTCCGGATACTGCGAGGGGTAGAGCTGAACATGCGGCACCACAGGTGGGTTCCCCTCGAGGACGTGGCGCGCTTTGCCCGTGTGGACGTGGAGACCGCATCGTTCCGCCTCGGAAAGCTGGACGATATGTCCCTAGTCAGGAGGAGGAGCGACATAGGCTACATCGGCTATCAGCTGACGATACACGGCTACGATGTCCTCGCCATAAGGGCGCTGGCGAAGAGGGGGGTGGTCGAGGCCATAAGCACCGCCCAGATAGGGGTCGGTAAAGACGCGGACGTCTACGTCGGGGTAACCCCGTCTGGGGAAAAGGTCGCGGTGAAGTTCAACAGGATAGGTGGGAGGACTGCCTCGCGGAAAGCGGCCTATCATGGGGACGTTTTCCACGACAAACGCCACACAAGCTGGCTCTACGTTTCGAGGCTGATAGCCAAGAAGGAGTACGACGCCCTGGTTCTGCTCAGCCCCATAGCCAGGGTTCCAAGGCCGGTAGCTTGGAACAGGCACGTGGTCGTCATGGAGTTCGTCGAGGGCACTGAACTGGCGGAGCTGAGGGACAGCGATCTCACCACTGAGGAGGCCGGAAACGTCCTAGACAGGGTTTTGGAGGAGTACCTCAAGATAGTCCGCTTCGGGATAGTGCACTCCGACATGAGCGAGTTCAACATAGTTTTAACCAATGACGACATACTGATAATAGACTGGGCACAGTACCTCACGACCGCAAACCCTGACAGCTATGAGATGTTAAAGAGGGACATAACAGTGCTGCTGAACGCCTTCAGGAGGAGGTGGCGCGTGGAGAGGAAGTTTGAGGAGGTGTGGCCCGTCTTTGAAGACGCCTGGCGTGAGAGCAGAGGTAAAAGGGGATGAACAGCATGGAGAGAATAGCCGCCCTCTTTCGAGAGGCGGTTGAGGCGGAGAACGCCAGGGACCTTGAGAGGGCAAAGAAAAAGCTCGACGAAATAATGGGGATGACCAAGAACGAACGGCCGGAGGTATACTTTGAGGCATGCTTCCGGCTGGCTGACATCCTGCTCCAGGAGGACAACTACAGGGGGGCCGTAAAGTGCGCCATCCGGGCAGTGAGAGCGGCCCCGAACGATGAGCTATACCGCCTTGGACTCCGGATGCTGGGGGACATACTGTTTATGATGAAAGAAAACGGAAGGCTGGCGGAGCTTGGAAAGGACATGGAAGTTACCCTAAGCCTGATAAAAGACAGAGAGGAGCTCCACAGGTTTGTCCTCACCATCATACGGCTCGCTAGGGGAGAAGATGTTGAGGGAACCTTCGAGTCCAAAGAGATGCGTGAGATAATTGAAAGCCTCAAAGGATAGAGTCGAGCACCCTGCGTACGTACGAGCCGTCCGGACGGACAGGGAAGTTATATGGCTCCTTCCTAGGCCTCTCGTTGTAGTAGGGCCTGTTGCAGCCGGGACATCCGTGGGTCGAGAATATCTCCGGGGGAAGGAGTGAAGCCAGCTCCTCTTTAGACATCCCGAAGCCCACCAGAGAACCGTTGCTGTCGAATTCAAAGCCGTCCGCCCCCATAATGCCTTCTTTTATGAGGTAGTGGGCTATCTGGATCCGCCTGTACCTTTCGAGGGACGGGGGCTTTGCGTTCTCAAGGCGGGTTCCCCTTACAGGGGTGAAAGCAAAAAGGGAGACCCATGCGCCCATAGAGTAAGCAGCCTCAATGGCCTCAACAAGCTCCCTGTCCGTCTCCCCGAGACCGATTATAAGGTGCACGAGTGCTTTCCCCTCACCGAATACCTCGATAACGTCCTCTGTGAAACGCCACATGTCATCCCACGAGTACATGGAGTCCTTGACCACGGGATACAACCTCTTGCTGGCAACGTCGAGGCCGACGCCGATGTAATCGACGCCGAGATGCCTGAACTCCTCAAGGACGTCCCTCCCCACGGGGGTTATAGAGACCGACACTGGCATCCCCAGGGGCTGAAGGCGGCTCAGGATTTCAACCGTGTCGTCTACCAGGCCGGGGTAATCAACGGTCTGGAGGCAGACCCTCGCAAAGCCCCCCGCGGGCAGGCTTTCGACCACCTCATCCAGCTCGAAGGCAGGCCAAGTAACGCGGGACAGCTTCTCAAGGTCGGCCCGGCTTTCCCTCGCCTGGACGCAGAAAGCGCAGTTGTTCCTGCAGTGTCCCGGCCAGTACGTCATCAGGTACGCCGTCGTGGGTTTCGCGAGAATCTTAGCCCTCACGAGACCCATGGCTATCGCAGTTCCGTAGGAGACCCTAATTTTCATCGCCTCTACCTCCCGTGATAAGGGGGACGTGGACTATTATAAGCGATGCGGCGGCTATAAAGGGGAGCAGAGGAAAGACGCCGGCGTATCCCCTCAAACCCGCGACGTAGCCGAGGACAACCTGTCCCCCGAGCATTCCGAGGTCAAAGAACATCGTGTACACACTCGAACCCATCGTCCGTATCCTTCCCGGCAGGGGGGCGAGGGCCATAAGCTGCATCGCCGGAACCGAAAGGCCGAACCCCCCACCTATCAGAAGGGCGCTTATGTAGGACAGGTAGGGGAGCCTGTGGTATATGAGAACCACGTACCCCGCAATGACCAGAAGAACCCCCGTTCTTATGACGGGTATGGGGCCGATCCTGTCCGCGGTCTTGCCCCCTATCAGCCTCATTATAAAGCTCGCCACACCTATGACCATCATGTAGAGGCCGAACACCCTCTGGGGAAGGTCGATGGTCTTGTAGAACGCCGGTAGGTACGTGATAACGCCCGCGTATGAGAAGGCAAAGAAAAACAGGGCCAGTGAGGCGGCTATGAAGTAGGGGCGGAGAAGTTCGGAGTAACCCACATGCCCCGTGTGAACACTTTTGTGCTGGAGCCCCCGTTCGCCCATCCAAACAGGTATCACAAAGGCGGCACCGATGAGGGCAAATATGAACGTAAAGGTGAATGCCCCAACAAAGCCCAGAATGTCCGAGAGGTACCCTCCGAGGGCAGGCCCCACGATGTTGCCTAGGGAGAACATCATACCGCGCCAGCCGAGGGTCTCCCCCACCCTTCCCTCAGGTGCGAGGTCAACGGCGGTGGAGAGACTGGAGGGAAAGAATATCCCCATTGAGAACCCGTGAATCGCCCTGGCTGCCGCAAACACCCACAGGTTCCCCAGGAGGGCGGACGACACGTAGAGGAGCCCTGCGATCATCCCAAGGACATTCCCCAGTATCATGGCCTGGAACCGGTAGCCCCTGTCCCCGATCAGGCCGCCGAGGGGCTTCGAAATCAAGGATATGACCGATGCTATGCCCGCTACCAGGCCAACGAGAAACGGCGTCGCACGGAGCGTGATCGCAAATGGCGAGATTATGGGGTTCACTACGCTTATCCCCAGGAAGAAGAAAAACGTGGACAGGTTGAGCAACCAGACGTCCCTAAGGCGGCTCCCCACTAAACACCCGCCTCCGGCCCGTCCATACCGTCCTGCATGAAGGCATAGCTCATATGCTTCGTGTTCTTGGCGAAGCCGACGTTGCCTTTAGAGTCAACCATGATGATGCCCATCGTGTCCCTGCCGAAGTAGCGCGTTGCGAGGCTTATCGCCGCATCGCTAGCCGCCTGGGCGTCCATCCCGAGGCGGACAAAGTCGGTGGCGCTCTTGGCAAGGGCAAGCTTTATGGCCACCTCCCCCAGACCCGTGCAGGAGGCCCCTGCCACTTCATTGGCGTAGGTTCCGCCGCCGATTATCGGCGTGTCGCCGACCCTGCCGAACATCTTGAGGAAGACCCCACCGGTGGACGTTCCAGCCACGACTTCCTCGCCGTCGAAGGCGACCGCACCAACAGTGCTCCTGAGGACTTCGGGATACTCCTTGATAAGCTCGTTGAGCTTCTTCCAGTGCCGGGTCTCACCGCTCTCTATGAGCTTCTTCCTGAGCTCCTCCCATTGTCCGAGCCTCTCGTCGGTTACGGGGTTGTACTCCTCAAAGCCGAGCAGGCGGGCGAACTTAACCGCACCCTCTCCCGCGAGGAGGACGTGGTCGGTCTTCTCCATGACCTTTCGAGCGACGCTTATCGGGTTCTTGACGCCCCAGATCCCGGCGACGGCGCCGGCTTCGAGCGTTTTGCCGCGCATTATGGCCGCGTCCATCTCGACCTTTCCGTCGAGCGTCAAAACGCTCCCGGTTCCAGCGTTGAAGAGGGGATTGTCTTCCAGGGCCTTGACGGCTTCCTCAACGGCATCGAGGGCCGAACCGCGCTTGAGTTCCCTCCAGCCGGCCAGTACAGCTTCCCTTACACCATCAATGACTTTCGGAATCCGCTCTTCCTTCCGTATCGTGCCGGCACCGCCGTGGACTATGATCGCGACCATGAGAACCACCGGAGAAAAGAACGTTCGAACGGTTAAAAGGATTATGGAAACGAGAAAAGGTGCATCAGCTCAGGGCCATATTGATTACCGTTTCCCCTATGTTCTCAAGGTACTCCAGTATCCTGCGGTAGCTTTCAAGGGCTATGGACTGGCGATAGTCTATCGAACGTATCTCGTCCTTGAGCTCCAGCATGAGCCTATCTATCCTGCCAAGATCCCTCTCCTCTATTTGGGCTATCATCTGGTCAAACTTTTCCTTAAGGTACTGGATGTTCACCTCCCCGGGGTTTTCGGCTATCCTCATGATGTGATCCCCTATGCGCTCTATGTTGCGCACTATGAACAGTATACCGAGGAGGTCAAAAGTCCTTTTTATTATGCCGCTCTCCTCCGTGACCCCCCTTTTGTTGAGGAGCCTGTTAACAGCCCGTATGATGAGGAAATAAAACCTGTCCAGCTCGTTTTCAAGGTCATTTATATCACGCAGGATCTCGGAGTTGTCCGGATCCTGGATGAGCAGTTCAAGGTCGCCGAGCATGGAGATTATGAGCGATCGTATCCTGTTGAGGAGCTCCGCGAGATTCACCTCCTCCTCATCGAGGAGGCTCTTGGCGACTATTCTCTGGGGCTCGTCGAGGATTATCTCCACGCCCGGAAGGCTCTGGAGGACTTTCCTGATTTTGACCTTATAAAGGGGCATCTCCCCGGAGAGGTTTATCTCAAGGACGTCGTAGCCCTGGATGTACGCCGATATGACCAGCCTGACCGCCATGTCCGGGGAGTACTCGCGGGAAATCGTGAGTATTTTCTTCTCGCTGACCTCCCTTGGTTCCTTCGGGAAGATGGTTATGCTCCCGTCGGGGTTTATTGCGAGGGGAACCACATCCCCCTGGCTGAGGTTGTGCTCACGAACCCATTTTTTGGGCAGGGATATTATGTATGAACTCCTCCCGGTAAATTGGATCTTCCTGAACTCCATAGATCTCACACCCAATATATAGACAGCAGGCTAATATAAAAGGGTTCGCTTCGACAGACTTATAAACGCTACGATTTAAATTGCACACATGCTACAAGGATACAGCAGGGACGCCAGGATACTCATTGCCGCAAATGCCGCAGGCCAGCTCTTCCTGCAGTTCTCGATATTCATAATGCCGTTCTATCTTGCCGTCCTCGGCTACGACATGGCGGCCATGGGGACGTTCTTTTCGATACAGACGTTTACAGGGGGCCTGTTCTTTCTGCTGGCGGGCCATATCTCCCTGAAACTGGGGTACCGAAAGACCCTCATACTCAGCGCCCTCCTCGGTCTGGCCGGAAGGCTCCTCCAGGTGGCGGCCCTCAGCCCGTACGTTCTGGCGCTCGGCTTCTTCCTCGTGGGGGCCAATATGGGGCTCAGGCAGCCGAACTTCACGGCACTCCTCAGCGAGGAAGTCAGCGAGGAACAGAGACACCACGCATTCTCAATAAGCTTCGGCATAGGGACTATTTTCAACGCCCTCGGGGTTCTGATAGCGGGCTTTGCCCCGGACTTCCTGATTCGACTGGGGATGAGCGAGGGAATAGCCTATCGGCTCGTCATATCGCTGGCACTCCTCCAGTTCCTGGTGGTCATCCCAGCACTGCTGGTCATCCATGACGTTCCCGTGAAGAACCCCCGTATAAACTGGAACCGCGAGCTGGTTATCAAGATACTCAAGTTCTCGCTTCCTAGCGCGCTTATAGGCTTCGGCGCAGGAATAACGATACCCTACATGAGCCTCTACTTCAAGCTCCAGTTTGGACAGACTTTAGCGGCTATAAGCGGCATATTCTTCTTCCAGCAACTGGCCATGGGGCTCGGCTCCTTTGTCCTGCCCAGGCTCGTGCACAGGATAGGGCCAGTCAAGGTCATAACATCCTTTCAGAGTGTGGCGGCCTTTCTATTCGGCATATTCCCGTCAATAGAGACGTTTCTGCTGGCGGCCCTACTCTACGTTATCCGCTCAATACTGATGAACATAGTCTGGCCCATAAACGACTCCTTCATGATGGGATTCTTCTCGACGGAAGAGAAAGCAACCGCGGCGGGGATAAGGAGGGCATTCTCAACCTTTATGAGGGGAGGAGGGAACTACGTCGGGGGACTGCTCTTCGGGTTCTCCCTGAGCTACCCGTTCTACGCGACTGCATTCCTCTACGTTGTCGCGACGGTGATATTCTACGCCTTCTTCATCAAGCACAACAAGTGAAGGAAAAGAAAAGTCAGCCCTTTGCGAGCTCTATTCCCCGATCAAGAGCCCTGAAGTTGACCTCCCAGAGCTTCTCCCTCAGGGTGAGCCTTATGCCCTCATAGAGAGACTCCTTCTTGAGGGGCACAAGACCCTTGCCATGGGCATAGCCGAGCATGAGGACGCCGAGGGTGCGGGGGTTTATTCTGTCGGCCTCTGCCTGGAAGTCCCTCATGTAAACGGGGCATATCCTGCCGAGAGCATCCCTTATCTCGTCCAGCCGCGGGTACTTCTCCTTTCCGACGAGTGTCGTCGCGGTGTGTATCGGGTACGCGTTTACGACGGCATAGCTGTTCTTACCCAGAAAACGCGCGTTCCTTAAAGCCTCCGCCGGTTCAAGGGCCAGCATGAGGTCCGCTTCCCCCTCCTCGATTAGGGGAGAATAGACGCCTTCCCCAAAGCGAAGGTAGCTGAGAACGCTACCGTAGCGCTGGCTCATCCCAAGGGTTTCACCTATGCGAACGTTGTAGCCCTCATGCATAGCGGCGTTTCCCACTATCCTGGAAAGGGTTAAACCCCCCTGCCCGCCGACGCCGGTGATTATCAGGTTGAACTCCATTAACACCACCGCACAACCTTCGCGCAGAGGGATAAAAATCTGTTGTCCATAAAATTCGGGAAAGCCGCCCTGTTTCGAAAAAGTTTTCCAAATATAAGAAAACAGCCGGAAAATTTAAAGCTCATGCCTCCATGCGGAGGCGTTTTATAACGAAATCCCTGTCCAGTGAGGCCAAGAACGGGGCCAGGCGCGGGCCACGATCCTTGCCTATGAAGATATTGTATAGGACTTTGAACCACCTCTTGCTGGGGATTCCACGCTTCTTTGCCGCGTCAAAGATGGTGTTGTTGAGATCATCGACGGCAAACTTTTCGTGAGTTTCAAGCCACCCTGCGACCTCCAGCATCGCCTCCCTGACCTCGGGTTCGAGCTCAATTTCAGGCGGCTTTTCAAGCAGACTGAACTTAACATCGTCCGGCGCGTACTTCTCGACCCAGTTTCTAGCCAAGCGTATGCGGAGCCTTATGCGCTCAACGTCCTCTTCACTCAGCTCTTTCGGAACGTGGCCCTGCTCCTGAAGGACGCGGATTATTCCATTCTCGTCGAGGTGCGGCATCTGGACGAGCGTAACAAGGAACCTGAAGGGAGCCTGAGCCAGTAACCTCTCTGGAACCTTTGGCATTGAGAGTTCATAGGTTCTCTTAAGTTCCTCCTCTTCCTCCAGATTCTTAGCCTTCTCAAGACCGAAGTATATCCTCTCCACTTTGTCAAACTCGTCGTAAAGGTTGAGCAGTCCGAGACCGAGGTCAATCTTGAGCTCCTTGTTGGGCCTCGCCTTCGCGTAGATGAAGCGGATTATGCCCGGCTCAAGAACCTCGTAGAGGTCACTGAGGAGGATAACGTTGCCCTTCGAACCGCTCATCTTGCCCCTCTGGCCCTTTATTCCGACGAACTCGTACATGAGCGTTATGGGGGCGGGCCAGCCGAAGAGCTCCACTATGTCCTTTCCGGTATCGTAAGAGCCACCCGCCGCGAGGTGGTCTTTTCCTGCCGGCTCAAAGTCCACCTTGAAGTGGGCCCAGCGCATCGGCCAGTCGACGCGCCAGCGGAGCTTGACGTTGCCTTCTCTTATGTCGGTCTCGCCTTCCGCGCCGCAGTGAGGGCACTTGTAGGAGACCTTCCACTCGCCGTCCCAGGAAACGAAGTCGGCCTCCTTCCTGCAGTGGGGGCAGTATATCATAACCGGCTGCCAGTCCTTTTCGAGGGGCGGTTGCTTCGCTCTCTCGCGGTACCTGTCGAGGACGGCCTTTATCTCGTCCCTCTTTTCGAGTGCCAGCCTGACATCCTCTGCGTACTCACCGGACTTGTAGAGCTCGTAGGCGTGGAGGAAATCCACCTCGATGCCGAGCCTGGAAACCTCCTCTTCAAAGATAGCCATGAAGTGCTCGGCGTAGCTGCCGTGGCAGCCCCAGGGATCCGGAACCTCGCGGACGGGTTTTGTAAGGTGCTCCTTCCACTCTGGCGGGACGTTCTTCGGCACCTTCCTAAACCTATCGTAGTCATCCCACATGTGGATGTGGCGAACCTTCTTGCCCCTGTCCTTGAGAGCGTGGCCCACGATGTAGGCCGTAAAGAACTCCCTGAAATTGCCGATGTGAACGTAACCGCTCGGGGTTATCCCGCTCTCTACCACATACTCCTCCTTGTCGCCCCTTTCCCGAATTATCTTTTCGGCCATGTAATCCGCCCAGTGAACCATTCTCACCACCGCGCTTAGCTCTGACGAGGGCCTTTTAAGCTTAAGCTCGGCGTTTGGAACAACTCAAAAGAGGAAAAATTTATAAGTTATGAAAGTAAAACCACCATAAAGAGTAAGGGGGGCCACCAATGGAGGTTGAGCTGGAGAGGATGCAGGTCTTCTTCCCGGCATCGCTCGAGATACAGGAGGAGCTCCTCAAGGCGGGCTTCAAGGTTCCCTACGACAAAGAGAGCGGAAGGAAGACACCCGTGCCTGTGGTCGTCAGCTCCAGGGCCGAGAGGAGGCTCAGGAGGGACAGGCTGTTAAAGGCAAACGACTTCGAGAGTGACGGAAAGTTCGCGCTGGTTCTGGGTGAGAGAGCAACCCTTGAAATGGAGCCAACCGAGAGGGGGTTTCTCGTACTCAGGCCAAAGCCCATCCAGTATCACTTAGAGGAGATGGGCTTTGTCTCAGTTCCACCCAGGATATGGGGAACGTGGGCGAGCTTTTCGCTTCCGTTCTCGGCCTACGAAAAGCTCACTGAGTTCCTAAACGAGTTCGGGAGCAGAGAAACGAAGGGCCTCTATCTGGCATCGAGGGGCTCCGGGAAGAGGATAGAGGTCTATGCCTACAAGGGGAGGAACAGAAAAGACCTCGGAATCCCCGTTTTCGGCTATGCTTTAGGCCTGCACGGACTGACCTTGGCTGACGAGTACCTCAGGGAGAATGCCGAGGAGAACGGCGTCCCAGAGGAGAGGCTCCGCTATCTCAAGCTCGGTTTGAAGAAGAGGAAGGAGACGCGGGCAGGGCTAAAAGTGGGAATCGTCTGGGAAAATGGAAAACCTAGCGAGATAACGCTCAAGCTCTCAACGACCGAGCCTAGGGTTAGAATCCAGGGGCTCTACGGGGAGCTGATGGGAAAATCGCGTGGGGAGCTCACGAGAACCGATGACTGGTACATCGTCGTCCACGCGGAGGACTTCGTGAACGCACTCAACAAGGTTATGGGAGCCTTCGGGTGAGGAAGCTATTTTAACCCCAACCCCCTCTTTTATTTTTGGTGGAATCGATGTTTGAGTGGCTCCCATACACGGGTCTGGCTGCCCTCTTCATCCTGGCCGCAATAGCACTCACCAGGAGACTCGGCCCAGAGTGGGCGTGGGTGAATAGGAAGATAATACACTTCAGCATTGTTCCGGCCGTTCTGATGTTCTACTTCGAGTTCATCCCGGCGGAGGTTTTCAGCGCCGCGGCCTTCATCTTCGGTATCTTTCAGCTCTGGCCACACATAAGGAACAGCGAGTTCTCGTGGTATCAGATCAAGAACAACTACGGAGAGGTCTTCTTTGCATTCTCGGCATCGGTGATTCCGCTGATACTGCCGAGGGGATACACTACTGCACTGCTCCTGGCGATGGCGGTCAGCGACGGCGTCACGGGAATAATAAGGCACTACTATTTCAGGAGGCGCGGCTTCAACGTGAAGCTCAAGAAGCACTGGACCGGGAGCCTTGGCTATCTCATAACAGCCGCTATAATCGCGTTCCTCTTCCTCGAAGCTGGGACGGTTGGAAAAATAAGGTGGGCAGCTATCCTAATGCTTGCAGAGTATCAGCCATGGCTTGACGACAACTTAGCGGTTCCGCTCGTCGGGAGCGCGCTGTTCCTCCTCTACTGAGCCCACCGAACCTTCAGGCTGTCCTTCTTCACCTTGTCGAACTCGGCAACGAGAGCTTTTCCAGTCTTCTCCATGAAGTCCTCAACGTCGGTGATACCAATCTCTTTCAAGCCAATTGCCTCGACACCCTCGGGGATTCCCTTCGCCTCGACGTTTATCCCTATGTGGATTTTGATGCTGACCGGTGAGACCGTGGCGATGGATATGCTGAGTTTTTTGCCGTTGACGTAGATGTCGTCTCCTTTCCTAAAGGTCTTCACACCATATTCGCCGAGAACCTCGCAGAGTTTGGCAATGAAGAGCTTCTGAAGGGTAGAGGCGAGCAGGACGTTGGGGAAGTCGAAGACCTCGATTATGTAGTGCACCATGTCATCGCTCTTGATCTCTTTACTCTGGCGCAGGTCTTCAATGTCTATCATCTCCTCCACCTTGACATCGCACTTTCCACGGAAGACGATAAGCGAGTTACCGAGGATTCCAAAGTTCCTATAGGCCCAGTGGCTTTGGATGGCCGAGCCGTCGTAACCGATGCGTTTGTCTTTAACGATGAGCAGCTCCATCATAATCACCCCACCTTTGGAGTAGTTTCCTAAGCTCCTCAAAAGACTTTACGTCCACCCACATGTGGATGAAGTGAACCTCCGGAAGCTCCATCTTGATTTCATCGACGTGGATGTTCCTGTCGTCGATGTAAGTCACATGGTCAATTTCATATCCAGCGGACTCCATCTCTCTAAGCGTTCTCCTTATCATGTCAGCCTTATCCGAATGAAACTCTATCTTTGGAAAAACGAAGTAGCCCCAGAGACCGAAGCCCTCAAGGATGGGCCTGACCCTCTCCTCAACGTTCCAGCTGGCAATGGAGAGGACGAACCTCTCGCTTGCCCAGCCGAGGAAATCACGAACACCAGGGAAGAGACGGAGCCCTTCACCGTGGACATCCCTAAGATAATCACCGTGGAACTCGTATGGTGGGATGAGCCGTGAGGCATCTTCGTGATCCCAGAGGGTGCCATCGAGATCAAGGATCAACAGCTTCATTGAACCACCAGAAAAGCTCCACTGGGGGAGTTTTAATTGTTGCGGCACAAGATCATCAGCACTGGAGGTTTTGAATCCAGAACACGAAAGCAGAACGAGGTTTTAGGGCCAGGACCGTGCACAGGCCGATTGACCTATCAAATGCCCAGCCCCCCTTTCAGAGGCAGAAACCTCGGGCTGTTGGGAGCGGCAGACTGAACGGGTCGGTTTCCCTTCCCGCTTACATCCCCGCCCCATCAAACGGGTCTTCTTCCCGAGCCCTCGTCCCAGGCAAAGGACCGGTCGCCCGACCCCCTGCGCCTGGGAGTGGCCGCCTATTTTCGGGGACCGCTTCGGCCTTAGATGCTTTCAGGCCTTATCGGACGCGGCGTAGCTGCCCGGCTGTGCCCTGTAGGACAACCGGTAGACCAGAGGCCGCGGCTCCCTGTTCCTCTCGTACTGGGGGAGCCTTCCCCTCAGGCGGCCAGCACCTCCGGTAGATAGCATCCGACCTGTCTCACGACGGTCTAAACCCAGCTCACGTTCCCCTTTAATGGGTGAACACCCCCACCCTTGGCCCCTGCTGCAGGGCCAGGATGGGAAGAGCCGACAGCGAGGTAGCAAGCCTCGGGGTCGATATGGGCTCTCGCCCGAGACGACTCTGTTATCCCCAGGGTAGCTTTTCTGTCATCCCTGGCCCCCACCGGGGAGGCACAGGGGTTCGCTAGGCCACGCTTTCGCGGCTGGACCCGCCTCTGTTACGGGTCCAGTCAGGCCGGCTTTTGCCCTTGCACTCTACGGCGGATTCCTGACCCGCCTGAGCCGACCTTAGGGCACCCTCGATACCTTTTCGAGGGTGTGCCGCCCCAGCCAAACTGCCCACCTACCGCTGTCCCCGCTTCCGCGGGTTAGCCGTACGGCAGAGGGTGGGCGGTGTCTCATGGACGGCTCCACCCGCCCCGGAGGACGGGCTTCGACGCCTCCCGCCTACGCTGCGCACCCCCCGCCGTACGGCAACGGCAGGCTGCAGTAAAGCTCCATGGGGTCTTCGCTTCCCACCGGAGGTCCCAGGCATATGCGCCTGGCAGTGGTTTCGCCGGGCCCCAGCCGGGGACAGTGGGGACCTCGTTACGCCATTCATGCAGGTCGGCATTTAACCGACAAGGAATTTCGCTACCTTAAGAGGGTTATAGTTACCCCCGCCGTTTACCGGTGCTTCACCCGGTTGGACCCGGGCTTCACATACCGGCACTGGGCAGGCGTCGGCCCCAGTACAAACCCTTTCGGGCTAGCTGGGACCTGTGTTTTTACTAAACAGTCGGGCCCCCCTAGTCACTGCGACCTGCGGGTTGCGCACCCGCAGGCACCCCTTCTCCCGAAGTTACGGGGCCAATTTGCCGAGTTCCCTCGGCTGGGTTTCCCCCGACACGCCTTAGGCTTCTCACCCAGGGGCACCGGTGTCGGTTCTCGGTACGGTCGCGGTGGATCGTTCCCGAGGGGCTTTTCACGGGCCCCAGGGATCAGCGGAACCCCCCTTACGGGAGGCCATTCGCGCTTTCACCCGGTTCTCGCCATTACGGCACTCCCCGGGCTTATACGCTTAGCCGGCCTTGTGGACCGGTCCGCCTACCCCGAGGCGTCACCCCTCGGGCTTGCGTTGCCGCACCTACCACCGCGGTACGGGAATATAAACCCGTTTCCCTTTCGCCAGCGCCGAGTTACGGGCTGGCTTAGGACCGACTAACCCACGGCTGACGAACATTGCCGTGGAACCCTGGCCCCTTCGGCGGCCGGGATTCTCACCCGGCTATGCTGCTACTCCCGGCAGGATCCACAATACCGACGGGTCCACCGGACCTTACGGCCCGGCTTCCATCCCACCGGCACGCCCGCCTACCCGATCACGGACCAATCGGTCCGTGCGCCGGGGTCTCGGCAGCCGGCTTAAGCCCCGTCCATTTTCGGGGCCCCTGACCTCGACGGGTGAGCTGTTACGCACTCTTTAAAGGATGGCTGCTTCTAAGCCTACCTCCCCGCTGTCTAAGGCCAGGGACACCCTTTGGAGTAACACTTAGCCGGCATTTAGGGGCCTTAACCCCGGTCTGGGTTGTTCCCCTCTCGGGTGACGGCTTACACCGCCCCCCTACTCCGGCCATCTACGGCGGTGGTGGGTTCGGAGTTTGACAGGGAGCCGGGGGATTTCTCCCCCTAAACCCCCAATCAGTGCTCTACCCCACCACCTACCTCCGGCCGGGCTATCCTGAGGGATAATTCGGCGGGAACCAGCTATCGCCGGCCTCGATTGGCCTTTCACCCCTAGCCCGGGGTCACGGGAGCGAATTGCACGTCAGCATCCCTAGCGGGCCTCCATCCCTCTGTTGAGGGACTTCACCCTGCCCCGGGCTAGATCGACCGGCTTCGGGTCTCACGGCCGTGACTCCGGGCGCTTTCACACCCCGTCCCTCACCCTTACGGGCTGCGGACCTGTCGGTTTCCCTGTGGCTTCGGGGCTTAACCCCCTTAACCTCGCCACGGCCGTGAACTCCCTGCCCCGTGATCCAAGACGGACGGTGCAACCCCGGTCGCCTCCCCTCGTACTCCACGGTCGCCCGTGTTTCCTTCGGGGAGGGTCAACCCTTTCGGGCCGCACCCACCTATCGCCGCCTGGTTTCAGGCTCTTTTCACCCCCTGCCAGGGGTGCTTTTCAGCTTTCCCTCACGGTACTAGTTCGCTATCGGTCTCGGGACGTATTTAGGGTTGGGAGCCGATGCCTCCCAGCTTCCCGCCGGATATCCGACCGACGGTACTCAGGGACACCCCAAGACCCACCGGGCTTGCGCCTACGGGGCTTTCACCCTCTACGGCGCCGCGTTCCAGCGGACTTCGGCTTCACCCGGGAGGGTCTTTCGGGGGCCCTGCAACACCACATCCCGCCGGGGTTTCCCCCGACGGTTCAGTTTGCCCTGTGCCGCTTTCGGTCGCCCCTACTCACGGCATCGCTTTTGCTTTCTTTTCCTGCGGGTACTAAGATGTTTCAATTCCCCGCGTTCCCCCTCCCGACTGGGAGTGCGGCAAGAGCCGCGGGAGGTCCCATTCGGGAATCCCCGGTTCGACGGCTGCCTGCGCCTCGCCGGGGCTTATCGCAGCTTGCCACGCCCTTCGTCGGCGCCCCGAGCCGAGCCATCCACCAGGCGGCTTAGGTTTTCTGCCCCCTACTCAGGGGGCTGGGCATTTTTTGGGTCAATCGGCCTGTGCACGGTCCTCATCGTGACCCCTATTCGGGGCCTAGGACCCTTCCACCCCGAGCCGTGCTCGGGATGTGCACCTCTTCGTGGTGGACCGGCCGGGATTCGAACCCGGGGCCTTCGGCTTGCAAAGCCGACGCTCTCCCAGGCTGAGCTACCGGCCCACGGATGGCAGGCCCGACATCCCTTAAACCCCCCGGACGGATTTCCGGCGATAGGAGGTGATCGAGCCGTAGGTTCCCCTACGGCTACCTTGTTACGACTTCTCCCCCCTCACGGAGCCCAGGCTCGACCCGACCTCCCCGAAGGGAGATCAGGCCTCACCCGGACCCCGCTCGGGTGGAGTGACGGGCGGTGTGTGCAAGGAGCAGGGACGTATTCGCCGCGCGATGATGACACGCGGGTACTAGGGATTCCAGCTTCACGCGGGCGAGTTGCAGCCCGCGATCCGAACTGGGGGCGGGTTTAGGGGATTTCCTTCCCCTTTCGGGGTCGGATCCCATTGTCCCGCCCATTGTAGCGCGCGTGTAGCCCGGGGGTTTCGGGGCATACTGACCTACCGTCGCCCGCTCCTTCCTCCGGCTTATCGCCGGCGGTCCCCCCAGAGTGCCTCCTCCCCAACGGGGAGAACTGGCAACTGGGGGCGCGGGTCTCGCTCGTTACCACACTTAAGTGGACGCCTCACGGTACGAGCTGACGGCGGCCATGCACCTCCTCTCGGCGTGTCCGGCAAGACCTTCAGCCTGGCCTTCATCCTGCCGTCGCCCCCGGTGAGGTTCCCGGCGTTGAATCCAATTAAACCGCACGCTCCACCCCTTGTAGTGCTCCCCCGCCAATTCCTTTAAGTTTCAGCCTTGCGGCCGTACTCCCCAGGCGGCGGGCTTAACGGCTTCCCTTCGGCACCGGGCGAGCTCGAAGCTCGCCCGACACCTAGCCCGCATCCTTTACAGCCAGGACTACCCGGGTATCTAATCCGGTTCGCTCCCCTGGCCTTCGTCCCTCACCGTCGGACCCGTTCCAGCCGGGCGCCTTCGCCACTGGCGGTCCCCCTGGGATTATAGGATTTCACCCCTACCCCAGGGGTACCCCCGGCCTCTCCCGGTCCCAAGGCCCGCAGTATCCCCAGCAAGCCCCACGGTTGAGCCGTGGGATTTCGCCAGGGACTTACGGGCCCGGCTACGGACGCTTTAGGCCCAATAATAGCGGCCACCACTCGGGCCGCCGGTATTACCGCGGCGGCTGCCACCGGCCTTGCCCAGCCCTTATTCCCGGAGCTTTTTACACTCCGGAAAAGCCGTGGCGATGCCACGGCACTGGGGGTCCCCCCGTCGCGGTTTCCCGCATTGCGGAGGTTTCGCGCCTGCTGCGCCCCGTAGGGCCTGGACCCGTGTCTCAGTGTCCATCTCCGGGCTCCCACTCTCATGGCCCGTACCGATCTTCGGCTTGGTGGGCCGTTACCCCACCAACTACCTAATCGGCCGCCGGCCCATCCTCGGGCGGGCCGAAGCCCCTTTCGGCCTGAGGACCTTCCAGTACCTCAGGCCTATGGGGGATTAGCCCCAGTTTCCCGGGGTTATCCCCCTCCCGAGGGTAGGTTACCGACGTGTTACTGAGCCGTCCGCCGGTGCGCGCAGAGCGCGCCCCATGACTCGCATGGCTTAGTCGGACCCCCATAGCAGTGGCCTCCGGCAGGATCAACCGGAATTGAGCAAGGAGTACGGCCGGTGGGACTTCCCTCAAGGGGAAGTACCAAATATCCGTCCGGGGTTTAGTCGGGATGTCGGGCCTGCCTTACCCCCGAGGGGTCCGCCTTTCGGCGTTTCCTCGGGAGCGCACCTTTTTGTGACCCGGGCTGGAGGGCGGGGTTCATCGTGGGTGCTTTGCACCCTGTCCCCCCGACGCCGCCGTCTTGGCGCCCGGGTTTTGTCGCGCCCTGTTCGGGCGCTCCACCCAATAGGGCTGAACCCCACCGATACAAAATTTTTGCAAAACCTCTACCCGGGGAGATTTTTAGAAAAGAACACGTCAAAAAGCTCAAACCAAATGCACAATTTTAAACATGAAAAAGGCAAAAACTTCGCAATCAGAGGGCAAAAAAGAGCATCGCCAAGAACGACACAACCGAGACCAAAATCCCAACTGTGAGGGGTTCCTCACCCTCGAACCCAAAGCACCGGGACCAATATGTGGCCAGGTAGCCACCAAGTAGAATCATCGGGATGGAAAGCAGTAAAGGAAGTAAACGACCCCTCACCGGCAGTACCCGGGCCAGAAGGAAAATCCATGTAATGGAAGCAAGGAACGTCATGATGATGAAAGCCACAGCAAAAGGGATAGCTTTACCTTTCATCCTAACACCCCCGCTCTGGGTAGGGTTAGGTAGAACAAAACCGCCGAGAGTGCTCCAACGAGAACGGCCACTCTCCTCGCAGTCTCCTCATCCGTCCCGGTGCAGATGGCCAAACGCTTTGTTAGGGGGAGCATGAGTAACAGAGGCAGAACCACCGAAAGTCCCATGTACCTCGACGGAAGGCCAGTAACGTCAAGAGCAACCGTGGACAGAAGAATCAACCCGGCACCCGCAAAGAAGAGAAAAGGGACGAGGGAAGCCAGCTTTCCCACCTGCACGGGAACCGCCCTCAGAGTTTTAGGATGTCCGGCACTATGCTTATCTTCGAAACAGGCGTCGGTATCGTGTTGGTAACCGCCAGCTCGTCAACGGCCTTACCAACGCGCTCTATAGCGCCTTCAGCAAAGACACCGTGCGTTGCCGCCACGAAAACTTTCTCCGCACCCATGTTCTTGAGCAGGTTTGCCGCCCTGATCATAGTCCCACCGGTGCTTATGATGTCATCAACTATGAGCACGTTCTTTCCCTTAACGTCAACATCAACCGGCTTCATCTGCACCTCTGTCGGGGAGATGCGGACCTTGTGGAAGTGGCTGTACTCAAGGCCCAGCCTTTCGGCGACAGCCTTTGCCCTCATCAGAGCCCCTTTGTCAGGGGCGAGAACAACGCCCTCACCAAGCTTCTCTCCGAAATAGTCCGCTATGGCCCCGGCAGGGGAAACATTGACTGCCTTGCCTGGGAAGAGCCTGAGGGTCTCAGGATTGTGAAGATCGAAGACGTAGAGCTCATCGTAGTAAACGGCAAGGGTTCTAAGTATCGCCCTAACACTCACAGGCTCCCCGTCTTTCGTAACCCTGTCCTGTCTGGAATAAGCGAGGTATGGGACAACAGCCCTGAGCTTTTGAACTCCCTTCTCACGCAGCGCGTCCGCCATGAGAATCAGCTCGACCAGATGTTCGTCCTGGGGCCTGAAGGTGGACTGGACAACGGTCACCTCGTCGGCTGAACCCAGGACACGAACGTACTTCTCCCCGTCAGGGAACTTCTTTATCTCGACCCCAATAACCTCAGCGCCGAGGATCCTGAGCTCGTCTTCCAAGTGCATGGCACCACTTCCAACCACGAACATAAGCATCACCTCGTTTTGCCGTTGAGGTGTTCAATCAGGAACTTATAAACCCACCGTTATGTCAGAAGAACGGCAATTACACCAGCGAGGAAGATGCCATCGAAGGTGCCGGCGCCGCCTATGCTCACCATTGGGGCCCCGAGGTTTTTGATCCGGTTCCAGTTCATGATGTCCGCACCTATGAGAACGCCCATCGTCCCGCTCACGTAGGCTACAAGGGTCGGGTTCCCATTGCCCAGGAGCCATCCCAGAACAACCGCTATGAGCGGGGGGAAGAACATCGGCATTGCAATTCCCAGACCCTTCACGGGCTTTGCAAATGCGTGGCTGAACATGGCAGCTATTGCGACCGCAACCAGGGTGTTGAAGAGGAGGGAGAAGTTGGCCATATAGATGAGTCTGAACACCTCGTACAGAACTATGCTCAGGGGCACCAGGGCACCGCCAACGTTAATGGCTATGATGACTCTCCTTTCACTCCAGTCAACGTAGGGGACGGGATACGAGATGCCGAAGAACCTCACCTCCCTGACTGCCAGAACCGGCTCATAGGAGGTCTCCTCAGCTATCGGGATGTTTATAAAACTCCCAATAAGGGCAAACAGAAACAGGGGGTAAGCGACCTCCGGAGGAATCCCAAGCTTTTCAAAGGCGGCCATGACTATGCTGGAGAACACGACAAAGACCGCAACGAACACGACGAACATTACGAGCAGAACGGGCAGCGAAACGGGGGGTACTATCAGACTACGCCTGCTCATCCTCTACCACCACGTTCGCCCATATCTGGGCACCTCTGGCAATATTAACATCCACTGGCCTTTCAAACTTCCGAGCGTTTCTGAAGACCCAAGCGTACAGCGGCTTTCCTGCCGAGTACTCCCTGAGGAACTCCTGATCGACAAGGTGCTTGTCCCTGTGCTCCGCAAGCTCTTCAGGAGTGAACGGCCCGAGAACATCCACCAGCTCGGCCTTTCCCAGTGCCTTCCCTCCGCTGAGTATCAAGACCTCCCCCCTGAACTTCGTCCGGGACTTGCGGATTTCCCAGACCTTCCTACCCTCCACGAGGAGGGTCGCAAATGGCTCCCGGACTATCAGGCCCTTCCTGGGGTTCCTTCCATCCGTGCGCATCAATAGAAAGGGTGAAAGGAAGTTTATAAAACCTGCGTCACAGACATGTCCAGAAGGCACCTCAGGAGCGTGTGGATGAAAAACTTTAAGTCCACCTTACCGAAGCCACAGAGGGAGGTAAGGCCGATGAAGATTATCTGGTATGGGCACGCATGCTTCTGGATCGAGACCAAAGGTGTGAGGCTCCTAATAGACCCGTACCCAGAGGTTGACGATGACAGGATAGGCGATGTCGACTACATTCTGATAACCCATGAGCACACAGACCATTATGGGAAGGTGGAGCTCCTCTCCAGGCTCAGGGACGCCACAGTCATAGGACCCCCAACAGTTTACATGATGGCCGTAAGCGACGGCATAACCAGAGCCAGGGAAATAGAAGAGAACCAGACTCTGGAGCTGGAAAACGGCGTTAAAGTCACCGCGGTCTACATGGAGCACCCCTCCAGCCAGTACCCTGTGGGCTACCTGGTAGAGGGCGACAAGAGGCTGTTCCATACGGGCGACACGTACTCCACCCCGGTACTTCAGCGGCTTCGGGGAAAGGTGGACGTTCTGATGGTCCCTATAAGCGGCCGCTCGACTGCCAACGAACGCGAGGCGGCGCAGATCATTGAAGACATCAGGCCAAGGGTCGTGATACCCATGCACTATGGTGTCTACGGTACTGGGAGCGTTGAAAAGCTCCAGGAAGAGCTCAAAAAGCGCCGCATATGGGTGATGGTCAGGCCCATGGCCCTGTACGAGGAGCTCACGCTGTAGCGGTGGGGCTGATGCTCACCACCGGTGTAAAATCACTGGACGAGCTCCTCGGAGGGGGAATAGGGGAGGGAGTTCTCACCCAGGTTTACGGGAGCTTTGCTACGGGCAAAACAACTCTCGCGGTTCAAATCGGCCTGCTAAGCGGGGGAAGAGTGGCGTACATAGACACCGAGGGCGGATTCTCCCCGGAAAGGCTGGGCCAGATTGCAGAGGCGAGGGGCCTTGACCCTGAAGATGCTCTCAGCAGGTTCATTCTCTTTACCCCCGCGGACTTCAAGGAGCAACGGCGGGTAATAGGCAACCTGAAGAAGGTTGTTGACAGGGGATTTTCCCTCGTGGTTGTGGATTCCATAACCGCCCACTACAGGGTCGAGGAGCACAGGAGGAACCTGACGGCGGAGCTCGGCAAACAGCTCCAGGTTCTCCTCTGGATAGCCAGAAAGAACGACATCCCTGTAATAGTCATCAACCAGGTTCACTTCGACAGCAGGGTGGAGAGAATGAAGCCCGTCGCCGAGCACACGCTCGGCTACCGCACTAAAGACATCCTCCGCCTCGACAGGCTCAGCAGTCCAGGCCTGAGGGTGGCTATCCTAGAGAGACACCGCTTTAGACCCGAGGGAGGGATGGTGTACTTCAGGATAACGGAGAAAGGGATCGAGGAAGCCATCAACGGGGCAAAGAAGATAACGCCCTAAAGACAATGAAGCCCTCGCTTCTGCGTCCCCTTCACCCCCGACTACTAGGGGGTTGCAAAAAAGGGAAATTCGGAGATTAAACCCTCTCGTAAACCTCGCTCACTATCCTCAGGACCGCCTTGTAGAGCTTCTCGCTGATGATGCCCTCCTCGTAGTGCTCCGTGAGCTTGTCCTTGTCGATTACCTCCTTCTTGCCGTCTGGCCATTTGACGATGTCAACCTCGAGGTCGATGTAGCGCGCCCTGTCAGGGTATATCTCGACAGGCGTGTTGATGTTGTAGTACTCGCCCTTGAGGTTTCCGCTCCTGTCGTAGTAGCGGTGAACAAACCACCACTTCCCGGCCTCTATCTCGGTGATAACGTAGTCCCCGAACTCGATAGGTATGTCCAGCCCGTCGTAGAACTTCCCTGGCTTCAGGTGGCGTTTAAAGGTCACCTTCAGGGGATCCGTGGAGACCTCAACTATCTCTCCAGGGCCTATCTTGATGCGCTGTCCATCGGGCTTGTAGTGCTCAAGGCTGAAGAGCCAGCCCTTCTTCGGCCCTTTGTTGGATATGAGCGCCTCCCAGAAGCCCGTCTTTACCTTCTCCCTCTGGGCGGGCATCTTGGCCAGTATTCCCTCGGCTATCTCGACCGCAAAGCTCAGCTCCGGATCGTAGGCCTTCAGCTGGTGGTGGCCCTCAACGGTGGGGACGACCCTGTTCCGTATCTCGTCGAGCTTCTTTTTGGCACCGCCGCCGAACTCCACTTCGTAGATGTTGCGGCCCTCTATGATGAGCGAAGGGGCGGTGTAGGAGTCCGCCCTCTTGAGCCTGTCGGCCAGCCTGGAGAGCTTTATTATCTCGTCCCTGAGGGTGTTCCAGTCCTTGTAGGCGGCGGCTGTCCTCCAGAGGATCCCCCACTCACCAAGGTCTATGCTGAGGCCTAGTATGCGCAACCGCTCGCGCTCGCTCTGATCGCGTATTTTGCGCGAGATCTTGACGTGTCTCTGGGCCCCAACCGGCTTCGGTATGAGGACGGCGTAGTCCCCGGGGATCGTGAGGGTAACGCTCAGGTGGGGGAGGAGGTTGTGCTTCTTGACCTGGACGAGTATTTCGTCCCCTTCGGCAACATGCGGGAGTTCGCCCGCCGGAACCGTGCCGATGGCACTTCCGATGTCAATGTAGACGTGTCTCTCGTCCTTCTTGACGACCATGCCGCGGTAGATCCCGTAGAGCTGGTACGGAAGCTTCCTGAAGAACACGTCAATGAGCTCCTCTTCGAGGGCGGCCTTAACCTCCTCGACCCTGGTGCCGACAAGTATCACCCCGTGGTGATCCCTCTTGTCGTAAACATCCACATCGAACTCGTCGTAAGTCTTTTCGAGGTCGAAGCGCTCTATGATCCTGTTGCTCGGCTGGGATATGCCGAAGCCTCTGTCAAGGAAAAGCCTTGTCAGGGCCGTTGAGTAAATGCCCCTAACCCGGACTGAAACTCCTGTGCCTGTAGACACTTTCACCACCCCGCATCTTCTTTTCCACCACTCCAATGAGCGCGAGCCCTTCAAGCACCTGCTCCACATCCCTCACGCCGCTGAGCTTCTCAACGTTTCTCGCCTCCACCCACAGCAAACCCCTGGAGTGCCAGTCCCTGAGGGCCTCCTCAACCTTATGGACGTCTCCGGGGTGGACGTAGAGCCTGAACAGGAGCGCCTTCAGGGCCTCGAGCTCGGCCTCCAGCCTTTTGATTTTCCGGAGCTCTTCCATTATACCCACTGGCACCTTTTTCTCCTTTTCGCCCCCCGCCAAGAAGCTCAGCCCCTCGACCTCTCGGAGGATTTCACTCACGGCTTTCCTGACGGCGTAATCGTAGACCCGGTGGAACTGTACGAGCCTCTCAACGGCCGTGGAGAGCCGCATCCTGGCATCGTAGTCGTGCCCACGAGCAAGCAGTGGAAGTATTTCCTCAAGACGGAACTTCATCTGGTGCTCGTTCCTGTAGAGCTCTTTGGCCTCTTCCCCGATGGCCCCCCCAAGCTGGCCTGCCTCCCTGTACAGCATCGCGGCCAGCTCCAGCTTCTCAAGGGACACTTTGTACAGGGAATTTATCTTATCGTGGAGGGACTCCCAGTCCTTCTCCCCGTATATCCCCGGAAACTGGGCCTCAAAATTGGAGTGGAGCTCCTCAATGCGGGAGAGTTGGGCCTTGATGTCGTCAACGTTCATGCGGAAAACCCCCTGGGCTTATCTTGGCCCTACCCCTACTTGTAGTTTTCGATGGGCCTCTGTTAAACACAACTGCTTTCCCAAAACCTTTTTTTAAGCCGGAAAACTAATCCAGGCGGTGCGCGTGATGGTGCTCTACGACCGCTTCGGCAGGCCCGTGACCAACCTCAGGATATCCCTGACCCAGGACTGCAACTACTCCTGCTTCTTCTGCCACAGAGAGGGCCAGCACTTCAATGCGCCCCTCGAACTGACCCCAGCCGAGATAGAACGGCTGGTCAGAATAGCGTCCAGCCTGGGGATCAGAAAGGTGAAGCTCACAGGAGGGGAGCCCACAGTCCGGAGGGACATCCTGGAAATAGTCAGAAGGATAAAGCCTTACCTACGGGATCTCTCCATGACAACCAACGGGAGTCGCTTAAAGGAGCTGGCCAGACCGCTGGCGGAGGCCGGCCTAGACAGGGTCAACGTCTCCCTCCACAGTCTCAGGCCAGAGGTGTATAAAAGGATAACCGGCGCAGATATGCTCGAGGCCGTTCTGGAGGGGATCGAAGAGGCTGTGAAGTACCTCTCACCCGTCAAGCTCAACATGACTGTCATGAAGGGGCTCAACGATGGAGAGATATGGGAAATGATAGAGTTCGCAGCAAAAACAGGGGCCGTACTCCAGCTCATCGAGCTTGAGGCACCGAGGGAGTTCACCGAAACGAGATTTTTCAGGAAGTACTTCTACCCCCTGAAGCCAGTTGAGGAGGAGCTTGAGAAAAGAGCAGTGGAGGTCAGGGAGAGGCGCATGCACCGCAGGAAAAAATACTTCGTCCCAACTGACTATGGAACCGCCGAAGTCGAGGTCGTGAGGGCAATGCACAACACAGTGTTCTGCGCCAACTGCACCCGCTTAAGGGTCACCTCAAACGGGAAGTTCAAGACCTGCCTCCTGAGAAAGCACGACCTCATCGATTTTGTGTCCGCTATGAGGAGGGGCGCAAGCGATTCGGAGCTTGTGGATCTGTTCAGACGGGCGGTTCTCATGCGCGAACCATACTGGAGGTAAGCGTTTTTAAGCCCCTTTCCCAACTTCCCCCGGTGAGAGATTGCCAGCGGTAAAAGTTCCAAGGCGAGAGGCAGAACCCGTCAAGAGGAAGCTGAAAAAGCTGGGCCTCTACGACGGGAAGAGGCGGCCCAAGCGGGAGGATGGGCACGTTCTCCTGCCGGTTTTTGACAATCCCGAGATTCACAGGCTCGGTTATGAGGTTCTCAATGTTGAGCTCCCGTTCAGGCCCGAGAGGCAGATTTACAAGAACCTTGAGGGCGTTTTGGCGGAGAGGTTGAGCGAGGAGGAGCTGAAGCACCTAAGGAGGTATGACGTGATCGGGGACATCGCGGTAATCCAGATCCCTCCGGAGCTTGAGCACAGGGTTGACGACATCGTCTGGGGCCTGCGGAAGGTTCACCCCTTCATAAGGGTGGTCGCCAAGAAGGGCTTCCACGAGGGGGCCTTCAGGATAAGGGATTACTCCATAATTTGGGGCGAGAGAAGACTCGAAACGATCCACAAGGAGAACGGCGTCGAGATAAAGGTGGACTTAAGCAGGGCTTTCTTCAACCCGAGGATGAAGGGGGAGCGGTACAGATTGGCCCAGCTTGTCCGCGACGGCGAGCGAATTTTGATTCCCTTCGCCGGCGTTCTGCCGTATGCCCTCGTAATAGCACGCTATAAAAAGGTCAAAATCACCGCGGTTGAGCTGAACGAAGAGGCATACAAGCTCGGCCTTGAGAACCTCGAGCTCAACAGGAAGCGCCTGAAGGGAGAGATAGAGTTCATCCACGGGGATGTCTTCGAGGTTCTCCCGGAGCTTCCGACCTACGACCGCGTTATAAGCCCAACACCGAGGGGTGTTGACGCGCTCGCCCTAACGCTCAGCAAAACCGGGCGGTGGCTCCACTACTACGACTTCGTGCATGAAACGGAAATCAGGAACTTCAGGGGGAGGATCCTTGAGGAGTGCAGGAGACAGGGAAAAGAGTGCGGGGTGAGGATAAAGAAAGTGAGCGACTTCAAGCCGCACGTTTTCAAAGTGTGTGCCGACGTCAGAATAAAGGGATAGAATACATCACTTCCGTCCAAGGAAGTCGAACAGCGTCGCCTGCTTGCCCTTCTTCTTCGGTTTGTCTATCTTCTCCGACTTTTCCCTGCCTACGGGCTCAATCTCCTCCTCGGCCTTCTGGAGCTCCTCCTCGCTTATCTCCTGCTCATCCCCGACCTCTTCCTCCGCAGTTTCCTCGGCGGCCACCTCGATCCCTTTCCCAGCTTCCCTGGCTCTTGCCTCCAGCTCCCCTTCCCTCTTCAGCTTCTTTTCGATGTTCATGCTCTTGGCCCATATCGTCTTCGCCTTCTCGCTGTCCCCGGCTATGAACTCGACCTCCTTGAGATCAAGGTCGAGGTAGACAACGAAGTGCGCGGCCATCTCCGGGTTGTTCTCGAATATCGCCCTGAGGTAGTTGAGGGTCTCCAGGGCCTCGAGCTTCGCCATGTGCATCTCGCCCATAATTTTCTTAACTATGGAGTCCCTCAGCGAGCGCTCTGCCTTGCTCTCGGTGAGGAGCTTTATTGTCCTAGGGGGGTAAATCCTCACGAAGCCCTTCTTCTTGACCCCAGCAACGGCGACTCCCGCGGTCATCATGTCGGTGGCATACTTCCAGAGGGAATAGTTCCCCGTCCTCTGGGCCCTCCCGAGGTAGATATCCGCCCTGCTCAGGGCTTCGTAAGCCCTTGCTATCTCTTCTGGCTTTGTGTACACATACGGCACGTTCTCCTCTATCCACTGGAGGAGCTCGTGGGGGAACATATCCACTCCCAGCGTGGCCAGCTTCGCCCGCTTGGCGTTGTCGGTCGCGAAGACCTGGGCCAGAGCCTGGAAGACGCTCTTCTCGGTGTCGCGGTAGGCGAGAACCTCGTGGGCGTCCTCGATTCCACCGGTGACAACCGTCTGGAGGTCGTTTATCGCCGCCCTCAGGTCGCCGTTGGCGTGCTTCGCTATGTCATAGAGAACCTCTTTCGGGACAGTAATGCCCTCACGCTTGAGTATCCTGACGAGGGCCTTCACGATGTCCCTCTGGGTCAGCCTTTTGTACTCGACTATCTGGGCCTTGCTCCTTATCTCCTTCGGCACCTCCCAGTAGTGGTTGGCGCTCATTACTATCGGGTTCCTCGCCCTGGTGATGAGCTTGGCTATCTCCTTCGCACCGCTCGGCTCTATGTTGTCGGCCTCGTCGAGGAAGATGAGCTTCCTGTGCCTCCCGAGAATGTCCATCGTGTACGCCGCCTGGACGTAGCGCTCTATCTTTTCGTACGTTCTCTCATCGCTGGCGTTCAGTTCGATTATCTCGAAGCCGTACTCGTGGGCCACCGCATAGACAGTGGTCGTTTTCCCACTTCCCGGCGGGCCGGCAAGGATTAAAGCTTTCTTTTTAGGCGGATTGCCATGAAGCCATGCCCCTATCCAGGCTCTGACCTGCTCTATCGCTTTGGTCTGGTTGACTATCTCACTAAGCTTCCTCGGCCTGTACTTCTCGACCCAGGGGACTTCCCTCGGCATAGCTATCACTTGCCCATTATGGTGAACTGAGCGAGTAGGGCCTCAAGCTGTATCATCTCGTTGGCCCCTTCAACGAGCCTGAAGTTGTACTCCCCGATTTTATCCGCCAAGGCCACTTTTCTGTCCTCCGGGATGGGCAGGTTGAAGACCTCCTTATGCATCTGGATGAGCACGTCCTCACCGCTGAGGCCCTGCTTGAGTAGTATCTCCCTGAGCTTGTCCCTCGCCTTGAGGAAGTTGCCCTCAAGGGCCAGGTTCATCATCTCGCGCACATCCTCTGGCCTGGCCCTGCTCGCAACAAGAAAGACGTTCTCGTCGGTTATCCTCGTGTCGAGGGCCGCTGCCGCTTGAAGGACGTTGATGGCCCTCCTCATGTCTCCCTCAGCAACGTAGAGGAGCGCCTGGAGGCCATCTTCTGTCAGCTCAAGCCCCTCGTTCTCGGCTATATATTTGATCCGCTCCGCTATGTCCTCGTCGTTCAGCGGCCGGAAGCGGAATATGGCACACCTTGATTGAATAGGTTCGATAATCTTTGACGAGTAGTTACAGCTGAGAATGAACCTGACGTTGTTGGAGAACATCTCCATTGTCCTCCTCAGGGCCTGCTGGGCGTCCTGAGTCAGAGCATCCGCCTCATCGAGGAAGATTATCTTGAAGCTCGTACCCCCTATTGGCTTGGTCCTCGCGAACTCCTTTACTTTCTCTCTAATTACGTTTATGCCCCTTTCATCGCTCGCGTTCAGTTCGAGGAAGTTGTGCCTCCAGTTCTCGCCGAAGAGCTCCCTCGCGAGGGCCAAGGCGGCCGTGGTCTTTCCGACTCCCGGCGGGCCTGCGAAGAGAAGGTGAGGCATCGAGCCAGTCCTGGCATAGTGCTTAAGCCTCTTGACTATGTGAGCCTGACCGACTATATCATCGAGCCTCTGGGGCCTGTACTTTTCAACCCAGGGCTTTTCGAGAATCTTAACTTCCTGAATCTCTTCCGGCATGGTTATCACCCTACTACCGGGGCATATGGATTTCCGGGGTATTAAGCCTTTTGCCTGTCCGTGTACCGAACGGGACAGTGCAAAGCTTTTATACCTCGGTGCCCAAAAACAACCGGTGGTTCTCATGGCGAAGCTTGACTGGATTAGGGAGGAGCTCCAAGAACTTAAGGATAAGGGCCTCTACGTAACCATCAGGAAGCTTGAAAGCTCCCAGGGCCCCTGGGTTGTGGTGGATGGAAAAAAGGTTCTCAACATGTGCTCCAACAACTATCTCGGCCTCGCCGCGGCCCCTGAGATAAGGTACGCGGCCATAAGGGCCATCCTCGACTACGGTGTCGGTGCGGGGGCCGTCAGAACCATTGCAGGAACCATGGAGCTCCATGTCGAGCTTGAGGAGAAGCTGGCGAAGTTCAAGAAGAGGGAGGCGGCGATTCTCTTCCAGAGCGGCTACAACGCAAACCTCGGTGCCATAAGTGCCCTCATCACAAAGAAGGACGATGGCGTCTTCGTCAGTGAAGAGCTCAACCACGCGAGCATCATAGACGGAATGCGCCTCAGCGGCGCGCCGAAGGTCATCTACAAGCACCTCGACATGGACGACCTCAAGAAGAAGCTCGAAGAGGTCAAGGACAAAAAGAAGAAGCTCATCGTTACCGACGGCGTCTTCTCAATGGACGGTGACCTCGCCCCGCTCCCGGAGATAGCCGACTTGGCCGAAGAGTACGACGCGATGGTCTACGTTGACGACGCCCACGGTGAGGGTGTCCTCGGTGAGCACGGAAGGGGTATAGTCGACCACTACAAGCTCCACGACAGGATCGACTTCGAGATGGGAACGCTTAGCAAGGCCTTCGGTGTCATAGGCGGCTATGTCGCCGGCCCGGAGGAGGCCATCGAATACCTCCGCCAACGTGGAAGGCCGTTCCTCTTCTCAAGTGCCCCGAACCCGCCCGATGTCGCGGCAGCAATAGCCGCCGTTGAGATACTCCAGAAGAGCGACGAGCTGGTTAGGAGGCTCTGGGACAACACCCACTTCCTCCAGAACGGGTTGAGAGACCTCGGCTACGACCTCGGCAACACCAAGCACCCGATTACTCCGGTCATGCTCTACGACGAGAAGCTCGCCCAGGAGTTCAGCAGGAGGCTCTACGAGGAGTACAACATCTTCGCGCAGGCAATAGTCTACCCGACCGTCCCGCTCGGAACCGCTCGTATCAGACTCGAGCCTTCCGCCGCCCACAGCAAGGAAGACCTCCAGTACGTCATTGATGCCTTCGAAGACCTTGGGAAAAAGACGGGCTTCCTGAAGTGAGTCACCTCATGTTTTTCGGTTTAATTTTTATATCATCTGTGTCCAAGGAGATCGAAAATTAAACCGACATTCAGATATTGGGTAAAATTTTGAACCATACTTGCATGCGCAGGTCACACCCTCAAACCGAAAAATTAATTTCTCCTGAGGCTCACTCCGGGTTGAGCGGCCGCAGTGGTGGCACTCATGTCGGTCGGGGTTGCAGTGCTCGTAGAACTGGCGCTAGTGGGGATCCTTATAACCGCCCTGAGGCACAGGGACAGGTTTATCTCACGCTATCCTGAACTGAGGAAGTTCTACGACCTGGGAATCCTAGCGTTCTTCACGGGCTCGCTGGCCAAACTCGTTTTTATAATCCTCGACCTCAAAAACGATGGGACCATAGCGCTCGGCCCCGGAGAGGCGGCCCTCCTCAACACCACGGGGAACCTGCTTTTCCTGATCACCGTCCTCCTGCTCATGGGTGGATGGGTTGGGCTGCTGAACGCTATGGTGGAGCGGTACGAGCTGGTTCCGGTAATCGAGTTTGGGGACGGGGGAAACACAGACCCGATGATGCCCGGTCTCTACCTCTGCACACTGGCAAACTGCCACTCCGTGGTCTCCAGGCTCCTCAGGGGCAGGGCGGGTCTGATCGTCTCCAGACACCCTCCAGATGAGGTGAGGAGGATCCTGAGAATAGAGAAAACTCCCGTCCTGTGGCTCACCAAGGTCAGGGGCGAGGGAACCGTTTCTCCAACACACCTCGAACACCTCCTCCAGACCCTGGTAGACTTTATGAGGAAGACCCATGGCCCCAAGCTGATACTCTTGGACGGGGTGGAGAACCTCATAGTTGAAAACGGCTTCGTGCCTGTTTTCAAATTCCTGACAACCCTGAAGGACTACGCCGTCACCAACGAGACAATCATTTTGGTGCCCCTCGACAGAAGAACCCTCGACGAGAAAACACTCGGCCTCCTGCGGAGGGAGTTTGAAATCCTCGATACCAAAAAGCTGTCCGGCCAGTGAATCAGCCCTCAGAACTTTATCTGCTCGACCTTATAGCACACGACATCATTGCCCTTATTAATGTCGTTTTAGATGGAAGGGGATGTTCTCAGAAACCAAGCACCCGATTACTCCGGTCATGCTCTACGACGAGAAGCTCGCCCAGGAGTTCAGCAGGAGGCTCTACGAGGAGTACAACATCTTCGCGCAGGCAATAGTCTACCCGACCGTCCCGCTCGGAACCGCTCGTATCAGACTCGAGCCTTCCGCCGCCCACAGCAAGGAAGACCTCCAGTACGTGCTGGATGCCTTTGAGGATCCCCGGGAAAAAGAAGGGGTTCTCGAAGTGATAGAAGTTAATTTTTTACTTTCTTATACCATCTCCACTTTTTGTCAATCATGTCCACAGGAGCTTTTCGAAGTATGGAGATTTGTTCTAATCGGCTGAAAGTAGCCAAATTATTGAGGGCATTCTTTACTCTATATCTTTCTAGAAGAGCACTCAAAAAGGATATAACTCCACAACCTCCCCATGTTTGTAGCGTGTACAAAGGATACTCAGCAAACAGAAATAGCATCAAAAACAAAAGCATAATACCAACAAATCTTAGGGACTTCTTCTTTAGTATCATCAGATTAAATCCAGGTATGAACGAAAGCACCATTGCGATATTCAAGCGAGATAACGAGTAATTGTACTTATGAGCTATTTTCTCATCTCTCTCATTGAATCCAAGTTTTTCGTAGCATACATCACAATATTCTTGATCATCATACTTTATTGAGTCATTCTTACAGACAATCGCTCCACATCCAGCACATACAATGGAATCACTCTTGTGAATTATTTCCCCACATGCATTACAAAATCTGAGATCATCTAAATTTTCAGATGGCAATGTAGTATGGAGTATCAAAGGGAGTTTTCTTTCTCTTGAGATTCCAAGAATTCTGTGGTTGCTCTTCAGCGTTCTTAATGTAATGTCAAATATAGGAACCACAAGTTTGAGCGTCTCTTTTATCTTTACATCTTTGGGGCGAATCTCACAGAGCTTGCGGTATATTACATTGTTTCTGCCCCTATAAGTTACTATTTTAGTGTACTTCTTGGAAATGTTCCCTTTAATGGTGGAGACCACATCTTTAAGTTTAACATTCGCATAGGAGCTCAATATTTTCCTGACCGTATCAGAGGGATAAATAGAGTAGAATTTTCTCAAATTTGAGCTGTCTGAAAGGACAATGCCCAAAACTTGAGAAAGGTTTCTTGATAGATATTTTTCGTATTTCTTTCCGTTGTCTAGAACAAATAGAATTGGCTTGTCCACCTTAGTACTATGTATAATCCTTCCAGTACTAGTAGTACAGTCCTTGTTGACAAAAGCTCTTACATATATTAACGGAACTGCTTCTACATTGTAATCAAAGGCTTTTACTAAGTAATCAAAGAAAATAGGGTAGCTTTTTATTTTAGATTTTACAAACTGTTTCATTTCCTGGAGGTTCCAAGGCGTAAACGATAAAATCTCTTTGTCATTTTCATCTAGTAATATTATGCCGACTTTGCTTGACAGTACTTTAAGAGAATCCCTATCTATTAGATGGATCTTTATGTCAAACTTCTCAAACAACTTGTTTGCATAGTCAATAGCTGATTTTGAAAATTTGCCTGTTGTTACAACGGCTCCTTCTGTAACATTGTCAGCGACCATTATAGAATGTAACTTTTGGATAACGGGTCTACCTACTGTGCCTTTGGAATTATAGTACTTGCACTGAACATAGACAACTTTGGAAGAACTTATAACTTTAACATCAACACCATAGTCATTTGAGAATCTAGTCACTACTACCTTAGAACTAGGATATAGCCTTTGGAAAATCTGAGCAACCAATTCCTCAAATTGCCTCGGAGTTAATGAGTCAACATAAATATATTGACTCATTCTATTTTCACCACTTGTGAAAGGTAGTTAGTTGCTCTTAATAAATTTTAATGTCTAAAACTTCACCCACTCCACCTTATAATACACAACGTCACCGTCGTCGTCAACCACTGCCATGACCATGTTCTTCCTGACACCGTGGGCAACCCTCACGCGGGCGGTTATGTCGCTGGGGCTAAAGCGCAGGTTCTCGGGAACCACCCAGACGAGCCACTGGGAGTGCTCATCCATGCCCCTCCTGTAGACCCTGAAGTGGGAGCCGAACTTAAGGGCTGACTTGACGGTATAGCCCCTGTCCCGGAGGTCTTTGTAGACGAGGTACTTGGCGTCAAAGAGCTCATCGTTCCTCCTGCCGAGTTCCATTATCTCCTCGAAGGAAAGCTCCCTCTCACCGTCGAGAACCGTTATCTTCCCCCGTTCAACAAGATACGCCGCCTCAAGGAGCGAGAGAAAGAGCTTGCCGTTGATTATCCTGCCGAAGTACCGCTTGTTGTAGAGCTGGTTTATGGCCTTCTCCCGTCCGCTGAAGACCCTGTCCCCGCTGAGGTAGAACTCCAGAGGCTCTTTCAATTCCTTCCACCCCACTCATCAACGGGCAGGAGCATGTAGTAGGCGTCCTCGCCATCGGCGTAGTAACCGATTATTCTCTTTATCTTCCTAAAGCCGAAGCTCTCATAGAGCTTTATGGCCCTTTCGTTGCTCACGCGAACCTCCAGGCCTATGTACCTGGCTCCCTTCTTTATGAGCCTTTCGATCACTTCGGTGAGGAGGGCGGAGCCTATGCCTTTGCCCCTGTAGGCGGGGTCAACGGCTATGCTCATTATGTGGCCCTCAAGGTCAGGCCTCAGGTAGCCCATGACGTAGCCGACAACCCTGCCGCTGTGCTCGGCCACCAGAAAAGTCTCGGGGTTGTTCTCAAGGAAGACCAGAAAGACTCCCCTTGGGTACTCCTCCCTGAAGGACTCCCTCTCTATCCTGACGATGTCCGGGATGTCGAAGAGCTTGGCCGGCCTTATGACGACCATCGGAAGGGGAACCCTTCCCCCAACGGGTTGGATGGATACGCTCATAGTATAACCTACGAGTCAAGACTTTTAATGTTTAGCCTTCCCGAAAAAAGGTAAAGATATGGCAGGAACATCAGCTTTCTGGGTTTTCTTCATTTTCAGGGCAAATTCCAGTACGTGGGTCGCACCTTGGATTGAATTGTGGGAGTACTGTAACGTCCGCGTACATTGAGCTGAGCCAGTATTCGTTTCCGTTGTACTCAAAGCGAACTGGACTCTTGTAGAAAGTACCAGAGACTTCTCTGTATCTGTGTTCGAGCTCCACTGTAATTCCTACGAGGGCATACTCGGAGCGGTATTTGGTCACTCCAACACCAGCCGAAAGCAACAGCGGATACACTTCGGTTCCCAGTGGGCCGTCCAGCTTTGGAAGCACAGGCGCGGCAATGCTGAAGAGCGGTAGTGTAGATACGCTCTGAGAGACTTGGAAATTGTTAACCTCAATGAAGTCTTTTGACTTAACCGTAAAGCCCTGCTTCCAGTAGCGTTCTATGTAGTACATGGCTCTTCTGAACGTCCCACCGTATCTGGACGGTGCCCCTTCCTCCTTGCCCCACGTGGGAATCAGCTTTCCGTTCCTTATCTCTGGCTGGGCCATAACGACGTACATCGTGGCCTTTAATGATCCATAAGGCCCATACAAGCGATATTTGGCAAGGGCTATGTCTCCCTTTATCCCGATTCCGACTACAGTCGGCCTCCTTATGTCTTCTCCCCTAATTCTTGTCACATTATCAAGCCACAGACGTGTTCCTTTGAGTGTGTACACCATCCCGGCTATCTGGGCCTCGTAGTTTGCCCCCGAACCACTCCTGTCAACCGCTGCGACCGCCGAAAATCCTATCTCAACTCCCAGGGTTCTTGAAGACCTGAACTGCTCTCTGAGAAGAACATCGTCGATCTCACCCACGTCCCCGTTTAAGAAGGCAGCGGCGAGGGGTATTACGGTGTTGTCCTTTGTGTCGTAGACCTCTTCGAGTACCCAGTCAAAGCAGACCGACGTGCCGTAGGGACCGGGATAGCACTCCTCCGGGAAGGAGCCGGGCGGGAAGGAATCAACGCCAGCTGTCTTTCCCGCGATTGCACTCGCTTCAAGAGGCTTTAGCCGCTCAAGCTCTTTGAGGGAGAGTAGGGGGCGAAAGTCATTGGCAACTGAAACCTTGAAACTCCTCCCCTTTAGAACCTCCTTGAGGTTCAAGGGCACGCCCTTCACAAAATATTTGAGCCCGTCTTTTTTGTGGCTCGTGCCGAGAAGAACTATTCCCGGATTCACGAGGGACGGATCGGTTCCGGTTTTTTCGAGGTATTCCTCCCAGGTTTGAAGATATTTCTCAATCCGCCTATAGTCCAGCTTGATTGAATCCTTGCCGGCGTAAGTGCCGAGATCAACCGGTGTGCCGTTGGGGAGCATTCCAAGGACGGTAACGGTGTTCACGCCTTTGCTCGGAATGAGGATCCTGGCTTCCGGCTCCTTGAACGGCAGAGTTCGATAGTAGGCAATCTTAACCTCCGTGTAGTCGCTCGCCTCAACCGGCGTGCTGAAAATCGCCCAAAGAATAGGCAATATTATCAGTAAGCTAAGAGCCAACGCAACAATTTTTCTATGTCTCATTCACACCACCGCCGACAGTAAACTATTTGAAGTATAAAAGATTTTCGATTACTAAGTTATAAACCACGCGTCAAAGCTTTTAAGACTTGAGGGAACTCTAAGCGGGGTGGCCACCCCGGCGTGATGAGCACTCTCGAACCTGACCCAGGGATGATGACCGGATTCCTGGCTGATGCCCGAAAGGTTTAAACGCCTGGACAAATAATCCGACCCCATGAGGAAGTGGCTACCGGCGCTGTTCATCCTCTCACTAGCCTCACTCTTCCTGGGAGTCTACATCGGTTCGGTCGGTGTGAGCCCCGGAGACATTACCTCCAGCATAGTGTACGGGATAAAATCCCTCCTCTACCAGCAGGGGGACTCCGGTGAGAAACCTAGGTACTTCGTCATCATATGGGAGCTTCGCCTGCCGAGGGTTCTTCTGGCCTACCTTGTCGGACTCAGCCTCGCGAGCGCTGGAGTGGCAAGCCAGGCCCTCTTCCGCAACCCCCTCGCTGATCCGTATATAATAGGTGTCAGCGCAGGGGCGGGAGTGGGGGCCGCGTTGGGGGCCGTGTACGCCCCAGCCCACATGGGGACGCTGGCTCTGATTTCCGCACTCGTTTCTGTTTTTATAGTGTACACGGTCTCAAGGGTGGACGGCCGCGTCCCTGTTGACACCCTCCTGCTGGCGGGAATAGCCTACGGCTTCCTTGCCAGTGCCGTCACGTGGTACCTGGTGATAATCCAAGGGGAGCGGGCCCACATAACCTGGATGTGGCTCATGGGGACGTTCAACGGGTCGGGATGGAAAGAAGTAGGGGAGATGTCCGTGGTGTCCCTCATGGGCGTGGGATTCCTGGTGTGGAAGTGGCGCGAGCTCAACCTGGTACTCCTCGGAGAAGAGAGCATAGCCCTGGGCCTCGACCTTCACCTTTACCGGAAGCTATTTATCGGGGTGATAGCCCTCCTGACAGCCTTTGCAGTCTCGACCGCGGGGATAATCGGGTTTATAGGCCTCGTCAGCCCCCACATAGCCCGCATCCTCCTGGGCCCGAACCACCGGAACCTTGTTCCCGCGAGTGCCCTTTTTGGAGGAACCCTGCTCGTGCTCTCAGACCTCCTGGCGAGAACCGTTGCAAGGCCCACAGAGCTCCCGGTGGGAATAATAACCGCGGTAATGGGTGCGCCCTTCTTCCTCTACCTCCTGATGAAGCACAAGAGGGGTGAGCTGTACTCATGAAGCTTGAGGTCAGCGTCTCGTTCTCCTACGGGGAGAGGGAGGTGCTCAGAGGGGTCGAGTTCACCGCCGAAAAGGGGGCACTTCTGGCCATAATCGGCCCCAACGGCGCCGGGAAGTCCACCCTCCTGAAGTGCATGGTGGGCATCCTGAGGCCCAGGGGGTACGTCAGGTTCGAGGGGAGAAACCTGCTCGACCTCAGGCCGAAGGAGAGGGCCGGATTGATAACCTACGTGCCCCAGAGCTCGTTCCCGGAGTTTGCATTTATGATAGAAGAGTTCGTTGAGCTGGGGACGTACGCAACGAAAGGGGACGTCGGAGAGGCACTTAGAAAGGTGGGGCTCTGGGAGCGCAGAAAGGAGCCGGTCACCAGTCTCTCGGGCGGGGAGTACCAGCTTGCTCTCATAGCGAGAGCCCTGGCACAGGGGAGCGAAGTAATCCTCCTGGACGAGCCGACCAGCCACCTTGACATAAACCACGCCCTTGAAATAATGGAGCTCCTGAAAAAGATGAAGAGTGAAAAAGTTGTGATAGCGGTTCTCCACGACCTGAACCTAGCTCTGCGCTACGCGGACAGGCTGATCCTCCTTCACAGGGGTAGAAAGTACTGGGAGGGGGAGCCCGACAGCCTGAGGCCTGAGACGCTCGCTGAGGTCTATGGGGTGCGGGTGAGGATAGCCGAGGTGGACGGGCACAGGGTTGTCCTGCCTGAACTCACAAAAGTTTAAAACATCACGTGAGAATAAGCCTCTGGGGTGAGAGAATGGAAACGAAAAAGACCGGAACCACCACCGTGGGAATAAGGGCCAGGGACGGCATCATCCTGGCGGCCGATACTCAGGCCTCCCTCGACCACATGGTCGAGACCCTCAACATAAAGAAGATCCTCCCAATCACCGACAGGATAGCCATAACCACTGCAGGAAGCGTCGGCGACGTTCAGGCTCTGGCGAGGATGCTGGGGGCGGAAGCGAGGTACTACCAGTTTACCTGGGGCAGGCCCCTGAGCACCAGGGCAATGGCAAACCTGCTGAGCAACATCCTCAACGGGAACAAGTGGTTCCCATACCTTGTCCAGATAATCATCGGCGGCTACGTCGAGGAGCCGACCTTAGCTAATCTAGATCCGCTGGGCGGCCTGATCTTTGACGACTACACCGCGACCGGTTCCGGCAGCCCGTTCGCCATAGCCGTCCTTGAGGACGGTTTCAGAAAGGGCATGGACATAGAAGAGGCCAAGGAGCTGGCGGTAAGGGCAGTTAGAACCGCGGGCAAGAGGGACGTATACACTGGGAGTAGGAAGATACAGGTTGTCACAATAACCCGTGACGGAATGAAGGAGGAGTTCGTCGAGTTCTCGGAGTGAACGGCATGAAAAAGGCCCTGGCCGTTCTTCTGATCATTTTCATTGTCTCCTCCATCACGGCATACTACCAGACCGCACCCCAGAGAACCGCGGGCCCCGATATCGAAAGGCTTGTATACAACATCTCCGCCGGACTTGAAAAAACACGAGGCCTGAGGTTCAGGGGCCTCCCTGCGGTGGCGGTAATAAGCAGGGAAGAAGCCGTTAAGAGGTGGGGCCCCACAAGACAGAACCCGCAGGCGCTGTGGCTCAGGGAGAGACTCTACAAGATGACCCTTCTCCTCCCCGCAAACTACAGCCTGAGGGCCAGCGAGGAGAGACAGACCGCAGGGTGGGTCGCCCTGGTTTCCGGAAATCTGCTGTACATAATCAGGGAGAACTTCTACCAGGATCCCCAGCAGGCTTACGGCGTTATAGCCCACGAGCTCACCCACGTGCTCCAGAGCCAGAACTTTGAGGTAAATTACCCCCGCGAGTACGATGGGTACCTAGCCGTCAGGAGCCTTGTTGAGGGGGACGCCACACTTTCAGCCGTCCTGTACTGCCGGGACAGGGGGCTGCCGGTGGAGAGGCTGTCGGAGTACACCGTGGACCCCCTAACGAACCTGAACTTCTTTCCGTACATAGCGGGCTATGACTTCGTCAGTTATCTTTACAGGAAGGGCGGCTGGAGCCTCGTGGACGAAGCGTACTCAAGGGAGCCCAGCTCCCAGAAGGTTGTCATGTTCCCCGAGCTCTACCTCAAAGGATGGAAACCTTTAAGTGTGCGCGCGAACCTGCCGGAAGGATTTACTGGGATATACACCGACAGACTCGGGGCGTTCTACGTCGCTCAGGTGGCCGAGAGGGCAGGAAGAAGCGGGAAAGAGTTCGCACGTGCGTGGGTCGGAGACAACGCCACCATCGCTGTCAACGGCACAGTGATGCTTCTGCTCTGGAACGTCACGTTCGAAGACAGGGATACTGCCGAGCGCTTCCGAGACGTCCTCACCAAACTGGCCGTGGGTGACGACTTCGCAAGATTTGAGGTGTCCGTTGAGGGAAACTCGACGGTACTGGTGTCCATGAGGGATGAAGAATGAAAGTTCACTGCCCGGCTTGCGGAAAGATCTATGAAAACCCGGTTCAGAGGTGCGAATGCGGTGAGCCGGTGGAGTTTGAGACGTTTAAGGGAGAACCATACATAGGAAAGAGCGTCTGGGGGAGGTTTTGGGACTTCTGGCCGGTGGAACCGGCACTGGAGCTTTCCCTCGGCGAGGGGGACACGCCGCTGGTGAAGTCCAAGCTTGGTAAAGATCTCGGAATCAGACTCCACCTCAAAAACGAGACCGTAAACCCAACCTGGAGCTTCAAGGACAGGGGGACGTTTCTGGCGATCAGCTATGCCCTAAAGGCCGGCTACAAAGCGGTCGGAACGGTATCAACCGGCAACATGGCGGCGAGCGTTTCAGCCTACGCCTCCCGCGCCGGTCTGAAGGCCAAAATCCTCGTCTCTGAAAACGCGAGCGACGAGAAGCTGAAAGCCGTTTCAGTTTACGGCGGTGAGGTCATCAGGGTTCGCGGCGACTACGGGAGGCTCTACTTCGAGAGCCTGAAGCTGGGAGAAAAGCTGGGCGTCTACTTCATGAACTCGGACAATCCCTTCCGGATTGAGGGCTACAAAGGCATAGCCTTCGAGATAGCCGAAGAACTGAGCCCTGACTACGTTCTAATCCCGACCAGCTCGGGAGGTCTCTTCAGGGGAATCGCCAAGGGCTTTATCGAGCTTCACGAGAGCGGGCTCATCGATGCAGTCCCAACCCTCATCGCCGTCCAGGCTGAAGGCTGCTCACCGATATGCAGGGCTTTCAGCGAGGGAAAAGCCAGAATCGAGCGCTTTGAGAGTCCTAAAACGATAGCCAAGGCCATAGCCAACCCCTATCCGCCGAGCGGGAACGCGGTTCTGAAGCTCATACGGGACTTCGGCTGGAGCTGCGTTTCAGTGAGCGACGATGAAATCCTTGAAGCCCAGAGGAAGCTCGCCAGCGAAGGCCTTTTCGTCCAGCCGGCGAGTGCGACAGGCATAGCGGCCCTCAAAAAGATGGACCTGCCAGAGGGCGCGAAGGTCGTTTCAATACTCACAGGTTCCGGCCTGAAGACGGCCCCCCATATCACGGGGGGCAGAATAGTGGAGTGTCCGCTGGAAGAGCTGGAAAACTGCATCAGAAGCGGTTCATAAAGAAGCGCCTCGCCCGCTGCCTGTTCCCCTCGTTTTTCTCGGACAGCAAATCAGGGTTCTCTGCGAACAGGAGCTCGTAAAGGCGCTTCAGGAGGAGCATGACTCCGGCATAAAGCCCCACAAAGAATGCAGCGATGCCGTTGGTGAAGTACCCCCAGAAGAGCAGCGTCCCGACCATAATGCCGAATGACAGGGCAATCATGAGCCTGAGCAGGAGCGCATAGCCATAACGCTCCATCAACAGCCCAAAATCCACACCACCCACCAAACATTTACAACGGTGTAAATGTTTATAAGCTTTACTCCGACTCAAAGTCCAGAAGGAAACAGCGAGGGGTAAAACCGGGCAAAACGTATAAACGGGAAAGGACACAGCAACACCGGTGATAGCATGCTCGTCGGGATCGGCCTGATGCCCCACGGGAACCCCGTTCTGAACCCAGAGGATGATGAAACAAAGAGGCTTGCTGAGGTTCTGAAAGGGATTGGAAAAGCTTTTTCTAAAGCAGACTCCTACGTCCTCATAAGCCCCCACAACGTCAGAATGAGCGAGCACCTCGGGATTGTCATGGCGGAGCACCTGATTTCATGGCTCGGCTTCGATGGGGTCGAACTTCCAGGGGAGTGGGAGACCGACAGAGAGCTGGCAGAGGAAATCTACCGGAAAGCCAAGGAGAGAGACTTTCCGGTCGTTGACCTCCACTTCGCCAGCAGGAGCGGGAAGTATTCGAGATGGCCTCTGAGCTGGGGCGAACTCATACCGCTCCAGTTCCTTGAAAGGAAACCACTGGTCCTCATGACCCCGGCGAGGAATCTTAGCAGGGAGATGCTAGTTAAGTTCGGCGAAACGCTTGGAGATGTCATCGAGGTAAGCGGGAAGAAAGCAGCGTTGATAATCAGCGCAGACCACGGACACGCACACGACGAGAACGGCCCCTACGGCTACAGGAAGGAGAGCGAGGAGTACGACGGGCTGATAATGGAGCTGATAAATGAGAACAGGCTTGATGAGCTCCCAAAAATTTCCGAAGAGCTGATAAGGAAAGCTTTGCCAGACAGCTACTGGCAGATGCTGATAATGCTGGGCGTAATGCACCGCGTTAGGGTAAAGCTCATCGAGAGCGCCTACGCCTGTCCAACCTACTTCGGCATGGCGGGGGCGCTTTGGGTGAGGGAATGAGGGGACCTCAATCCATAACGTCGAAGCTGATCTCCAGCAGTTCCCTGCTCTTCCGGAACCTGACCTTCCAGATTTTTATTTCTCTGACTTCCCCCGTTGTTCCAGTGTGCTCCTCTTGCAGGCGTTGACGTTCCAGCCCTCGATGACGACAACCTTTAGGGTCGTTATCTCTTCGGGAATCGGGAAGTTAACCCCTGCGGTATTATCAACCCGGCTGGTAAATCCCGACGGGGAACACCCAGCGCCGTTTGAAGGTTTTTCAGTCCATCCATGTCCGCACCGAATAAACCACGCAATAAGCTTGCATTGTTAAACAAAAACCGTTATAAATGCCAAAAACGATACACCAGTGCCGAATTGAAAGCTTTTGGGGGGGTTGAGATGACCGAAAAGAGGAGGAAGAGGGTTCTTATTCTTGGAGCCGCCGGAAGGGACTTCCACAACTTCAATGTGTTCTTCCGCGACAACCCAGAGTACGAGGTTGTAGCTTTTACCGCGACCCAGATCCCTGACATCGAGGGCAGACTCTACCCGCCCGAGCTCGCCGGAGAGCTCTATCCGAACGGGATCCCGATATGGAGTGAGGACGACCTTGAGAAGATCATCAAGGAGCACAACATCGATATCGTCGTCTTCGCCTACTCCGACGTCTCCCACGAGCACGTCATGCACCTCGCCAGCAGGGCCCACAGCGCTGGTGCCGACTTCTGGCTCCTCGGTCCAAAGAGCACCATGATAAAGAGCACCAAGCCGGTCATAGCGGTCACCGCCGTCAGAACCGGCTGTGGAAAGAGCCAGACCAGCAGAAAGGTGGCCCAGATCCTCCAGGAAATGGGCTACAAGGTCGTTGCCATCAGACACCCGATGCCCTACGGCGACCTCAGGAAGCAGATCGTCCAGCGCTTCGCCAGCTACGAGGATCTCGACAAGCACGAGTGCACCATCGAGGAGAGGGAAGAGTACGAGCCCTACATCGACAGGGGCATGGTTGTCTATGCAGGCGTTGACTACGAGAAGATCCTCCGCGAGGCCGAGAAAGAAGCTGACATAATCCTCTGGGACGGCGGAAACAACGACTTCCCGTTCTACGAACCAGACCTCTGGATAGTCGTCACCGACCCGCACAGGCCTGGCCACGAGCTCAAGTACCACCCAGGTGAGACCAACTTCAGGGCTGCCGATGTCATAATCATCAACAAGATAGACACCGCCAACAGGGACGACATCCAGAAGGTCAGGGAGAGCATCGAGAAGGTTAACCCGAACGCCATCGTCATCGACGGCGCCTCACCGCTCTACGTGGACAAGCCGGAGCTCATCAAGGGCAAGCGCGTTCTCGTCGTCGAGGACGGTCCGACCCTCACCCACGGCGGCATGAAGTACGGTGCTGGCTACATCGCCGCCAAGAAGTATGGCGCCAAGGAGATAATCGACCCGAGGCCCTATGCCGTCGGCTCAATAATTGACACCTACAAGAAGTACAGCCACCTTGACGTCATCCTGCCGGCTATGGGCTACGGCGCCAAGCAGATCAAGGAGCTTGAGGAGACCATCAACAGGGCTGACGCTGACGTCGTCATCATGGGTACTCCCATCGACCTCCGCCGCGTCATGAAGCTCAACAAGCCGGCCGTCAGGGTCAGGTACGAGCTTGAGGAGATCGGCGAGCCGAAGCTCAAGGACATCCTCAAGGAGTTCGTCGAGAAGTGCGAGAAGCTCAAGAAGTGAGCTTCTTAATTTCCTGTTTTCTTTTCTATACTTCAGACAGAGAGTAATCCTTTTATAAAAAGAAGTCCACATAATTCATTGGTGATAGCTATGATTGGAGAAGGAATATTTTTCGCCATGTGGGGCTTTGGAATGGTTCTAGGAATCCTCGGCCTTATTGCCGTTGTCTGGGTAATCTACGACGTTCTGGCCAAGCAGAAGAGGATGCCCGATGTTGAGAAGATCATATGGATACTCGTTGCTTTCTTCCTCAACATAATAGGCGCAATAATCTACTACATCATAGTCAAGAGAGAGCACAAGTACGAGGAGGCAGGGGAGTAACACCCTTAAGGGGGTTCATTACCCCCTCTCATTTTAACATCGAATTCATATATCCACCACTCAAAGCTGGCGCTCCTTTTATAAGGGCTCCCAAACTCCGTTCCAATTTCCCAGTCTTCCAGATAAAGCTCCCCAAAGCTTTTAACTCTGCAGGGGTTTTCTTCAAAAACCTCTTCAGCCGCGGATAAAAATGGTACAATATCAAGTTCGACCTTCGCACTCTTAATAGGTTCCGTTAAGCGGAAAGTTATCAAATCCCACGGAAAAGCATTACAGTAGAGCCACACTTCCCATTCTGCTTCCATCAAAGTACCGTTCACAATCATCGGGACCTGTATAGTCTTAATTTCACTCCCCGCGGGCCTCAGGAGTGAATTTGAGTAGAGCCATACCATCAACTCCACGTCACCCTCTTTAACTCCTTCCGCTTTCTTCTCCGAGGTTATCCACGTTTCCATGGCCAAGTTTATGGGAAGATCCCTTTCGTGCCAGAGGAAGTATTCCAACGTTATCCTGAAACTTCCGATGTCCCTTACTTTTTCTGGGAGCTTTCCAGTGGTTCCATGCCCAGTCCATGGCTTATAGCCGTAAATAACCTCAGGATATCCATGAACGTAGTGCTGAGGCTCTTTCATCACGATATCGCTCAGATTTGCGTAAAACCTTATCGTATGGTTGCTTTTGTAATAAATCATTTCAGCGCTACCGTTGAACGTCTTGATGTTCCAAAAGTTGAGCTCCATTATAAGCTCGGTGCCGTTGTAGTCTATCCTTCTATTTGAGCCGGGCTCGGTTAGGACAATGGTTTCCCCTTCCCTCAGACAGCCGAGCAGTAAAGCCGAGAGAACCACCAAGATAACAAGCAGCGGCTTTATCCTCATGATAGATGCATACCTGCTGTGGACTTTCAAGTGAACATTTTCTAATATGTCAGATTAGGTATATAACCTTTGCCAGCAACGAACGTTGCAATTACATAAAAGAGGTTAGAAAGAAATGATGAAAAGCATATTAGTCGTGCTGGGTGTAGTTGTTATCCTTATTGTTTCAGTCTCCTTTCTCGGTGGTATTGCGTTCACCAAGAGGACAAGAGACGAGGCAAGGAAGCTTTTTGAAAATTAGTGAGTTAGAGAAATCCAAGATTGTTACCGAAGAAGAAATAAAGGATTTGCCCGAGCCTGTTCAAGGGTATTTAAGATATACCCAGGTCATAGGCAAGGAAAAAATTAACACTGTTAGGCTAAAACAGAGTGGACATTTCCGCATGAAGGAGGATCAAAGGTGGATGCCAATAACAGCGGAGCAGTATTTTAGCGTGGACTCCGCCGAGTTCATCTGGATGGCGGAAGTGAAGGCGGCCCCACTGCTGTAGATACATGCAAAGGATGAGTTTGTTGATGGCAAAGGCAATCTGGTGGTAAAACTCGTAGGGCTAATTACGGTTGTTGATGCGAAAGGAGACGAGATTGACCACGGAGAACTCTTGAGGTTTCTCGCCGAGTGCATCTGGTTCCCCGCAGCGTTTTAAAACGAGCACATCACATGGGAAGATACAGACAACACCTCAGCAAGAGCCACGATAACCCGTGAGAATGTTTCAGCTTCAGCAATCTTCTATTTCAATGAAAAGGGCGAAATAACTAGAATCACTACAAAACGGTACCATGGAAGTGAATGGAAAGTTCGTTTTAAGGGATTGGGAGGGGCAGATTGTGGAATATAACGAATTCAACGGCGTTACTGTCCCAAGCAGGGTCAACATAGTCTGGAAACTAGAAACAGGAGATTTCTGCTACGACCAGATTGAGATCGTGGACATTGAGTATAATGTCCCCTCCGCCTACTGATGGATCTGAATCTTCATTACTTTTTAACTTTAACAATTCCTGAACCAAATGAAGGTTTTATATTTCCGGCAGGTTCTCAGTCTGTCTAAGTAATACAAGGGGAGCACAAAGGGCCCACTGGTATTGCTGAGGACATTAGGAGAAGGGTTCCACAGCATGATACCTTAGAGATATACAACATCCACATCTTCAGTGCTTGGGGAGGATCGGCTCCCTGGGGATAATTCCAAGAAAATTCACCATTTTAGGCATGTCCAGATCCAAGGAAGGCACTACACATTTGATCTATGGGAGATTTCTGCTGTTGGGATGTTTTGAGAAGGGATGAGCCACTCCGCAAACTGCAAAGGTGGAGGTTATGTTTCATGTGAGCTCGCTGTGACCTCTGGAAAACTGGGCTCTGAACTGAGATGTTCCATAAACTGTCACATCCACAGAGCCTGACAGAGAAAGTAGTAACCGATAAGTTTTTAAACCCCCGTGAGGTTGAGTACATAAAAGTGTACTACAAAAATCTGTACTTGACATGGAAGGGAAGTACATCATATCATACATGGCATGGAAGCGGCACTTGAAAGCTGGAGGTGGAGAAAATGTTTGATTTCGAGGCTCTGAAGTTTTGGAAAAAGGTCGGACGCAATGAGGGCGAAGTCATGAGGGAGTGGGCGTTCAAAGAGGCCCACGAAGTCAGCAACAGATGGTGAACAGCACCGTTTCATTTTTTACTCCCCATATGGGGAACCCCCTAAAATCAGCACCAAATCCTGCTGGGGATGGAAAAGATGCCACATATCGGAACCGAATTTGGCGCCTTCTGGGCGATGTGGGTAATAGGACTGACGGCCACCGCGTGGATAATCCTTGACATCATCGTAAGGCAGAAGACCATGTCCCGCGGCGAGAAAACGGTGTGGGCACTGGCGGCGATATTGCTGAACCTCCCAGTCGTTCCAGTCATTGCAGGATCCATAGGCAAGCTGTGTCTGGCGTTGGTTTACTACCTTGTTTCTAGGAAAGGGGGCAAAACAAAATGAGGCTCAACAGAAACTTCTGGCTCTATGCCATAGGCCGTTTTATTTCTCAGGTTGGGTGGGCTGTGCAGAACGTTGCCCTTCCTCTGTACGTTCTTGATACTACGAAAAGCGGTGCGATGATGAGCGTTTTTCTTATGGCAGGGATGATTCCGAGCCTGATACTCTCCCCAATAGCGGGCGTTGTCGGGGACAGATACAACAGAAAAGCCATTATGGTTTGGCTTGACATAGCCCGAGGTATTCTGCTCCTTGGAATTGTGCTTTTCGGATTTTTGAACTTGAATGCACTTCTGGTGGCACAGGTGTTAATGAGCATAATGGGGACATTCTTCGGAACTGCAACGAGCGCCATGTTTGCAGACCTCGTGGAAAAGGACGAATTGGCCAAGGCAACATCAACAGTCCAGTCGCTCTCAATAGTCGCCAGAATATCCGGGCCCCTTCTGGGTGGAATAATTTACGCCCTTGGTGGCATTGAACTCGCGATACTCATAAACGGGTTCTCTTTCCTTGGCTCGGGACTGTTCGAGGTGTTCATAGAGTACAGATGGCAGACCAGAAAACTCAGTAATCTAGGAGAGGTTAAAAAAGACCTGCTGGAGGGTGTGGCTTTCCTCAGGGACAACAAGCCGTTGAAGCTCATAATGGGCTACGCCCTGATGATAAACTTCCTGCTGACACCCGCGCTGACTGTGGTTCTGCCATACGTGTACAGGATAGAGATAGGATTCACATCGGAACAGTTCGGTGCCCTGCAGACGGCGTTCATGGTTGGAATGCTCTTGGGCAACGGCATCATAATGGCAAAGCTCGGCAGCAGGGCTGAAAAGCTACTGTTCAAAGCGCTCTTTATTGAGGTCGGGTTATTCATAGTGCTGGCTCTCCTCGTCTCCCCAGTGGTAGCGTTTAGTGCATCGGTACTGTTTTTAATCTTCACTGGAATGAATGTCGTATGGGGAGCATCGAACGCACTCGTAAACGTGCCGTTTTTCACGAAAATGCAGAAGCTTGTGCCGAGCGAGCTGAGGGGCAGAGTGTTTTCAGTGTTTGAGCTTCTGGCACAGGCGTTAGTACCAGTAGGTGTGGCAATTGCCGGCACGGCACTCGATTATTTCGCCCCATATTCAATCCTGCTCACATCGGGGACCGTCGGGTTCGCCGTGACGGTGTACTACTTCCTGAAGCACGAGAAGACGATAATCTCCGCAGGGATGGAAACGGGCGAGCCAGTTGCATGAAGAGTGATTCGGGGCGAGATCACTGAGAATCTGAGAAATAGGTCTGTGGCGGGGGTTTTGATTTCACAGCCCCGCACTCCTGAATTAATCCGGATGGGAGGGAAGAAGATGGAAGTTGAATACCAGGGGGTATTTAGAAGGACGCTCGCATATATAGTGGACAGCATTGTCCTGTTCTCACTTTTTGGGACGGCGCACTTTCTCATCTTCGGCACCTGGGTAAGGCATCCGCCAGATATGAAAGGACTGCTAACGACGCATCCCGTCTGCCTGCTCTATCTGGGGTTGTATCTGGGCTACTTCACGGTGCTTGAAGGAACAATGGGCTTCACGATAGGGAAGCGAGTGCTGGGGATTATGGTGCAGAAAGAAAACGGTGAGCCCTGTGGCATGCGTGAAGCGCTCATAAGAAACCTCCTCCGGGCGGTGGACGGGATTGCTTCATATCTAGTTGGAGTCCTGCTCATCGCAACATCAAGGAAGAAGCAGCGGTTTGGGGACATAGTTGCCAAAACTGTCGTTGTAAAAGGTGATTGGGAAAATAAACCGAACATCTGGAGGTCGTTAATGTGCCATATGAAAAACTGGAAATCATGAGTCTGTCTAAGGGCGAGCTCTCCGGAAAGGTTGCGCTCATCACGGGTGCAGGGCGCGGTATCGGTAAGGAGCTCGCAAGAGCTTTGGGATGGCTTGGTGCATATGTTATTATTGCCGAGATTTCCGAATCGGGAGCTGAGGTTGAAGAGCTGATCCGTTCGGAGGGTGGCAAAGCGCTGTACATAAGAACCGACGTTTCCGATGAGGGGAGCATCAAGGAACTCGCAGAGAGAGTTTTTGAAGAGTTCGACGGGGTAGACATCCTGGTTCACAATGCCGCTGTAGTGAAGACCGGTTCAATACTGAATGCATCCATCGATGATTGGGACACCTCGTGGAAAGTTAACGTTAGGGGTGCAGTTCTGCTAACAAAGGCCTTTTTACCCGGTATGATGAAAAGAGGAGAGGGAACCATTGTAGCAATGACTTCTGAGGAAGGAATGCCTTACGTAGCGGCATATTCATCATCCAAAGCTGCCCTAAGTTCATTTGGGCTCTCCTTAGCTGCCGAACTGGGTGAAGACTCTGGCGTGTCCGTCTTCGTCTTTGCTCCGGGAATGGTGGATACGCCCGGGATAAGGAGCGCCGCCCGTGAGCTGGCTCCCCTCTACGGCATGACATATGATGAGTTCATCAACCAACCCCTAAACCCCGGCTATGACGGCCCCATGCCCGCCGAGGACTGTGCGGCGGGTCTCGCTTACTGCATCGTTCACGCGGAAAACTATCACGGGCAGGTGGCCGACCCATTCCATCCTCTCGCCGGTGCGGGTCTACTGGAACTCCCCAACCAATCGGAAACTGTGGCCAACGCAGAGGCCGTTGCTCCGAGGGATGATACACCAGGCAGAAAAACGGTACTTGAACTAGCCCGGGAGCTGAAGGAAATCATGGAAGATGTGGAAAAAGAGACTAATGAACTCAACAGATTCGCAAGGATGTGGGTCAAGAGGATATTCAAGCAAAGAACCGGGATGGGCATCAAAGAGTGGCTCAGTGCGGTTGACGACCCGATATTGGAACTTCAGGAGCTGGAGATGGGAGCAAGAGCGAGCGATGGAACAAAGATAGAGCAAATTGGTGCAAAACTTCCATGGATGACGGAACACCTTGAAAGGTTGGCGAACAACTTCAAGCAAAACATGGAGGACGTAAAAGTATTCATCAAAGACCCCGAGGCCTTGCTAGCAAGACACGACCGGATAGTCGTATTTGAGCGACAAGAGCAGTGTTATGACGAGAAAAAAACTGCACATTATAAACAGAGGGCATGTCACAGGAGCTACTGCATACAATGAGCTGAGGAGACATATATTGAAGGTTTTAAGCACCATGAAAACGATAAGGTAAATGGAGGGACTGAATTTGGAAAAGTTATCAAACAAAAACAACTGGCAATTCGCTTTGGAAATTTTTCTTAAAGAATGGAAGGAGAAAGACTTTGTTGAGGCTGCTCTGCTCACGGGGAGCCATGCAACGGGTATGGAAACAGTGCACTCGGACGTTGATGTCTACATCATCCTCTCAGAGGATGTCAGGTGGCGCGAGAGGGGAAACAAGGTTATCGACGGTGTTTTAATAGAATACTTCGCAAACCCGCCCCGGCAGATTAAACACTACTTCGAAAAGGAACATGAGGAGGGCAGCAGGTGCACGGCAAGGATAGTGGCAATCGGAAAGGTGCTCTTCGATAAAACCGGCATCACAGAGGAGCTCAAAAAAGAGGCCTTGGAGTACATGAGAAAGCCCTTTGAGAGGCCAGATGGCGTTTGGGTCGAGATTGCAAAGTACGGCCTATGGGACCACCTCGACAGCGTAAAGGACGCGAAGGAGAGGAACGACCCGAGCTTTTCCCATCTGTACCATATTGCCATCAACGAGACCCTTAGAATTTACTCAAAATTCCTCTGCGTGGAAGGTCCTCCGGCGAGCAAGGCCTACCGCCTGTTCACCGAAGAAGGATTTAGAAAGGCATACCTCTTCGAGCCGTTCCCCGATGAGAGGTTTGTTGAACTGTTCCTGAAGGCAATGAGGAATGAGGAAGTTGAAGCGCTTGAGGAGCTCATCTCCCATGTCTTTGAAAAGATGGGAGGGTTTGATATCGACGGCTGGCGTTTAAGGACAAAAACGGAGGTTTAAGTGCATTCCCCTAGAAAGGGGAAGTTTAAATGGAGAATTAAACAAAAATTAAAAATCCAAAGGAGGCATCGTTATGGAAAAAATTATTGGAGTATGCGGGTGTGTATGCAGCAACTGTGAAATGTATGGAAATGAGTGTGGAGGATGCTATATCGTAGAAGGCGGACCGTGCTGGCTGCACGAGGTGGGGCTCAAGGTATGCGATTTTTATGAGTGCTGCGTGCTCGATAAAGGGCTGGAGCACTGCGGGCAGTGCGGGGAAATTCCATGCGACAGGTTCTGGAAGAACAAGGCCCCCACATTGACGGAAGAAGAGCACAGGAGAATAGTGGAGGAGAGGGTCGCTCTACTTGAAGGGTTGGCGCAAAACATGTCTGACACATATTTTGCTAAGTATTGACATTTAAATCCGGACGTGCATAAAGTCCCTCGCCACCATGTACGGCTTCACCATCTCCTCGAGCTCCTCGTGCGTGTAGTTCGTGTGGCTTATGTGGGCAAAAACCGCCTTCTTTGCCCCGACCATCCGGGCCAGCTTCACAGCGTCATCAACCCCAAGATGAGCCTTCGGGATTGAACTCTTATGGGTCAAATCCGCCACGAGTAGGTCGGCGCCTCTCATCTCGCCCAGTGTCCTGCCATCAGTGAGGATTTCCGGCCCGGTGTCGCCGGTAATCACAATCTTTTTGCCCCCAATTTGAACTATAAACCCTCCTGCTACTTCTATTGGCTGATGAACAACTTTAAAATGGTAGACCCTAAAGCCAAAATCATACCACCTGTTGAATTCCAGCGGAAAGTACTCCCAGTTCCACCTGCTCTCCCCGACAAAGAGCTTTTGCAAGTATTTAGCCACCTCGAGGGTTTTAGGATGCCCGTAAAGCCTAATGTGCTTAAAAATCTGAAGTTCCGGAAGCCCACCTATGTGGTCAAAGTGGGCGTGGGTAATGAAAACATGCTCGATTTTTTCGTTCAAGTGTTCTAAATGGTAGTGCAGGTCTGGTGAGGGATCTATTAGTGCCCTAAGTTTGGAAATGTAGATTGAGAAGCGCGTTCTCCGGTATAATGGAAACTTCCTGGCTTTAGAACAGTTCTCGCAGTTGCATAGCGGTTTAGGAGTGCCGCTATAAACACCAGACCCCAATATAATAACCTCCATCACAAAAATCTCCATCCCATTCGTTCAGAAGCACTAAGTATCCAAGGATTATATACCTTTGCAGTGCCAGTATAGCCCATGCCATGTCAGCGAGGGGTTCGGCATGTCGCCAGGCCACAAACCGGAAGCCTTTTAGGGAGAAAGTCCAACTCCCTCCGCCCGGGGAGCACCGCCGAAGGCGGAGTCAATGAACTTGGGCGGGTTATTACCCCCTTTATTCTGCCAGGCTTTTGTGGTTGAACCTCAAAGAACTGGTTCTCCCAATATATTACCCTCCGGGAGGAGGGAAATGGCAGTTAAAACTGGCGAAAGGGCCAGTGAGTTGATTTCCCGGATAAAAGGATACGACGCCGATGTTAAATCTTTTGTTGGCATGGTTGTTGGGGTCTTTCTGCTCACAGGAGGGTTATTTTTCTTAGCAATAGATCTTGACAGCAGTTCTTGGGCCCCTGTGTTTGTGTTTGCCGCAATCATTCCCGCAGTTGGACTAATCATCCTTTTAATTGTCATCATGTTCCATACACATGCAGACCCCCAGGAATTTGTCGAAGCTTTTAAGATGGACAACAAGAGCAAAGATGTCTCTGAAATGGAGATTCTCGAGAAAGCTTACTCAACGTGCCGTCCTTTTGTAAAAGAGGGATTTGAATACTCCTTAGCATCCTGGTTGTTGCTAAGTATCTGGGCATCACTACTTGAAGTGGGTGCAACAACGGGGAACATTGCGATAAGAAACTGGTCAGCATTTGGTTTATGTTTTTTATTTCATCAACGGGAGCTCTGGTGGGTTTTGTTTTAACCGTCATCTTCTATCTCCGCAAGCGCTCCATAGAGAAGGCCCTCTTCGCCATCCAGCTCAAGAAGAGTGATAATGCTGAGCTCTCCATCAAGCTTTAGTCCATTTTTAAATTTTGAGAACTTCAATTTCTCAATCTTTATAAATGGTTGAGAACTGCGAATTCTCACGTTTTAAAAATAAAAGATCACTCCCCCACAACCTGCACCACGACTCTCCTGTGCCTCGGCCTGACGTCCAGCTCCACGAAGAAAATCTGCTGCCACGTTCCCCTTATAAGGCGACCATCTATAACCGGGAAGCACTCGCTCGCGCCCAGCAGAGTGGCCCTCAGGTGACTGTGGGCGTTGTCGTCAATCCTGTCGTGGAGGTAGCCGGCGCTTTTGGGGATGAGCTCCCTCAAAGCGCGCTTGAAGTCTTCGAGCAGGCCGAACTCATGCTCTATCGTGACTATCGCACCGGTGGCACCGGGCACGAAGACCAGAACCTGTCCGTTTTCTATTCCCGACTCCTCGACGATCCTCTCAACCTCACGGGTTATATCAATCAGGTCAATCTCTCCCTTCGTTTGAAACCTGAGTTCCCTCGTTATGACCTTCATGCCACCACCCGAGCAGGACTCCGGCTAAGAAACCTATTAGGTTTGCGGCCATGTCCATGAAGGAGAACGTCCTCCCGGGAACCAAGAGCTGGAGAAACTCGGTGAGAAAGGGGAGCGGAAGGAGGTAAAGCCAGCGGCCGGAGCCGATGAGCCCCAGAAGAAAAAACATCAATAGGTGAACCAGTTTGTCCCCGTTCTCCACAGGAGAGACCGGAACCCTCGGAAAAAGGTTCAAGAGCAGTAGAAAAACCAGATAGACCATTAAAAAGATATCATTCAGCTTTTTCAAGTGCTCTCACCAGCCGTCTGAGCTTATCGACGACCTCAAAGGGATCCCTGCCAAAGATGTATGTGAGCGGCTCGACGCCTAAACCCCCCTCATCCACGACGGTGTCGTAGGTTCCAGACTCAAAAACCGCCGCTATGGCTTTAACGGCCTCCTCTTCGGACAGACCACCCGTCTTCACCCTCGCGACCTTGAAACCGACAGACTCCAGAACCTCCTCGATGTCGCCGCCGTAGCGTATGTTCAGAACGCTCCTGATTTCGGGCCTTATCCTCCCGACTTCCACCAGTATGCCCGCTGTGAAGCTGCTCGCTCCGAACTCCGGGGGCAGGGCAAACATCCTGCCCCTGGCAGTTGTTATCCTGCCCGGAACGGCGGCCACATCTTCGGGGCCCCTCGGAGAGGACAGGGCGTAAGCAAAGTTGCTCCTGACCTCAGGAATGAGTGAGGGAAAGCCTTCAAGCCTCGTAAGCTCCCCAAGGGCCAGGTTGAGAACCTCAAGAACCTCGCCCCTGTCGCGCTGAACCGAGAACATCGAGCGGCAGGCATCTTCACTCACACCGGAATAATCCGCGTAGAACCTGCACAGAAAGCCACTCTGGAAGAGCTCGAAAAGGCGCCTCGCAGTGAGGACTATGACCTCTGACCTATTTCCCCCGAAAAGGATAACCTTAACTATCTCGTCCGCTATTGAATCGAGCTTTGCGGCAACTTCAGCAGGAGGCCTCTTGTACCTGCCGGAGAGATACTTGCTCACCATAGCCTGGGTTATGCCGAGGTACTCGGCTATCTGCGACTGCTTCATACCTTCACGGTAGAGGTTCTCTGCCACCCGTGCACGCAGATAGGGCATCAGCTCCTCGGCGATGTAAACGCTCGGCGTCCTCATGCTACCACCCTAAAACCGGGTTATTGAAATCTCGAACCGGGGTTTAAAGCGTTACTGGAAAGATATCAACATATTTATGTTAAAAAACGTTTAAAAACCCATCGATTTTTACACTAGAAGGGCTTTTATGGACTGGAAAGGACGCGACGTGATAAGCGTTAGGGACTTCTCGAAAGGGGACATCGAGTTCCTTTTGAAGGTCGCCGAAAGGCTTGAGGAAGAGCTCAAGAAGGGCCCGCTCGACTACGCGAGGGGAAAGATCCTGGCGACGCTCTTCTTCGAGCCATCAACAAGAACCAGATTGAGCTTCGAGAGCGCGATGCACCGCCTTGGCGGTTCGGTCATAGGATTTTCCTCCGCCTCGAGCACGAGCGTCAAGAAGGGGGAGAGTCTCGCGGACACCATAAAGACCGTCGAGCAGTACAGCGACGTAATTGTCATCAGACACCCGATGGAGGGCGCCGCGAGGCTCGCAGCAGAGGTGGCTGAAATTCCAGTCATCAACGCCGGCGACGGGAGCAACCAGCACCCAACTCAAACTTTGCTCGACCTCTACACCATAAAGCGAGCCTTCGGGGGGATAGACGGCCTGACCATCGGCCTTCTGGGAGACCTAAAGTACGGGAGAACCGTTCACAGCCTGGCAGAGGCTTTAGCGTTCTATGACGTCGAACTGTACCTCATCTCGCCAGAGCTTTTGAGGATGCCGAGGTACATCGTTGAGGAACTCCGCGGGAGGGGCTTAACCGTTCACGAAACGACGGATTTGGAGGGGACTATACCGGAGCTCGATGTCCTCTACGTGACGAGGATACAACGCGAGCGCTTCCCCGACGAAGAGGAGTACCTGAAGGTGAAGGGGAGCTACCAGGTGAACCTCTCCCTCCTTAAGAACGCCAAGGAGACGCTCAGGGTAATGCACCCGCTCCCAAGGGTTGACGAGATCCACCCCGAAGTGGACAGGACAGAGCACGCCCTTTACTTCAGGCAGGTTTTCTCGGGCGTGCCGGTCAGGATGGCTCTTCTTGGATTGGCGCTCGGAGTTTTGGGGTGATTCAGATGCCGGAGAGCCTTAAGATTGAGGTCATCCCCGAGGGGACCGTCATAGACCACATCCCAGCCGGAAAGTGGCTGAAAGTGGTCGAGATACTCGGCCTCACGAAGCCCAACGGCGGGACGCTGCTCATAGCTTCGAACGTTCCCAGCAAGAAACTCGGGAGAAAGGACATAGTCAAGGTCGAGGGGCGCTACCTGAGCGAGGAGGAGGTCAACAAGATAGCGCTGATAGCACCGATGGCGACCGTCAACATCGTGAGGGACTACAAGATAGTCGAGAAGTTCAAGGTCTCGATACCGGACGAGATAGTTGGAATCCTGACCTGCCCGAATCCGAACTGCGTCAGCAACCACGAGTACGTTCTTCCGAAGTTCAGGATAGAGAGCAGGGAACCCCTCAAGCTCCGCTGCCACTACTGCGAGAGGACCGTTGAGGGCGAGGAGATACTCGGGAACCTTTGATGACCATTATTTTTGATTTCGAAAAGTTTTTTAACTTTTTTTGATAGTTATGACTGTGAGTACTATGAGAAAAGTGGCTGTGTCAATTTTGGTTATTGTCATCGTTGTCATCTCAGGCTGTCTCGGGAACCATTCACAGAACGCCGGTACGGCTCTCCCCACCCACTCCGGGAGCAATCCCCCCGAAACCTCTCCTGCAGGAACCACCACGGTTGCCCCAACAGCACCTCCGGAAAGGCAGGACACAAGCGACCACGCCCTCCTTGCGTCACTATACCCGGAGCTGGAAAAAGAGCTGGAGCAGAACAGGATAATATCGTCCCTCCGGCCGGACGCGGGCTACACCGTCCGGGTCTTTGCGGGGATGGCGAGGGAGCGGCCCCTCACCCCGGCAGAGGTGGAGGTTCTCAGGGCAACCCTAAGGGCAAACAACTGCTACTTTTCAACCCATTCGCCACCAGAAAAAAGCTACCACGTCATCTCATTCTCAAAGGAGCGGCCCCTCGAAAGCGTTCCGTACATCGGATGCTCCAACTTCACCTCGATGCTGCCTTTCGTGTACTACAAGGGCAGGGGCTTCCAGTACTACCCAGTCACGGCCTCCAACTGGGCATACCACTACCTCAAAACGGGGCAGGTGAAGAGAGCTGAAGCACTCCTGAGCGAGATGCTGCCGCTCATGGATGAGGTCAACACGAGCCAAGGGAAAGCGGGCGTGTTCCGGGTCTACTTCTCACCACCAGAAGGCTCTCCGGTTCCCTGGACATCATCCTTCTCACAGGGCATGCTCGCCGGCCTCTACGCGTGGCTCTACAACGAGACCGGCAACGAGACGTACCTCAACGCCTCCAGGCTGCTCTTTAACTCCTTCTACATCCCGCTGAGAGACGGGGGATTCCTCAGGGAGACCGAATACGGTACGTGGTTCCTCGAATACCCGTACAGGCCCGGCTTCCTCGTCCTGAACGGCCACATAATCACGATGAAGGGCCTGTGGCTCTACTATCGCTTCACAGGCGACGAAAGGGCGCTTGAACTGTTCAACGAGGGACTGGAGAGCGTCAAGAAGGCCCTCCGGGACTGCGACACCGGTGAGTGGAGCCTCTACTCAGTGAACGGGCCGGAGGCGAGGGAGGACTACCACAGGCTCCACATAAGGCTCCTCGTCTGGCTCTATGCGCGGACGGGAGATGGTATCTTCCTGGAGTACGCTGAAAAGTGGAACGGCTACCTCGAAAAGAAAGGTCTGAAAAAGGAAAATATCAACGCGCTACTCCAGCAGGTGCGGTATGCGCCTTAGAACCGGTACAGCGGCTGCCAGCCCCACGAACACGTCAATGGCACTCTGAAGGGCGTTGGGCACCGCAATTGCGACCCAGAAGGGAACTCCAGTCCACGCCTCCACCGCACCGATAACCTGCTCCCGGGGAATTCCAAGCCACAGCGGAAGGGCAACGTAGTAGTTGAGAGCGACCATGAGGGGCACTCTGATAAGGAGACCGAGGACGTAGGCGGCCGCCGCATACGGGATCAGCCCCCTGACACCGGCCCTTCCGAACTCTGGCCTCAGGATGCGTCTTGATAGCTCCAAACCGGCGATAACCGAGAGTGTGGCTGTTGATTTCATCATGGCCCCGAGCCAGCTGGCGGGGGATACCATTGAAAGGCCCAGAAACAGCATCACGACCCCGGCAACACCACCACGGAAGCCCGTGATGAAATAGGCCACCACGAGGGGCACCGCAACGAGATCTATCTTCATGCCCCAAACAGTCGGGAGGTCCAGGGGGACGACGTCCAGGAGCAGGGACAGAGATAGAGTTATTCCAATCACGGCCACTTTCTTTGCGTTCATCACTACCACCGGCCACAAGTTTGTTCCATTTTTTATAAATTTTTGTTCCTATTTTGGAACAATATTGGGGCGAGAACCTTAAAAGCCAGACCCTTAACGGGAATTGGGAGGCACCATGTTCACTATTGACGAAATTTCGGAGCTGGTCAGGGAGATACGGCGTGGAAACGGTTTTCCCGACAGCCCCTTCAGGATAGATGAGGTCAGATACGACCCTGAAGGCGACAAACTCTTCATAATCACGCACGACAGAACGGACAAGAGCGTTGTGATAGGCAACAGCTTCGTCATCGGCAAGCTCCGTGAGAGGCTCGGTGTGAAGCAGCTGACGGTCTACTCCAACCTCGACCTGGAGGTAAAGAGGAGGAGGCTGGAGGAGGCAGAGAGGCTCGTGAAAGGCACGAAACTCGAGTTCCTGCTCCCTATAATCGAGGCCGAGAAGAGATTCCCTCCCAGAAAGTGGCCCGAGGTAAAAGGGGACACCAAAACGCTCGTTTTCCTGAGCTTCAACGCGAAGGCCTTAGTCGGCTTTGCCGAAAAGCTGAAGCTTCCCTATGGGGCCGTCGGGATTAAGTACGCGTTTCCAAAGCTGAACTATGAACCAGTTGAAGGCGAACCAAGGGAGGTCCTCTTCCCCGACGAGGAGAAGCTCGTGAGGATAGCTGAGGAGAAGAGGGCGGAGCTCATCTTAGCGGATTTCCCCTTCGGCCTGAGGTGGAAAGGTGAGATAGCCCTCCTCAACCCGTTCCGCTTTCTGCACATCGGCTTCTTCGAGCTTAAGTACCTCTTCGGCTTCGACAGGCCGGTGGTCTACGACAAAAAGGCCTTAATCGAGTTCGTTGTTAGTTTAACCTACGAAGGACTGATGGAGTCAACTGACGGGGCAAATCTAATCTGGAGGATGTGGAGAAAATGATAGTGGGCGTCGTTGGAAAGATAGCCGCTGGAAAGACGACTGTCGCGAAGTTCTTCGAGGAGAAAGGCTTCTGCAGGGTTTCCTGCAGCGATCCGCTGATAGACCTGCTCACCCACAACGTCTCGGAATACTCCTGGATCCCGGAACTGCCGGAGAAGGCAGAGCCCACCAGGGGCAGGCTCATCGAGTTCGGGAAGTACCTGAAGGAGAAATATGGCGAGGACATCCTCATAAGGCTGGCAGTGGATAAGATGCGGCACTGCCGGAACATCGTCATAGACGGCGTCCGCTCGGAGGGGGAGATAAAAGCTGTCAAGAGGCTTGGGGGAAAGGTTATCTACGTTGAGGCGAGGCCGGAGGTAAGGTTCGAGCGTCTGATGAAGAGAAAGGCGAGCAAGGATAAGAGCATAAAGAGCTTCGATGACTTCAAAGCTATGGACGACGCCGAGGAGAGGCTCTACCGCACGGGCGAGCTGAAGGGCCTGGCCGACTATGTAATAACCAACGAGGGGACGCTGGAAGAGTTGAGGGAGAAAGTTGGGGAGATAATTGAGGAGGTGATTGGGTGAACCTCCTCATCATAGCTCCCTGCCTCTTGAGTCCCTTCTACGTCTACCGCGGGCCGAAGGAGAAGGAGTACGAGACGGCAGGGCTTTTGAGGGAGCTGATTGGAGAGCTCGGCAAAGACTGGCAGGTTCTAGCCTATCCCTGCCCCGAGTACGAGCTTATAGGCTGGCCGAGGGCACCGGCGAGCAGGGAAGTTTACGAGAGGCTCGGGATGCGCGAGAGGGCAAAGATCATAGCGGACTTCATCGGAAGGGTTCTAACCGAGGAAAAGCCGGAAAAGGTCATTTTCCTAGGGGTCAAGGGCTCTCCGACCTGCGGGGTCTTCCACACCAGTTCGAGCGATCCAGATAGATATCCGTACCGCTCCATGCAGGAGTTTTTCTACCTGAGCAAAGAGGGGAGGATAAAGCGCTCGAAGGAGATAGTTGAGGGGCAGGGCTTCAGGCTGGTAAACCTGCCCGGGATACTCTTCGAGATACTAATGGCGAGGTTCCCGGAGGCTGAGTTTCTGGAGTTTGACAAGGGGAACCCGTTTGCCAGTATAAAAAGGGTCAAAAGGGCCACGGCCAGCGGCCGAAGCTCTCCTGATAACTGAGGAGGGCCCACCCAAATGGACAAAGACAGAGTCAGGCCTCCCCTCCCCCATCCCCGGGGAACTTTGATGTCTCCTCGTTCGCCCTCATTATCCTCTCCCGGTACTCTTCGTACTTCTTTCTGGCCTCCTCTGCCCTCTCCTTTTCCCCAAGGTAGTCGTACGCCTCGGCGACGTGCTTCCACCACATCGGATCGGCCTCGGCCTCTTTCAGGCAGTACTCAAGGAACTTCTGGTACGCCTCCCTGGCCAGCTCCTCCCTTCCGAGTTTCCTCGCTATGTTTCCGACGTCCTCCCAGAAGACGCCCTCCTCTTCGGCCTCCTTCTGATAGTACTCCAATGCCTTCTCCCATGCCTCCCTGGCCTTCTCCTCGTTGCCCAGCTCCTCGTAGAGCTTTGCCACGTCCTCCCAGAACCACGGTTCCTCCTCGGCGTACCTCTCAAGGGCTTTAGCTGCTCTCTCCATGTTTCCGGCCTTCTTCCAGTACTCGTGGGCCTCCTTGAGGTAGTAGGTGTCCTTCTCCTTCTCATACAGCTGCTCGTAAATCTCCGCGGCTTTTTCATACCTCCCGGCCTTCTCGTAGGCCCAGGCGGCGCTCTCCATCCAGCCGAGCTTCTCGTACATCTCGGCCGCCTTCAGGTAGTTGCCGGCCTTTTCGTACTTTCTGGCGGCCTGCTTGTACTTTCCGGCCCTTTCGAGGCTTTCCGGACTCTTGAAGCGGTCGACCAGTCCAAGGTCGGGCTCGCTGATGTACCAGATGCCGAAGGCGACAATGGCTATGAAGAAGACTATAATGCCGGCCACGATGTCGAGCCTCTGCCAGGTCGCACTCAGGTATAGGCCGTAGCCGCTTATGGCCGTAAAGATAGCGAGTATCGTCCCGTATTTCCAGCTCTCGGCGTAGAACGTCAGTCCTGTAAAGAAGAGCAACATCAACGTGACACCGAGAAATCCGAGAGTGAGTATCACCTGAACCAACAGCTTCCAACCACCGTACCACACTATCCCTGCGGCCACAGCTATAACCGCCGCTAAAAAGCCTATAAGATATGCCTTGAGCTTGTCCATTCTTTCACCCCCTCGATTTCGAGCAGGAACACCTTTTCATCGAGCCTTGGAGTGTAGTATCCAATGCCATCACGGGAGACTACCCTGTGGCAGGGCACGACTATGGGGTACGGGTTTCTCCTCATCGCGCCACCCACAGCCCTCGGGGACGTCCCGAGTGCCTTCGCAAGGCTACCATAGGTTATAACGCTCCCTCTTTTAACGTTTTTCGTGAGCCATTCGTAAACCCGCCTCTCAAAAGGTGTTACGCCCTCGAAGGAGAGCCCGGGCAGGATTTCGGCGTTGTCCGTCTTCCCAAGGATAACGTCACGGACAAGTGAGGGGTATGGGGAGGTTTCTGGGGTTGGATCGACATTAACCCTACGCCCCTTTAGAAAACCCGTCAGGCGCTCGGTGTTCTTCTCAAACTGCACCTCATCGAGGGCAAAAGTTATCCCCTGGATTTTCTCTTCCCAGAGGACTGCTATCCAGATGATTCTGCCAGCTATTTCAAAGCTCTCAACGCTCAGCATTTCTACACTCCTCCAGTTTCATAGTGGCCTTTCTCAGCGGACCTATGAGGGTGTGAACCTCTCTCCCGTAGAGGACTGCCCTGCCAACGAAACGCCTGAAAATCTTGACGAAGACCTCCCTCCGCTCGTCGTCCTTGGGGTAGTTGAGGACATCGAGAAGCTTCCCCCATGCTGCTATCAGCTGTTCTTTCTCCCCTCTCGTCGCTGGTTTTAAGGCCTCAACCATCGGTTCTGGTCTCGTCTTGGCTAGCTCATAGAGAACCACGGCGACTGCCTGGGCAAGATTCATCACGGGGTACTCCTCGCTCGTGGGGATCGTGACCGTAAAGTCCATCCTGGAGAGTTCTTCGTTTTTCAGTCCGATGCTCTCCCTGCCAAAGAAAAGGCCGACCCTCCCCGGGTAGCCCCTCAGGGTTTCGGCCAGCTCCCACGGATAGAGCGGGGCTCGGTGCGGAATGAACGTCCTTCCGGGCTTTCCAGTCGTCCCGACGGTGAGGTCAAAGAGTTCCAGCGCCTCATCAAAGCTCTCAAGGATAGTAGCGTTGTCCAGGATGTCCACTGCACGCACTGCGTAGGCATAGCTCTCCTCCGTGATGTTTGGACTGACCAGAACAAGCTCCCTAAGGCCAAAGTTTTTCATCGTCCTGGCCACCATTCCAATGTTGACCGGCCCCTCTGGCTCAACGAGAACGACACCTATCATCGGTAAGGCTTTAAGGATGGGGCTTTAAACCGTTGCGGTGGTGGAATGAGAGTTTACGTCCTCGGCGCCGGTTCGATAGGCTCCCTCATCGGTGCCCTGCTCGCGAGGGCCGGCAACGATGTTACCCTCATAGGCCGGGAGGAACAGGTAGCCGCGGTACGGGAGAACGGCCTTCGCGTTTCGGGGGTCGAGGAGTTCACCGTCCGCCCTGAAGCGAGCCTGTACGCCCCTGACGAGCCGCCCGAACTTCTGATCCTGGCCACAAAGTCATACTCGACGAAAACCGCCCTCGAATGTGCCCGCAACTGCATCGGGCCCGACACATGGATCCTTAGCATCCAGAACGGCCTTGGAAACGAGGATCTGGCCCTGAAGATCACCCGGAATGTCATGGGGGGCATCACAACCAACGGGGCAATGCTGGTCGAGTGGGGACATGTCAGATGGGCCGGAAAGGGAGTCACCGTCATAGGGAGGTACCCGAGGGGGAGAGACGCCTTCGTCGAAAGGGTCGCGGAGGCTTTCAACGACGCAGGTATAGAAACCGCTGTGACGGAGAACATCATTGGCTGGAAGTGGGCAAAGGCCATCGTGAACTCGGTAATAAACGGGCTCGGAACGGTTCTTGAAGTCAAAAACGGGTTTCTGAAGGACAACCCCTATCTGGAGTCTCTCTCGGTGGACATCGCCAGGGAGGGGTGTATCGTCGCACAGCAGCTCGGCATAGAATTCGAGATACACCCGCTTGAGCTCCTCTGGGACACCATAGAGCGCACCCGGGAAAACTACAACTCGACGCTCCAGGACATAAAGAGGGGAAAGAGAACGGAGGTCGATTACATCCACGGGAAAATAGTCGAGTACGCCCACTCAGTCGGCCTTGACGCCCCGAGGAACGAGCTCCTGTGGGCCCTCATAAAGGCCAAGGAGGGGCAAAGTAGATAAACCCGCCTGCGAAGTTTAGAACGGAGGGGACGAAAATGCCGATATTCGGTGGTAAGGAGAGCGGGGTCTTTGAGACCATCGAGAACCACCTTGCGGTCGTGGACGAAACCCTCGTGGCGTTCAGGGAGCTCATGAGGGTGTACCTTGAAGGGGACTTCGAGAGGGCAAAGGCCTTTGAGAGAGAGGTCGACGAGCTTGAGAGCAAAGCCGACAGGCTGAGAAGGGACATCGAGACCATGCTCTACGAGGGTGCATTCCTTCCAGCAAACAGGGGCGACTACGTAAGGCTCAGCGAGCTCATAGACCAGGTCGCCGATGCGGCCGAGAGTGCGGCACACACCCTGATCCTTGCAAAGCCAAAGGTGCCGGCGGAGCTCAAAGACGAGATTATGGAGCTTGTAGACTCATCAATCAAAAGCTATAAGGTTCTCGTTGAGGCCGTGAGGGCCCTAAACCGCGACGTTGACAAGGCCATAGAGCTGGCAAAAGCCGTGGAGGACTCAGAAGAGGGGGCCGACGATGTGGAGTATGACGTGAAGGGGAAGGTTTTTGAAAGCGAGACCATCACAACCTATGCCAAGATTATCTGGAACCAGATACTGACCAAGATAGGCGACATAGCAGACCGTGCGGAGGACGCTTCCGACCAGGTCATGCTCATGGCAATAAAGAGAATGGGATGAGGTGATGGATATGGTGAAGGTTCTCGTTGCGGCGCCGTTGCACGAAAAGGCGATAGAGGTTCTGAAGAACGCCGGTTTTGAGGTTCTTTACGAGGAGTACCCCGATGAGGAGAGGCTCATAGGGCTCGTCGGGGACGTTGATGCCATCATCGTCAGGAGCAAGCCAAAGGTGACCAGGAAAGTCATCGAGGCCGCTCCAAAGCTCAAGGTCATCGGAAGGGCGGGCGTCGGCCTCGACAACATAGACCTTGAGGCAGCAAAAGAGAGGGGGATTAAAGTCGTCAACAGCCCCGGTGCTTCCAGCAGAAGCGTCGCCGAGCTCGTCCTTGCCCTGATGTTCAACGTCGCCAGGAAGGTGGCCTTCGCCGACAGAAAGATGAGGGAAGGCGTCTGGGCCAAGAAGCAGTGCATGGGGATCGAGCTTGAGGGCAAGACTCTCGGAATAGTCGGCTTCGGCAGGATAGGCTACCAGATAGCCAAGATAGCCAAGGCCTTAGGGATGAACGTCCTCCTCTACGACCCCTACCCGAACGAGGAGAGGGCGAAGGAAGTCGGTGGGAAGTTCGTCGACCTTGAGACCCTCCTGAAGGAGAGCGACGTCGTTACGCTCCACGTTCCGTTAATAGAGCAAACCTACCACCTCATCAACGAGGAGAGGCTCAAGCTCATGAAGCCGACCGCGATACTCATCAATGCGGCAAGGGGTGCCGTCGTTGACACCGAGGCCCTCGTAAAGGCCCTGAAGGAGGGCTGGATCGCTGGAGCTGGCCTCGACGTCTTCGAGGAGGAGCCCCTACCTGCCGGCCACCCGCTCACGGAGCTCGACAACGTTGTCCTCACCCCTCACATCGGAGCCTCAACCGTCGAGGCCCAGATGAGGGCGGGCGTTCAAGTTGCAGAACAGATAGTTGAGATCCTGAAGGGCTGAGCCCTTTTCCTTCTTTCAAAAGTTTGCCAATTTGCCAGTACGAAAGTTTTTGTCCGGCAACCACCGAAATCATCGGCATGAAACAGTTAAAACACCAAAACTCCCACTTAAAAATAAACTCAAACCTGTCCAGAGATGGACGGCCCGAGACCAAAACTTTTTAAACCTCACCAGGGTTCACTATTACCGGGTGTGGGCCGGTAGCTCAGCCTGGTATGAGCGCCGCCCTCGCAAGGCGGAGGCCGCGGGTTCAAATCCCGCCCGGTCCACCATCTTCTGGCTGCTCCAGCACCCCAGTGCTCCTTCTGAGGAGGTAATTAAAAAGAAAGGCCTCACCTCCAGAGATGGACGAACAGCAGCGTCAGGACTATGGCAAGGCCAAAGATGTAGTAGTTCGGAATGTACGGGAGAAGATCGCTGGAGTTGGGGTATCCGTCCCCGTCTATGTCGAGCCGGATGTCCCTCAGTTCATTGACCTCTTCAGCCGCTTTAGAGTAGTCCCCGGCGCGGTAGGAGTTCTCCACGATTCTGGACATGTTCCAAAGGAGCTGCATCCTCTCCCGCACTTCAGGTATTCCGAGGAGCTTTACCAGGTAATCAGCGCGCTCCTCGTTTCCACCCAAAAATACCGCGGTCTGGTTGAGCTCGTAGATGATCTTCCTGCTGAGGGAGGTTATCTTTTCGAGCTCCAGTTTTACCTGCCCATACATCTCCACGGCCCTGGTGATGTTCCCCGACTCAAAGTACGCCTCCGCCGCCTGAAGGAGCAGGGTCACGTTACGGGGCACCACCACCCCCTCTGACTCAAGCTGCTTTGTGAAGTTAACTATGCTCTCCCTCTGCCTGATTACCATGTGTATCTCGGGGTTCTTACAGCTTGCGTATATAGCGTTCCATGCCTTGGCCGCTTCAGTGTAGTTGCCGGACTTATAGAGACCGGTGGCCTTCGACACGTCCGCTTTGAAGAGGGCATCAACGTTGACGCCCTGCCCTTTCAGCTCAAGGAGGCACTCCCTGGCGGCTTTCTCGGCACTCTTCGCCTCGTCGGCTGCGGTCTTTATCTGGGCCGCAATCTCGCGGGCGGCCACGAATTCATCCCTGGCACTTGAGTACGACCCGTTCCTGAAAAACTCCACCGCGACATTGAAGCGGTCCCACGCCATGTCCACGACGTAGCCCTCCAAGCTGAGGTTGTCCAGCAGCTCCGCAGTTTTGTTCATCTCGCCCCAGATGTTCAGGAACGCAGTGCCCGTGAGATTGACCTGATCCTTTAACCGGTTGCAGTTGTCCTTTGCTGTCAGGAAATACCCCTTTTTCATGTTTTTATCCACTGCCTCGGGTATCTCCTTGAGTATGCCATCGAGGTCTATCTTTATCATCTCTCCTTTGTAGACAAAGGCATACTTCCGCGAATACTCCTCAATCATCCTCACGAGCTCAACCCTGCACGAGTACACATCGTTCCATTCTTCTAGGATCGAGTTCGAGATATTCACCGCTTCCTCCAGATAGCTGTTCGCCACGTCACACTTCCCCGCCTCGAACGCCTCACCCGCCAGCTTCAGTTTGTCCCATGCAGGTTTGAGGGGAAGGTCAGGTATCGGGATGGTCAGGTTCTCCAAAAACCGGCGGGTCTCGTTTTCCCTCAGGGGGTAATCCCTGCACAGGGTGCACGAGGAGTAAATGATGTTGTAGGCTTTTTCCGCGTACTCCTTCGCCGTGTCGAAGTAGCCGCTGTCAAATGCCCCCTTTGCGTAGTCCAGCTTCCCCCGTGCCTTATTGAGGACGGCCTCGGGAACCTCACAGCCATCAAAGACTGTAGCGGGGTCGGAAATCGCCTCTTCGGCACGGTTTATTGCGGAGAGTGCGTCCTGGGCCGCCGATATGAGGGACTGCAGCTCGTCAATACTTGTCTTCGAGAGCTCTATGGCATTTGTGAAGTTTCCACTGCTTATGTACTCGTCCACCGTACTGAGGGTCTTGACGTACTTCTGGACGACTGAGTCGGGCAGCAGCCCCTGCGACTGAACCTCATCAAGCTCCTCCTTGAAAAGCCCCCTGGCCACGCCTGCCAGGGCCTCTAGATCCACCGCGACCTGCAGTTCCGCCGAGGCCTCCGTTCCCACAATGATGCGGGTGTCCTGGAGGGAGATCTGTATGGTCCCATCCCCGAAGACGTCCGTTGCGGTGGAGTTGGTTATCCTGACCTGCATAGTGCCCTGGAGGCCCTCAACCAGGACTATCGCGGAGTCGCCATAGACGCTTATGTCCACAAGTGTTATGTTGAAATAGTAGAACTGGAAGGAGGCACCTATATCAAGCCACTGCGATGTGATCTTAACGTCGGCCCCGTAGGTGTAGTCGCTGTGGATCCCCGATACCACGGAGAGAAGGATGATGATGGCGATAACGGTGGTTCCTGCTTTTCTCATGGCCTCCACCCCCTAAGTAACTATGGACTCAAGGAGACCCATAAATCCTTCTATCTTCAACACCGGGTCCTGCTTAGGCGCTCCGTTCTCAAAGAGGTGCGCAATTATCTGGTTCTTCAGATCCTCCACTGAGAACCCCTTGTTGTTCCTGGAGTACTCGTAGAGGGCACGGGTGAAGGGGTCATCCAGCAGGGCACCGCTCTGGACCGCCTCGATGAGACCGTCTATGTATCCCATGGCCCGGGAGTCCTCAATCAGGAGCTCAAACTTCATTCCAAATTCCCCGGAATCCCACGAGCGGATGAGAGAGTACGCGTTTTCGCAGGTCTTTATCCTGGTAACGGTGGCATTTATTTCGCTGATGTAATCCTCCACGGATCCAATCAGCGGCGTTAGGTTCCTCTCAAGATCCTCAAAAGAGTTGGAAGCCTCCTGCACCTCCATGTTGCCCGCCTCACTGTAGATGGCGTTCAAAAGCGTTATGATCCCGGCAACGGCCTCGTTCGTCTGCGTCATGTTCCCTTTTAATGCTACCAAGTATTCAACGTTCTTCTGAGCCTCTGACTCCACCAGCAGCCTACAGTGGGCTGTCAAGACCTCGTTCCAGCCCTCAACCCCCGGGTTTTCGTTAAGGATCCGGATATCTTCCTCCGTCAGAGTCACGTTTCCTGGGCTGAGCTTGACAAAATACATAGTGTTCATCTCCAGCTCCGATGCCGTGCCGTTTACCAGCTCCAGTCGCTTCCGGAGATCCCTCACAGTTGAATTGAGCTCAGAAACACTTTTTCTCTCTGATTCCAGTTTTTCAAGAAGGGTCCTGTGGATCTCCACGTCCCTCCGGAGAATCTGAAGAAGCCGGGACATGTTGAACTCCTTCTTGCTCTGGGAGGCGTTTATAAATAAAACGTAGTCCCTAAGCACGGTGGAGCTCTCATTCCCGTAGAGTGCGTCTATCTTTTCAATGTCTCCCAGGGCCTGATTGAGAGAGGCCGCGCCCACAGACGTCATCTGGAAGCCCGGGTGTGCAAAGGGTGGCGTGTACCACATTGGCAAGAGCAGAAAACCAATCCCGATACCCAGCACGACCGCCAGCACGAGTATGCCTGCGGTCTTCAAAAGGGACGAAAACCTCCCGGAGGCCTCTTTCCTGACGTAGTACTCGTACCTGCTCTCGATGTCTTCAAGTCTCTGTCTGCACTCAGAGAGCTCGCTCTGAATCCTCCGAAGTTCCTTAGAGTCCCTTTTGAGCTGTTCGATCCTCTCCTCGGTTTCCTCCCGGAGTTCGGATACGTCCTTTCCGTGGCCCGTTATCCAGAGGCCGGAATACTCGCTGGAACCCGACTTCGAGAACACGTAGAGGGAAGGCCTTCTGCCCGCAGGCAGTGCCTCGCTGAGCTTTAGGAAGAGCATCAGGACGTCACCGCGTTCAGCCAGGCCCGGATCGAGATAATCCAGGACAGGGATGTTTACCTCCACGGCATTTTCCTCGCTGTTCATAAGAATGAACGCCAGATCCCCGGCGTACTTTTTGAGCTCTTCCCACTTTGACGCCCCGGGGGAGCCCCCGTACGTTATTTCCTTCAACTCGGCAACCTTCTGGAGCACCCTGGATAGAAACTCAGTGAAGCGGAACTCACCGGACTCAAGAAGCCTTCTGGAAGTCCTGATGAGGAGGATGTATCTGTTTTCCCTGCCCCCCGCCTCGAACATCCGGTCAAGGCGAAGGCCTATGACGGCGTTGTCAGAGTATTCATCCATACGAACGCCCAGCCACACTCCCAGGGAATCTATGTTTTCGTAGCTTATACCAAGCGCATCAAGAGGAACCGTTCCACCTATCTCAAATATGGGTATCCCTTGGGTCGTGTAAACCGTCAGCACGATATCACTCATGGGGCATCACCCCCGAGGAGGAAACAAGCCACAGCCCGCCCAGCGTTGTCGGGGCGGATCTGGCATAGTTGAAGAGAGGGTATACAACATCCTCACTGGCGGAGAGAACGGCGTCCTCGTAGGTGTCCAGAGGACTCGCACCCTCCAGTCTGAGGATTTCAAGCGCCACCCTGACGCCCTCAAGAAACACCCACCTGTAGAACACAGGGGGGTACCCCACGTCTGAGAGGGGCCCCACCGCTATCTGCCGGAAGGGGATATCCGCAATGGTTCTCGGACGCGATGTCCCGCGAAGGTACTCCTCCACGATGTTGGCCACGGATGAGACTAGGGCCTCCTTTTTTCCTTCGATCCCTTCCCCCGCGGACATCTTGGCCTCATGGGAGAAATCGGCCACACCGCTGTTGAACAGATCCTTGACCGAGATCAAGAACTCCCTCGCAATCTCGGAGATATCGCGGACGCGAACCACCAGCACCCCCCTGCTGAACCTCCCGAAGGGCTCCTTAACGTAGTCAAACCTGGAGGCAACGTAGTACTCCACGGAACCGTTCAGGACGTTCAGTACAAGGGACGCCCAGATGTGGTACTTATCCGCGAAGGGCACTATCTCCGGAGATGGAGAGTGCTTCCCCACCTTCCGGAGAAGAACCCCCTGGGTGGAATAGAACCCGTAGGAAGTCATGGCTTCAGAACCTCCTTCAGAACCTTAATCCGCGGGGCTTTCCGTATCCACCTAATAACGTCGTCGAGCCCCCTGACGAGGACGTCCTCGGACAGGGGCGTGATCGAGCCGGAGTCCTCCAGCTCCTTCCGTGGCAGTACAATCGAGAACATCAGCTTGTCGGAAAGGTCCTTTTCGGTTATGTTCATGTTCTTAAGGAAGTTCCTGAACAGAACCGACTTCTTAAGGGCCCGGAGAACCCTCCTCTTGAGCCGGTTGAGGTTTATGCTGACAACGTCGCTGTTGAAGACCGCCCCTATCAGATCTGCCTTGGTCACCAGGAATACAAAGCTCTCCCTGCGGATCTTTGACCTTGACGCAAGCACTATCCTCCTGTACGCATTGAGGTGGTGGCCCAGGGTTTCCCTGCTTATCGGCTCCCGTATCCTCTTGTCGAGGGTGGGGTCGCCCAGTTTGTTATCGAGGTCTGAGAGATACTCCACGATCTTCTTAATCTTTTCATAGTACTTCCGGTTGGAGCTCTCAAGGTACTCAAGGTTCGTCCTGAAGTCCGGGTCCTTCTTGTAGAGCTCGTAAAGTATCTTCTCACCATCGAGGAGGAACACGATCCTGTCCGCGTTTATGATGCCCCTGTAGGTGTGGGCCGTCGCAAGGGGTGTCCTTATGGCCTCAGGGAGCTCTTCCCACCGGATCCTCCTGCGGTAGTTTCTGAAGTCAAAGGCGCCCTTCCTGAGATCCTTCAGTATGCGGTTCCGAAGGGTGGCGGCGTACGTGGCCCTTGCCTGCCTGTCCAAGCCCTTAGGGTAGACAACGGCCTTCATGAACGTTTCAAACTTCTTTTTGTCTGACGGATTGGTCTCAGCCTTGAAAGCCTCCACGATCCTTTCCTTGTACTTGGTTCTATCTTCGAGGATTTCCGCTATGTTCCACAGATCCTCACCAGCGTAGTCAGTGATCTCAAGTGACAGATCCTTCATGCCATAGAGGAACTTGTCCAGGGGGCTCCTGGAGATGTCGAAGATGTTTATCGAAAGCCAGCCCCTCATCGTGCCCTTTACTCCCGCAAATCCTGCACGGACAAAGGTGTCGTAAAGATCCTCCAGCCTCGCCGCAATCTCGTTTTTATCCACAAGAACCATGGAGTCCGACGTTGCCTTCAGGCCCCCAACGTTGCCCTGGACTATGGCATGGAACAGGCCGAGAGAGAGTATGGTCTTTCCTGACTTGCTTGGGCCTAGGAACAGCGTGCTCTCCCTGGCCGTCTCCTCGTCGTACGCCGCGTGCCTGAGAACAATGTAGATAAGCACGTCACCGACCAAGAGCACGGCAACTATCCTCAGGTACGTCACCGTGGTCTGGAGCTCGGTGAGAATAACCCCCCTGTCAAGCATCCAAAACAGCTGGGATAGATAAGGGAGCATCATAATAAGAATCGGCAGAGGCACTAGGGCCTTTGCGAGTTTGAGCTGGGCGGTGGGCCTCCTTATCAGAACAAGGCCCAGCAGGAGCCCCGCACCAAGGGCCCCCATAAAATCAGTCGTCCCTGTATAGCCGCTGGCAACGGGAAAAAGCATTCCCAACCAGAGACCCAGAGCCTTTCGGGTGTAAGCCGAATGTCTGGTCAGGGCGACGGCCATTATGAGGCCGAGAGATATCCCTGAGGCCACCTTGAAGAGGACGCTCCCGGCGAGAACCGTAAAAGTTTCTCGAGGCGCGCCTGCACCAAGAAACCCGTCAAGGACTCTGTAAAGGAGAAAACCAAAGAGCAGGTATGAAAAAAAAGGCAGCAGGCCGAAGGATTCCAGAGACCGGATTTTCATTCGGTCTCTCCCTCCGACTCGGGTATTATGTACTGCTTGATGTAGTTCTTCTTCTCTATCTCCTCCGTCACGTCAACGTTGTTGTAAAGCTCAGCCGCGGCGTATTTGATAGCATCTTCGAAGTCCATCGGGATCCTCTCGATGTACCAGCCGTCCTCAAGCTTGTAAACGTGGTGGAAGAGCTCCCTCTTTTTCCCGGAGTTCTTGAGCTGGTAGTAGGCGTCGTGGTAGCTCTCACTGAGGTCGTAGACGCCGTAGATGTTCTCGAAGAATATCCCCGGAAGGAATATTGTGACAGCTATGTCCCATGGCCCCGCCACAGGGACGGGTATGTAGAGGGTGTCCTTCCCTTTGTGGAGGCTCCTTCTGAACACCTGGAGGGTGACGTTTTTGATCTCCTGCGCCATTTCAGTCATGATGTTGTTTATTGAGGAGTTGACGTAGGTCATCGAGCCCTTGAGCTCCCACTCAACCGGCGCCCGCTCATCCTGGACAATAACCCTGGGCCTCCGTATGCCGAGGTACGCAGGCTGCATGAGCTTCGAAAGCAGCTCGCGGTAGGTGTTCACTATCTTCTGGAACTCGTTCTTTGAGATGGCCGAAAGGGTCGGGTTCCTGAGAACCTGGGCAAGGTTGCTGGTGGCAACGTCCAGTATAAGGCCGAGGGCCTCGGGGGAAGGCTGGACTTTGTATATGAACGTGCCCCTCTCATGGCGGCGAAGGGCTTTCTCCTCCAGGTATTTCTTGAGCTCATTGATGCTGCTCTCGTAGTTTTCGTACTCCTCCCTCCACTCCTTCCGTATCCTTCCGGATATCGTCAGGACGGCGTCCATAACGTAGTCAAGTATGGAACCGAAGTCCCTGAGGGACTCAATATCCCTCTCGATGGCCGCTATCTGCTCCTTAACCTCGTCCATCTGCCTGTCAAGGCCCTTCTGGGATAGCATCCTCAGGTATATTGCCTCCTTGGCCTTCTTGAGGAACTCTCTCGGTGTCGAGCTTTCCTCCGCCAGCTTCTGGAGGGGCACCTCGCTGAGATCAACGTTTATCTTCCCCCCGATGTTCGTGGCGACGTCCATTTGGATCGAGCTGAACATCTTGTTGATGGTCGTGGCTATCAGGTCGTAGAGCATTGTCACCTCGAGGTCTCCGATTTCTCCGTCCTCGGTCGTTCTTATGCGGATGTAGTGGAAGAAGTCCCTGTACCTCATCATGCTGGTGAGATCCCTCTCATAGTCGCCAAGGTACTTGTCCATCTCGGCCTCGTAGTCCCTGCCGCGCAGCCTTTCACTCAGGCTCCTGTTCTCCTGCCTGTACCTGTAGTATTTGTAGCCGTAGTAGTGGAGCAGGGCGTTTTTGACAAGGTTTATGTAGTCTATCACCTCCCTGAGGGAGCCGAGTTCAGAGCTTCCCGGGAACTTCTGGGCGAGCCTTGTGAATATCGTCCTGAGGTTCGTGAGGACGGGGTCGAGCTCCTGGTTGACCCTTGCCGCCAGCTCATCAGGCCCGAGATTCCGGTTTACGGAGTCGCTCAGAACCTTGGCCTTAAGCTCCTCAAGAACGCCGTTTATCTTCTTGGTGGACGTGCTGAGGGTACCCCTCAGGGAGGGCAGCTCCTTGACCATCTCGTAGTACTCAACAAGAAGCTTTGAGTTCGCGTCAATAACGGCATCCACCTGCGATTCTATGGCCTTCATTTCCCCCTCAATCTCGCCCTGCTTCTCCCTGAGCTCCTGGGCCTGGCGCTCAAGCTTCGTTACGTCCGTGCCCACCGCACGTTTCAGCTCCTCAAGCTTCGCGATCTGGGCGGGCTTTACGTCAAAGGTGACGAGATCCCTGAGCATCTGTCCCATTTCACTCTCATAGGCCTCATACCTCGCCCTTATCGGGTCGGGGAAGGCGAACTTGTGGAGCTCCCTCAGGTGGTCAAGGGACAGCTGGATGTTGTCCAGTATCCTCATCGCGATGTCGAGAATGGCCTTGTCAATGTCGTCCCTGAAGGACTCAGGTTTCGATGAGTCTATAGTCGTCTTAAGCTGGCTTATCAGTTCCAAAACCTCGCCGGAGGTCTTTACACCCGCAACCTTCTCCGAAAAGCCCCTCTCGTCCATCAGGATGCGGGAGTGGATTCCTTCAATGATGCTCCGAGGGGACTCGTAGTTGAAGATCCCCAGTATGGGGTTAGTGAGGAACCCGTAGAACTCTTGGAGAATGCGCTGGTTTTTGAGGTACTCGATGTACCTGCTGTAGAACTTATTCTCGTCCCGGCCAATGTCTATGAGGCGTTTCTCCTGGAGGTATTTTATGAGGGGCCGTATGTCCTTATCCCTGATGTCCTTCTCCTTGGATATTGCGCTGTTCAGCGAGTTTATAGCCTTCTCAAGGTTCTTTTTGCTCTCCATCGTGCTCTCGACTTCGTAGCGGACTATTCCACCCGTGGCGAGGATAAAGCGCCCGTAGTGGCCTCCCTCAAGGATGTCCGAGAAATTGCCGCTCTTCGCGTCGTAGAAGTTCATGAGGATGTGGGTGAACGTCTCGGCGAACTCGTTGAGGGCTTCAGTCTTGGCCTTGTAGGCGTCCCCGGCCCCAGTGAACCCGGTGGGCTCGATGGTGGTGAGAACCACGTGGGTAAAGAGCTGGTCGTCCACCTTGCCCTGGGTCAGGCGGAGGTACTCCAGCTCAGAGAGGGCTATATACGCGTTCGCCTTTTCGTTGTTGCCCTCCTTAAGCGTTGGGAGGATCCCGAAGAGAACCACCTGGGCACCGAAGTTGACCTCCGCCAGCCGCTTGGCTATGTCAATGAAAAGCCCGGAGCCCGTTCCACCCCCGAGTCCCACAATGATGGCCACTTCCTGCGACCCTGGAGGTATCTGGAAAACATCGTCAACCTTGCCCTCAACTAGGGCCTTATAGAACATTGCCTTGGTAACTCCCCTCCTCCTTATGGTCCCCTTGGAGAAGCCGGCGGCTTCGTACTTCTTAAGGCCTTCAGTGTTGTTGACACCCTTCTCCGGATCCAGTATCCACCACACCTTGACCTTCCTCTTCCTGTGGAGGGCCTCTATGAGGTTCGTGGTGTAGAGAACCTCGGGCCTGTCTATGCTCAGGTTGGAGATTATGTTCCTGACGTCAATTTCTATGTTCGAGGGCCTTCCAAGCCTTGATGCCATGTCCTCTATTTTCTCCTTGAGCTTCTCGGCCTTGGCAACGTCGGTACCGTATTCAGCGGAGGCGGTGTCCATGACAATAAAAGTATACCTCCTGTCCTCCTTCAGGAGCTGCTCTATAAGCCACTCAGTTTCCAGAATCGAAAAAACTATGTTCTTTCCGGCGCCACCAATACCCACCACGACATCAGGGAACTGGAGCATTCACAACACCCCCGACCCAATAGAGGGCTCACTGCGGCCCATTTCCTCCATACACTGCTCATAACCATCGCGCTTGCCCCGGTTGTAGCCCTCCCGCTTCCCTTCATCGTACCCTTTCCTGTATCCCTCCTTGTAGCCAGACTGGCGGCCCGTCCTGTAAGCAAAGAACGAGCCCGCCAGGAGAACGACGAACAGGAGTATTGAGACAGTCTTGAAGGTTCCTGCACTCTTCCGGTATTCGTCCCTCTCCTGAGTGAGAGCCTCAATCTGTCCCTTCAAATCGCTGTTTTCGTTCTGGAGCTCTGAGACCTTCGACTCAAGGTCAGAGGTCTGGCTCTTCAGCCGGGAGTTTTCCGCCTCGAGAGAGCTCAGGGTGGCACTCTGGTCCTTAATCGTTGAGTTCAGCTCATCGGTAAGGCTCTGAAGCTTGGAGACCCGCTGTTCAAGGTTCGCCACCCTACCGGGGTCATACTTAACAAAAATCGGGATCAGATCCCCATAGACGTAATCAATGAGCCCGAGGGATATGTACTTCTTCGCGACCCCCCTGGCGTTTGGATCGGTTATATTGGTGTCTATGATCCTCATGATGTCCTCGAGCTGGGGGTGGATTATTGTGAACGACTTGCTCGTCGTGTCTATCACCGTGTTCCCGCTCAGATCCTTTACGCGGTAGTAGCTCTTCTGGCCCTGGTCAAAGAACTTCAGGTAAAGGCTTTCACCCGTGGGCAGAAGAACTGTCTTCCGCGTTATTCCCTCCGGAATCCTTCCGTGGATCGGGATGACGAGCTTGCTGGGAAGGTTGTTGCATATCTTCAAGGACTTTCCGTCAGAACCGAGGGTGTACCCAGTTAGGTCAGTGACATCAAATATCGGTGTGCCACCGTCTTTCTCCAGATCCGTTTCAATCAGCACACAGCTCCCCCTGATATCGGTTATGGTCAGTGAAAAATCAACGACCTTATTCTCTTCTATGCTGTCCGGCAGTTCAGGATCCGTGGAGGAGGTCACTGCAGCGACGGGATTGATGAGAAAACCGGCAATAAAAACAACAAGTATTAGGGACAAGAACCTCTTCCATGCCATCTTGGTGCACCCCTTATGGTTTGAACACCGCATAAATTTATCAATATTGATATATTTAAGCATTGCTAATGTAGAAAACCGCTGAACTGCACATTCGGAATAATCTAAACTCCAGGCGCGGATTCAGCACGGCATCGGGTTCCGTAGAAGGAGTACATAAAAAAAAGAGTGGAAATAGAACAATGCCAAACAGAACGCTCACTTAAATTTCTCAAGGATTATGGCAGGGCAGACCTTAGTAACCCCCTCAATCTTGCCGATCTTGTTGGAGATGATGTCCGATAGATCCTCTCCGTCCCGGGCCCACACCTCTGCCATGATCATGTGGTCTCCACTGGTGAGGTATACGTTCCTCACGAAGTCAAACTCCTTAAGTCTGCTCGCAACCTCGAATATCTTTTCCGGCAGAGTGTCAACGCCCGTCAGGCTGACGAGGTTGTAGCCGAGCTTGGACGGATCCACCACAACGGTGTACTGCTTTATCACTCCCGCTTCCTCAAGGGCCTTCACGCGCTTCCTGACTGCAGTCTCACTTATGCCCAGAACCTTGGCTATCTCCGTGAACGGAGTCCTGGCGTCCCTGGTGAGCATCTCAATTATAATCCTGTCCCTTTCGTCAAGCATTCTTCATCACCCCTACCCAGAGATATGCGGACTAAGTATATTAAGTTTTTGAACCTTCTGGTTCTAAAGTTAAACCTTGAGTTTAAGTTTGACAACTGTCTCCACATGCGGGGTGTGCGGGAACATGTCAAGGCCCACGGCGTCCTCCACAGTGTACGCACTTCCAAGGGAGTCCAAGTTTTCTCTGAGCGTTTTGGGGTTGCACGAAACGTAGACGATGTTTTCCGGCCTGTCTTTTAATATTTTCCTTATCAGTTTCGGGTGGAGGCCAGCACGCGGCGGATCAACTATGACTGTGTCGTAGACAGAGAGATCCCCAACGTCCCGGTCTTCTCCAACGTAGAAGGCGGCGTCTACACCGTTGAGCTCCGCGTTCCTCCTTGCCATCTCAACGGCGAAGGGGTTGACCTCAACGCCCTCTACTACAAATCCCCGCCCCGCGAGGTAGACGCCGAAGGTTCCCACCCCCGAGTACAGATCCAGAACCCTCTCCCCCTCCACTCTTTCCGCGACCTCTCTCACTAGGTTTACGGCCTGATAGCTGTTCGTCTGGAAGAAGCTGTTCGGATGGATGAGGTAGGTGACGTTGTCAAGGCGTTCCCTTATAAGCTCCCTCCCCCAGAACCGTTCAACATCGCCGTAGGAGACATCGCTCTTAGTCCTGTTGATGCTCCAGTACACCGAATCAGCATAGTCAAAGTAGTCCGGGAACTCCTCGGGAAGACGGCCCTCGGCAGTCACGATGTTTACCATGAGCTCCCCCGTGAACTTGCCCTCCCTGATGACTATGTACCTGAGAAACCCTGTGTTCCTGCCTATCTCGTAGAGGGAAGGCCGGAAGTCCTCGATAAACTCCCTCAGCGAGCCAAGAACCTTCCTGCTCGACTCCCCAAACACCGGACACCACTCGATGTCAACTGCATCCCACCACGTGCCGCGTCTCCTAAACCCTATTCCCCTCGTCGAGATGACAACATCAATCCTGTTTCGGTGTCCATATATCACGGGGGAGGGGATAACACCGACATCAAAGCCGACCATACTGGAGAGCTTCTCCGACTTAAACCTGACCTGTTCGGAATAGGGAATGTGCTGGAGGAGACAGCCACCGCACGTCCCGAAATAGGGGCATTTTGGCTCGATCCTTGCAGGAGAGGGCTCCACTACCTCAAAGTCCGTGGCCACGAGGGTCTTTTTCCTCCGGCGCCATTTCCTGACATCCACAACGTCCCCAGGTGCAGTAAAGGGCACATGGATCTCCTTCCTCCCCAGGCGCACGACGCCCATCCCTTCAGTGTCGAGCTTTTCGATGACTCCCCTCATGCTCCCAGACTCGAAAGAATGGCTTATAAACCTGCCTTGGAGAAACGTCAAATCCGACCACGGAAGGTTTATTTATCCCAACCAACTAAATAGAAATGGTGGCCGCTGAATGTTTGGCCGACGCAAGGATATAGTCTACCGGGTTTTGGCTACCAAGAAAAAGGCCGTGGCGCTTCAGAAGCTCAGCGCCGAGCTGGATACCCCCATGCCTGCTGTTCTCAAGACCGTTAAGCAGCTCGAATCCGACGGTCTTGTAGAGGTGTTCTACGGCAGGGACAAGGCCTCAATAATGGTAAAGGCCAAGACAATAGAGGACTACGTCTAAGCTCGCCCTCCGGTTTCAGAATCCAGGCGTCTAAAAAGCTCCGAGACCGTGACAAGGGGTATGAAAGGATACCTCCCGCGGATTTTTTCCGCCGCCCCCTCTTCTCTGTCCACGACGACGCTTATGGCGGCGATCTCGGCCCCAAGTTCTTCGAGAACTTCCGCCGCCCTCAGGACGCTACCGCCGGTCGTTGTGACATCCTCGACGAGGAGGATCCTATCGCCGGGCCTGACCTCGCCCTCGATCTGGCTCTCTGTCCCATGCCCCTTCGGCTTCTTCCTGACTATCACGAGGGGCTTTCCGGTTTCGAGCGCCAGAGCGGTCGTGATGGGAACCGCCCCAAGCTCGGGACCGGCAACACGGTCGAAGCTTATCCCGGCTTTTTGGGCTTCTTCCGCCATCAGTCTCGCGATGAGTTTGAGTGCATTAGGGTTCGTGCTGAGCCTCTTGACGTTTATGTAGTAGTCACTCTCCTTTCCTGAAGTGAGCACAAAATGCCCGAAGAGTATCGCCCCCTCAGAGAAGAAGGCCTCCACGAGCTTCCCTTTGCCGTCCATCCAAACCACCGAACACATCTCTCAGAGGTTTTTAAAAAGATAGCGGCAAAAATATGGCCAAATAGTGATATTTTTGACACATGGATGTAATTCCAACTCACGGTAAAGTTTAAAATACAACCCCAGGAAGTTTATCTGGTGGCCCTACGGTGGAAACTCTGCTCCTTCCAGCATACTTGATTGTAGTGCTCGCAGTTGGTGTCAAGGTCTTTGACGCAGTGCTAAAATGGATCGGCACGGTAGACTACGTCGTCCCCCCCAGGTGGCGAGAGAGGAGGCCCCACCTTTACGGCGTGGTGGCCATAGTCACTGTAGTTGTACTGGAGTCCATAGTGCTGGTGGCCTTCGGGGGATCCGCGGTGTCGGCGGCCATCGCACTGACAGTGTTCGTCGGACCCATAGAGGAGCTTTCAAAGCTGTTGCCTTTCTGGGCAGTTCGGGGCACCCAGCTCGTGAGGTGGAGGGTTACCATAAGCGCCGCCATGACGTTCGCAGTTATCGAGGCAGTTCTATACGGCATCGTACTAATCATTACAGGAAACATCCTGGGCGCTCTCCTTAGGATAATCGTGGTAACGTTCCACGTCCTCTGGACTACGATAGCTCTAGAGGACGCTCTCAAAGGGCGCGCCTTTGTTGGGTACCTGAAATCATCCCTCCTGCACTCTCTTTACGATGCCCCAGTTATCATGGTGCTCGTGGGTGTTTCTGCAACAATCACAGTCCCCCTGACGCTTGCAGGAATCCTGGCGGTCATATACATGTACAGACGCGTTGATGGGGCCTTCGGATACGCGTACAGCATCGGAAGAAGGGAGATAGAAGAGCGCAGGAGGAAGACTGAGAGGGAAGAATGCCTCACCTCTTCGCCTTGAACCTCTCCTGGAGTTCATAGAGCTGGGCGACCCTCTCTATGGTGTCCGCCTCCTCGGGGCTCTTGTCCTCCCTTAAAGCCACGTAGCGCGGGAAGCGCAGAGCAAAGCCGCTCTCGTACTTCGGGCTCCTCTGTATCTCCTGATAGGTAACTTGGATAACTACCTTGGGCTCTATCTCGACGAACTTGCCCTCACCTCCCCTGATGAGCGGCTTGAGCATCCTGGTGAACTCCGCTAGATCCTCGTCGGTGAAGCCGCTGCCGACCTTTCCGACTGGGACAAACTCACCACTATGCTGGTCGAAGGCCGCAACTAGGAAGGAGCCGAGGAGATGGGCGCGCCTGCCTTCGCCCCACTCCGCGCCGACAATAACTAGGTCGAGATCTTCCATCGTCGGCTTTATCTTGAGCCACTTCTTGCCCCGGTTTCCTGGCTCGTAAACCGAATCCAGCCTCTTGGCCATGAGCCCCTCGTGGCCGAGCTCAAGGGCGTGCTGGTAAAAGGCCTCGGCCTCCTCGGCCTTTGCCGTCACGAGCTGCTCCGCCAGCCTTATCCGCTCCCCCGGAGAGATTATCCCCTCCAGCCTCTTCCTGCGCTCGGAGAAGGGCGTGTCTATCAGACCCTCACCGTCAACGTAGAGGACGTCGAAGAGGTTCAGCTCAAGGGGGATCTTCTCTATCATCTCCTCGATGTTGTACTTTCTCCTGAAGCGCCTCAGGACGTACTGGAAGGGCCTCGGCCTTCCACCTTCGCCGACGGCAACGAGTTCACCCTCAATGATGGCCTTTTCCGCTTTAACGCTCTCCAGGACGGCCGAAACCACGTCGGGGATGGATCTGGTGACGTTCTCCAGCCTGCGAGAGTAAATGACAACCCTGCTGCCATCCTTGTGAACCTGGACGCGGGCACCGTCGTACTTTATCTCGAATGCCGCCTTTCCACCCATCTCCGCCAGGGCTTCCTTAACGCTCGCTGCGTTCTGGGCGAGCATCGGTCGTATAGGCTTTCCCACCTGGATTTTAACCTCTGAGAGGCCCTCGTTGCCCTCAAGCTTCGCCACCTTTGCCACGTGGCCGAAGTCGCTGGTGAGCATGTAGGCCCTCTCAACGAGCTCGGCTTTGACCTTGAATGCCTCAGCTATGGCGTCCCTCAGAATCCCCTCGGCGACGCCGGTCCTCATCGTGCCCAGAACGGTTCTCGCTATGTACTTCCCCTCCTCAGGCTGGGCGTCCATGAAGATGTTCGCCAGATATTTCATCTTCCTGTCCTGGCTCCTCTCGCCGCTCGCCTCGGCGACCTTGACGAAGGTGTCGTAAACGCGCTTGACCGTTAAGGGCTGGCTGAAGAAGCTCCTCTGTTTCCTCTTCTTTAGAGCGAGGGCAACGCTCCCGCCCAAGTCGCCGGTGTCCTTAACGGAGTTCTCTATCTCCCTCTCGGGGACGCCGGTGGCCATCGAGACGGCCTTTATGAGGAGCTTCTCGCCGACGCCGAGTTCCCTCTCGTCCCAATCAGGGAAGACCTTGCCAAGGATGAGGTAGGGGACTATCTCCAGGAGATCATCAGGGGTCTTCTTGAGGAAATCTGCGACAAAGCGTGTTTTGAGGGTCTTTAAGGTTGTCTTCTCCAGGCGCCTGTAAAGGTCAGCGAGTTCAGCGTACTTCATGGTCACTCCCACCACCTGAAAGATACGGCGATGGGGATAAAAGGTTAGCCCACCATCAGAAATGTCTAATGGATTATAACGGCTTCTGATGACACTCCAGTTTATACTCCGTAAGTGTTATTAACTTGATAATAACCCACGTAAAAGGGGGTTACATTGAAGATACGGCTGGATAACAAGAATGGCGAAAGAACCACTTTTACACCCAGACAATCCGTTATAAATAATATAGTGGGAAACTATACCGAGAGAATTGCCCAAGAATATATTTCCATGGAAATCATTCCACGGTTAAAGGAAAATCATGAGTATGTTGCGATGTATGGACCCAACGTCAGGATATTCACAAGAGAATTTACCCCACTCTATGCTAACCCCAGTGGAAAAGAGAGCTTGCCATATTGGCATAGGCTGCACGAAACTAGAACCTATTCGTCAGACAATATGGAGGCCAAATCTCTTAAAACTGCTTTAGAGATTATAAAATTGGCGTATCCTGCATCTTGGGTGTTGCCCCCCGATTGCAAAAGAATATACATCAAAAAAACAACGGACGAGTTTGGATATTCGGAGATTGTAAGTACTGCTTGTAAGCAAGACAGCATCTTTACCGTAATATCCCCTCTCCGCTATAGAATGCGTTCAGGAGCATTATCCGAAGCGTTAAATGACACCGCAGACTGGATAAGACACTCATGTTTCGTCACTGAACGAAGTAAAGATGGACTATTAAAATTTTACAACATCTTAAAAGAGAGCAAATATGCCCCAGATTTCATAATCATTGCTCTTGATGTCGTGGGAGAAAAGAAGATTAACGTCAGTTCACGATCCAAAAGTTTACAAATAAGAAAGACATTCAAGTTGCCAGTTATAGACGTTAAAAGACTAATAGTGGTAGAAACAAAGAGTACCAAGCCCCAAGCCCGCGTGGAATTCTCAACTAGCCAGAAAAAATTCTTAGAGCTCTTTTCTAATCAAGATCTTGCTGAATTTCTTCTCATTTACATCCCAGTTGATGATATGATTCCGTTAAAAAACATCCCAATAATCATGTATCATTTCCTGCCGGGAGAAATTATAGATGTAAATTCATTTCGTCGATATAAAAGGAGCAAAAACACCTTAGACCATCAGTAGATATCTAGAAGCCCAAGATAGCATTTAAAATAATGATTGAGCACTTCCAGCTGTAGAAGGCACCCTAAAAATTATTGTATAAGAGACTCAGCCCATCCACCTGCCGACCCTGGGCTTCTCCGTGTAGATTTCTGCCACGTCGTAGGGGACGTTGAGGTCGGCCAGCAGTGCCTTGGCTCCCTCGAGCTCCTTTTCCCTCACCAACGCGAAGAGGCCCTTTCCAAGCATTATCATCGATGATGGGTTCGAGAGAAGTTTATCCAGCTGGCGCGCGAGCTCAAGGAGCTCACCGCTCAGGAGGCCGGTTCTCTCCGCGAACCCTCTCGCGAGGGCCATCATGCGCTCGGGCCTCGGTTCCATGAGGAGCTTTTCGAGGGCGAGCTTTCCTTCAACCTCTATCGCTTTAACGACATCCCCATCAAGCACCTCTCTGGTCGAAAGCCTTCCGAGGGGGACGACGAGGACTTTGTATCCCTCAAAAAACAGGTTGTCAACGACGCCTATTCCGGGGCCTCCAGCTTTAACGCGAACCTCCATCCCGCCGGCGAGCTGGGCTATGACGTCGCCGAGGCCGCCCCTGTTGATGACCTCATACTTGTGCGCTATCTGAGCCGCCTTCAGCCATGTCCCGCCGAAGGTGTAGCTCAAAGCCAATGCGGTCCCGAGAGCACCTCCAGCGCTGTTGCCGAAGCCGTAGCCGTTGGGGAAGTCAAAGTACTGCCAGATCTCGACCTCACCGGAGAAGTCTTTGGGCACCAGTTCATCGGCAACGGAATAGGTTATCCTCGCCTCCTCCCGCTTCACAGGCTCACCGTTGAAGGCAACGTGGATGTGCCTCTCAAGCGTGCCCGTCTCTATGCTCGCGAAGACGTTGACGCCCTTGTCAAGGTTCACGCCCGCCCCAAGGGAGCCGGCTTTGAGAGGGTCATCGTGAAACTGGGGGACGAAGAACGCCGTGATGTGCGCGGGAACGAACGACCTGACCAGCATACCCTCACCTCCAGAAAAAGTGCTCTGGAGTGCTTTTAAAGGCTTTTAGATTCCGCAAAGCTTCATAAAAACGGAGGAAATAAAGCGGAAAGAAGGAAAGCCTCACTCCTCTACCACGTACACCGGGACCTTTCCGTGCGGTATACCGTACTTCTTGCCGTACCACTCGCTGAGGAAGTACCAGGCCCCAACCAGGAGTATCAGACCGAGCGGCAGGAGGATCCACCAGCTGTGGACTCCGAGTCCGAAGAGGAGGTAGAGTATTATGCCGACGCCCGAGGCGGTCATTGCGTAGGGAACCTGGGTCGTGACGTGGTCTATGTGGTCGGAACCGCTGAACATCGAGCTCATGATTGTCGTATCACTGATCGGGGAGCAGTGGTCGCCGAAGATTCCTCCTGCGAAGACAGCACCGATTGCCGCGAAGACCTCCGGGCCGAGGTAGCCGGTAACGCCGTAGGCGAGGGGTATCGCTATCGGCAGCATGATGCTGAAGGTTCCCCAGCTCGTTCCGGTCGTGAATGAGATGAACATCGAGATGAGGAACACTATCAGCGGCACCCAGCTCCCGGTGACGCCGGCGCTCTTGGCGAGGTCGACGATGTAGGGTGCGGTTCCAACGGCGTCGGTGGCGCTCTTGATGCTCCATGCCAGGAGGAGTATGGTGTTGGCTATGATCATCTGCTTCATGCCGCGGATTATGGCGTCCTCGGCTTCCTCAATCGTCATCTGCCTGGTGACGAGCACGAGGAAGAAGGCCACGACGACCATCGCAAAGCTTCCCCAGAGGAGCGCCAGTGCAGAGTCGGAGTTCCCGAGGACCCCCATCAGCCCATCGGTGGCGTAGACCTCGCCCCCACCGCCGGTGTACCACATGCCGTAGAGCGTGACGAAGATCAGCGTCAGTATGGGCCATATGAAGATGTGGACGCTTCCCCCCTCCTTGGGCATTCCGAGGTCTATTTCCGTGGTCATGAGCGGCTTCGCACCGTCACGCAGGACTTTGCCCTCGGTCCTGGCGCGCATCTCGGCCTGGAGCATGGCCCCATAGTGCCTGTGGGTGAGCGCCACGATGAAGACGAGTATTATCGCGAGTATCGAGTAGAACCTGAAGGGAACGCTGTGGGCCCACGCACCATAGGCGCCCCCAACAGACGCCAGGTCAACGTTCAGCTTGCTGAAGGCGTCCCCTATCAGGCCGACCTCGTAGCCTATCCACGTCGAGACTATCGCTAGACCCGCGACCGGTGCGGCCGTTGAGTCGTCTATGTAGGCCAGCATCTCCCTCGAAACCCTTGTCCTGTCGGTGATGGGCCTCATAGTGTTACCGACGATGATGGTGTTGGTGTAGTCGTCGAAGAATATGAGCACACCGAGGAGCCATCCCATCAGAGAGGCGCCGCGACTGCTGCGAACCTTGCTCGCGAGGGCGCGGCCTATCGCATACGCACCGCCGGACTTATAGATCAGCCCGACGCCGGCTCCAATGAGGAAGTCGAACAGCAGTATCTTGACGTTCCAGTCGTCGGTGGCGTTCGCTACTATCCAGTCAAGGGTCTGGGTGGTTCCTGTTACGGGGTTCCAGCCTGATACCATGACGCCTCCAATCCAGACACCTGCAAACAGCGCCAGTATAACCCTCTTTGTCCATATCGCCAGTATAATGGCCACCAGGGGCGGCAACAGGGACAGTATACCGAAGTCCGACATGGTTTCACCTCCGAAGGGGTTTCACCCAGGAAAGCCATGGTTGCAATATAAATCTTCCTGAAAACTTTTTGACATAATGACATATTGCCGAAAATTTTTTGGGAACTCTTCCGTGCATTTATTGCCCCATGCATGCAGTGCGTGCCTATTCGACCCATCCATGCATTATAGGATGCCCTCAGGAACATTAATGCGCACGCATACCATAAAAATCTTTCCCAGAGAACGGTTCCCATAAAGCGTCAATGGACCTTAAAAATTCAAGAAAAACCCCTCCACCCCTGGAGGGCAGCAGGACACCAATGCCGCCATCAGCGACCCTCTATTATATCCCGAAGCCTCATGAAGTCCTTTTTCAGCTCCTCCCTCAGTGCAGGGCGGTACAGGGCAACAGCGGGATGATAGATTGGCATTATGACAATCCTCCCGAACAGGGTGCGGGCCTCGAAGGTCTTCCCGTGTATTCTGCTTATAGGTTCGGGCTGGAAGCCGAACTTTTCGAGGATATAGCGCATCGAGTGCCTGCCGAGCGGAACTATGACCTTCGGCCTGATGATGTCAATCTGCCTGTCAAGGTAGGGCGAGCAGGCCTTTATTTCATCATCTGCCGGATCCCTGTTGTCCGGTGGGCGGCACTTGACGATGTTGGTGATGTAGACCTCGTCCCTGGTCAGACCGATCTCCGCCAGAAGCTCGTCGAGAACCTTTCCCGCCCTGCCGACGAATGGCAGGCCTTTCTGATCCTCCCAGTAACCAGGCGCTTCACCGACGAACATGATTTTTGCATCGTAGCTCCCTGAGCCGGGCACGGCGTTGGTCCTCAGCTGGCCGAGCGGGCACTTCTGACAGGCCCTGATTTTCTCCTCCAGTCTCTTCATCAGTTCTTCTTTTCCCATGGCCATCACGCAAGGGTCTTCTGGCTGAGGTAAGCCTTGAGGAACTCGACCCACGCCGTGTAGTAGCCCTTCTCGTACTCGTCCCTGAACTCGTGCTCAAGTATTACCTCTTGGAAGTGCTTCAAAAGCTCCTCAGCCTTTTTCCTGTCGTGTTCGGTTACGAGCTGGACTATTAGAGCGTCGGGATCATTGTCCTTGATGGCGCTCAGGAAGCCGTTTATCGCCTTTCCGTATCCCCTGCCCCACTCGTCGCTTCCGGCCATCTTCTGGAGCTTTTCAAGGTGGGCCTTCGCCTTTGTGAAGTCCCTCCTCAGCAGGGCACGGAGGAACATTTCCATCCTCATTTCCCTCGCGGGCATCTCACCACCGGAGTAAGTTCGGGGGGCGGCTTTTAACACTTCTCCTGCTCCAGAGCCCCCATACCTATGAAGGCAAATCTGCATATTTACGCAAAAGTTTTTATATCCCCTGAGGGAATTAAAGCCCAGTAAGTGGGTAGAAAGAAAGAGGTGAACGATCATGGCGGAGAGCGTGGGCGAGGTGCCCAGCGGCGAAAAGGAATTCGGGGAGCTGACAAAGCGTGTCAGGGACATAATAAAGTTCCCCGAGATAAGTGAGGAAGAGTTCGAAGAAATGCTCAGAACCGCGAGCAGGGGCTACGGCGGCCCGCTACCCCACAGAACGTACTCCATATGCCCCGAGACCAGGAGGGTCGTCCCGGCCGTTGTCTGGGAGAAAGAAGGAATAGTGTGGATAACGAAGCGCTGTCCTGAGGGCATGATAACCGATGTATATTATGAGAGCGTGGAGCAGTACAATCGGTTCCTTAAGTGGAAGTTCGACTTCAACCTTATGAGTTCCAACGTTGACAACAGCGGCCTCAACTGTCCCCTCGACTGCGGCCTCTGTCCAAGGCACCGCTCGCACACAAACCTTTTGAACATAGTTCTGACAAACAGGTGCAATTTGAGCTGCTGGTATTGCTTCTTCTATGCCAAGGAGGGCCAGCCGATATACGAGCCGACCCTTGAGCAGATACGGATGATGCTCCGCAATGCGAAGAAGGAGCACCCCATCGGGGCAAACGCTGTCCAGCTCACCGGCGGCGAGCCAACCCTGAGGGAGGATCTCATCGAAATAATCAAGATCGCCAAGGAGGAAGGATACGACCACGTCCAGCTCAACACCGACGGCATAAAGCTCGCCTTCGAGCCCGATCTGGTCAGGAAGATACGTAAGGCGGGTGTAAACACTCTCTACCTGAGCTATGACGGAATGACCCCCCAGACCAACTGGAAGAACCACTGGGAGATACCGCTCATATTTGAGAACGTGAGAAAGGCCGGCGGGCCCGGAATAGTCCTCGTCCCGACCACCATAAGGAACGTCAACGACCACGAGCTCGGGGCGATAATAAACTTTGGCCTCAACCACCTCGACATCGTCCGCGGTGTAAACTTCCAGCCGATTTCCCTCGTCGGCAGAGTTCCTAAGAAGGAGCGCCAGAGGTTCAGGATAACCATACCGGGCGCGATAAAGAGGATAGAGGAGCAGACCAACGGGGCAATAGCTATGGACGACTGGTACCCGATACCGATAGCGGGACACATAGCCAGGTTCTTCGAGGCGTTCTCCGGTAGCAGGTACTACATGACCAGCCACTTCGGGTGCGGTGCTGCCACCTACGTTTTCATCGACCGTGAGAACAAGAGGGTGGTGCCCATAAGCAGGTTCCTGGATGTCGAGGGCTTCGTCGAGTACCTGGAGAGCAGGGCCGAGGAAATAGAGAAGTGGGGAAGTCTGGGGAGGCTCCAGAAGCTCAAGCTCGGCGCGGAGATATTCCTTAAATTCAAGAGCTTCTACGACGAGAAGTACGCCCCGAAGGGAGTGGGCGTCCTCGAACTCATAAAGAACGCCTTCATGCACGGCAACTACGACGCCTTAGGAAAGTTCCACCTCAACGCACTCTTCCTGGGAATGATGCACTTCATGGACGAGTACAACTACGACGTCGAGCGCGTTGAACGCTGTGTAATCCACTACGCAATGCCGGACGGAAGGATAGTGCCCTTCTGCACCTTCAACGTGATCCCGGAGCTCTACAGGGACAAGGTACAGGCACAGTTCAGCTACACCTGGGAGGAGTGGAAGGCTCTGCACCCGGACTGGGACTACAAGAAGGATAAATACGTCAGAACCAAGGAGTTCGTCGAAGAGATGAAGAACAGCGAGCTCTACAGGAAGACCTACATTGAGATCGAGGACTACTTCGGCCTCTCAAAGGAGTGAGGTGGGCGACATGACGGTCGGACTGGAGAAGAAGCTCACCAAGCTCGTCCTCAGGTTTGGGAGCATAGACCCCGAAAGGGCCGCCGCCAAGCAGTACGAACTCCTTAAGGACACCAGGGTGTGGCGGGCCTTCCTCAACGGATACGCCAAGAACGGCGTCATCATCTTCGACGAAGAGGCTATGCCTAGGGGAGAGCTCCTAGAGAAGCTGAAGGAGCTTGAGCCAGAGGTCGTCAGGGAGGAGAGACTAACAGTCCAGGAGCTCATCGAGTCCAGCGCGAGCTGGAACAACATCCTCGGGAACATGGAGTCGTAAAAAGAAAAGCTCACCGGAGCTCTATCCTCACTTTTCCTTTCACGTCTTCCTTTTCGAGCTCGAAGCTCACGATCCCGCTGAATGAACTCAGGTCAAGAATGTTCTTGCCGGCCTTGACATCAAAGGTTTCTTCTACTGCATCCCCAGCCGGCAGTGAAAGGTCGTACTCATAGACCGTCAGCCTGTTGTCCCCGCTGAGGTAGAGAACCATCCTTGGTTCGCGGTAGCCGTCGAGCGGGATCCCTCCGAAGGTTCCCGCACCCATGCCCTTTACCCTGCTTGGAAGCGCTAGCGGGAGGGAGAAGCTCACGGGGGCCGGTTTCCCCTGGAGTACCCTCTCATCGAGAACCACTATATCCCTGTGCCCAGTATCAAAGGGTGTCGCCTCGGTCGCGCCGGTGTTGGGGGCGCTGTTGGTGGCCACCAGGATCTTCCCTCCCATCTTTTCGATGCTGGTCACCCTCGCCCCGAAGGTTCCCACTATCTTCACCATCGGCGGGGCGATGTAAACGAGCACGCTCGGCCCAACGACTGTGTTGGTGGTCGCCCAGCCTATTCCGGCATCGTTCGACTCGGGCCTGTAAAGGGCATCATGGTGGGCGTTGAAGGCCGTGAGAATGCCGCCGCCGACGTTTATCGCGTTCACCCTGAAGGGCGCGTAGAACGTGTAAAACTCAAAGAGCCGGAAAAACGTGAACCCCTCGCCCATCAGCGGGTTCCCGGCCACTACACCACCGCGGACAAAGGCAAAGGCCCTGTTGTAGGCGCCCGCCATGGCACCGAGCTGCGGCTTTATGTACGGCCTGCCGTCCGCACTTTTGCCGGGCTTAAAGGCCCACCACTTTCCGCTGATGAGGTCAAGGGCCCGTATCTCCCTGAGCCCCTCGGTGAAGTTGTTCCCGACTCCGAAAAACGCTGTGTCGTGGACGAGCGCCCCCTTCAGGGACGGCTCGTGGATCAGAGGTTCAGCCTTTCCCCTCCTCCTGTCGAGGGAGTAGACACCAAGGTTGGCATGCCCATCCTCCCTCGCGAGCAGGAGCCTGTCGTTGTAGGGGTCGTAGATTATGTCGCTAACTTCGCCTGCCCAGTCGGTTTCGTGGTGGATGGAATCCTTCCAGAGTAGCTTTACAGAGCCCTCCTCTGTGTCGTAGACGTGGACGTGGGAGTATTTGTTGTTGAAGAGTATCCTCCTGTCTTCCCTGTAGACGGCGGGGGCGTGAACCCAGCCGCCGAAGTATATGTACTCGTCAACGGTCTCCACCGCGTTGTATGTGTCACCGCCGCTTGTAGGTGTGTCCCCGAGGAGAGTGAAGTCGTAGGTCTTCTCCTCGCCGCTCTTCACGTCTATGAAGTGCGCTTCGGCCTCGAAGGCGACCGTAAAGTAGAGCGTCCCTCTGTGGTACCGCATCCCAAATATCCCGCCGCTGCCCCACTCCGGGCCGTATCCTGGGGAAAACCGGTAGTCCCTGAGGAGCATGATACCACCACCCACCCTACACCGTCGGCCCTTATTGCCCTTTCGCATTCGGGAGGCTTTTATAGGGAAAGGCCCTAGCGCAGAACATGAGGCCCTACCGAGGACTGGCTATAATATTTGGATTCTATGCAATGGGCGAGCTCACCAGTTCGGCCCTAAGCCTCCCCATCCCCGGAAGCGTTCTGGGCATGCTCTTTCTGCTCTCCGCCCTTCTCGGAGGCACGATAAAGCTTGAGTGGGTCGAAAGCGAGGCAGAGCTGCTCGTGAGGAACATGAGCGTGATGTTTATCCCACCGGGGGTGGGGATAGTGACCTACCTCGGCCTGCTGAGGAGCCAGGCCCTCCCAATATTCGGGGCGCTGGTGATAAGCTTCGCCGCCACGCTGCTGGTAACGACCAAGACCGTCGAGCTCCTCAGGAGGGAAGGAGAATGAACCCCCTCGGAATTGCATTAACACTTGCGGTATTCTACCTCTTCTCGGAACTCCATGCCAGGAAGAGGGCGTTCTATACCAATCCCGTCCTGCTCTCAATAATGGCCATAGCCGCTTTTCTCGCCCTGAGCGGTGTCCCCTACGAGACCTACATGGAAAGCGCATCCATACTGAAGTTCCTCCTCGGGCCCGCTGTAGTAAGCCTCGCGGTTCCGGTCTACAAAGGTAGGGCGACGATAAAGGCCTACGCGAGGGAGATAGCAGTTGGCATAACGATCGGCGGGACGGTTGCAATTCTGAGCGCGTTCTACATAGCGAAGTTCCTCGGCGGAAGCGAGGAGGTTCTCCTCAGCATGGCCCCCAAGAGCGTCACGACGGCAATAGCCATTGGGATAAGCGAGAAGATAGGTGGAATTCCCTCCCTGACGGCCGTCCTGGTGATACTCACCGGTCTGATGGGCAACGCCTTCGCTCCGGAGGTACTGAACCTCGCGGGGATAAGGGACAGAATAGCGAGGGGCCTTGGGGTCGGGGTCTCATCCCACGGTCTCGGAACCGCAAGGATAATACTGGAGGACGAGCTCGCCGGCGCCGTCAGCGGACTGGCCATGGCCCTAAACGGCGTCTTTACGTCGCTCTTTCTGCCCTACCTCATCGAACTGCTCAAGTAGGCACTCGCTTATCCTGAGCCGGTCCCTTGCGTCAAGGAACAGCGTGAAGTCCCTCTTCGCAAGCCTGTCCTCGACGGGAGCGTGCTCCACAAGGAAGGCTATTATTTCCGCCGTGCTGTAAGGGACTTTGATTTTAATTTCGTCCGCCTTTCTGAAAAGTCTCTCTGGCACAGTGAATATGTCCTCGCCCTTCTTCACCTCCACGCTGATCTTGGAGTTTATCTGCTCCCATATGAGCAGGGTGTTCCGGGCCTTTTCTATCTTGTCGAGGGCCCGTCTTTCCAGGATGCTTATGTTGGCCCTGCTCGTGCCGAGAAGCTCCGCTATCTCGCTCTGCTTCAGCCCCTTGGCCCGAAGACGGAGGATCCTAATCTGCTGCTCGGTGAGGAAGCTCTTCGGAGGCATCTTAAACACCAGAGTTTAACACTGTGGCAAATATTAAAAAGTCTTTCTGTGCCCTGCAAGGCCTACCAGGCCCGGCGCAGCCTCAGGCAACCGGTCGTCATCACTGCTCAGGGCAGGGAGTTGTCATCATCGGCAGAGAAAAGTGGGGGCACAGGTTTTAGTGTTTTCCCCGCAGGCAGTGATGGACTAAATGAAAAAAAGGAGTCCTCAAAGCTTTCGTCCTACCGCGGCCCCAACAAGGAACGCACCGATGGCCACCAGTGCCACTGCGGCCGCTGGGACTGACGGGGACTCATCTGACGCCGCCGGAGTCCGGGTCGTGTTCGTGTCCGAGGGGGTGGGTATCACTATCTGGGGGACGTCTGCCGTCGCGTTCCCCTCCGGAACCGTGACCGGGGCCGGGGCCGAACCCAGGAACAGGTTGGCGGTCTCCCTAGCGTACTGGTAGAAGAACATCGCCGTCTGGATGTCCTCCATACTTCCGTTTTCCTGGGCGCTCTGCTCGTAGCTCTCCGCGAACTCGTAGTAGGCCATGGCCAGGACGGGTGTTATCCCCTGGTTCTGTGCCAGGGCGATGGCAGTCTTGGCGTCATCCTTCATGCGCTTCATCTTGTCGGCCAGCACCGTCTGGTTGTCTATTCCGAGGGTGTCCAGGAACACCTGGGCCCGAACCCTTGCTTCCATTGCCGTGAAAAGGGCCGCCGAGTACTTGCCGTCCTCGTAGTACTGCTCCGCCTGCTGGATGCTCTGGCTCAGGTCACCCCCCACGGTTCCGTACATGGACTCTATGTACGTTATGATTAGGTTCGACTCGTCTATGTAGTCCCTGGCGACCGCCTTTATGGCGTCCCTGCCTATAACGTCGCCGCCGGCAAACCTCTCGCCAAGGCTCGCCCAGAAGACCGCTGTTCTGGCCCTTTCGTAGGCATAGGCCGCGTCTCCCACGGCGTTCCAGTAATCATTGCTGTAGTAGTACTTCCTGGCCTCATCGAGGAGCTCCTTAGCCTGCTCCACCCTCTCCTCCGCGGCGGCGATTGCCTGGAGCATCGTGGTGCCCCTGATTGTAACGTTGGAGACCCTCCTTTCAGAGGCGTTTATTTCAGAGTCGGTTAGCCTGAGGTACCTCTGGACGTCTTCCGGGGAACTGACACCAAGGTACCAGTCAACGTGCCTTATGATGATCCTCGCCTGGAAGTCCTTGCTCAGGGTGGTGTAATACCTCCCGTCGTCAAGGGCATTTTTTGACTGGTCTAGTATGGCCTTCGCCTCGTCAAGTGCTTCCATAAGGGTCGTGTAGGTGGCGTAGCCCACGTTGCTCTTCTTCAGCCTCTGGAGGATGTCCTGATAGTACGCGGTGGTATTGTCGTAGTCCTTCACGGCATCGTCCTTCAGGAAAGACGTGTCTATTTTCAGGTAGGAGGGCGCCTGGGGCCTCTTGAGCCTGTGGCCTGTGAAGTAGTAGACCGCGTCGTATATGTCCCTTATCTCGATAACCGTAAGGCCCCAGCGCTCCTTGGCGTACTCCACCACGTCTACCCTCTTCGTCTGAGTGTTGATCTCAACTATACCCCCTATCTCCCTCTTCTGCGTCTCCTGGACGTACTGGATGCGCTGGCCCTCTGGTATCAGGAACAGCTGCGCCCCGACGTCGTGGGCCGCCGACGCCTTCTCCAGTATCCCGCCCACTGGCCCGATGGTGCCGTCCGGGTTTATCATGCCAGTCATCATGACATTCGGGTTGACATTCCATCCCTGGAGTGCCGCTATTATTCCGACGGTCATAGTGCCCCCCGCGGAGGGGCCGCCTATGATCGGGGAGTCCGCCTTTATCTGGATGAACACATCGTACTTGCTCATGTCAACGCCGAGGACTTTGCCCGCCATCTGGGCAGCGAGCCGGGCGCTTGCCTGCATGTCCACCTCTGCAAGGGGCCACGTCTCGACGTAGACGTGTCCGGTTCCGGGCGCGACGGTTATGACGAAGTCAGTGGCCACACCCACCAGCTCCCCATCGGCAGTCTTAGAAACCGCAGGAGCCTTGAGAACCACCGTGTGTCCCTCGCTTGGACACTGGGCGTAACTCAGCCCAGTGAGGGGCAGAATCAGGAGCAGGAACACCGTCAGTGCTGCGGTTTTTTTCATTATCTCACCCCGTTCCTATCCAACGAGGCCTTTAATAAAGCGTTTATGGTTCATTCATTTAACCCAGCAGTCTCCTCCTCCCCACGGTGGGAGGAACAAAAAGGCTTATATATACCCCCATTGAGTGGCCAAAGTGGGGATAGGGATGGACGTCTTCAGCAGGCTCATCCAGAGGAAGTTCAGGAACATCGCAGGCGAGAGGTACGATGAAATTGTAAAACGCTACCGTGAGTTCCTTCTCCTTCCGGAGGAGTTTGTCCTGCCGGAGGTCAGGTCTATCCTGATGCCCGTTGACCGCTTTTCGGGGGAAATACCTGAAGAGCTCTATGAGACCATGAGCTCATACCTGGGCGCCTCCGTGACCGTCGTGTACATATCAGAAAAAAGGACTCTCTGGCTGATAGAGCAGACCCTTGGAAAGGAAGAGGCGGAAAAGCTCAAAAGGGCAAAGATGGAGTTCGCCGAAAGCCTCGTCTCAAAGATCGCTGCAAGGCTCGAAAGCCACGGGCTGAAAGTCAGGGGGAGGTACTTCATAGGGAGCAAGAGCGACGATGTTGTAAAGCTCGCCGGGAGCGGGGAGTTTGACCTCCTGGTCATGTCAAGGAGCTACGGCTCCGAGGTCACCCGGACGTCCCCAGTGAGCCCCCTTGTCCTTAAGATAGTCCAGCACGTGGAGACCCCTGTTATAATCTACTAGGTGGTGCGACCATGGAGCAGACGCTGATAACCGGCATTGCCGTTGCAGTGTTCCTGTTCACGTACGCGCTCATAATCAGTGAAAGGGTTCACAGGACGGTGGCGGCCCTCTTTGGGGCGGCGGTCGTACTTTTTCTTAAGATCGTCCCCTGGGAAAAGCTCCCGGAGTACCTCGACCTGGACACCATATTCCTCCTTATAGGGATGATGATAATCGTCAACACCGCCAGGGAAAGCGGCCTCTTTGAGTTTATAGCAATCAAGACCGCAAAGTTCGCCAGAGGGAGTCCGATGAGGGTTCTCCTGCTGTTCTCCGTTGTCACGGCCCTTATAAGTTCCGTGCTGGACAACGTCACAACTGTCCTGCTGCTCACCCCCATGCTCCTCTACATAACCCGCCTAATGGACGTGAATCCGATCCCGTTCCTCCTGGCGGAGATATTCGCGTCGAACATAGGGGGCACCGCCACCCTCATCGGAGACCCCCCCAACATCATGATAGGCTCCGCCGCTGACCTGAGCTTCAACGAGTTCCTCCTGAACATGGGGCCGATAGCGCTCGTTGACCTTTTCGTTTCCCTCGCGATAATATACCTGACGTACAGGAGCGCCATGATGGTCAGCGAGGACAAGAAGAGGAGGATACTGTCAACGATAGACGAGCTCAGGGAAACGGAGGTTATACGGGACTATTCACTTTTCAGAAAGTCTGTGACAGTCATCCTGGCGGTTGTTGTTCTGTTCTTCCTCCACGACCGCTTCGGCCTTCCCCCCGCTGTTGTTGCGTGGGTCGGGGCCGCAACACTGCTGATATGGAGCAGGATGGAGCCGGATGAGATACTCGAAAAGGTTGAGTGGACGGCCATATTTTTCTTCGCAGGTCTGTTTATCCTCGTCGGGGCCCTAGTCGAAACCGGCGTTATAGACGGCGTGGCAAAGTGGTTGCTCGGGTACGTCAACGGCACGGGAGAGGCCCTGGTGGCTATAACGTGGTTCTCAGCTGTAGCCTCCGCGGTGGTTGACAACATCCCCCTGACCGCCGCTATGATACCCCTCATAAAGGCTATGGGGAGCACGATGAACATATACCCCCTCTGGTGGGCCCTCTCCCTGGGGGCGTGCCTGGGGGGAAACGGAACCGCAATAGGCGCCAGCGCCAACGTCGTCGTGCTCGGTATAGCTGCCCGCGAGGGGGTCAAAATAACGTTCATGGACTTCCTCAAAGTAGGTACGGTGATAATGTTCACGACCGTCGCCGTGGGTATGGGGATCCTGTGGGTGAGGTACATAGGGGTGTGAGGTCATGAAGGTGCTCGTACTCATAGACGGCTCCAAGTGGAGCCAGAAGGCCGCTCTCCATGCAATAGCAGTGGCAAAAAGGAAAGGAGGAAAGGTCATCCTGTTCTCGGTTCTCGACAGGAGGGAAGCCAAGGCGATAGCGTTCAACATGGGGATACTCAGTCAGAACCTGAGGGACGTCCAGAGGTTCGAGGAGGAGATATGGAAGGACATGAAGAAGAGCATCAAGCACATAATGTCCAACCTCCTTGAGATGTGCCACAGGGAGGGCGTGAACTGCTCCCTCAAAATAGTCGAGGGCTCCGCCAAGGACAAGATACTCGAAGAGGCCAATTCCGGCGGCTACACCCTCGTTGTAATGGGTGCCTACGGCAGGAGCGGAAAGACGAGGATAGGGAGCCTCCTTGAGGACGTCGTGGGCCTGATCGAGCCCCCCGTGATGATAGTCCGCTAGCGCCTCCAGAGGGCCATGATGAACAGCACCAGCACGAGGATTTCAAGGGTTCCAACGGCTAGGCTCACGTCCCGCTCTATCCACGCGGCCAGGTGGAGAGTTTCTATGACCTTCTTTATTACCAAGAGGACGAACGCCACGAGCAGGTAGAGCGCAGCCCTCAGGTGGCTCTTTTTGTACGCTACAAAGGACACCCCCGCCAGGGTTAAGGCGAGAACCAGCGTTATGAGCGCCAGCACAGTCTCCATCATTCCCCATCACCCACACTAGCGAGGAGGTCTATCAGGCTGTCCGCGAGCTTCTCCCACAGGCTCGGGCGGTAGTCCCTGATTATCCTCGCCACGGTCTCAAGGTCGTAGGAGAGGGAGTACATCACACTCTTCCCGTCCCTCCTTGCCGATACTATTCCCAACCTGGCGAGCTCGCCCATGTGGTAGCTCACCGTCGGCTGGCTCAGACCCAGCGCCTTTGCTATCCCACTCTGGGTCATGTCCCTCTCCATCAGTAGCATCAGTATCTTCCTCCTCGTTTCCGTGGATATCGCTATGAGCAGCCTCTGGGCATCGCCCTCAAGACCCCTTGGAAACAGGTACCTCCTCCGGCCCACCTTCCTTGAGAACACTGCCCCCTCCTTTTCCAGGCGGTGGAGGTGGTACTGCAGGTCGCCTATGCCTATTCCAAGCTCCCTCGCAAGCTCCCTGAACGTTATCCCGGGTTTGTTCCTGATGGTCTCGAGTATCTCGTTACGTCTCTCCATGCCCAACACTTAAACCCTTGTGGTTCATCCCTCTATGAGAAGCCATATAAACGCTACCCCTTTTATGTCCATCGGTGGGAGAATGGAGACCCTCTTGAGAAGGGCGGAGGAGCTTGCGAGGCGCTACGGCATACCCTATTACGAGTTGAGGATAACAAGGGTAACTGCGTCCCACCTTGCCATGGAGAACGGCCAGCTCCAGGACCTCTCTCTCAACACGGAGATCGGGATAGGGGTAAGGGCGTTCAACGGTGCGTGGGGGTTTTCCAGCGCCAACGACATGAGCAGGGCCGAAAAGGCCATAGAAACCGCCATGAAGATAGCCAAGCTTTCCAGGGGGAGTTCGAGGATACACCTCGGTGACCCGGTTGTGGACAGGGCGGAGATAAGGCCAAAGAAGAGCGCCCTCGACGTGGACGTGGAAGATAAGCTCGCCCTGGTCAAAGAAGTGGACGCCCTCCTCAGGGGGAGGGGCATATCCAACAGGAGCGTCTCCTATGGAGACGGGATAAAGGAGCAGCTCTACTTCAACTCCCTCGGAAGCGAGATAGAGACCGTCGTGCCGAGGATAAGGATACGCTTCTCCGCGACTGCCAGAGGAGAGGGCGGGATGCAGCATTACTGGCGGTACTTCGGCGGAACGGCCGGCTGGGAACTGGTGGAGGGGATAGACTTCGAGTACTGGGCAGACTTCGTAAAGGGGATGGCCCTTTCACTCCTGAAGGCAAAGGCACCTCCGGCAGGCCGGTTTGACGTCATAACCGACCCCGAGCTGACAGGGGTTCTCATACACGAGGCCCTCGGCCACGCCGTTGAGGCCGACTCTGTCAAAAACGGCGACAGCATACTTGCCGGAAAGCTGGGGGAGAAGATAGCCGTTGACGGGCTCACCGTTGTTGACGACCCCACCATGCCAGGCAGGTTCGGCTCGTACATCTACGACGACGAAGGGGTTAGGGCAAAGCGCGTCGAGCTCATCAGGGACGGCGTCCTGGTTAGCTACCTCAACGACAGGGAAACGAGCGCGCTCCTTGGGCTAGAGCCCAACGGACACGGCAGGGCCCAGAGCTACAGCCACCAGCCCCTAGTGAGGATGAGCAACACCTACGTCGAGCCCGGTGACTGGAGCTTTGAGGAGATGGTCGAGGAAGTCAGGAACGGCCTCTACATGGTCGGAGACAGGGGCGGTCAGGTTGACACAGCCAGCGGGACGTTCACCTTCGGTGCCGCCTTCGGTTACATCATCAAGGACGGCGAGATAGGAGAGATGGTGCGGGACGTTGCCATGTCCGGGAGGATACTCGACGTCCTGAGAAGTGTGAGGGCAATAGGGAAGGAGCTGAAGGTGGAGTTCCCCGGTTACTGCGGCAAGGGGCAGATCGTCCCAGTTGATGACGGGGGGCCGCACCTGCTCACGAGGGCCCTCGTTGGGGGCCTAAGGTGAGGTGTTCTCGGTCGCCCAGGTTATTACCTCCACGACCGCCCAGCCCTTCCACCCTTCTTCCCCAGAGGCGACGATGTAGAGGTAGTAGGTCTTTCCGGGGGTGGCGTTTGCTGTGTTTATCTTTACCTCGAACGTCCCGTTCTTCCCGGGCTCGACTTCGAGGGTTTCAGGCGTTATCCCCACTTCTATCCCCGATACGGGCCGGAGCTTCGACTCCAGGCCGCTCCAGGAGCTGTGCCTCCCAGGTTCGCCGAGGTACGCCCTCAGCTCCACCCTTCCTCCATAGTAGCCGGTACTGGCTTCGCCCCCAGCAGATGAGACCCTGTACTCCTTCGCGAAGACGAGCCCCCTGAGCGTCACCGTCCGGTTCACGGGCACGACGATGCCGTAGTAGTCCCTCATATTGTCTCCAGTTCCGACGAGGACGTTGCCGGCGTTGAACTCCCCGTAGCCGGGAAAGTAAGAGGGGGAGGTCGTTCTCTCGCCCCAGCCCCCTATGCAGCCGGCTCCGGCTATGAGGATCAGGGCCACGAGGGCGAGTAGCTTCATTCTCATCTCAGCTCCTCCACGTTCCATTCCGCCCCCGAACGTTTTAACCCTTCCCACCGCTTCAACCCCGTTTGAAGTCCCGCGGGATGGAATACCTTTTAAGCCCCCCATGGAACTCCAGCCGGGTGGGCCGATGATAGACGAGCTGGTTAGGATACTCGAGAGAAAAAACGTGGAGTGGGAGCTCTACTGGGAGCGCGGGAGAGGGGGCTCCTTCAGGATAGAGCGCGAGAGGGTGGAGCGCTCCCAGAGGAAGTTCTACTCGGGGATAGGCCTCAGGATCGGCTACAGGGGGAAACTTGGCTTCTCCTACATAACCGGCCTCACCCACGACAGAGGAACCCTTGAGGACTTCGTCGAGAAGACCATCAAGCTGGCTAGGGTCAGTGAGGTGCCCTTCGTCGGGTTCCCGGACAAGAACAGAGCCCCAAGAGTGGGGGGCCTCTACGACAGGAGGATAGACGAGATACCATTCGAGGACGCCTACTCCCTGGCCCTCGACTTCGCCAGCACAATGAAAGAGCTCAAGGAGGGAGAAGGAGGCGTTACGCTCTCGGGATCCCTTGCCTTCGGAGTGAACCGTTACGGTGTCGCCAACTCGAACGGGGTTCATCTGGAGGAGCGCTCGACGGGCATGAGCGTCTTCGCATATGCAGTCATGGACCCCTCCGGGACGGGCTCGTACTACCAGTCGTACCGCACCATGCAGCCCTTCGGGGAGCTCAGGGATGCCATAGAGCGCGCCATCGAGGAGGCCAAGATGAGCAGGGAGGCGTCAAACATCGGGTCATACAGCGGAGAGGTCATCCTCGAGCCGGAGGCGTTCCAGGCCATCCTGGGCATCTTCCTTGAGAACGTGTTCGGGGACAGCGTCTACTACGGCCGGAGCCGCTTCTCCGAGGTGGACGTTGAGGTGGCAAGCGGGGAGCTGACGGTCACAGATGATGCAACGGTGGAATCCGGGACGGGAAGCTACTCCTTCGACGGAGAGGGCAGCCCAGGGTCAAGAACGGTGCTCATTGAAGGGGGCGTTTTAAAGTCCTTCCTCCTGGACGAGACCCACGCCCGGTTTCTGGGCATGACGAGCACCGGAAACGCCGTGAGGGACTTCAGGACAGCTCCCCACATCGGGACGAGCAACGTGCTGGTTGGGCCCGGAAGGGATGACCTGGAGGACATAAACGGGGTCTTCATCAGGAAGGTCTTCGGAGAACACACCGCTAACCCCATAAGCGGGGACTTCTCGCTCACCGTGGAGCTGGGCTACGTCATCCACGACGGCGAAGTCAGGCCGTTCAAGGGCAACATGCTCGTGGGCAACGCCTTTGAGTTCCTGAAGTCCCTGACCGCCGTTGGCAGGGACGTGAAAAGGATAGGCTCCTTCTGCTCGCCGAGGGTGGCAGGGAACCTGCGGATAGTCTGATGCACCTGCTTTTTCAATGGGGTAGGCTTTTATACCCCGCAGCCCTTAAAATAATTCGGTGAGCCGGCGTGGGGACTGTGGGAATCGCAGATGTCGTATCGAACATCCGCCCTGGAGAGACCGTCCTTCTGGAGTACACCCCCGTTTCCTCCCCAGAACTGCTGCTGTACCTGCTGCACCGCGCCTGCACCCGTATGGATATACCCCTCCTCATAGACGACGTCTCCGACACGTTTCCGGAGTACATAACGCGGCTCGAGATTGCGGGCATTTCCGTGGAAAGCCTCTTGGAGGTACCCGTCATAAAGGTGGGCGGGAGCAGGGGAGTGGGCAACGTCGTTGGAAGGGTTGAAGTGGACAAGTATTCGCTCGACTTCAAGTACTACGGGGAGATCTACGAGGGAGTGATCCCAGAGAAGGTCGTATGCAACCCAGTTCTCGGAATATACAAGCTCTTCATAGCGAGGGAAAGGCACGAGGTTATAAGGCTCGTGCGCAATATAGCCACGTTCGTCGGAAAGAAAAGCCGCTTTGCAATCTACTTCATAAACCAGGACGCTGTCGAGCGGAGGATACCAGAGATACTGCCCCTGCTGGAGGAAACAGCGACCACAGTTCTGAGGTGGGGCGTGGACGGGGGCACCTACCGCCTTGATGTCGCAAAGGCCCCCAGCCCGGAACTCCCCGGCTCCAGGATCCTGGTGAGCTTCAGAGACATCAGGGGGACGTGAGGTTTTTAAGCTTCTTATCTTATCACTTTTGGTGATATAATGAGGACATGGGTTGTGGTTGTGCTCATACTCCTGCTAACCCCTTTTGCTGGTGCATATCAGGTTCCCGAGAGGGGCGTCGTCTATCAAATCATGATTGACCGCTTCTACGACGGGAACCATAGCAACAACGACCCCTTCTACGACCCGGAACACAGAAACTACCGCCTATACTGGGGCGGTGACATCGAGGGGGTTACAGAGAAGCTCGACTACATCGAAAGCCTCGGCGTCTCGATGATATGGGTCTCTCCCCTCAACGACAACATCAACAGAATGGCCCACGGCTCAGCCCCATACCACGGCTACTGGACGAGGGACTATAAGCGCATAGAGGAGCACTTTGGAACTTGGGAGGACTTTGCTCACCTGGTTGAGGAGGCAAGGAAGAGGAACATCTGCGTCATAGTGGACTACGTTCCGAACCACGCCGGCCCTTCAACCGATGGGGAATTCGGCGCGCTCTACGACGACGGAGTTAAAATCACGGACTACTACGAGGACACGAAGAACGCGAGCGTGAACCCGATAACGGGAATCAGGGAGGGTATTTACCACCACAACGGCAACATATTCACCTGGGAAGGGATTCCGCTGAAATACGCCAACCTCTATGGCCTGGCGGATTTCAACCAGGGAAACCCGTGGGTCGATTCCTACCTCACCGAAGGGGCAAGACTCTTCGTGAAGGCAGGCGCCTGCGGCCTCAGGATCGACGCGGTGAAGCACATGGAGCTGGGCTGGCTGGAGAGTTTCTACCTCCAGCTCTACTCCGAAAAGCCTCTCTTCATCTACGGCGAGTACTACTCCCTCTCCACCGATAAAACCAGCGACCTCTACGAGCTGTACCGCTATTCCAACGTCTCACCAGTTCTCAACATCCCCATAAGGGAGGACATAGTGAGAACCTTTGGCTTCGTCGGGAGCTTTGAGACGCTCTCGGAGAAGCTTGAGGGTTATTACTCCCTCTTCGTTTATCCAAACAAGCAGCTGAACTTCCTCGACAGCCACGACCTCGTCCGTTTCCTCAACGCCGCGAAGAGGGACGACGCGGTGGAGCGCTTCCACATGGCACTGGCGTTGACGATGACCCTCCCGGGAATCCCGGTCATCTACTACGGCGACGAGAGCTACCTTGTGAGCAGGGACGGAAAGGGCGACCCATACAACAGGCCCATGATGGTCTTCAACAACACCACCGAGGCGGCCCGGATAATAAGGACCCTCGCGGAGCTGAGGAAAACCAACGACGCCTTGGCCCTCGGAGACTTCAAAACCATCTACTCCAACTACTCGGTCTGGGCCTTCGAGAGGGCCTTTGGGACGCACAGGCTGCTCGTCGTAATGAACAAAGGCTCGCCCGTTAGTCTGACCCTCAACCTCGACTGGCCCGACGGAACCTACATCGACGCCCTCTACGGAGCGGAGATAGCAGTTGAGAACGGCAGAGCGACCGTAACACTGCCTAGAAACAGCTTCTACGTCTTCCACATTGAGCGCGAGCAGGAGGAGCCTTTAATCGGTTCCTTAACCCCCTATGCGGCCCAGCCTGGCCAGGAAATCCTCATAGCCGGGGCAGGCTTTGGGAACGGTGGGAAGGTCTTCATCGGTGGCGTTGAGGCGGAAGTCCTGTCATGGAGCCCCGGCGAGATACTCGCCCGCGTCCCCGAAGTCAAAACACCAAAGGCCTGGGTTGATGTGGTTGTGGAAACCGCCGGAAAGGCCAGTAACGCCGCTAAGCTCCGCTACTACTCAGGCAACGAGGTTCCCGCACTGATGGCGATAAACGCGACGAACCTAACCGGCCAGCTCTGGATTGAGGGCAACATCTCGGAACTCGCCGAACCAAGGCCCCTCTTCAGATCATCGACGGGCTACTACTTTACAGTGGTGCCGTTGCCAAAAGGGGAACCGTTTTCGGTGAGGCTCTACAGGGGTTCTGCATGGGGAGAGCTCGAACCGCTCAACATCACCCTCTACGGAGTTGGCAAGAGAACCGTTGTTCTGACCGATGAACCCCCGGAGAAACCTGCACCAGCGTACACAACGAACACAGAGGATATTCCGCAGAAATCGGGGAGGTACGGGTTCTATGCCCTGGCCGCGATGGCTGCAATAACCCTGCTGTCAACAATCTGGAAGAAGAGGGGCTAAATTTGCTCCAGCGGTTTCTTCCTCTTTCCTCGTACGGGATCTGTTGATATTCCATTCAGCTTACGGGGTGGTACAGAACAAAGAGGGTGTCCCCGTCGGTGCTCTCCATCATGGGGACGAGGACGGTTTCACGACCTCCCTCCATGAAAACGACCCTTATCGGTCTCTTCTTAAGTTCGACCTCTATCCTGAGCACTCTCCACTCGAAGCCCGCGGAAGGAGAAACAGGGACAACCACCTCCCCGTCCCGCAAGGTTATCCTCACCTCACCGCCCGCGGCCGGGGGCTCCACCTCCACAGCAGCGACCACTCTCCTATATCTGCCAGACCCAGCCGTGCCGTAGGAGACCGCCAGCCCCGTGGCCAGCATCAGAAAGGGCAGAACCACGCCGGCCAGGGCAACTCCCGCGGCCTCAGCGATGGCAAACACCGCAAAGGACAGGAGCATGGACGCAATAAAGGCCGGAAGGCCGTATACCAGCACCCTAACACCCGTCCCCTCTCTTCCCAGCGCCAGAAGTGCCCTCTCCCACTCGTCGGTGGTCTCCACGTACTCCCCCAAGATACCCAGAGATACCAGCAGGAACAGCACCCTCTCGTCCGAAAAGTACGGGCTCCCCGTTATCAGCGACCCCAGCTCCTGGTAGGCGCTCGGGAAAGCCACAGGAAGGAACTGGGAGAGCGCTATAGTGAACGGGACTGTGTACAGGACAACCGACGTAAAGACCACCCTTCCAGCGGAACGGCTGGACAGGAACACGCCCATCAGGACAACCGCCAGGGAGACCCCCAGTACCCTCCCTACCCCAGGGAAGATGCTCGAATATGCCAGCGCGGTCAGGGCTATCACCGGAACGACCACAGAAAGCTTCACCAGTGTGAGGGCCCTCATTTTATCTCCCCCATCAGCCTGCTGAGCATGCTCCCTACGTCCTCCTTCTCCACGACCCACCTGACGACGTAGGCCCCAGTTTCTCCGAGCTCCCCCGAAATGAACCTCTTCTCCATCTCCAGGAGGGTGCCCGTGTGAGGGTCAAGGGCGGAGTAGACGGACACGTCCACCACCACTGGCTTCACACTCCCCCTGCTGACGGCCATCAGAGAGAGCAGGCCCTGTTTAGTGTCCTCCCTCTGACCCTCAAGAATGTTAGACACGTAGACGACGAGGGGCGTGTACTGCACCAGGGTTCGCCTCATCCTTTCCACGGCCTCCTTCAGGCGCTCCTCCCCGGTCTTGACCCTCTCAAAGTCCACCATGGCCTTAACAATCTTGTGGAGCTGCCTTGGCCCTGTAGAGGGGGGTATAAACTTCTTCGCCCCGAGAATGTACAGTCCGACGTGGTAGTCCCTCCTGAGAAAGCCGCGCGCCATCGAAGCGACAAGGTTCATCGCGTGCTCATAGGGGCTTTCGCCCTCCACCCCAACCTTCATCGAGTCCCTTGCGTCCACTATGAAGACCACCGTCTTCTTCCCCTCCCTCTCAAACTCGTTCACAAGAACCCTGCCCGTCCTGGCAGTCGCCTTCCAGTTGATGAGCTTCATAGGGTCACCAGTCTGGTACGCCCTTATCTCCCTGAAGTCCGTGGAGAGGGGGCCCCTTATGGAGAAGCTGGTCTCGGGGACGTTTATCTTTGCCCTCCTCCTCACACCCCTGAGCGGGATGCCCCTGACAACCGCGGGGATCGCCCTCAGCTCTATCTCATCGCCGTAGAGGCCCCAGAAGTAACGTACACCTAGGGGATTTCTCGTGGTCACCTCACTCTTCGGAAGGACGTAGGTGCCCCTCAGGACTGGCCTCACGGTATAGCTGTAGCTGACCTCCAATGGCCTGAAGCCCTTGAAGAAGACACCCACATTGCTCCCCCTCGTTACGGCCACGTTCCCGGGCAGGCGGTCGCGGACGACCACTATGCCAACGCCCCTCTCCACGCGGAGCCTGACGGACACCTCCACCTCCTCCCCCGTCCTCACCTCAGTCCTTGAGACTGTTCTCCTCAGAGAGATGGCACCGGGAGGATCCATGAGCATTCCCGCCGCGAGCAGGGAGAGGGGAATCACTGCCACTCCCACCATTCCCGGGGAAAGGAACAGCACTCCCGTGAGCAGTGCCCAGAGCAGGTATCCGAAGAGCACCCTCCTCATGACCCATCTCCCTTCGGCACGGGTGTTTTTTCTAGGGCTTCTCTCACGACGTCCTCACCAGTCAACCCCTCAAAAGCATACTCCGGCTTAATCACAACCCTGTGAGCCAAAGCATCAACCGTATAAGCCTTAACATCATCAGGCAGGACAAAATCCCTTCCCTCAAGCAACGCGTTGGCCTTCGCAACCTTCATCAGCGCAATGCCCCCGCGGGGGCTTGGTCCAGCCTCAACACGCTCATCCGCGCGAGCATTCCGCACCAGGTTTACAATGTACCTGACAACATCCCTGCCGATGAAGATCCCCTCCTCCACCAAATCCTGCATCCTAACAAAGGTTTCCCTGTCAATAACCGGCCTCAAGTCGACCGTCGGGTCGTCCTTCCCCCAGGTCAAGCGAGCCTCAAGAATTGCCACCTCATCCTCCAAACTCTTGGGATAACCAACGCGCAGGCGGAGGAGGAAACGGTCAAGCTGGGCTTCAGGCAAAGGATAAGTCCCCTCGAACTCAATCGGGTTTTGAGTTGCAATCACGAAGAAGGGGCGTTCGAGAGGGAAGGTTTCCCCTTCGATGGTGACCTGCCGCTCCTCCATGGCTTCGAGCAGTGCCGATTGAGTCTTTGGCGGGGCCCGATTAATCTCATCTGCCAAAAGCACATGTGTGAAGATTGGGCCCTTGATGAGTTCGAAGGTTCCAAGGTTCTGCCGCCAGACTTTTGTCCCCAGAATGTCCGCTGGTAGTAAGTCTGGAGTGAATTGGACTCGCGTGTACTTTAAGCCAAGAACCCTTCCAAAGGCTTTGGCTAAGAGCGTCTTGCCCAAGCCCGGGTAGTCCTCGAAGAGGACATTCCCATTCACCAGAGCAGCCGCAAGAGTCTTCCTGATAACGGCCTCGTTACCAATGTAGACTTCCCCTATCCTTTCGACTATCTCCCCAAGTATTCCAGATGCCTCCTCAACCTTCATCGCTCCCACCCCATAAGCCTTCTCAGCTCCCCAAAAACCTCCTCAACTATCCTGGCCCTCCTTTCAAGCTCCCTCCTCTCGTAGTGGCGCCGTATCCAGACCGGCGTCAGGAGGGACGTTTTCTTTCCCTCATAGTCGGCTATCTTTGAGACCAGCCTCCCAAAGTCCTCCCTGTCATCGAAGAGGGGCGCACCGTAATATGTGATGAACGTTATCAGGGGACCCCTCTTGCCCCTTATAACGAAGTCCTCCACGGCCTCTCTGGCCCTCGCCAGCTCTGACCCAGTCTTCTCAAGAACTCTGCTCTCATGCCGCCTCCACTGGGAGAGGAGGTACTCCTCAGGATCCTTCTCAACGATGTAGGAGTAGACCACCGCCCCCGCGGCCGCCACCCCCAGAACCATCACCAGCCACTCCCCGTAAAATACAAGTTCGGGGTGACTCCTCCCCAGACTGCCCCTCACCGAAACGTAGAGGCCCAGGATCCCTCCCAGCACCCCTATCCCGATGATGTTCCTCTCGATCATCTCGGCCCAGGGATGGCCCCTAACGCTGAGCTCCGAGGCGAGGTACGCCACAAAGACCGAAGCGCCCGCGTACAGGAAAACATCCCCAAGAACCAGGAGAGGCCCAATTCCCGACAGTGCATACATGGCCAGAAAAATCCCAGCCCCCCTCACAGTGCGCTGATACTTTTCGAGCCTCGGGGCGACGAGTGCACTGCCAGCACCCAGTATCAGAAGGGACATCTGCACCCTCCATTCCGGGAAGGGCAGCATGGCGATGGGCGCGGAGAGGCCGGCAACGCGGATCAGCAGGGCCCACCCGGTGTTCCCAAGGGACTCCACAATGTCCGCCCCCGTCATGAGGACGACCCACAGGAGAGCGGGTACGGCCAGGCCCCCCACGCCCACCTGCCGGGAGACAGCGTATGCGATCGAAGCTATGCCTGCGTAGATGAGAATCCTCCCCCAGTTGAGCCTAAACAACGCACTCACCCCCGGTCAAAGTTAGGACAGCGCGGTAAAAGCGTATGAACTCCGAGCGTGATATCTCAAGCGGGCTGTACTTGGCCCTCTCGAATATCTCGGTGAGGGTGTCTACGGGCTCCCACGGGTACATCCTCCCCGTCAGCTCGGCGGCTATTTCCCTCGGCGTCATTCCATCCACCTCCACCCCTGCATTCCTGGCCCACGGCAGGAAGCATCTCTCATAGTACTCTACGACCGCGTCGTTGTACCTGCCGACGACCCTCACCCGGGCTGCCTCCACGAGATCCCCGCAACGGGCCTCCACTGTGTGTTCACCAGGGGAGAGAACCAGCCTGAAGTCCCTCCCCCTACCCACAGACTTTCCGTCCACGTACAGCTCCGGTACCCCGTCGCACTCAACAGTGAGCTCAACTACCTCCCCGTCTCTGAAGAGTGGGACTCCGTTGTTGAAGATTATCTTGAGTATCCTCTCCTCCCCGGCGGCCCCGGCCCTCTTTCTGGCCAGGCGGTATCTGAGCAGCACCGCCGCGATTACTAAGAGCGCCCCAATATACAGCCACGGGACACTCCTTTTTGGTGAGATAACGACGTGAAAAGTCTCGTTCACCGGGAGATAGTAGCGGGTGCCCCGGAAAACAACGGTCACCGTTGTGTTGGTGCTCCTTTCAGGGACGGGAACCGTTAGAACCGCCACGCCCGATCCGTTGGTCTCCAAGGTGAAAGCCGTCCCGTTGAGCCACACCATGACCGGGACGTTCTGGAGGGGGTTTCCATCCCCGTCCATAAGGCGGAACACGAGCCGCGCAGTTTCCTCCCCGCTGGCCGTCGGCGTCAGGAGCTCCACCCGGACGGGGGACATGACGACCACCGTGTTCCTGCCAAGAACGTTTGCACCATGGCGGAAGTCCACCGAACGCTCTCCAACGGTCTGGAAGGGCTCCAGGACGAGGCTGAACGTTTCGTTCACAACCCTCACAGTGTAGCTCTTTCCCGGAAAGACGTACGCCGTTATGGTGCCCCCCTCCAGTCCAATGACCCTCCCCCTGATCTCCACGGGCTTTCCAACCTCCGTCTCCACCCTTTCCGGGACGTCCATCCTCACAGTGAAGACATTCACGACCCCACCGGCCGCCGAGTAATTGGCACTGCCACCGTAAACCAGCCGGAGGGTGTGGCGCTCTATGCCCGAAACATTAAGCTCTATCGAGAACCTCCCGTCATCGGTCGTTTTTACTGTGCCGGAAGGAGTCCCGTCCACAAAGTACTCAATGGTGGCGTTTGCTATTGCCCTCCCGTCCCCGCCAACAAGCTCGCCCCCCACCAGAACCCGTCCCGGCCTTGAAACGACAGTGTCCGGAACCTTCAGCTCGGCCAGCCCCTTGACCGGAACGTTCACCGTGGAGCGGTTGGGGAGGTATGGGCTTCCTGTCGGGGGGATGTACTCAGCGGTGATCCCGTACGTCCCAGGAGGCAGGCTTTTAGGGAGCCGTCCGCTGATCGAGAAGGATCCGTCCCCGCTGACGTTGGCATACCCAAGGATAACCAGCCTGCCCCCGCTGACGGTGTATACCAGCACATTCCCTTTCCCAAGGGACGTCTCCCCCGCCTTCACGTACCCTTTAACCAGCAACTCCTTTCCAGCGGTGCCCTCCTGCGGAGACGAGAGAACCACACGGGACGACTCGGCCACCAGGACAGGGATATAAAGATCGAAGGCCCCATTTCCGGACACGAAGGAGAATTTCTCGATCCTCCAGCCGAGCTCCGAGTCTCGCCCGGCAAGCAGCCCTATGCTCATCCTCCTCCCCCCGATGGAGAGGGCCATGTAGAACAGTTTAGAGCTGCTTCTCACGGCGGGAATGCTCTCGGAGCCGTTTACATCCACGTCAAGCCAGCTCTGGCCCCCACGGAGAAGTGTCACCTGTTCCGCCTCCGGAAAGACAGTGAGATTTCCCGGAACCGTCACGGGGACGAATCTAACGACCCTGAACGGATACCCCCCTGCCGAGGCGTTGATCATGACGGGGTAATAGCCCGGTTCGGTGAAACCGCCCACCTCCACAGAATAAACACCGGCACGGTCGAAGGCCGCAAGAATCCTGCCGTCGGGGGATTTAACCGTTACCGTGGCGTTTATCCCTCTAGCCACCCTCATGAGCTTCAGTGTCAGGGTGCCGTTCTCACCGGGCCCAAGGGTCATTCTGTCCGGGGAAACCGAGAGCTCAAACGGCACGAAAATATTAGGATCCGGGTGGAGGGGGTCGAAGGTCAGCCAGCCGGTCTCCCTGAAGTAGACCTCCGCCCAGTAGTGAATGTTCCTCTCGGTCACCACCTGGGCCTGCGGAACCGCGTCTATGTAGAGGCCCTCAACCAGCCTCGCGGGGAGGCCGCTCATCCTCGCGAGTATCACGAAGGCCGATGCAAAGTCATAGGAACTGCCCTCCCCAGACTCAAAGAGAAACCACTTCAGCCTCTCATACCCCTGCGGGGCAGATGTGTTCTCGCTGTACTTGTAGTGCCGGGAGAGGTAGCGCATTATGGCGAGGGCCTTCAGGTAGTCCGAGCCAGCGTCGGCCGTTATCATCTCGGAGAGGTTCATGAGCTCCGGGTCGTCTGGAACCACAAGGTACTCGCTCTGATTGCCCGCGGTAACGTTCAGGAGGTACGGCCAGTCAAAGGTGAACGCCACAGAGGAAAAGGAGTAGGACGTCAGGTTGAAGGCCGTCCGGAACAGGTTGTAGTCGGGCACGGCCTCCACGCCAACGGCGTTCACCCTCACAGTGTAGAGGGAGGTGTAAAGGTTTCCCCGGAAGGGAGAAAAAAGCGTGATGGTGACGCTGTCCCTCTCAGCGTGGTGGGGTATGGCTACCTCCGGCGGCGCCACTGCGCTCTGCGGGATGGACGTGGCGTTCCGAGTGACCCACGTGCCATTTACGTAGTCAGTGTACACCACCCTCCGGAGGTAGTGAGTGTGGGCCGCCCCGGCCACTATCATCGTGAACCGGGGCTTCACTGGGACGGACGGTGAGGGAAGGGTTCCGTCAGTATCGTTGCCAGGGGAAAGTGTAGGAAAAAGGAGCTCGTCCAGAGACGGGGTCTCTGGAGGCACAACTATAAGAAACCGGCTCAGCACGGTGGAGGCTACGAGCATCGAGAGCAGGACTAGCATGAAAAAGGCAACGTACTTCCGCCTCACCATGATGTGCATTACTTCTTCCACGTGTTATATAAGGCTTTTCATTAATGTAAAAGTTTGTACATCCGTGCGTCCCACGATACAAAACCCTTAACTACCCCACTGACGTCTCATCTCCGGTGGTACTATGGACTTCGAGAGAAAACCCCTCATAGGGATGGTTCATCTGAAACCGCTTCCCGGTTCCTACCTCTACGACGGTGATCTGGACGGGGTGGTTGAAGCCGCCCTGAGGGATGCGCGGACGATTGAGAAAGCGGGCTTCGACGCGATAATGGTTGAGAACTTCGGCGACGTGCCCTTCCCGAAGTACGTTGACAAGACCACCGTCGCGGCCTTCACGGCAGTCGCTAAGGCCCTCCGGGACGAGATCTCCCTCCCGCTCGGAATAAACGTCCTCAGGAACGACGGGATTGCGGCTTATTCGATAGCCTACGCGGTCAAGGCAGACTTCATAAGGGTGAACGTCCTCAGTGGCGTCGCCTACACGGACCAGGGAGTTATAGAGGGCATCGCCCACGAGCTTGCAAAGCTTAGGAAGCTCCTCCCCTCAAAAATCCAGGTCTTTGCCGACGTCCACGTCAAGCACGCCGTTCACTTCGCTGAATTTGAGGACTCTCTGAGGGACACGGTTGAGAGGGGCCTGGCCGATGCTGTGGTTGTAAGCGGGAAAGCAACGGGGAAGCCCGTCGATGTTGGGAGGCTCGCGCTGGCGAAGAAGATCTCCCCGGTCCCGGTTATCGTCGGCTCTGGAACCACCTACGACAACCTTCCGGAGCTCTGGAAGCACGCGGACGGCTTCATAGTCGGCACATGGATAAAGCGCGGTGGAAACGTCGAGAACGAGGTTTCTCTAGAACGAACTAAAAAGCTCGTCGAGTTGGTGAAAACGCTTCGCTCATGAAGGAAATTTGCTTTATAAATTCCTTCCTCGAATTTTCTTTTCCGAAAGTCTTATTACCCAAGAATGCGTAATATGTTAAAAAGCAGGCCCTGTCCCGCTTTTCTTTTCCGCGAGATGGGTTTCACCCGGAAGTGATTACATGCCTCCCGAACCCCTCACGGGCTTCAACGTTCTTGGCCCCTTCCTCGGGCTTCTCCTGGCTATAGGAGCAGTCGGGATGTTTCTTCTCCTCGTGAGGTGGTTTCTGAGGCTTCTACGGAGGTTGGTATGATGTTCAAGAACCTGGCCCTTTTCCTGGGAGTTACGCTCTTACTTGCCTTACCCGTTTCTGCCTCCCAGTTTCCGGATCAGTTACCCTCGATAACGAAGGAAGAGGCTAAATCCCTCGGTCTGATGCTCACATTCAGCAACGGGGCGACGCATTCAAACTACGTCCTGTTTTACCAGGACTTCATGTGCGCCAACCACGACCCGGACAGCGGCAACTACATAGAGGTCACGATAGTTTACTACACTGACAACGGAGCGGTGGAGCAGTTCAACTGGTTCGTCAAGATGGGAATGAACTACACTGACAGCGAGTACGATATATGGGATCCCGACATGGGCAACATAGGAAAGGAGTACACCCACTACGAGTTCAGCGGCGGGGCGAACTATGCCGATTTGAAAGTCGTGCATGGCAGGGAGTACTTCGACGGGTACAGCTTCATATCGGTCGACCACACCTACGAGGCCCTGGTCAACGACCACTACTGGGTGACGTCGAAGGCCGTCTACGTTAAGGGAACCACCGCATGCAACCTTGAGGGACTCGCCCCGGTTCTGCTCAACATGTACCTGGAGAGAATCCCCAACAGCACGATGAGGGTTCCGGTGAACTCCTCGGTCGCCGTCCCGGGGAGCTCGGAAGGTTCATCTAAGGGCTTGAGTCCCGAAGCTGCCAAACGGATGGATGAAAACATCGAGGGGCTCAAGAGCCTCGGTGAAAACTGGGGAGGCTTCATGGTCATCAAAACGCCGAGGGGAGACGTCGTCAAAGTCGTCAACTCGAAGGCCGATTACACCGGCGATAGCTCCGCCCTCGGCTGGAAGACCAAGTACTATGGCAACAAGGCGCTCGATGCCTTTATCGACCAGGTCGCCAACTACCTCCCTAAGCCCCTGGGCCTCTTCAAGGACTACTTCAAGGCCGACAAGGACATCAACGTCTTCTCCGATAGCGAGGCGGTGAAGAAGACCGCCAAGGACCTGCACGTGGACGAGAAGAGCGCCTCGTTCTACAACGACATGTCTGACATAGAGAACCGCGAGAAGGCCCTCTCACCATACAAGAACGCCGTCCCGTCGAACATCGAGACGAAGCCGATAGAGATAGTTCTCAACTCGATGGGAGTTGCCATAAAGAAGACGCTCGCCCAGGACTACAGGTGGGAGTTTGAAACCACCGCGAAGATTGCCGTCCGCTACAAGAAGGCCGGGCTGAAGTACCGCGACATAATCAGGAACACCATCGATGAGATGAGGGACACCACGACCGGGATGCACCGAGTCAACATGATGGACAGGAACTCCAAGGGCGACTTCAAGGATCAGGAGGCGAGGATACGCTTCTACATAAACAAGCTCTACGAGGAGGGGGTAATATGAAGGGGAAGCTGCTCCTGGTACTCCTCCTAATCGCGGGTGCCTACCTGTACCTCAACTGGGACTTTCAGATTCCAGACGACCTGAGTCCCAAGGGGGTCATAGACACGGCCAAAAACATGACGAACAACCTTGGTGAGACCTCCACCACCACGGAAACCCCCTTGGAGGAAACGGGCACCGATTTAGCCGGGAACGTCAGCGTGGTTAGCTCCGGCAACTGGACGGTTATACACTTCGAGACGAGCGTCATCGACGGGAGCCTTCTTGGTGCCCTCTACACCCTCGCGGAGAAGGCCCGCGAAAACGGCTCCGAGAACATCAGGGTCGAGGCTTACTTCGGGGACGAGCCGGTAATCGCGCTGACGGTCAAAAACGGTGACCTCGACAACGCGGCCTTCGAGGACATTAGAAGGCCGGAGTTCATGATTGAGAACGACCTGGGCCTCTTCGACGTCATCGTGCACAACGTGACGGTCACGAACGACACAGCGAGCGTTTCCCTTGAGTATTTGGCTGATGAGGACTCCTTCTGGAGGGACTACGCCAGGATGAGTCTCGCCATTCTGGAGGACGCCCCCTGGGTCGAGAGGGTGGAGATAGTATACCTCGGCGAGAGGAACGTCAGCGTTTCCGTTTCCAGCGGCGACCTGCTGAAGGCCCTCTCCGGGGAGCTCTCGCCGGAGGAGTTCGCGAACTCAATAAGCATTTCTGAAATCGGAAAACCATGAGGAGATGGAAAAATGAAAAAATCCGGCATCTTCGTTGCATTTTTTCTTGCTATGGGCCTTTTTCTGCCCCTTGCAAGCCCTTCCAGCGCGTGGGAGGTCATCTACGAGGTCCAGCCCGATAAAACGATGTTTGACAGTCCTTACAACCCTGTGGCATTTGTTCCGGGGAGCTCGGGGGATTACTATCTCCTCGGAAGCCACGGGGCCGGATTGGCGGTTCTGATACACCTCTCGCCGATGGGAGAGGTTCTCTGGGCCAAGAACTTCAGCCTCAGTCAGGAACTTCCCCTCAACCTCCCCTACGGGCAGTATCAGGTCGTGTCGGATATAGCCGTTGGGAATGATGGCATCTACGTCGTCTTAAGGACGAACGGCGTCGTCAATGTTTCGGCACCAGATGACTGGATCAAGGGGGACCCGCTCTTCACGCTGGTCAAGTTCGACTTCTCGGGGAACCCCGTCTGGGCCAGGGCCTTCAAGAACTCCGACAATGGCTATGGGGGCATCAGGGTTCAACCTACCGGCGACGGGGTCATAGTGGTCGCTCCGATTTACGCGCACATGCACCACAAAGACCCCGATGACCCGTACGATTACGATCACATAGCTTCCGCCCTCGACGTAGGGGCGATAAAGTTTGATCCCTCTGGAAACCTGGAGTGGATTCACATCTACGGAAGGGAGGGTCTACACGAGCATATTCAGGCAGTGAGCTTCGATGGAAACGAGGTGGTGATAGCGTTCTCCTCTCCCGGGGGTCCAGACCTCGGATTCCTAGGCATAGACCCCGTAACGGGAGAGCCGAAATGGGTTAAGGAGTATAAACAGGCCATCGATGGTGACGAACTCTGGAAGATGGGGCGCTTCAATACCCTCTCCGGCGGAAGGCCAATGCTCTACAGCGTTCCCGGTGGGTGGCTCTACACCAACGGCCTTCCCGGGAAGTACGACGGCGGAGCCTCAATCTGGGTAAAGCTCGACAAGAAGGGCAACATCCTCTGGAGCGGCTTCTGGAATACGACCATCTACAATGGACAGTCCCCGGCGGGCTTTGCCCTCGCAGATGACGGAAACTACGTATTCCTTGACCCTCTCGTCAAGACCTCCCCCTCGGGGGAGATCCTCAAGGTCTACTACGACGTTCAGCCCCACAGCAGGTACATATCCCGCGCAGGGGACGGCTTCGTTATATTCCTTCCTCCGGACAGGCTCCTGAAACTTGGCCCGAACATGGAATTCGCCGGCTGCGACGTTCACCACGTCGAGCAGGGCGGAGAGCTGGCCGCTTGGGTTCCGAACTTCGTGGAGCTCGGAAAGGATGACGTGAAGTTCGTGAAGGTGCCTTTCTACTCTGAGGCCAGCTTTGAGGGAACCTTTGAGTTCGACGACCTCCCGACGGGGGAGTGGTACAAGATCGCTCCAGTGGAGATATGGGTTCACGACCACCCGAGCGAGTACTTCCACGTTGAGGAAGCCTGCAACCAGACGGGTTTATCCGAGGGGGGAACTGAAGACTCTACCGGCCCTGCCACATCGGTCCACTCGCCAACAGCCACATCCGAAGGTTCCGGCTTCACAAGCCCAAGCCCATCCAGCGGCCCCAGCAGCGAGGGAACAGGCACTGACGGGGGAGTTTCGGTAGACGTGACCTGCGGGCCAGGGATGATGGCCCTGCTCGCGCTGCTGGTGATTGCAATAACTCGGAGGAGGTGATGATATGGGACTGATCAAAAAGCTGATCGTTGGCTTCTTCCTGCTCATAGTCATAGGCATAGTCGCGGTCTTCGGCACCCAGTACTACTACCTCAGCACCTACGACAAGGTTCCGGTCGAGGTCAAAACGGAAACTGTGAGCGGCGATGTCTTTTACCTCTCGCACGTCCTCGATCCCGGGAAGTACTACATCAACGCGAGCAGCGATGGGACGGTGGAGAAGATAACGATACTCGACGAGAACAACAACGTCCTGACCGAATCGGAAACAGACAGTATGATCTACGGCTCAAGCAAGCCCTTCCAGGTCAGGATTGACTACAAGAGCCCCCTGAACGTGGATTCCTACAAAGTCAGCGTTGGAATTTACCTGCTGGAAAAGAAGTGAGCCCTTTTGTTTTTTCACACGAAAACTGGAGGAATGGGAATGAGAAGGTTCGTCTTTGCCCTGCTGGTGACCCTTCTGGTCATCGCGGCGGGCTGTGAAAGTCCCGATGCAAACGTGGAGACCGAGAAGACTCTCACGGTGAACGATATAACCGTGCACTACTCGGGGGATATCTCACTATCCCAGGCTAATTCCGTTTTGAACTTCGTCCGCGACAACTTTCAGATAACCGGGGAAACGGACGTTTACCTCTCAAAGAGCGGCGATTCATACACCGTCGGGGTGACCACACCCTACGGGAGCGGGAGCGAGGTCGATGAAAAAACTGCCTTCTACGTGAGGATAATGGCGTCCAAGATGTCTCAGGAGGTGTTTAACGGGGAAAAAGTGTTCCTTAAGCTCCTGAGCCCCGATGAAAACGAGGTCTTCTCGGCGGAGAGCAAATACACCTACATCGAGTCCAACGGTATAACCGTCTGGTACGTCGGCGTTGGGAAGGATGACGCCCAGAAGGTACTCGACTATGCGGTTTCCTTCGCGGGGAACGGCCCTTGGGATATCTTCATCGACGGGAGCAACCCTTACACGATAAGCGCCATGAGTTCCTTCGAGAGCAGGGACGAGATAGGCGATGCCGAGGGCGCGTACAGGAAGATGGCATCGGACCTCTCCGAAAAGCTCGGTGGAAAGGTCGTCCTCAGGGTTCTCAATCCGAGCGGTGAGGAGATAGCGAGGTTTACGAGTTGAGGTGAAGGGAATGGAGAAGGTTCTCTACGTTGTGGGCAACGTTGACTACAAGAGGGGTTTCATGAGGGAGAGCAGGGCGAGCCTTGTGATAACTGACGGGAGGCTTATAGTGGCGTTTCTAACTCCCGAACTCGCCAAGAAAATGAAGAAAGAGACTGAAGGAGGGGTTAGGGGCTTTCTCAAGGGTATCACCACGGCATACGGCCACTGGAAGGAGTACTACGACATGAGCCCTGACGAAATCCTCGGAGAGAGCCCGGAGAACTTTGAGATCCCAATCCGCGAGGTCAGGGAGGTAAAGATGAAGAATGGTGACTCCGAGTCCGGGAAGAGGGACGAGCTTGAGGTAAAGGCCGGGAAGAGCTACAAGTTCTACGCCGATGCGAGCACGATTCCCATTCGGGAGGTCAAAAAGTCCCTCGAAGGGCTAGGCGTCAGGGTTAAGGACCCGCGCTTCAGCTTCATCTGAGCCCTTTCTTTTTCTCTCCAGTTCGTGGGAAAAGGTTATATTTCTCCCGTTCTCATCACAAATCATAATTCTCACGGGTGGTCATCATGGGGAAGTACTTCGGAACCAGCGGCATCAGGGAGGTCGTCAACGAGAAGCTAACTCCCGAGCTTGCCCTAAAGGTCGGCAGGGCACTGGGAACCTACCTTGGCGGTGGAACGGTGGTAGTTGGGAAGGACACCAGGACGAGCGGCGAGATGCTTAAGAGAGCTTTAATAAGCGGGCTTCTATCCACTGGGATAGACGTCATAGACATCGGCCTCGCGCCCACGCCCCTGACCGGCTTCGCCATCAAGCTTTACGGTGCCGATGCCGGCGTCACTATCACGGCAAGCCACAACCCGCCCGAGTACAACGGCATAAAGGTCTGGCAGGCCAACGGAATGGCCTACACCCCCGAGATGGAGAACGAGCTTGAGGGAATCCTCGAATCCGGGAACTTCAAGAAGGCCCCCTGGAACGAGATTGGTAACCTCAGAACCGCTAACCCGCGGGGGGAGTACATAAAAGCCGCCCTTGATATGGTCCGCCTTGAGGATTCGTACACGGTCGTTCTCGATTCTGGAAACGGTGCTGGCTCGATTCTAAGCCCATACCTCCAGCGCGAGCTCGGAAATAAGGTTATCTCGCTCAACTCCCACCCGAGCGGCTTCTTTGTCAGGGAGCTTGAGCCGAACGCGAAGAGCCTAGCCATGCTCGCCAAAACCGTGAGGGTGATGGATGCCGACGTCGGCATAGCGCACGACGGCGACGCCGACAGGATTGGAGTTGTGGACGATGAGGGCAACTTCATCGAGTACGAGGTCATGCTGAGCCTTATAGCCGGCTACACCCTCCGCAAGTTCGGGAAGGGGAAGATAATCACCACCGTCGATGCCGGTTTCGCTTTGGACGACTACGTTAGACCCCTCGGCGGAGAAGTCGTGAGGACGCGTGTTGGAGACGTTGCCGTTGCGGACGAACTTGCAAAGCACGGCGGCGTCTTTGGCGGTGAGCCGAGCGGGACGTGGATAATGCCCCAGTGGAACCTCACTCCGGATGGAATCTTTGCTGGGGCTCTCGTCCTGGAGATGATTGACAGGCTCGGCCCCCTAAGTGAACTGGCCAGGGATGTCCCGCGCTACGTTACGCTGAGGGCCAAGATACCCTGCCCCAACGAGAAGAAGGCAAAGGCGATGGAGATAATCGCCAGGGAAGCCCTCAAGACTTTCGACTACAGGAGGCTCATCGACATAGACGGCGTTAGAATCGAGAACGACGAGTGGTGGGTTCTCTTCCGCCCGAGCGGAACCGAGCCGATAATGAGGATAACGCTGGAAGCCCACACGGAGGAGAAGGCGAGGGGGCTGATGGAAAAAGCCGAGAAGCTGGTGAGGGAGGCTATAGGGGCAGCGTGACCAGCGGCAGGCCTGAAAGCCCTGGGAGATCCCACACCTTTTTAAAATCCTCCACCAAATTCTACGCAGGTGGACGAACATGATGGGAATGAACCCGAGGCAGATGAAGAAGCTCATGCGCCAAATGGGCATCAAAATGGAGGAGTTAGAAGGCGTCACCGAGGTGGTGATAAGGTTCGCGAACAAGGAGGTAGTCATCAAAGACCCCGTTATAACCGTCATAACCGCCCAGGGAGAGAAGAGCTACCAGATCGTTCCAGGGAGCGAGGAGGTAAGGCCAATAATCAGCATATCCGAGGAGGACATCAGGCTCGTCATGGAGCAGGCTGGGGTGGACTACGAGACAGCAAAAAAGGCCCTGGAAGAGGCCGAGGGCGACCTCGCTGAGGCGATACTCCGGCTAACGGAATGATCAATCAAAAGGTAAAAAAGTCATCCCTTTTCTCCCCTTTCAAAGGCCTCAATGGCCTTCATGAGCGGTATCAGGTGCATAAGGGCAGGTCCTCCTGCCATAAGAACGGCAACCAGGCCCGCTTCTATCAGCTCCTCCCTCTTTGCCCCCGCCTCAAGGGCCTTCTGGGTGTGCAGGGTTATGCACCACTCACAGCCCTGTGCTATGCCAAGGGCGACCGCTATGAGCTCCTTCTCACGGGTGGTAAGGGCCTTGTTATCAACGACCTCTCTGAGGAACCGGGAAAACGCGGCCATCTCCTTGGGGTGCTGCTTCCCCAGGGTGTCGAGGAGCTCCTCTATCTCCCTAAGTTTGACGTTAACCTCGTCGGAATTCACGGGAACCACCACATATTACTTGCATTTTCAGTTTAAAGGCGTATCCCAAACTTCAGGTTGGAAACCATACCAAAAGAATATAAAGGAAGGGGAGTAGGCGCTGACGATGAGGGCAATCGGCGTAGTAAGGAAGTCCCGGCGGGAGAGAATAAGCCGGGAGGAGTTTGAAGAGCTCCTCCGGAGTGCTGGCTACGAGATAGTGGCGATACTCGAACAGAACCGGGAGGAGCACCCGAAGTACAACATCGGGAAGGGGAAACTGGAGGAGCTGAAGGAACTCGTTGATGAGCTGAGGCCGGACAGGGTGGTCTTCGCCAACAGGCTCACGCCCAGCCAGGCCTACAACCTCTGGAAGGAACTCAGGGTTGAGGTCATAGACAGGTGGCAGCTCGTCCTTGAGATATTCGAAAAGAGGGCCCACTCAAAGGAAGCCAAGCTCCAGGTGGAGCTCGCTTCACTCCAGTACGAGGTTCCCCTCGTGAAGGAGGCCATACGGAGGATAAAGCTCGGCGACAGGGCAGGCTTCAAGGGAATGGGTGAGTACCAGACCCAGCAGTACCTCAAGCACATCCGCTACAGGATGGGCCGCATAAGGAAGGAGCTCGAAAGGGTCAAGGCAGACAGGGAGGTCAAGAGGAAAAGGCGCGAAGAGGTCGGCTTCATACTCATAGCCCTCGCGGGCTACACCAACGCGGGCAAGTCCACGCTCCTGAACGCGCTCGCAAGGGAGGAGATCGAGGCCAAGGACCAGATGTTCACGACCCTAGATACGACCACCCGGCGCTTTAAACTCGGCGGGAAGAGGGTTCTCGTTACCGATACCGTCGGGTTTATAGACGGACTTCCTCCCTTCATAGTAGAGGCCTTCCACTCGACGCTGGAGGAGATAGTGAAGGCGGACATAATACTCCTCGTTCTGGACGTAAGCGAACCGTGGGGCGAGATAAGGAGGAAGTTTTTGGCGTCCATTAACGTCCTAAGGGAGCTTAAAACACTCGATAAGCCAATGATAGTGGTGCTCAACAAGAGGGACCTAACAGCCGTTGAAGACGTCAGGGACAAGGCCGACAGAATAAGGGAGCTAGCCGAGGAGAGGGAGATAAACGTTTCCCGCGTCGTTTCGATATCAGCCAAGCTTGGAGAACTGGAGGAACTGTACGAGGCCATTGAAGATGTCATACTGACCCTGCCCAAGTACGGGGCCTTCGAGATAACAGTGGGGGAGCCAGAGAAGGTCCCCCAGGCGATAGCGCTGATAAACGCCATCGGTGAGGTTCTGAATGTGGAGTACGGGGAGGAAACGAGGATAGAGGCCTACATTCAGACCGGAATGATAAAGGAGCTGACGAGGCTGGGCGTCGGAATAAAGAGGTTAAACTAGCCCCACCAGAGAGAAGGCCTTGAAGATGGCCAGTGAGATGAATATCGCCGTCAGCGGTGTGGCGACCCATCCGAAGATTATGTCCATTATCACGGACTTCTCGATGCCCTCGCCCGCTAGGAGGCCCACCCCAACGACGCCGCCCACTATAGACTGGCTCGAGCTGACCGGCAGTCCGAAGAAGTTCGCCAGGCTCACCGCTATGGCGGAGCCGAACTGGGCCGCGAAGGCCGAAATTGGGCCGAGGGCGGTTATCCTCTTGCCGACGGTGTGCATGACCGCGTAGCTGAAGGTCAGAGCCCCCACCGCTAGGCTGAGGGCCACCACTATTCCGGCCGTCTTGGGCTCCATGAAGCCTGCTCCCACTATTGGCCCGGAGGCGTTCGCCACCTCATTGGTTCCGAAGTTGAAGGCCATGTAGGAGCCGCCCAGTATGGCCAGGGCCTTATAGAGGGCCTCGATTGTTGACATGCTCTTGATTTTAGAGACAACCCATGAGTAGAACCTGTAAAGGAACATCGCAAGTATCCCAGAGAGAACCGGTGAAACGACCCACGCTGCGGCTATCTTCCCGAGGGTGTACCAGTTGACGGGTGCGTGGGTGGCCAGGCCCACTCCGATGACACCCCCAACTATAGCCTGAGTTGTCGAGACAGGGAGCCCCTTTACGGTCGCTATCGTGACCCAGACGCCGGCTGCCAAAAGCGCTATCACCGCCATCTCCATTGTGAGGTATCCCTCCGGAACTATGCCCTTGCCCACGGTCTTCATGACCTTGTAGCCCTTGAGGTACGCCCCCATGAGAACAAAGATGGCTATCGTCAGCGTTGCCTGGCGGAAGCTGAGTATGCCCGCACCAACCGCGGTGCCCATAGCGTTGGCGGAATCATTGGAACCTATGTTCCAGGCGATGTAGAAGGCCACTGCTATCGCTGCAAGGGCAATGCCATCCATGAGCATCACCTATATAGTCTATATACCGGCATGTAGTTTATGGGCTTAAAAATTTAGCGGACGAACCTTTTTCGGGAAACGATGCCCCAATCATGCCATTGACGACTGACAAAGTTCACGCCTACCCAAAGACAGCTGACGAAGGGAGCTTAAGCCAATACCGAAACTTAAATAAATGCAATGGATGAATAAGTTTTGACAAATTTAAGGAGGCAGAGAAGATGATCGAGATTCGTTTTCACGGTAGGGGTGGACAGGGTGCAGTTACTGCCGCCAACATACTAGCCTCAGCTGCCTTCCTTGAGGGCAAGTACGTCCAGGCGTTCCCGTTCTTTGGTGTTGAGAGGCGTGGAGCGCCGGTTACGGCCTTCACCAGGATCGACGAGAAGCCAATCAGGATAAAGACCCAGATCTACGAGCCAGACATCGTCGTCGTTCTCGACCCGAGCCTTCTCGACACGGTTGATGTCACCGCAGGCCTAAAGGAGGGCGGAATCGTCATAGTCAACACCGAGAAGGGCAAGGAGGAAGTCCTTAAGAAGCTCAAGAAGAAGCCGGCCAAGCTGGCGCTCGTTGACGCAACCACCATCGCACTTGAAGTCCTCGGCCTGCCCATCACCAACACCGCGATCCTCGGTGCCGTCGCCAAGGCTACCGGCGTCGTTACCCTTGAGCACGTCCAGAAGGCCATCCAGGACGTCTTCTCAGGAGCCCTTGGCGAGAAGAACGCCAAGGCCGCAGCAGAAGCCTTCAACAAGACCGTCCTCTACGAACTCTGATTCTCTTTCCTTATAATCCTTGAAGGGGTGAAAAGCGTGAACACGTTGTTTGGTGAAAGGAAAGAAGGGGCCGTCAAAATCGTCCTCACGTCCGTGGACGAGTATCCGGAGGCCCCGATAAGCCTGGGCACAACCCTCACCAACTTCACGGGAGACTGGAGGACGTTCATACCCGTCGTTGATGACAGCAAGTGCGTCAAGTGCTACATCTGCTGGAAGTTCTGCCCAGAGCCGGCCATATACATCCGTGAGGACGGTTATGTGGGGATTGACTACGACTACTGTAAGGGCTGCGGAATCTGCGCCAACGAGTGCCCGACCAAGGCGATAACCATGGAGAAAGAGGAGAAGTGAGGTGTTGGCCATGGAGTACAAGCCCATTAGAAAGGTTGTGAGCGGCAACTACGCGGCCGCTTACGCCGTCAAGCACGCCCGCGTTGAGGTTGTGGCCGCTTACCCCATCACCCCCCAGACGAGCATCATCGAGAAGATAGCCGAGTTCCTGGCCAACGGCGAAGTGGAGAACCTTGAGTACGTTCCAGTTGAGAGCGAACACTCTGCCATGGCGGCATGTATAGGGGCGAGCGCCGCTGGAGCCAGGGTCTTCACAGCCACCTCCGCCCAGGGTCTGGCTCTGATGCACGAGATGCTCCACTGGGCCAGCGGGGCGAGGCTTCCGGTTGTCATGGTTGATGTGAACCGTGCCATGGCCCCACCGTGGAGCGTCTGGGACGACCAGACCGACAGCCTTGCCCAGAGGGACACTGGATGGATGCAGTTCTACGCCGAGAACAACCAGGAGGTCTACGACGGCGTCCTTATGGCGTTCAAGGTGGCGGAGACCGTCAACCTGCCGGCCATGGTCGTTGAGAGCGCGTTCATCCTGAGCCACACCTACGACGTCGTCGAGATGATCCCCCAGGAGCTCGTTGACGAGTTCCTCCCGCCGAGGAAGCCCCTCTACACGCTGACCGACTTCGACAACCCGATAGCGGTCGGCGCCCTCGGAACGCCCGCCGACTACTACGAGTTCCGCTACAAGATACAGAAGGCCATGGAGAAGGCCAAGGAAGTCATCAGGGACGTCGGCAAGGAGTTCGGCGAGAAGTTTGGAAGAGACTACAGCCAGATGATAGAGCTCTACAGGACTGAGGACGCGGACTTCGTCTTCATGGGAATGGGCTCCCTCATGGGAACCGTCAAGCAGGCCGTTGATGTACTCCGCGAGGAGGGCTACAAGGTCGGAGCAGCCAAGGTTCGCTGGTTCAGGCCCTTCCCGAAGGAGGAGCTCTACGAGCTCGCCAAGAACGTTGAAGGCATAGCCGTTCTCGACAGGAACTACTCCTTCGGTATGGAAGGCATACTCTTCACCGAGGCCAAGGGAGCGCTCTACAACACCAAGGCGAAGCCGCTCATGAAGAACTACATCGTCGGCCTCGGAGGAAGGGACTTCACCGTCAGCGACGTCAGGAAGATAGCTGAGAACATGAAGGCCATAATCGAGAAGGGCGAGCTGGATGTAGAGGTGGACTGGTACCACCTTAAGAGGTGAGAAAGATGGAGATCCCCGAGAACGTTAGGAAGAGGCTGAGCATTCCGGCCGACGAGCACTTTTACGCAGGGCACACGGCCTGCCAGGGCTGTGGTGCTTCCCTGGGACTCCGTTACGTTCTTAAAGCTTACGGAAAGAAGACCATATTCGCTATCCCGGCGTGCTGTTCAACCATCATAGCCGGCCCGTGGCCCTACAGCGCCCTCGACGCCAACCTCTTCCACACCGCCTTCGAGACGACCGGAGCGGTCATAGGCGGCATCGAGGCGGCTTTGAAGGCCAAGGGGTACAAGGTCAAGGGCGAGGACGGAATAATGGTCGTCGGCTGGGCCGGCGACGGCGGTACAGCGGATATAGGCCTCCAGGCCCTTTCGGGCTTCCTTGAGAGGGGCCACGACGCGGTCTACATAATGTACGACAACGAGGCTTACATGAACACCGGAATCCAGAGGTCAAGTTCAACCCCATACGGAGCCTGGACCACCAACACCCCAGGCGGAAAGATGCACTTCTTGGAAAAGAGGAACAAGAAGAAGGTCATTGACATCGTCATCGCCCACGAGGTGCCCTACGCGGCAACCGCCAGCATAGCATACCCGGAGGACTTCATAAGGAAGCTCAAGAAGGCCCAGAAGATTCCGGGGCCGAGCTTCATACAGCTCTTCGCCCCGTGCCCGACAGGCTGGCGCTCACCCACAGACAAGAGCATCGAGCTTGCAAGGCTCGCGGTCCAGACTGCCTACTTCCCGCTCTTTGAGTACGAGAACGGAAAGTACAAGATCAACATGCCGTCAACGAAGAAGGAGCCGAAGCCCATCGAGGAGTTCCTCAAGTACCAGGGCAGGTTCAAGTACATGACCAAGGAGGACATTGAGAGGCTCCAGGAGTGGGTCAACCGCGAGTGGGAGAAGCTCAAGAAGCTCGCCGAGGTCTTCGGCTGAGCTTTCCCTCTTTACCCCAAGATTTAAGTTCCCATCTGATAATTCACCCGAGGTGATAAACATGGCCGAGAGTCCGTTTAAGGCCGAGATTGAGAGGGTTCAGAAGGAGTATAGCGAAAAGATGACGGTTGGGGCAATAGCGACCATACCCGGAAGCAGCGTCGTCAACAAGACCGGTTCCTGGCGTGTCTTCATGCCGGAGTTCAACAGGGACAAGTGCGTTAGGTGCTATCTCTGCTACATCTACTGCCCGGAGCCGGCCATATACCTCGACGAGGAGAACTACCCGGTCTTTGACTACGACTACTGTAAGGGCTGTGGAATTTGTGCGAACGAGTGCCCTGTTGATGCCATAACAATGGTTAGGGAAGTCAAGTGAGGTGGTGGAAGATGCCGATTAGAAAGGTTATGAAGGCCAACGAAGCGGCTGCCTGGGCGGCTAAGCTGGCCAAGCCAAAGGTTATAGCCGCGTTCCCAATTACGCCGTCCACACTGGTTCCTGAGAAGATCAGCGAGTTTGTCGCGGATGGAGAGCTTGACGCAGAGTTCATCAAGGTCGAGAGCGAGCACTCAGCGATTTCAGCCTGTGTCGGTGCCTCAGCCGCTGGAGTCAGAACCTTCACTGCGACCGCCTCGCAGGGTCTCGCCCTCATGCACGAGATACTCTTCATCGCCGCCGGAATGCGCCTCCCGATAGTCATCGCCGTCGGAAACCGCGCTCTCTCAGCTCCGATCAACATCTGGAACGACTGGCAGGACACCATCAGCGAGCGCGACACCGGGTGGCTCCAGTTCTACGCTGAGAACAACCAGGAGGCTCTCGACCTCATCCTGATAGCCTTCAAGGTCGCCGAGGACGAGCGCGTTCTCCTCCCGGCCATGGTCGGCTTTGACGCGTTCATCCTCACCCACACGGTCGAACCGGTCGAGATACCCGACCAGGAGCTCGTCGACGAGTTCCTCGGCGAGTATGTGCCAAAGCACGCCTACCTCGACCCGAGCAAGCCGATAACCCAGGGTACCCTCGCCTTCCCGGCCCACTACATGGAGGCGAGATACACCGTCTGGGAGGCCAATGAGGCAGCAAAGAAGGTCATTGACGAGGCCTTTGCTGAGTTCGAGAAGCGCTTTGGTAGAAGGTACCAGAAGATTGAGGAGTACAAGACCGACGACGCCGAGATAATCTTCGTCACCATGGGCTCACTCGCCGGAACCGTCAAGGAGTACGTTGACATGCTCCGCGAGAAGGGCGTCAAGGTTGGAGTCGCCAAGCTCACCGTCTACAGGCCGTTCCCGACTGAAGAGGTCAGGGAGCTGGCGAAGAAGGCCAAGGTTCTCGCTCTGCTTGAGAAGAACGTCACCTTCAGCGTCGGCGGTGCCCTCTTCCAGGACTTCAGCAGGGCACTTATCAACGAGAAGGAGAAGCCCGTCATAGTTGACTTCATCCTCGGCCTCGGTGGAAGGGACGTCACCTTCAAGGACCTCGACGAGGCCCTCGGCATAGCCCAGAAGGCCCTCGCTGGAGAGGAGTTTGATGAAGTCAACTGGATAGGACTGAGGAAGGAGATACTGTGAGGTGAGGAAGATGGCCGTTAGGAAGCCCCCGATCACTACTCGCGAGTACTGGGCCCCAGGACACGCCGCCTGTGCCGGCTGCGGCTGTGCCGCCGCCCTGAGGCTCGCCACCAAAGCGTTTAGCGAGGCCATGGAGGAGAAGTACGGAGACCCGAATGCCTTTGCAATAGCCCAGGCCACCGGATGTATGGAGGTCGTCAGCGCTGTCTTCCCGTACACCGCCTGGAAGGCCCCGTGGGTTCACGTGGCCTTTGAGAACGCGGCTGCCGTTGCCAGCGGTGTTGAGGCCGCCTGGAAGAAGGTGGGCAGGAAGGGCAAGATACTGGCAATAGGCGGTGACGGTGGAACAGCCGACATCGGTATGCAGGCTTTGAGCGGCATGCTCGAGCGCTGGCACAACGTCGTATACCTCATGTACGACAACGAGGCCTACATGAACACCGGAATCCAGAGGTCAAGCTCCACACCCTACGGCGCCTGGACCACCACCAGCCCGCCGGGCAAGCTCTCCATCGGTGAGGACAAGCCCAAGAAGTGGGTCGCCCTCATCGCGGCAGCACACCAGATACCCTACGTTGCCACCGCCAGCGTCGCCAACCCCTACGACTACATCAGGAAGATGAAGAAGGCGGCAAAGATCGATGGCCCGGCTTTCGTTCAGGTCCAGTGTACCTGTGTTCCGGGCTGGCGCGCCCCGCCTGAGAAGAGCATTGAGATCACCAGGCTAGCCATTGAGACCGGTGTCTGGCCGCTCTTCGAGATTGAGAACGGCGACTTCCACAACATCAAGATACAGGCACCGGGCGGAGGCGCAAAGGTCAAGCGCGAGGGAGGAAGAGTCGTGGCCATCGAGTTCAAGAAGCCCATCGAGGAGTACCTCAAGCTCCAGGGCAGGTTCAAGCACCTCTTCAAGCAGCCAGAGGCAATTGACCAGCTCCGCGAGCAGATCAAGGCCATGTGGAAGGTCCTCGGCGTCGAGGTCACACTCCCGAAGCCGGAGGAGTGATTTCCTCCCCTTTTTCATTTCAAGGCTTTTCTAAAGCTTCCTGATTTAAACCCGCGTAATACTTTCCCGGTTTTCAACCTTTTGTTCATAACACCAATTTTAAAAAACTGTTAAAAATCGTGTTACTTTATCCGAAATCGGTGATACCATGCTCACGCTCAACAGATTAGTCGATGAGAGGGATGTAGAGGGCATCCTAAAGTACGCGAGGGAGTTTCACGGGCACGTCTGCCCCTACCTCGCACTCGGAATAAGGGCATCACTGGTGGCGATGGACAAGCTCGGCGTTGGAAGGCTTGATTATTCCGGCAGCGTGGACGAGTCGGTTCTGGCAATAGTGGAGATAAACAGCTGCTTCACGGACGGAGTTCAGGTCGCAACGGGCTGCACACTCGGGAACAACTCGCTGGTCTACCTCGACCTCGGAAAGACCGCTCTCACGCTCGTAAAGCGCTCAACGTGGGAGGGTGTTAGGGTCTACGCCGACGCGGAAAGGCTGGCGAAGTACTACCCGCCCGGAGCGACGGAGCTCTTCAACAAAGTTGTCAGGGAGAGGAAGGGAACTTCGGAGGAGAGGGCCAGGCTCTGGGAGCTCTGGGAGGAGGCCGCTCACAGGATGCTCCACATTCCAACGGAGGAGTTCAAGATCGAGCGCGTTAAGGTCCCGCCGATAGAGCAGGCCCCCATATTCGAGAGCGTCCGCTGCTCAGAGTGCGGTGAGCTCGTCATGTCGACCAGGGCCGTTCACGTGGACGGAAAGCCCTTCTGCCTCCGCTGTGCAGGCGAGAGGTACCTCGGAGTCATTGGTCGTGGAATAGTCAAACTCGGAGGGAGGGGTTGAAATGAGAAAGCTGCTAGCTATTTTTCTAGTCTTTCTGGTTGTGGCAGTCAGCGGCTGCATCGGGAGCACCAGCAACTCTGGAACTGAGAAAGGAACCGTAACGGTGACCGACGCCATTGGAAGAACCGTAGAAGTGCCCACAGAGGTAACCAAAGTTGTCGCAGCGGGCCCCGGAGCGCTGAGGCTCGTGGTCTATCTCAACGCGAGCGACATGGTTGTGGGCGTTGAGGACTTCGAGAAGCGCTACAACTTTGGGAGACCCTACATCATAGCCCACCCCGAGCTCAAAGACTTGCCGAGCATAGGCCCCGGCGGGCCGGGCAAGCTGCCGGACTTCGAGGCCCTGATAAACCTCAAGCCGGACGTGATATTCCTGACCTACGTCGATGCAAAGACCGCCGATGAAATACAGGAGAAAACAGGCATCCCCGTAGTGGTTCTCAGCTATGGCCAGCTGGCCACCTTCGAGGACGAAGAGCTCTTCAGGTCCCTCGAACTCGCGGGGAGAATACTCGGAAAGGAAAAGAGAGCGCAGGAGGTAATAAACTTCATAAAATCAATTCAGGATGACCTCTCAAAGCGCACCGAGGGCGTTGAGCCCAAGAAGGTCTACGTCGGTGGAATCGGCTACAAGGGCGCCCACGGCATCGAGAGCACTGAGGGCAAGTACTCGCCTTTCGTTGCAGTCCACGCAGATAACGTCGCCGACGAGCTCGGCTCGGGCCACCACTCCATAGATAAGGAGAAGCTCCTTGAGTGGCAGCCGGACTACATCTTCATCGACGAGGGTGGGCTGAAGCTGGTTCTCGATGACTACAGGAAGAACCCGGACTTTTATAACTCGCTGAAGGCCGTGAAGAACGGCAACGTCTACGGCATACTGCCCTACAACTTCTACACCACCAACGTGGGAACCGCTTTAGCGGACGCCTACTACATCGGCAAAGTACTCTACCCAGAGCGCTTCAAGGACGTTGACCCGGCAAAGAAGGCCGACGAGATATACAATTTCCTCCTCGGAAAGCCCGTTTACATGGACATGACCGACCAGTTCGGCGGGTTTGGAAGGGTAGACCTTGAAAACGGAACGGTTAAGTACTCACTGCCGACATCGCCGTGATGGTTATGGACTACGAGGGGTACATAGCAAGAAAGCTCTTTATCGGCCTCTTTTTATTCCTCGCAATCCTTCTTGTTAGCCTGTACTCCCTCTCCCATGGTTCTTATTACCTCTCCATTCGGGAAGTGGTGGACGCTCTTATCGGCAGGGGGAGCGAGAGCGCCATTCTCGTTGTCTGGAAGATCCGCCTGCCACGCATAGTGGCCGGACTCCTCGTGGGGGCTGCCCTAGCGGTGGCCGGTGCAGTCATGCAGGGCTTCCTGAGGAACCCTCTGGCGACGCCCTTCACGATGGGTGTCTCCCACGGGGCGATGTTCGGCGCCTCCTTAGCCATAATCCTCGGCGCGGGCTACACCGAGAGCTCGGGAAGGATATCGCTCGACAACCCCTACGCAGTAGTTTTATTCGCTTTCATGGGTGCCATGGTTGCGGTAGGAATAATCCTGCTCCTGGCGAGGCTCAAGGAGCTCTCTCCCGAAGCCATAATCCTGGCAGGAGTGGCCATGAGCTCCCTCTTCGTTGCCCTCACGACGCTTGTCCAGTACTTCGCGGACGAACTCCAATTAGCTGCTATGGTCTACTGGAGCTTCGGCGACCTCGGACGGGCCACCTGGCGGGAGGACGGCATGATGCTCCTGGTTTTCGTCCCGGTGTTCGTCTACTTCGTCATAAAAAGGTGGGATTTGAACGCGTCAGCCATAGGCGAGGAGGTCGCTAAAAGCGTCGGCGTTGACGTCGAAAGGGTCCGCCTGGTATCTACGTTCCTCGCCGCCCTCATAACTGCCGTGAGCGTCGCCTTCGTCGGGGTGATAGGCTTCATCGGCCTGATAGCACCCCACGCGGTAAGGCTCGTCGCCGGCGGCGACTACCGCTTCCTCGTACCCCTCTCGGCCCTGGCGGGGGCTCTACTCCTCATTACCGCAGATGCCGCCGCGAGACTGGTTCTCGCTCCGATTATGCTCCCGGTTGGAATCGTGACTTCATTCCTTGGGGCCCCGGCTTTCATTTACCTCCTAATAAGGATGGAGGGAAGAAGATGAAGGCCGTAAGAACTAGGGGGCTCAGCTTCTCCTACAACGGCACCGATATCCTGAAGGGGATAGACCTGGAAGTCGAGGAGGGAGAGTTCGTCGCTATCCTCGGGCCTAATGGAGCCGGAAAGAGCACCCTCCTGAAGTGCATCTCCGGAATCCTGAACTGCCGGGGCGTCGAGGTGTTCGAGAGACCCATAGAGGAATACTCCCGGGACGAACTAGCAAAGCTGGTAGCGTACGTCTCCCAAAGGACCGAACCCGGCTTCATGACGGTGTTTGACAGTGTTCTCCTCGGAAGGAGGCCGTACATGGGGCTGAGGCCCTCAAAGAGGGATATAGAGGCAGTTAGGAACGCGCTGAGGAGGCTGGGAATAGAGGGCCTCGCCCTCAAAACCACCAACAAACTGAGCGGAGGTGAGCTCCAGAAGGTGAGCATAGCGAGGGCCCTAGCCCAGGAGCCGAAGGTTCTGATGATGGACGAGCCCACAAACAACCTCGACATAAGGAGCCAGCTCGAGGTGATGAGGATAGCGAGGGAGTTCTTAAAGGGAGGGGGGACGGTGATCGTGGTCATGCACGAGGTAAACCTCGCCATGCGCTTCGCGAAGAGGTTAGTCTTCATGAAGGGTGGGAAGATAGTCGCGGACGGTGGGATCGAGGTTCTTGATAGGAAGCTCTTCAGGGAAGTCTACGGTGTGGACGTTGAGGTGGGGAAAGTCAGGGGCATTCCAGTCGTGCTCCCGCTTTGATTACCCAGATCTGGGCAACACTGTCGAATTTTGGGACAAAACTTTTAAGCCCTTAGGCCAACCTAAACCGGAGGTGTTAGACATGACGATCAAAGCCCCCACGCTCAACATAGGAGGACTGGGCGCTGATCCCCTTACCCAGAGAATAAACGAGAAGCAGAGGAAGTGGAAGTACAAGATAGCCGTGCTGAGCGGCAAGGGCGGCGTCGGGAAGAGCACCGTCGCGGTCAACCTTGCGGCGGCCCTGGCTAAGAAGGGCTACTTCGTGGGAATCCTCGACGCTGACATACACGGCCCCAACGTCGCTAAGATGCTCGGTGTTGACAGGGCAGATGTCCTCGCGGAGAGGCTGGAGGACGGCAGGTTCGAGATGATACCCCCAATGAACGACTTCCTTGGGCAGACGACACCGATAAAGGTCATGAGCATGGGATTCATGGTTCCGGAGAACCAGCCGATAATCTGGAGGGGTTCCCTCGTCACCAAGGCCATAAAGCAGCTTTTGGGAGACGTAAAATGGGGAGAGCTCGACTTCATGATAATCGACTTCCCGCCCGGAACCGGAGACCAGATACTCACGGTTACTCAGAGCATACACCTCGACGCGGCGATAATAGTCACCACCCCGCAGGAGGTCGCCCTCCTCGATACGGGCAAGGCGGTTAACATGATGAAGAAGATGGAGGTCCCCTACATAGCGGTCATTGAAAACATGAGTTACCTCATCTGTCCGCACTGCGGCAACGAGATAGACCTCTTCGGCAAGGGCGGTGGTAAAAAGCTCGCCGAGAAGGAGGGAGTTGACTTCCTTGGCGAGATTCCGATAGACCTCAAGGCCAGAGAAGCCAGCGACGCGGGCATGCCGATAGTCCTCTACGGGGACACCGTGGCGGCGAAGGCCTTCGTGGAGATCGCGGAGAAGCTCGTGAAAAGGCTTGAGGAGATGAAGGGAGGGGAGAAGGAGAGCCCCGAATCGGAGTGAAGCTTTTAAGCCTTTGGTATTATCCCTAGCCAGCGCGGCTCAGACCGGCTGGGGGCCGAAGCGATGGGGCCGCGCTGGGCCGGGCTACATTAACTTTTTAACCACATCGGGCTATCCCATTGGGAGGGAGAACATGAAAAGGGCCCTCTTTCTGGCGGCGCTCATAATACTTCTCGCGGCCCCCTTAGCCTCTGCGGGCGGGGTTACATATCACCCCGACAGAGCCGCGTTTCGGGAGTTTTTAACCTCGGACTCAACATACAGGGTGGTGGGGGGCAACGAAAGCTGGGCCAGGGGGTGGGCATACTACATTGACGAAAAGCTGGACACCATAAAGGGGCATGGGGACGGAGTCCTCGTCCTCGTAGGTAACGTCAAAAACAACCGGTTGATGGCGGAGGTCTGGAACCGGACAGGACTGCCGGCGGAGGAGTCTTTTCACCCGTCGGTGATAATCCTCAACGACACAGTGCTCATAACTGGTTCGAAGGACAACATATACCTCACGGAGCTGGCGTTCCGAGAGCTGTGGAACCCTCCCCTTTCATCAGTGCTGCTCTCATCCCTGCTGGCTCTGGCCATCGTGACCGTTTTTCTCACAGCCCTCACAAGGGATGGAAAACATGCCGGCAGCTTCTACCTGCTCACGGTGTCCCTCTTTGTGCTCTGGTACCTCACGGGCCAGAGACCGGCCCCGACTGAGGGCTTTCTGCACCAGTTCCTCCAAGCCCTGAGCTTTACCAAAGGAGGTCCCCCTGAGTCTCCTTTGAGCGTTATCATGGGGCTCGTGTTCAGGGTCATCCCACCGATAGAGGAGAATCTCGTCTTTATTCACTGGATCCTGGTACTCCTGGTGATATCATGCTCCTTCTGCATAGCTCCAAGGAGATTCCGCGAGATGGGCTTCATAATCTTCGGACTGACGTTCGTCGCCCCTATGTTCAGGGAGGAAATAGGAACCATCAGTGGGGGCATCCTTGGCTTGGCTTCCTTCATAGCCGCCGTTGCAATAATAAGCAACGTGACTTTCTCGCCGGAGAAGGGGAAGGCCCTCGCACAGACGGTGATCCTGTCAGCGTTTACCCTGCTGGCCACGGCCATCAACCCATATCTAGCCCTCACTCCACTGGTGTTTGTGCTGGTCTTTCCGAAGAGGTACCTGAGAAACTACACGTACCTCGCCTTAACGGCCCTTGGAGTTTTCCTGATGTACGTTTACCTGGGGTTCCCCCCACATATCCCTCAGGGTATGGATCCAAACGGGCCGGTGATGGTGAGGCGGTTTCTCCTCAACAGCGGGCTTGCGCTCGCCACCGCAGGGTACGCGGTCACGAGGAGGGAGGTAAAAATAAAGGGCCAGACAGCATTTTTCCTCCTGGCGACCGCCGTGTACCTGCCCCTGTCACTGTTTGTGCCATCTCTGTTGCCATACTGCTTCGTGCTCCTTGCGGGTCTGGTCGTCAGGCTCCTCTACGGGTTCACTCCTGGAACTTGATCGCCCCTATCACGGTCCCCCGAAGGTGGGGGCCTATCTCCTTGATTATGCCCGGCGCCTGAGTCCCCTTCTTGAGTATGAGGAGGGTCTCCATGAGGCCGAGCTCCTCAATCCGCTTGACATCCCTTCCGTGGCCGGTGCGGATTAGCGCCTTCTCAACGTTCTCGCTTATCGTCCCAGCGATGAAGAGTTTGTCGTGGCCGTCGCTGAGCCAAGTCTTTATGCGTTTTAACTGGGCGTCGCTGAAGGCCAGCTCGACCTCCCTCGTACCAAACTCGACGTCGGTAACGGTGACCTCAACGGGAATGTTGTCTACCCAGCCGAACTCCCTTATCATCTGCCTGACAGGCATTTCGCCAAAGGTCTCCTTCAGATAGTAGAGGGGGAGAAGGGCATCCTTAGGCTTGGGAGTGAAAATCCCAATATCGACGTAGGCGCCGTAGCCAACCTTTCCGAGGTCTATAAAGCGCCCCCGGTAGGTCTTGCCCTCCTCAACGGCCTTGAGCCTGTAGGGGACCTCCCCGAACTCCTCACGGACGAGGTTCGTGCTTATTTCCTCGTCCTCACCGTTGAGGCTTACCTTGACCCAGTTCTTTTTCACAGCTGAGAGCTTCCATTCAACTTCCAGATCACCGAGCAGGGCTTTGAGCTTTTTATCGAGCTTCAAAAAGCCACTCCTGTCCCCGTAAACCTTCTCCAGAATAACTACCTCTTCCATTCCCACCATCCCCGAAGTTCATCAGCAAACAGCATCATTCACTTCTTTTTCTTTCTGGGCTTTTTCTTCAGCCCGAGCTCAATCTCAAGCTCCTCTATGCGCCTTTTAAGCTCCTCAACAACGGCAGTGTTGTCGTACTGCATGAGCATGGCCCCGCATATCGGGCACTGGAACTCGTATTCCATGGACTCGTCAAAGGTCAGCTTCGGATGCCCGGGCGTGCCGCAGTGATAGTACATCTCGCTGGTCTCCTCCTCGAGCATTTCCTTGAGCTTCTTCAGCTCGGCCATCTTCTTGGAACGGATTATCTCAGGGAGGCGCTTGGTCTCAAGGCGCCAGTAGTAGTAATACCACCCGGTTTCCTTGTCGCGAATACGCTTGAATTCTGCCAGTCCCTGGTCGTAAAGCATATAGAGAACCTTCCTGACGGTGTTGACCCGTATTCCGGTTATCTCGGCGAGTTCCTCATCTGTGGACTCCTTCTTTTTTTCCAGAGCCTTGATTACCTCAACGGCCTCTTCACCGCCAAGATCCATTGCAAGTTCAAAGAGCTCCTTGTTCTTCCTCCTTGCCACAACGACAACCCCCAGGAGAATATTTGAGCCGCTGGTTTTGACACCGCAAAGTCGTCCAATAATAGACTATGTGGCCTGAAGTATATATAGGTTTTTGTCAGATTTCCAACCACAATGAACAGAAAAGAGCGTTAAAGGAGTCAGTCAGTAAAGTACTCGTCAAGAAGCTCCTTGGCCGAGGGCTTGTACAGCTCCAAGACCTCGATATCCTCTATCACGTTGCCCTCGCGAAGCCTTAACTTCACCTTCCCGCCGTAGACCTGGAGGTCATCCAGCATGCCGTATATAGCATCCTCCGCTTCAAGGGGGGTCTTGAACTTCATTATATACTCCTCTCCCTCGGGCAGGATGAGCTTGACCCAATACTCGTTCTTCCTCTTGAACGGACGAGTGATCTTCGGCTTGAAGTTGTCAATTATGATTTCCAAGAGGTCCACCTCCGGCCTAAGATATTTTGGTTCCTCTAAAGCCTTCCAGAGCCCGGATTTTTAAGGGTTTCTTAGGGGCCCGATGTTCTGGATAAAGTACCTCGGTAGTGTTATTTAAACGTTGTGAGTGGACGGCCAGGGGCATAAGACGGCTAACGGAAGCCAAAAACATGGAAGGGAAAGAAGAGGCTCATCCTTCTCCGAAGGGCAGATCAAGGCCAAGGCGGCGGGCGGTCTCCACGACCCTATCCAGGGGTATCACGGCACTCCTGGCCCCCACCTTCTGTACGGTAAGGTACGCCAGCAGCATCCCGAGCTTCGCGGCATCCCTGAGGCTCCAACCCTGAAGAACCCCGTATATTACCCCCGCATCAAAAGAGTCCCCTGCCCCTGTCGAGTCCACAACCTCAGCGCTTAGCCCTCTGACCTCAAAGACGTTTCCGTCCTCGTCCCTAACAAGGGCTCCTCCCCCATTGAGTGTTACCACGAGGTTCCTGGCCTTGGACAGGCCCAGATCCAGGGAGCCGAACTTTCTTCTGTATTCGTCCTCGTTCATGGTGAGGTAGTCCACCTTCTCCTCGACCCCAGGTGGAAGCTCGGCCTCCCCGATGTCGAGGGACACCGTGATTCCATTTTCATGAGCAAAGTTCACGACCTGGGATATCGTCTCAGGGGGATTGGAGGAGAGGTGGACATGCCTGGCCCTCGCCAGATACTCGAAGTCAACCATCTTCATGGTGTTGGCACCGGGGTACTTGACAATCCTTTTGTCCTCCCCCCTTATCATCGCCACGGCCACGCCCGACGGTGCGTCCACGACCCGTATGCCATCCGTGTTGACCCCTATCTTCCTGAAGTAAGACAGGTGGGCCTCACCTATCTCATCCCGTCCAACGGCACCTATGTAGCCCGTTCTGAGGCCGAAGTGGGCCAGCCACGTTATGGTGTTGGCTGCGGCCCCCCCAAGACCGAAGAATGCCTTCTGGGCACTTACCTTCTCGTGAAACTCGGGGAACCTGTCAAGGAGCATTATGATGTCGTAGTTGAGGTTTCCAACCCCTATGACGTCGAGCTTCATCACAACCCCTCCTGAAAAGGCGATGGGAATAGGTTGGAGGTATGTGTTAATAACGTTGCGGTGGGGCGCACAGGACGGAACAGAAGAGCGCAACAGCAGGGACAGAGAAGTTCAATGGTGGGGGCGCGGGGATTTGAACCCCGGTCCGCGGGTTTCTCCGGGTCAGAGCTCCAAAGGCTCATCCCCAAATCAGCAAACCCGCAAGTCCTCATACCTCTGGAGCCCGCGATGATGGACCAGGCTACACCACGCCCCCATCCGGCTTAACCTACCAACACCGAGTTTATAAGCTTTGCCCTCCTCTGCCGAGGGATATGCCCCCCACTATCATCGCCAGCCCCAAGACAGTCGCCGGAGCTATGCTCTCTCCAACGACGAGGGAGATGAAGAACAGGCTCAGGAAGGGCACGAGGTAGGCCAGGTTCGAGGCGAAGGCCATGTCCCCCTCCACCGCCCTGTACCAGAGGAGGAAAGTGACCCCCATCTCGAAGAGGCCGACGTAAACGGCTCCGGCGAGACCCTCCCTCAGAGGAACCGCAAACCCGCCGGAGAGAAAGAGTGCAGCCGAGACGTAAGCGAAGCCGAAGAGGAAGTTCCAGAACATCTTTTCAGCGAGGGCTCTCCCATCGCGCAGGTTGAGGAGCCAGTAGGATGCCCATATAACCGCGCTACCGAGGCCGAGGGCGACTCCTACTGGGTCGGAGAAGTTTAAGGTTGTGAGCTGTCCCTTCGTGGCCACAATGAGGGCACCGAGGAAACCGAGGGCTAAGCCGATGACGGTTCTTGCCCCGGGTCTCTTTCCGAGGAGCGGGATTGAGAGAAGAACGAGCATTAGAGGCCACGTGTAGTTCAAAGCTTGGGCCTCCTGGGCGGGAAGCCTGTCGTAGGCGGAGAAGAGGACGGTGTAATATAGGAGGGGGTTTATCAGGCCTAGGTAGGCGGAGCGGAGGTTCTCTCTCCTCGGCGAAAAGTTGGGAGCGTAGAGGAGCCCGAAGAGGATTAGGGAGGTCAGGGATGCGTAGAAGAGGAGCTGGAGGGGAGTTAAATAGCGCAGCGAGAGCTTGAAAGCGCTGGCAACCGTTGACCACAGTAACACCGCACCGACGGCGTGTTTTTTGGACATGGGTTCAATTCATTCTCGGGACATATAAATTCAGCGATTTTGACTCTCCGAATAAAATTTGGTTCTGCCCCCGTTACCAGACAACACCCCTATTACCTATAAGGCTTGGTCAGGAGACAAAAGTAGGGGTAAAAAAGAGGAAAACTCACTCCTCCCTGAAAGCTCCGTACTTCTTCGGGTCATAGAAGGGCGGCGCAACTGTTATGGCCTTCTTGGGTTTGCCCCTGATCTCGATTTCAATCTCAACGCCCGGCCTGGCGTACTCCTCCCTGACGAAGGCTATTCCAATGCCTATTCCGAGGAGCGGCGAGCTGGTTCCGCTGGTGACCTCGCCTATGGGTTCGCCGTTAACGAGAACCCTGTATCCCTCCCTCGGGATTCCCCTGTCCACCATCTTGAAGTGCACCATCTTCCTGCCGAGGCCGCGCTCTTTCTGCTTGAGGAGGGCGTCCTTTCCTATGAACTCTTTGTCCCAGAAGATGGCGAAGTCGAGGTTGGCCTGGAGCGGGGTGACCTCGTCTATGTCCGTGCTGAGAAGCTGGAGCTCCTTGGTCTCGTTGCCGTAGAGGGTATAGCCGGCCTCAAGGCGAAGCGTGTCCCTGGCCCCGAGTCCAGCGGGTTTTATGCCGTACTTTTCTCCCGCCTCAAGGATGGTCTTCCAGACGTGGAGGGCCTTCTCTGGCTCGCCCCTCTTGCTCTCGTCCGGGTGGTAGGGGTTCGCGTCCTCGAAGTAGACCTCAAAACCGTTCTCGCCGGTGTAGCCGCTCCTTGAGAGGAGCATCTTTATTCCGTCGAGCTCGACCTCCTTGGCCTGGAACCACCAGAGCTCGTTGATGTCGATGCCGAAGAGGTCTTTCGCCAGATCCCTCGCCCTCGGACCCTGGATCGAGAACATGACCATGTCATAGGTCTTGTTCTCGATTTCGAGGTCGAGCTGGCCGAACTTCTCGATTCCCCTCTTTATGGCGTTAAACCAGGCGTCGAGCTTCTCGAAGGCATCACTGTCACAGACCATCATGTAGGTGTCGTCCCCCATGTTGAATACCAGCGTCTCGTCCTTTACCGCTCCGCGCTCGTTGAGAACGAGGGTGTAGGTTCCGCTTATCGCGGGGGGTCTGCTTATGTCGTTGGTGGTGACGTACTGGAGGAACTCAAGGGCGTCCTTACCCCTGAATATGAACTCCCCCATGTGGGAGACGTCGAAGATCGCCACGCCGTTCCTGACGGCGAGGTGCTCCTCCTTTATGCTGGAGTACCAGATGGGCATCTCCCAGCCGGCGAACTCCTCAACCTTCTTGGCATGCTCCTTATGCCAGTCGAATATGTGAACTCTCTTGACCATAGCTATCACCGTTCAAACTTCAACCTGAGCGTTATAACACTTTCCAATGCATAGACAACTATAATAAGCATCACAGTACAAGTTAATACTGAGGTGATCACATGTTTGAGAGGGTTCTGTATCCCACCGACTTCTCGGATGTGTCTCTCCACGCACTCCACAACTGCATCCCCCGGCTCATATCGCTCGGAGTCAGGGAGCTCCACATCGTCCACGTTATAGACATAACCCTGGCCGAGTTCGAGGCCTTCGAGCTCGAGGAGATATACCAGGAGAAGCTCGAAAAGCTGGCGGAGGAGATGAAGACAGAGGGCATTGAGGTTAACCCCATCGTGAGGATAGGAATCCCATCGATAGAGATAGCCGAGGTGGCAGAGGAGGAGCAGATAGACCTCGTCGTAATACCCAGCGCAGGCGAAAACATATGGCGCACCATGTTCCTCGGGAGCACAGCCTCCAACCTAGCCAGGACAACGAAGAGGCCCGTCTTGATACTCAAATACCTCAGAAAAGACGGGAAGTTTGAGCTTCCAGTGGACTGTGCAGACATCTTCAAGAGGCCCCTAGTCGCCCTAGACTTCTCCAGCTGCTCCATCAGGGTGCTAAAGGAGGTAAGGAAGTTCGCGGAGCTCGTGGAGAGGGGCATACTTATACACTCGGTTGACTACGGGAAGATAGAGGAGCTCGAGGAGAACATCGAACGCGCGAAGGAACGCCTGGAGAAATCCGCCAGAGGCATGAACGTGGAGTTTGAAACCGACGTCCTCACGGGGCCCGCCAGCCAGGCCATTATAGGGAGCGCACTCGCGAGAAGGGCGACACTCATAGTGCTCGGCAAGAAAGGAAGGAACTTTCTGAAAGACCTGATTCTGGGAAGCACGGCCGAGAGGGTGATGAGGGACTCAAGAATCCCCGTGCTCCTGGTGCCCTGCGGTTAGACCTCAGACTGGAACGGCTTCCACATCAAGTTTCGGTAGCTACCCTGTTGCCATCATCGGTCGTTTCTTTCTTTTCGACCCCTCTTATAAACCTACTCCCTCCGGCTTTCACCGGTCATGACAGCGGAGGCCATCATATGGGCCAGACGGAGGGGTTCGGGGGTAAGGCCCGTCCTAGTCGTTGTCCTGATGACCTCAGCCGCGGTATCCTTCCGGACCCCCACAGCCTGGAAGTAGAGCCTTCCGGGGACCAGCTCCTCTATCCTGGGTGCCTTCCTCAGAAGGGCTATCCTTTCCTCCGCGTCAGGGAAGTGCTTTCTGATGGCCGCCTCCATTGCCTCCAGATTCGGCCTCTTCCTGACCACCACAATAACGGGCAGACCCGTCTCCCCGTGGAGCCTCTCCAGATCCACGACGTTGAAGCCCGCGTAGGTTATTCCCTTGAGGAGGATAACCCTCAGGTCTTTGAAGCGGGAGCTCAGAACGGCCTCAATCATCGCGTCGGTGGCGTCTAGTCCATCGACGGTTATCCAGCGGGAGAGGACACCAACTACTTCGGACGAGCCTTTCATGATGACTCCCACTAGAATGGTCTTCTCTCCTTTGAGTTTAGAAGAAAATGAGAAAGTTCCATCGTCGAATCCGACGACGCGAATCTGAGGCTTGACCTTTCTTATCATGACAGCACCTTCTCAAGCCACTCCGCATATTCATCGTTTACCTTGTCGACTTCGATGCGTGCGATTATGGGAACGGTGTAGGGGTGCATCTCCTTTATGGCCTCCCTTAGTTCTTTCCACTTCTCAACGCTCGTCTTGAGTATGGCGCCGACTTCCGTGTCTTCCTCTATCTTCCCCTGCCACCAATAGAATGCCTTGTGCTCCCTGAGGTTGGCGCAGGCGATGAGCTTTTTCTCAAGGAGGGCCTTCACTACCCTCTCCGCACTCTCCCAGTCTGGAAAGGTCGTGTAAACGAATATCATGTCCATGAAACCACCCCCAGTTCCAGACTCGACGGATAAGCTTAAATCGGTTGTGGGGATAACCCATGAGGGATGTGGTATGGAGCGGGTGAGGGCTCATCTCAGGATTTACGGGCGCGTTCAGGGTGTTGGCTTCAGGTGGAGCATGCAGAGGGAGGCCAGAAAGCTCGGTGTCAGCGGATGGGTGAGGAACCTTCCGGACGGAACGGTTGAGGCCGTTGTCGAGGGCGACCCTGAAAGGGTTGAGACGCTCATCGGCTGGGCCCACCAGGGGCCGCCGCTGGCGCGGGTGACGCGCGTCGAGGTAAAATGGGAAGAACCAGAGGGGCTGGAAGGGTTTAAAGTCACGGGGTAGCCTCTATCCGCTCAAGGAGAACCCTCTTGGGGCAGTACTTGACCTCGCAGTACTTACACACAAACCTCTCCTTGTCCTTCTCAGGAGTGTGGAGGATGAGCTTCCTGAAGCCCTCCATCTCCTTCACTTTCATGAAGACCTCAACGGGAAGCGTCCCGTCTATGACTATGTAGAGTTTAGTGGGTTCCTCCCGCAGGTTTCTGCTGAACACCTCCATTACCGAAACGCCGTTGTCGGAGAGGAGCCTCAGGGCCTCCGAAAACCCCCGGAGGTAGCTGTCCTTCTCCAGCTCTATCTCCAGAACTTCCCACCCCATCAGGGGCGCGACGTCAATCAGGCTCGGCAGCGGGGCGAGCTGCTCGAAGATGAGCTTGAGCGGGTACGTCTTCTCTATGTACTCGATGGTGTGGTAGACTATTTTCCTGTTGACACCTATGACCCTGGCGAGCTCGCTTATGGGCACCTCAACGTTTCTGAGGTATATCCTGCCGTTCTTCACGCTGAGGCCGTTTTCAAAGAGGAACTCCGCGACTTTCCTCCTAGCGGGATAGTTCTTGAAGTAGGCCTCGAGTATGAGCATCATTTTTGTTCACCTCTTACTCATATGTGGGTAGGGATGGATATTTAAATCTTTCCCCCAATGCGGAAGTTTTATTAACTTTAACACAAAAAATACAGAGGGTGGCACCGATGGAAGAACCCATTGTTATTGGAAAGGACAAGTTCCGCATAAGCGAGGATGAGACGGCAAGAAGGGAGCTCCGCATCATCAAAGTCCACGATGATGTCATACAGGTACAGGAAGAGGTTCATGGCATTATCGCCCTGGTGGGTGCAAGCTCCAGCGTGAACATCAAAAGGGAAGAACTGAAGAACCTTATCAGGGTGGCCAGAGAAAAGTTCGGATGGACGGACATCTGCGAGTGAGCCGTTATCTCCTTTTTTCCAGCTGGATCAGGGATTTAACGCTTCTATGTGTATCATCGGCGGTGATATTAACGTTTTATAAGCATAAAAGTGGTTAAAGCCCTTTGGGTGGTAGTTATGTCAGTCGGAGACAGGATCACCATCAGCGTTATCAAGGCGGACATAGGCGGCTGGCCCGGCCACTCAAGGGTTCACCCGCAGCTTGTCGAGACCGCCGAAGAGGTTCTGTCAAAGGCCGTTGAGGAGGGGGTCATAGCTGACTTCTACGTCGCCACCTGCGGCGACGACCTTCAGCTCATCATGACCCACCGGAAGGGCACCGACAGCCCCGAGATACATGGATTGGCATGGAGAGCCTTTGAAGAGGCCACGAAGGTAGCCAAGGAACTCGGCCTCTACGGAGCCGGTCAAGACCTCCTCAAGGACGCCTTCAGCGGAAACATAAGGGGTATGGGACCAGGAATAGCAGAAATGGAGATAACCCTCAGGAAGAGCGAGCCGGTCGTTACATTCCACATGGACAAGACCGAGCCCGGTGCCTTCAACCTCCCGATATTCAGGATGTTTGCCGACCCGTTCAACACGGCCGGCCTCGTCATAGACCCAAACATGCACATGGGCTTCAGGTTTGAAGTCTGGGACATCCTCCGGCACAAGCGCGTTGTCCTCAATACCCCCGAGGAGCTCTACGACCTCCTTGCCCTCATCGGCGCTAAGTCAAGGTACGTCATCAAGAGGGTCTTCCCGAAGGAGGGCCACAGGATAAGCCCGGACGAACCCGTCGCCGTCGTCAGCACGGAGAAACTCTTTGAGGTTGCCGGAGAATACGTCGGAAAGGACGATCCGGTAGCCATAGTCAGGGCTCAGAGCGGCCTGCCGGCCCTGGGAGAAGTCCTTGAGCCCTTCGCATTCCCGCACCTCGTCAGCGGCTGGATGCGCGGCTCTCACAACGGCCCAATAATGCCAGTCCCCATGCACCAGGCCAACCCGACAAGATTCGACGGTCCGCCGAGGGTCGTCGCGCTCGGCTGGCAGATAAGCCCCGAAGGAAAGCTCGTCGGCCCTGTCGACCTCTTCGACGATCCTGCCTTTGACTACGCCAGGAAGAAGGCGCTTGAGATAACCGAGTACATGCGCAGGCACGGGCCCTTCGAGCCACACAGGCTGCCGCTTGAGGACATGGAGTACACGACCCTTCCAGGCGTCCTCAAGAGGCTTGAGGAGCGCTTCGAGGACATTGAATGACCCTCTTTTCTAACTTTCTCTTCCCAGCCTAAATCTTTTATACTTCCCGCTCCAACTTTTTAGTTAGACCCATCGGAAGCCTTAAATATTCTTCACCCAAAACTAACACTCGGAGTGATACAAAGGGGTGAGAACATGAGGTTCACCGTTCTCAGGCTCGACCTGAGCGAAAAAAGCGTGAAGAGTGAGGAGCTGGAAAGGGAAGGGATATATGGCATAATTGATTACGGGATTCACGTTCACGAAGGCCTTGAGACCCACAAATTTGACCCGTACGACCCCCAGAACGTCATGGTAATGGGCATGGGGCCCTTCTCCGGCTCAACCCTGCCCGGGGCACACAGGCTCATGTTCTTCTTCCGTTCCCCCCTCTACGGGACCCTGTTCCCCTCCGCAATGGGAGGGGCGGCATACGCCTTCAAGAACGTCGGTGTTGACTTCGTGACCTTCGAAGGTAAGGCCGAAAAGCCTGTTGTCGTTCTCCTCTACAACGACGGTGAAAACGTTAAAGTCGAGCTCCACGAGATAGAGCTGGAGAAGGTCATCGAGATATGGAGGGACTACAAGGGTGAAGAGGGCGTGTATGCCCTCACCCAGTACCTCATAGACAGCTTCGGAGAGCGTTTTGATTTCGAATACAGGGTTGCCGTTGTCGGGCCTGCCGCTTTGAACACCAACTACGGCGCCATATTTTCCCAGGCACTCAGGAAGGGAGAGAGGCTCGTGGGGAGCGAGGACTGGGCCGCCCGCGGTGGCCCCGGTTCGGTTCTTCTCAGGGCCCACAACGTCGTCGGAATAATATTCGGCGGAAAGCCCAGAAAGAGGGAATTCCCTGGCGAAAACATAGGGAGCTTCAGGACGGCGAAGGCCATCGTTGAGGGCGTCCACAAGAAGCCCTACAACGAGGTCGTGAGCGAGAAAACAACAAAGTACCGCTTCAACCCCAAGCTCAACACTGGTGGAACCTTCGGCGGCAACTACCCGGCCGAAGGCGACTTCGTGCCCATCCTGAACTGGCAGATGCCGTACATCGAAAAAGAGGAGCGCATAAGGATACACGAGAACATAATGAAGCACTACTGGGAGCCCTTCAATGAGGAGGCCATAAAGCCCAAGAACTGGACGACCTGTGGCGAGCCCTGTCCGGTCGTGTGTAAGAAGCACCGCAGGGGGCACCACGTCGAGTACGAGCCCTACGAGGCCAACGGCCCTCTGAGCGGCAGCATCTCGCTCAGGGCCAGCGATATGAGTGTCCACGCGGCAGATGCGATGGGCTTCGACGCGATAGAGTTTGGAGGAACGGCAGCGTGGGTTCTCGAACTCGTTCACCGCGGTCTGCTGAAGCCAGAGGAAGTTGGATTAAGCGGAAAGCCCGACTTCACGAAGGAGGCCCTGCTTGAGAGGCCTGTTGAGGCGAGCGAGACCAACGCCAAGCTCGTCGCCGAGCTGGCCCGCAGGGTGGCCTTCGCCGAGAACGAGATAGCCAAGATAATCGGCCTTGGAAAGAGGAAGGCCAGCGTTATACTCGACGAGAGGTTCAAGGACAGGCTCAAGTACGGCGAGAGCTTCAAGGACTACGCGGTCTTCACCCCGCTCGGCGAGGACGGCGAAATGACGCCAACGATGTACTGGGCGATAGGAAACTACATCCCGCTCCCGATTCAGGGTCGCTACTGGACGTTCTACCAGTTCGGCGTCTTCCTCGAGCCCGAGGAACTTGCAAGCAAGATTATTGCCTCAGCACTATGGGAGTTCTGGTACGACAACATCGGCTGGTGCCGCTTCCACCGCGGCTGGATGAAGCCAGTTCTGAAGGCCCTCTTCATGGACGCCTACGGCGAGAACGTCGATATGGAGGAGCACGCGAAGAAGCAGATAAAGAGGCTGATAGAGTACGCCAGAAAGGCCGGCTACACCCCCGTCTTCTGGGACAGCATGCGCGTTATTGACCTGGTCTCCGCTGGCAGCGAGGAGTTCGGAAACGAGCGCTGGGCCGAAAAGTTCAGGCTCGACAAGGTCGGCACCGCCAAGGAGTACCTCGAAAGGGTGCTCGATGCATACAGCAAGATGCTAGGTGTGGAGTGGAGGCTTTAACGCCTTCCGACACCCTTATATTTCCCCCAGCCCCACATTCTCAGGTGGTAGAATGAGGGCAGTCGTCATAGGCTCCGGAATCGGCGGGCTTTTAGCATCCTCCTTTCTCGTGAAGAACGGTTACGAAGTTACTGTCCTTGAGAAGGCTCCCTACGTCGGCGGCCGCTTCACAAATTTAAACTATAAAGGGTTCGGGCTCTCGACGGGAGCCTTCCATATGCTCCCCCACGGGGAGGACGGGCCCTTAGCGCACCTCCTCAGGCTCCTCGGCGCGGACGTCACCATAGTAAACTCCAACCCCAAGGGCAGAATATTCTACAAGAGTAAGACCTTCCACTACAGAGACGGCTGGAGATACCTCGGTCTGAAGGAGAAGGCGAAAGCGATGAAGCTCCTCGCGGACATCAAGAGGAACAGGCTCCCAACCGAAGAAGAGGCCGAGATGAGCGGGCGCGAGTGGATAAGGGAAAGGATAGGCGACAACGAGTTCGTTGATCTGTTCATCAAAAGCTTCCTTGGCTGGGCCGACAGCGTCCTTGACGTCCCGGCAGGCGAGCTTGCGCGGGAGATAAAGGCGGCTTTGAAATGGGGTGGGCCCGGACTGGTCAAGGGCGGCTGTAGGGCGATAACCGGAGAGCTGGCAAGGATAACGGAAGCCAACGGCGGAAAAATCCTCACGAAGAAGAGGGTCGTCGAAATTGACCCCGAGGCGAAGAGGGTCTTTACCTCCGACGGTGAGGAGTTCGCCTACGACGTGCTCGTTTCCAACATCGGCATCAGGGAGACGGTCGAGCTGATTGGAAGGGAGAACTTCGACCGGAACTACCTCAAACGGGTGAACGCCCTCAAGCCGAGCGAGGGCATCAAGTATAACGTTGTCCTGAAGGGCGGGCCAAGGATAGGGAACACCGTCGTCTTCACACTTGACACCGAGAGGATAAACGGCTACAACGAGCCTTCGAGCCTTTCCCCAGAGCTGGCGAGGGAGGGATATACCCTGGTAATGCTCCACCACGCTTTGCAGGACAGGAACGTCAAGGCAGAGCAGAGGAAGGGCATCGAGGACATCTACCGCATCTTCCCGAACCTCGACGAGGAGGGCGAGATACTGCTGATCCAGACATACCTCAACGGAAATCCCGTCAACAGGGTCGCCAGCGGCCAGGTCATTGAGGACTTCCCAGTCAAGGACGTCTACATCGTCGGCGATGCCTACAAGCTCCCTGGTGGGATAGAGGTCGAAGGAATAGCCCTTGGTGTCATGAGGACGCTTGAGAGGCTCGGCCTTGGGAACTTCTCCGAGTGGTACCTCTGACTTCCAGGCGGGGCATTTCCATTTTATCTTTGCCAACTTATCCATCCAATAACCGAACCTTTTTTCGGTGAACATGGCTGGCTCCTAACGAACGTTTTTATTCTCCCGCGCTGAGTTATCCATCCCGGAGGTGGGAGAATGAAGAGGGTTGTTATCGCTCTTGGCGGGAACGCTATTCTCCAGAGGGGCCAGAGGGGCACTTACGAGGAGCAGATGGAGAACGTGAGAAAAACGGCTAAGCAAATCGTTGATATCATCCTTGACGGCGATTACGAGGTCGTTATTACCCATGGAAACGGGCCGCAGGTTGGGGCCCTGCTCCTCCACATGGACGCTGGACAGCAGGTTCACGGCATCCCGGCCCAGCCCATGGACGTTGCTGGGGCCATGACCCAGGGACAGATAGGTTACATGATCCAGCAGGCGATAATGAACGAGCTAAGGAGGAGGGGTGTGGACAGGCCTGTGGCGACGATAGTCACCCAGACCATAGTTGACAAGGACGACCCGGCCTTCCAGCACCCCAGCAAGCCGGTGGGACCCTTCTACGACGAGGAGACGGCAAAAAAGCTTGCCGCCGAGAAGGGCTGGACGGTCATAGAAGACTCCGGAAGGGGATGGAGGCGCGTCGTTCCGAGTCCAGATCCAATAGGACACGTCGAGGCGCCGATCATAGTTGACCTGGTGGAAAAGGGCTTCATCGTCATAGCGAGCGGTGGTGGCGGCGTCCCGGTTATCGAGAAGGACGGACAGCTGAAGGGCGTTGAAGCGGTCATAGACAAGGATCTGGCCGGTGAGAAGCTTGCGGAAGAGGTTAACGCCGACATCTTCATGATACTTACCGACGTGAACGGCGCCGCTGTGAACTTCGGCAGGCCGGACGAGAGGTGGCTCGGAAAGGTGACCGTGAAGGAGTTGAAAAAGTATTACGAGGAAGGACACTTCAAGAAGGGAAGCATGGGGCCGAAGGTTTTAGCGGCTATACGCTTCGTCGAGTGGGGCGGTGAGAGAGCCGTCATAGCGGCGCTCGACAGGGCCGTTGAGGCCCTGGAAGGAAAGACCGGGACACAGGTCATAAAGGGCTGAACCAAATCCTATAAATACCCCCCTCCCCAAATTTTATCCGGTGATGACATGGCGGACGCGACGACCGGGTTCTTCGGCTCCCTGCTCTGGTGGCTGTTCTTCCTGTACATCCTGCTGTGGCCCCAGATGCAGTACAAAGGGCTGCAGGCTGCGAGGGCGAGGATGCTCAAAAAGCTCTCGGAGAAAAGGGGCTCAACAGTCATCACAATGATCCACCGGCAGGAGAGCGTCGGCCTCTTCGGCATACCTTTCTACAAGTTCATAAGCATCGAGGACAGTGAGGAGGTTCTCAGGGCCATCAGGATGGCGCCCAAGGACAAGCCCATTGACCTGATAATTCACACGCCTGGCGGCCTGGTTCTGGCGGCCACGCAGATAGCCAGGGCCCTCAAAGACCATCCCGCAGAGACGAGGGTCATTGTGCCCCACTACGCGATGAGCGGAGGGACGCTGATAGCTCTTGCCGCGGACAAGATAATAATGGATCCCCACGCAGTACTGGGGCCCGTTGACCCCCAGCTGGGTCAGTACCCAGCACCCAGCATCGTGAAGGCTGTGGAGAAGAAGGGTGCCGACAAGGTTGACGATCAGACCCTTATCCTTGCGGATGTGGCCGAGAAGGCGATAGTCCAGGTCAGGGACTTCGTATACGACCTCCTGAAGGACAGGTACGGCGACGAAAAGGCCAGAGAATTGGCGCAGGTTCTGACAGAGGGCAGGTGGACCCACGACTATCCAATCACCTACGAGCACGCCAGAGAGCTGGGGCTCCACGTCAGCACGGACGTCCCAGAGGAAGTGTACGCCCTGATGGAAATGTACAAGCAGCCGATGAAGCAGAGGGGGACGGTTGAGTTCATGCCCTACACTCAGAGGGGCGAGAGCTCCTGAGGCTTTCAGTTTTCATTTACTCCCAACTGGTTTCGGGCCGCCGGCCGGGACAAAGCCAAAAAGTTTTTATTTACTCCCACCTTTTTCAGTCCAGATGTTTGGAGCGAAGAACGCTGTTCTAAAAATAGGGAAGGGGAAGAGAGATGCAAGTGAAAGTAGACCCAGAGGAAATTAAGAGGATCAAGAGGGAGATAGAGGCCCTTGAAAAGGAGAGAAATGAGATAAGGGCCAAACTTGAGGAGCTCGAAAAGGAGCTTCAAATCTGGATCCAAAAGAGGGATGAAAAGAACAACGAGGTCAAGCAGCTCCGCCAGAAGGGACGCGAATACAAGGCCAAGCGTGATGAAATCAACCAGCAGATACAGGAGCTCAAGAAGAACCGCGAGGAGATAAACGCCAAGCTCGATCTCCTCTACCAGGAGATACTCGAGTACAGGACGAAGAGGGACGAGTACAACCAGCTCCGCAGGCTCAAGATGCCGCCCGAGAGGATACAGGAGCGCATCGAGAAGCTCGAATGGGAGCTCCAGACCAACCCGAACATCACCCCCGACAGGGAGAAGCAGATAGTCGACCAGATTCAGGTTCTGGCGACCGAGCTTGAGATAATCCAGCAGGCCCAGAGGTTCCACAACAGGCTCGTGGAGACCAGAAAGAAGGTGGACCAGCTCAAAAAGGCCAGAAAAGCCATCAGTCTGGAGATACAGAAGCTCGCGAACCAGAGCCAGCAGTTCCACGAGATGATGATCAAGTCATTCAACCAGGCCGACGAGGTCAAGAAGGAGGCCGACGAGTACCACGCCAAGGTCGTCGAGCTCCGCGAAAAGGTCAGGGACGTCAGAAGAGAGCTCCGCGAGATAGAGAAGAAGATAAGGGAGTACGACGAGAAGCACAAGGAACTCATAGCCTACAGGCTTGTAGCCAGGATGCGCGCCAAGAAGGACGCGAGCTTCGAGAAGGCCGTCGAGGCCCTTGAGAAGTTCAAGCGCGGCGAGAAGCTCACCCTCGACGAACTGCTCCTCCTCCAGAGGTACAACCTCGTCTGAGGCCTGGCTATGGAAGTCATCAGGCACGAAGGGCCAGGAAGGCTGGGCCTCGTAAGGCTCGGGGAGCATACGTTCAGAACTCCCGCCCTAGTGGGGGTAGACTTCACACTATCCCCGTTCAACTCCTTCTTCCACCCTTCCGAACCCGGGGAGTACGACTTCAATCTGGCTCCCTCTATACCCCTGGGATTCTACACGCCAAACGAGGTGATAGAAAAAGCCCTCGGGAGGCTCTGGAGCGTAAACTACGAGGGCTTCAACGCCTTTTATCTGCCCGCTTTGAGAAGGACCGCCTATTTAGAGGAGTTCTTCAAGATAATTGAGCGCTATAACTTCGATGCCGTCTACCTCGGCAACTCAAAGATTCTGGTGAGGGAGTACCGCTACTTCGTGAGAATTCTGCGCGAGCTGCGCGAGAGGTTTCCCAACATCATGATAATAGCAGACCTGGAGCCCTTCTTTTACCCGCTGGCAGTTTATCTCGGTGTCGATGCCTTCGACACGCGCTCGCTCAAACTGTATGACTTCGAGGGCAGGGGCTTCACCCAGTTCAGTCCCTTCCTTTGGAGCGATGAACCCAACTCCCTCGACTTTGCGAGGAAGACGATTCTGGAAGTGAGAAAGGCCCTCGAAAGCGGCAAGCTCCGCTATCTGGTGGAGAACTACTTCTCGACCCAGTACCACGCGGGAATACTGCGGATAGCCGACCTTGAGCACGGTGATTACCTTGAGAAGTACACTCCAATCCAGAAGGAGACGGTCTACTTCATAAGCGACGCCTCGATAAGGAGGCCTGAGGTTAAGCGCTGGCATGCTCGCGTTGTGGAGAGGTTCGTTCCGCCCAAGAACACCGAGTTGCTCCTCCTCTTCCCCTGCTCAGCTAAAAAGCCCTACTCCCACTCGCGCTCCCACACGCTCTACCGCAAGGCAATGAAAGAAGCCCTAGGCTCTGGCATAGCAAAGATCCACGAGCTGATTTTAACCTCTCCATTCGGAGTCGTCCCAAGGGAGTGGGAATGGCTGGCCAAGTACGACATAGTCGTCACCGGTCACTGGAGTGAGGAGGAGATCAAGCCAGCGGCAGAGCTGCTCGCGAAGACCCTGGAGAAGTACCCGAAGGACGTCCCGATAATAGCCCACCTCGACGAGGCCTACGTGGAGATAGCCAAGCTCGCCTCGGAGATAAGCGGCAGGGAAATAATCTTCACCCGCGTTGAGAACGGGACCACGAGCAAGGAGAGTCTCAGGTCACTGACTGAAACCCTCAGGGAGTTCAAGCTTGAGGGAACCAAGGAGGATAGGACATACCGCTACTTCGAGGGCATAAGGAAGGTCTTTGACTTCTACTTTGGTCCCGGCGCTGGAGAAGCCGTCCTGCCGGATAAAGGCCAGGTTAAGGGCTCCAAGATGCTTCGCCTCTTCGTCGACGGCCAGCAGACGGGAACTTACAAGGACGGCGTGATAAGCGTGACGCCCTTCGGCATGCAGAGGATTTATGATGCAACCAAGTCCTACTGGGTGAAGATAGACTTCGACCTTCGCGGTGATGTCTTCGCAGTGGGCGTTGGCGAGGCCGATGAGAGAATCCGTCCGGACGACATCGTTGGCGTTGTTAGGGACGGGAGAGTCATTGGCGTCGGGAAGGCCGTCCTCAGCGGCGAGGAGATGGTGAGGGCTAAGAAGGGCGTTGCCGTGAAGGTCGGGAAGAGGGCATAGCTATGAGGAGGGCCATTGGACTGCTTTTCTTAGCCCTGGCAGTTCTCGCCCCTCTTCCTCAGGCTTCTGCAGGGTACAACGGGGCCGAAAGGCTGGAGTTTGATGTGGTCGTCATCTCAGGCGATTCAGCTATCCTTTCGGTGACTTACACAACGTACTCCCCCTCCATGAGCGGTTCGCTCGTCCCCACCGTCTGTTGTCTGAGCTTCAACTTCTACGCCAACTCCAGCGGGACATACCTAATAGACGAATCATGGGAGAAGCCAGTGGTTCACTGGTACAGGGGTTTCTACTACGTCTTCATCACCCCAACAATCGGAAACAACTCACTTGAAGTCTTCCGTCTGGGGGAGGACTGCTTTGAGAGGGTCACCACGATAAGGCCGGAGATTGAGGACTATCAGATGGACTTCGCCATCGCGATGCCCTACCTCGTGGTCAGGGTTGCGCCGTGGAAGCTCGTGGCGATAAACATCGCCAAGAACGTGACGGTCGATACGCTGGACCTGACCAGAGCGGAGAACGGAGCCTACTTCAAGGGCGTGACCATCGTTAAGGAGGGGAGCAGAACCCGCCTCGTCGGGGATAACCCGGAAAGTCCACCATCCCCCCTTAAGCCGGACCTGCGGGACGGAAACCTTATCGTAGCCCTGGGCAGGGGGAAGGTTTCCATACCCCTGGAAAGGCTCAGACCCTACCTCTGGAGCGAGGAGGAGGCGGAACATATCAGAGTCTACCCTCTGGAAAGCGGCATTTTGATGATCCCTCCCGATGTGATGCACTATTTCGCGCCCGATGCGAACTCCACCGGCGAGCTCCTCATCTTTGGGAACGAGAAAGTCCCTGTGCGTTCGATTTCAGCGGTTTACGTCATCCACTACAACGGGACTTTGAAGGCGTTCAAGCTTGGAGAGCCCGCGGGCAGCGGGTTCATTGTGAATGCCGAGAACGTGTCGTTCAGAGCCTGTCATCCCCCGGAGACGCATGAAGTCGCCTTCTGGACTGCCGTCATTCTCCTGGCCGTCATAGGGTTCGTGGGGTTCTTCGTGGTGAAGAAATGAGAGAAAACGCTAAAAAGCCCACCTAATATTCTCAAACATGCCGAAGCACTTCAAGAGGGGCGTCAAGAGGGAGCACCACTTTCTCAAGGGTATTGAGCGGCCGCTCGAAGAGATAGCCCAGATCCCAGGGGTTAAGAAGGTAATCCCTGGCAGGATTTACGCCAGCGATTCTAGGGGCTTCGAGATAAAGGTCTCGAGGGAAACGGCAACTGGTTTGAAGCTGATAGCCAAAAGCGACGGCTCCGTTCAGGACGTGTTTCTTGTGGTTGACAAAGCCGACAGAGAGAAGGTATGGAGGGAGATAGAGAGGCTCGCGGAGGAGTGGAAGAAGGACTAGAGTTCCCCTTTCCCCTCAAAGAACGCCTCCAGCTCCTCGTCGCTTACCTCAGTGTCAGCCTCAGTGTATCCAAGCTCCCTCTTCTGGAGTTCTATCAGGCCCGGCGTGAGCAGGAGCTTCCCATCGAGCTTTGGAACAGCGTAGTGGAGCGTTATCTCGCTGAACTCGTCGAGCTTTATCGTGGGGTTCAGCTCGTACTCTATCTCCTCAAGTCTCTTCCCCTCCGCTATCAGCTTCGCGACGATGGCCGAGCCATCTATCGAAAACTGCACGCTTCCTATGTGCCTGGCCCTGGCCCCCTCGATTTTGGACGTGATGAACTTCTTGGTCTTGCCCGTGAACTCGAAGTCCCCAAGGATTCCGCCGACCACTATCATCGTGTCCTCGTCAATGTCCTCCGGCTTCAGCTCCTCTTCTGCGAAGGGGTCGAGGATTATGAGCCTCGACCTGTCGAAGGGGAACTCAGTGACACTCTGCGGTATAACCCCGCCGAGCTTCGCCAGCTCTTCCCTCTCGTGGGGCTCTACGTTGGTGAAGATAAGCCTCTCTCCCCACCACTCGCTCGCGTGCCGGTACTCCAGCAGAACCCACTCCCTCAGCTCCTCAAGGTGCTCGATTATCAGGTACGGCATGAGCATCACCGGGGGAGCTTTAGGGTCCGGCCTTAAAAGCCTGCCGACTCCCCGTTTCTGTCCAGCAAGGGTTTTAACCACTGATTAAAATTCGAGGTCATGGGCTTCCGGGAGAAGTACGCGAGGCTCGGCGAGAGGTACGAGCGCATAGACGGGCCGCTTGAGAGGTTCTTCGACCCCCTGAGAAGGAAAGCGGCCGCCTTTGTTTCCGGAAAGGTTTTGGAGGTCGGTGTGGGGACGGGCTTGATGCTCCCCTACTATCCAAAGACCATTGAACTTCACGCGGTTGATGCAGTCCCGGAGATGGTGGAGGCTGCCAAGAAAAAGGCTAAGGAACTCGGCCTGAACGCCCACTTCTACGTCATGGACGCCGAGAACCTTGAATTCCCGAACGGGAGCTTCGACACGGTCGTCTCGACCTTCGTGTTCTGCACGGTCCCGAACCCGGAGAAGGCGATGAAAGAAATCCATCGCGTCCTGAGGCCGGGCGGGAGGGCGGTATTCCTCGAACACACAAAAAGCGACTGCAGGCTGATCAACTGGCTCTTCCTCAAGCCCCTTGACCTTCTCCTCGGGTGGCTAATAGAGGACAACACCCTCCGGGAAACCCACAGACTGGTGGGGAAGTACTTCAAGGTCGAGCATGAGGAGAGCCGCTACCACGGGATTGTAAGGCTTATTGTGGGGAGAAAGGAAGGATAAAACTTTTAAAGTCCGAGGATGCCTTATATTACGGGCTGGACAGCGCGGTGGTAGTCTAGCCTGGTCTAGGACACCGGCCTCCCAAGCCGGTAACCCGGGTTCAAATCCCGGCCACCGCACCAACACAAACTTTTGCTGGACAAAAGTTTGATCAAAAATTTGTAGCCCCTTCTCAAGTCGCTGGTTTCTGGTGTGTTTCTTAGGAGATAACTGGTTTAGAAAGTAGAACCTTCCCTAAAAACGTGGTTCAGCGCCCGTTCCCCCAGAACCGCCTCAGGTAGAGCCTCATCCTCGCGATGTCAACAGGTCTCATCGTCTCGCGCATCCAGTCCGGCAGATCCTTCTTTATCGAACCCCAGAGCAGGCGGTAGTCGAGGACTATTATAGACCCCCTCTCCTCCGCAGAGCGGTGCACCCTTCCCGCGGCCTGAACCAGCTTCCTGTGGGCCGGCAGATAGTATCCGTAGTACCTACCCTTTCCGGGAAACTTCCTCTCGAAGTATCTTACCTGAGCCTGAACCCTCGGTGTTGGCCTCGCGTAGGGTATCCCCACTAATATGACCCCATTCATCTCGTCACCGCTGTAGTCCTGTCCCTCGCTGTTTCTTCCACCCATGACGCCGAGCAGAACAGCACCGTTGGCCTTCGCGTGGGCCTTGAACCTGGCTATCATGGCGTCATTCTCCGCAGATGAGACACCCTGCTTCTCTATGAATATCGCCTTCCCAGCCTCCTCAAGGCGTACCTGAAGGTTGGCCGAGAGGAGGCCCTGCAGAACCTCATAAGACGCTGCAAAGACCCCCACGTTCTTGGGGATCATCTTTGCGGCCTCGACTATGTAGTCAACCATCTTCCTATAAACCTGGAGGGAGCGCTCCTCCCCCCTGGTGGAGACGTCTCTGGCAACTAAAACCTGCGCGTTCTCGCGCTTCACCATGCGCGGAAACTTCTTCAGTCGGGCGTTCTCGATGCCCATGACGTCGCGGAAGGCCTCAAGGGGAGTCAGCGTCCCGGACATGAAGATCGCGCCCTGGACGTTTCTGATGAAGCCCAATGCTTTGGAGGGGTCTAAAGCAACCAGCTCAAGGCTCAGCCCTTTGTCCCTGCTCATCAGGAAGAGGTAATCCTCCCTCCCAATGAGGGACAGCCAGAGGAGCAGAAACTCGCCAACGCGCCCAATGTAAGAGCGCGGCGGCTTGCCCTTCTCTATCCTGTCCTCCCTGATTGAATCCCCAACTGCCACCATGTCGTTGAGAATCCTGACCAGCCCCCTGGTATCAAGGCTCAGGATGTCGGTAACGTGCGCAAAGACGAGCTCCGGCTGGATGGGGGTCTCCTGAACCTCCCTGTCCTTGAGCTTCTCCTCGTAGAGGATCTCCAGTCCGCGCCCGAAGATGCTGAGGAAGTTGGCTATCTCATGCTCACGGTACTCGTCGGCCTCCTTTATTGCCCGATTCACCGTATGGATGCTTATCCTGTCGCTCAGGGCAGAAATGGCCTGGTCCGGCAAATTGTGGGCCTCGTCGAAAACGACTATCAGGTCAGAATAGTCGGCGTCTATCGAACTCATGAAGTTCTCCCTTATGGTAGGGTTGAGCAGGTAGAGGTAGCTGGCCACTATAACGTCGGCCTTCTCGGCCATCCTCTTCGTCAGATCGTAGGGGCACAGCTCAAGCGTCTCTGCGTGGCTCAGCACCTCAGCCGGATGGCTCGGGCTCTCAAGGAAGAACATGATGAGTTCATCAAACTCCGCCTTTTTCTTCTTCTCATTCTCGTAGAACTCGCACTTACCGAGCTTCTTGAGGTTCTTGCAGACGACCATCGCCGTGTAGGCATCGCTCGTGAACTGCGTGAGGTAGTTGTGGAGGCACAGTTCCCTCCTGCTCCTCAGCTCGACGCCTGAGACGGGGCTTTTCCTGCTTATCACCTTGAGCTCCTCTATAACGCGGTCCATCTGCCTGTGCGTCCTCGCGAGGTAGAGCACCTTGTAGCCCATCTCCTTCGCGTGGGGGAGCACCCCCGCAAGGACACTAACGGTCTTTCCAAAGCCCGTCGGGGCCTCGATTATGGCGTTCTCCCCGTTCCTCACCACTTCCGATACCAGGTCTATGAACTCCCTCTGGTTCGGCCGGAGGTGGTCGTAGGGAAAGTAGTCCGCTGTACCGCTGAGTTCGCTCATGGGAAAGAGTTTTAACTGCTCGCTTTTAACTTTTCCCCAGGTGAAAAAGGTGGAAAAGAGAGATCAGAGACTCATCGAGTACATTGCAGAGGCTGTTCTAGTTGGATGGCTCGGCTACCTTTTCCTGTACCAGAACTATCTCCTATACACCTGGCACCGCGGGCTTCCGCTGCCGTCCAAGTCCCCTTTCATTGTTGCGGGAATAGTCCTCGGGGCCCTGTTCTTCTGGTACGAGTGGTCCAGGCTCGAAAAGGAGTTTGAGAAGAAAGACCATGCCGTTTCCGAATCCACAGTCCCAGCCGTTTCGGGGGGTTCAGGCTCCGCGCCTTTGACGGACACGGAGGCGGGGGATGCGCTTGCTAACCAAAAACCCCCTTCAGAGAACGAAGAAAGCCTCATCCCATGACCTTTATCACGTACTCCCCGCTCACATCTATCCCACCAAAGTCGTCCCCGTCAACGTCCAGCACCCTTTTCTCGACCTCTATTATTGAACTTCCGGAGGCGGATTCGTACTCAACCCTCTTCACAATGTCGTCCTCGACCTGGACGGTGAACCTCTCGCCCCCGTTTTCTCCGATTATCCTGAAAGTCGGCCTGCCGAGGTTAAAACGGACGTACCTCACCGTGTGGGGCAGAAGTAAGGGGCTGAAGTTCCGTATTATGAAGTCCTTTTGGGAACCGAAGGCCCTGGGCGCTACTAGATGGTGGCTCTCGGCCATCCTCGAGACCGCAAGCGCCGAGTTCTCCGCAAGGAACTTCAGCTTCTTGCCCAGGCCCCTCTCGCCGGGGATGTCCGCGGAGACCCTAGCGGAGAGGCTGCCTTCATAAGCGGCGAATGAGAATATAAGCAGCCCCCGCCGGCCTTTCATGATGTAGGTTACGTGGGGCTCATTGGAGGCGGACTCCAGGACACCCTCAAACTCAAACCTGGTGAGAAACTTCCTGAAAGAAAGCCGGATCAGCACTTTTTTGCCCGATTTAGTGAACTCTGCCCTGTAGGGGAGTGCAGGGAACATGTTCTCCGGCTTCGCCGCAACGCCTATGAGCGCCTCCCAGCCGGCCCGAAATGGCACCTCTGCCGTCCTCGACTCCATGAAGCGCACCCTTGTACACTCTTCCCCAAGAAGTACCTTTCATGGATTTTTAAAGTTGGCGCCCCGGAGGGCACCAAGAGAACAGGACAAGAGAAGAAAAATCAGAGCCTAAGCTCCGGAATCTCCTCGAGAACCTTGACGGTCAGCTTCACAGCAGCGTCAACGTCGCGCTCGTCAACGACTTCCGTGTTCGAGTGGATGTAGCGCGCCGGGATGCTTATGCCGCCCGTCGGGACGCCGGCCTTGTTGAGGTGTATAGCTCCCGCGTCGGTTCCGCCGCCGAGGAGGATGTCCCACTGGTAGGGAATCTCGTGCTTCTTGGCAATCTCCTCCATCCAGCGGACGATGGTCGGGTGGCAGATGACGGAGCGGTCCATAATCTTTATGGCGACGCCCTTTCCGAGCTGGCTTATCTGCTTGTGCTCCGGCGTTCCCGGAACGTCGGCGGCGATGGTAACGTCAAGGGCGAAGCCGTAGTCCGGGTCGATGCCGAAGGCTGAGACCTTCGCCCCCCTGAGCCCGACCTCCTCCTGGACGGTGGCGACAAAGTAGACATCCGCGTCGGTCTCGGCCAGCTGTCTCGCCGCCTCGACGAGGATGTAAACGGCTATCCTGTCGTCGTGGGCGATGCTGACGAGGCGGTGCTTGCCGAGGCGCTCAAGCCTTCCGTCCCAGGTGATGACGGTGCCTATCTTGACGCCCATCTCCTCGGCTTCCTCCTTGCTCTCTGCACCGACGTCGATGAAGACCTGATCCCAGGTCGGGGCCTTGTTCCTCTGCTCCGGCTTCTGGATGTGCGGCGGGACGCTTCCGCCGACGCCGTAGATGTACTCGTTCGGGCCGACCCAGACTTTAAACCTCTGGGCTATAAGCGTCCTCGGGTCAACGCCTCCCACGGGGGCGACGCGGAGGAACCCGTTCTTCTCGATGTGGGTGACCATGAGGCCTATCTGGTCCATGTGGCCCGCGAGCATGACCTTCGGGCCCTTGCCTTTCTTGTGGGCTATGACGTTGCCGAGCTTGTCCACCCTGATTTCATCGACGTGTGGCTTGAAAGCCTCAATGACAACGTCCCTGATTCCCAGAAACTCGTAGCCGGTGACGCCCGGCGCCTCTACAATCCTCTTCAGCAGTTCAAAGTCAACCATTCCCATCACCTTCCGTTCAGATTTCCATCTGAATGTCCGGTGAAGAATATTTAAGGTTTTAGGTGAACCCGGGACTTCAGATGCCCTGAAAACGTTAAAAGATTCTGTTTCCAACACCCTCCATGACAAAGTCAGCACTGCTCAAGCTCAACGTCGTCCCGTGCACCTTCATCGAGAGGCTCAACCGCTTCGTTGCCCTCGTGGATGTGAACGGCGAGACCAGAAAAGCACTCGTAACCAACACAGGACGCCTGGAGGAGTTCATGGTTCCCGGGAGGAGGGCCTTCTGCACCCCGAAGAGGGGTGGAAAGACGGACTTCGTGCTGGTGGCCTTTGAAGACCTCGGGGGCAGGGGCGCCATAATAGACACGAGAACCCAGGCGAGGGCCTTTGAGAGGGCCGTCGAACTCGGTCTGGTACCCTGGCTCAGGGACTGCAGGATAGAGAGGAAGGAAGTAACCGTTGGGAAATCTCGCCTGGACTACCTTTTTGGGTGCCCAGGTGGAAAAATCTACGCCGAGATGAAGAGTGCCGTGCTTAGGGGTGGAGAGCGCGGGGAGTACGCCATGTACCCGGACTGCCCCAGCGTAAGGGGGCGAAGGCACATAAGGGAGCTCATAGAGCTTTCAAAAGCCGGGGAAAGGGCCATGATATTCTTCATAGGTGCGATGCCCGGCGTCGAGAGGTTTAGACCGTATTCTCAGGGTGACCCGGAGATAGCGAGACTGCTTGCTGAGGCTCAAAAGGCCGGCGTTGAAATCCACGCACTGAGCCTGGCCCTCCTTCCCGACGGGAGGATCGTTCTTGAAAGGCCGAGCCTGTACATCGAGCTGGAGGAGGATTTTTAAAGAAGCCGCCCTAGTTCCACAGGGGGTAACGACCCCGTGAGGTGATGGGAATGGCCATAGTAGACGTCAGGATCCTTGTTGAAGGCGCGAGCGACGTCGAGGTCGTAAGCAAGGCCCTCCAGGGGCTTGCCCTTGGAAGCGAGTACAACATAACGATATCCGCGATAATCCCGACGACCAACGTGGAAATAGCGAAGAGCGCCGCGGCCGGCGCAGACCTGCTCATCATAGCGACGGACGCCGACAGGGTCGGGCGGGACCTTGCCGAAAGGCTGTTCAGCGAGCTCGGTGAGATGGTCGGCCACGTTGAGAGGATGAAGCTCCCCCTCGGCCACGATCTGGAACACGTAGACGTCGAGCTCGTGAGGAAGGAGCTGAAGAACACCCTCGTAAGGGCGGGGCTGAAGAGCCTCCAGGTGTTGCCCGGATACATGGAACTGAGAAAGCAGCTGCTGGACGTCAAAGGGAAGCACGACACCCTGGCCCAGGAGTATGAAGAGCTCTACAGGGAGCACGAGGAGCTGAGGAGAAAGTACGAGGAACTCCAGGCGGAGTACGTCCGCATCCGGAACGAAAATGAGGGGCTGAAGGAGCTCCTTGAGAGGAAGAGCAGGCCCGTGAAGATTGAAGACGCATGGAAGGGACTCTTCCCGGCGGAGCCCGTCCCGGACGAAAGGATACTGGCCACAGCCGTCGAGAAGCTCGGGCTGACCGGAAGGGTGATAGTGGGGCAGGGATACATCTTTGCCGAGGAAGGGGAACTCATAGACGAGCTCCTCAAGACGGTCTACCTCAGCCTGGCCATCAGAGAGGAGCTCGATGAGGGGACAAAGAAACGTCAGGAGGGCTCGAAACCAGAAGCCCAGGAGACCGAAGAGCCCGGAGGCAACATAGTTGAGAACCCGGAGGTCAATCCGGACGAGATAGAGAGGCTTCTCAAGGGTATCGGAGATGAGTGAAGTAGGGGATATCATCGAGGAGTTCGAGACGTACCTCGACCTGGAGGGAAAAAGCCCAAACACGATCAGGATGTACTCATACTACGTCAGGCGCTATCTGGAGGGGGGCGGGAGCTTAAACGCCCGCTCCGCTTTGAGATTTCTGGCCCGCCTTAGAAGGGAAGGCTACTCAAACAGGAGTCTAAACCTGGTAGTCCAGGCCCTGAGGGCATACTTCCGCTTCGAGGGCCACGATGAGGAGGCGGAGAGGCTCAAACCTCCCAAAGTTCCGCGCAGTCTGCCGAAGGCCCTAACTAGGGAGGAGGTCAAGAGGCTCCTCTCAGTTATCCCCCCGACGAGGAAGCGCGACAGGCTCATCGTTCTCCTCCTCTACGGCGCTGGATTACGCGTCAGTGAACTGTGCAACCTCAAGAAGAGCGATGTTGACCTAGATAGAAACCTGATAGTGGTTAGGGGAGGCAAAGGGGCGAAGGACAGGGTCGTCCCGATTCCAGCTTTTCTGGGCAGAGCGATAAGGGAGTACCTCGAAGGCAGAAACGACGGGAGCGAGTACCTCATCGTAGAGGACCGCAGGAGGAACAAGGACAGGCTCTCGCCGAAGACTGTCTGGCACCTCCTCAAAAAGTATGGACAGAAAGCCGGTGTCGAGGTTACGCCCCACAAGCTCCGCCACAGCTTCGCGACTCACATGCTCGAAAACGGTGTGGACATAAGGGCCATCCAGGAGCTGCTCGGCCACTCAAACCTCTCGACGACCCAGATATACACGAAGGTTACAGTTGAACATCTGCGGAAGGCCCAGGAGAAGGCGAAACTCATAGAGGGGCTGATGGAATAGTCCGGTTTAATGGGAAATAAGGGGGTGAAAATCACAGCGCGCCCTTCTTCTTCAGCATCGCCAGGTAGCTCGTGAAAGCTCCCGCCGAAATTGTGTCGCCGAGGCCGACCGTCGAGACGGGGTTTTTGACGAGCCTCGTCGGTATTATGACTATCTTGTACTCCCTGGTTCTCAGGCGCCTCTTGGCCTCTTCGAAGCGCAGCTTGACGTACTCACCGCGCTCATTGTAGGGGACGCCCGTGCCCACCCGTACATCCGCAGGGCTCTTTATCTCACCAAGAGAGGCCCTGGTGGCTGCCAGTGTCGTTGCCAGCTCAAGGCTCTGTCTCAGCTCCCCCTCACTCAGGGGGTTGTCGGCGTGGGTGATGTACATGATGTAGTAGATGGTGTGTATCTGGAGCACCTCAAGGTTCATCTCGTCCACCAGAATCTTGCCGCCGAGGACAGTGTCCTCTATGCGGTTGTAGGTGAATATCCTCTCCGCGAGTTTTGAGTAGCCGAGGGCGTTGAGGACGTGCGCTATCTCCGCCTCGTCCATTCCCACGCTGTCAACGAGCGGGAAGAGGTTGTAGATGACTTTCTTTCTGAGCTCACGGTTCTGGATCGAGGCAAACTCAAGGTGAACCTTGACATCCCTCTCGCGCTTGAGGAGGAGAATGTCCTTCTTGGCTTCCTTCAGGTAGTGGTTCGCATCCCTCCCGTCGGAATAGCGGAGCTTTATCCCCTGGTAGCCCGAGAGGATGGCACCGTCAACGGCCTCGCCTATCTCCGGGAGGAACGGCTTCAGCTCTGGCTCGGTGTAGATTCTTATGCTCTCGAATCTCGCCGAAACGATGAACCTGCCCGAGAAGGGGACGGTTACAGTCTCGCTTCCAAGCTTGAATGTCGTTCCGGCGCGGAACTCGAATATCCTGTTGACCTTTACCGGGTCCCCCTCGCGGTAGGCCTCGCGCGGGTGCCTGAAGGTCAACCTCCCGCCCTCGACGACGGGATAGAAGAGATTTGGCCTGTCCACGAACATGAGGGCCTGCTTTTTGGCAAGGTGGGGAGTGTAAACTATCACACGGTTGAAGTCCAGGTTCGCGAGGAGGTTCGCGATTATGCCCGCCTGGCCGCCCATTCTCTCGACGTCGTATTCGAAGTGGGAGTCGAACCATTCGTGAAGCTCCTCGTTGACGAGGGGAACCGCCATAGGCTTGCCCGTTTTGAGGGCGTGGACTAGGCGGGCAACGAAGTCTAGGGGCTCGTTTATCTCTCTAGGATAGTCTTCCATTCTCCCCTCCACTGCTTCGGCTCCAAACTCGTCTATGAGCCTCTGAACCGTCTCTCCCTTCAGGTAAGTTATGGCATCAACGTTGGTGTTGTAAGCGGTGTACACCGAAAGCTTTCTCGCCTCGTCCAGGAGCCCCATATGTATCACCCTCAGTGACTAACATTTGGAGATGTGGTGCAGTTCTTAAAAGGGTTTCGTCTCCCGCGGGGAAAGAAGCCAAAAAAAGTTGTACCAGAAAGCGCCTACAGGCTCAGAACTCCACGAAGAGCCTGCCGAGCTCGGGTATCCTCTCCATCACGTCCATCTCGCGCAGGGCCAGCCACAGAGAGGCCTGGTTGCTCGTGACGACGGGGATGCCGAGGTCGTCCTCAAGGGGCTCTATTATCTCAAACGTCCGCAGGTTCGTACAGCTTATGAATATCGCATCTGCCTCGTCCATGAAGCTGGCCTTGGCCAAGCGGTAGGCCTCGTGGGGCTCAAGCTTTCCAATCTGGGTGTTGTCCTCTATACCCAGCCCCCTTATGTCAAGGACGTTGAAGTCATGGGCCTCCAAGAACTCCTTCTCACGGAGGTTTATCTCCTCCGTATAGGGGGTTATCACGAGTATATCCCTAGCATCGAGAACCTTGAGGGCCTCAACCACAGCCGTGCTGGTGCTCACGACGGGCACGTTGACCTCGTCCTCTATCCTCGCCTCAAGCTCCCTCTCGTAGTCCTTCCCACCTATGAAGGAGCCGCTGGTGCAGCCGTAGAGTATAAGCTCCACCCCGGCGTCCGCCAGAAGCCTTGCCGCTTCAACGGCGAGGGAGTTCATCTTTATCAGTTCGTCCTCGCTGACATTTTTAAGCGGAACCCTGGCCGTATGCAGGGAAACACCGTCCGGGAGAACCGAGTGGAGCTCCATCTCCATGGTCGTGTTTGATGAGGGCACGATAAGACCGAGCCTGCCCCTCCATCCGTACATATTCCCACCTCCCTTGAACTACTCCGGAGTTCTCTTAAACCTTTGGTTTCGGAAAGGCTGATTAACCCGCGGAAAAAACTGCCCACGGGGGTGATGGTGTGGAGCTGGACGATGCCATAATGAACAGAACGTCCGTAAGGCATTTCCTCGACAGGCAGGTTCCGGACGAGCATGTCCGGGCCCTTATAGAGGCCGCCATGCGGGCGCCGACGGCAAGCGGGCTTGAGAACTGGCTTTTTGTGGTTTTTCGGAGCGATGAGGCAAGGGACAAGATATACCGTCTCATAGGGGAGGGCATGGAGGCGTACTACCGGGCCGTCAACCTGCCGGAGGAGAAGATAGAAAAGCTCAGGGAAAGGATTTACAGGGACGGGATGTTCAGGGCCCCTGTTTACATAGCAGTCTTCATTGACAGGCGCGTCCGCTTCCTTAAGGGGGAGGAGTTCGACGAGCTGGAGTTCCTCTGGAGCGTCGAGAGCGCTGCCATGGCGATCCAGAACCTCATGCTGAAGGCAGTGGAGCTCGGCCTCGGGACGGTCTATATCGGGGTCACGAACTTTGAGGACATAGAGGAAGAGGTTCGCGAGCTCGCGGGCCTCGACGAAAACTACTACCTGGTGGGCCTGATTCCCGTCGGATATCCGAGGGGCGAGGTGAAGCCGCGGAAGAGGCGGAAAGGCCTCGAAGATGTAACCCGGTTCATCTAAACGTTTTTATTTTTCCCGCCCCATCTTATTTGGTGGAAAGATGATAGAGTTCGTTATCCTGCTGGGGGTCATTGGCGGCTGGATCATTGTGGCCTCAACGCTCTTCCTGATGCTTGCCCTCGGCCAGACCTGGGGGCTGGCGGGCATCCTCCTGCTCGTGGCATCGATCCAGATAAACAACACCCTGAAGAGGAGGTACATGAGCACGATCGTGAACGCCACCCCCAGGGCGAAGGCCATAGCGGCGCACATCTTCGAGATGAACGAGCTGATCCTGCTGTCCTCTTACATCGCCTCGCTGCTCCTCTACGAGGGCATCCAGAAGTACGTGGAGATAGTAATAAAGTTCCCCCATATGCCGGGGTGAGAGCATGAACGTCGTTATAGTCCGCTACGGCGAGATAGGTACGAAGTCCAGACAGACGCGGAGATGGTTCGAGAACATCCTCATGAACAACATCCGTGAGGCTCTGGTTAGCGAGGAGATCGGGTTCAAGAAGGTCGAGGCCAAACACGGCCGCGTTCTCGTCAGGACTAACAAGGCAAATGAAGCCGTTGAAGTCCTCACGAGGGTTTTCGGAATAGTCTCCCTCTCGCCCGCAATGGAAGTCGAGGCCGAAATGGAGAAAATAAACAAAACCGCCCTCAAGCTCTTCAGGAAGAAGAAGCGCGAGCTTGGCCTCGAAAAGCCTAGCTTCCGCGTTACCGCGAGAAGGATAACCAAGGAGTTCCCGCTCAAGAGCCCTGAGATACAGGCGAAGGTCGGGGAATACATCCTTGAGAACGAGGAAAGCAGGGTTGACCTGCACGAGTACGACATCGAGGTCGGTGTCGAGTTGATGGAGGGAAAGGCCTACATTTACGTGGACAAGGTGAGGGCCTGGGGAGGCCTGCCGATAGGGACGCAGGGAAAAGTGGTCGCACTGCTCAGCGGCGGCATAGACTCGCCGGTGGCGGCTTTCCTCATGATGAAGAGGGGCGTTGAGGTCATCCCAGTCCACATCTACATGGGCGAGCAGACCCTTGAGAAAGTGCGCAGGATATGGAACCAGCTCAAGAAGTACCACTACGGCGGAAAGGGCGAGCTGATAGTGGTTAAGCCCAAGGAGCGCGAGAGAATTATTCAAAAGCTCAAGGAGCTGAAGAAAGACAAGTATACCTGCGTCTTCTGCAAGTACATGATGGTGAGGAACGCTGACAGGATTGCGAGGGAGTTTGGGGCGAAGGGGATAGTCATGGGCGACTCCCTCGGCCAGGTCGCCAGCCAGACGCTTGAGAACATGTACATCGTCAGCCAGGCGAGCGATTTACCGATTTACAGGCCGCTCATCGGCATGGACAAAGAGGAGATAGTGGGAATAGCGAAAAAGATAGGCACATTTGAGCTGTCAACTCTCCCCGAAGACGAGATACCCTTCATCCCCAAGCACCCCGTCATAAGGGGCTCCTGGGAGGAATTCCGGAAGCTCTACAGAGCCATCTTTGGGGAGGAGCCAAGAAAAAAAGAGTGCTGAGGTGATAAAATGGACCTCACTAAGCTCTCCGCACGCCTGTCTCTCGCCCTGCCTCTGATATTCGTGATGGGTCTGCTGCTGGTGATGAGCCGGAACCCGTGGTTCTCCTTCACGGGGAACGCCCTCAGCGACATGGGTTCGATAAGGAACCCGGTAAACTACTACTTCAACGGCTTCCTGATGGCCTTCGCGGCCGTGGGCTTTATCGCGGCGGCCGGTGCCTTTAGAAACGGCCTGAGCTACCTGATGCCGCTCGCGATGGTATTCCTGTTCCTCGTGGGAGTCTTCCCGGAGGAGTACGCGCCCCATGCACCGTCAGCAGTACTCTTCTACGTCCTCGCACTGGCGGACATAGCCATCATCGGAATAAAACTCGGCCGTTCGGGTGCCTCTGTCGGCTACATCTGGTCCATCCTGGCCGTCTTTACGTTCGGCCTGATGCTATACCTCGTTAAGGCGAGAGTTTTCAAAGGGCTGGCGATCCCGGAGCTTGTAGGGGCTTCCACGATACTGGCGTGGTTCGTCTACGTGGGGATGCTCCAGCTCCGTTCCCAACCTTAAGTTGAGAAAAGCTTCATATATTCTCCCCCGTTTCCCCAACCATGAAGGCCGTCGCACTCCTCAGTTCTGGCATCGACTCACCGGTCGCGGTATACCTCATGCTCAGAAAGGGGCTGGAGGTAACACCGGTCCACTTCAGGCAGAGCTCCAGAAAGGAATCCAAGGCAATTGAGCTCTATGAGATTCTTAAGCGCTACGGGAAACTCAACGAGCCGGTAATAGTTGACGCCTACGAGGAGCAGGCGCCGGTCTTTTCAAAGCTGGCCGAGATTGGAAAGGCCAAATGGACATGCCTCTTCTGCAAGTGGACGATGGTGCGGAGGGCGTGCAGGGTTGGCCGTGAGATAGGCGCAAGGGCTATAGTAACCGGCGACTCCCTCGGTCAAGTCGCCAGCCAGACCCTCGACAACCTGATGATAATAAGCTCCGCCAGTGATCTACCAGTCATGAGGCCGCTCATAGGGATGGACAAGGAGGAGATAGTGAGGATCGCGAAGGAGATAGGGACGTTTGAGGTGAGCATCGAGCCAGAGGAGCCCTGTCCCTTCGTACCGAGGCATCCGGTGGTCAGAGGCTCTTTAGGGGAGTTCCTGAGGATAAAGGCAAAACTGGCGGAGGAAGGCCTTCTCTGATTCCTGGAGTACTCACTTTTGTGTATAACTGTTCGTTTACGGAAAGCTTTTAAGGTCTTCCACCGAGCCCAACCCGGTGATTGCAAATGAATGTGTTTAACAGCACCCTGGAGCTTTACGAGAGGTACAAGCCGACCCCCCTGGTCAGGCTCTCGGCCGAGAGGGGGGATGTATTTTGCCAAGCTAGAGTTCTTTAACCCCTTCAGCAGGAGCATCAAGGACAGAGCTGTTTTTAACATGCTTATGAAGGCCCAAGAGCGCGGGGACATCAACGGCACGGCCCTTTTTGAAGCCACGTCCGGCAATGTGGGCATCTCTATGGCGGCACTCAGCAACGTCTTTGGGGTGAAGTTCAGGGCGTACCTGCCCAAACCGACGCCCAAAGCGACGCAGGTTCTCCTGAGGGTTCTTGGTGCAGAGGTCGTCATGACCGAGTTTGAGACAATAGACCCCTCTATGGTTCGCTACGTCCAGGAAGAGGCCAGGAAGGCAGGAGCCGTGAACCTGAACCAGTTCGAAAACGACGACAACTTCGACGCCCACTACCGCTTCACTGCAAGGGAGATAGACGAGCAGCTGAAGAGCATAGGCAGAACCCCCGACATCATCATAGCCGGCATAGGGACGTCCGGACACATAGCCGGGCTCGCCAAGTACTTCAAGGAGCGCTACGACACCAAGGTAGTCGGCGTTGTCCCTGCGAAGGGCGAGAAGATCCCCGGAATCAAGCGCCTTGAGACGAGGCCCAAGTGGTACTTTGAGGTCGAGGTGGACAGGGTCGTGGAGGTAACGAGGAAGGAGGCCGTGGAGGGCGCCGTCCGTGTCGCCAGGAGCGACGGCCTGCTCATAGGTCTGAGCTCAGGGGCAGTTGTAAAGGCCTACGAGGAGGTCTCTGGAGAGTTTGGAGAGGGTACCTACGTCCTGGTCTTCCCGGACGACGGGTTTAAATACGTGGAGGTCTTTGAGAGCTACCTGGGGATGTGATGCCATGAAGCCCCTCCGGCTCGCCACCTTCCTTCTTTCCATAAACGGGCTCATGCTCCTCTACTACGCCTACTCCTGGAGCTCAGCGGTGTACCTTACCTTCGCCCTGCTGAGCCTCGTCCTGGCCTACGGGGTCAGAAGGGAAAACAGGACGGCCATCAAGGCGGCGCTCATCTATTCCGGGGCAAGCTTCTTCCTCGCCCTGCTTTTCCTCATCGCAGGGAACCTCTACTCTGCGGTGGATACAGCGGTGAACTTCTTCATACTGCACGACATCCTGGACTACATAAAGGAAGCCGCCGGCCCGGAAGAGGGGACTGAAAGGGAGAACGGTTAACCCTGACGTAGATTCAGGGTTATTTTGGCCAACAGAACGGTTTTAAGGTTGAATATCGAAAATGCCATGGGGGGTTGAAGATGCATGAACTCATTGAGAGCCTTGTGTTCGATTACGCTGACATGATACGGCCGGGGGAGCTCGTCCTTGTCGAGTACACCTCTAGGGAGCCCGTGTATCTGCTCTTTCAAATCATCACAGAGTACGCGAGAAGCAGGAACGTGCCCCTCATCGTGGTGGACATCCTCGACGGTCTCCATGTCATGAAGAGCCAGCTCAGGTTCGCCGGGATTGACACGTCTCCCATCGATGAAATTCCTGTTCTCAAGGTCGGGGGGAAAGTTGACACCGGCAGGGTGTTCTCAAAGGTGGAGGAGACGGCCGAGATTGCAGTATTCAAAAGGCAGTTCATGAACGCACTCAAGAGGATACGCGAGGAGTTCGGTGACATCCCGTTCATACGGATCGTCGTTGGAACCTCTGAACTGCTCCAGCTGCTTGAGAGGGATCCCCCTAAGATGGAGGAGTTCTTCGCGGGCCTTATCCGCCCCCTCGTCGGGAACCCCTACACCAGGGGCGTGGTCTTCATAAACCGAAAGAGGGTCTGCAGCAGGGGACTGAAAGAGGCCGAGGAGATATCAACCCGCGTGCTAGAAACTAGGGCAGAGTGCGGCAAGCTCACGATAAGGGTTGTTAAGTCCATATACTTCGAAGAGTACAAGGCGGAGGTTCAGCTCGATCCGTGCACGCTCCGGGAGCGCCTGGCATCGGGAGGTGAGTGATTTGGTCATAAAGAGAAGCGTGCCTGAAGCCGTTGAGAGCATCAGGGGCATCGAACCGGGGGAGGCCGTCGTCGTGGAGTACACCTCTCGCGACCCGGTTCACCTGGCGGTTTCACTGCCCCTCATGATGGCAGAAGGGGGAGTGAAGGTCGTTGTCAACGACGTCCTGGACCAGCTCCACGTAATCCGCGCCCACCTGAGGATACTCGGAATCCGGACAGACTGGATGGACAGTCTGCCTGTCATCAAGTTCGGAGGAACGCTACCCGTTGGAAACGTCATCAAGAGGATAAGCATACTGAAACCCGCCCCCGTCTGGAGCAGGGAGTACGAGAACACACTGGCCAGTATCCCCGGATTGAAGCTGATAGTAACGCTGGGCATTGAGAAGATGATAAACGTCAGATCCGACCTCCCGGCATCAACAGTGTGCCGCACGACAGGCGCCTCCTCCCTCGGGGCGGAGGACAAGATAAAGGTGACTTTCGTCAACAAGGATCTCCTGGGTGAGAGCACCCTGGAAGACATAAGGGAGCTGGCAACCAGGGTGTTCCGGCTGGAGTTCCAGGACGCAAGGCTGATCTTGGAGGTCATAAAATCCCCGTACATGAAGAACTACGGAAAAAGGTTCTCCGTAGAAGCTGAGGACCTCGTAAAATACCTACAGGCCGCCGCCGGTGATTACCTCCCCAGGTAGCCGGCCCGGCCGGTGCTTCTTTTTCAGATGAAGGTGAAAAGAGAAAAGCCCTCACTGGGGCGCCTTTACGATTATCCTTGCGTCGACTATGACGGCTCCCTCGCCCTCGTTGTACACGAAGACGGGGTTGAGATCCATCTCCTTGATGTAGTCCCTGAGGTCGTCAACGAGCTCGCTGACCTTGAGGAGGAGGTTCACTATCGCGTCTATGTCCGCCGGCTCCTCACCGCGCGCTCCCGCTAAAATCGGGTAGCTCTTTATCTCCTGAATCATCTTCCTGGCGTCGCGCTCGGTTATCGGAATTATGCGGAAGGTAACGTCCTTGAGAACTTCGACGAAGATGCCGCCGAGGCCGAACATAAGTGCATGTCCAAACTGCGGGTCTTCCGTAACTCCGATGATTACCTCCCTGCCGACCTTGAGCATCGGGGCTATGAGGACACCGAGTATCTCGGCGTCTGGGCGGTATTTGCGCGCGTTCTCGTGGATAAGCTCCCACTTCTCCTTGAGCTCTTCCGGTGTCTTTATGTTGAGGAGAACCACCTTGGCGTCGCTCTTGTGGAGAATCTGCGGCGACATGAGCTTCATTGCAACAGGGTAGCCGATCTCCTCGGCGTACCGGAGGGCTTCATCAAGCGTCTTTGCGAGCTTCTCCTCCGGAACCGGGAGGCCGTACGCTCTGAGAACCTGCTTTGCCTCGTACTCCACAAGGGCCGTCCTCCCAGAGGCCAGAACTTCCTTAATAACTTTGAGGGCTTCCTCCTTCATGGTACCACCACCGAAAAGTTAAGGGGCTAGGCGCCCCTCCTGAGGTATTCAGCATACCTGACGAGGCCCGCCAAAGCGCGGACACCCCTTTCAGGGGTCGGGTAAACGGGAACGCCCCTCTCCTCAAGGATGCGGGCGTAGTGATCGGTCTTCTTGCCGCCCATGGCGACGGCAACTATCGGCTTGTCGCTCTTCTTCTGGTACTCGGCGAGGATGTCGATAATCTTCTCCTCTTCAAGGAGCGGAACCTGGAAGAGGACTATGACGAGGATTGCATCAACGTTCGGGTCGTTCACGAAGCCCTCGATGGCTATCCTGTACCTCTCGGCGTCGGTGTCGCCGACAACGTCGGTCGGGTTGCCAGGAACCGCGTGCGGCGGGAAGTTCTCCCTGAGGAACTTGATGGTATCCTCGCTGAGATCGGCCATTTTGAGTCCGAACTTGGCAACAGCGTCACTCGCCATGACGCCAGCGCCGCCACCGTCGGTGATTATTCCTATCCTGTCACCCCTCGGCAGCTTGTCCTTGAGGGCGGCAAAGGCCTTGGCGAGGTCGAACATGTGCTCGAAGTCCTCGGCGCGGATTATTCCGGTCTGCTTGAAGACGGCGTCGTAAATCGTGTCCGCCCCAGCGAGTGAACCGGTGTGGCTCGATGCGGCCTTAGCGCCGTACTCCGTCCTTCCGCTCTTGAGGGCTATGACCGGCTTGACCAGGGTTATCCTCCTGGCGGCCTCTATGAACTTCCTCCCGTCCTTGACGCCCTCAATGTAGAATGTGACGACTTTTATCGAGTCGTCGTGGATGAAGTAATCCATGAGATCTGCGTCGTCAACGTCGAGCTTGTTGCCATAGCTGACCATCTTGCCTATCCCGATGTCTGCCATCGCTGCCCAGTCGAGCATCGCAGCTGCAAAGGCACCGCTCTGGCTGACGAAGGCTATCGGCCCGCTCTTGGGCCTGTCCATCTTGTTCTCCGGCAGGAAGACGGTGTCAACGCCGGTGTCAGGGACGTAAACACCGACGCAGTTGGGACCGATGACCCTTATGCCGTTCTCCCTCGCTATCTCAAGTATCTCGCGCTCCAGCTTCTTCCCTTCCTCACCGAGCTCACCGAAGCCACCGGTGATGATGATGACGGACTTTATTCCCTTCTTCGCTATCTGCCTCATTGTATCTGGAACGAACGGGGCCGGAATCGAGATGACCGCCAGATCAGTGTCCTCAGGGAGCTCCTCAACGCTCTTGTAGACCCTATAACCGTCAATCTCGTCGAGCTTGGGGTTCACAGGGTAGATGTTGCCCTTGAAGATCCCGCGCTCCCTGTTCATCCTGAAGTTCTCAAAGATGACGTTCCCGACCTTACCCTTTTTGTTGGTTGCACCGATGATAGCGACCGCCTTGGGGTTAAAAAAAGGCCTCATTTCCTCCACTATCCTTTCCGCCATTGGTATCCCTCCGCCAGAAACTGTTTCTCGCAGAAAGTTCATTCCGGATGTATAAAAGAGTTGCGTTTTGTAAAAACTGGACGCCAATGGACTGAAAAGTTCACCAGTGTAAGTTTTTCAAAAATTCGAGGCTTTTCCTGGCAGATTCCACCGACCTGACCTCCAGGGCCATAGCCACACCGGACAGCTTGGGAAGAACCTCTCCCCACGGCACTGTGCCCTCCCCGAGGGCCAGGTGCTCGTCAGCCGCTCCGGAGTTGTCGTGGAGATGCACGTGCACTATCCTGTCCCGAAACATCCGGAGAAAGCCATCAAAACCGCCCCCCGCGGTGTTCAGGTGGCCGAGGTCAAAGGTCACGCCCACCTCCAGCCCGTCCACCAGCTCAAGCAGTCTTCCGGCGGTCTGGGCGTCCAGTATCGGAAAGCGGGGCATGTTCTCCACGCCCACGGCGACACCGTACTCCACGCCCCATTCAGCTACCCTCCGGAGGGACCGCCTGTGAATGTCGAGGTACCTCTCCCTGTTCCTGATACTGACCGGGGAGCAGTGGCCGGGATGGACTGTAACAGACACCGCATCGAGCTCTGCGGCGAGCCGGACGGTCTCACGTATTATTTCCAGAGACGCCCTCCTTATCCTGTCATTGAAGGACGCGATGTTGATGTCGCTGAAGGGCGCATGGACGGTGATCTTCATCCCGTACGAGTCCGCCACCTCCCTGAACGAGTTCACGGTCTCCCCCGTCAGGTAGTGGGGCCACTCGCTCACCACTTCTATGAAATCGAACCCGAGCCTCTTGGCCCGCTCCACCCACCGCTCAAAGCCCTTAAGGCTCCCCTCACCGTACGCCGTCATGGATAGGCCGAGCATATCAACCCACCATCATCTTCGCTATTATGACGACGTAAATCGTCCCGAATATATCGCTGTTGTTCGAGATGAGAGGGATGGCCACGCTGTCGGGGTCTATGTCCCTCTGGAAGAGGAAGTAAGAGATCGTGTAGGAGTACAGCATTATAAAGAGCACCATGAGGGGGTAGCTAATAACGAGCGGATAAAAGGGGCCGATTCGGACGCCCGCTACCAGGTACGCTATAACAGCGCCGAAAACGTTTATCAGGACGCCCACGATGGGCGCAGTCAGGAGGAGAGATGCCATCTCCATGAACGGCTCCTTCGAGAGGTAGCCCTCCACCTCACCGAGGTGGAGCGCTGTTGAAGTCTTCGCCGCTATTATTGAGCCGTAGTTCCCGAAGGAGCTCAGGATAGAGGGGTACGCAAACCCGAGGAGTACAGAGGCGCTTATAAGTCCGCTGAAGCGCTGGAGGGTGAAGCCAGAGACCAGGGAAAGAAGGGCCAGGGCAGTCACAGTCGTGAAGAGCTCCCGGAACTCCAGAACCTCCGCCTTTCTCACCCTGGAGACCATGATCAGAAGGAGAAACACCGCAATCAGGGCCGCATTTCCAAGCCAGAACGCCCTCCTCGAGGCCTCTATCAGGAGGATGAAGGATATGAGGGAAGGTATAGTCAGCAGGTCTCCAACAGAGGCCACAAGGGGCGCGGCCATGCTGTCCGGGTCAACGTCCCTCCTGAACGCGAATATCGTCACAAAGCCTGTGAAGTAGCCGAGGATGATTGACACCAGGATGGTCGAACTGACGACTATGAGGAGGATGTCAAGGGCGTGGTACCTTATCCCCTGTATCACGCCAACGGCCCACAGGACGGTCACGGGAATCAGGGAGAGCATCATCGCGATAACTATGTTCTTCAGAACCTTTTTCTCTCTCAGGGACGGCTCAAGGTCACCGAGGTACAGCATCGTGGAGAAGCGGGACGCCATCGAGCCGAAGACGTTTCCGCGCAGGCCCATCATACCCGGAAGGATTATCAGGAGCCCTGGATACTCCCGGCTGATCTTGTCCAGGTACTTACCCAGAAACGTGCCGCCGAAGAACCCTATGACCAGTGAAATGACCAGCGACGGCAGCGAAACCCTGTAGGCGTGCTTCACCCGCCCCATGAATTCCTGAACCGTCACTGCCATCACTCTCCATGCCATTCACCCCACAAACGTTCGCTCCGGTGGTATTAAACTTTTCGAGGCCGAAAACTAAATAAGATTTCCCATCCTTCTCCCATCGGTGAGAGCTGGGTGGAAGTGTGGGACGAAATCGAGGTTCCAAAAAACGTCAAGGACATTTTTGTTGAAATGAAGAACACCGCAGAGCTGATGGTTGACCTCGCGTACTCCTCAGTGCTCTTTCAGGAGAAAGAAATCGCTGAGGAGGTTCTTGAACTTGAGGAGTACTTGGACCTGCTCAACTACCACCTCATGGTTCACGCGGTTCTCGCGGCGAGGAAACCCAAGGAGGCGGAGCAGATAACGTCCATCCTCCACATGGCGCACGCCATAGACGACATGTCCAACGCGGCCGCTGACCTGGCGAAGATGGTTCTTGAGGATGTGGAGCTCCACCCAGTGATAACTGAGGCCATCCTCGGCAGCGAGGAAATAATAGGTAAAATCTACGTCTCGGCGGACTCACTGCTCGTCGGCAGGACTCTTGAGGAGCTCGATCTCGCAACCAACACCGGCGTGTGGATAATAGCCGTGAGGCGGGGCAAGAGGTGGATCTTCGACCCCGACGGGGACTTCAAGATATTCCCCGGCGACATACTCATCGGGAGGGGTACCAACACCTCGATAGACTACCTCAAGGAGGTAGCCAGGGGCAACATAAAGGTGATGGGCAATGAGTGAGCTTGAGAAAATCAGGGAGTGCCTCATCGAGATGAAGGACCTCTCATCCCTCATGGTCGACCTCGCCTTCTCGTCCGTCATGTACAACAGCGAGGACATAGCCGAGGAGGTCTACCTTCTCGAAGAACGCATGGATGAGCTCACACTCAAGGTCAAAAGGCTCGCCCTAAGGCTCGCCAAGAGGGAGGCCGACCCCGAAAAGCTCCTTAGTGTGATAGACATGGCAGAGATAAACGAGCAGATAAGCGACGCGGCATACAAGATATCTGACCTCGTCCTCCGCGACGTTGAACCCCACCCGATAATCAGGAAGATAATGGAGGACACCGAAGAGGAGCTCGGCAGGGTAACCGTCAGGAAGGGCTCCATCCTCCACGGCAAGACCCTCGAACAGCTCAAGCTCCCGAGCAAGATTGGAACGAGGATACTGGCAATAAAGCGCGGAACACGGTACATCTACAACCCCGGCAGGAATGACACAATACAGGAGGGCGACGTGCTTATAGCTGTCGGCTCCGACCTCGACAGGCTGAGGAAGCTTGCCGGTGAGGAAGTGGAGGAAGAGGAATAACCTTCTTAATTCGAAAGCTTTTTATTATTCTCTGTGGTTCTTATCTCGATGCCGACGCGGAGGGATAAGGCTTTCCTTGCAGGACTTTTGGTTGCCGTACTGATGACCTACTCGATGGTGTGGCTACACGAAAGGACCCTCTATTCACCTGGAGACACGGAGGAGATCACGCTAGCAACCTGGACCTTTAACATAAACGCGAGCAACCTCTCGTGCATTCTGGGCAGGGAGAAGTTGCTGGGCTTTTACTCGTTCAGGAACTGGAGCGACCTCCTCATCGTATTCTCTTACTCTCCGGTGGCCATGAGGAACGTGGGCTGTGACGATTTTCCGATATCGGGTGAGTTCGTCCTCCATCTCAGGCCGAGGAATGAGTCGGTGGCTATAAGGCGTGTACTTTTCGTGGTGGAGAACGTGAGCAACGTCTCGGTGGACCCGATATTCCCGACCCAAGTGGGGGTCATGTACTTCAAAACCCCAGACGGCAGTTTTGAGGTGACCGAGACTCCCGTGCCTGGTCTCGAAATCTGGCAGGCCATCAGGGCCGAGGCGCTGAAGCCAACCTGGGGCGAGCCCCTTGGCCTTACCCCTCGGATTCCCCTCGACGTCAAGAGGTGTGGTGACGGAATGACCATCGAGGCCAGGGTGAGGTTCAGGCTGGAAATCGAATACCTCGCAAGAACCGGATTCTTTAAATCGGAGAAGAGGAAGATTGAGATAGAGATCCCGGCGGTTTATCGCCTGTATGGGTTTGAAAACTGCCCCTACGAGTGCTAACCCCGAGCCTTCCCCTTTATATCCGCATCAGTTACCAGACCCTTTGCGTAGGGGCACAGCTCCCTCAACGGGCAGGAGTCGCACTTAGGCCTTATCGGGTTGCATATCCTCTTCCCGTGGTCAACCATTGCGTGGTTCACGTATATCCATTTCTCATAAGGAATGAGTTCCGCCAGGTACTCCTCCACCTTCTCCGGGGCAACCCTTGGCGGAGCGAGGCCGAGGCGCTTGCTTATCCTGTTGACGTGGGTGTCAACGGGAATCGCCTGCCTGCCGAAGCCGTATGCTAAAACTATGTTGGCGCACTTCCTCCCGATGCCGGGCAGCTTCATGAGCTCGCCGATGTCGTCCGGCACCTTTCCGCCGTATTTTTCGAGTATTATCCGGGAGGCCTTCACTATCCACTCGCCCTTGGTCTTCCAGAGCCCAACGCCGTTCTCTTTCAGAAAGCGTTGCATCTCCTCGACGGGCGTTCTCGCTATCCTTTCAATATCCCCGTATTTCCTGAAAAGCTCCCTCCACACCTTGTAGGTCACCTCGTCCCTCATGCGCTGTGAGATTATGCAGTGTATCAGCGTCCTGTATGGGTCGCCGATGAGGAGCTTCTCCCTCGGATGTGTTTTCATCAGAATCTCGACGATTTTTTCCGCGCGTTTTTTCTTCTCCTCCCAGCTTTCATTAAAGGTGAACTTTTCAAGGCTTAACGAGCCTGATTTTGTTTCCGCCATGGATTATCACCACTGTTCCTTTGGAGACCCTAACTCTGTTAAGGTCGTCGAACTCATCGCTATAAATCTTTTGCCCATTATGGTTCAGAATCAGAACCTTCCTTTCGAGCACAACGACGAAGCCACCCTCGAAGGGGACGACTTCCCTAACGGGTTCATCGAACTCAAAATCTATGATCTCTACACCCCCCGTTGAGAACTCTATCCTCGTGCTCCCCTTAACTTTCAGCGGTGAAGGCTCGGCCAGGAGAACCTTAAAGCGCAGTGGCTTTCCAAGGAGGTCCACTTCAATATCCTCCCCGGTTCTGACCTCCATTCCCATGAGCTTGCTCCGTATGACTTCCTCGAAGTCCGCCGGCAGTTCGGCCTCGAAGAGCGGCCTCAGGACGAGCCTCATGCCACCACCACTGAATCATCGCGGAGGATGGTAATAAGCATTCCCTACCGCAATCTTTTTAAGCAATATATCTTCCGATATATTTGGTGAGATAAATGGAACGTCCGAACTTTAGGGGGTATATGAAGATACTCGTGCTGGACATTCTCCACGAGCCAAAACACGGATACGGGATAATGTCTGAGCTGGAGAGGCTCTACGGAATAAGGCTGAGCGCCGGAACCGTGTATCCGATACTCTCCTCCCTGAGGAGGAGCGGCCTCATCGAGGTCGCAGAAACGGGAGCGAGGGACAGAAAAACCTATGTCATTACGGAGAAGGGTAGGAAGTACCTGAAGGGACATGCGGAGGAGCTTGAGGAGGCGAAGCGCAGAATGCGCGCCTACAAGGCCTTTCTTGAACTTGGAGGTGATGAACTGAAGGCCGCCTTTAGGGAGCTGTTTGAGTCGGTGGATAAGCTGACCGAGGAGCAGAAGGCGAAAATTCGGGAGCTCTTCACCGGCTGTGCTAGAGAGCTGCGGCTGATTCTGCTTGGAGGTGAGTGATATGGACGCCATTGAAGTTGAGAACCTCGTTAAGAAGTACGGCGACTTCGAGGCCGTCAAAGGAATTTCCTTCAGGGTCAAAAAGGGCGAGATATTCGCCTTCCTGGGGCCGAATGGAGCAGGAAAGACGACAACCGTTCATGTGCTCACCACGCTCCTGAAGCCGACCGCGGGGAAGGCCACCGTGGCAGGCCACGACGTTGTAGAGGAGCCCGTGAAAGTCAGGAAAAAGATAGGTATAGTTTTTCAGGATCCAAGCGTTGACAGGGAGCTAACGGCCTACGAGAACATGTACATCCACGGCAGGATCTACGGGGTCGAAAATCTAAAGGAGAAGATAGAGAGGCTTTTGAAGTTCGTCGAGCTGTGGGAGTTCAGGGACAGGCCCGTCAAGTTCTTCTCCGGGGGCATGCAGAGGAGGCTTGAGATAGCCCGCTCGCTCCTCCACGAGCCTGAGGTGCTCTTCCTCGACGAGCCCACGATAGGCCTCGACCCCCAGACGAGGGCCCACATATGGGACTACATCAGGGCCATGAAGGAGGAGCACAACATGACGATATTCCTCACCACGCACTACATGGACGAGGCCGAGCAACTCGCCGACAGGATAGCGATAATGGATCACGGGAAGATAATAGCGGAAGGAACGGCTGAAGAGCTGAAAAAGCTCGTGGGGAGCGACATTATCTACCTGAAGCTCCGTGCGAGGGACGACCTCCGGTGCCTCAAGGCGGACTTTATCAGGGGGTGCAGGCTCCTGCCCGATGGGCGGGTCAGGCTCGACGTTGAGAACGCTGCAGAGTCCCTGCCGAGGCTCTTTGAGCTCGCGGAGAGAAACGGGGTCAAAATACTTGAGGTAACCTACCACCGGCCGACCCTCAACGACGTCTTCCTCCACCTGACAGGGAGAGAGATAAGGGACGAGGGCGGCGAGCAAAACGTGGCAAAGATGATTATGAGGGCCAGGAGGAGGTGAGTGGCATGCGGGTCTTCTTCACAATGATATACCGTGAGCTCAAGCGCTTTTCCCGCTCCCGTGCCAGGGTTATTGGGAGCCTCATTAACCCGCTCATATGGCTCATCTTCTTCGGAAAGGGATGGGCCGGCGTCTTCGACAACCCCTTTGCGTCTCAGATATTCGGCGGCGTTGACTACATGACCTACCTCGTTCCGGGAATAGTAGCGATGACCGTCTTCAACATGAGCTTCATGCAGGGCATCACCCTCATCTGGGACAAGCAGTTCGGTTTCCTTAAGGAGATACTAGTCGCGCCGTCCAGCAGGACAGAGGCCATACTTGGAAGGATAACGGGCGGTGCGATAATGGCCATGATACAGGGGGTCATAATACTGGCCCTGAGCTTTGCCCTGACGAACCTCAACGTCTCGGGAGTCCTTCCCGCACTCGGCATGAGCTTCCTCGTCGGGATAGCGATAGCCGGCATGGGGGTTGCCATAGCCCTCAAGATGACGAGCATGGAAGGCTTCCAGATGATAGTGACCATGATAATGCTCCCGATGACCTTCCTCAGCGGAGCGTTCTACCCGATAAGCACTATGCCGGAGTGGATGCAGTGGCTGGCCAAGATCAACCCGCTAACCTACGCCGTCGACGGCTCGCGCTACTACCTCGCGGGTGTCGAGCCGGCCTTCGGGATAGTCACGGACTGGCTCGTGCTCGCTGGTCTGGCCACGCTCTTCGCCGGAATAGCCGCCATAGGGTTCAGAAAGGCAACCATAGACTGATATCCGCCGCTGGCGGTTCTCCCATTTTTTCCCGGCCAGACAATAGGACAGCGGGGGCAAAGCCCGGTAAAAAGAAAGGACTCAGTGCGGGAATTCTCGAAAATCTTTCGGTCAAAAATGTTCATTGATGAACATAGGATTATAAAGGTGTAGACCGAAGTCCCCCCGGTGATGGATCATGGTGGTCAGACCGAGTGTTAAGGAACTCCCCGGACCCAAGGCGAAGGAGATAATCAAGAGGAACTTTGAGACCCTCGCCTATACGACCCAGGACCCAGAGACCCTGCCGATAGTCATCGATCACGGCGACGGCATACTCGTCTATGACGTCGACGGAAACACCTTCTACGACTTTGGGAGCGGCGTTGGTGTGCTGAACGTCGGCCACGCTCACCCGCGCGTCGTTGAGGCCATAAAAAGGCAGGCCGAGAAGTTCACCCACTTCGCGCTCAACGACTTCTTCTACGAGAACGCGATTACTCTCGCCCAGAAGCTCGCCGAGCTCGCCCCCGGCGACTTCCCGAAGAAGGTGGTCTACCAGAACAGCGGTGCCGAGGCCAACGAGGCCATGATGAAGCTCGTCAAGTACGGCACCGGCAGGAAGAGGTTCATAGCCTTCTACCACGCCTTCCACGGCAGGACCCAGGCCGTTCTCAGCCTCACCGCGAGCAAGTGGGTACAGCAGGACAGGTTCTTCCCAACCATGCCGGGCGTCGAGCACATACCCTACCCGAACCCCTACAGGAACCCATGGCACATCGACGGCTACGCTGAGCCGGACGAGCTCGTCAACAGGGTCATAGAGTTCATCGAGGAGTACGTCTTCCGCCACGTCCCGCCCGAGGAGGTCGGTGCGATAGTCTTCGAGCCGATACAGGGTGAGGGCGGCTACGTCGTCCCGCCGAAGAACTTCTTCAAGGAGCTCAAGAAGCTCGCCGACAGCTACGGAATCCTCCTGGCTGACGACGAGGTTCAGATGGGCGTCGGCAGGACTGGCAAGTTCTGGGCCATCGAGCACTTCGACGTTGCTCCGGACACTATCCAGTTCGGCAAGGCCATAGGAGGAGGCATTCCGCTCGCCGGTGTCGTCCACAGGGCCGACATAGCGTTCGACAAGCCGGGCAGGCACGCCTCCACCTTCGGCGGCAACCCCGTTGCCATAGCCGCCGGTCTCGAGGTCGTCGAGATAGTCAAGGAGCTCCTTCCGCACGTCCAGGAGGTCGGCGACTACCTCCACAAGTACCTCAAGGAGCTCGAGGAGAAGTACGAGGTCATCGGAGACGCCAGAGGTCTCGGATTGGCTCAGGCCGTCGAGATCGTCAAGAGCAAGGACACCAAGGAGAAGAACCCCAAGCTCCGCGACGCCATCGTCAAGGAGGCAGTCAAGCGCGGGCTTATACTCCTCGGCTGCGGCGACAACAGCATAAGGTTCATCCCGCCGCTGACTATCCAGAAGGAGGAGATAGACGTCGCCATGGAGATATTCGAGGAGAGCCTCAAGAAGGCTCTCGGCTGATTCCTTTTCTTTTCTCTCTGAAACAGGCTGTGCACCAAGGTCAAGTTTTTAAAGTTAAAACTTGAATCCCTTCCGGTGGTTGCTATGGGAGACATCACTGAGCTAATGAGCCCGTACGCTCCGTACGTACTGGGTGCGGCAGTACTGGCTTACCTGGGATACCTGTTCGTAAACAGAAAGAAGTTCAAGAGCGCCAACATGATAGCAGTCTCCGCGATAATGACGGCTCTGGTCACGGTGGCGACCAGGAGCATCCAGATAAACGTGCCCGCAACAGGAGGGTACATGAACTTCGGCGACACGATGGTCATGTTCGCGGCCATGACTTTCGGGCCCGTCGTTGGCCTCTTTGCGGGCGGCGTTGGCTCTGCCCTTGCAGACGCCCTGAGCCCCTACGCAGGATGGGCCCCCATAACCCTGGTGGTCAAGGGGCTTGAGGGACTCGTCATCGGCTACATGGCCAGAAAGAGCGACAGCGTTTCAACCCTCGTTATAGCAGGAATAGCCGGCGGAATAATCATGATAGGGGGCTACTTCGCATTTGAGGCGTACATACTCGGTGTGACCGTTGCGCTCCAGGAGGTACCGGTGAATATAGTGCAGGCGGTAACGGGGGTCCTCGTGGGGACTGGGCTTGCCAAGGCGATAAAGAAAAGGTTCCCGGAGATAGAGGATCTCTTCTAAATCTTCAGGCTCTTTATCTCTTCCCACATCTCACTTTCGCTCAGCAGGGGCTCAACCGAGATCCTCCGGGAGGCCCTTTTTATCTGCCCAAGGTACTTGGAGTCCGCAACGACCGCGTCGTAGCCCAGTTCTTCTATTTTATATATCCTGAGCTTGCAGTCCCTGAGTATCCCCACGGAGTGTTCAAGGAAGCCTGGGCCAACGAGGAGTATGTCGGGTTCAAGTCCCTCCTCAAGGAGCTCCTTTATGGCCCTGTTCAGGATGTCCCTAACTTCCTGAATTTCCTGCATTTTTTGCCCCCTCCACGATCTTTACGCCGCTGGAGGTTCCAATCCTCGTTGCCCCCGCCTCTATCATGGCGAGGGCCTGCTCGTAGGTCCTCACGCCACCGGAGGCCTTGACCCCCATCTCCGGACCCACGGTTCTGCGCATGAGCTTAACGTCCTCCACGGTAGCCCCACCCGTGCCAAAACCCGTTGAGGTCTTCACGAAGTCGGCGCCGGCTTCTTTCGCCAGCTCGCAGGCCTTGACCTTCTCCTCCTCCGTCAGGTAGCAGGTCTCGATGATGACCTTGACCTTGGCGCCCCTCTCGTGGGCGACCTTGACAACCTCGGCTATGTCGTTCTTGACGTACTCGTAGTCCCCGTCCTTCAGCGCGCCGATGTTGATGACCATATCGAGCTCATCCGCACCGTCCTCAAGGGCCTTCTTCGCCTCGAAGACCTTGACCTCTGTTGGAGTCGCGCCGAGGGGGAAGCCTATGACAGTCGCTACCTTAACTCCAGAGTCCCCCAGAACCTCCTTTGCCAGCCTCACCCTGTACGGGTTGACGCAGACTGCGTAGAAGCCGTACTTCTTCGCCTCCTCACAGAGCCGGATTATGTCCTCCCTCGTGGCGTAGGGTTTGAGATTCGTATGGTCGATGTACTTGGCAACGTCCACATGACCCTTCATACCACTCACCATTCACTACTCCGCATGAAGGTATTTAGAGCTTTTCTACCCAAAAATGGGTAGGTAATCGGAAAATATGGGGAATCGTCTCCGACACGCCGGCTTTTGTGGAACGTCCACAGGGGCAGGCGCTCACCGCTTCCCAAGGAGACTCACCAGGGACAGCCCAGCGAGTAAAGCCGGGCCGCATATCTCCCCATTCGGTGAACCTTCCGTTGTTGTAGCGTCCGCCGATGGGGGCCCGATCGGGGTGGGGCCTATGTAGGCCGTTCCGTTCGGCAGGTCATATCTGGGCACTTCACCGGTGGAGCACCGGACGAGGGGCAGACTGGGGCTCTCATGGTACGGTATCCACGCGTGGGTGCCGTCCTTAGTCTCATACCATCCTATACGGGAGTTCGGGCCGGCGTAGCCCCACCTGGCAACTCCAGCAATAGCGGCAACGTCTTCCGCACCAATGTTTATCACGCCAAACTCTCTGAGCCATTCCAGTTCTGCCTTTAACACCTCCGAAGCGTTTATTTCCGATGGAGCAACTGATGAGGAGAGTTCCCTCCGGGAGGGTTTGACCAGAGTCAGGGGGGAGTTGCAGGAGATTCTAAAAGCCCCTAAAAAGTCCCTAATTGCCGAGTTCACCTCGCCATCGGACTTGTTAACAGCCTCGACACTGATCTTAAACGAGCCGGCACGTATCACCTCCTCCAGGTCAACCCCATGCTCCTTCAGACAGGACTCGAACTCGGGGTTTGGTTTCCATGTGCATACCCCGTTCACGCAGCCGCAGGTGGTGAGTTCCAGACAGGGATACCACTCACGGTAGACGCAGGGTGTTATTATCTTGGCGGCTTCCTCCCCCGGCGCACATACCTCACCGGAGCAGAGTCAGAGGTGCATTCTTCTCCAAGGGCAGGGGTCAGTGTTATCTTAACACCATTCCTCTCAAATGTCGTATTGTTGATGACCTCCCACCCATCGGCCTTGAGCCTCTCAACTGCCTCCACTGTAAAGAGGAGGGAGAAATTCAGGGAAGCGATGGAAACGTCCACGGTCTTCCACTCAACGGGTATCTGAACTCTCACGTGAAGCCCGTCGCTTGAGTTCCAGAGAAGGACGTAGAGCCGTCTGTCGAAATGGGAACGGAATATGAAGGTGCCATTCTCAACTATCGCGTTGTGGAGGGCGTTGAAAGCCGGATACGGTCTGTAAACCATCCCCGGCCTGTTGAGGACGACCTCAACCGCGTAGGCGTCGGCAGGGCTCATGCAAGCTTTTACCAGCGGCACCACCGCAAACAGGAAAAGGAGCACAGAGACAGCGGCCCCCCTCATTATAACCCACCAGTAAAGACTACATCGCGCAAATATATACGCCTATCCACAGCTTCAGCGCGGTTTAAAGCTAAAACCTTTATATGCTCACCGAGAATATCACCCGAGGTGATTGAGATGGAGAACCCGTTTGAGATTACAGGGGTTGTGGCAAGGGAGATACTGGACAGCAGGGGCAACCCGACCGTTGAGGTCGAGGTCTACACGCCGATAAGCATGGGAAGGGCGGCAGTCCCAAGCGGGGCCAGTACGGGAACCCACGAGGCCTTGGAGCTCCGCGACGGTGGAAAGCGCTACCACGGAAAAGGCGTTAGAAGGGCCGTTGAGAACGTCAACAAGATAATCGCGCCCGAGATCATCGGAATGGACGTTACCTGGCAGAGGGACATTGACAGCCTCCTCCTTGAGCTCGATGGGACGGAGAACAAGAGCAACCTCGGAGCAAACGCGATGCTCGGCGTTTCCCTCGCGGTTGCTAAAGCCGCAGCAAACGCCCTCAGCCTTCCGCTCTACCGGTACATCGGCGGAACCAACGCCTACGTCATGCCGGTTCCGATGAGCAACGTCATCAACGGCGGCGTTCACGCCGGCAACGAGCTTGACTTCCAGGAGTTCATGATCATGCCCGTCGGTGCCGACTCCTTCAGGGAGGCCATAAGGTGGGTGAGCGAGACCTACCACGTCCTCAAGAAGGTCATCGCTGAGCGCTATGGTAAAAACGCGGTCAACGTCGGTGACGAGGGCGGCTTTGCCCCGCCGATGAAGGAAGTCACCGAGCCGCTCGAAGTCCTCATCAAGGCCATCGAGGAGGCCGGCTACAAGCCGGGCGACGAGATTGCCTTCGCTCTCGACGCGGCATCGAGCGAGTTCTTCCACCCGGACAAGGGCAAGTACGTCGTTGCCGGAAAGGAGTACGACAAGGGCGAGCTCCTCGAGCTCTACCGCGAGCTGGTGACCAGCTACCCGATAGTCTCCATTGAGGATCCGTTCCACGAAGAGGACTGGGAAGGCTTCGCGATGATAACCAAGGAACTCGGAAGCAAGATACAGATAGTCGGCGACGACCTCTTCGTCACCAACCCGAAGAGGATAAGGAAGGGCATCGAGATGGGTGCCGCCAACGCGCTCCTCCTCAAGGTCAACCAGATTGGAACGCTGAGCGAGGCCATAGATGCCGCCTACACAGCCTTTAGGGCTGGCTACGGCGTCGTTGTCTCCCACAGGAGCGGAGAGACCGAGGATGCCACGATAGCCGACTTGGCAGTCGCCCTTAACGCCGGCCAGATAAAGACCGGTGCCCCAGCCAGGAGCGACAGGAACGCCAAGTACAACCAGCTCATCAGGATCGAAGAGGAGCTCGAGGGCATCGCGTACTATCCGGGCAGGAAGTTCAGGAACCCGTTCTTCTGAGCTGTTCTCTTTCTTTTCCACATTACTGGCCAGTAAGGGTTTTTAACCTCGGCTTCAACGTTTTTTGAACTTGAGGGAACCAGCGGAGTGGTTAATCCAGGGAGGCCCTGACCGATGGAGAATGGATATCAAACTCTTCAAGGCGACTCCGTTCCCTACAACCCCTGTTCTGCGAGGTGGTTTAAATGACAGAGCGAAAAAAGCTCAAAATCTACATTCCAGGAATAAAATTCCCCTCAATCTCGCTCACGGGCAACTACTGCTCCCTTAACTGCGCCCACTGCGGGAGGCACTACCTGGAGAGAATGAGAAAACCCACGAAGAAAGAGCTGGTCAATTACTGCATCAACCTTGAGCGGGAAGGTTATACCGGTTGTCTGTTGAGCGGTGGACTGGATTCAAGGCTCAAAGTTCCCCTGGACAGGTACGCGGCTGAAATCAGGGAGATAAAGAGGAGGACGAGCTTAAAGCTCAACGCCCACGTCGGCTTTATAGACGAGAGCGATTTGGAGTGGGTTAAATACGTGGATGTCGTTTCCCTCGACTTCGTCGGCGACGATGAGGTCATAAAGAGGGTCTACAAAATAGACAGAACCGTGAAGGACTACCTCAGAATCCTCGACCTGCTGAGCGAGGCCGGCGTTCGCGTTGCGCCGCACATAACCATAGGCCTAGATTTCGGCAGAATAAGCTGGGAGTACCGGGCGATAGACCTTCTGGTAAAATACCCCATAGACGTACTCGTTCTCGACGTGCTCATTCCAACTAAGGGAACGGAGATGGAGGGGTTATCAGCCCCGGGAGTTGAGGAGAGCCTGGAGGTCGTCAGGTACGCGAGGGAGCGTTTTAACGGGGAGATAAGCATAGGCTGCATGAGGCCACTTGGGAAATGGCGCCTTGATTTTGATAAGGGGGCCGTCTTAGCCGGCGTTGACAGACTGACGAACCCACCAAGAAAAGTTATAGAATGGGCAAAAACTGTGAGGGAAGTTGAAATAATCTATGAGTGCTGCGTGGTATAGGGCTCAGGAAACCTCGCATCATCATAAAATCAGAAAGGAGAACGCCAATCATCGCCCCAAGGCTTTATAACTCCTCCTTCACGGTGACGAATGACACCATAGTTACAGTCTGGCCGACACCCTTGATTTCTCTGAGCCTATCAACGACTATCTTGCCAACCTCCTCCGATGAGGGGGCGCGCACCTTTATGAGGAGGTCCCACTCGCCTGCTATGATGTGAACCTCGTAAACCCCTTCGAGGGCGGCTATTCTTTCAGCGACCTCCCGCTGGCTCAGGCCGGAATCTGGCTCGTATCTGGCAAGTATGAAAGCGGTAGTGCCAAGGTTGAGCTTCTTGTAGTTCGGCTTGACCGTGAACTTCTCGATCACGCCCTCCTCAACGAGCTTTTTGATGCGGTAGTGGACGGTGGTTCTTGGTATTCCAAGCTTCTTGCTGAGTGAAGCTATGTTCTCCCTCGCGTTCTCCTTAAGTTCCTTCAAGAGCCTCAAATCGGTGGCATCAAGCGATGTTACCATGGCGACCCCCTTCGTCACCTATTCAACCACAACTGTTAAATTTGGAAAGATAGGCTTATTTAAGGTTTTCCTTTAGCCACTCCGCGAAAGCTCTGAGGGCTCTACCCCTGTGGGATATGGTGTTCTTTTCCTCGGTCGTCATTTCGGCAAAGGTTCGATTAAAACCCCTCGGGACAAAGATGGGGTCAAAGCCGAAGCCCCCGCTCCCGCGCCTCTCATGAATGATGTCCCCATCGACCCTGCCCCTGAAAAGATGAACCTCCCCGTCCCAGTAGGCTATAACGCTCCTGAAGTGTGCACTCCTGTTCTCGACGCCCTCCATGAGCTTCAGAATCCCATCAACGCCAAGCGTTTTATAGACGTAGGCCGAGTAGACGCCGGGAAAGCCGTTGAGGGCATCGATGAAAAGGCCCGAATCGTCGAGGAAGAAAGGCCCTTCTACCCTCTCGGACAGCCACCTGACGCCGTACTCCGCGACCTCCTCAAGGGTATCCGCCTGTATCTCGGGATATTCGACACGGAGCTGGTAGACCTCCACACCGAGGGGCTCGAAGTACTTCCTGGCCTCCTCGACCTTTCCGGGGTTAGAAGTGATGAACGCCAGCCTCATGAGACCACCGGGATAATGGACGAAAATGGAGTAAAAAAGCTGTCGCCTCAGTCTATCCTGTAGCCTATCTTTTCAACGAGCTCTCTGCGCTCCCTCTTGAGCTCCTCGTCCTCTATCTTGTTGGCGGCCTTGCCGTCCACAATCCCCAGGACGCTCCTGCCGAGGTCGGTTTCGGCGACTATGACCTGGAACGGGTTCTCACTGGCGCCATAGACCATGGCAACAGCGGGGTGGTTCTTGACGGCGTTGAGCACGTTTATCGGGAATGCGTTCTTCATCAGGATAACAAAGACGTGGCCTGCACCGATCTTGAGGGCGTTCTTCGCTGCCAGCTTCTCAAGCTCGGGGTCGTTGCCGGTGAAGCGCGTCAGCTGGGGCTTAGCCTCGTTCATGGCTATTCCGAACTTTATGCCCGGAACCGTCGTGAGAAGAATCTTTGCGAGGTCGTCAACGGTGAATATCGAAAAGTTGCCCTGCCCGATTATCACCTCGACCCCTTCGGGCTTTTCAATCTCCACGACCTCTATCTTCACCATCTTCACCACCGCAAGGATTTAATATACATCAATGATATAACCTTTTCCGTATGTTAAAATGGTGATATGGGATGGGCGAACCTGTTATGGAGGATATCGAATTCCTCGTCGAAATCCTCAGGAGGCACCCCCTGGAGAGCCTGAAGAAGATAGCCGAAACGGAAAAGATAGACTACTACCGGCTGAAGAGGCTCTATGATAAGTACTACGGAAAGTACGTGACGGTGAACGCCGTCCACAACACCCGCATAATCGGGCTCAGGAGCTTCGTTGCGTTTCTGAGCGTGCCCCCCGACAGGCTCATGGAAGTCGGGCACAGGATGACCCAGAACCCCTTCGTAGGATACGTGAACCCAGCGTTTGGATTCAAGAATGGTATATCGGCGATACTCTACGTTCCCGACGACCAGAAGGACGCCATAGACGATCTGCTGTCCAAGTATTCCAGCGACTACGAGTACTACGAGGCAAGAGGGTACCCCCTCGAAGAGATACGGGAGGACTTCGGAGAATGGGACTTAAGCTATGAGTACGCGGTTCTCATGGACATGCTGACATGGGACGCCCGGACGCCCATAACAGAAATAGCAAGGGCCCTCGGAAAGAGCAGACCAACCGTGAGGTATATGATAAACAGGCTGGTGGAAAGGGGGACAATCATCGGCTTCGAACCAATGGTGGACATGAACATCTACGACAGGGGAGTGATAGGGCTCACGAGAAGCCTCGATGAGTCCGTGCTGGAGAGGTTCAAGGATCACGAGATAATGGTCGGAATCCTGCCCGGCTACGGCTACGTCCTGGAGTGGTTCTTCTCTTCAAAGGAAGACCTCGGGAGCAAGGTTCTGGAGTTCAGCAACTACGTGGAAAAGCTGCTCATAGAGTACTTCGACCCAATGTTCAAAGAGCTCAACGACAGGAACGCTAGGACAAGGTTCTCCAGGATGGTTAAAAAAGATGGGTACGGGTACTACTCAATTCTTGAGTTCTAACGGCATGATAAAACAGTACTCAAGCCCATCTATCTGCCCAGTGGCCTGGTACTCGAGGGCCCTGCAGTCATGGCAGAGATACTTGAAAGGACACTTCGAACACCCCTCTATCCTGTCCTTGGTCATCGTCCAGAAGTCCCTCAGCCGTTTCTTTCTGCGGGCGGCCTTTATTCCGGTCTCCCTGGCATCGGCGATCACGTAGTTCCTGAGCAGGGGGCAGGGAAGAATGTACCCGTCGGCAGTTATAGACAGAGTGCCCGCCAGACAGTCGTGGTACTTTTCAGAAGTCGGCGTGAATACCCGTTTAAGCTCGATGACGTTGAAGTCAAGCTTTCTGGCGGATCCCGGGAAGAGGACATCAATGTACACCTCCCCGGCGAAGGTGGTGGCTAGTCTTTTGAGCTCCTCAACCTCGTGTCCCCTCACCATAACCAAGGCCCCGTGGAGCCATCCGTAGGGTTCTATCCTCCGGAAGTTCTCTGGGGAGTACTCAAACTCCACTATGAACCTGACCCCGTCCACCGGCCTCACCGAGTCAACGTCCTCTATTCTGACTACCGCGTAAACTTCCTCGATGCCGATTTCAGAGGCATAGCTTGCAACAGAGAGTAGGTATTCCAGGCTGTCATAGTTGGTCAGCCAGAGCTCCCTGCCACCGGCGGTCTGAAACTCCCTGATAAGCTCCCTGACCCTCTCTGGACTGAGCGGCTCCCTGCGGAGTATAAAGGAGTTGTTCCCTATGCACCCTATTGACCTCGGTATCCCGGTAACCTCAGAAAACTTCCCCCTTCCTGCACCGAGCTGGAGTATGAGCCTCTCAAGCCGGCCCCGGTGGGGCTCGGAGCTCCAGGGAGGTTTCCCGATGGAGACTATATTGGGGAAGGGAGCAACATCACTCAAGTTCATCGCCTCAGCTACAGTCCTCTCCATGGCACTCACCAGGAGAAAATAAGCGGGAGATTATATATACTTTTTCTATTCGGATTTTGCACACTACTAAAAGTAGTTCGCAAAAAATGGAAAAATCCCGGGCTCACTCGTCGGGCACGAGCCTGTCCCCCTCAATCCAGAAGGTACCCTCATCCGTCACCTCCCTCTTCCAGACGGGAACGCGGCGCTTGACCTCATCAATTGCCCACATGCAGGCCTCAAAGGCCTCCCTCCTGTGTCTACCGCTGGCAATAATCAGTATCGTGTCCTGACCGACTTCAAGCTCCCCATAGCGGTGCCAGATAAGCATGTCAAGTATGGGGAACCTCTCAAGGGCCTCTTTTCGTATGCGGGCCATCTCAGCCTCGGCCATCTCGGGATAGGCCTCGTAGATGAGCTTCTCCACCCTCCTCCCGTGATTCTCGTTCCGCACCTTTCCCAGAAAGAACACGTAGCCCCCCGCCTCGGGAACCAAGAGGTAGTCCAAAGCCTCGTTGAGGTCAAAGGGTTCCTTCGTAAGCCTGACCTTCATCTCTACTCCCCCCATATCATGTGCACCAGGCCCAATTAAAACCTTCGGAAAAGATTTAACGGAAACACCCGTTAGGGGACTCAGGTGGTAACGGGATGAAGAAGCAGGCAGCGGCGGCAATTATTCTGATACTGGCCGTGTACGCAGCGGGCTGTCTGGGCACAGTTCCGGAAAAAAGTACGGTGGCCCCGGAGCAACAGCCGGACAGCACCACCACAGGAGGGCCGAAAAGCCCCCAGGAGATCCCCACAGGCCGTACTCAGACGGTCCCGCAGGGAGAACAGGCGGCCGAAAAGAGGTTCCCAGGCATCGAATGGGTAAGGCAGGTTTCGTACGAGGGGAACGTCACCATACACATGAGGGTGACGGTTGAGCAGGGGAACACCTCCCAGGAAGGGAAGGTGAGCCTCCTCATACTGGAGCACGTTTATCTGGACTTCGCCTCATGGAGCGCCTCGGTGAACTCAACCACAGTAAGCCTGCCGGATGGGGCAGAGGTCGATACGTCAAGGATAATAGTGAACAACGTGACGTACCTCATGACACCAGAGGGATGGATAAAAGTGGAGGACCCCCTTCCGGCGGAAGTCTTCTGGAAGACCAACATAATCAGCCTCGCAAAGGAGGGACGCGTCAGCAGGGTTGAGCTGAGGAACGGGACCCTCGTTGCCGTGTACGACATCTCTCCCGACCTTGTGAAAGACCTCGCCAGGGCATATTTTGAGGTTACTCCCGGTGCGGAGTTGATCATCAGGAACATCCGGCTGGAAATCTACTTTAGGAACGGTGCCCCGGTGAAGGGCACCCTGTCATTCGAGGTAACCTCAAAGGCAGAGGTTGACAGCAACACCCCACTGGGGAAGCTCTCCATACTCCAAAAGGGGAACTGGACTCAGACAGTGGAGATAACCTCTATCAACGAAAAGTCTCCCGTCAAACCCCCCTCTACCTGAGCTCCACGACATCAAAGGTGTTGAATGCCAGATGACCTCCTCCCCGCCCTGAAGGGTGAGGATTCCAATGAGGAACCCCCTAACCCAGGGGTGGGGAGGTTTGAGGGGCTTCATTAAAGCCCAAAGTGAGTTGGGCCTTCGGCCCCTCCGGGAGGGTCTTCCCCCAATTACCCCTCCCTTGGGCGAACAATCCACCCAAGTTCGGGGTTATGGTTTTCACAACCTTCTTCAAAATGTTAAACGCCCCAACAAGGTCAGCATTCATAACAACGCCCTCTCCGCGGCACTCAAACAAACCACGAACAAAGCGAGCGTTAGAGTGGCGTTGGCCACAGAGAGGGCAAAGCTGAGAAGTGAAAGCCTCACCAACGAGCACAATAGTGATACCATACTCCTCGGCCACTTCCTTTAGCCTTTTTATGACGTAATTAAATCGCCAGACTTGAGAGAGTACGAAATTCTGCCTCTTGCCCCTTTGCGAGTTCCTACTGATACCTTTAGGATAACCGACCACGATTCTGGAAACTCCGAGATGATAAAGCCTCTCAAGGGTCTGTCTAACGGCAGTGTTAATGTAGTGCCTCGCCTGAAGTTTAGCCTTCTCGTGCATCCTCTGGAGTTTTCTGCTCTTTTTGGCCCCACTCTTGTTGAGTTTTGACTGGTAATCAGCAATCTTCTTTTGCCAGTAGAAGGCGATACTCTTTAACGGCCTCCCGTTTACGAGGAAACCCTCCCCATTCTCAACGTAAACGGCCATAAGGTTATTTACGCCTAAATCAATTCCCGCCGAAAGGTTGCCTAAAGGCTGTTTCGGAACTCTCACCCACTCATCATTGGCTAATTTTTCTTCCACCGTGTAGCTGATGTGGGCATACCATTTTCTTCTAATTTTGTCGTAGATTATCTCTAAGCGTCCTTGCTTACCCTTGAGGTAAATCCTACCCTTAAACTGGATTCTCACTTTACCGAACTTTCCAGGTCTTCTCAACTCGATGACGTTACCATCAATCCGATACTGGTCGTTTCTAAGCGGGATTACGAACAGTTTTCTACCGTTCTCCTCTCTGACAAACCCCGGCGGTCTTGGTTTGAACCACTCGGGTAATTCTCCGGACTTTTTCTTTCTGTTGAGCGAAAAGAACGAACGCCAGCTTTCGGCGTTCTTTCTGGCTAATTGTTGAACTGTTGAACCACCAATCCAATCTTTGAACTCGTGGTAGGCTTCCTTTTCAGTCGTCGAGAAGTCTATTTTGCCGAACTCCTTGAACTGCTTGAGCCTTTCGTAGTTCAGCTTGTTCCAGATTACTGCCGTGGCTTGAGCTAATTCGAAGAGGGCTTTCTCCTGCTCTTTGCTGGGTTGTAGTTTGACTGTTACCGTTCGCTTCATCACAAAGTATGGTATGATTTTTAGGCTTTAAAAGAGTGTTGCTTTCCCGCTTGCTGGCCAATTTTTTGAACTCATTACCCCGCCCTGAAGGGCGAGACTTGGAAAAGAAAAATGTCAACGCTGTCGAGAACCTTACCGATGTTGCTCTCGTCGAGCCTTCCAACATAGGTCTCGATTTTTACGTCCGAGTTGAAGCGCTCCAGCTTCCACTTCGCAGAGATGGGCTTTGGATTCCTGCCAAGATCCTCCTCCCAGTGGAGTATCTGCCTGTTGAGATTGCTCAGCTCGGGCTCTTGCTCGTCTACGAGGAGGAGAGTCCCGACTCCCGTTGCGACCAGATAGTAGGCAACAGGACTTCCAAGACCACCGACTCCCACCACGGCCACCTTGGAGTTCTTGAGCTTCTCCTGACCCTCCTTTCCGAAGATCATTATCTGCCTGTCGTAGCGCTCAAGCTCCCTCCTGCTGAGCATCTCAACCACCGCTCACAGGAGGGAACAGTGCAACCACATCACCCTCCTCAAGAACCTCGTCAAAACTGACGTACCTGCCGTTCCTCGAGACGTTGACATCGGCCAGATCATCGTCCTCGGCGAAGACCTCGTTTTTGAGAACCGGGTGCCTCTCTTTGATGATATCGATAAGCTCCCTAACCTTTATCCCATCCGGAACCTCCAGCTCCTCCTCGCCGGTGCCAACGAGGGAGCGGAAGCGGGCAAAGTACCTGACCTTTACCTTCATCTTCACACCACCGAAGGAGTTGGGAAACGGAAGTTAAAAAGGGTTGCTGGACGGCTTTGCTACCACGGCACGCTCTTCCAGCCCATTTTATAGGCGAAGTAGTTCGCCCCCCAGTGGACGAAGGGGGAGACCACGAGAAGGAAGATTATCTGGCCACTTGACAACGTCTTTACCGGATACGCCAAAGCGAGCGCCGAAATAAGAAAGCCCAGCTGGTCAAGGCCTATGGCCGGGGCCCCCCTCGGCAGATCTGCACGCCTCTTGAAGAAGCTACCCACCAGGTCACCCAGGAGGGCGCCAAAGGATAGGAGGAATGCCAGAAGAACGGCTGTTCTAAAATCACCGTAGAAGCTGGGGGTTAAGCGGTACTGAACCACCCCCACGAGGGTGCCTATGGAAACGCCACCGATGAGGCCGCGCCAGGTCTTTCCGTCCCCAAACAGCCTGCGGCCGTCCCTCCACGTCCTGCCACCGTCAATGGGTCGCCCACCCCCGACAAGCACGGGGCTCGCGTTGGCAAAGTAGGCAGGGAGGATGTACCAGAACGCCCAGATGAGAGACGACAGTGACCCCATTATTCCACCCAGTCGGGATACATACGGAGGGTTTTAAAGCTACCGCTTTCCGGGTGCTTCAAGGCAGTCTATGAGCCTCTCAAGAACCTCCTCGTCCTCGTGGCTCATCAGGTACTCCAGTATCCTCTCAGCGAGCTCGTTCCGCTTCATCGCAAACGCTATGCTCTTCCTCATGAACTCCGCTTCCTCGCCCTCCTCGCCCTCCAGCTCCTCCATGGCCCTGCGGAGGTTTTCCTTCATCTGCTGTACATCCTCAAGGATGCGAGCGTAGTAGGCCGCCTGACGCCAGTCCTTCAGGAGCTTCGTGGCCTTGTAGTACGCCTTTTTGTCGCCTGGCTTCTTGATCCTGACCACAAAGCCGAGGCTTTCCATGGCCTTCAGGGCAGTGCTGACGTGGGAAAGGGAGTAGCCAGTTCTCTCCGCTATCTCCCCGAGGCTCATCGGCTCTTTTGCCAAGAACAGTACACCGTATATGTAGCCGTACAGCTCGCTGAAGCCGAACCGCCTAGCGGCGCCGGCAAAATGCTCCATGATTATGCGGCGTGCCTCTTCAATCCCCATACATCACACCCCTGACTGACTTGAAAGGCGCAGAAGCTATGGCAAAAGGTTTTTAAGGTTTCACATATTTAAAACTTTCGGAAATTTCCGAAAGTTGGAGGGGGGTGCATGGACGTTCTCAGGAGAACCGCGGCGCTGATAGTGAGGTACAGGGTGGCGTTCACGCTCGTGGCAGTCTTCATGCTAGTCGTCTCCATCTACGGCATTCAGAACCTCAGGTTTGAGAGCGACCTGAGGAGCATGCTTCCCGAGGGGCACCCTTCCATAACGGACTACACAACGCTTCAGAACGAGTTCCAAGGCGGCGACAGTGCCCTCATAGTCGTAAAGATAAACTCCATTGAGCAGGGGGGTGTCTACGACGTCCGCGACCCGAGGGTGATAGAGGCCATATACGAACTCGAGCAGAGGCTCAGGAAGAGGGAGTACGTAACCGACACAATGAGCATCGCCGATGTCTACATGCAGGTTCTGGGAAGGCTCCCTGAGAACGAAGAAGAGGCCAAGTTCGTCCTGGACATGCTCCCCCCCGAGGAGAGGTACCAGCTGGTGAGCCGGGACTACACGATGACCATGATAGTCATAACGATAAGCCGGGAAAAGAAGACGGAGACCCTTGTAAGGGTCTACAGGGGCATTGAAGAGGACATCAAAGACGTGGGGTTCCCAAAGAACGTCCAAGTCATCCAGACCGGCAACGTCGGCATAACTTACCGCATACTGGAGCTCCTTCAAAGCGACCTCAACAAGACCATGGCCATATCTTTCGTACTCGTCATGGCACTCCTTATCTACTTCTACCGGTCCCCCGCGAAGGCGGCCATACCCCTCATTCCCCTTGTATTCGGCGTCGTGATGACCCTCGGGTTCATGGGGCTGATGGGTGTGCCCCTGGATCTCGCAACGACGACGATAGGCGCGATGCTGATAGGTATGGGCATAGACTACGGAATTCACGTTACAAACCGCTACTACGAGGAGAGAAGAAAAGGAAAAGGAGTAGAGGAGGCCGCGGGCGAGGCAATAGCCGAGACAGGAAAAGCCCTGCTGGGTGCGGCGCTCACCACTGTGGGGGGCTTTTCCGCGATGTACCTTTCCAGCCTGCCGATGCTCCACAACCTGGCAACTGCCCTGATTTTAGGCCTCAGCCTGGCTGCGCTCAACGCCGTCGTAATAACCCCGGCCGTTATCATCCTTGAGGAGGACATAACGAGGCTCCTGAAGGGCACGTACACGGTTCCCGAAACAAGATCCCACTCGGGCATCATCGCCCGTGCGTTCCACGCCCTTGGGAGGGCCATTGAAAGAAAGCCGGTGGCCTTTCTGGGAGGGGTCTTTCTGATAACGCTCGTCTTCACCTACGGGGTAACGCAGGTCACGACGGAGGTGAGGCTGGAGAAGTTCGTCCCCGAGGGGATGCCCGAAATAGAGGCCCTCATGGACATCAGAACCGAGTTCGGGGGACAGGACGAATTATACGTTCTGGTTCGGGCAGACGACGTCAGAGACCCGGCGGTCGTCAGGGGGATGTACCTCTTTGAGAACCAGGTAAAGGCGGACTCATACTACAACGGCGTCTTCGACTCCCAGAGCATCGCAGACGTCGTTAAAAGGAAGTACGGGTACATCCCCCAGGACAGGGAAAAGATAAAGGAAGCCCTCTCCGGATACACCGGGATGAGGCTCGTCTCTTCTGACTACTCCATAGCCACCATAACGTTCAAGGGGGACTTCGGAGGGGCGAGCATGGACGACTTCAGGAGGATCATGGAGTACTTCGAGGAGGAGGTCAGAAGCTCCCAGTACAGGGACTTTCCGCCGGGGACGAAGCTTGCCCTCACCGGGGACGTGTACCTTAATTACGTGCTGGACAAACTCACGAAGGTAGAGATAAACAGGATATCGGCCTACGGGACTGTTTTTGTTGTTCTGATAGTTCTGGCTCTGTTCAGACGCCCTAAGGTGTCCATTGCAATGATAACCCCCATGTTCCTCGGTGCCCTCTGGACGGTGGGGTTCATGGGGCTCGCCGGGATCCCCTTCACCCAGAGCCTCGCAGGGGTTATCTCTATGATAGTGGGCCTGGGCGTTGACTACGGCATGCACCTGAGCCACAGGTTTATGGAGGAACTCAAGGAGGGGAATCCCAAACCTGCAGTGACCGCGGTCGAGAGCGTCGGGCCGGGGATCCTGGCCGGGGCCCTGACCACCGCCGGCGGCTTCCTGGCGCTCTTGGCCGGGGAGCTGCCTACTATCCACGACTTCGGCACAACCCTAGCCTTCGGAATTTTCGCCTCGATGGTGGCCTCGTACATGGTCACGCCCGTACTCATGCAGATCTTCTACGGGAAGAACACAGGAGGTGGTTCCAGATGAAAAAACGAGGCGTAGTCCTCCTGCTGATCGTGCTCACGGCGGTGCTCTCCGGAGCCGTCACCGCCTCCACCACGGTCACTCTCTTTGAGGGGTACCTGGACAAGGGGGAGGCGGTGTTGGTAGGCCCGCTGGTGGTTGCCCTTACGGACACGGAAAAGGACTACGGCAACGGAGAGTACTACGCGTTCCTTGTAGTGGCCAAGGACGGAAGGCTCCTGAACGCGGAGTACAAGACTATATACGTCCCGGATCCTGAAAAAATCCAGGAACTGCTCATGAACCCCGAGTTCATCAGGGCGATGGCAGAGACACAGGGGTACGACGTGGCCCAGTGTGAAGAATACGTGAACAACAGCGCCCAGTTCAACGCCTGCCTCATTTCCAACGCCTACGGCTTCTACCAGTGGATGAACACCGCGTCTCCAGGGGAGCTCGCGGACGCGGTGATGAGGACGATAGAAGAGCACCCGGAGCTCGGGATAAGCAGGGAAGACATCCTGATGCCCATTACATTCCCGGAGGTAACCCCTGTGAGGGAGGGGGACACGGTAGAGGTGAACGTGGACAACAGGACGGTTCTGATAACGGTAAGCCAGGTATATCCGAACGGTGCGAGGATCAGCATAAGCGGCCCCCCTGAATGGAGGGCCTCCACGGCACCGGGCCTCGTGGTTTCCAGCGTGGAGATGCCCGAGACCGTTGAGCCCGGGGAGACGGTCACAGTAAAAGTCCACCTGAAAAATGAAGGCGCCCTGAAGGTTCGCTATTTAAACGTCTTCGTGACACCCGCACCGCTGAGCCTCAACGAGAGCTCCTCGATAGCGGGGGCAATCTCAATGGCGATGAGCCAGAGCGGACTCTCAAAGAGCGTCTTCTATCCAGTGGGGAGTGCTGTGAAGTACATCGAATATCTAGACGGCAAGGAAAACGCGACCCTGACCTTCAAAATAAAGATAAACCCGAACACCGACGTCGGAACCTACCCCCTCTACGTGGGGGTCGTCTATTTTACGGGCCTAGGGACGAACATGAAGATGGCCCAGGGGTACAACTTCGTCGCCTTGACCGTCAAAAAGCCCAGGGAGGCCTTTGTCGAGATAACCAAGGTTGAGACCGAGCCGGAGGAGATAAGTCCCGGGGACACTTTCACCGTGAGGTTTGAGATCAGGAACACCGGGGACGAAACCGTCAAGGCCCTGAGCCTAAGAATAAGCTCATACAAGGTGCCCGTACAGGGGGAGGTAAAGAACGTCGACCTGTCAGCCATATCGCAGCTACCGATCCAGGGGAGCGAGGGGCTCAGCCAGAGCCTGCAGGACTCCCTCAACCAGCTGATGCGAGAACTGGCAAAACAGGACATAGAGGCGTTCCTGCCGGTAGGGGAAGACAACGTAAAGTACGTCCCCGAACTGATGCCCGGAGAAAGCACCGTCCTTGAGTTTAAGGTCAGGGCTAATGAAAGGCTCGAAAACGGCATCTATCCGATGAGGATAGAGCTGGAGTACATAACGGAGCCCAATGAGAAGGAGATAACGGACGAGAGGCTCGTTGGAATAGACGTCACCGGGAGGGCGGAGCTGATAGTGTCAAGGGTCTCGACGTCGCCGGGCAGGGTGATACCTGGCACGGAGAACGTTGAGGTAAACATCCAGATTGACAACGTCGGCACCGGGACCGCCGAGACGGTTGTGGTAAGGCCCATGCCTGGCTGGCCCTTCAGCCTGAGCGAGAGCAGCACACAGGTCATAGGTGTGGGGACACTCAGAAAGGGGGACTCCGCCGAGGCGTCGTTCAGGGTCAACGTGGCCGAGAACGCAAGCCCCGGAACATACGAGATTCCCCTCCTCGTGACGTACACCACCGGAGCTGGCATACGGAAAAACGCCACCCTCCGGGTGCCCGTGATCTTGGGGTCAAAGCCGAACATAGAGGTTGCCGGCGTGCGCTTTGAGCCTGACCCCATTCAGGGCGAGACCGTAAGGGTCTACGTAACCCTCAGAAACACCGGGGGAGAGAAGGCCACAAGCGTGCTGATAGAGGGCGTTGTAAAGGCCGACCAGCCGTTCACACTCGACAAGAGAACGGACTACATCGGCGACCTAGCGCCGGGGGCGACCGGTGAGGGGGTCATCATTCTGAGGATAGACAGGGACGCCGTGCCCAAGGACTACAACCTCAGGCTCCGCATAAGGGCCGTCGGGGATCCGAACCGGGGGGACGACAACGTCTACGTCTTTGAGAGAACAATAACCGTCAGAGTGAAGGAGAACACAGGGCGCTCCAAGAACCTGAGGGCCGCCGCCATCATAACCGGACTCGTGGTTGTCGTCGCGGTGCTCCTGACGTATCTTTCGGAAAGGAAACGGACAAAGAAAACATTTAAACACAGTAGGGACAAAGGAAAAGACGGGTGGAAGGAATGAGGTGGAAGCTTCTGCTGGCCGTGGTGTTCCTCACCATAATCCTCTGGGTCGGCTACGTGGTGTACGCCGCCGTGGGCGCCAGCCCCACAGTGCGGGCGAGCTGGGGCTACGTTGACGAGAAGACGACCGAGATATGGGTGAACGCGAATCTGAACAGGCCCCTCATGGTTCCCGTCTCCGTGGACAACCTCACGATAAGCCTGTCTGGGATCCCGGTGGCGCAGGTCAAGAGGTTCGACTACAGGCCGACAGGCAGGGAGGTCAATATCGCCGTAGGGATAGAGAACTACAACCTGGTCAGGGCAATCGTGGAGTACCTGAAAAATGGGCAGAGGGGCACAGTTTCCGTAGAGTTTAAGGGCAGGTTCCTGGGGTTCATCCCCCTGAGCCTCAGGGTGTCGGAGCAGATAAGCGAGGACGTCCTGGCGTACCTGAACTTCAGGGCGGACAGCAAAGAGCTGGCCGGCGGGCTCATCGAGACCCCCGCCCTGGTGGAAACCACCTTCGAGTGGGCAGGGGAGGAGGATGGAAACATAGTCCTCATGGCCCATATGAAGTTCTACAACCCCAACAGGTTCCCCATTCCCGTCGGGAACCTCAGCTTCGACGTCTACGCCAACGACATCAAGATCGGCTATGGGGAAACTGAGAAAAGCGTCGTCATCCCGGCGGACGGGTACGGGACTCTGGACGTCAGAACGTACATCGTGGAAGACGCGCTCCCAAAGGTCTGGGTGATCCACGTCAAGAACGGAGAGGTCAGCAGGGCCAGGGCCGATGTATATCTGGACATAACCGCCCTCGGCCAGAAGTACAGGGTAAAGCTGGCGAGCTACGAGGAGACGGTGAAGACTGACATAATGGGGAGCATCAACCGGCTGCTTGAGGGCATGACGGCCGGATGAAGGTTTTTAAGTCCCCCGCCTTTTCTATTTCCGGTGAGAGAAATGAACGTGAGAGAGATTCACGAGTTCCTTAACGAGATGTGGGAGGGCATATTCAGGCTCAACGAAGAGCTCAAGCTCGAACTCCCGAAGGAGGGCTTTAAAGTAGAGGACGTTGAGGAGGCCTTCGGGGCATACATCTTCATAGACGGCGAGTGGAAGCTGATGAAGTACCCCCACCCCGCCTTCGAGATAAAGCCCCAGATAGAGGTCGGAGCAACGCCGGAGAGCCACTACTTCGTGGTCGCGGTTCCCAGGGAGAGGGTGAGTGAAAACTTTGTGGGCCTGTTCCTCGAACTCTTCCCGAGGAGCTTCATCTACGGTGCCGAGAACTTCCTGAGCGACATCTACAACTGGAGGAGGGACGGCAGAGTCTCTCCGGAAGAGGTGCTCAGAAAAATATCCGAGAGCGATGAGAAGGTCTTCCAGTTCGAGGCGAACTTCGGCTCGGTTAAAGCCCTCAGACAGGGGATAATGAGGCTCATTGAGCTCGGAAAGCGCTTCGAAATCTTCGACCTCTGAGGTGTGGCAATGAGCTACGAGGACGCTTTTCCACCGGAGCTGAGGGAGTACTACAGGAAGCTCTTCGGGGGAGAGGCAGGGGAGATAATGGCCTCCCTCCGGACGCCGGTGGAGAAGTACTACATCCGCGTGAACACCCTCAAGACGAGCAGGCAGAGGCTAATGAGCATCCTCCGGAGGGAAGGGCTGAAGCCGAAGCGAAGCCCCTACCTGAAGGAGGGCATCTACTTCGAGCGCGAGGGCCCGAACTTCGACGACGACTATGAGCCGGGCCTTCCTGCTGTGAGGGCCAACAAGTTCGCGAGCGAGAGCGTCTACCAGGGGGCCATGCTCTACGCTCCCGGCGTTCTCCAGGCGGACAAAAGGATAAAGCCCGGCGATGAGGTCGAGATAAGGGATCCTAGGGGCCTTCTGGTGGGCATTGGGACAGCGAGGATGAGTGCCAAGGAGATGGTTGTCTCAACGAGGGGGTTAGCCGTTGAGGTCACCCTGCCGAAGTTCAGGCTGCCCAGCCTGAGCGAGCTGGAGTCCTTTAAGGATGGCCTCTTCTACGCCCAGAGCCTGCCCTCGATGGTGGTCGCCCACGTCCTGGAGCCCAGTGAGGAGGATCTGATAGTGGACATGGCGGCCGCTCCCGGAGGAAAGACGAGCCACATCGCCCAGCTTATGCAGAACCGGGGCGAGATAATAGCAATTGACAAGTCAAGGAACAGGCTCAAAAAGATGGAAGAAGAGCTCAAAAGGCTCGGCGTGAAGAACGTCAAGCCTCTCCATATGGACTCCAGGAAGCTCCCTGAGCTCGGGATTAAGGCGGACAAGATACTCCTCGACGCGCCGTGCACGGCTTTGGGTATAAGGCCGAAGCTGTGGGAGAGCAGGACTCCAAAGGATATCGAGGCCACAGCACGCTACCAGAGGCACTTTATAAACGCGGCCATAAAGTCCCTCAGGGAGGGCGGCGTTTTAGTCTATTCCACATGCACGCTGAGCTACGAGGAGAATGAGGCCAATGTGAGGTACATCCTCTCAAAGGGACTGAAGCTTGAGGAGCAGAAGGTGTTCATAGGCTCCCACGGCATTGGGATGGACGGTGTCCAGCGCTTTTACCCCAACAGGCATCTAACTCAGGGGTTCTTTATAGCGCGCTTCAGGAAGGTGTAGCCATGGACTGGAGGAAATACTCCCTCCTGGGCCTGGGCCTGGCAATAATAGCCCTCCTCCTCTGGTGGGCCGGGATAGAGGAGGTCATGGCGATACTCAGGAACGCGAGGGCGGACTACTTTGTGATGGCGGTCCTGGCCTACGTGGCGGCCGTCATCATATGGGCCCTCCGCTGGAGGGTCCTCCTGAACAGCCTGGGCATCAGGGTTCCCTTCAGGACGATCCTCGGGGCCCTCTTCGCGGGTATCTTCGTGAACAACGTGACCCCCGGGGCGAGGGGCGGCGGTGAGCCAGTGAGGATGTACTACATATCCAAGCACACAGACGAACCCTACGGCCACGTCTTCGCCACGATAATGCTCGACAGGATACTCGACGTGATCCCCGTCGTCATCATGCTCTTCCTCGCAACCGCGTACGTCTACCGCCTCGGGTCGTTCACGCTAACAATCACAGTGCTCGTACTCGACCTCGCTTTCGCCGCCCTGACCCTGACAACGGTGGGCATCCTCCTCAGCGAAAGGAAGACCAAGGGCATGCTCTACTGGGTCTACCGGCAGTTTGGAAGGATCATGCCGAAAAAGGCCGCCAAGTACGAAGAGAAGTTCGTGCACGCCGTCGAGGTGAGCGTCCCCCAGTTCCAGGAGAAGTTCAAGTTCCTGCTCACTCACAGGCGCGCCTTCGCCCTCTCTCTGGCGTACTCCTTCGCCTTCTGGTTCCTTGTCCTCATCAGGTCGTACCTAATATTCCTAAGCATCAACAACCCCATAGGCATCCTCGACGTCATGGTCGTCCAGACCATCGGCATAGTCGTGGGAATGATGATGATCCTCCCCGGAGGAGCCGGGATAATCGAGGCCATAAACTCCGGCGTCTACGTCCTCCTGGGCATAGGGAAAGGGGCGGCCGTTACAGCCACGGTTCTTGAGAGGCTCATCTCCTACTGGGCCCCCACCGTCACGGGGGCGGCTGTGATGGCGCACTTCGGCATAAAGGTCAGGGCCGAGAGGCAATCCCGCGGGGAGGACAGAAAGGTATAAATCCACCTTTCAGTATTTTTGAGTTAGCACTGCGGCCCTGACGGGGGAAGAGGGGAGTATGAAGTTTGGAATCGTTGCCCGAAGGGATAGGGAAGCGGCGTTGAAGCTGGCCTACCGCGTCTACGACTTCCTTAAGGTCAGCGGGTATGAAGTGTACGTTGATGAGGAAACCAACCGGTACCTCCCGGAGTTCCATGAGGAGGACGTGCTCCCCCTTGAGGACTTTGACGTGGATTTCATAATCGTCATCGGCGGCGACGGAACGATCCTCCGAGTCGAGCACCGAACCAGGAAGGACATTCCGATACTGGGGGTCAACATGGGAACCCTGGGGTTTCTCACCGAGGTCGAACCCCACGAGACGTTCTTTGCCCTCAGCAAGCTCCTGGAGGGCGATTATCACATAGATGAGCGCATAAAATTGAGGACGTACCTCAACGGTGAGAACACCGTCCCCGACGCCCTCAACGAGGTGGCAATACTCACAGGGATCCCCGGAAAGATAATACACCTGCGGTACTACATTGACATGGGGCTGGCGGACGAGATAAGGGCAGATGGACTGATCGTCTCGACGCCGACCGGTTCCACAGGGTATGCAATGAGCGCAGGCGGGCCCTTCGTTGACCCCAGGCTGGACGTCGTGGTCATAGCGCCACTCGCCCCCATAGCCCTCAGTTCGAGGCCGATGATAGTGCCTTCGTCCAGCAGAATAGACGTCAGGAACGTCGCGATAACAAGGGAGATTATACTGGCGGTGGACGGACAGTTCTACACGTATCTGGAGCCCGAAACGGAGATAACGATAAAGCTCTCCCCCAGGAGGGCAAAGTTCGTCCGCTTTACCCGCGAGGTGTACCCCAAGTACACTATGAGGATCAAGAGGAAGTTCTGAGGAGGGAGCTTAGGTTCTTCACGGGAATGAACTCCTTGGACAGTATTCTGAACTCCCTGTCCGCCAGGGCCCCCTCCTCCACGGTCACGAGCACCAGCGAGTGAAAATTAACGGCGTAGTCCTTCAGGGACGCCAGGAACCTGAACACCGAAACGAAGTCGTTGTATATCACCAGAACCTCAAGGCAGTCAATGACCACTACCTTCCCGCCTCCCCTCAGAAAACCCACCGCGCTCTCAAGAATAACGTGGAGCTTTGTGGGCTGTTTCATAAATGGTTAAAAGTGTAAAGTTTTGGTGTTTTTGTCTTGTCGTAATTTTTAAATAGTTTTGAAGTGGATTTTGTAGTGGTGTGGCAGTCTCTGGAATGTGGGGTTTTAAGCCCGAATGGAGACTGCTGAAAAGCCTGAAGATGTGGGGAGTCACCGTTCCCCCCGAAAGCCCCACGATGAAGTTGGGAGTGGGGAAGGTTAGCCGTAACGACGTTTACGAACTTTACACAAGTTACGGCTAACTAGAACGGCTGACCCCTTCCTGCCCCACCTGCGTGACCCACAGTGTCTGGACGTGATCCCCCAGATCGGAATACTTCCACGGGCTACGGGTGACGACAAGAGCCGGAACTCCAACTGAGGCCATGAAATCAACGACCTCCCCGTCCCTCCCGAGGTAAAGGTACCCCCCAGGCTCGACCCCATCCGTGGCAGACACGTCGTCCGGGACGCGGAGAATCGTCTTTTCAATGCCCCTCACGTACATAAAGAGGCCGTACGCCAGCCCTATTATTGAGACAAAATATATGGCCTTTTCAAGCAGTATTATCCCCGGACGGAGGCTCATGAAGTTGTCCGCGATGTCAAGAAGCCGCCCAAAGGACGCCAGCGACAGCGACGCCGCCGTTATTTTCATGAACCTCCCGAGGGGCTCCTCGTACCGGTTTATTCTCTTTACCGCATGAAAGGCCACGTACGTGATGACCGCAAAGAGCACCAGATCCGCCAGCAGTGCGAAGGGAGACGTCACTAGCTCCATACGACCTCCACCTCGTCGGTGCGGAACTTCTGCCTGACCACAGTATCCTCAAGTGAAAACCTGACGCCCCCAAGGTACATCCTCAGACCGGTGTATGCTATCATCGCACCGTTGTCGCGGCAGAGTTCGTAGGGCGGGACGAAGAACTCCACCCCCCTGTCCCCCGCCATCACCTTCAGCATCTCCCTCAGCCGGTTGTTGGCGGCGACACCGCCAACGAGAACCACTTCATCTTTACCCGTGTGTGCCACCGCCCTCTCCGTAACCTCAACCAGGGCAGCAAAGGCGGTCTCCTGGAAGGAGTAGGCGAGATCTTCAACCCTGTACCTGCCCGTCCTGTACTTCCTGACGGCCTCGGTCAGGATGCCGGAGAAGCTCAGATCCATTCCCTTCACGGCATAGGGGAGCTCGATGTAGCGCTCGCCCTTGAGGGCCAGCTTCTCAATCTTCGGCCCGCCGGGGAAACCGAGTCCGAGCTCCCTCGCGAAGGTGTCTATTGCGTTGCCTATTCCAATGTCTAGGGTCTCACCAAAAACACGGTAGCGGCCCCCCTCAAGGGCCAGAACCTGAGTGTTGCCCCCGCTCACGTAGAGGCCGACCGGATCCCTTACCCCGAACATCTTCGTTATCTCAACGTGGGCAATGCAGTGGTTGACCCCTATTATGGGCTTACCGTGCCTTATCGCAAGGGCCCTCGCGGCGGTGGCGACGACGCGGAGGGCGGGACCGAGGCCCGGCCCCTGGGAGAAGGCAATGACGTCAACCTCATCCATTCCGATTCCAGCCGTTTCCAGGGCCTTTTTAAGAAGGGGCTTCAGAAGCCTGGCGTGGTGCTCAGCCGCCTCTTTGGGGTGGATGCCCCCCTTTTCGGTCGTGAGAGTGTGGAATACGTTGGCCAGAACTTCCTTTTCCGTGACTATACCTATGCCCAGCGTGTGTGCAGTACCCTCTATGCCCAGCGCTATCATCGGGGTTAAATGAAGGAAAGGGTATAAAAATTTGTTGGGGCGTTCAGGCACCGCCTAAACCTAACCGCGCGGCCGGTAGATCCTGTCCTCAAAGGTCACGAAGTCCGTCCACGAGGCGTGGGCAAGAAAGCCCGCACCAAGGTTGGGTCTGTCCTCTAAAAAAGCGTCTTCCCTGTAGGAGAACCCGACAACCTCACCGACGAACCAGGTGTGGTCGCCGTAGTCCCGCTCGTCAACCACCCTGCATTCAATGTTGGCCAGTGCATTCTCTATGCTTGGGGTTCCCACCTCTTTGGACGGAACAAACTTTATGGAGGTCTCCTTCAGCTTTTCCGGACCGTGCCGGGTTCCGACAATCCAGACGTCGTCCAGCATGTCAAGCCCCGGAACGCTCACCACGAACTCGCGGTACTTCTTCACAAGGCCCCACGTGTGCCTCTGGGGGGCTATGGCAACACCGACCATGAAGGGCTGGAAGGACACAACGGTGACCCAGTCAGCCGCCATCACGTTGGTCTCCCCACCGTGGCCCGCCACAATAAGGTACGTCCTCATGGGATACATCAGCCGGTAAGGCCTCACAACCACCACCCGGTCAGAAGTTAGGGGGATTGTATTAAAAAAGTTTGGAGTCAGCGGAGCGAGAGCCAGTAGAGCGCCCTCGCGGCACGCTCCGGCGTCGGGAAGTTCTTGATACCCGCCCCCTCCAGCAGTTCGACTCCGTCCCTCACGAGCTCCCCCGCCATGAAGTTGACTATTACCGGCTTGCTGCAGTCCGCCTCGATTACGGCCCTCGCTATCTCCCCGCTGGGGATGAATATCGGAGGGACACAGATGACGAGGAGGGAATCAACGTTTTCATCTTTACATACGACCTCGATGGTTCTCCGGTAACGTTCGTAGTCAGCATCGGCTATGAGGTCTACCGGGTTCTTCACAGAGCACTGCGGCGGGAGGAAGGAGCGGAGCTTCTCGATGGTTTCTTTGCTTAGTTCAGCAATCTCAAGGCCCAGCTTTTCGAGCCTATCCGTCGCCAGAACGCCGGGCCCGCCGGAGTTGGTTATAACTGCGACGCGCCTTCCCGCTTTCGGGTACACCTCGAAGGCCTTTGCCGCGTCGAAGACCTCCTCCATCTCCTCGACCTCTATCGCCCCGGCCTGTTTGAACGCGGCCCTGTAAATCTCGTAGCTTCCAGCCAGAGAACCGGTGTGGGAAGCAGCCGCCCTCGCACCGCTCGCACTCTTCCCGGCCTTGAGGACAATGACGGGCTTTTTGCTCGCCGCGTAGCGGAGGGCCTCCAAAAAGCGCCTCCCGTCCTTGACGCCCTCAATGTACAGGGCTATCGCCTTCGTGTTCTCATCGTCAGCGAAGTACTCAAGGAAGTCGCTCTCGTTTAAATCTGCGGCGTTTCCGTAGGAAACGAAGGCCGAGAAGCCGACCCCCTCATCGTTGCCCATCGCGAGGGCAGCGCCTCCGAAGGCACCGCTCTGGCTGATGAGGGCCAGTCCACCGGGCTTAACACGTACCTCAAAGGAGCCGAAGAACCTCCCGTGGACGCCGAAAATGCCGGCGCAGTTGGGGCCAATGATTCTGACGCCGTGCCTCCTGGCCTTCTCCACCAGCTCACGCTCAAGCTCTTCGTTTCCAACCTCAGAGAAGCCGGCGCTTATTACGACGGCGCCCTTTACGAGCGGCCCAATCTCATCTATTAGGGCAGGGACCATTCTGGCAGGAACGGCAATTATGGCTGTATCAACGGGCTCCTCCAGCCTCGGCCTGATTTCAAAGACCCTTCCGGCGACCTCGACGGTTCCACCCTTTGGGTTTACGGGAATCACCCTGCCCTCAAAGCCACCCTCGACAATGTTCCTGAGTATCTCGTAGGCTATTGCCCCCACCCTGAACGAGCCAAAAACAGCGACGCTTGAAGGGTAAAAGAAGAAGTCCATCGAACCACCTCACTCCTCCTTTCTGGGAAGCCCTCCTCCACCTTTCGGCCCGAGATGCCTCCGTCCGCCTCCCCTCTTCCTGGAGAGCATGTAGGCCAGAACCGCCAAGAGAACCAGAGCCCCACCTGCAGCATAGGGGAGATACCAGCGCTTCTTTTCAACCACCCGGATTATAACGGTGTTGTCCGGCGCCAGCTGGTACTCACCGTTCATCACGGTGATGTTGTCAAACCTGCCCGGAAGCTTAACCATCGCCTCCCACACCTTCTCGCTCCGGGTCTCCCTGTAGGCAACCTTGGGCACGGCGACGCCGATAACCACAAGGGAACCGTTGCGCTCTTCAGCGTCTATGCTGACGGTGTCCATTACCGACCTGAAGCTGCTGAGGAGCTTGTCCACAACGGCATCGTTGGCCTTTGCGCCGGAGAACGTCGCATTGAACTGGACGTAGCCGTTATCGGGGTCGTATATCAAGGTTATCTGCTTGCGGGTCGAGTTTATGAACCGGATATACGAGTACAGGGGGTTGTAAAGCTCTATCAGGGGGAATATGTACCCGTTCTCCCACACCGCCACGTTGCCCTCAAAATCGTCCGGCGCCGGGACGAGGTCCTTAACCTCGTAGTCCTTGGGGAGCATCACCGTCAGCCTGTCCCAGCTGTAGTCGAAGACCCTCCCCCGTATTGAGAACTTCATGCCCCCCCATATGGGGAACTTGAAGAGGACACCGTCCGGCACGAGGAAGTTCGTGACCGAAAAGGACACCAATGCGGACCAGTTATCAAGAACCCTGACTGGGCCCTCCTTAGGGACGTATATCTCTGCAGTCATGTTAAGCGCCTTCAGCTTCTCATTAAAGCTGTCCTTGAGGTTATCGTAGATCAGGGACTTGACAAAGGCCCTGAACTCCTCCTCCGCCTTCGTCGAATTGCTCTCAGCCATTGACTCGAAGTAGTGCCTGTAGTATGGATCCTCCAGCACCGCGTGGATCTTGAAAGCACCAATCCAGACGTTGGAACCGTTTATAGACGCCGGGGAGACCCTGATGACAATGTCCATCTTAAAAAAGGGCTGCGGGTTCTGCGGCGCCGGGGCAGCGTTTACAGCGGCGGCCTGTGAGAGGATCATCAGAACAGCGAGCACCAGCACACCAAGCCTCCTCATACGTTCTCACCTCACGAAAAGTCCGCGGGGCAATAAAAAAGCTTATTGGTTCGGCCGCCTAAGCAAACTCCATGAGGAAAAAATACAGGAAAGTCGTCGTCGGCGGAACCTTCGACAGGCTCCACCTCGGCCACAAGGCCCTGCTGAGGAAGGCCTTTGAGGTCGGAGAATACGTCTACGTGGGCCTCACCTCGGACGAGATGATACGCGAGAAGCCGTACGCCGATAAAATCCTCCCCTACGAGATTCGCCTGAAGGATTTAATCAAGTTCTTCGAGGTCAACGGCTACTCAAACTACCGCGTCATCAAGATACACACGGCAATAGGCTTCGCGGGCAGCATGAGGAGCCTTGAGGCCATAGTGGTGAGCGAGGAGACCTACAAGGGGGCACTCGTCGTAAACCGGGCAAGGGAGGAGAACGGGCTGAAACCACTCGACGTAGTCACGATAGGGCTCGTGAGAAGCCCCCTGGGGCCGAAGATAAGCTCTTCCCTAATAAGGGCAGGCCTAATAGACCCGTTCGGAAGACCGGTCTCCAGTGGAAACGGAACTCCCCGAAAGACGTTTAAGGGGAAAGAACGTAACACTTCCGGTGATACCTATGGTGAAGCTTAAGGAGCCGATCATAGCGATCAACTTCAAGACATACATTGAGGCCACCGGCGAGAGGGCCCTGGCAATAGCGAAGGCAGCCGAGAAGGTCTGGAAGGAGACCGGGATAACAATCGTCGTCGCCCCCCAGCTGGCCGACCTCTACCGCATCGCCCAGGAGGTCGAGATTCCGGTCTTCGCCCAGCACATTGACCCGATAACGCCGGGCAGCCACACCGGCCACGTCCTTCCGGAGGCGGTTAAAGAGGCCGGGGCAGTTGGAACGCTCCTCAACCACTCCGAGAATAGGATGATCCTCGCGAACTTGGAGGCCAGCATAAGGCGCGCTGAGGAAGTCGGACTCATGACAATGGTCTGCTCCAACAACCCGGCCGTCAGTGCTGCCGTCGCGGCGCTTGGCCCGGACTACGTCGCCGTCGAGCCGCCCGAACTGATAGGTACCGGAATTCCCGTCAGCAAGGCCAAGCCGGAAGTCATCACCGACACCGTCGAGCTCGTCAGGAAGGTAAACCCAGAGGTCAAGGTTCTCACCGGCGCGGGAATAAGCACCGGCGAGGACGTCAAGAAGGCCCTCGAGCTTGGAAGCGTTGGAGTGCTCCTTGCGAGCGGCGTAACCAAGGCCAAGGACCCGGAGAAGGCAATAAGGGATTTGGTTTCGTTGATCGTTTGAGGCTTTTTCACCCCATTTACTTCCTTCTGAGGGGGCTTAAGATTTATAAGCTTGAACAGGCTCTTTCTATCGGGCAGCCCCGTGGTGTAGCGGCCAAGCATGCGGGACTTTGGATCCCGCGACCCGGGTTCGAATCCCGGCGGGGCTACCACAACGAAAGACAAGGGGGCTCCGCCCCCTTATCTCTCTGTACTCTCAAACCCCCGAAGTGGGGCTACGCCCCACAACCCCGTTTTCTCCAAAACTCCGGGGGGCTAACGCCCCCACACCCCCAGAAACTTTGCCTGCGCACGTCAAGTTCTGCTCGACGCAAGGGACGGAAGTCCCGCAGAGTTTGACCAAGGTTCGTAGCTCCTTTTAAAAGGCTAAATTCTGAGTGATTTTCTCTACCCGAACGGTTGTTTCAAGTGTGAGAACTTTTCAAGTTGCTCCTTGGTAGGGGTTTAACTTTAAAATCGACGCCCGAAGGGCGTCAAAAGAGAGCAAACCCCGTGCCAAGGTCTGTTTAAACGTGTTCTCCTTGAGAAAACGAGCCTTCTGAGTGCAAAATCCTTGTATTATGGTCTTTTTAGAGGGTGAGCTACGTGCTTTTGGTGAAGCTTTTTCCAAAAGCTTCAAAACGCAAACTCCTCCACAGTGAAGCTCTCCACGACCCTCTCGAAGTCCGTCTCCGGAGCGTAGGTGAAGCCACAGGAAGAGCACTTTAAGACACCGTTCTCTTCATGGAGCGGGGCAAAGCAGACCGGACAGCGGTACTCCTCGCGGGAAAGCCTGTCGTAAACCTCGTCCATCATGACGATGAGGTTCAGCTCGGCCTCCCAGTCCTCGTGGAGCATGCCCCAGTAGGGAGTCTCGACCGGGTAGAAGTCCTCAAGGATGAGCGCGTTTATCCCAATCCCCCTGACACCGGGCGGGAGCTTGCCGGTCGGCTCTATGCTCACCACATACTGGTCGTAGAACTCGATTCTCTCGGCGCGGACGGTCAGGCCGCGGGAGAGCCTTGAGCGGAGCGGTATTATCTGGAGGAAAAGACTCTCCCTTTCAACGTCCCAGCTTGCGCTTACGGAAACACTACCCTTCGTGAAGAACTGGGTTATGTAGCGGTCGTCGCGCTCCTCTCCAGCTAAAGAAAAGCCCAGCTTTCCAAATGCCCTGCCCAAGAAATTCGGCCTCGGGAGCCTTTGATAGTTTATCAGATACTCACCTATCCAGCCCGCAAGGGGCATGGAGTAACCTACGAACGCCTGCCTCTGAACGCGCAGGTAGGCCACGCTGGGCACCAATTTAAGCTGGGGCATCTCCACCGGAAATAAAACGGCATAATAATATATATGATTAACGGAAAGCCGGGAAGTAAAAGCAACGGGAAGAAAGGATCACGAGCCAAAGAACTCGTCCAGGCTGATACCCTTCTTCGGCTTTTTCATCCGGGATTTCTCCTTTCGGATCTCCTTCTCAAGGCCCTGGGAAGGCCGGTTCCTTTTCTCGGACTTCTTTTCTTTGGAGGGAGCCTTCTTCCCGGTGTTATTAGCCTCCCCCTTCGCCTTCAGCTCGTCCAAGTAGCCGTTCCTGCCGTTTGACTTCCCTGTTCTGGCCTTTATCATCTTCTCGCAGACGTCCGCCGAGAAGCCCATCAGCGTCCTCTGCCTTTCGGGGAGGACGTTCTCGAAGAGGCTCTTTATGTCCTTCTCAGTTATGCATATCCTCTGCCGGGTGTAGTCAAGAACACGGTACTTCGTAACGAGCATCTTGGCGGTGGGCAGGTACTTCTCTATCGCGCCCTTGCTGACGGTCAAAACGATTTTTCCGCCACACTTGGGACATTTTCCTGTCAGAGGAGGTCTTCTGTACTTCGTGTTGCATTTAACACACCTAAACTCCTGCCTCGTGAAGCTCCTCAGGTTGCCCCTCAGGTCGGGGACAAGGTGGGAGTTGATTATGGTCTCGGCCACGTGATGTTCGTCAACCGCCCTTATGCGCTCCGCCAGGGCGAGCTGGCGCTCGACCTTCTCCACCATGTCGCCGAGCTGCTTGTACAGGCTCATCTTCGGTCCGAGGCCGATGTCGTCCGTATCGTGGGTGAACTTCAGGCCTTCGTACATCTCCGGCCTTCCAAGCCTGTCCTCAACGCGCTCTATGACCTTCACTTCCTTTGGAGACTTCATCTCGTAGGTCGCCTTGTAGAATTCCAGCGGGTAGTAGCGGACGACGTCCATGTTATGGACCTCGCTGTCAACTTCCCTCGGGTCGAGTCTCGTCGTGACGACCAGCGGAGCGTCCATCTTGCCGCCGCGCTTTTCGGGGAGGTAATACTTGCTGAAGTTGAGAAGGGCGTCGAGGAGGAGCATTACAGCGTCCTCGTCGCCGTCGCATTGGTGTGTTACAATATTCTCATTTATTAGAACATTGTGATAGATTTTGGCATTTAATGAGAATACGAAGTCACTCTTAGGCTTGAGGTATTCGATGCGTTGGATGTTAAGCAGTGTGAGGTGCCCATTTTCATAGACCCCTATCATCTCCCCCTCCTTCACCTCGAAGGCCCGCTTTTCCACGAATTTTCCGTTCTCGTATACCAGAACTGGATGGTCCACAGTCGTTTCAAAGCTCCTTCCGAGTTCAAGCCCAAAGCGGATCAGGTGATCGGTGCTCGGAGCTTTTATTACGTCCTCAATGTCAGTCAGGACAACCTTTCCGCTCTCTGGGTCGAAGGAATAGACCTTAACGTCCCTCTTCGGCTTCTTCCTGACGTAAACCATGTTCTCATAGCTTTCCTCCTCGAACAGCTCGTAAAGCTCGCGGAGCGTTATTCTGGCCGGTTTGCCGTCAATCTGGACGAGGATTCTGGTGTCTCCAGGGAAGCAGTTCCTCCTCTTCGCCGCGTGGAAATACGGGTGAGCATATCCCACAAGAACGTCGGAGAAGCCGATTATCCGACCGATTATTCCAGCGGAAGTGTGTGGGGCAAGGCCGATAACGAGGTGGCCGACGAGATCCTCCATCCTCTCGGCGTTGTAGAACCTCGGAAGGCCGTAGAACTTCTCAAGGAGGTCGTCTATAAAGCGCGCGACCTTGAGGAGGTAGCGACCGGCCTCGTAGGGCAGTATAACGTCCTGAACCTTCAGCTCGAGTATCTGGTCGTCCCGCTCCAGGGGTTTGCCCTCGAAGTCGTGGGTGTAGCCGAGCTCGCGGAGCTTCTCAACGCTCGTGCCTATCTCCCTCGGCTTGAAGTGGGTTATCGGAGCATCGGTGGCATCGAAGCGGATGGTGCCGTCCTTAAAGACGTAGACGTCGTTTTTGGCCCTCAGCAGGCCTTTCTCTAGAGGCTCAGCCATCTTGAAGCCAGAGGTCATTCCCTGGACGCCTTTGAGCTTGTCGATGCCGTAGACCTTCACGTTTTCCATAGCTTTCCTGAGCAGTTCAGACGGCTTTATCGTCCTCCTCGCGTAGGGCTTCAGTTCAATGCCGCACTTAGGACAGCGGAAGTCAAAGCTTTCAGCCTCGTTTTCAGGATAATCAACGTTGCACTTAGCACAGTGCCAGAGGAGCTCCTTTCTGGTACCACAGCGTGGGCAGAGATGCTCGGGGCCAGTGTGGCCGCATTCCGGACAGCGGAAGAAGGCTATCTCGACGCTGGTCACCTTCCCCTCCTCGGCGGCCTTCTTTATGTCCCTGCTCGACCCTCCCGCCAGACCGATCGGGAAGAGAACCTGAACCGGCGGCTTCATCTTCCTCTCCTTGGCCTTCTCCGGACGGCCCATTCTGGCCCCTATCCAGCTTATGCCCCTGTCGCGGAGCTTTATGGGGCTGTTATCGTTGATTATGTCAATTACAGTGAAAAAAGGCCTTGCCCTGAACTCCCACTCAAGGTTGCCGAGCGGGGTGAGCAGAGCGGCGCTCCAGGGGTACTCAACGACAATGACCTTTCTCCTGTCCTCAGTGCGCTCAAGCCTGTGGGGAAGGCCGAGAAGCTCAAGGTAGCGCTTTATCTTCGGGTCGTTTTCGAGAACCACCTTCCGGGCAAACTTTATCCCCCTGAACTCGCCCCACTCGATTTGAGCATTAACCAATGCCCTCTGGAGCTCCTCGGCCTCCTCCGGTTTGAGCGTGTTCCAGTAGAGTGTGTAGTACGGGTGGAGAGGAATATCGAGGACCTTTGAGAGGTGCACCGCAATCTCGACGTCCGGCTTAACACGGAGCGGATCGTGGAGGAGCCTTTCGAGGAAATCCGGGTCGACCTCAAGGTACTCCGCGGCCTCCTCTATTGCCTCGCGCGGGTTCTCGGCGAAGGGCTTGAGCTCAACCTCGTAGGTTTCCGCTATCGCCTTAACCAGCTCCTGAACCCACCACTCCTCTACGTAGTTCGCTGGTAAAAGCGTCTGGTTGTTCTCCACGAAGTCGCCGAAGTTGACGAGGGCATCGCCAACGTAGAGTATCTCGTCCAGCTGGTTCCTCACCCTCAGTGCAGTCTCGTAGTCGTCCACCCTGATGACGGAGCCGTTCTTGAGCTTGACTATCGGGCCCTCGATGGTAGTGGCGGGCGTCACGATGCAGCCCTTTCCGGGCCTCTCCGTCTTCATCTGCGTCCCCACGGCTATGAACTCGTCAAGAAGGAGCATTGTGGCCGGATTGACACTCCACGTGGCGAAGCCGCTGACGCGGGAGCGGCCGTAGCGGAGACGGAAGCCTCCGTTCTCCGAGGGCTCCGCGAAGAGCGGCCTGCCGCCGATTATCTCCTTCGTGTACTTCTTGTTCGGCGCGATGTTGGCCTTAAAGCGCTCGTAGAGCTCGTAGTAGAAGCCCTTCTCGACCTTCCCCTTCACCTCTTCGGGACGAGCCCCTTCAGCCCTTGATTCCCCTGAGGACTTCTTCTCTTCTTTCTCGGCCTTGCCCTTCTCTTTGCTCTCAACAAACTCCTTTATCCACTCCCATCCGTCTATGCCCATTTTATCAATGTACTTAACGAGCTTCTTGGCCTTCTGGAGGACGCCCTCAGCCAGAACCAGAATGGCACCGCCGCGGATATGGTTGGTCTCAACACCGGGGACGTCGCGGTGGGAAACCTCGACCTTATCGGTCTCCTCACCGGTTATCTCAATCGGTATGTTCCGCATGGCCAGCCTCACTTCATCGGCCTCAGGGTGGTACTGCAGCCTTGTAACGGCACGGTGGTAGAGGTCTATCTCTTCCACCATCCTCTCGATGTGCTTTTCGCTCGGCTTGAAGCGGTCGAGACCTAGCTTCTTCCTCACATAGTCGCCGACGAGGACGCTCAGGGCCTGGGCCGTTCCGCCGGAGCTCCTTATCGGCCCCGCGTAGTAGAGGGCCAAATACTCGCTACCATCTGCCCACTCGTTGCGCTTGATTTTAACGTCAGCGATACCTTCCAATGGGGCCGAAACTATTCCCTCCGTGAGGATTGCCAGAGCCGTTCTGACCGCCTGCTCCGCGTACTTCTCCTTGCTCCCGAGGTCGCCGAACTTCCCCTCGATAATCTCGTCAACGACCTTGAGGGCGGCGAGTTCCTTCCCGTACTCCTTCACAAGAGCCCTTATGCGCTCGGCCACTCCGGGGGGGCCGACGAGGCTCTCGACACGGCCGGCCATGTCGGTCGCCTGGGGAACCTCAACCTCAAGGCTGGGGTCCATTCCCTGAGCGCGGGCCTTTCTCGCCACCTCGTAGGCCCTGTCTATCTCGCGCTGGAGCATCTCGAAGTAGGCCTTCATTTCAGGAGAGTATAGCTCTTCCCCCATTCAAACCCCCTCACAGAACTGATCGAACCGGACGACGGCCCTCAGGCGGGCGGTTTCAACGTCTATTATTGGAACCCTCGCGGGAGTTGGTACGATGTTCACCATCTTCTGGAACTCGGTCTGGGCCTGCCAGGTGCCGGTGTTGATCACAAAGACACCGTTATAGATTTTATACTGCATGACGTGGACGTGGCCGGCCTGGAAGAGGTCGGGGACGGACTCTATGACCAGGGTGTCTTCGGGGTCTGGAGCTATAGGAACCTTCTCCCCAAAGGTCGGCGCGAGGTGGCGAAGCTTCAGAAGATCCACCATTGCCTCCGCCGGCCTGTGGTGGCTCCTGTTCGGGATAAAGCTCACCACGTCCTCTATCCCCCTCCCGTGGGCTATCAGAAAGTCCCTGCCGTGGAGCCTTACAACGGCAGGGTTGCTTATTATGACCGCGTTCTTGAGCTTGAAGAGGGGCCTCGCATACTCCTCGTAAAAGCCCGGCTGGGGGAGGGCCGTTCTGGCCGCATCGTGGTTGCCAGGGCCGATGAACATCGTTATGTGGTCGGGCACGTTTTTCAGCAGGTTTGCAAGGGCCTCGTACTGGTCAAATATATCCGGAATGGCAAGCTCGTTGTACTGGCCCGGGTAAATACCTATGCCGTCAACGACATCGCCGGCGATAATAATGTATTTGATTCTGCTCACCAGCTCCTCCTCGGCCCTGTTGTTTACGTCCCCATTCAGCCACTCAAGGAAGCGCATAAAGGCCTTCTCGCAGAACTTGTTCGAGCCCACGTGTATGTCGCTCAGCAGCAGCGCGTAAACCTTCTCCTCAAGGGGCGGCTTCTCACGCTTGAACATGGGGACGTCGGGGAGGAAAATTTTGCTGGCAAAAAATATGCCCCTGCCGGAGTAGCGGCCACGGAACGCGACAACCGAGTCAGGCATTATCTGGAAGAACTTCGCGCTCTCCTCGTTGTTGCGGTTTATGAACACCTTTATAACCCCGGTGCTGTCCTCGACCTCAAACATGAAGCCCTTGGCGGTCTCCCTTTTGCTGTTGACGAGGCCGATTATGGTGACGTCATCGTCGGTCTTGACGTAGCTGAGCTTTGCAATGTCTATAACGCCACCGATTTCGGGATTCTCACGGAGTATCCTGCGCATCTTCCTGAGACGGGAACGGAAGTAGTCGGCGTAGACCTTGATAATTATCTCCCCTTCCTTGCTGGCGGCACTCTTGACCTTGGGAACCTCAAACTTAACGTTCTTAACGTCAAAAACAAGCTCCCATTCGTCAGGGATCTCGGCCGCCCGGTAGCGGAAGCCCTTCTTGGGGCTGAGGCGGTAGTCCTCATAAGTGGAGTAGCTTTTCCTCTCCCCCGAAACCTCCTCGCCGACGTAGGCCATCGGCACCCCGTACTCTCCATAGACTATTCTGGGCTCCATCTCCTCCCCGTTCTCGTAGTATGACTCGTCGTCTGGATAGCCATTGCCGTTTTCTGTGATCTCCCGGCCAATCCCAGACCCAGAGGCTGCAGCCTCAGCGCCACTGGGGGGCCCGGAGGTTTCTTCCCCGCAATCCCCACCATCCACGGGGAGGGCCTCACCGGTATCCCCTTCGACCATGTCTTCGGCCGGCGCGGTCTCACCCGTGGGGGCCCCGGCGGCTCCAGTGGAAATAGAACTCTCCCCCCGGAACAAACCGGGTTCCTCTCCCCCCAAACCACCAAAAGAAGCATCTACAGGGCCCTTTTCATCCGGAGTTCCAGTGGAAATAAAGGTTCCATCAGCGGTTTCAGGAGGATGGTCCACCGAAGTGCTTTCGACGATAGCAGACGAGACAGAAGCAGAATCAGCATCAGAGGCTAGGACAACCCTTTTTTCACCACCATGGAGCATCTCATTTGAGGACTCGTGGTCGAGATTTTCGCCCCCGCGAGTGCCCCCTTCAACTGGAACTTCCACTGAAAGCAGACCCCTCTCCCTCAGAAACTCCTCTGCGATGGAAGAGTCCACCACAAAGGTGCCGCGCGATTTGGCAAACTTTATGAGCTCGGCAAGCGTGAAGTCCCTCCGGTACCTCTCCTCAAGCAGGTAGTACGCGGAGGGAGTGATTAAATAGTTGTTGGCCATTAAATCCTCAATAAGTCCCATCAGAGCAGCCTCCTCTGCCTAGACATGCTTACGGTGAGCATGGTCTGGAGCTGATGGTCGTGACGGTATATGTTTTTGACCTTATAAGGAGTTACGTTCAGGCGGATCTCCTTGGTTCTTCCATACCTGCCCTTACTGACGACCTTCGCGTTGATTATGCCCAGCATATCTAGCTCATTGATCAAATCGCTCACGCGCCTCTGTGTGAGCGGTTCGAGGTCTATGTGGTCGCAGAGCGATTTATAGACGGAGTAAACGTCGCCAGTGTTGGCCGGGAGCTCACCGTTCTCGTCGAGGAGGACTATCGCGTAGAGGAGAACCTTTGAGTGGAGCGGGAGCGTCTTTATGACCTCCTCCATTGTGTCCTGCTCAATCTTTTCCTGGGCCTTCCAGACGTGCCTCTCGGTGACCTTGCTGGCCCCCTCGCGCTCGGCTATCTCACCCGCCACGCGGAGCAGATCCAGAGCGCGCCTCGCGTCGCCGTGCTCCCTCGCGGCCAAAGCGGCACACAGTGGGACGACGCCATCGTCCAGAACGCCCTCATTGAAGGCATCCTTCGCACGCTGCATGAGGATGTCCCTGAGCTGATTGGCATCGTAAGGGGGAAATACAACCTCCTCCTCACTGAGACTGGACAGAACACGGGCGTCGAGGTACTCTTTGAACTTAAGGTCGTTGGAAATGCCGATTATGCTGACCTTTGCCCGCCTGAGCTCGGTGTTTATTCTCGTGAGGGAGTAGAGGATATCGTCCCCGCTCTTCTTGATGAGCTTGTCTATCTCGTCCAGCACAATTATAACGAAACGCTCCGTGGCATCTATTACCTCTTTGAGCCTCGCGTAGACCTCATCCGTCGGCCAGCCGACCAGGGGCACCTCGACACCGCTCTCATCCTTAAAGTGGTTCACGATATTGGCCAGAACCCGATACTGGGTGTCAACTATTTCACAGTTGATGTATATAACGTCCACGGGTATGTTGTACTTCTGAGAGATCTTCTTGAGCTCCTCTGTAACGAACTTAATGGTAACCGTCTTCCCCGTACCGGTCTTCCCATACACAAAAACGTTTGATGGTGTCTCACCCCTGAGGACAGGGACAAGAATGTGGGCAAGGTTTTCTATCTGTTCCCTCCTGTGCGGGAGCTCCTTGGGGGTGTAGCTGTGCCTCAGAACCTCCTTGTTCTTGAAGATCTTCTTGGCATGGAGGTACTTCTCAAAGATCGAGTCGAGGTAGCTATCATCCATCACCATCACCTATTCCACTGGAAACCAAGCCCGGCCGTAGACTTTTGTCCCAAGATATGATCACGAATTTAGATATTTGACATGATATGATCCAGATTTTGAAATTATTACCATTCAGCTGGCAACATATTGAAGATCAAACATGAGCTCCACAGGAAGCACCGGATGCAGAGGAAGCATAGACTTCTTGAGGAACCGGGTTTATATGCGTTGTTGAACAGAAGGATGTAAAAAAGGCACCATCCACCCCCGTGGATAACCATCCCAGCCACTGCAGAAAAACAAAAGCAGAGGCCCTCAAACGTACCCGATATCCCGATCCTCCCCCTCAATCTCTTTTTTAATGGCCATTATCTCCTCAAGAAGACCAAGAGCGTCCTTCTCATCCATCCCTACCTTAACCGTCAGGAACCGGAGGAGCTCCTCCCGGGTGGCCCCTTTCTGAAGCCTGTCGAGAACCATGGCGACTATCCTGTCAAAGACTTCTCTCTCAAACTCGTCCTCCAGCCCCAGCTCAGACACGGCCGACAGCAGGCCGACCAGAAGGGCGGAGAGGGCGTCGTTAAACTCCTCCTTCCCGAGGGCCTTCTTGTCGAGGTCAACGCGGAGATAGACGTCATCGTTCATTCCTGCGAGGGCAAACTTCATGAGGTTTACCCGATCGTTGAGGCGGAGAAGGGTGTGGTAGACCTTGAGCTTCTCGTCCTTCATCATTGGGAAGGTCTCAAGCCCAAGGGGCACGACCAGGTGAACAAACTCGTCGGAAAACGTTACGATCAGGGAAAAAGGCATCCTCGGGTGCTCGGCCAGGTATGTGCCTGGGTGAACCTCCCTCACGGCCCAAGGGAGGTCAACTATGTCCTCGGCACTATCGTCGCCTTCCCTCAACCATTGGAGAACGCTTGACTCAATGTCCCCCATGGAGACCACCATAATGGTTAATGGGGTAAGGTGTTAATTAACTTTGCACAGGGTTCCAGCGGAAACGAAAAAGTTATGCACACATTAGGACACCAGATTTTTGAATTTGTAAACGTACAGGGGGATTCATACGGACATTTCCACTGAAAGCTCAATGAACATTAATGTCCATAAAAATCGGTTCACTGAAGTGCAACAAGGTGCATTCCAAGTAAATAGAAACATATAACCGGAGACAATAGTTAAACAGAACAGTACCCCCAGGGAGTTCTGTTTCCACTGGAAGCGGGTTTTGGCTACTCTCCTAGTTCCCTTATCGTTCTGGTGAAAACTCTCCCGTTTTCTATAAAACTCACGGTATTTATATCTTTTCATGAACAATGTTCATAAAATATTGACGATCTCCCTTCGTCATGAAAACTCGTGCAGCATAGATCCCAGAAGCTTAAAAACCCTTGAACTTTAATTTTATAAGGGGGTATATAAATACCCCTTTCTTCATTTCATGCCGCATATGCCGTCCTTTTCCGAATCTGGGTTCCAGTGGAAATGAAACTCTGGGGGGCTCTTTAGATGCCCATCGAAATGGCCTTCCATTTCCAGTGGAAATAAAAGTCCCTCCATGAACTATAATGGCCTGTAATGATAACCTTTTAAAGTTCCGGGGGTAGTGTACACCATGATCCCTGTGACCGTGGTTCGGAAGCTCCTGAAGATGAGGGTCAAAGTTGGTCGTAACCGGTTGTTGCAGATAGCGGTTGTGGTGGTTCTCCTGGCGGTGTTCTTTGCAATTCTGTTCATGTACTTCGAGGGCGTCAGCTTCTCCACCGCGTTCTACTGGGCGGTCATAACCATGGCCACCATCGGCTACGGGGACGTAACGCCCCAGTCCTGGGCGGGGCGGGCGGTTGCGATGGTGGCGGCGGTCGCGGGGATTTCCACGTTCACCGCCCTCGTCTCCGTCCTTGCTGAATACTTCATTTCATCATCTCTGAGGAGGATGATGGGCATGCACCGTGTTGGGTATTCGGGCCATTACGTGATAATAGGTCAGGGGAGCACGATCCCCAGCTGCGTGAGCGAGCTCATTACCGCTGTCTCCGGGGGCAGTGCCGAGATGCGTCCAATAGTTGTCGTGTTCCCCGATGAAACTGAGAGGAAAAAAGTGGAGCTCCCGGAGGAGGTGGAGGTTCTGGTGGGGGATCCGACGAACCTTGAGACCCTTGAGCGCGCCCACATCGGGGAGGCCTCCCATGTGATACTTGCCCTGGAGGACGATTCGAAGTCAGTCTTCACAACGCTGATGATAAAGAGAATGTCCCGGGCGAGGGTTTTTGTTGAGGCGCTGAGGAAAGAAAGTGCTGAGCTCCTTAAACAGGCCGGTGCGGACAGGGTTATCCTCAGCAGGAGCTTTGCCGGCAGACTGCTGGCCAGCTCCATCTTTGAACCCGAGGTCGTGGATGTTGTGGACGACCTGACCACCTCCCTGGGGAAGTACGACATATCCGTGATCGTGAGGCCGGAGCTCTGGGGTGTGCCGTACGTTGAGGCCCTCAGGCGTCTCAAGGTGGAGGGGTATTTCCTTGTGGGCTACTACACCGAGGAGCCCGTTCTGGGCCCGTCCCTTGATGAGGAAGTGCCGCATGGTGCGAAGCTCATAGTCATAAGAGCAGTGTCTTCCAGCAAAACCTGATTAATTTAGTCTTTTTTGGATGTTTTTGGCCATATAAACGTTGCAATGCCGGATTTGCCGGGGGAGGGACCCCTTGGTTTTTCTGTAGAACCAAACTCTTAAAAGCTCTCCTGTCTGAGAAAAGTATATAACCCCTGACAATTTTACCCCTACGGAAGGTAGTCCGTGTAGGTGGGTGCCATGGCGAGGAAAAAGAAAGCTGACGATGAAATAAAAGAGCTCGAAGAGTTTGAGGAGCTCGACATCGTTGAGGAGTCACCATCAAGCTCAACCAAGAAAAAGAAGGAGAAGGAAATCAGGACTTTGGAGGATCTTCCTGGCGTTGGCCCTGCAACCGCTGAAAAGCTCCGCGAGGCCGGTTACGACAGCATCGAGGCCATAGCAGTTGCGTCCCCGATGGAGCTCAAGGAGATAGCTGGCATAAGTGAGGGTGCGGCGCTCAAGATCATCCAGGCCGCAAGGGAGGCCGCGAACATAGGGACGTTCATGCGGGCTGACGAGTACATGGAGAAGAGAAGAACCATAGGCAAAATTTCCACTGGAAGCAAGAGCCTCGATAAGCTCGTCGGCGGCGGCGTCGAGACCCAGGCCATAACCGAGGTCTTCGGAGAGTTCGGAAGCGGAAAGACCCAGCTGGCGCACACCTTGGCAGTAATGGTTCAGCTTCCCCAAGAGGAGGGTGGCCTTCACGGTTCGGTCATCTGGATCGACACGGAGAACACATTCAGACCCGAGAGGATAAGGCAGATCGCCGAGGCCAGGGGTCTTGACCCTGAAGAGGCCCTGAGGAACATCTACGTCGCTAGGGCCTTCAACAGTAACCACCAGATGCTCCTCATCGAGAAGGCGGAGGAGATAATCAAGGAGAAAGCGGAGACAGACAGACCGGTAAAGCTTCTAGTCGTTGATTCGCTCATGGCTCACTTCAGGAGCGAGTACGTCGGCAGGGGAACCCTCGCCGAGAGGCAGCAGAAGCTGGCGAAACATCTCGCAGACCTTCACCGTATAGCGGACCTCTACGACATAGCCGTCTTCGTTACCAACCAGGTGCAGGCGAAGCCCGACGCCTTCTTCGGTGACCCAACGAGGCCTGTCGGCGGGCACATCCTCGCCCACAGCGCCACGCTTAGGATATACCTCAGGAAAGGTAAAGCGGGGAAGCGCGTCGCCAGGCTCATAGACAGCCCCCACCTGCCCGAGGGCGAGGCCATATTCCGCATCACTGACAGGGGCGTCGAGGACTGAGTTAGCTTTTTAACCCCTCTTCTCTACCCCGTTTCATGCCTAAAGTTGACGCCATCGTGAACCCCTCAACGGATGAAGTCAAACGGCTCGCCGATTCGGCGCTTTCAAGTGAGGCTTTGCTCACTCTTTTCGCCCGTTGCAGGGTTCACTACGACGGCAGGGCCAAGAGCGAGCTCGGTTCGGGTGATCGGGTTATAATCATCAAGCCTGACGGTGCCTTCCTCATTCACCAGAACCGGAAGAGGGAGCCCGTTAACTGGCAGCCGCCGGGGAGCTTCGTGATGATGGAGGAGCGCGATGGGATTCTAGTCCTCCGCTCTGTCCGGCGGAAGCCGAAGGAGATACTTGAGGTCGAGCTTGAGGAAGTTTACCTTGTCTCCCTCTTCAAAGCAGAGGACTACGAGGAGCTTACCTTGACCGGAAGCGAGGCCGAGATGGCGGAGATGATATTCAGGAACCCGGAGCTCATTGAGCCGGGCTTTAAGCCGCTCTTCAGGGAGAAGCAAATTGGCCACGGCATAGTTGATATTCTGGGGAGGGACAAAGACGGCAATCTTGTAGTCCTTGAGCTGAAGAGGAGAAAGGCTGATCTCCACGCGGTGAGCCAGCTCAAGCGCTACGTTGAAGCCCTGATGAAGGAGCACCCGAAGGTCAGGGGTATCCTTGTTGCACCTTCTTTGACTTCCGGGGCGAAGAGGTTGCTTGAAAAGGAGGGGCTGGAGTTCAAAAAGGTTGAACCGCCCAAGAAAACCTCGTCGGGAAAAGGTCGGCAGACAACTCTTCTTTAGCCCATGCCCATCTCCTGGGGCATTAGCTCGCGGATGCGGACTACTAGCAGGCCCCTCTCCTTTTCGACCTCCACAACCCTCCCCAGGCCGACAAGTCTCACCTTTGCCCTGCAGACCGTTACTTCCCTCTCGTCGCTTTCCTCCCAGGGCACCCTCGTCTCCAGCTCCGCTGCCCTCAACAACTCGGCCAGCAGGCCCTCAGTGCCGATCCCCACGTCGCTGAACGGGTCGTAAGTCAGAAACAGCCTCATGGCTCTTTCCATGGCCTCCTCAACTGCTCGGACGTTCCTCGCTCCCCGAAGTTCGATCGTCCGGTATGGGTTCCTCATGAGCTCGTCCAGGACGCGCCTCGTTATTCCGGCCAGCACAACGGCCTCCATGCTCTCACCTCACAGGTAGATGCTCTCGTACTGCTTTTCGGCCCTCTGCCTGGCCTGCTCCATCTGCTCGTGCATCCTCCTGAGCTGCTCTTCTATCGCCCTCGCCTCCTGGAGGAGCGGCTCGGTCGAGACTTCTATGCCCGTCAGCTTCTTGAGGGCCTCTATCACGTTGGCGGCCGCTCGTGGATCCGGCCTGTCACCAAAGGTCTCCCCTAAGAGTACATACGCGTCGAGCCCGTTCCTGCTCGCCTCCCAAAGGAGCTTCCCGCTCATCCCCATTATCGAGCCGTACTGGAGGATCTTGACCCCTTTCTCTTCGAGTTCCCTGTTCAGCTCCTCCCTGGCCCCGACGCCCCAGACCTCTGTGTTCTCCTTGAAGAAGCCGATGCCTATTCCCCCCATTGAGATTATCTTTCTTGCGTTCATATCCCTCAGGTACCCCACCAGCTCCCTGGCTATCTCGTTCACCAGGGTCGGCGGGACGTATATGTCGGCGACGGCAACTATGACGTTGTCCCTTCCGTAGAACCGCAGCGGCGGGTTCGGCCTCCCTTCGAGGATCAGGGCCATGGGTGGGATGAACGGGCTCTCCACGTAGCCTATCATCTCCATTTCCAGCTCCCTGGCCAGGAAGTTGGCAGCTATGTGGCCCACCAGGCCTATTCCGGGGTAGCCCTCTATGAAGATGGGGTTTTTGACCTCTGGCAATACGAGCTTGACGGGCTTTCCGTTCTCCATTTTCCCACCCCCGCAGAGATTTAGTTTCAAAAGGTTATTAAATTTTCGGGGTTTGGTTTCCACTGGAACGGCAACCCTTATATGTTTCCGGTGAGCAGTTAACACGGTGATGACCATGCCGAAGATAGGTATCATCGGCGGTTCTGGTGTCTACGGCGTCTTTGAACCAAAGGAGACCGTCAAAGTGCACACCCCCTACGGAAGGCCTTCCGCTCCAGTGGAAATCGGTGAGATAGAGGGCGTTGAGGTCGCCTTCATCCCGCGCCATGGAAAGAACCACGAGTTCCCGCCGCACGAGGTTCCCTACAGGGCCAACATCTGGGCGCTCAAAGAGCTCGGCGTCGAGAGGGTCATAGGCATAACGGCCGTCGGCTCGCTCCGCGAGGAGTACAAGCCGGGGGACATCGTCATAACCGACCAGTTCATAGACTTCACGAAGAAGAGGGACTACACCTTCTACAACGGGCCGAGGGTTGCCCACGTTTCCATGGCCGACCCCTTCTGCCCTGAGATGAGGAAGATATTCTACGAGACTGCCAAAGAGCTCGGTTTCCCCGTCCACGAGAAGGGCACCTACGTCTGCATCGAGGGGCCGAGGTTCTCAACGAGGGCCGAGAGCTTTATGTTCAGGCAGTACGCCCACATAATCGGTATGACTCTCGTCCCGGAGATAAACCTCGCGCGCGAGCTGGGCATGTGCTACGCGAACATAGCGACGGTTACGGACTACGACGTCTGGGCCGAGGAGCCCGTTGACGCCCAGGAAGTTCTCAAGGTCATGGCCGAGAACAACTACAAGGTCCAGGAACTGCTCAAGAGGGCCATCCCGAGGATTCCAGAGGAGAGGAAGTGCGGTTGCGCCGAGGTGCTGAAGAGCATGTTCGTGTGAGTTTTTGTAGTACTCTTTTGAATTGTTTTTCTTTTCTACTTCTTTAATCTGCTATGTGGTTGGTTTGATACTTTTCAAGTAATCCCTTTTGTGACGCATTGAAAAAAAAATGATCATGCTATTGTAAAGCGTAAAGCTTAAATATGATTTTGTCTTCATTTATTTTGAGGTGGTTCCCATGAAGACACTACAGTTTGAGAAGCCAAAAATAGTCCCCCTGAAAAGCAAGAAGACCCAGTGGACCATATGGGGGCTTTGGGGTAAATTACCACTTTGACATTATGATTTATTGGCTTTCCTTTATCCTTTACCTATTTAGGGGTGTGGAGGTATGGAAAAGGTTTTACTTGACCCGGAATCGGTGGTACAATTGAACCCTAACTATGTTATTAGGCTTGAATATTTTGGTGGAATACTCTATGATAAACAGCATATGGGCTATTATGGTCTTAACCGAACTGCTTCAGATATTCTTTTTCTTACTCAATATTCACTATCCTTAAGTGATATTGTTAGTTTATTAAGCAGGATATATGAATTGAAACCAAGTGAAATTATGGACGTAGTTTCTGAGTTCTTATACCCTCTTTTGACAAATGGAGTTGTTAAAAAAGGTCATAAAAAGGGTAATCCGAATAATGCATTTAACCAACTGGAAAAAATGCGGAAATTTGTAGATCAATTAAAATACCTATCTGCCCCATTAACTGCATTCCTGTACTTGACTTGGAAGTGTAACATAAAATGTAAGTATTGTTTTTTGAAAGCGCCGAGAAGGCTTTTACGTGAGCCATTGACATTGGAGGAGATTAAAAAGGTTATAGATGAACTATCTGAAATGAGAACTTTTGAGTTATGTATAACAGGTGGTGAACCACTTCTGGATCAAAGGCTTCCGGAGGTTGTTAAATACGCTTGTGAGAGAGGATTTACAGTAAATATTACTACTAATGGTCTTCTTGTTAATAGAGAACTAGCAAAGAAATTAGCAACATGTAATGTTAATGTTCAAGTTCCTCTTCACAGCTCAGATTTTAAAATTCATGATGAACTTACAGGCATGCCTGGCTCTTTTGAGAAAGCGGTAGATACCATTAAACTTCTAGTTAATTTGAATATGAATGTCTCTGTAATAACTATTTTACAGAAAGCGAATAAGGATGATCTTCGTAATATGCTCCCATTAATTAAAGAGTTGGGGGTGCATGTGTGGAATATTGTGGAATTGAAACCAGTAGGGAGAGCAGATAACTCGATGGCAATACCCCTCAAGGAGCGCTTAAAAATCATTGAGGAACTAGAGCGAGAAGCAAATAAATTAGGAATACAAATAATAGCAGAAAAACCCTTCTTCTTTGTCGGTGATAAGGGGTTGTCTCAAACTCTTATCAATGATGAATTCTACAAACTTTTCACTAGATGTGGCGTACGGACTGGACGATATGTAGAAATTACACCAGATGGATTTGTTTATCCATGTGACTTATTGCTGGGAGATACTTTTCCCAATCTTATCGCAGGAGATTTACGCCAAAATACATTCAAGGAGATATGGCATTCTTCAGAGATTTTAAACAAATTCCGGAACCTCAAACAGGAAGATATGCACGGGAAATGTAAATCATGTATATACTTTGATCTCTGTGGAGGAAAATGTAGAGCATTAGCATATAGCTACTATGATGGTGATTTATATGCTCCAGATCCCAGATGCCCGTACGAACCAAAATGAGTATGGTGTGGTGGAGCTTTTAGGGAATCCTACATTAAAATCGATTATAACAGACGCTTGGTTTAGTTTATCAGAAATTGTTAATACTTCTAATAGTATATTGCAATACATGTCCGAGTTCTCAATAAACTTGTGCAGGGGATTTGAGATATCCCTTAGGACGACTTTAAATATTCTTGAACAATATCATGGACCACTAATGCCGACACTTCAAGATCCAGAGATAACCTTCTCCTTGCCTTCTCCGGACGTTGTTTTAATGGATTTTAAAACGATCACAAGAGTACTTGTTTTATTCTATGCCCCATCTCCTCCCAATACTGAAGAAGAGTTTATTGTATTATCTAAGATAATCGGACATGAGCTTTTTCACATGTATTTGGATTTAGAGTTTCTTCAAAGGAACTTTCCGAGGGGGGATCCAGGTATATTCGTTGTAGAACCTATTAAGGACGATTTAGTGATGATTGAAGAAAGTGTGGCAGAAGCAATTTCTAACATTGTCTCTCAGAGGATGTTATCAGAAAATATTAAGCCTTCAACTGACTTTTTGAAGTCTTTTGAGTATACCAATAGTTATAACTCACATCTTATAGAGAAAATTAGTAAACTAAAGAAAGTTCCTAGCAATGTTTTGTCTTCACTAATAAACAACAGGAGGGTTACAAAAGTTGAATTCAAACCAGAATGGTTTGAGCTATTTGAGTCTAATGAAAAACAACAATGTTAAGCTTTTGATCATAGCATACTTTATTGACACTATTGCAGTGGCTTATCTTCTCGGTTACTACCTAAATATCACGATAAACGATATTGGGGGACCAGAATTGTTGGGGTTCTTCTCAATGGCGAACAACTTTTTTGCGAGTTTTATACCTATAATAGCCGGTGCGTTTAGTGATGCTCATGGTAGGAAAGGAGTGATAGTAGTCTCAACTGTGTTTGAAGTGCTAAGCCTGTTGGCATTAGGGATTATTATTGAATCTGGGAGTGTTCTAGTAATAATCCCGGCTATTCTTCTTAATGTGGCGTTTATGGCATCCTCTCCTGCTATTGTTTCGTTAATTGGTGAATCTGTCTCAGTGGAGTATCTTGGAAGAGCGTTATCACTTATCTTTTTAGCAAACAATGCTGCGAGTATTATAAGTTATCTGGCATTTGGTTCATTATTGAGTGTCGTGAGTATCTCTAACCTATTCCTTCTCTCTGGATTTACCGTGTTAGTGGCCATAACATTGTATCTTCGCATTTCAGAGACTTTAAGACCAAATAATGTCCAATCTAATGTTTTGGAGCCTTTAAAAGGCATCTTTAAAGGTGTCAAATTTGTTCGAGAACCCCATTTAAAGCTCTTTCTAATCTACATCTCTTTTGAATTTTTTATTGGCTCAATAGCAACCGCATTTGTTCCCGTGTTTCTTCAAAATGTATATTCTCTAAGTGTTTCGGAAATCTCCTGGCTATATTCTCTAATCACGCTCTTCACGATTGGTGGAACTCTAATGGCCGGTTATGTCGTTGACAAGTATGGAAGTGTAAAGTCCCTCATACTGAAAGACACACTGTCTATCCCCCTTCTGGGGATTTTTGCCCTTGCTCTTTCTCCCGTGGCTCTGTTATCATTAATCTTTTTATCGTTTATTGAACAATTAAAAGTGGCCTCTGAAAGGTATGTAGTAGAAAACACAAATCCAGAATATCGGGGTTTGATATTGGGTGTTAAAAACTCTCTGACAAGAATATTTTCAGTCCCAGGCCCCATGTTAGGGTTTTTCCTGTGGAATGTATCTCCCAAGATGACTTTCTTGGCACCTGCAGGACTTACTCCGTTAGGGATACTCATACTTGTAATGCTGAAAAAGATCCGTGAGAATGAACGGGTGAGTAGGGTGTGACGCTATTAGCTGAACTTTTTAGTACATTCAGGAGCCTTTCGCAATATTCCACTAAATGTCTTTGAGAGCAGCTACGCCTACATTTGGGATCACTATAATGAGTTCAACCCCTACGAATGGGCTCTCTGGGTTCCCCTTTGACTTTTCTCTCTTTCCCGACATCTTTTTAACTTATCTTCTAAATATCCCCTCTTAAAAAAGAGGGTGGTAGTTATGAGCATCCTAATCAAGAACGGCTACGTGGTTTACGGCGAGAACCTTGAAGTTATCAAAGCGGACGTCCTCATCGAGAGTAATAAAATAGTAGAGGTTGCCAAAAACATCAACAAGAGCGCCGACACTGTCATAGACGCCAAGGGAAAAGTTGTTTCTCCAGGCTTCATAAACCTCCACACCCACTCCCCGATGGGCCTCTTCCGCGGTTTGGCTGACGATCTGCCGCTCATGGACTGGCTCCAGAACCACATCTGGCCGCGGGAGGCAAAGCTCACGAGGGAGTACACCAAGGTTGGGGCCTACCTCGGCGCCCTTGAGATGATAAAGACCGGGACAACGGCCTTCCTCGACATGTACTTCTTTATGGACGCGGTTGCCGAGGTCGTCGAGGAGTCCGGGCTGAGGGGCTACCTTTCCTATGGAATGATAGACCTCGGTGACCCCGAGAAGACCGGGAAGGAGATCAAAGAGGCCCTCCGCACGATGGAGTTCATCGAGAAACTCGGCTCCGACAGGGTTCACTTCGTCTTCGGGCCCCACGCGCCCTACACCTGCTCGATAGCCCTGCTTAAGGAAGTAAGGAAGCTGGCAAACGAGCACGGGAAGCTCATAACGATTCACGTGAGCGAGACGATGGCGGAGATAGGCCAGATAAGCGAACGCTATGGAAAGAGTCCCGTGGTTCTCCTCGACGAGATCGGCTTCCTTGGAAGCGATGTTATCATAGCTCACGGCGTCTGGCTCGATGCAAGGGATATACAGATTCTCGCGAGGCACGGCGTTACCGTCGCCCACAATCCGGCGAGCAACATGAAGCTCGCCAGCGGCGTGATGCCGTTGCAGAGACTTCTGAACGCCGGTGTAAACGTTGGCCTCGGCACCGATGGAAGTGCAAGCAACAACAACCTCGACATGCTCGACGAGATGAAGTTAGCGGCTTTGCTCCACAAGGTCCACAACCTCGACCCAACGGTGGCGGACGCTAAAACCGTCTTCAAGATGGCCACCATCAACGGGGCCAAAGCTTTGCGCCTCAACGCGGGCATGATAAAGGAGGGCTACCTGGCGGACATAGCAATCATCGACTTCAACCGGCCCCATTTGAGGCCAATAAACAACGTGATAAGCCATCTGGTTTACTCGGCCAGCGGTAACGACGTCGAGACGACGATAGTCGATGGAAAAATCCTCATGCTCGACCGCGAGGTTCTCACGCTCGACGAGGAGAAAATCCTTGACGAGGCCGAAAAAACGATAGAAAAGCTGGCTTAGCTCGGAGGCTGGCTAGCCAGTCCGGATCGACGTTCACCTCATCTCTTTTTCTCCATATTGGTCTTCCACTGCCCTCCTCTCCGCCCTGAAGAGCAAAGCTTGGAGAGGAGAGATGTGATAAGGCAAATCATAGTAATAAATCGCGCAAGGGTTAAATCCCTCTGAGTAATCCCTAAAACGGTGAGCCCGATGGTCTCCTTCGAGATTGTCCGTGGGGACATAACCCGCTTTCCGGCGGAAGTCATAGTCAACGCCGCCAACCGCTATCTGGAGCACGGCGGCGGTGTCGCCTACGCGATAGCCAAAGCGGCCGCCGGTAATGTTCGTGAGTATATACGGATAAGTAAGGAAGCGATGCGTAAACAGCTCGGGAAGGACTCCATCGAGCACGGCGAGGTCGTTGTAACACCAGCTTTGAGGCTTGAGGAATACGGAATTAGGTACGTCATTCACACGGTCGGACCCTACTGTGGTGGCGTCTGGGACGAGGATAAGAAAGAAAAGCTCAGAAAGGCAATCCTCGGCGCGCTGAGGAAGGCCGATGAGCTTGGCGTGGGGAGCATAGCCTTCCCGGCCATAAGTGCAGGCATCTACGGCTGCCCACTCGAGGAGGTCGTTAAAACCTTCAAGGAGGTCGTTGCGGAGTTCGGGAGGGAAGCGGGGAGCATTGAGAGAGTTTATCTGGTGCTCTATTCTGAATGGGGTTACGAGGGGATGTTAAAAGTTACTTAAAATGCTCATATTCTTATTTCCGATTTTATGTTTCCCACCATTGCTAATGGAAAACTATATGTACAACTAACGCCTAATGCCTAATGGTGATGTCCTTGAAACGGACAAGACTCTTGGTTGGAGTGCTGGTGTTTATTTTTGTTTTTTCAGGGTTTGTTAGTGCACGACCTCAGGCCGACGTGGATAGTTGGACGGCTATTGATCTCTTTGTTAAGGAGCAGATTGATATTGCACATACCAAGGGAACTATCGACGATGCGCATTTTGTGGACAGGCTCACTGATCTTGTCATGAAGGAGTTTGGAAAGGAGCTTGATTTAGAGATTGCCAAGTACGCTAAAAACCTCACGCCGGAGCAGAGGGAAACTCTGAAACGTCTTCTCGTCAGCGACTATGTCTCTTACCTCTATCAGAAGAGTTTTTATCCTAAGAACGCCAAGGTATTGGTTGTGAAGCCCATCAAGATTGCCTCAGTTAGAGCTAACGACAAAGTCTATGATTATTACTACACCCCGATGAGCTCTTCAATCCCGTACCCAATCCACTGGTGGGTGCAAGTAAGGGTGGATATAGATGGGGGTAGTGGCGTTGATAGTGCTGGGCACTCGTACAATGTAAATGGCAACAATGATCTATTCAAAATAGTTGTTGAATATACTTCCTCCAAGGTTACTTACGAGCTCCATTTCCATGACGAAGATCATCCAGATCCTTCACTTGATAGAGTCTATGACTCTATACGTTGCTCTATCTATGGGGGAAGAGATAGCACGTATGGATGTGAGGATGTTGAAAGTATTAGAGTTGAAGATGGTAGCATAGTCTTTCCAACAACTTTCAGTACCTATACTGAATGTGGTTATATCCTTTGCCATGAGGTTTCTCAAACGTATGCAACACCCTCTCCGACCCATGGATATGGTGTAAGAGCATACTCATCTTCTGTTGAGATCTATGTAAGCAATACTTGGAATCATCTGATGGATACTGTAGACACTAATCCAGATATGTCGAAAGTTTGGCATTATTATTCATGGAGGTAGTGTAGTATGGAGTACTTTTTCCGTCTTCTTACTTTTTTGAGACTTTCCCTGAGGCTTTTCGCCTTCGTGTATCCCCTTTCCCTTACAGTAATGTACAACTTCTGGGTCTTTGGAAGGCTACCCATGGGCCTCTGGACTTGTTACGTGCTTACCATGGCAGTCTGGGAGCTTGTCCTGGGATTGTTCGCGCACAAACCCTTTTCGAGGCCTCTTTTGAAGGCGTACGTTGTTCTGGCACTCTTCCTGGAGTTCCCTTCTGCCCTTGTTGGGGCCTACCTTTCCACGGTCGAGGTTTTCCTGCCCTGGGTTTCGCTCTGGTATGGTTCCCTCCTAGTTATGGGGTTTTTGGTAGGCAAAACATCCGGTCAACGGTGAGGTTTCCCATATGCCATATGTCCAACTTTGGAGAGTAAAGTTTATATTCTTAGTGCATTAAAACATATGGTCTCCCTCATGTCTCCCGGTGGGGTATGTAGCATGGTTTCTAGGAGAGGATATGACCTCATTCGAAAAGTTATGGTCGTCCTTGTTTTCATCTTCGTCCTCGGTTTCTGGATACTCTACTATTCGATAAGGATGACGATATGCGCCGTCACGAACTACTGTGATGCGTCTGCCTACTATCCGATGGTCTCCCCGGTCGGCCAGCTTGACAGGCTCGTGGCGTTCTTTAGGGTGGCCTCGATACTCCTGTCCTTCATTAGTTTACTACGTCACCGGTGGAGAAGAGTAGCGATGGGTTTTTACCCGTTGTACCTGAACTTTAACAGGTGGTGCTCATGAGAATCGAGGACGTTTACGTCTGGGATATCAACGCCAAGTGGCTCGGCATAACTCCTTACCAGCTCATGGAGAACGCCGGGGCTGGCGTTGCCAGGACGATTGAGGAGCGCTTTGGAAAGGGGCTGAGGGTGGCGGTTTTCTCCGGCACCGGCAACAACGGCGGCGACGGCTTTGTGGCGGCCAGACACCTCAGCTTCGAAAACGATGTCACCCTATTCCTCGTCGGAGATGAGGCGAAGATAAGGAGCGAGGAAGCCAGGCACAACTGGGAGATACTCAAGGGCCTGGACTTCGTGAGAATCAAGGTTCTCAAGGATTCCGCCTACATAAAGTCCCTCGACCTGGGCGGCTTTGACGTGATAATCGATGCCCTCCTCGGGGCGGGAACGAGGGGCGAGCCGCGCGAGCCGATCCGCTCGGCCATCGAGAAGATAAACGAATACGCCGGAAAGGCCAAGATAGTCAGTGTTGACCTGCCGAGCGGCTATCCCTCAAAGGTTCAAGTTAAGGCCGACTTCGCCGTGACATTCCAGTGGGACAAGGAGGAGTACGATGGCTTTGAACGCGTCGTGGTCAAGATAGGCTATCCGAAGGAGCTCTACCACCTCGTTGGCCCCGGTGATGCGAAGTTCGCTTTAAGGAAGAAGGGCGAGCACAAGGGCCAGAACGGAAGGCTGTTAATAATCGGCGGAAGCGAGGACTACTTCGGCGCGCCTTATCTAGCGGCAAAAGCTGCTTCATATCTTGTGGACTTGGTTTATTTAGTGATGCCGGAATATCCAGCGAAGCGCATAGCCGACCCAGATATTATTCTGAGGCCTGTCGAAGGAAAGAACTTCACAAAAGAGCATCTTGAAGAAGTCTCGGCACTGGCAGAAAAGGCTGATGCCGTCATTATAGGGCCTGGCATAGGATTAAGGGAAGGAACTAAGGAGTTCGTCAGGGAATTTGTAAAGCGCTGCGAAAAGCCTTTAGTCATAGACGCCGACGGCCTAAAGGCCATCGCCGAGGACTTGGGTGTTCTCAAGGGCAAGACCTTCGTCCTAACTCCCCACGGTAGCGAGTTCAAGGTTCTCTTTGGCGTCAAGCCAGAGGGTTCCTTCCAGGAAAAAGCGGAGCTCGTGAGGGAGAAGGCAAGGAAAATTGGCGGCGTTATTCTGCTCAAAGGTGCTTACGACGTCATAAGCGACGGAAAAACCTGGAAGTACAACAAAACCGGCAACAGGGGAATGACCACTGGAGGAACTGGAGATGTCTTGGCTGGCCTCGTTGGTGCTCTGCTCGCCCTCGGCAACGAGCCGCTAAGGGCCGCTTCCACTGGCGCTTTCCTCAACGGCCTCGCTGGGGATATGGTGAAGGACGAGCTCGGCGAGAACTTCACTGCACTGGAGGTTGCGAAAAAAGTCCCGCACGCGGTCAGGTGGGTGGTGGAGTTCTGAGGTGGTTCCATGGCTGACCACCTTTCAAAGGCTTTCCTCTTTTTCATTGCTGTTGTCATTATAGTTGTGGGTCTTACTATTTCCCTTTCAGAGGAGAGATATCGGATTAACGTGGAGGTCCACTTTGCTTCTCCTGCGGAGCTTGAGGGAATTGAGTTGCTGGAGAAGTATCCCAACGAGGTCACCCATGTTGCACTCTTCAGATTCAGATATTCAGAGCATGGCAGGCGGGACTTTCACTTCACCGAGGACTTTGATGTTTCTCCCGATTACGTGGTGGCTGAGATTCGCAACGGGGACACCTTTTACTGCAGGGCGAGTTTTGAGGACGGACATTTTGTGATTCGTGAAGAAAACTGCTCCCCAACCCTTGAAGGCGCCCTCAAGAGGAGGATAACCCTCAGCGCCTGCGTCAACGGCACCTACCTTGGCCACGAAATCGAGAGGGGCTCAATCGTCTACTTCCTCTTCGAGGCTTCCAACGGGACGACCTGCGTGAACGATACTGTTGAAGTGCTCGGCAGAACCTGGGGGATATTTGCTAGAATAGTCAGTGGCAACGTAACGATACTCTGCAACCTGGAGAACATCAACGGGACATCTCTAACGGACGAGGTCGTGACAATAAATAAAGAATGGTGCGGGCCGGAAAATTAATGTCAACCAACACCACAGTAGCTCCAGACGGAGTAGCCGTAATAACCATTGGCAGGGTCGTGCGGCGGTGCCTCGAGGTAAACCCATCCGCTGTAGTCCACCCATTTGTCCACCCAGCCACCCAGATTGCCTGTGTACTCGTGAATGCATGAGCCCGCGAACTTGGGCACATATACCCACCTACCTGCCCAGCTGCTTCCTAGGTTGATGTAGGTTATCAGTCCCGGTTTGCTTCCGTAGCCGCTTCTGACGAATATCAGCTCGTCGCTGTCGTAGTAGACTATAGTTGTGCTCCCTCCTGCGAGGTGGTCGTGTATCCAGATGAGGTTTATCAGCTTGTCCTTGTTGAGCCACTCCTCGTAGTCGCGGTAGAATATCATGGGCTGACCCTCGTAGGTGAGGATGAAAGCGTATGCCGGATACTTGTTCCAGATTATGTCAGTGTCATGGTTGGCCACGAAGGTTACGGCCTTGAAGGGGTCGCGAGAGACAACAGTTCCACCGTTCTGGAGGGCGTAAACGAGAGCCGGGATGTTGGTATTGTCAAAGGCCTCGTCCATCTTATAGTAGAGGGCGAAGTCAAAGACCTTGGCACCGCTCGCGTAGGCCCAGTTGAGGAGCGCGTCGACGTTGGTGTCCCAGTATTCTCCAACTGCCCAGCCGCCCCACCAGTTCAGCCAGTCCTGGACGACCCACGCTCCATAACCCTTGACGTAGTCGAAGCGCCAGGCGTCGATGCCGATGCTTCTAAGGTAAGCCGCGTAGCTCTCCTGGCTGGCCCAGAGCCAGTACTGGTCCCAGCTCTTGTCGTGGCATATGTCGGGGTAGCCTCCAAAGGTTCCGGAATCGCCCGCGTGGAGCTCGTTCGGGTGGAAGTCAAGGTAGTTGGCCGTGTACTTGCCGGAGGCCACCTTGGAGAAGTCCGTCCATGTGTAGTCGTTCACGAAGGGGTTCCACTCCAGGTCACCGCCCGCGCGGTGGTTGATGACTATGTCCGCTATCACCTTTATGCCGTAGGCGTGGGCGGTGTTTATCATGTTTATGAGCTCCTCCTTTGAGCCGAAGCGCGTCTCAACGGTTCCTTTCTGATAGTACTCGCCGAGGTCGAAGTAGTCGTAGGGGTCGTAGCCCATCGAGTAGCCTCCGCTCATGCCCTTGCTCGCGGGGGGAATCCATATTGCGGCTATTCCTGCGCTGGCCCAGTCGGGTATTTTCTGAGCTATGGTGTCCCACCAGATTCCTCCCATGGGGACGTCCCAGTAGAAGGCCTGCATTATAACGCCGCCGTTCTCAAGGGTTTCCGCCTTTGCCGGAACTGCCGAGACGCTCAGGGCAACTAGCAGTATCACCGCCAGGACGAGGGCCTTCCTCCTCATGGTAACCACCTGCTGTACCTGAAGGGGCAGTGCCCCGAATTATATCACTGGCGGTGAAATATTTAAGCCTTATCATTAGTGTACACTGCAGAACGTAATTGTCCACGTGGGTGTGTGGAAAAATCGAACCCTGTGTTCCAACGCCGGGCGGAAACAGGGTAAAAGAAGGGATCAGAGTTCGATGAGGTCTTTGGCCTCCTCGGCCTTCTTGCAGAGCTCACAGCTCTGGAAGAACACCAGCATGTTCAGCAGGTGGAACAGCTCTATCTCCGTCAGCTCGATGTCTGCCTGAGATATCCTCTTAATCACTGGCTGGGATCTGAGTTCTATTTCGTTCAGCACTTCCTTGGCGAGCTCCTTCAGCTTTTCCCTGTCCTTTATCTTAAAGCCAGCCTTCTCCAGAACCTGCACCAGCTTCTCCGTCTCCATCTGGAGGTAGCCCTGCCTGAACTCCTCGACACTCTCGTCGGGGTCGGCTTTTATGAGGAATATCCTCGCCGCCCTTGCGTAGACCCTTTCGTTTCCGTGTACCTCAATCTCCTCGACCAGTCCTGCCCCTTCCAGGAGCTTTATGTGCCTGTATACAGTCGTGCGGTCTTTTTTAAGGGCCTCGCTGAGCTCGTTGATTGTCATAGGGCGGTCTCTAAGCAATTGAAGAATTTTAAAGCGGGTCTCTTCGGATAGCACTCTGACCTTTTCGGGTTCCGTGATGATAAGTACTTCCCTCACTCAGTATTCCTCCAGCTTGTCCTGCGGTGTCTCTCCCTCTTCAACGATCTTCTTTCCTGCGGCGACCATGTCTATGCTGTGGACAACACCGCCGAACTCCTCGATGGTTCTGACTATCTCGTCGTAGTCGAGGTTGTCGCCGACCATCGTTATCTTGACGTTCTCCGTTTCCTTGTCTATCTCAACAAGGGTTATGTTGACGCCGTCGACTCCCTCAAGCTCGCTGAGTCCCAGCGCCAGCTCTGTCACCATCGGCTGGTGCGGCTTAAGCACGTCCAGCACTAGGAGTCTTATCCCCTTTGCCATAACCCATCGCTTCCCCTTTTAGTCTTATTTTTTAAGTATTTTGCCGAGCCTCCTCAAGAGCTCAAGTGCGTCCTCGTCACGTCCCATTCTTGCCATGGCAAGCCACTCGATGGCGTGGATGATGTCCTCGTTGGAGAAGTCCCTGAGCCTGTCCTCGTTTTCCTCTATCTCCCGGGATATTTCAGTCTTAAACTCGTGCTCCTTCTTCAGCAGTTCGTCCATAGTGTTGAGAAGTTCTTCATCGTCGAACTCGTATCCGAGCGCCTTGAAGACTTCGAGCTTTGTCTTCAGCCTGGAGCGGGCAAAGTACCTCAGCTCCTCGTCCCCGAGATAGAGGTTTATGTAGAAGGCGTCGGCGGTTCTCCCGTAGTACTTCTCCACCAGGTTGCCCTTCATCTCGGTTCTCTTGACCTCTACCAGTCCGGCCTCCTTGAGCTTCTCGATGTGGTGATATATCGTCTGGGGGGTCTTTCCCAGTATCTCGCTGAGCTGGGAGATCGTCATTTCCCTGTTGCGGAGGAGGGCCAGTATTTTCCTCCTTGTGTCCTCAAGCATCAGCTTTATTACCTCTGGGTCGGTTATGACCTTCACCTTTGCCATGTCCACCACCCAATTTTAACGTTCTAACGATTCTTTGAACGTTCGAGGATTTAACTCTTTTGCTTTAGCTCTTGGGATCATGCGACACCTTTATATATGTAAAACCGGTGCTTCCTTGGGGAGCCGATGGACAAAATATCCATGGGCTTGAATGTACCCATCTGGGGAGGAAGGCTTAAATACGGGCCCCCGAAAAACCTTCGGAGGTGGTCATGATGAGGACGCCGAATCTTGATTTCCTGTTTTACCCGAAGAGCGTCGCTGTCATAGGCGCTTCAAACGTCCCGGGAAAGATTGGGAACTCCATAATGCGCTCCATAACGCTTAAGTTTGATGGAAAAGTCTATGCCGTCAACGTCAAGGGTGGCGAGGTGGAGGTAAACGGGAAGAGGTTCCCCGTTTACAAGAGCATCAGGGACATCCCTGATGAGGTTGACGTCGCGGTCATAGCCGTCCCGGCGAGATTCGTGCCGGATGTGATAGACGAGTGTGGCGAGAAGGGCGTTAAAGCGGCCGTTGTGATCTCCGCGGGCTTCAAGGAGGCCGGAAGGGTAGAGCTCGAGGAGGAGCTCGTTAAGAGGGCGAAGAAGTGGGGCATTCGCCTGGTCGGCCCGAACTGTCTCGGCGTCACCAATCTTGAGAACGGCTTCGACTGCAACTTCAACCCGCCCGAGAGGCAGGCAAGGCCGCCCTTCGGAAAAGTTGCCTTTATGAGTCAGAGTGGTGCTTTTGGTGCAGCTATTCTTGATTGGGCCGCGAGCCACAAGATAGGCATGAGCAAGTTCATCAGCCTCGGAAACATGGCAGACCTGGACGAGAGCGACTTCATGGCATACCTCGGCGACGACCCGAAGACAGGCGTTATAACGGGCTACATAGAGGGCGTCAAGGACGGCAGGAAGTTCTTCAACACGGCCAAAGAGGTCACCCTCAAGAAGCCCATCATCGTCCTCAAGGCCGGGAGGACCGAGGCCGGAGCCAAGGCCGCCGCTTCTCACACGGGTTCTCTGGCAGGCTCATACAAGATATACGAGGCCGCTTTCGAGCAGACCGGTGTCCTCAGCGCCAAGAGCATGCGCCAGCTCTTCAATTACGCGAAGGCTCTGGCGATGCAGAAGCCTGCAAAGGGCAACCGCGTCGCCATCGTTACGAACGGTGGTGGCGCAGGCGTCATGATGAGCGACGGCCTGCTTGAGAGGGAAATGAAGCTCGCCGAGCTAAGCAATGAGACCAACGAGAAGTTCAGGAAGGCCATAGAGGAAGGAAAACTGCCTCACCACATGAGCTATAAGAACCCCATTGACATCATCGGTGACGCCCCCTCCAGCAGGTACGAGCTTGCCATGCGCTACGCGCTCGAGGACGAGAACGTCGATGTCCTTGTCGTCATAGCGCTCTTCCAGAGCCCGGCCCTTGACGAAGGAATAGTTGAGGCCATGGAGAGGATGAAGGCCTACGGCAAGCCGATAGTCTTCGTCGCCCCAGGTGGAGACTACCCGCACAGGATGGCCAGAAGGATAGAGAAGGTCGGCGTTCCTGTCTACGAGACTGTCGAGGATGGCGTCGACGCTGTTTATGCCCTTGTCAAGTACGGCGAGTGGCTGAGGGAGAATGGAAAACTTTAAATCCTCTTTCTCCCTTTCTCACCCCATGCGCGGTGGTCGCTTTTGGCCTTGGTGAAGCTGACCTCTTCTTGACCGCCTTAGTCTGGAGTTTCGTTTCCACTGGAGATGGAGGTGCTTTGAATGGACGACTTTAAGGTCACCCCATGGGACGTTGAAGGTGTGGTAGACTACGCGAAGCTTATAGTCGAGTTCGGAACCAGCCCGCTTACGGATGAGCTTATAGAGAAGACCGCGGAGCTTACGAAGAGCGAACTTCCAATATTCTTCAGAAGGAAGTTCTTCTTCTCCCATAGGGACTACGATAAGGTTCTTGCCGACTACGAAACGGGGAAGGGCTTCTTCCTCTATACCGGCAGGGGGCCGAGCGGGCCGATGCACATTGGCCACATCATACCGTTCTACGCCACCAAATGGCTCCAGGAGAACTTTGACGTCAATCTCTACATCCAGATAACGGACGACGAGAAGTTCCTGTTCAAGGACAAGCTCACCTTCGACGACACGAAGAGATGGGCCTACGACAACATCCTTGACATTATAGCGGTCGGCTTTGACCCGGATAAAACATTCATCTTCCAGGACAGCGAGTTCACAAAGATTTACGAGATGGCGATACCGATAGCGAAGAAGATAAACTACTCGATGGCCAGAGCGGTCTTCGGCTTCACGGACCAGAGCAAGATCGGGATGATATTCTACCCGGCCATACAGGCCGCTCCGACCTTCTTCGAGAAGAAGCGCTGTTTGATTCCAGCGGCCATAGATCAGGACCCCTACTGGAGGCTCCAGAGAGACTTCGCGGAGAGCCTCGGCTACTACAAGACCGCTGCAATTCATTCTAAGTTCGTTCCGGGGTTGATAGACCTCGGCGGAAAGATGAGTGCAAGCAAGCCAGAGACGGCCGTCTACCTCACGGATAACCCCGAAGAGGCGGGCAAGAAGATATGGAAGTACGCCCTCACCGGCGGAAGGGCCACCGCGAAGGAGCAGCGCGAGAAGGGAGGAGAACCCGAGAAGTGCGTTGTCTTCAAGTGGTTCGAGATATTCTTCGAGCCGGACGACAAGAAGCTCATGGAGCGCTATCACGCGTGCAAAAGTGGCGAGCTCCTCTGCGGCCAGTGCAAGCGCGAGCTGATTGAGAGGGTTCAGGAGTTCCTCAAGGAGCACCAGAAGAAGCGCAAGGAGGCCGAGAAAAAGGTCGAGAAGTTCAAGTACACCGGCGAACTGGCGAGGGAGCAGTGGGATAAGTCCATTCCGGAGCCGCTGAGGGGCTGAGCTGGATTTTTAGTTCGTTCCCTCAAAACTTTTTTTATACTTCCCGATGTTAACTTTTACATTTTTCTTTTGAAAGCCTCGCCCTTCGGGGTGGGGAGGAGGTCAGGAACTTGGGGTTCTTCCTGCGGCACTCCTTTTATTAAGGGGTTCGGTTTAGTTTGACCGGTGGTGGCATGGTCAGGCTTCCGTATATGGACGGCTTCTACGAGCTGAGGCCGAGCAAGATAGTGGCCCTGGCTAAGAACTATGCCGAGCATGCGAAGGAGATGGAGAGCGACGTTCCGGAAAGACCGGTCTTCTTCCTCAAGCCTCCAAGCGCCCTCATCGGTCCCGGCGAGCCTATAATCCTGCCCAGAATGAGCAAGAGAGTAGACCACGAAGTCGAGCTTGCCGTCATAATCGGAAGGAGGGCCAGGCGCGTGCCGAGGGAAAAGGCGATGGACTACGTGCTCGGCTACACGATACTCCTTGACATAACCGCTCGCAACCTTCAGGCCGAGGCGAGGGAGAGGGGCCTCCCCTGGAGCATGGCTAAGGGATTCGACACCTTCGCCCCGGTCGGGCCGAGGGTGGTTGATAAGCGAGAGCTTAACATCGAGGACCTAGAGATAGGTCTCAAGGTGAACGGCCAGCTCAGACAGCTCGGACGGACGAGCGAGATGGTCTTCAAGGTCCCGGAGCTGATAGAGTACATAAGCTCGGTGATGACCCTCGAACCCGGGGACATAATAGCGACCGGAACTCCCGCTGGAGTAGGCCCGCTCAGGCACGGGGACAGGGTTGAGGCGTGGATAGAGGGAATTGGAAGGGTCGAGTTCGATGTTCTGGCCGAGGGTTAGATACTCTGCTGAAAAACTTTTTTAAGTTTTTAATCTTTAACTGTCTTCGGTGGTGTCATGAAGCCCGTCCGTTGGCTGGTGGTTGTCGTCCTTGTCCTCTCAATCCTGATCGCGGGCTGTCTCGACAACAACTTCGTCTACGCCAGGGGAAAGAGCGTTCCAGCCGGGGAGAGCAGAGAGTGGCCCTTCAGGGGTCCGGCGAATCTGACGGTTGAGATAAGCTCCAGCGTTCCCATTGAGGTGAAGGTTGTCTCCTCCGACGGGACCGTGCTGAGGGATTTTGGAACCGTCAGGGAAGTGAATGCGGTCGTTGAACTTCCGAAGGGCAGGTGGAAGGTCGTGGTGAGGAACCCCGGCAACGAGACCGTGGTCATTGACGTGACCCTGAAGACCTGAGCCTTCGTTTTTCCCAGAACTTTTCCTAAATCGCTTCAGCATTTTCAAGTTTCAACTAACCATCGTTCGGCGGATTAAACGGCACATTAAACACCCTTCGAGCCTTCAATGTCGTAATGTGCGTTGGTGTCCAATTGTCCATCTTCCTGATGAATTTTTATTCATGCTGAGACTAAAAACGGCATAAAAGTCTGTTTTAACTCGTTTTTGGTTTTAAATCCGCGTTCTTGGCATTTACAGGTCTGAAAAACTTTATATTACCAAACGGGCCAATCTCCAAGGAATGCACATTCCTAAAGAACGTGGACATGAATGCTCATAACTGTACAGGAGGTTGGGAGATGGCAGACGCCAGCTGGAAACTGAGGTCATCTGGATGGAAGCGTAAGGATTCGGACGAGACCTACCGCGAAGTGACGCCCGCTGCTATAATACTGGGTGTCATCTGGGGCGCCTTCATGGCCGCCAGCTTCACCTACGCGGGAATGATAATGGGCTTCACCTCCGGCGGTTCGGCGATAGCTGCCATCGTCGGCTGGGGAGTCCTCAGGGGAATCCTCAAGAAGGGAACCGTCGTTGAGAACAACATCGTCCAGACCATAGCCTCTGCCGTCAACATCTCCGTTTCGGGAGTCATCTTCACCATCCCGGCGCTCTACATCATGGGACTCCACGAGGAGATAAACACCACGTACTTCTTCCTCGCCACAGCGGCCGGAGCTATACTCGGAATCACCTTCATCATCCCGCTGAGGAAGCAGATGATCGAGATTGACCGCCTCCGCTTCCCGACCGGAACCGCGGTTGCCACCGTCCTCAAGACCCCGGGAAGCGGAATCGAGAAGGCCAGGCTGCTCTTCCTCGGCATGGCCGTCAGCGCTATTGTCTACCTTGTCCAGCAGTTCCCGGTGCTCGGCCTCCCGGAGATCATCCCCGAGTACATTGACCTTGGCGCCATGCTCCACCTCCCTGACTGGGTCAATCTCGCGATGGCCCTTTCGCTCATGGTCTTCGGTATGGGTCTCATCACCGGAAGGAACGGTCTCATAGTCCTCGCCGGTGGAATACTCTCCTACTACATCATAACCCCCATAGTCAAGAGCCTCGGCTGGCTCCCGAGCGACGTCACCGGAGGGGCCATCAGTGGCTTCGTCTACGCCAACATGACTAGGCCGCTCGGCATCGGTATGCTCCTCGGCGGTTCGATAGCCGGCCTCATCCTTTCAATGCCGGTCATTATCGTCGCCCTCAGGAGCATAGCCAACGCGAGCAAACTCGACTCCAGCAGGAACGAGGAGCTCCCGATCAAGTACCTCTACGCAGGAATAACCCTCGCCTTCCTGCTGCTCCTCGTCACGACCTACAAGCTCGGTAACCTAGGCATCGGCAGGAGCCTGCTCACCGCCCTCGTCGGCGTCGCCTGGATATTCGTCGCTTCACTGCTCGTGGCCATGTCCACCGGAATGACCGACTGGAGCCCCGTTTCAGGTCTCTCGCTCGTGTCGGTCATGATACTCCTCTACCTCACTGGCAAGCAGGTGCCGCTGACCATACTCCTCGGCGCCACCGTCGGTGTCGCCATCTCAGGAGCGGCCGATATGATGCAGGATCTCAAGACCGGTCACCTCGTCGGCGGCATTCCCTCCAGGCAGCAGAAGGTCGAGCTGCTCACCGCCTGGATAGGGCCGATAATAGCCCTCACCGTCGTCGGACTCATCTGGAAGGCCTACGGAATAGGAAACGAGACCGTTCCGGCGCCGCAAGCGATGGCCCTCAAGTCCATGGTCGAGGCCATCCTCGGAGGCAACGTCCCGGTTGACAAGTTCATCGCCGGAGGAATACTGGGCTTTGCCCTCTCCATGAGCGGAATACCGGGACTCGGCGTCCTCGTCGGCCTGTCAATGTACCTGCCGATGCTCTACATCCTCCCCTACGGACTGGGCTGTATCGTCCACGAGATAGCCAAGAGGAAGAAGGGCCACGAGTTCATAACCGAGAAGGTGCTTCCAGTGGCAGCTGGACTCATGGTCGGAGAGGCCGCGATGACGCTCCTCTTCGCGGTCCTCACAGTGCTCGGAGTGCTCCACCCGTGAGGTGATGGAAATGAAGAAGCTCATAGGAAACGTCCTCCTCACTGCCGGCCTCGTCGCCGGTTCAATAACCGCCGCCAGGATACCGCCTATGTGGGGCGGTTTAGCGGTTTCCCTCGCCGTCATGGGTGTCGGAATATTCCTTAGACGCCAAGGTGCCAAAGAGGAGCTCCACAGGGCTGCTCAGACCGGAACCGGCGGTGTCAGGGAACTTGAAAGGCTCTTGGCCGATGCCATAGCCAGGCTCGAGAATGTTCTCGACGCCCCGGCCGATGAGGCCCACGCCGAGCTCACTAAAATCCTTGAAGAGCTCGACGAGTTCGCCGAAAAGGCCCAGCCTCTCAGGATAGAGGGTCTTATGACCTACGGAACCATCATGAGCGTCTTCAGCAGGGGCGAGAGGGCCCTCAACAGGGCCTGGAGCGCCTTCGCTGACGGCTACGAGAAGGAGGGACGGAAGTACCTCCGCTATGGCTACGAGGACCTCAAGGAGACCCTCTCGGCAGTCAAGGCCCTGAGGGTCTGACCCTAAATTTTTCTTTCCCTTTGATGTCCACTTGGCTCCGCTATTCTATAACGTATGTGTGCACCATCAGTCCGCCGTGGCCTATGAGCCTGTGGTGTTTGATCTGGAAGCCGTTCTCCGTTATGGCCCCCTCTATCGCCCTCTTTTCGGTGGTTATGAAGACGCCGCGCTTTTCAAGAACATTTGCCAACTCCGAGAAGAACTCCGCGTAAAGCTTTGGTATCATGCTCTTCCTCCCTATCTTCAGCCCGTAAGGGAGGTTGCTCACGGCAAAATCGACGCTTTCGACGTGTTCGCTCAGCCTAGTCGCGTCTCCGAGGAGGAACTCTATTCTATCCCTAACTCCGGCCGCCAGGGCGTTCATCTCCGCTCCTCTGAGGTGCTTCCTGTACTTTTCGAGGCAGATTATCCTCCCTTCGTAGCCCCTGAGCGCTAACTCAATCGGAATAGTCCCTGAGCCGCAGAAGGGGTCTATGAAGGGCCCTCCGTCCGGCTCTGCCAGCTCTATGAGGGCGTTCGCTATGCTGGCCTTCAGATGCGCTGGGTGGTCGTAAACGCGCCAGGGCCTCTTGTGGAGGGAAGAATCACCCGTCGTGTCTACCCCAAGGAAGAAGACCTCTCCAACGAGCTCCGCCCTGAAAATAACGGTCGGGTGGTCGAGGTTGACTTTGGGAGTCCCGAAGCGGGAGAGTCTCTCGAATATCGCCTTTCCGACGATCTTTGATATGTCGAGGCTCGTTATCTTATGTTCACCCTTCCTGAAGGAGCGCACCGCAAAGGGTTCGCTCACCTTGACGTACCTTTCCACTGGAAGCTCTGAGACGAACTCCTCTATCCTCCTGAGGGCAACATCGGGTTCGTCTTCCCCGATCCCCTCAAAGCGCTCGCTCGCTATCTCCATGATTACGCGGTGGAGGAGCCTTGAGCGCTCGTTAAGATAGGTTGAAACGCTAAGCTCCCTCTTCCTGCCCTTTTCGTCGGTGTAGAAAGCTTCGCTCACCTCAGCCAGAACCCTGCCCTCGACGTCCAAAGGCCTCTCCTCTACACGAAACGAAACTCCTAACTCCGAGAGCAGGTTCTCAACCTCGGCCTTCGCGAGGTCTTCAATCCCCTGCGAAGTCGTCAGCAAAAGCCTCATACCCATCACTCCATTATCGCTATTACTCCCTTCCACTTCTTCCCGAAACACTCGCTGGCCAGAATGTGCCTTCCGGTCAGCTCCTCAAGGAGCTTTATCCCGCTGTCGCACTTCTTAAAGCCGGTCGCTACCCCAACGGTAAAGCCCTCTATCTCCCTTATCCCCACGCGCTTCTGGTTGTCGAGTTTTTTTCTGAGTTCGTCCCCGTACTTCCACAGGATTCTCCTCGGGTCGAGGAGCAGTTCCCTTTCTATTCCGTCGAGGACGTCCTCGAAGTCCCAGACGAACTGATGGGGTTTTTCCTCCTCCTTCCCGAAGAGGGTGAACCTTCCCGTCTGCCATTCTCGGAGGAACCAGCGGGCGGTTTCCTCCAGATCAACTTCCCCACCGGCCTTTATCAAACCCCTCCGCTCGCCTATCTTTCTCAATACTTCCTCCTCGCTCTTGAACTCCTCGATCCCGAACTTCTCCGTCAGTGCTTCTTTCCTCGTTTCTAGGATTCTCCCAATGAGCTTGAGAGCCGGCTTTACGGGATCTTCTATCTTGTCCGCCGGGAAGCCGCCCTTTATTACCAGCTCGTCGAAGTCGTCTATCGGAACGACGCCTGGGGAATCGAGGAGCCATATCCTTTTGCTCAGCCGTATCAGCTGCTTGCCCTTCGTGTAGCCAGGTATCGGCGCGGTTCCTACCGCTCTTTTCCCCTTCAGCGTGTTGATTATCGTGCTCTTGCCGACGTTTGGGTAGCCTATGAGGGCGACCTTCACTTTATCCTGCTCCTCAAGAAGGGGCTTTGCGAGCCTCTTTATCTCTCTCCTCAGGATTCCCGTCCCCTTCCTCTCACGGGAGGAGATAAAAACAACCGGTATTTCGCTCTTTCTCTTGTACTCCTCAGCCCACTCCTTGGGCACTAAATCGGCCTTGTTCATGACGATGAGGAGGGGTTTTCCTTCCTCCTGGATTATCCTTTCTAGCTTTCTGTTGCGCGTTCCTATCGGGTCGCGGGCGTCAACTACCTCGATTATCATGTCGGCCTCGTCTATTACCTCCCTCACCACTCTCCACGCTTTCCTCTGCTTCATCTCGCACCACCGTTATCTCGAATATCACAGTTCCGCCGTCAGTGTATGGCGGCCCGGGGTCGAGGCACTGGAGGTAAGCTTTCTCTCCCCTGCCTAGGCCTAGCTCGCTCGGCTTAATACCCTTTCGGAGAGCGACTATGTACGGCAACAGCGATGCGAAGGCATGGGTGCACACGGCGTCTGTTTCTTCGAGGTTTATCTCGGGCCCTTCGATTACTATTCTGTCTCCCACCTGAAAAACGGGACATTTTCCCCGGATTTCTGTTACGCGAATCTCTAACCGCTCCATACATCTCACCGAAACCTAAATAAAGATTAGAGTTCAAAAGCCTATTTGATCTCGAGAGCCCAGTTCATGATGACTGTTAACGGTGGTGCTCAACGTGTCCGAGGATATTGAAAAGAAGATTAAACGCCTTAGGGAACTGGGCAGGGCCAGTGCCGAGGCCGAGCTCTCAAAGGCTGCTACTCCCCCAGTTCCTGTTAAAAAACCCCCTAAAAAACGTCGTTCTATGGGCAGCATTAAGGAGCGAGAGCGGAGAAAGAGGATCATTGTGGGGGCTACAATCATACTGATAATAATTCTCGCTGTTTCCATCGGTGCTTACGTCTATCTCCAGAACCGGGCGACGTGGGAGCTTGAGAACGCGAAGAGCCGCAAGCTGGCCGAGCTCAATACATACTTTAAGCCCGGGAGCGAGCTTATGAACTCCACCATAGGCAAGGAGGCATACACGGAGCTCAGGAACCGCATACTGGCGGCCAAAAGCATAGATGAGGTAAATGCCATAGACATTAAGGCCGCCTACACGGAAGCTATGGACAAATACCAGGCTTACATTGCCGAACAGAAGCAGATCGAGTACGAAAAGCAGCTGAATAGGACGAAGCAGGAGAAGGTAAAGCTTATTGAGCTGGAGTTCCAGCCCCTGCTATCAATGCCCCTCCCCGACGACCTGAAGAAAAAAGCGGTGGACGTCCTTGCTAACCTTGAGGACAGGGTGATGAGCGCCACCAGCATGGAGCAGGTCAACTCAACCAACCCGGCCCCGTATCTTCTTGAGCTGTGGAGGGACTACTACTTCTACCTCGTGGACAGCGTCCAGACGCAGAGCGTCATCCTTGAAAAGAACGGCGTTAAGAGGATCCTTTCAAAGACCGAGGCCAAGTCTATACTCGGTAGCATAACGGACTACAGAGAGCTCATGGGGTACAGGGTGTATAGGGTCGAGTACGTGGATATAGCTCTTGTCCTGCCGAGGGACAGGATAAACGGCGCGTTCCTGTCTCCTGGGGACAAGGTCATGATATTTGCCAAGAACGGAACGTCGTCCTTTAAGGAGATAGCCAACGAGGGATACATAGAGCTGGTTCTCCTTCCAAGGGATGCCGGTGTGATATCGGTCAGCGAGGCCCAGAGCCAGACGACCTCCTCGAACACGGCATCGTCCAACCAGTACTCGGAGCAGCACCAGAGTGAGTACCAGCCCGGTGGGAGTGCCGTGACCAACAGCCAGAGGACGAGCGACGTCTACACCAGTGAGCAGAGCTCCAGCCAGAGCGCTTCCGCCAGCTACAGCTATTCCGTTGACCTTACGGAGATACTCAAGGCCATAGCGGCCGGGAAGATACAGGCCAGTGAAGACGTCAAGGAGCAGCTCAGGGCGTACGGCTGGGAAGTGGTTGACCTCGAAAAGGAGTCCGGAATGCTCGTGCTTGATCCGAACGCCCAGTTCCTTGTGATACTCAAGGTTCCCTCCATATTCGTGCCCGACATACTGTCCAACCAGCAGACCATCTACATAGCGAAGGTCACGACGTGAGGTGATCAGCGTGGAAAAGCTTCCTGTCGTTTTGTTTATTTCTTTGCTTTTAATAGTCCCCCTGGTCAGGGCGGACTCTTACGTGCTTCCCGGAAGCACTGCAGTCGGGAAGTACAACAACATTGGGGTTCTAGGGGAGGTCATGCTGGACATAAACGTTACCGTGATCAACGTTGCCCCGTTTCCGAAGTTCGTTGTCGTGAATCCACGATACAGCTTCAGGGTTTACCGGATGGGCAACGTTGAATACGGCGATGTTTATCGTGACGCCAGCGGGAACATAGTGAGTGTCGCCCCTCCCGACCTGACCCGGAACACACTCAACTATTTTGTCGGCTTCTGGCTGATGCCTTACGAGACGGCGGTTGTTAACTTTAAAATAACGTCCAACAGCTCGTATGCGATCAACCCCGTTGATTATGAGTCACACTGCGGGAACGTTGGCAAGATAACTGAGGTTGAGTACACCAACGGCACGTTCGCCGGGGGAAAGGTATACACTGGGGACATCGAACCGGTGCTGTGTGGTGTCATCTACCCCCAGCTCATAAACTCTCCCAGGATAATGTACGTCAGGGGGATGTTCCCGATACTGGACTCCTATGTCAGGGTTCTCAAATACGAGGGGACTGTCAGGTTCAGGCTTACGAACGTGCCCAACGAGGGGGGTGACTTCTACACCTTCTTCGCGGTGGCCGTCCCAATGATATTCCCAGAAGCGGACATGTACGGGTTCACCCCGAACTACACAATGACCTACAGGGGGTACACTGAGGAGTTTCTGCCTAAATACCTCGGACTGGACACTCCGAGGAGGCCCGAGCCCCAGCCGCAGGGAACGGGACTGACTTTGTTCCAGCTTTCCCCGACCCTCCTCAGCGGCCCCTCCCTGAACACCCTGGAGATAAGGCCTCCGGAAGACGCAGGTCTGGACTTCCCTGTGTGGGTCGTTCTCATGGGGAACTCCCTTGAGATAGAGTACCGCGTTAAGTGGACTGCCGGACGGTGAGAGCTTGTGCCCGACGAGAAGAACAGGAAAGAGGGCCTTTCGTGGATTGATGAGATACTGAACGGGGAAGATGACCTGCTGGAGAAGGTACTGAAGAAGAGGCCCTCGGGCCTTAAGAAAAAAGAGCCGCGCCAGAAGAGGGAGGGAGAAAAGAAGCCGGGTGAACCTTTCTCCTTCTTTGAGGGAGGCGGGGGTGTGGATCTCCAGGAGATCCTGAGCAGGCCCCTTCCCGAGGAGACGGTCGAGAACAGGCCCACCGGCGTGGAGCTTCTCGGCAACATACTCTCAAAGGACGTCCAGAAGGGAGGGGGCACCCGGGGCGGAGAGGGTGCCCCGAGCCTGGAAAGCATTTTGGGGGCATCTTCTCCGAAGGAAAGCCCCTATGCGGGCCAGGCTAAAGTGCTGGACGCCTACGGCAACGTCCGTATCCTGAAGGTTAGGGGAGAGCCCGTCCCGATATATGAAATACGGCTCCCCCGGCTGACCAGGGAAGAGGAGGAGCTCCTCCGGAGGATCAGGGAGAGGGCGATAACGGAACTCCAGATAGATCCCCTGGCTTTCCCAGACTTTGAGGAGCGCAGAAGGGTGTTCATGAACGCCGTCAAAAACATGATCAGGGAGGAGGCCCCCCAGTTCTCCGAGGGAAGGGTGGAGGTGCTTGCGGATCTGATAGTCCAGGGCATGATAGGCTACGGCAGGCTCGACCCCCTCGTCCGTGACGACAACCTTGAGGAGATAATGGTCATCGGCACAAATCGCCCCGTGTACGTGTGGCACAGGCGCTTCAACATGTGCAAGACCAACATAGTCTTTCCCGACGACAAGGAGATACTGAACATCATAGAGCGCATAGCGAGGGAGGTCGGGAGAAGGATAGACCAGCAGAGCCCCCTCCTTGACGCCCGCCTTCCGGACGGAAGCCGTGTAAACGCAACGATCCCCCCGATAAGTCTTGATGGGCCCACCATAACCATACGTAAGTTCAAAAAGGATCCCCTGACCATAATAGACCTCATCAAATACAGGACGCTGAACTCGGATATAGCCGCCCTGCTGTGGGTGTTCGTTGACGGCCTCGGTGTCAAGCCCGCCAACATCCTGGTGGCAGGCGGAACCGGCTCCGGAAAGACCACTACCCTGAACGCCCTCGCCATGTTCATCCCGCCGAGCGAGCGTGTTATCAGCATTGAGGACACCGCCGAGCTCCAGCTTCCCGTTGAACACTGGATAAGGCTTGAGACAAGGCCCCCAAACCTGGAGGGCAAGGGAGAGGTCACCATGGACGACCTCGTCAAGAACACCCTCCGTATGCGCCCGGATAGGATCATAGTCGGTGAAGTCCGCGGACCGGAAGCAAGGACGATGTTTACCGCCATGAACACAGGGCACGACGGGTGTATGGGAACCATTCACTCCAACAGTGCCAGGGAGACCATAGTCCGCCTGGAGAGCCCTCCCATGAACGTCCCCAGGATAATGATACCGGCCCTCGACATAATCCTCATGCAGGTCAGGTTCCACAGCAGGAAGATGGGGACCATAAGGAGGGTAACGGAGATAGCTGAGATATCCGGAATGGAGGGGGAGAGCATTCAGCTGAACAAGCTCTACAAGTATGACCCCATCAAGGACGAGCTCGTCCCGACGGGAGTTCCCAGCAGGACCCTTAACATGCTCGCCCATTTCACGGGCATGAGCGTTTCTGAGATTGAGTACGAGAAGGAGAAGAGGAAGATAGTTCTCGAGTGGATGATCAAGCGTGGAATCAGGGGTATTGAAAAGGTGGGGTATTACATCAGGCAGTTCTATATTGACGAGGAGGGGCTCATGAAGAAAATAGAGGCCGAGAGCAGTATTGAGACCAGCAAGCAGGTCAAGAACCTGATATGAAGGTGGTGGCAGTGGGTATCGGGGATGCAATCACACGCTTTTTGGAGCGCATTGGTAGCAAAACGATCGAAGTGGCAGAGCGTCCTGTCAGGAGAATGCCGACGGGAAAGAACGTCCAGGAAAGGCTCAGGGCCCTCAAGCAGCTCCAGAAAGAGATCTCTATTGAACGGGGCGAGGCTAAAGAAGAGGAGCAGCTTGAGGAGATACTTGAGTGGCACAGGCAGGAGATCCAGAAGCCCTTCGTGACCAGGCTCGCTGAGGGGCTGCTCCGCTATTTCGGAGGGCCCGTCAGGACGATAACAGGATTCTTTAAGGGGCTAGAGGTTGACCTCTACAGGGCCAACATGATGATGTCAAAGGAGCAGTACGTTGCCCTCATGCTCGTGGTTGCCATACTCGCGGGCCTGTTCGGGATTGCCTTCGCTTACCTCCTGTACCTCCCAGTGGACACGTCCCTCCTGATAGGTGTGCTCTCCTTTTTGGGGGCATTCATCTATATGCGCCAGTACCCGAGGATGGTGTGGAGGAAGAGGGTCTCTGAGGTGGAAAGAGCGATGCCCTACGCCCTCCGTCATATGGCATCCCTCCTCCGTGCTGGCGTTGGAATATCCGAGGCCATACTCTCCGTGGCAAGCGCAGATTACGGGCCGATTTCGGAGGAGTTCGAGCTCATACTGAGGGACATGCGAACGGGCTCCTCTTTTGAGGATGCTATCTCAAAATTTGAGGAGAAAATGGCCTCCGAGAACGTGAGCAGGGTCGTGAAGCAGATACTGAGGGCCATTAAGTTCGGTGGAAACCTATCGGACATACTGTATAAGCTCGCCGAGGACTTCTCCTTCGAGTACAGGATGAAGCTGATCGAGTACGTCCAGAAGATCAACGGAATAGCATTCGTGTACATGTTCCTGACCATAGTCATGCCGACGATGCTGGTCGTCGGAATCATTGCGGGCTCCATCATGTCCAGAACTCTCATAATGCCGGTGGAGAGCCTGGCCACAATACTGTGGCTTGCGTTCCCTGCGATATCCCTGATAATAGTAAACATGATCAAGAAGGGAGAGCCGAGGTGAATTGAATGGCCGGAATATCATCCTTCATCACAGCGTTCCTCGAAAGGATTCTGCCGAAGAAGTGGCTCAGGAAGTACGAGCTTTTCATATACTCCGCCGGGATCAACTTTCTCTCGATAGAGTACATAGTGATATCCATTCTCTCTTCCGTTGTAGCCGCCCTTGCCACGTACCTAGTCATGGCCTCCGCAGTGTACGCCGTGCTCTTGTCGGCGGCCGTTTTTGCTGGCATCGCCTTTGTGTACCCATACTGGAGAACCATCAGGCGTATTGAGCAGATGGAAAAAATGCTGCCCGATGCCTTTTTCTACCTTGCCAGCTCTTTGAGGGCGGGCATATCCTTCTCCGAGGCTCTGGAAGAGCTCGCGATGGCAAAGTTTGGAGCCCTGACTGAGGAGTTCAGGAAGACCGTTTCTGAAATCAGAAAAGGCCGCTCCACGGTTGATGCCATGAGGGCCTTCGCCCTGAGAAACAAAAGATCCCAGATACTCTACCGTTCGGTGATGATAATAATCGAGGCCCTCGAAAGGGGCGCCCCGATGAGCGACGTGCTGGTTTTTGTGGGCAACGATGTGAGGGAGATACTGCGCATAAAGCAGGAGAGGAAGGCATCCACAGGGATGCAGACAATGTTCTTTATAATGACCAGCGGGTTTATAGGGCCCCTTATAATGGGGGTCGTTGCCAAAGTTATGGGTTCCATCTCAGCCGGCGCCGTCTCCCAGACCCTCACCGCCGTCACGGGTTCCCAGGCCATATTTCCTGTGGAGGCGATTCAGAACGTCCTTCTTGGGTTTATTGTGCTGCAGGCGGTGGTCTCGGGCTTGGGGATAGGTGTAATAAGAGAAGGGAAGTATTCGGCAGGCCTCAAGTACAGCCTGCTCCTCGCGGTTCTTGGTGTAGTGACGTACAAGGTCACCGTCAGCGCCGGCATATCAATCTGAGGCCCCGCTCTTCCCATCTTTCTGAACGTCCACTATCTCGACCTCAAAGATAAGGGTCTTCCCTGCGAGCGGGTGGTTGAAGTCGAGGCTGACGTTCTCACCTTCGACCTTCGCTATCTTGGCTATCCCCGAGTCGGTCATGACGTACATCCCTTCAACTGGCTCCAGGCCGGCCTGGATGAACTCCGAGATCGGGACTTCTATGACGAGCTCCGGGTTGGGCATGCCGTAGGCCTTCTCCGGGGGTATCGTGATGGTATTCTTCTCCCCAATCTCCATGCCGATCAGGGCCTCGTCAAGGCCGGGAATTATCTCGCCAACTCCGACGTTAACTCCGAGAGGGCCGTATTCCCTCTCCTCCACGTATATCCCGTTCTCCTTGGCGATGTCCTCGTAACTGGTATCAAAAACTTCACCGTTCTCAAATCTGCCCACGTAGTGGAACACCACAAAATCTCCAGCTTCAATCTTCATTTCCTTCAACTCCAAAATTGTCTTCAGTGGGGACTTGCCCGGCTCCCTTATAACGCTTTTGGTGTTTTTCCACTTCGGGCGATAAACACGGCAACTATATAAGGAACGTCACACCATTTAAAAACAGGTGATATCATGGGGTACCTCTCTGAAACACTCAGGAGAGAATACAGCGACCTCGCTGTCAGGGACGTTTATTCCACGAAACTCGGGGATACCGATATTGAGATAATTGAGGTCTCAAAGGACGACAAGAAGTTCATAGCAATGTTCCAGAGCCATCATGTAAAGGAGAACCTGTTCAGGTGGTCGCTGATAATAACCAGCGCCAAGCACACCAGAACCCTCAAGGGTATGGATACCGTGGAGGGCATCGAGCTCGCCCTTAAGTCGAGCGTTGAGGCGATGATTGCCGGGATGAAAGAGTAAAGAAAAGCACCTTACTCCTCAGGGAGGATGTAGTAAACGTAGTGCGGCCTGTTTGTTACCTCATCTATGAACACAACCGTCCCGGTCTTCGGGGGCTTGAGGTAGTGGATCTCCCCTTTTCTTGTGGTTATGGCCGCGAAGGCGTCCCCCGTTCTCACCCTGTTCCCCACGTTCGCTATCGGGGTTTTTGTGTATCCCTCCACGGGGAGCAGGAGCAGTTCATCGTCCTTCTTCAGGTATATCCGTGTCCGCCCGTCAGGGAGAACCAGAACTGCATCTGCGAGCAGCTTCCCCTCCGTCCTGTCAACGTAGAGATAGAATCTGTCGTAAACTTCCTTCATGAGGAACTTGGAGCCCTCCACATCGATGAAGTCGGGAACTGTTTCGCCCTTCCTCAGCCATACCTCAACGTTCCCACTGATGATCACGCAGTCTTTTATCGTCTTTCTCCCCTCAATGCACTCCTCCGGAGGAGCTTCAACGTAAAGCTTCGGAACCCTCTCCACCGTCATCACCTGACTTTTACCTAGGGGTAAAAGCTTTTAAACCTGCTCTCTCTACACTTCTCGATAAAAATGTCCACCAGGATAAAATTCTTAGCCCTCTTTGGACTGCTGTTTTCACTGATGACGCTGATGGTTAACTACAGCACTGCCATATCAGAGGCTTCAACGGGCACTCCAGCCCGGTGGACGGGTGTTCTCGTGATGATCCTCGCAATAGTTGGCCTGTTCGTTATCGTCGGCGTCCTTCTGGGATGGAGAGATCCCTTCCAGAGGCTTGATTCTGGCGGTATCGGCCTTCTCGTCCGGTACATCGTGATGATTGTAGGTGGACTGGGGATCACCCTCGTTCTGTACTTGATTCGGATGAATTCTACCCCAAAACTTCCCTCAAACAACACCACCGCATTGAACGGCTCGGTGAACGGTTCACTTCCCCTTCAGTCCACCACCCAATCTCCCGTCTACTACAATAACACTTCGCCGGCACCGACGAGGCAGTCTCTGCCGTCTCAGTACCTTCTCTATGCCCTCCTTGTGGTTGCAATAGCGGTCTTTGCCTACCTTGCCGTGATTCAGTACCGCGAATACCTGCAGAAAAAGGAGCGTAAGGAGATGAAGCTTCGGGCTGAGCTGTTTGATAAAAAACTTGATGAGCTCGGCCTCGAAATGTTCGAGAACCCAAGAGAGGCCATCGTAGGGATATACAAGAACGCAGTTCTCTGGCTCAAATACCTCGGCGTGCCCTACGAGGAGAGCTGGACGCACTGGGAGCATGCCCGGCATGTAAAATACATGCACGATGCGTTCATCGAACTGACGCGGCTCTTCGAAAAGGCAAAATATGCCCCTGAGAAAATAACGTGGGATGACGCCAGGAGGGCCCTCGAAGTTTACCGCACGATGCGGAGGGGTGTGAATGAGGTTTAAGGGGCACGTGCTTGCGATAGCCGTGATTCCTCTGCTCATCGCTATAATTGCCGGCTCCTACCTGGTTAGATGGCTCGCCGTTCTGGTGCTGGGCAGCCTTCTGGCCTTTCTCCTCTTCGGCCTTGAGATACGTGTTCCCCTTCCCAAGAGGGAACGCGAACTTAAGGTCGAGAGAAAAACAGACATTGAGAGGATGGTGACCCTCATAGAGCGCGCCAAGAAGGGGAAGGTGGCCCGTTCCATTCTTGAGGAGAAGATAGCGGAAATATATGCCACCCTCTCTGAGGACTACAATCGGACGTTTCACTCGCTCACCTCCGAGCCCAACAAAGCCCTCAAAGCCCTCCGTTCGGAGGGGGATTTTCTCGATAACCTTGAAAAGGCCTTAAAAATTGTGGAGGAGGATCTCTATGAAAATAGAAGAGGTAAGCTCCAAGGGTAATGCCGTTCTTGAGGAGGTCAAGAAGGCAATAGTCGGAAAGGACGAGGTACTGAAGCTCATACTGACGACAATTTTGGCCGATGGGCACATACTCCTCGAAGACCTGCCCGGACTCGCCAAGACGCTCATGGCGAAGAGCTTCGCCACCGCTCTGGGAGTCAAGTTCAAGCGCGTCCAGTTCACACCGGACCTTCTCCCCAGTGACATTCTCGGCGTCAGCGTCTTCAACCAGAAGACCCTCGAGTTCGAGTTTAAGAAGGGCCCGATTTTCACGAACATACTCCTTGCCGACGAGATCAACCGTGCCCCACCCAAGACCCAGTCCGCTTTACTTGAGGCCATGCAGGAAAGACAGGTCACCGTTGAGGGAAGCACATACGAGCTGGAGAGACCCTTCATAGTCGTCGCCACCCAGAACCCGATAGAGCAGGAGGGCACCTATCCACTCCCGGAGGCGCAGCTGGACAGGTTCCTTGTCAGGCTCCGTGTTGGCTATCCGAGCAGGCGTGAGGAAATCGAGATACTCCGGAGGAGGATGGCCAGGAAGAAGGAAGAGGTCGATATAACGCCTATCCTGACCCCCGAGGAAGTCGTTGAGATGCAGAGGACGATAGAGGACGTTTACGTCAGCGACGCGATCCTGGAGTACATAACCGACATAGTCTTGGCGACGAGGGAGGACAAGAAGGAGATAGAGGTTGGTGCATCTCCCAGGGGAAGCCTTGCCCTGCTCAAGCTCTCTAGGGCGTACGCCGCTCTGGAGGGCAGGGACTACGTCATTCCCGACGACATAAAGGCCGTCGCCGTTCCGGCGCTGAGCCACAGGCTCATCCTCAAGAGGGAGCTGTGGTACACGAAGGTCAGCCAGGAGAGCATAATGGAGAAGCTCCTTGAGCGCGTTCCGGTTCCCAAGTTTGAGTGAGGTGAAAAGGTGCAGGCCCAACCCCCGCTCTATGGTCATTCCGTCCCGGTCGAGGAAAGGGAGGAAGAGCCTACGGACAAGATGCTCCCAACGGAGAAGGCAGAGGAGATTCTCATCGCACTCTGGCTCATCGTTATGTTCGCCTTCCTTCTCCTGCGCTGGGAGCTGGTCTATCTGACGCTTCCGATAATCTGGCTCCTCTTCGTGGCAGTGTTCTTCTTCAAACCGCGCCTCAACGTTGAGATAGAACGCCTGATCCCCCACAACCGCTTCCTTGAAGGGACTGAAATTGAGATAGTCCTCAGGATCAAGTCCCATGAGAGGATACCCACCCTGAAGATCACCGAAGACATACCCCCCGGCTTAGAGCTGGTGGAGGGACACAGAGAGCACGTCCTCTCCCTCCGGCCGGGAGAGGAGAGGGAGATAAGGTACAGGGTTCGCGTCAGGAGGGGAATCCACGAGTTCAACTGGGTAAAGCTGCGCTACCGCGATCCATTCGGCTTCTTCAGGGTTGACAAGAAGATAGACGTCTACAGCGAGATAGTGGGCGTTCCAATAATCACGGACGTTCCAACGCCCTACTCCACCAAGGGAACGAAGATAACCGTCGGCCCACTCCCTTCTCCGGGGGTCGGTGAGGGGGTTGAGTTCCACGCAATCAGGGAGTACCAGCCGGGAGACCCGCTCAAGATAATCAACTGGAAGGCCACCGCAAGAACGGGCAGAATAATGGCCAACGAGTACGAGAGCGAGCGCAAGGTTGATGTCGTCTTCATAGTGGACGCATCCTACACCGGCAGGCTCGTCTTTGACCACCTCGTTCGCGCTGCGGCTTCCCTCATGCTCAACGCCCTCAACAACGGAACCAGTTTTGGTCTCCTGCTCGCGGAAGACGTTCCGCTCTGGATTCGCGTTGACTACGGCAAAAGGCACTTCTTCAAGTGCATAGACTTCCTGAGCACCGCCAAACCCGACAAAAACAACAGGATAGCCTACCAGGTCGAGCACCTGATAAAGGCACGCTTCCCTGCTAAAGCCCAGCTGTTATACTTCTCCCCCCTCCTCACAGAGGAGAGCAGGGAGGCGCTTAAAATAACGGCCCGGTACGGCTACAACGTCGTGGTCATAAGTCCGAATCCCTACACCGCCGTCGAGCCGAAGAGCCGCGAGGAGGAGCTGGCGGTGAAGCTTCTGATACTCCAAAGGAAGGCGATGCTGATGAAGATGTCTGCCTACGGCATCATTATCGACTGGGATGTCAGAAAACCTCTGGAGGCGGCGATAGCGGAGGTGGTTGGGCTATGAAGATTAAGAGAAGGCTCTATTCCCTCATACCGCTGGTTCTCCTCTTCGTTCTTCTCGGGATGCTCGACATCAAAACTCTCCTGCTGGTGCCGCTGGCCCTCATGGCCCTTCAGTGGTACTTCATCGGCACGCTTTTCCTGCTGGCGACGGCGGTGTTTCTCATCTACACGAAAACGGGCGGTCTCTACGGTCTGACCGTAATGGCGCTGACCCTGCTTGCCCTTGAGATGGGCTATCTTGACAGGGAGCGCGCTCCAAGGGATCACTACCTCATCCTGATCGCGGCGGTGGCAATGTCCTTCCCGACCTATTTGCTGATGTCAATGCTCTCCCCCGCGCTCCCAAGGTTTGAGGTAACTGCACTGGCCGCTCTGCTCCTAGTGGTGCTGTACCTCTTTGCCCGGTTTGCGACGTCTTAGATGCTCCAGCTCCCCGTTTTTTTCAGAACCTCCCTGGCCCTCTCCAATCCTTTTTTAACGCAGTCCTCAACGGGTGCGCCCCTAGAGTACATCGCCAGAAAGCCGCCCGCGAAGGCATCCCCCGCACCGGTGGGGTCAACGATTTCCTCGGGGCTTATAGGGAGTGCCGAAAACTCCCTGAACTCGCCATCGTAGACGAGAACCCCTCTCTCACCGCGCGTTATTACAACCAGCCTTGCTCCCCACCCGTGCAGTATTTTAGCGGCTTCTTCCACGGTTGGAGCCTTAGTTATCGTCAGAGCCTCTCTCTCGTTGGGGAATACCACTTCGACCCTTGAGACTATTTCCCTCATGAGGCCGGTCTTTTCGGCGTAGTCGTCGATGTAAGTCGGGTTGAAATCGAGGCTTACCGTTTTGCCTTCGAGTCTTTTTAGGGCTTTGAGCTGTTCCTCCGGCGGAATCGGGGCTATGTGGAATAGGCTGGCGTCCATGTATTCCTCCGGAATTGGGGTTTCTCCCATGTTCTGGGCAACCCCCATGTCAACCGGCGCATCCACGGTTCCATCTTGGTGGTAAATCATGTATATGTGAATCGTCCTGCCGGGCAGGATTTGAACGCCCCTAATGTCAAGAAGGGAGGAGAGCTTTTCGAGCCATTCCTTCGGAAAGTCCTCACCCACCTTGGTTACCAGACCAACCTTTGCACCGGCCAGCGCGGCGGAAGTGGCCACGGCCGCCGCTGCACCCCCGGGGTACAGTATCTCGTCCTTTTCGGGAAACCTGATGTGGTCTATTGAGACGTGGCCGAGCACCGCCAGGTCAAGCTTCATGATCATCACCAGCACTCGCTTTTTCACAGACTTGTGCCCACCCCTTTAAGCGATTTCCGGTCTGAGTAATCGGCTTCTACCCGCACGTTTAGATGAACGTCGAAAAGGTTAAAAGAGCCGGAGCGGAAGCTTTTATCAAAGAAGAACGGGGTGGTTTCAATGGAAAGTGTTTTCCAGAACGAGACCGTCAAGCAGATTCTTGAGAAGTACAGGCGCATCTGGGCAATCGGCCACGCCCAGAGCGTCCTCGGCTGGGACATGGAGGTTAACATGCCCAGGGAGGGCATCCTGGAGAGGAGCGTCGCCCAGGGAGAGCTTTCAGTTCTCAGCCAGGAGTTCCTCCTCAAGCCGGAGTTCGTCGAGCTCGTCGAAAAGGCCAAATCCATAGAAGGCCTCAACGAGTACGAGAGGGGCGTTGTTAGGGTTCTCGACCGCTCGATAAGGATAAGCCGCTCATTCCCGCCGGAGTTCCTGAGGGAGATGAGTGAGGTAAGCAGCCAGGCAACGAAGGCCTGGGAGGAGGCCAAAAAGAGCGACGACTTCTCCAAGTTCGAGCCGTGGCTCGACAGGATTATAGATCTCGCAAAGAGGGCCGCTGACTATCTCGGCTACGAAGACGAGCCCTATGATGCTCTCCTTGACATGTTCGAGGAGGGCCTCACCACCCGCGAAGTCGAGAGGATGTTTGAAAAGCTGGAGAAGAAGCTCAAGCCGCTCCTTGAGAGGATAATGGAAGAGGGTAAAGTCCCGCAGAGCCACCCACTTGAGAAGGAGAAGTACGAGCGGGAGTGGATGGAGCGCGTAAACGTCTGGATACTCCAGAAGTTCGGCTACCCACTCGGCGTGCGTTCAAGGCTCGACGTCTCAGCCCACCCCTTCACCACTGAGTTCGGTATCCGCGATGTCAGGATAACCACCAGGTATGAGGGCTACGACTTCAGGAGGACTATCCTCAGCACCGTCCATGAGTTTGGTCACGCACTCTACGAGCTCCAGCAGGACGAGAGGTTCATGTTCAGCCCGATTGCGGGTGGAGTAAGCCTCGGCATCCACGAGAGCCAGAGCCGCTTCTGGGAGAACATCGTCGGCCGCTCGATGGAGTTTGCCGGCCTCATCCACCCCGTCCTGAGGGAGAATCTGCCCTTCATGGCGGACTACACTCCGGAGGACGTCTACCTCTACTTCAACATGGTCAGGCCTGACTTCATCAGGACTGAATCAGATGTCGTCACCTACAACTTCCACATCCTGCTCCGCTTCAAGCTCGAAAGGATGATGCTCAACGAGGGCGTCAAGGCGAAGGATTTACCGGAGCTCTGGAACGACGAGATGGAGAACCTCCTCGGCATAAGGCCCAAGAGCTACGTCGAGGGAATCCTCCAGGACATCCACTGGGCCCATGGAACGGTCGGCTACTTCCCGACCTACAGCATCGGAACGCTCCTGGCGGCACAGTTCTACTACCATATGAAGAAGGACCTCAACGTGGAAGAGCACATCGCCAATGCGGACTTCGAGCCGATAAAGGCCTGGCTCCGCGAGAAGGTTCACAGGTACGGCTCAATCTACCCGCCGAAGGAGCTGCTTAAGAAGTCCATCGGCGAGGAGCTGAACCCGGACTACTTCATAAGGTGGGTAAAGGAGAGGTACCTCTGAATTTTCCTTCCTTTTTGGGTGGTTCGTTTGGTGAAGAAAGATAAACCGAAGTCCAACGCGGACAACGGCTACGCTTTGAGGCGTATCTTCGGGATACTTGACGAGGGGGAATACATGGCGGCCAAAAAGCGTATCGACGAGATTGAAAGGGAGTTTGAGGGGTTCGCTAAGTGAGCGGCTCCCCAACCCACCCGACTGGCTCGACCTCTATGGCAGCCACACCGTACTTTTTCTCCTTCTCCTCGGAGTAGAAGCGCCTATAAACCCTTACTCCTTCCTCGATGCTCTCCACGCCGGGCAGGACGTTCTCAAGGCCCTCCTTCCCCAGCATCTCACTGAACGACGAGTAGACCCTGATATCCTTCACCACGCACATCAGCTTGTTCTCGAAGATTATCGTATCTCCCGGCCTTATTCTCTGCCTTTTCTCGTCGTATAAGCGCCCCTCGACCTTCTTCCTGCCCTCGGCTATGGCCTTCAGGTACTCCTCCTGGAGACCCATCCTCCACGTCGCCATGCCACCACCCCCGTGCCTTTCAGACGAGGTAGCGCACTATGGACGGGCTGATCCTTATGAGCTTTGCGAGGAGCTTGGGCCTCCTGAGTATCGCTTTGGCAGTCTTCACGTGGTCATCGAAATCTGCCTGTGTCTCAATGACCTCCCTCGCCTCCTCGGTTCCGAGAACCTCAAAGACCCTCTCTATGTCCTCCTGGCTCATGCCTTTGAAGACCCTTCTGAACCTCAGGCCGAAGCTGATCTGCTTTTTCACGAAGGAACAGCCCCTCTCGTATTCCCCCGGCCTCCCGTCCAGGAGGGCCCGCCTGAGGGCGTGGGCGCAGAACATGCCGTAAACTATGCCCCCCGCCGTCGTCGGCTTTATCTGGAGCGCGGCGTCGCCTATGAGCGCAACGTTGCCCCGCACCCAAGGCTTCCTCCAGCCGAACCCAACCGAGCCGGCCTTGAACTCTACTATGGAGGTGGGCCTGAGCATCCTCACCCTGAGGAAGCGGTTGAGTGCCTCAATGCTCCCGAGGGTTCCCACTCTCGCCAATTCTTCATTCACCGGCGCCACCCACATGAAGAAGTCCCCGTTTAGGTCCTTGTTCACCCACACCTCGACGAAGTCCTTCTTAAAGTCCCCTACAACTTCCACCTCGTAGCCGCTTAAGAATTCTGCGTTCGTCTTTGCCCCGATGGCCTTGGCGACGGTGCTCGAAACGCCGTCAGCCCCAACGTAGAAGTCTGCCTCGACCTCGAGCCTCTCCCCGAGGTGCTGTAGAACTGCCTTCCCGTTCTTGAATCCCTGAAAGGTCGTCGCCATGTAGTACTCTGCTCCCCTCCTAACTGCCCTTTCCGCCAGGCTTTTCTCCAAGACTTTCCTGTCGACGAGATACGCCTGCGGTGTTTTCCTCTCTATCTCGAAGCTCTGTATCCTTGAGTAGAAGGCCGCCCCGCGGAGTCTGTTCAGCACGGCCTCCTCTGGAAGCCCGAGCCTCTCGTAGTTCGCGGCACCTATTATTCCGGTGCACGCCTTTCCCCCGAAGGAGCCCTTTCTCTCGACGACGGCAACGCTGAAGTCCCTCGCGAGCAGGCTGGCCAGGTAGTTTCCGACGGGCCCGCCGCCGATGATAAGAACGTCGTACTTCATCCTCACCCCTCATCCGGAGTAGCTTTTAAACCCTAAAAACCTAACCTTTCCCGGTGGTCGAAATGAAGGTTCTCGTTACGGGCTTTGAACCCTTTGGGGGCGAAGAGATAAACCCCTCGTGGGAGGCTGTCAGGGCCCTTCCAGAGGAAATAGAAGGTGCGGAAGTAGTGAAGCGCCAGCTCCCAGTTACCTTCAGGGGAGTCCGGGAGATTCTCCCTAGGCTCATCGTTGAGGAGAGGCCCGACGTGGTTATCCTGACGGGCCAGGCCGGCGGGAGGCCGAACATAACTGTCGAGCGCGTTGCAATAAACGTCATGGACTCGACGATGCCGGACAATGAGGGCTTCACTCCGGAGGACGAGCCGGTCTTTGAGGGTGCCCCGGCGGCGTACTTTGCAACCCTGCCGGTAAAGGCCATCGTGAGGGCTTTGAGGGAGGAGAAAATCCCTGCAGGAGTTTCGAACACCGCAGGAACCTACGTCTGCAACGCGGCGATGTTCACGGTTCTTCACACGATAGCCGTTGCGGGAATGGAGACGAGGGCGGGATTCATACACGTGCCCTTCAGTCACGAGCAGGCCCTCGACAAACCGAGGCCGTCAATGGCCCTGGATACGATAAAGAGGGCCATTGAGATCGCGGTTAAAACCTCACTGAGGGCCTGAAACCTTTTTAAATCCCTTTTCCTACCCCCTACAAACCCATGAGGGTGAGGCCTATTCTAATCCTCGGAGTGGACATAATAAGCGAGAATCCCAAAAGGTTTGCCGTCGTGAGCTGGTTCAATGGACGGCTTGAAAGAAAGGGTGAGTTCACCTTCTACAGGTTAATCCGCTTCATCCAGAGCAAGAGGCCGGACATCGTGGCCATCGACAGTGTTACCGAGCTGGGGGACGATCTGAGGAAGTTTCTCCGTGCCCTCCCAGGCGGCACGAAGCTCGTCCAGGTGACTGGGAGGCCGGGCGAGCAGCGCTCCCTTCAGAGTCTGGCAAAGGAGCATGGAATACGGATAACCGATAGGTTCGACCCCTACGAGGAGGCGAAGCTGGCTGCCCTTCTCGCGAGCAAGGGTGTTGGCTACGAAGTTCTGGCCTTCGAGGACGAGGTGATAATCAAAGTTACGAGGGGCAGGAGCCACGGGAAAGGTGGTTGGAGCCAGGACAGGTACAGGAAGAGGATTCACAACCTCGTTCGGGACAAGGTGAGGGAGATAGAGGAGAGGCTCAGGAGGGCGGACATACCCTTTGACCTGGAAGTTGAGGAGAAGGACTACGGTCTGGCCAAGGGGGAGTTCAGGGTCTACGCCAGCAGGGAAGAGCTCGCGGGGCTGATAAAGCCCATGCGCGGGGGAGACGTCGAGGTCAGGATACAGCCGGTGGAGAGGGCCGAGCTCGGGTTCACCCCCCTCAGGGGCGAGGAGGCTGTGCGTGAAAGGCGGAGCATCATAGTCGGCATTGACCCCGGGATAACCGTTGGGATAGCCGCGGTTGACCTCAGCGGGAACATCGTGGCCCTCTACAGCGAGAGGAACATGCCAGTCGGCGAGGTTTTCAGGTTCATAAGCAACGTCGGACACCCCGTTGTTGTGGCCACCGACGTGAACCCGGCCCCTGGCTTCGTCGAGAAGATAGCCCGCTCCTTCAAGGCCAGTCTTTTTGTCCCCAGGGAAAGCCTCCGTGTTGAGGAAAAGAACGAACTTCTGAGGGGCCTCGGTGTGAGCGTTGACGACGACCACCAGCGGGATGCCCTGGCGGCGGCCTACAAGGCCTACCTGCGGCTGAAGCCCAAGCTGGAGCACGTGGATGCAAAACTCCGGGAGGCTGGACTCGCCAGGAAGGCTGACGAGGTTAAGGCCCTCGTCATTCAGGGCTACAACCTAGGCGAGGCCATGCAGAAGGTTTCCGTGAGGGAGAGGTATAAAGGGGAGAGGACAGGGGAAAGTTCTGAACCGGTCAGGGAGAGCGTTGACCTCCGACCGTACATAAGGCGCATACGTGAGCTTGAAAAGAGGATCGAGATGCTGGAGAACGAGAACCGCGAGCTAAGGGAGATAATCAAAGAGCAAAGAAAGGTCATCGGCAGGCTTGAGAGGCGGCTCGTCGATTACGACGAGGAAGTGAGGAGGAAGGTTCTCCGCGAGAGGGAGCTTGAGGCCAAGGTGAGGCGCATCGAGATCCTTGAGAGGCAGCTCCGGGAGGCGAAGGTGGTAATAGAGAGGCTGAGCAAAGATCTGGTCCAGATGAAGCGCATGAACGTGGTTGAGATAAGGGGCTCTGCCGTCCCCCTCAAGGTCATGGAGGTTCTCAGCTGGCGGGAGCTTGAGAGGATTGAGAGGGAGATAGGCATAAAGCGCGGTGATGTTCTTTTTGTGGTGAACCCCGCCGGTGCTGGAAGGGCCATAGCCGAGGAGCTGGTCGAGAAGGGCATTAGGGCCCTGATAACCGAAAAACCCCTCCCCCAGACAGTTGCCGAGGTTCTCCGTGAGGCCCACGTGCCGTTCTTTTCGAGTGAGGAGCTTGACGTCAGGCGCGTTGACGAGTTCGCCGTCGTTGAGCGGGAGACCCTTGAGGGGGCCATCGCGGAACTTCTGGAAAAGTGGAAGCGGGAGGACGAGGAGAGGGAAGCAGAGAAAATCCTCCGCCTCGTGGAGGAGTACAGAATAGAACGCATGAAAGAGCTGAGGAGAAAGGCAGATGAGGAAACCCAGCGGCACTGAAAGCCTCTGATTTGGGGCAAAATAGTGGATGGCATTGATGCTCTTCCCGGGCTCTGGATGGTCCGCAAAAAGGGATATTCATTCAGGTTGGATGATTAAACTGATTCAGCACGGTTCTCAATGTTCTGAGGTATTTTGAGGTTTCTTGGGCTCCTTTTTCCGTTATCCGTACGGCAGTTCGTGGCCTATCCGCGAAAACCTTGTATGTTTCAACGTAGCCGGCCTTTTCGAGGGCCTTCAAGTGTGAATCGAGGTTTCCAGGGGTTACCTCCAGCACCCCAAGGAGCTCCTTGAATAGAACCCTCCCCCTCGGCAGGAGGTAGAGCATGACACCCAGCCTCACCGGATTTCCGAGGACGTGGTTCCTGCTCAGCTCTCTGAGGGCCTCCATGCTATCACCGCTCTATTGCCCTGAAGGCAGAGTAGATGTAGGCGAGCACCGCCAGGGAGAACCCCAGTCCCACGAGAAAGCCGGCCCAGGCCATCGCCCCCGATCCCATGCCCCTGGCGAAAGGTACCCCCATGGCCGGAACGAGGAATGCCGGGATTATCTCGCGCTCGATTCCGCCGTACCTCGCGAAGACCAGCCACATCGCAAAGACCGAGAAGGATATGAAGCTCAGGAATCCAACGGCCATGCTCGCCTCCGCGTTGACCCCGAGGTGCATTCCGGGTATGATTCCCCACCCGAGGACTATCCCCGTGATCCAGGAGAGAGCTATCAGAATCCCCCCAGTTGTTGAGATCTCCGCCTCCCTTCCCGTAACCCGCCCAAGCTTCTGAAGCCGCTTCCATATCCTCCCGGTAAAACCCATAGCAACGATGAAGGCAACGGGCCAGTAAACAAGGTTGAACTGCCATGGCAGGTCAACGACTCCGATGATGGCGTAGTAGAACAGCATCACAGAAAGCCATATCCCGAAGTTCATCGCCCCGTACATCTTCCCAGCTGCTATCAGCTTGCCTTCGACCCTCTCAAGCACTTCCTTTAGTTCCTTAACTTCCTCCATACGTCTCACCCGTTGAGAATAGGGCGGCGGATTATTTATAGAGTGGGGTTTCTCTGGATTTCAGAGTCCCTTGGGTCTTTCCTCACGGTGGCTTTCGGCGGTGTGCCAGCACTTTTCCATAAATAGAACAACCTGTTCTCTTCGTGTCCCTGCGTCCCCTGTATCCCCTCAACCGTTATTACAGAAAGGCTCAGACTCCAACAGTTAAAGATAAATACCCCTTACGGTTATAATTCTAGGGGTGGCGCCATGAAGCTTCTGAGCACGGGGATTCCTGTTCTCGACGAGGCCCTTGGGGGCGGCCTTTTGGAGGACAGCAACCTTCTGATCCTCTACAGCCAGTACTCCAGGGGGTGGGCTCTGGCTTTTGAAATACTGCGCAACAGGATGGCCATGGGGGACGTAGGGGTGATCCTCGACTCTGTTCTCCCGCTGTCCCCGCTGAAGATGGAGCTGGGGGCTATCAACTTCGACATCGAGCGCGAGGGCGGGAGGGGCTCCCTTGCGGTTATTGATATATTCTCGTCCTTCTATGGACTGAAGTACTCCGAGGACTTCGTGTACACCGATACCAGCATTGACGTTTCCACGTTCCTCCCCAAGTACGTCCGTCTGTACCGGCGCGTTCTGGAGGAGCGCATCGGCGAAAGAAGGCCCGTTGGGGTGGACGTAACACTTGACGGCCTGACGTTCCTGCTTGGAAAGGACAATTTTATCAGGGTGTTCCAGCGCCTCATGGCACTGAAGGAGAAGTCCCGGATAACCGAAAAAAGGAAGCGGCCCATAAACATATTCCTCTTAAACACGGGACGGGCATCTGAGGACGTAATCTCCTGGATGATACTCTACAGCCAGTACGTGATAGAGTTCGTGCCATTGAGGGATTCCTCGGAGGAAATGATGTTTGTCAGGGCCTCCCCGTTGCCCAGTTTCGACCCCACCAGAGGCATCTGCCGCTTCAGGTTGGTGAAGGGCAGGCCGGAGCTGACGCCGGTATATCAGGTGTGACCTTCCTCTCGTGCCCTCCCCTCTGGGGTGTCCCTCTCCGTTTTTCTACTCCCCACCTGCAATCTGAACTGGCAGGCCTTGCATATCTCGCCGGTCGTCGGCTGGCCGCAGATTTTACAGCGCTTCAGCTCGCTCGTCCTCTTGGTGTAGGTCTTCGCGATGAGCGGGAAGAGCTTGTCGTAGCTCCTCAGTATCTGGTACTTCGTGCCGGGATGCCTCTCCTCCATCTCGTTTATCCAGTCCCGGATCTCGGCCCTAAAAGCTTCCACCGCGTAGGGGCACTCGCTGAAATCGACCTCGATGTCGTTCAGGATCGCGTAGAGCACGATCTCCTTCTCGGGGATCTCCCTGAGGGGCTTTATCCTTGGAACCAGTTCTGGATGTATCTCCTCGTAGTAGGGGCCAGTTCTCCCGAGGCGCGCTATGTCTCCCCTCATGATGTTCATTATGAACATCTGAACCTCGTCGTCGAGGTTGTGGCCGACGGCGAGCTTGTCCGCCCCGACGTCCCTGGCGGCATGGTTGAGCAGCCACCTCCTCCAGACGCCGCAGTAGGAGCATGCACCAATTCTCTCCCCCTTTTCGAAGCTCCCCATTATCTCGACCGTCTCGTCGAGAGTGAAGCCGATGTGGTTCTTGAATGAATATATCCGGTGTTCTATCCCTAGCTTCTCGGCGTTCCTCCTCGCTATCTCGACGCTTGGCGGGCGGTAGCCTGCTATCCCCTCATCGATCGTTATTGCGACCAGCTCGAAGGGGAACTTCTCGCGGAGCTTCGCGAGGAGGTGCATGAGGACGACACTGTCCTTCCCGCCGCTCACTCCGACGGCTATCCTCTCACCCTTCCCGATGAGGCGGTACTTCTTTACGGTCTCTTTGAACTTCTTCTCGACCATCTCGTTGAAGTGTTTCCTGCAGTAGTACCTGCCCGTGTAGCGTGCGTGGTAGACCGCTTCACGGCCGCACTTTGAGCACTTCATTGCCTCACCGTTCCCAGCTTGGAGCGGCCCTTTAAAAGGTTGCTGACAGGGAATGGCGGGGGGCTCAGCCCGCGAGGTTCATTACTGCGGGCCACAGATTGAGGGCCAGCAAAGCCAGGCCCACCCCTATGGTGAAGTACCTCACAGGCCTCGCCACTCTCTCTGGCAGGTACGCCCTTACGACGTCATCAAGCATCCTACCGCCGTCCAGGGGGACCAGTGGGAACAGGTTCATGAGCCCTATCCCCAGGTTGAGGACGTATATCCAGTAGAAGGCGAAGAACAGCGGGAGCACGAGCCGCTCCATCCCTATCTTGGATACAACGTTCTGGGAGGGATATATACCGAGGTAGCCCTTCGAGGGGTCATCCGGATGGGCGCCGAGCTTCACCTGGAGGCTCAGCTCCTCCCCGCTCCTGAGCACTGTCAGAGTGACCATCTGGCCCGGCTTTGTTGTGTTCATGAACCCGATGAAACCCTCAAGGTCAGTGATTTTCTGGCCGTCCATCGCCACAATGACGTCCCCCTTCTGGAGGATCCCGTAGGCGGGCCCGTCATCCAGAACGCCGGAGACCAGTATTCCCGCCGGCTGGAGGAGGGGCGAAATGGCCAGGTTGATGATTAGAACGGCTATGAGTGCTGTGGTAATGTTGGCGAGGGAACCTGCGCCGTACACCCTGAGCCGGGAGCGGAGCAGAGCCTTTTCCAGCTTCTCCTCGTCGGGCTCCACAAATGCCCCAGGTATCACCGCGAGAAGGACGAGGCCGACGGACTTGAGGGGCAGCCCTTCTGCCCTCGCCGCTATTCCGTGGCTCAGCTCGTGGACGACCATGACGACGGCGAGGCCGATCAGGCCGTACCAGAGGGGTATGGTCAGGCCGGGGATGACGAGCTGAACCCCCGCCTGCTCACCGCCCGTCTGGATGGTTTGCAGGGCGGTTTTGAAGAGTGCGTAGAACACGTAGGCCATTCCCATGAAGCCGAGTGCTATTCCAACGTCGGAATAAACCCTCCAGAAGCGTCTGTTTTTGCCTGCAACCCTGTCTATAAGGCCTAGAAGCTTTTTGGTTCTCCACATGGCGATGAACATGTCAACTGACAGGCCCTCTTCCTTCTCCTCTTTCCTTCCGAAGAGGGCGTAGAGGACTGTCCAGAATACCGCGATGCCGGTGATTGCCATGATGAGGGTGCTGTTCATTTGGGTCACCTAACCGATTTTGGAGGGGGCGGTTTAAAAATGTACTCTTCTTTCAGTATCAAACTGAAAAAAGAAGATGGCCTTATTGTGTTCTTCCCACTCTTAGGTACACGAACCCATGTTTTTGGGCTTCTTCAGGCTTAAGAACGTTTCTTCCATCAACTATCACTTTGCTACGCATCTCTCTGGTCAGCCTCTCAAGGTCTAGCTCCTTGAACTCCCTGTGATCCGCTGTTATGACGATGGCATCAATCCCCTTGAAGTCCTCCTTCCACTCGGCGCCAAAGCGTTTCGCGTCCTCAGGAGTGCACAGTGGATCGTAAGCGTAAACGTTGGCACCCCACTCTTTGAGTTCTTGAATGATGGGCTTTGCCGCTGCCTTCATGAACTCCCTGACACCGCCCCTGAATGTTAGGCCTAGGACTAAAATATTGCTTCCCTTCACAGGCCTCCCGACCTCGTTCAGGGCCTTGACAGTAAGCTCCACAACGTGGTACGGCATTGAGTCGTTTATCTCTCTGGCCGTCTTGATTAGGAGTGGGTTAGTCTTTTTCGCGAGATTTATCACGAACCAGGGGTACACAGGAATACAATGGCCTCCCACTCCAGCACCGGGCATATGCAGATGGCAGTAGGGTTGTGTATTTGCCGCCTGAAAGACTTCAAGAGCGTCAAGTCCGTGCTCCTCGCACCACATTGCCAGTTCATTGGCGAGGGCAATGTTCACGTCCCTGTAAACGCCCTCAAAGACTTTAACCGCTTCGGCGGCCTTGATCGAGCTCATTGGAATAACACCCTTCCTGTTGATGGTCTCGTAGATACCAATAACTGCTTCTAGTGTTTTCTTGTCGCTCGCTCCCACTATCTTCGGGTACTGGCCGGTTATGTCTCTGATGGCAGTTCCAGTCATGGTTCTCTCTGGAGCGTGAGCGAGGCCGAACTCGCCGAGCTTGAGTCCTGACTTTTCGAGAATTGGGATGAGGCTCTCAGTGGTTCCTGGTGGCATAGTTGCTTCGGTAATGACTATGTCCCCCTTTTCAAGGCCTTGGGAAATCTTTTCAGCAACATCGTAGACTGGTCCGAGCTTTAAGTTGCCCCTCTCATCGGTTAGAGTTGGTACGAGGATTATCATGACGTCCGCCTGTTTAGCGGCCCAGACCCCGTCGGTGGTTGCACTCAAGCGGCCGGCTTCAACGTTCTTCTTGACCAGTTCGTCAAGTCCGGGCTCTTCTTTAACGTGGTTCTCTCCGCGGTTGATCATTTCAACGACTTTCTCGTTAATATCCACTCCTATAACCTTGGCTCCATGGTCTGCAAAGACTGCGGCCAGAGGCAGGCCCATCTTGCCCATTCCATACACGGCTATTGTGACGTTTCCCTCTTCAATAGCAGCTTTAACTTCGTCCCTATTTAATCCAATGAGCTTCACCCTCCCACCTCCAAAACCTGGCCGGTTCTTGCGCTTTCCTGAGCGAGAAGGGCAACCCGAAGGGCATGGATTCCAGCTTCACCGTCGACTATCGGCCGTTTTCCTTTTTCAATACATTCTATGAAATGTTCCAATTCGTTTCTCAACGGTTCTCTCCTCAGAATCTTGGCTTCTTTTATCCATTCACTGTTATAGAGTCTGAGACGCTGCTCTATGTAGTCGAGATAGGCTATTCCTCCTGTTCCAACGACAGTGAGGGTTCTGGTCTTGTGGGGTGTCAGCCAGTTGGTCTCCACTATGCCACTTCCATCTTCGAATCCGAGTGTTATGAGGGCATGGTCTTCGACACCTGCAGGATGAACTACGTTTTTGGCCCTTGCATAAACCGTTCTGACGGGTTCATCAAAAAGATGGCTTATGATATCTATGTCATGAACCGCGAGGTCTATTATTATGCCTACATCCCTTATTCTTGCTGCCATTGGACCAACACGTTTGGCGCTTATTGTGACCAGCTTGCCGAGTTCTCCCTGTGAGATCAGCTCCTTAAGCTTTAGAACAGCTGGATTAAAGCGCTCTATATGCCCCACCATGAGAGTTATCCCTTCTCTCTCAGCCGCCTCGATTATTGCCTGAGCGTTTTCGATATTATCCGCTATCGGTTTTTCCACTAAGACATGGATGCCTTTCTCAATGAATTCTAGTGTGATCTTTTTGTGGAGGGAAGTAGGAACCGCTATGCTAACGGCATCAAGGCCTGCCTTGGCGAGCTCCCGGTAGTCAGAGTACGGGACCGTGTTGAATTTCTTGGCGAGTTCCTTGGCTCTCTCAAAGTTTGCATCGGCAATGCCAACAAGCTCAACCTTCCCTTCTCTCGCCAGCTTTGAATAAACCCTCACATGATGCTGTCCCATCATGCCAACACCAACGACGCCAACATGGAGCATTTCCACCACCGGAATAAATGGGGTTAAGAGGCGAGCTCCTGGAGGTTTTCCAGTATGTACCTGACGTCTTCATCACTAACTGCGGGGTGAACTGGCAGGCTCAGGACTTTTTTGCTCGCTTCTATCGCGTTCGGGCAGCAGTCCTTCTCATAATCAAGCTTCTGGAAGAGGGGTTGCCAGTGGACCGGCATCGGATAGTGAACCGCTGTTCCAATGCCCCTCTCGCGGAGTTTGGCCATCAACTCGTCCCGTCCCAGGGGGAAGTCGTCCTCAACGCGGATGACATACTGGTGGAATACATGCTTGACCCTTGAATCAACGTACGGTGGAGTTAGACCCTTGATCCTCCCAATGCCTTCGCTCAGTCTCCTGGCGTTCTCTATACGCTCCTCGTTCCATTCGTCGAGCTTCCTGAGCTGAATCCTTCCCAGAGCACCGGCAATGTTCGTCATTCTGAGGTTGTAGCCGAGCTCCACGTGGAGGTACTTTTCAGCCTGTCCGTGGCTCCTGATGAGCTTGGTCCTTCTCGCGAGCTCGTCATCGTTAGTGACGACCATTCCTCCCTCGCCGGTTGTCATGTTCTTCGTTGGGTAGAAGCTGAACGCGGCAACGTGCCCGAAGGTACCCACTTTTCTGCCCTCAAACTCGGCCCCATGCGCCTGAGCGCAGTCCTCTATCAGGTAGAGGTTGTAATCCTCGGCTATTTCTTGGAAGGCCTTAATGTCCGCAGGCTGGCCGTAGAGGTGGACGACGAGTATCGCCTTTGTCTTGTCCGTTATCTTTTCTAGGACCTCATTTGGATCGAGATTGTAGGTTTTTGGGTCAATGTCGGCAAAAACGGGCTTTGCTCCTTGGAAGAGGATTGAGGTGGCTGAGGCTATGAACGTGAATGGGGTTGTTATAACTTCATCACCGGGCCCTATTCTGAGGGCTTTTAGGGCAACGTCCAATGCCGCAGTTCCGTTAGCGACCGCTATTCCATGATTGGCACCGAGATAGTCGGCGAACTCTCTTTCAAAGGCTTCAACTTCCTTCCCGTGGGCGAGCATTCCGCTCTTTAAGACTTCAACGACGGCGTTTATCTCCTCATCCCCGATGAGGGGCTTGGCGATGGGAATGCTCCGCATTTTCAGCACCCCTTATCTTTTTCCCTCAAGTACCGTTCGTAGTCTTCCTTCCTCACCCTAACCTCTTTCCCGCAGTGGGAGCACTTGAATATCACGTGTTCCTCCTCTTCTCTAATTTTTTCTTTTAACTTCCTGCCGCAGTAGCAGACGAAGCCCTTCAACCTGGCGGGATTACCATAAACCAGCCCAAAAGGCGGGACGTCCTTGGTTACAACTGCCCCGGCCCCGACCATTGCGTATTCCCCGATTGTCACGCCGCAGACTATGGTTGCGTGGGCCCCTATGCTTGCACCCTTCTTCACGAGGGTGGGCACAACCTCCCAGTCTTGGTTGAATGCTCTCGGGTAGAGGTCGTTGGTGAATGTCATGTGCGGGCCGAGGAAGACGTCGTCCTCGACTTTAACGCCGTGATAAACGCTTACCCCGTTCTGGATTTTCACGTTGTTGCCTATCTCGACATTAACGTCAATGTAAACATCCTTTCCGATGTTGCAGTTCTTGCCTATTTTTGCCCCCTGCCTAACATGGGCGAAGTGCCATATCCTCGTTCCTTCCCCAATTTCAACGTTCTCCTCAACAACAGCCAGAGGGTGGACGAAGTATTCTCTGGATTTTTCAGACACTTTAATCACCGAGGATATAGAGGGAGCATAATCATATAAGGGTTATGTGCATTTCGAAAACGCCTAATGTGTATTGAAGTGCAGTATTTTTTTGATGTACTCCAGAGAGCGTGAATCGAGTGCAAGTTCGACAAGCTTTTTGTAGTTCTCTAAGTTGGAGGGGGCGATTGCTATGGAATGTGTAAGATACTTCAGCCCCTTTTCTGGATCCCCCCCTATGAGGAGGAGTAATCCCATCTGGCTTAAATGAATACTAAGAATTTCTGGATTCTTGCTAATGTCTTTATGCTTGTGGATAAACCGCTCCCTTCCTGGTATGTATTTTTTCATATTGAACGATATTTGCTTGCCATGGACATAATATTTCGCAATGATTTCATCCACGTACTCGAACTTGTAATACTTTGCTATTCGAAGCCACATGTCCCAGTCCTGAGAACTCGTTAGCTTTGGGTCAAAAAGCCCCGCTCTTTTAAAGCATTTGCGCCTTATCAATAATGTTGGGCTTCCAATGAAATTTTCTCGAAGGAGATGTCCGTATACGTTTCCCCTGTAACGTGGTAGCCGTTTTCCCAGTATCCTTCCATCCTGCTGGGAGACGTAATAGAAACCCCCATAAATAACTCCAACTTCCCTGCTGAGGTTTTCAAATTTCTTTACTTGGACATTAAGCCTGTTTGGAAGCCATTCATCGTCATCATCAAGGAGGGCAATAAACTTACCACGCGCTTTTTTGATACCAGTGTTCCTTGCAACAGGTCCTCCTGAGTTCTTTTTAAGGCGTATGTACCTGATTCTCCCGTCTTCTATGCTCTCTACCACTTCAGGGGTATTATCTGAAGACGCGTCATCAACAACTATCAACTCAAAATCCCTGAACCCCTGGTTAAGCACGCTCTCTATGGCTCTTTTCAGCAGGTTGGCACGGTTGTATGTGGGGATTACAACGGATACTGTAGGCCTAGCCATCCCGAACCTCCCGGAGAATGCTTTCCATAAGCTTGATTACCTCATCCCGTAACTCTTCCCTCGTAAGGCTTAGTTCTAGGTTGGCCCTTATGAAACCTGCCTTGCTCCCGACATCATATCTTTTCCCTGCGACTCTCCTCGCGAACATCTCCCTTTCATCTAGGAGAGTCCTGAGGGCATCAGTAAGCTGTATCTCACCTCCTTTTCCGGGGGGTGTCTCTCTAAGAGCATCAAACACATCTGGTGTTAAAACGTACCTACCGATTATTGCGATGTTGCTTGGTGCCTCTTTGGGTATAGGCTTCTCTATGAGGGTTTTTATCCTGTAAAGGTCGTCTTCAATCTTTTTCCCATCAATGATTCCGTATTTGTCTACCAGTTCGTGAGGGACGTGTTCTACCCCTACAACCGGTGAGTTCCTTCTTTCTGCGACTTCAATCAGCTGCCCTATCGCGGGTTTGTTGCTTATTATGATGTCATCTCCCAGGAGAACAGCGAAGGACTCCCCGTTCACGTGTTTTTCGGCGTGGAGTATCGCATCTCCGAGTCCAAGGGGCTTCTTCTGGCGGACGTAGTGAATGTCCGCCATTTCACCGATTTCTTCAATCTGCCTGAGTTCATCGATTTTTCCCTTCTCTCTGAGGTAGTACTCCAGCTCAAAGCTTCTATCAAAGTAGTCCTCAATCGCGCGTTTGCCTTTCCCAGTGATTATGAGGATGTCATCAATTCCCGCCTTGATGGCTTCCTCGACGACGTAATGGATAACGGGACGGTCGACTATGGGGAGCATTTCTTTGGGCATTGACTTCGTTATTGGAAGCATTCTTGTTCCCAGTCCTGCCGCTGGAATGACTGCCTTTCTAACTTTCACCAGCAGACCCCCTCGTAAATTTTTGCACCCTTCTCTGCGGCTCTCACCCGGCGACCATCGATGACAATCTTCTCCGAGTAATCAAGCTCCTCAAACTCACTCCACTCTGTGACTATCAGAACAGCGTCAGTATCTCTAAGGACATCATCCGGGGAGTTGACGTACTCGATTTTCTCTCCAACATCAGGATAGAATCGCTTAAAGTTCTCCATCGCCTGAGGGTCGTAGGCTATTACTTTAGCCCCTTCATCAAGTAGTTCCTTGATAATGACATAGGCTCTCGTTTCCCTAACATCGTCAGTATTTGGCTTGAATGCTAGACCAAGGACTCCAACCTTTCTTCCTTTCAGGTTTGGAACGTGCTTCTTCAAAAGTTCTATCAGCTTGAGCGGTTGTTTTTTGTTAACTTCGACTGCGGCTTTAATGATTATAGGATCCTCTCCCAGCTCTTCCGCTTTCCTGATTAAAGCTTTCGTGTCCTTCGGGAAGCACGAGCCGCCCCAGCCAATGCCAGTCTTGAAGAAGTGCGGGCTTATCCTGTGATCCAGTCCAACGCCCTCAAATACCTTCCACGAGTCGATTCCAAGTTTCTTGCAGATGTTGCCAATCTCATTCGCGAAGCTTATCTTTGTGGCCAAGAAAGCGTTTGACGCGTATTTGATCATCTCAGCGGTTTTAATGTCCGTGAAGAATTTTGGGGCGTTAATTGGGGCGTATAACTCCCCAAGGATTTTTCGGGTTCTATCATCCTGGACTCCGATTACAATCCTGTCCGGGTTGAGGAAGTCCTTTAAAGCCACTCCCTCTCGGAGGAATTCTGGGTTCATTGCCAGACCAAAGTCCTCGAAGGCTTTTTTACCAGAGTGCTTCTCAAGGATTGGCTTCACGACTTCCTCAGTGGTTCCAGGGAGTACAGTGCTCTTGACGACGACCACGTGATAGTCTTCCTTCTCTTGAAGGGCTTCTCCAATTGATTTGCTCGCTTCTTTAACGTATTTGAGGTCGATTGAGCCGTCCTCCTTTGAGGGTGTCCCGACGGCTATGAATGTAACGTCCGAGTTCAGGATTGCCTCGTGATAGTCCTTGGTCGCGCGGTACTTGCCTTTGAATTCCCCCATGAGCTCTTCGAGGCCTTCCTCGTAGATTGGGGGTTCCGCGTTGTTTATCATTTTAACTTTTCTTTCGTCAACGTCCACGAAAATGACTTCATTCCCAAGCTTGACGAAGCCCATGCCCGTGACGAGGCCCACGTAGCCGGAGCCAATGACCGAAACCTTCATTATTCTATCACCTGATACCACATAGGGTGTAAACTCAATAAAAAGGTGATGCTAATGAGAAGAAAAAAAGTCTTCATGCTACTCACTAATCCATTTAAACCAGATCCGCGTGTGTACAAGGAGGCTAAAACATTACTGGAACTTGGTTTTGATGTATCTATAGTGGCATGGGATCGAGAAGGAAAGTATCCATCTTATGAAACAGTTGAGGGAATTAATGTTTATAGGGTAGCTCTCAAGTCAAGATACGCTTCGTTTGTGGATTTTCTTTTAAAATTGCCCTTGTTTTACTTCAGGGCTTTTAAATACATTGTAAACAATCGAGAGGGAATTTATGCCATCCATGCAAACGATTTTGATACGGCACCTTTAGCTTTCTTTTTATCTCGGCTTCTTGAGGCGAAATTTATTTATGATGTTCATGATTTGTATTATACTCGCATTTCTCTGCTTGAAGAACGGGAAAAGGATACTCCCTTGAGAAAAATCCTCCGGAGGGCGGAGATTCTTTTTGCCAAGTTGTCTGATTCGGTGATAACGGTAAGTAAGTCTGTGGGGGGAAGGCATGGGGGGATTAAAGAGTTCTTCGTAAGGAACGGTGTCATGCCAGACAAGATATACGTGGTATGGAACACTCCTGATCTAAGGTTTTTCCCTCGATTAAAGCGAGAGAAACATAAGGGAATCGTTGTGGGATATATTGGAACCATACGAAGTATCTCCAACTTTGTTCCCCTTTTTGAAGTTGCCAGAAAAAATAGGGCACTAAAACTACTTTTCGTTGGGGGTGGTGCCTCTAAAGACAAGATTCGGGAATTGTTATCCACACAATATCCAGATATACGTGTTGAATTCACTGGAGATGTCCCGTACGAAAAAGTCCCAGAGTATTACTCTCTCTGTGATGTAATCTACTCTGTTTATCCCATGACTGCCAATATTAAGATGTCGTTGGCTGTCAAAATGTTTGAAAGTATAGTGGTTGGAGTTCCTGTGATAGTTAATAAGGATACATTGATGGAGGACTTTGTTAATATCTACAGATGCGGGATGGCAGTTGATATTAGGAGTAGTGATATTGAGGAGGCTCTTGAGAATATTCCAAAAATAAAACCTCCCATGGAATTAAGGGACAAGTGGAAATGGGATAGGAATAAAAAAGCTATCGAGAAAGCGTATCGTTTAGATTCTAAAGAGGTTAACTTTTATTAAGGCTGGCTATGTACCTTTTGTTCGAAGGTGGGGGAGAAACTATGTAAAAATTTTAGTACTCGCTAATTCATAATATCTGGATGGAGATAACTTTCATGGATTCGGATTTTTACCTTTCAACTGAATACTTTGGGAAAAAGTTTGGAGATACTTTTTGGGACGGTTTTGAAGATTATTGAACGTAAATTGCTTGGATCTGATTGAGCAGTGCTTATTTCATATATTCGAGCTTGAAAAAGAAAGTCTGAGCACTTCATTTAAATGATTCAATAGAAATCCTAGCGAATAGTAATGGTACAAAAAGATAAACTTAAGTAAGGATTCCCTTCAAAATAATACTTGGTGAATATTCATGTCCAAAAATCAGAGGATAAAAATATGCATGTGGGGTACAAAAGGTCCCTTTTTTGACACTCATATAAAACTCCTTAGTTCATTTGAGGAGTTTACTCTTATTTCAATTGGCTCATGGTGTCCTAAAGATTTGTATGACTCCATTGCATTTAATAAGTATGATTCTCTTCTGAAGGGGCTAATCGAGATTTTTAAAAGACCTTTCCGAGTTATAGCATTTTTTTTAAAATTGGATAAATGGTGTGATGTTCATATTATCCATTACATGAACGTATGGTATCTTTTGGCATTGTTAGTATTGCCCCTTAAAAAACCAGTTATATATATTCCCTACGGAACTGATTGGAGAGGCCGAGGAAAAAATATAAATTATCTTTTCAAATTAATGTTTAGGTACGTTATGCAACGAAAGATATCTTTAATAGTATTTGAATTTCATTTTAATTTGAAAAGATTTTTGGAAATGTGGGACATTAAGAATGACCAAAAATTTGTTTTATCGGTTATATTCCCTATCAGATCCCCATTTTACATGAATGCCCACAGTATTCGAAAAAGTCCAGATTACTTTTTAGTGTTCTCTCCAAGAGCAATGCACCCCTTCTACAACCATCACTTTCTCGTAGAGATTATAAGCAGGTCTAAATTTAAGAAGCAAATTATTTTGTTATTTATCAACCATTCCAAGATTAAAGATAAATACCTTAAGGATATCATTTCTAGAACAAAACAGGAAGGCATTAAGGTTTCGCTTATAAATAGATTGTTGTCTGCAGATGAAATGGCAAGACTTTTCTTGATCTCTGATTTTAATGTTAATATCCCATTCGATGATCAATTTGGCATGTCCATAATGGAGGGCGCGTTGCTTTGTAGTGTCCCTGTGCTTAATAAGCATATTAGATCTTATCGTGAATTGATGGGGCAGAAAAATGCTATATTTATTGATCCATACTCTATCAAAAAAGCTTCAAGAACAATTGACAACGCAATAGTTAACAAAAAATTGCACAAAAAAATGTGTAGAATTAACAGAAAAATTTTTAGAAATCGTAGTGAATCACATGTATTGAATAATTTGACCGAGATAATATTTAGAGTATTAGAGTAATTGAAAGGTGATTTTATGTCCCGATTTAAAGAGTGGATCCCCCCAAAAATTGAACATGGCACGTTAACAAAATGGAATTGGATGGTGCAGTATCCTGAAGGCCTTAAGTTGGGAAAATATACCGACATTGGAGCATTTACGTACATAAATGCAAAATATGGGGTGATTATAGAGGACTATGTCCAAATTGGCTCACATTGTTCAATATATTCCGAATCTACAATAGACGGCAAAAAAGGAAAAGTTGTGATTAAAAGGAACGCCAGAATTGGAAGTCATAGTGTAATAATGCCTGGGGTAACAATAGGAGAAAACTCAATTATCGGGGCATTTAGTTTTGTTAACAAGGACATACCAGACAACGTTATAGCTTTCGGTGTTCCTGCAAAGGTTTTCCGAAAGTTGACAGAGGAGGAAATCAAGAAATTAATGGAGGAGATTGAAGAATGAAAATTCCCCTATTTAAGATCTATTGGGATGAAAATGACATAAAAGCCGTTGAGGAAGTCATTCGCTCTGGAATGCACTGGTGCATTGGAAGGCAGGTAGAAGAATTTGAGAAAAGACTCTGTGACTATCTTGGGGCCAAATATTGCGTGGCTTTTAATTCTGGAGGCTCAGCACTTCATGCAGTTATGCTCGCCCATAAGTTTAAGCCTGGCGATGAGATAATAGTCCCCTCGTTTACATTTATAGCTACTGCGTATGCCCCATTATACGTTGGAGCAAAGCCAGTTTTTGCTGACATTGAAGAGGAAACTCTTGGGTTAGATCCAGAGGATGTAAAAGAAAAGATCACATCAAAAACAAAAGCTATTCTTCCGATTCATTATGGTGGAATGCCATGCAAGATTAGAGAACTCAGGGAGATAGCAGAAGACTACAACTTGGTATTAATTGAAGATGCTGCGGAGGCTTTTGGGGCAAAAATAAGAGAAAAATTCGTTGGAACCTTTGGTGACTCAGCAATTTTTAGCTTCTGCCAAAATAAAATCTTCACCACCAGTGAAGGTGGAGCTGTTATTACTGATAGTAAAGAGATATATGAGCGACTAAAACTTTTGGTTTCTTATGGTAGGATAACTGAAGGGGATTATTTCACTTCTGGAGCTAATAGTGATTATGTTGAAGTTGGGTATAACTGGAGACTTTCAACGATTCTAGCGGCATTGGGGCTATCTCAGCTAGAAAAAGTTGACTCTCTAATAGAAATGAGAAGAAAACATGCACATGCTTTAACTAATGCCTTGAGAAGGACAAGTGAGATTAAGGTTTTGGAGGAGCCGAAAGACTATTTTGCCGTATATCAACTTTATACTATGAGGATTTTGAATGGGAAAGAAACAAGGGATCAACTGATGCAACATCTTATGAGAAGGGGTATTTCTACAAAGATCTACTTTGAGCCAGCCCACAGATATACTGTATTTAAAAATCTGGGATATTCTGAAATTGAGCTTCCAGTGACTGAAAAAGTTTCCTCTCAGGTCTTGGCTTTACCGATGTATCCTCACATGACGACCGAGGAGGTAGAATACATTGTGTCATCAATCAGGGGATTTCTAGAGGGGGATGATAGTGATGAATCCTGACATCTTCAGAAACAAGAATATTCTTGTCACTGGAGGTACTGGAAGCATTGGTAGGGAAATCGTTAAGCAACTTCTAGAAGCAGATGTGAACAGGATTATCGTGATGAGTAGAGACGAGATAAAGCATTTTGTTATGAGAAAAGAATTACTTGATGAGCGTTTAGAATTTGTTGTTGGGGATGTCCGCGATTTTCAAAGCGCGAGTAATGTGTTCAAGCTTTATGATGTGGATATTGTATTCCATGCCGCAGCAATGAAGCACGTTGTTATTTCTGAAGAATTTCCTTTTGAAGCAGTAAAAACAAACATAATTGGTACTCAGAATCTAGTAGATTTGGCTCTTCATTATGGTGTTGAGAAGTTCGTAACAATAAGTACAGATAAGGCTGCTAATCCAACCACTGTTATGGGGGCAACCAAGTTCATTGCGGAGAGGATAACATTAAATGCCAGCCGTTTGGCTAGTGGAAGCAACGCGTTTATGGTGGTTAGATTTGGGAATGTCGCAAACTCCAGAGGTTCAGTGATTCCAATTTTTGTGACCACCCTTTTGAAAAAAAGAACACTATTTGTATCAGATCCTGAGGTGACAAGGTTTATAATGCGTATTTCAGATGCAGTTAAACTTGTTTTTAGGGCTACAGAGCTTGGAATGGGTGGAGAGCTTTTCATATTGAAAATGCCTGCTTTTAGGTTGGGTGATCTGGTGGATGTTATGGTTGAGGATATTGCTCCCCTACTGGGCATTAATCCCAAAGACGTTAAAGTGAAGTTAATCGGTCTTTCGCCTGGTGAAAAACTCCACGAGCATCTAATAAATGAGGTGGAGAGCTATCATGTTGAAGACTTGGGAGAAATGTATCGTATATTTCTTGAGGAGGACAAAGTACTGTCAAAACCTGACTATCTTGAATACACTTCCAAAGATGCTCCGAGGCTTTCCAAAGAGGAGCTCAGGGACATTGTCACAGAATATCTAAAGGCAAGGGTGGGTTTGTATAACACGTTTTGATTTAGGACTAACTTATTCCTTGTGGGAGAACCACAAAGTGGCACGACATCGTTATATTATTACCTTAAACAACACCCTGAGATTTTTAATGAGTAAGATAAAGGAGCCAAACTATTTCTGCACGGACTTCCACAAAGAAACTCTCGAGTTTTTAGGGATGAGAAGGAACTTTTAGTTCGTTTTCCGTACTACAAAAATATGATCGGTATATCACGTTGTTCATGGGATTGGAAGGTTATAATATTGTAGGAGAAGCGTCGGTTATTTACCTATATTCCAAAGAAGCTACTAAAAATATCTACGAGTAAATAGACTTAACACAAGGCCAGTGCCTCGTAAACCTCTGCCAGAGGATCTCGGGCTCAAACTAATGAAACAATTCAAACCCGAGGTAAGAAAGTTAGCTGAATTGGTAGGATTTAGAAGTCCAGTGGGGATATGAGAACGTATAAGCTCTAACGTAGTTTAGGAACTAGTGGGAGTTCATTAGTAAAAATCCATTAACTAAACTCCCAACTCCCTGACTTACTACCGTCGCCACCGCTGCACCGACTGCGCCATAGTGCAGAATTAGGAAATAGTTCAGAACCACGTTCAGAATGGCGGTGAAGCCAGTTATCTTCGTGAATGTCAGCTCCTTTCCGGTGGCGTTCAGAAAGCTGCCAAATAGTGAGTTGAGAAACATGAATGGCAACGCAAAGGATAGGATTTTAAGAACTGGGATACTGGAGGCGAATTTTTCCCCAAATACCAATAGTACCCCATATTCAGCGAGAAAGTAGTATCCAATGGCTCCAACAATTCCCACGAGACCCAGCATCTGGAAACTTTTTCTGAAGAGGATTTCCAGAGTTTTTTTGTCATCTTTCCACAGCCGTGCCATAGATGGCAACGTGGTAGGTACCACCACATTTGGAACTAGCATAGCAACCTGGATCCACATGTATGCAGCTCTGTAAATTCCCGTTTCATAATCATCCCTTAGCAGGCTCAGCATGACCATGTCTGTGCGGTAATAGATCAGCGTAAAAAGACCGATGAGCCAGAACGGATAGGATTTTTTAAGTAGTTCCCTCCATGTCGCTGGTTTGAATTTTACTTTAATTTCTCCTGTGAATATAGTTCCCCATCTTATTCTAAGTATTTCCCTGATGGCATAACCACCAAGGAGAGTGACGACAAACAATGACAATGATGGATGCAGATAAAGGACAGTACCCCCAATAAAAAATGCCCAAAGTCTTTCTACGATCCTTGCAATTGCCTCATACTTCGTGACTTCGTGGGCATACATAACTCTGACAAAAATCAGAGAGATCCACGTCAGCATCGCCTCGGCTCCAGCCAGGATTATCAGGAGCTTCATCCATTCCGGCTTCGGGAGGAAAACAGTGAGCCCGACGATTATAAGGAAATTGATCACTGCCAGAACTATCTTGAAGCCGAGGACATCGGGGAGGAGTTCATCCAGCCGGTTCCTATCTCTTGCAACTTCTCTCATAAAATAATACCCGACACCCAAATCGGAGAATATCCCCAAGAGACCGACGTAGTAGAATATAAACGAGTACTGTCCAAGGCCCTCCGGTCCAAGGGTTCTGCTCAGGAGGACTATTATACCGTACGCCAGTATCTTTGAAACTACCTCTGCCCCGAACAGCCAGCCCGCGTTTTTGATGAGTCTCAGCTTCAGGCTCTCCCCCATACGCACCCAACTTAAAACCGTGTATGGGTTGATAAGGATTGCCCTACGGCAACCGTTTTAAGCCCCTCATCCAACTCTCACTCGCGATGATGAGTGATGGGCGAACCGACCGGTGAGGAGGGAAAGGTGATCGCTGAGCAACCCTTTTAAGGCCCATCCCCAACCTTTTCTGGGATGATGACTTCAGCCTTGCCTGAGGCTCGTGATGATGGAGTGACGGACTGACCGCTCCGCTTATTTTTATGCCCATTGAATTAGATTAGCCTAATAAAATTGGAAAACCTAATAAAGTTAAATATCCGAACAGGAGGCGGTAAGGTTTAAGTATTATGTGCATATGCACAGAATTGGGTGATACCATGGAGGAAGTTTACAGGCCTATCTGGGTCAGCATAGTCGGGAACGTGGTGCTCTCGCTCATCAAGGTTATCGTGGGCTTTATGTACTCCAGTATAGCCCTCATATCCGACGGAGTCCACTCCCTGAGCGACGTCATAACAAGCGTCATAGGCTACGCCGGGATACGGATATCATCCAAACCGCCGGACAGGAGCCACCCCTTTGGCCACTCCCGTTTCGAGCCTCTGGTGGCGTTCTTAATCGGCGAGGCGCTCCTCATAGTTGCCTACGAGATAGGAAGGGACGCCCTCTACCGTATCCTCCACGGGGGTACTATCCAGGTCAACTCCATAATGCTGGGCGTCACGGTTCTGTCCATCCTCTCCAAGGAGGTCATGTTCCAGTACTCCGTCCACGTCGGAAAAAAGCTCAACAGCCAGATACTCATAGCGGACGCCTACCACCACAGGAGCGACGCGCTGAGCAGTGTGGCCGTTCTCGTGGGGCTTGTCGCCCAGAGGTTTGGGTTTGGTTACGGCGACTCCTTGGCGGGCCTTGTTGTGGCCCTATTTCTTGTGAAGGTCTCCTTTGATATAATCCTGAGGAACCTCGGCTACCTAACCGGCCAGGCCCCACCCTTTGAGGTGTGTGAGAAGATAAAGAAGACCGCCTTGGACGTCCCCAACGTCCTCGGCGTCCACGACCTGAGGGCCCACTACGTCGGGAACAGGCTTCACGTGGAGCTCCACATCGAGGTTCCACCGGAACTCAATCTGAAAGAGGCCCATGACATCAGTGAGGAGGTGAAGAAGCGCATAGAGGGGCTGCCCGAAGTGGACGTTGCCTTTGTCCACGTGGACATAAAAGGGGTCACGGAATAGCGTGTCCAATGGCCTCCCTCAAATCCCTCAGGAACTCCTCCAGGTGCTCCCTTTTCACGTGGGGCATCATGACTATCCTTATGTATCCCCTGTGGGCGCTTATCCCCCACCCCCTCCTTTTCAGCTCTTCTTCCACCTCTTCGAGGTTCTCCGTCCCGAACGATACTATGTTGAGCACAGGTTCGCGGATGAGGTATACCCCGGGGATTTTTTTCAACTCGGCTGCGAACCACCTGCTCAGCTCCATCGCCTTCCTCACGACATCCTTGTAGCCATCAAAGCCCAGGTGTTTTATCATCGCCCATACGGCCAGGGCACTTGCACCCGGTCTGGTTCCGGTTATCGTCGCCTGCCACACCTTTCCGCCGGCCAGGTAGGGGGCGGGGACGCTTATCGCCTCAAGGAATTTCTTTTCTCTGAATATTATTCCCCCGGCCGGAATGGGCACCATGCCCATCTTGTGGGGGTCTATGGTTATGCTCTGGACGCCTTTAAGCCTGAAGTCGAAGTCCGGAATCTCGTAGCCAAGTTCCTTCGCGAAGGGTATCACGAAGCCGCCGAAGGCCGCATCAACGTGGAGCGGGAGGCCATAGTCGAGGGCCAAATCGCTCAGCGCGGGAATGTCGTCGACGACGCCCAGCCCGGTGGTTCCGGCGATGCCGACGATTCCTATGGTGTTGTCCGTGATCTTGGCCTCGACGTCCTTTACATCGACCGAGTGGTCTTCCTTCAGCTTTGCCCAGACGAGTTTGACCCTCAACATCTCGCTCGCCTTGATGAAGGAGAAGTGCGCGCTCTCGGGGAGGATGAGCTCGGGTTTTTCTACATCCGCAAGGTTCCTGAAGGCCCTAACGGCCAAAATGTTCGCCTCGGTTCCTCCGGAAACGATGTGCCCGTAGCCCTTTTTGAGTCCTAGAAGTGAGGAGAGCATTTCAATGGCCTCTCCCTCGATTCTCTGGCTCCCCACGTGAAGGCCTGGATCCCCGAGGTTCCGGTCTATGTACGTCTGGACGACCCTAACCGCGAAGGGATGCGGGTAGGTGCACATCGAGCCGAGTATCCTGCCGGAGTCAAAGGTCAAATCTCTTGAAGTTTTTCTTTCTAGCTCCTCCAGAACTTCTTCCTCGCTCGCTCCTTTCCGCGGAAACATCTTCTCACCAGCCTGAGGACTACTAACCTGCCCTTTAATTTAAGCTTTTGCCCTTTTGATGTACGTCTTAAAGAACAGGGGCGTTGTCAGAGCCGTCAGCATTGAAACCGCTATGACGCTGGCAAAGAGGGCCTGGTCTATCAGGCCGGCGTTCAGCCCGAAGGTCAGTATGGCCAGCTCAAGGCTCCCCCTACCCCCCATACCTATGCCGACGAGGATGGAGTCAGTCCATCCCAGCCCGAAAAGCCTGCTCCCCAGTCCGCACCCGAGGAGCTTTCCAAGAACCGCGGAGGTATAGAGGAGCGCTATTAGGGCCAGGCTGATGTCCCGGAGGGGAGGGTTGAACATCAGTCCCACGTAGATAAAGAACAGCGGTATGAAGAACTCCGTTAGAACCACCTGCAGGTCTTCGATGAGCTCGTTGAGCTTTATTCTTGTCACGACGAGCGGGTCCTTCCTCTCACGGAGCCTGCTAATGGTCAGGCCCGCCAGATATGCCCCTATAATCTGGTTAAGTCCGACCCATTCGGCTATTATCGCGAGGGTAAACGTAAGTATGAGGGTGAAGGTGAAGAAGACGTTGAGGTTTCTCACCACTGCGTAGAACCACCGGGATCTCTTGAAGACGAACTCCGAGACGAGGAGCGTAGCGGCGATGAATGCGAATATCTTGAGGGTGAGCATCCCGAAGGAGAGGACGTTGAGGCCCCCGTCTGCCAGGGCCGTTATGATGCCTATGAGGTACACGGCCATTATGTCGTCCGCAAAGGCGGCCCCCATCAGTATTGACGAGACCTCGCGCTTCACCCTCTCCTTGACGAGGACGCCGCTGGTGACTTCAATTGCGGTGTTGCCCAAGGTGATCCCGATGAATATGGCCGCGGTGATCCCCTTTCCAAAAGACACGACCGTCAGAAAACCCAGGATGAAGGAAAAAGCAACTCCGAGTGCGGCAACGACCACCGCCTTCTTGGTGTTCTGGGCTATCGCCGAAAAGTTGCTGGTCAGTCCCATGTAGAGCATCATCATTATGAGCCCGAACTCGGCCAGAACACCAAGCTGTTCCGTCGGCTCAATGATCCCCAGAATGAAAGGTCCCAGAAGGATCCCAGTCAGGACGTGGGCTATTATGGGGTGTATCCCGGCCCTCTCGAAGAGCCACTCGATGCTCTTTGCGGTCACGAGGAGAATCGCCAGCGCCGCAAGAAAGTCCACGTCATCCCCTCCTGCTGAGTAGCGCAGCCGCTATCCAGAGTATCGTTAGCACTATAGCCAGCACCGTGGCGATTCCCGCGGCCCTAGAACTGGTTCCGAAGATTATGGGGATGGGGCCTATCATAACAACCCCGCCGCCTTCCACATCTGCTTCCCCGCTTCCTATGGCAGAGACTATGGTTCCGATAAACACTAGGAGGAACCCCGTCATTATAAGGGCCATTCCGGCCAATATGAGAGTTTTCCCGTCCATACATTTATGGGCTCCCCCATCACCTTTTAAACCTTAACCCAAAGAATTTAAACTCCCCTTGGTTAGTCTTTAACATGCTCGTGCTTGTTGACCTCGACGATACCCTCTGCAACACGTGGGAAGCCGGGAAGTACACCATACTGCGCCTCATTCCACACCTCATCCGGAAAAGGCGGTTCCGCGCGTTCCTTTACATACTCACGGCCAGATATCGCGAGCTCGAACAGTCCCGCGAGTTCCACATGATGGATCTCGATAAAATCGTTGAGAGGCTTCTCCGGAAGATATACGTCGGCATCTCGTCGGAGGAGCTCGACGAGATCCAGGAGCTCGTGGACAGGGTCTTTTTTTCGAACCTGAAGCTGTTCCCGGACGCGGTTCCTTTTCTTGAGGGGCTCAGAGGGATGGGTGCCCGGATAGTGCTCGTAACTGACTCCTCGACCAGATGGCAAAGAAAGAAGCTCGAGTACCTGGGGATAAAGGACTACTTCGACGCCCTTATCATAAGCGGCGAGACGGGACACAGCAAGCTTGACCCCCACAACTTCCGTCTGGCGAGGCGCCTATTTCCCCATGAGGACGAGGTTTACATGGTCGGCGACAGGGATGACACTGACATGAGGGGTGGGAAGGATGTGGGGGCAGTCACGATACTCGTCAGGAGGGGTTATTTTAAGGGGCGGCGGTCGAAGTATGCGGACTACGTCGTTGGAGATCTCATGGAGGCCCTAGAGGTGATAAGGCGTGAGCATGCGGGGAGAGATTAAGCGCAAGTCCCTTCACCTTACCGGTCTGCTGGTTCCCGGGCTGTACATCCTCTTCGGAAAGGACGTTGTTCTGACAATGGTCGGCCTTGCATTCTTTCTTTTCGTGATCCTTGAACCGTTCCGGATAATAGAGGAGCTCAGGGACGATATAAAAAGGAGGCTCAAAATATACGTGGACGATGAGGTTATTGAGAGGGTGGAGGTTCTTGAGAGGCACCTAGATGAGATAACCCGGAGCCATGAGAGGTACCGGGTGGCGGCCCACATATACTTCACCGCAGCCTCGTTTGTGGTTGTCTACTTCTTCCCCCCAGAAATAGCTGTTGGGGCCATAACCGTCGCAACCGTTGGCGATGCCCTCGCCGCTATAATCGGGAAGTCCTTCGGGAGACACAGGTTCTCCAACGGCAAAAGCCTTGAGGGCAGCACTGCGTACTTTGCTTCCGGTTTTCTGATACTCCTGCCCCTCGTGGGCCCCGTCCTTGCCGTTCTGGGTTCCCTTATCGGGACGCTGGTGGAGCTTTACGGCCTCCCTCCCGGAAAGCAGCCCGAGGATCAGCTGGACGACAACTTCTCAAACCAGCTGGCGGTGGCACTGGCCCTTTACGTCTTCGGCTTGATATTATAAACAGAAAAGAAGGGGGGCGGTCACTCTATGGTGACCGTCGCGAACTCCGTAAAGGTATCGGTGTCGCCCCATTCCTGTCCTGGGTCGGTGTCCATGACGGCATCCTGGAGCGGCAGTGAGTCAACCGCTGAGTCGCCGGCGCCCTGGCCGGTCACGTACGCTACTATGCCTATCTCCTTCGGCTTTCCGCCGAGGGCCTTCCACGGGATTGCTATCTCAAGGGTCTGCAGGCCGTCAGTTGAGCCTCCCGTGTAGGCGTAGAAGCCGACCCACTTGAGGTCCTCCATGTTCCAGGCGTTTCCGTCCCAGAGGGCGATCTGAGCGCTCGTTATGGTGCTCGTTCCGGGGTCTCCGAAGAACTCCCCGTTCCAGAAGAAGTAGAGCTGTGCATCGACGCCCCTGTCAAAGCTCACCTTTCTTCCCCATGCGTCGGTGCCGGTAGTGTAGCCCCCGTCTTTGTAGTCGAGGGCTATGCCGTAGGAGACCCTCCATGAGGCCCTGTTCTCTGTGGTTATGGCTATGTAGAGGAACTGGTCGTCGTAGTCAACGTAGAGGGCCTTGAGGTTTGCACCGTCCTGTCCGTAGCCTTCCTCATCAACGGCTATCGGCTCAACGTCCCAGTCGTCGAGGTTCCCGTCAATTGTCTTGGTGAGGTTCTTTGCGAGCTCCTCCATCTGCTTCTGCTTCTCAAGCTCACCGCTGATGATCTTTTCTATCGTCTCGTTCATTTCCTTTGAGACCTTTTTGAGCTCGTGGTATGCCGTGTAGACCATCATTGATCCAATTATCTTGTAGTTGTGGGTGCCCAGCATGTTCATGCCGTCCAGGTACCGCCTGTATGCGCTCTCCATCCTGCTCCTGTACTCCATCCGGACGTCTTCAGAGACGCCGTATTTTTCCAGCTCCTTGAGGAGCTCCGAGGCCCTGCCGTACTCTTTCTCGACCATCGGGGCTATGGAATACTTTACTATCTTGATGAAGTTGTTCTGTGCCTCCATCATTCTTTCAACTTTGGCACTCACGAACTTCGCCTTCTCGACGGCGCCGTCGAAGGTAAGCTCCACGTAGTAGTCGGGGATGTTGTCGGCCAGCTCTGCGGAGGTGCTGTTCTCGGTGGTTAGTGTGTCCACTATATCGCTTATGGCGTCGTTGTTGAAGTCGTCCCCGAAGTTCCATACGGCCTGCCCGTAACTGAAGCCCGTGGCGACCTGGAACCTGAAGCCGCTGGCCCCTTCAAAGAGCCCCAGCGGAACCCTTACCTCGATGGTGTTCTCTGAAAGGTCCACTCCAACGAGGGCGTCGCTGACCTGGACGATGTTCCCGTCGGGGTCGACGAAGTACAGGAGGGAAGTGACCCCGCTCCCCGCGGTGGTGACGGCCGTGGTCTCGCCCCTGTACTGGCTTCCGCCGAGGTTTATGGCCATCTGGATGTCCCACTCGATGGAGGTCTTCGTGTCCATCTCACCTGCGAACCAGTTGGCGCCACCGTCCTTGTAGTCTATCGGAACCGCTATGAAAGTCGCTCCGTTGTCGCCTATCTTTATGTTGCTCATATTGACGAACTTGAAGAGGAAGTACACGTAGCGGTCGTCCTTGGTCACACCTATCTCCCTTATGTCCGCGTGGGAGGAGCTCTGGCCCGGGAGGTACTGATCCTTGTCGTGCCTCTGGTCGTTCACCGCGTCCTCCAGCATAAAGAACCCGCCGTCAACTGTGAACGCGTTGGGCCCAAGGGCCACCTCTGGCCAGTCGTCGGGTTTCCCGTCTATATCTATCCTTCCGACCCAGACGACCTGGACGTTCATAGCGAACTCGTTGTTAGTCTCGCTGGCCTCTGGGATGGTGTTTTCCTCGTCGACGACGGCCCTTATCTCGTAGGTTCCGGTCGCGTTGGGAGTCCATGTGAAGGTGAACCACTTGCTCTCGCCCGGCCCGAGGTCAGCCGTCCAGTTGGCGATGATGGTTCCGTTGAGGTAGACCCTAACGCTCGCGTTCTGGGCCGGCAGGGAGCCCTCGTTCCTGACGGTGACGTTGTAAACCCCTTCTCTATTGAGGCCGACGACGCCCGGTCCGCTCACGCCGACAGTCAGGTCCGCCATCAGGAACCACTCGCCGACGAGCATGTTGGTGAAGGTGTCGGTGTCTCCCCATTCTCCGCCTATGTTGGTGTAGTCTATTGCGGGGTCAACGGGGAGGCTGTCCACTGCAGAGCCACCGCTTCCCGTTATCCAGGTCATAACGGCGAACCTAGAGCGCTTGCCTCCAAGGGCGCTCCAGGGAATCGCTATCTCCAGGGTCTGGAGTCCGATCGAGGTGTCTCCGGTGTAGGCAAACTTGGCCCCAACGTCGGCCAGGCTTCCGTAGTTCCAGCCGCTTCCAGTCCAGGTGTTGAAGTTGTCGGTTCCCATTCCGCTGTCCCAGCCCCACCAGAAGTAGAGCTCGTAATCAACAGCGAATCCGTTGGAGAATTCAACGTTCCTGCCCCAGGAGTCCCCCCCGCTCGTGTACCCGTTGCCGGTTCCTGGATCGACGTCTATACCTATTCCATAAGCGACGTCCCAGCTACCGGTGTTGTTGGTCTTTATCGCTATGTACAGGTACTGGTCGTCCCAGGAGACGTACATCTTGTCGAGATTCGCCCCGGCCTGGCCATTGTCCCTTCCGGTCACCAGAAGGTCGGCATCGCTCCAGTCGCTCAGGTTCCCATCTATGGTCTTGGGGGCGACGTAGATGACCGCCATGTTGGTGAAGGTGTCGGTGTCTCCCCATTCTCCGCCTATGTTGGTGTAGTCTATTGCGGGGTCAACGGGGAGGCTGTCCACTGCAGAGCCACTACCTCCGGTGACCCATGCCATTATGGCTACCTTCTCCGGCTTTCCTCCCAGGGCACTCCACGGTATCTTTATCTCGACCGTCTGGAGTCCGGTCGAGGTGTCTCCGGTGTAGGCGAAGCTCCCGCCGACGCTGGAGATGCTGTTGTAGTTCCATCCACTACCGGTCCAGGTGTTGAAGTTGTCGGTTCCCATTCCGCTGTCCCAGCCCCACCAGAAGTAAATCTCATAGTCGGGGGCAAAGCCGTTCGAGAACTCGACGCTTCTTCCCCAGGAGTCTCCACCGGAAACGTAACCGTTGCCGGTTCCCGGGTCGATGTCTATTCCTATTCCGTAGGCAACGTCCCAGCTCTGGGTGTTGTTGGTCTTTATCGCTATGTACAGGTACTGGTCGTCCCAGGAGACGTACATCTTGTCGAGATTCGCCCCGGCCTGACCGTTGTCCATCCCAACCGCCAGGAGGTCGGCGCCGGTCCAGTCGTCCAGGCTTCCGTCGATTATTTTAGTGCCGTACATTGCACTGACGAAGTTCGGAAGGGGCACTAAACCAAGCAGCAGAACCGATATAAACACAACCGCGGTCGTTTTCTTCACATCGTCCACCTCCAAAGGGGATTGAGTCCCCAAGGGTGTACGGTAATCACCCGTAGTGAGTAATACGAGAAAAAGGTTTATATGCCTTTCTTCCCATATCACCGCTAGTGATAACAGTAATGGTGGGTGGTTGGCGATGGTGAACTTTATCTTTGGCATTCATAACCATCAGCCCCTCGGAAACTTTGGCTGGGTGTTTGAGAGCGCCTACGACCGCTCCTACAGGCCTTTCATGGAGATCCTTGAGGAGTACCCTAACATGAAGGTCGCGGTCCACTACTCCGGCCCTCTCTTTGAGTGGATATCCGAGAACAGGCCGGAACACATAGACCTCCTCAGGTCTCTCGTTAAAAAGGGCCAGCTTGAGATAGTCGTCGCCGGCTTCTACGAGCCTGTCCTGGCGGCGATCCCCAAGGAGGACAGGCTGGAGCAGATAAAGCTCCTCAAGGAGTTCGCCAGGAATCTCGGCTACGATGCCAGGGGAGTCTGGCTCACCGAGCGCGTCTGGCAGCCGGAACTTGTAAAAAGCCTCCGCGAGGCTGGAATAGAGTACGTCATCGTCGACGACTACCACTTCATGAGCGCTGGCCTGGCCAAGGAGGAGCTCTACTGGCCATACTACACAGAGGATGGTGGGGAGGTAATAGCGGTCTTCCCGATAGACGAGAAGCTGAGATATTTGATACCCTTCCGTCCGGTGGAGAAGACAATCGAGTACCTGCACTCCATCGACGACGGCGACGAGAGCAAGGTGGCTGTCTTCCACGACGACGGCGAGAAGTTCGGTGTCTGGCCGGGAACCCACGAATGGGTCTACGGGAAGGGCTGGCTCAGGGAGTTCTTTGACAGGGTTTCCAGCGACGAAAGGATAAACCTCATGCTATACTCTGAGTACCTCGCTCGCTTTAAACCGAGAGGCCTTGTCTACCTCCCGATAGCCTCCTACTTTGAGATGAGCGAGTGGTCCCTCCCGGCAAAGCAGGCGAAGCTCTTCGTGGAGTTCGTTGAGCAGCTTAAGGGAGAGGGCAAGTTCGAGAAGTACCGCGTCTTCGTGAGGGGTGGCATCTGGAAGAACTTCTTCTTCAAGTACCCGGAGAGCAACTACATGCACAAGAGGATGCTGATGGTGAGCAAGCTCGTCCGCGAGAACCCGGAGGCGAGAAAGTTCATCCTCAAGGCCCAGTGCAACGACGCCTACTGGCACGGCGTCTTTGGCGGCGTTTACCTCCCGCACCTGAGGCGGGCCGTGTGGGAGAACATCATAAAGGCCAACACCTTTGTTTCCACTGGAAGCTTCGTCAGGGACATCGACTTCGACGGGAGGGACGAGGCGTTCCTTGAGAGCGGGAACTTCTACGCCGTCTTCAAGCCCTCCTACGGTGGTGCCCTCTTTGAGTTCAGCTCGAAGAAAAAGGCGGTAAACTACAACGATGTGCTCGCAAGGCGCTGGGAGCACTACCACGAGGTTCAGGAGGCGGCAACGCCCGAGGAGGAGACCGGAGAGGGCGTCGCGAGCATCCACGAGGTCGGGAGGCAGATACCGGACGAGATAAGACGTGAACTTGCCTACGACGACCGCCTAAGGGCGATTCTCCAGGACCACTTCCTCGAACCCGAAACCACACTTGACGAGTACAGGCTCAGCAGATACGCCGAACTCGGCGACTTCCTCAAGGGGGCCTACGACTTCGGCCTCTTTGATGGGGGTATATCCCTTGAGAGGGAAGGCAGCGTCGCAGGGAGGCCCGCGAAGGTGGAGAAGACCTTCCACATCACAGGAGATGGTTTCGTCGTTGACTACACCGTCAGGAGCGATGCAAAGGCCCTCTTCGGTGTCGAGCTGAACCTCGCGGTTCACAGCGTTATGGAAAACCCAGAAGAGTTCGAGGCGGAGAGCTTCGAGGTGGACGACACCTACGGCATCGGGAAGGTCAGAATAGAGCTGGACAAAAGGGCTAGGGTCTGGAAGTACCCGATAAAGACCCTAAGCCAGAGCGAGAGCGGATGGGACTTCGTCCAGCAGGGCGTCAGCTACACGGTGCTCTTCCCGGTGGAGGGCGAGCTCCGCTTCAGGCTCCGCTTCACGGAGCTCTGACGTTCCCTTTTTCCTTCCCTGTGATTGTAAAAAACTGAGAAATCGGGGAGTCATATTCTTATCGTCATTCCCTCAAGCCTGTGGTTCACCGACTTGATGACGTGGAACTCCGTTATCTTGTCCCTCCTAGAGACGGCTATCACGGTAGTTGCGATGTCTTCGAGGAGCCGCACCACCGCCTGTCTTGACGGGTCTATGACCCGCGCCTTCAGGAGTATAACAGCGAGCCGCCTTTCGTCGCCGACGTATCTGGAGATTGAGCCGATTATCGCCTGGACGTTTTTGGACGAGAACTCCGCGGCCACAAAGAGCTTTTCAAGCCCAACTGTGACCGTCAGAACGGGGGAGTTTGACTCAAGGAACTCCTCGTAGGCCTCCTTGAACTTTCTTGAGAGTATCGCAGGTTCCGATGGGTCCTTTATCCACCCTATTACCTTCCCCGCTTCAATGCTCCCCCCTATCTTTATCACGGGGATGTCGTCAAACACTGAGTCATCCAGGCCGGCCAGCCGGGCCTTTGCCCGCAGGAGGTGGAGTGAGTCTAGGACATCAACCACCATGACGCTGTATCCCCTGCCCTTTCCCCAGCTGACCAGCTGGTGGAGCCCGAAGTACTGATCCCCGCTGTCGGCCCTTTCTATCAGGACTATTTCACCCTTCTTGAGGGACTCCCACAGGTTTACCATAAGTCCGTCGGGCACGCTCATGCAGTTCCCCCGTATAACTTTGGGGGGCAGCCTTAAATAACCTTCTGCCTCGGTTAGGGAGGCCCTCATCACAGCTCAGGGCCCGAAAGGACTACCTCATCGGCCCTTGCCATTAATCTTTTATTACCCTGAAGTCCAGCGGCTCCTCAAGGCGCCAGAAGCGGCAGAAGGAACATACCTCACCGCTCGACGGCATGCCGCAGACTTTGCACTCCCTCAGCTCTACCTCTTCAAGCTCGGCCTCGAAGATGTGCTTCTTCCTCAGGTAGCCCTTCACGAAGTTTATCTTGGTTCCCGGTCTCTTCTCCTCCATCTCGTTCAGGATTTCCTTGTACTCTATGGTCGTAGCTCCTACGGCGTGCGGGCACTCCTCGATGTGATACTCTATGCCGTTGGCAAGTGCATAGGCAACAACTTCTCTCTCGGTGAGCTCGTAGAGGGGCTTAATTTTCTTCACGAATTTGCCCTCGCCGGGGGTTAGCGGTCCCTGTTTGGCCAGATACTGCGTGTTCCAGTGCATCATGTTGGAGAAGATGAAGCTCGCCTCGTCGTCGAGGTTGTGGCCGGTGGCGACGGCGTCGAAACCGTTGTCGTAGGCAAACTTGTTGAAGATGTAGCGCTTCGTTAAGCCGCAGTAGGAGCATGTGGGTCTTCTCGTCCTCACTTCGCCAATTCCGTGACCCAGGAGCTCCTTAACGCGGACTATGTAGAGAGGAACTCCCAAAGCCTCGCACTGCCTCTTTGCATATTCTTCGCTCTTCTCCGAGTACTCCCCTATGCCGAGGTTTATGTGGAGGCACTCTATATCGTAGCCGAGTTTTTTCAGCACGTAAGCGGTAACGGCTGAATCCTTTCCCCCGCTCACAACGACTAGAACTCTCTCGTCGGGCTTCAGCAGCTTGTATCTCTCTATTGTGCGCTTAACCTTCCTCTCGAAGTATTCCGTGAAGTGCTCAGGGCAGAGGTACATTCTTGGGTAGTGAAGCTTAATGAAAGCTGGTTTCTCGCAGAACTTGCATCTCATCGGCATTTTTTCCACCGGAAATAGAAGAGGGGAGCGGCTTTTAACATTAACCTTTTTTGGCCAAACATCGTTACTTTGCCTTCCTCGAGAGAAGCGCGGCGCTCAGTGCAATAATCACTATCAGTCCCGGTCCGCAGATGCTTTTGTTTTGGTGTCCTGTTGGGGTTGTGGCAGTTGTTTGAGTCTCGTTCAAAGTGGGTTTGCAGGAAGTTACGTTAACGATTCTGACGCCCTCAGGGAACCAGTAACCCGGTATTCCCGTTGTTTTCTCGTTGTAGTATCCGTACCACATCTGAACTGGGGTAGTGTTCAGGAAAAGGAGCGTGATGTTTTTCACTTGATGGTCCTTTTTGAGCATGAAGTAAACTGGAAACTGGGTTTGATTGACTATTATAAAAGATCTTGGTAGCCATTTTGTATTGCTGGCGTTCACAACTATAAGAACGTCCGCTGAGGGGTAACCGGATTGTACTGCGGAGTCGTTTTTGAGGGACAGCAGGAAGACCTTTGGGATTTCAATCTTCCAGCCGTGTATTTCGTTTGTGAGCGTGCTCCCCTTAATCTGGGACCAGCTCACGTTAGTCTTTTCAGCGCAGAATCTCTTGGTATCGAACCTTAAAACGTAATTCAGTTTGGAGCCATCATGGGCTTCGGCGGAGTAAGCAAAAACGCTCACGTTCACGTACCATGAACCGTTCACGTATTTTACGCCGTTGAAGTACAAATGGCTGATATTCTTTGGCACGTTGGGTGGAAGATTTGAAAGCAGGACTGGAGTGAAGTTCAAGAGAAAAAGCTGAGAACCGTTAAACAGGAGAAGATATTGTTGGTCTCCATAAACCTCTGCCCAGCAATCGTTCATGCCGCAGGTAACACCGAACTGGAGGACCGGAAGGGGAATTAAAGCCTCATTCCCGTTGGACAACACTTTGTATTTAACTTCGTAAATGAAGCCGGACGCTTTTACGTAATACGTTGCCGAGACTGGAGCCGCAAGGAGAAGAAGGAGAAAGAGGGAGATTACCAGTCTGGGCATTTTCCTCTCACCATGTCTATGACTTTGAAGTCCACATCGGAATAGTAGGCTCTGGTTGAGAATGCACTGGGATTTACTTCTAAAATTGCTTTGTAATAATCACAAGCACGTTCAATGCACTTTTCAGTATCACACCCAAGAGCACAATGGCCGCATTGGTCGGGAAGGACGGCTCTGTCGGCTTCCATTTCCATTGAGACCGTTGTCGTGGAGTTGGGGTTGTGTTCTTTAATTTTCTTAGGAAGTTCCTCGTAAACCCAACGCACCTTCTCCACGAGCTTCTCGTAGGTATAAGAAAGCGTCTGCTTGTCCCCATTAGTTTCTTCTATACAGGTGTCGTACTCATAGTAGTTTGGCTGGACGAAAACGTAGTCAAAGTAGCCCCCAATCGTAGGAATCCCATCGTAATTCGGGTCGTTTAAATAAGACACTCCTCTGCCCCCTGTTGCAGGAATCCAGATGAGTTCTTGGCCGTGATTGTGGATATACTCTGCCATCTCCCGAACGAACTCCTCCCTAACGTTATGTTCGTCATGCGGAGTTGCTTGGAGGCAACTCTCATAGCTCCAGTAGAAGCCGAGCCTATCGCTGTCAACGATACTGAGAACACCGTCAATCCAGTCCTTCCAGTAGGAGTTAGCGAAACCATCGGAAGGGTCGTCTCTTGGCTCACCACTCCCGTATTTGTAAAAGGGTATTGGAACATAGTACTTCAAGCCACTAACCCTTGATGAAATCCACAGCGCCAAACTGGCACCATCTTTACGCCCATTTCCAGTGTAGTTTATCTCTTTCCCTTCGCTATCTAGAAAAACAACCCTGTCAAAACCTCTATCCTTGAACGCATTGACAACCTTGTAGCTGGGGGATAGTTTCTTCCCCTCAAAAGTCATTCTGGAATCGTACTCGGAACCATTCCATATAATCCACCACAGACTAAACCTCGACATAAGGAATCGCCAATTCTAAGTAGTTAAACAGTCCTATAAAAACCTTTCTGTTAAACAAAACCTCCTAAAACAGCCTAAAAAGTTCCAAACAATCGAGTTTAAGTGAAAGTAAAGAATTACAACCTCCTTTTTATTTAGGAGCTTAACAAATTTATTTATCTCTCCATATCCTCAACCTTCGCTTTCCAGTTCCCCGGTTCCCTGAAGTCCTTCTCGGTGTATAGTCCCTCTTTCTTGAGTATTCCCCTCGCCGCGAGAAGCCCTGTCGCGGCCGCGTTCACTATGTCCCTGCTCAGCCCGGCGCCGTCGCCAGCCGCGAAAATCCCCTCGATGCTCGTCTCAAGGTTCTCATCGACCTCGACCTTCATTGCGTAGTACTTAATCTCCGGTGCGTAGAGCAGCGTGTGGTCGCTCGCAACACCGGGCAGAACCCTGTCGAGCTTCTCTAAACCTTCGATGATGTTGGTCACGACGCGGTGAGGCAGGGCCATCGCTATGTCTCCGGGAGTTACGTTCTTGAGCGTCGGCTCGACGTCGCTCCTCCTTATCCTCGCCCAGGTGCTCCTCCTCCCTCTCCTGAGATCCCCGAGGCGCTGGATTAGGGGCTTGCCCCCGCCTATCGTCGTTGCCAGCTGGGCTATGCTCTTGCCGTAAGCTGTGGTATCTTCAACCGGTTCGGTCAGCTCAATCCTGCTGAGGAAGGCGAAGTTGGTGTTGTTGCTCTTCTTCTCGTGCATGGAGTGTCCGTTTACTCCAACGTAGCCGTCGTAGCGCTCTTCGACGACGAAGCCGTTTGGGTTGGTGCAGAAGGTTCTCACGAAGTCGTCGTAGGTGTCCGTATAGATGTGAAACTTGGGGTCGTGGTTTATGCTTGTTATGGGCTCCATCACTATGGCAGGAACCTCGACACGAACGCCTACATCGATGGGTCCATGCTTCGCTTTGAGGCCTATCTTCTTGGCCACGTCGTGGAACCAGTCCGCTCCTCCCCTTCCGGGGGCGACGATAATATAACGGGTGTTTATGGTGAAGATGTCCTTCCCGCGCCTGACTTTCACCCATCCCTGGCCGAACTCCAGAGCTTTCGTCCAGAGAAGGAACTCAACGCCTTTGCCCTCGAGGTGCTTTTTTATGTCACCGATGACTTCGGGCGTTCTGTCCGAGCCGATGTGCCTTTGGATGATGGGAATGAACTTAACGCCGGCCTGAGCGGCCCTCTGCTCCCAGTACTTTACCTGGTCGGGGTTGCCCTTGAAGAGATTCCTCGGCGCTTTATGGCGTAGGAAAATCCTGTCTACCTCCCAGACGAGCTGCCAGGCGTAGTTCTCGTCGTTTGTGAGCTCCCTTAGGTCGCCGCCTATGTCCGGACGGAGGTTTATCGTGCCGTCGCTCAGTCCTCCCGCACCGCCAACGCCGCTCATTATGTGGCAGGGCTGGCAGCCAATGCAGTAGCCGAGCTCGTACATGGGACATACTCTCTGCTCGATGTCACCGCCCTCGTCTATCACCAGAACTCTAAAATCGCTCCTTTCCGCCAGCTCGTAGGCCGCGAAAAGGCCTGCCGGACCGGCTCCGATTATCACAACGTCGTACTTCTTTCCGCTTCCTTTCTCAAAAACCATATTTCCCTTGCCAACTTCTATGGTTGTCTCCTTAAAAAGTTTTTGGCAGACTTTTGGTTAAACAAATCCGTGTGTGGGCTAGTATTGACATAAATATGTTAAAAACCTCCCCGAAAGCTTTAAACATATCTGCACATTAATGTTTATTCGTGGGGTGTATGGAGAAGACCAATTCAGAGAAGGCCAGGGCCGCGAAGGCCAAGAAGATACACATAATCCACAGCAAGAGGAAGCTCTTCCAGCTCAAGAGGAAGGAGGAGATGAGCCACAACATCCGCTACATATCCAAGGTGCCCGTCAGGATAGTCATGGACACAGATTTCCTGACCCTCCACCCCAGCGACCCCCTATCGAAGCTTGTGCAGAATCTAAGGGGGGAGGAGAGCTCAGCCGTCGTCGTGGATGATGAAGGAAGGCTCCTCGGGTTCATCACCATGAAGGATCTGCTCCATTTCTTTGAGCCCCCCAGGAGGTACTCCATAGTCGGAATCGGCCTGTTGAAGAAGTACTCCATAAGCCACGCATCCCGCGTGGGAGACATAATGGTCCGCAAGCCCATAACCATTCATCTCAACGACAACCTTGGTAAGGCGATAAAGATAATGCTCGAAACAGGGAAGCACCACCTCCCGGTAGTGGACGACGGGGGCAGGGTTCACGGCCTTCTTGAGGTTAAGGACATAATGCGCCTCATCCGCATAGTCTCTGCGTGACGGTAAAACTACCCCGAGATGATAATCATGGACGTCTTCCTGGAGCTGGCGTTAATCCTAGTGGTTGCGAAGCTGTTCGGTTATCTCACGGTTCGCCTCGGCTTTCCAGCGGCGCTCGGTCAGCTCATAGGCGGCATTCTCATCGGTCCATCGCTTCTCGGCCTGGTGTCATACGATGAGGGCGTTAAGCTGGTTGCCGAGCTCGGTGTCGTGATGCTGCTCTTTCTTGCCGGCCTTGAGACCGACATAGAGGAGTTCAAGAACGTTGGGGTCTCGGCACTTATAGTCGCGCTCCTTGGGGTCATGATACCCTTTGTTCTCGGCTACATAGCGGCCCTTGCGTGGGGCTATTCAAACATCCAGGCGCTCTTCATGGGGGGCATCCTGACCGCCACCAGCGTCGGGCTCACCACGAGCATCCTCATGGAGATGAAGAAGCTCCGCACGAGGGTGGGTACGACGATTTTGGCCGCAGCGGTCGTCGACGACGTCCTCGGCATCATAATCCTTACTGTCCTTGTCGCTATAAACACCAAGGGGAGCGTCTATCCGGGCGATGTCTTCCTGATTCTGGGAGAGGTGGTTCTTTTCTTCTTTCTTGGCCTTCTGCTCGGCAGTCCTGCGGTGAAGGAGGCCCTCCGCGCGTCGGAGAGGATAAACCTTCCCGAGACCATAACGGCCTTTGCGATAGCCATAATGCTCTTCTTTGCCTACATAGCCGAGCAGTTCCAGCTCGCAGGGATAACAGGGGCCTACCTGGCCGGACTTCTGGTGGCAGGCAGTGCGGAGGCCAGGGAAATTACTGGCAAGACCCTTACCATAGGCTACTCCCTTTTCATCCCGGTGTTCCTGGTGAGCATAGGCGTCGAGACGGACGTACACGTGCTGACACACATAGGTCTCTTCGCCGTCGTCTACGCCCTCATCGCAATAGTGAGCAAAATGGCCGGCTGTGGAATCGGCGGTATCGTGATGAAGTTCCGGCCTATTGAGGCGCTCCAGATAGGCGTTGGCATGGTTCCCAGGATGGAGGTCGCCCTGATAATGGCCAACATAGCCCTCAGAGAGGGGGTCTTTGACAGAGGGCTTTTCTCCATCCCGGTCAGCATGGTCATAATAACAACCCTCGTGACGCCCTTCCTCTTAAAGTGGGCGTTCTCAAGGGAGTAGGGGCGGTAGGATGGAGATACTGGTCCTCATTGCCCTGATGCTCGCAACGGCGAAGCTGGTTGGGTACCTCTTCGAGAGGTTCGGCCAACCGGTCGTCCTGGGCCAGATATTCGGGGGACTCCTGATAGGCATCTTCTTCGACACCAACCCTGTTATTGGCCAGTTCGCCAACCTCGGAGTCCTGCTCCTCCTCTTCATAGCGGGCCTTGAGAGCGAGCTCGAGGAGTTCAAACGCGTTGGGAAGCAGAGTGTCGTGGTTGCCGGTCTGGGCGTTCTCGTGGCCTTCCTCTTCGGCTTCTCCGTCGCCTACTTCTTCGTACCGCTTCACGAGGCCGTTCTCTACGGTGCCATGATGACTCCGACGAGCGTCAGCATAACGGTCAAGGTGCTCATGGAGCTGAGAAAGCTCAACACCCGCGAGGGAACCACGATCCTGGCCGCAGCCGTTGTGGACGATGTCCTCGGAATCCTGATCCTCACGGTAGCCATATCGATGATACGGGGCGGTGGAGTCAACTATGGAACCCTCGCGGAGGTTGTCATCTCGGTCTCCCTCCTGCTCTTCTTTTTCCTGTTCTTCGGCCCGAAGCTCGCGGACAGGGTCTTCAGGTTCATCTCCAGGATAGACCTCCCCGAGGCAGAGACTGCATTCGCCCTGGTCTTCCTCATAGCCTTCGCATACCTCGCGGAGCACCTCAACCTTGCCTCGATCCTCGGGGCCTATCTGACGGGCCTCGCCCTAGGCCAGAGCGCCAAGAAAAAGTCCGTACTCGACCACATGAACGTCCTCGGCTACTCCCTTTTCATCCCGCTCTTCTTCGTTGAGATTGGGATGAGGATAGAGCTGGGCTACATAATCCATGCCGGCCTCTTCGCTGTCCTTTACACCATCGCGGCGATTCTCAGCAAAGTCTTAGGCTGCGGCCTCGGTTCAAGGCTTGCCGGCTTCGACTGGGAGTCCTCATTCAAGATTGGCGTAGGCATGATACCCAGGCTTGGTGTCGAGCTGGCCATGCTTGCCGTGGCGATGGCGAGTGGCTTAATCGGGCCGGACGCTCTCACAGTGGCGATCCTCATGGTCTTCGTCACAACGGTGATAACGCCGCCGCTCCTGAAGTTCGCCTTCTCAAAAGTTTAGGCTCGGCCAACCGAGTGCTCATCACGGCTCAGCCAGTGCCGGTCTCGTCATCGCTCTGCGCGTACATAGTTGGGCATAGCTTTATAAATCCCTTGCCGCAGTCGCGAACATGAGTGAGGTGCTCTCGATACTCAGTTCGGCGCTCTTCATGCTCATCATGATAGACCCGAGCGACAAGATACTCCTGGTCAGCCTCCTCCGCGAGGACTTCCACATAGAGGACATAAGAACCCTCATCGTGAGGGCGAATCTAATAGGCTTCCTCCTGCTGTTCCTCTTCGCGGTTTCCGGGCAGATAATCCTTCAGCAAATTTTCCACATCGACATAAACGCCCTACGCGTTGCCGGCGGCTTCGTGCTCTTCAAGATCGGTTTGGAGGCCCTTGAGAGCGGCGGAATGCTCACCCTCAAGAGGGAGAAAAACATCCTGGCTCTGGCGGCCGTTCCGGTCGCGACACCCCTAATAGCCGGCCCGGCAGCAATAACCACCGCGATAACCCTAACCGCTGAGAAGGGCCTCTACCACGCGGCCGCGGCGATATTCTTGGCCATAATCTTTACGGCACTCACAATGTTCATAACCCTCTACGTCATCAAGAACGTCAGCAAGACGACCCTTGGTGTCTTCATAAGGATAATCGGTATGTTCACGATGGCGATTGGAGCACAGATGATGGTGCAGGGCGTCGTTGGAATATACCTGCTCATGACGTCCGCGGCTTAGCGGAACGTCAAAAACTCCTGGGCTAAACTTTTAACCTCTTCCGCTTTTCCCAGGAAAAGGAGGGTTGAAGATGAAAGTTAGGCTTGAGAGGGTCAAAGGAACGCGAGATTTGCTCCCCGAGGAAATGGCCAAGAGGAGATGGGTATTTGAGAGAATACGCGAGGTCTTCGAACGCTATAACTTTCATGAAGTGCTCACGCCGACCTTTGAGTATACCGCCCTCTTCCAGCTGAGGAGCGGCGAGGAGGTCGTCGAACAGCTCTACGCCTTCGACGACAAGGGCGGCAGAAACATCTCGCTTCGTCCGGACATGACTTCGAGCGTTGCCCGTCTCTTTGTCAACTCCTTCCAGAACGCGCCCAAGCCGATAAAGTGGTACTACATGGCCAACATGTTTAGGTATGAAGAACCGCAGAGCGGCCGCTATAGGGAATTCTGGCAAGCAGGCGTTGAGCTTCTCGGAAGCGACAAGGTGGAGGCCGATGCGGAGGTCATAGCCCTCTTCGTTGAGAGCTATCTCGCCACCGGCCTTGAGGACTTCACGGTCAACATTGGAGACAGGGTTCTTCTCGATGAGTTCGCCAGGATGCTCGGCGTTGAGGACGACGTTGGGCTCATGAGGCTTATAGACAAGAAGGACAAGATGAGCCGCGAGGACTTCATCGCTGCTCTGGGGGATTTTGGGCTTGACGATGAGGGAATTGAGAAGGTTCTCTCGCTGATCGAGATTAAGGGGGAGCCGGACGAGGTTCTTCCAAAGGCGGAGGAACTCTTTACGAGTGAAGAGGCAAAGGCAGAAATCAAAAGGCTCTACGAGCTGGTTGACCTTCTCGACGCCTACGGCGTTTCGGAGTGGGTAAGGATAGACCTCGGCATAGCGCGGGGCTTTGACTACTACACGAGCATAGTCTTCGAGGCCATAGCGCCCAATGACCTCGGTATAGGCTCGATAGGCGGCGGCGGTCGCTACGACAACCTCATCGAGGTCTTCGGAGGTAAGCCAACTCCGGCGACGGGCTTCGCCATAGGTATTGAGAGGCTGATTCCGATCCTTGAGTGGAAGGGCCTCATTCCGGAGCCCAAGCTAAGGCCCGATGTCTACGTGATTCCGATTGGAAAGGAGCCGGAGCTCAAAAAGGCTGCCATCGAGATAGCCTCCTCCCTCAGAAGGGCTGGAGTTAAGGCCGACTACGAGCTGACCGGAAGGAAGCTGAGGAAGGCTTTGGACTACGCCGGAAGGCTGGGCGTCCCCTACGTCGTCCTCGTCGGCAAGAAGGACCTCGCGGAGGGCAAAGTAACAATAAGGGACATGGAGAGCGGTGAGCAAAGGACAATGGAAAAGGAAAAGGTTGTAGAGGTCCTCGCCGGGATGTTGAGGGGTTGACTACTTTTTCACCTCCACCCTAAACTCCCTTGCCTTTCTTCTCATTCTCCACTCCTCAAGCCTCCGCACGAAGGGACAGCGGGAGCGCCAGAGTCTGTAGGCTCGTTTTAACCCCTCGAACATGCCACCACCGAAACCGTTATGACATTAGGAGTTAAATGCTTTAGGGGATGATGAGTCTGGAGCCCCCTGATTGGTGAGGAGGTTTCGCGGGGCTGACCGGTATGATAAAGGACCGCCTCTGTGGGGAATACCTTCAGGAGATTGAGAGGCTGAAGCGCTCGATAGTCGAGCTGGAGGAGCAGATAAACGAGCTCAAGATGCGGCTCCGGCTGAAGGTGGACGAGGCCAACAGCCTCGCCATAGAGAACGCGAACCTGAGGCACAAGCTCGAGCTCATGGAGAAGAGGGAGAAAGCCCTCCTCGACCTCATGAAGTCCCTGAAAGTTCCCCTCGTTATCATTGATGAGGAGCTTTTTGAGGACGTTGAGATTGATCTCAGTCTGGATTCGAGGGAGTGAGGAAAACCTTAATAGCCCAACTTCGTTTTCTACTTCAACTTAAGGGGTGATGCTCATGAGCATGGACATGACCACTGAGATGTTTAAAGAAGAGGGGTGGATAAGGAAGACGTGTAAAGTGTGCGGCAAGCCCTTCTGGACGCTCGATCCGGACAGGGAGACCTGCGGCGACCCGCCGTGCGACGAGTACTCTTTCATCGGAAAGCCAGGCATACCTAAGAAGTACACCCTCGAAGAGATGCGCGAGGCCTTCCTTGGGTTCTTCGAGAGGCACGGCCACGGGAGGGTAAAGCGCTTCCCTGTTCTGCCGCGCTGGAGAGACGACGTCCTCCTCGTGGGAGCAAGCATAATGGACTTCCAGCCGTGGGTCATAAGCGGCGAGGCCGACCCGCCGGCGAACCCGCTCACCATAAGCCAGCCGTCAATAAGGTTCACCGACATAGACAACGTCGGAATCACCGGCAGGCACTTCACGATATTCGAGATGATGGCCCACCACGCCTTCAACTACCCCGGCAAGCCGATATACTGGATGGACGAGACGGTTGAGCTCGCTTTCGAGTTCTTCACCAAAGAGCTGGGCATGAAGGCCGAGGACATAACCTTCAAGGAGAACCCCTGGGCTGGCGGCGGAAACGCCGGACCTGCCTTCGAGGTGCTCTACCGCGGTCTGGAGGTTGCAACCCTCGTTTTCATGCAGTACAAGAAGGCTCCGGAAAACGCCGACCCGAGCCAGGTCGTCGAGATAAAGGGCGACCGCTACGTGCCGATGGAGACGAGAGTAGTTGACACCGGCTACGGCCTTGAGAGGCTCGTCTGGATGAGCCAGGGGACCCCGACGGCCTATGATGCGGTTCTCGGCTACGTTGTCGAGCCTCTCAAGAAGCTCGCTGGAATAGAGAAGATAGACGAGCGCATCCTCATGGAGAACTCCCGCCTTGCCGGAATGTTCGACATCGAGGACATGGGAGACCTTAAGGTTCTCCGTCAGGAGGTGGCTAAGCGCGTCGGCATAAGCGTCGAGGAGCTTGAAAGGGCCGTTAGGCCGTATGAGCTCATCTACGCGATAGCCGACCACACGAAAGCTTTAACCTTCATGCTCGCCGACGGTGTAATCCCCTCCAACGTTAAAGCCGGCTATTTGGCCAGGCTCCTCATAAGGAAGAGCATAAGGCACCTCCGCGAGCTTGGGCTTGAGATGCCGCTCGCTGAGATCATTGCCATGCACATAAAGGAGCTCTCCCCGACCTTCCCGGAGTTCAAGGAGATGGAAGATGTAATCCTCGACATAATCAATGTCGAGGAAAAGCGCTACCGTGAGACCCTCAAGCGCGGCAGCGACCTCGTCAGGCGTGAGATAGCGAAGCTCAAGAAGGCAGGAAAGGAGGAGATACCGCTCGAAAGGCTCATACTCTTCTACGAGAGCCACGGGCTTACCCCGGAGATAGTCGCCGAGGTCGCCGAAAAGGAGGGTGTAAAGGTCGAGATTCCGGACAACTTCTACACCCTAGTCGCGAAGGAGGCGGAGAAGCAGGAGAAGAAGGCGGCCGCCGAGTACGTCGTCGACTTCGAGCTCGTCAAGAATTTACCTGATACAAGGACGCTCTACTACGAGGATCCCTTCATGAAGGAGTTCGATGCCAAGGTGCTCAAGGTCATTGAGGACTGGGTCGTTCTGGATGCCACCGCATTCTACCCCGAGGGTGGAGGCCAGCCCTACGACACCGGTGTGCTCACCGCTGGGGACGAAGAAGTGAGGGTAACCAACGTCCAGAAGGTCGGAAAGGTAATCCTCCACAAGGTGGAGAAGCCCGAGGCCTTCAAGGAGGGCATGACCGTCCACGGAAGGCTTGACTGGGATCGGAGGATCCAGCACATGCGCCACCACACCGGAACCCATGTGCTTATGGGCGCCCTCGTCAGGGTTCTCGGAAAGCACGTCTGGCAAGCTGGAAGCCAGCTCAGCACCGACTGGGCCCGCTTGGATATCTCCCACTACAAACGCATAAGTGAGGAGGAACTCAGGGAGATAGAGAGGCTCGCCAACAGGGTTGTGATGGAGAACAGGCCCGTCAGGTGGGAGTGGCTCCCGAGGACTGAAGCCGAGATGAAGTATGGCTTCCGCCTCTACCAGGGTGGAGTCGTTCCGGGAAGGGTCATCAGGGTGCTCAGGATAGAGGACTGGGACGTCCAGGCCTGTGGTGGAACCCACCTGCCGAACACCGGCCTAATAGGCCCAATAAAGATCCTGAGAACCGAGAGGATACAAGACGGCGTTGAACGCATAATCTTCGCCGCTGGAGAGGCGGCAATCAACTGGATGCAGGAGACCGAGAGGATACTGAAGAGGACGAGCGAGGTCTTCCGCGTCCCGCCGGAGAAGGTGCCCGAAACAGCTGAGAGGTTCTTCAATGAGTGGAAGGCGGCAAAGAAGGAGGTCGAGAAGCTGAGGAAGGAGCTGGCGAAGCTCCTCGTCTACGAGCTCGAGAGCGAGGTCGAGAAGGTCGGTGAGGTTGAGTTCATCGGGGCGATAGTCGAGGGCACCATGGACGACCTCCGCGAGGCAGCCAACAAGCTCAGGAAGGAGAAGCGCGTTGTGATTCTCATCAGCAGGGAAGGCCACTTCGTCGTCGCCGTCGGAAACGGCCTCGACCTCAAGGCCGGCGAGCTGGCGAAGGTGATAACGAGCGTTGCAGGCGGCGGTGGCGGCGGAAGGAAGGAGCTCGCCCAGGGCAGGATAAAGAACCCGCTCAAGGCTGAGGAAGCTATAGCCGAGGTGAAGAAGCGCCTCGGCTGATTCCTTAACTTTTCTTTGGTGATCGAAATCAAGGTCAAAACTCTCAAGAGGCAGGTTCTGGAGCTTTCCAGGGAACTCGGCCTCAAAGCCGTCCCCGAATACAGAACCCCCGACGGGACGCGTATTGATATAGCTATCCTTAACGGCGGGGAAAGGCTACTCGCGATAGAGCTTGAGGCCTCATTCAAGTGGTTTCCCCAGAGGCTCCTCTACGACGTCGTCAAGGCCCACAGGGCCGGGTTTCCGGAGCTGTGGGTGGTTTCAAACTTCAACCCGAACCCTGGCTGGATTCTCGGTTATGCTGGAGAGCTCGGGCTTAGCCTCAGAATTCTGAAGGAAAAAGAAGTCTTGGAGAAGCTCAGAGCCCGGTTGGCTCGTCTATAAAGAAAACGTCCAGCCCGAACTTCTCCTTCAAAAGCCCCATCAGGGCTTTTACTCCCAGCGTCTCCGTCTTATAGTGGCCCGCAACCAGAACACTCTGCGGCAGGTCGAGGGCGGTTAGGTAGTCCGCGTGGGTGAACTCGCCGGTTATGAGGAGGTCTATTCCCTTCTTCCAGGCCTCCTCCAGGGCGAAGGCTCCGGCCCCGCTGACGGCTCCAACGGTCTTAATCTTCCTTTTTTCGAACTCATAGGTTTTAACGGTTGTATCAAGCTTTTCGGCTATTACCTGGGCGACCTTCTCTATCGGTTGCGGCTCCTCGAACTCACCCCAGAAGCCGACGGGGATGCCTTTGTACTCGCCGAGGGGGCCCTTCGGCTCCAGATCGAGGAGCCTGAGCAGTTCAACGTTGTTGCCGATCTCCGGGTGCGCATCCAGGGGCAGGTGGGCGGCGTAGAGGTTCATACCAGCGTCCATGATGGCTTTCAGGCGTCTGTAGTGCACCCCGGTGATGTAGCCCAGACCGCCCCATATCATGCCGTGGTGGACTATCAGCATGTCGGCTCCGCCTTTGGCGGCGCGCCTTATGGTCTTCAGCGTCGTATCCACGGCAAAGGCCACCCTCTCAACTTCTTCCTTTCCCTCCACCTGGAGGCCGTTGCTGGACTTGTCGGGATAGGCGAGGATGTTGAGGTACTCGTTGAGGAAAGCAACGAGGTCATCGCGGTTCATAGTTATCACCCGGCCATATTCACTATGGTGAATTATTCACTAACTGAATATGCCCCACAAACCCTTTTAAAACCGCCCGTCAACTTGAGCCGAGAGGTGTTGGGATGGGGGATAGTGAGTTTGAGAAAGCGGTTAAGGAGCTCGCGAGGGCTGTCATGAACGGTGAGATTAAGAACCGGGAGGAGCTCAACCGCTGGAAGATTAAGGTTTCGCGGAAGTATCATCTCTCAAAGATTCCGGGTAATTCTGATATCCTTAAAGCCATCCCCGAGGAGAGGCGCGAGGAGTTTAGGGATCTGCTGAAGAGAAAGCCGACGAGAACGATAAGCGGCGTCGCGATAGTTGCCATGATGACCAAGCCCTTTCCCTGCCCCCACGGGCGCTGCATCTACTGCCCCGGCGGGCCGAGCGCTGGCTCACCCCAGAGCTACACGGGAAAGGAGCCTTCCGCCCTGAGAGCCGTCCAGAGCGCCTACCATCCGTACATTATCATGATGCGTCGCCTTAAGCAGCTCACTGACATAGGCCACGACGTGGATAAGGTCGAGGTCATAATCCAGGGTGGAACTTTTCCCGCGGTTGATCTGGATTACCAGGAGTGGTTCGTCAAGTGTGCCTTCAAAGCAATGAACGACTTCCCCCATTTTAAGGAGATAGAAAACCTTGAGGAGAAGCTCGTCAGGCTGATAGTTCACAAAGACGAGTCCGTCTTTAATGAAGACCCCGCCTTTAGAGAGGCGTGGCAGAAAACACACGCAAAGCCCTACTACTACCTTGAAGACGAGCAGAGGAAGAACGAGAGGGCCAGAGTGAGGATGGTAGGCCTTACTATCGAAACGCGCCCCGACTGGGCCTTTGAGAGGCATATAGACAGAATGCTGAAGCTCGGAACGACACGCGTTGAGCTCGGCGTCCAGACGATATTCAACTTCATCCACGAGAGAACCAAGCGCGGGCACGGCGTTGAGGAGATAGTCAGAGCAACCCAGCTCCTCCGCGATGCCGGTCTCAAAATCAACTACCACATAATGCCGGGCCTTCCGGGAAGCAACTTCGAGCGCGACCTCTACACCTTCAGGGCGATTTTCGAGGACGCCCGCTTTAGGCCTGACATGCTGAAGATATATCCCACGCTCGTTACCGCCGATGCCCCCCTCTACCGCTGGTGGAAGGAGAGCAAATACAGACCCTACCGGACGGAGGAAGCGGTGGAGCTTCTAGTTGAGGCATACAAGCTTTTCCCGAAGTGGGTTAGGGTGATGAGAATCCAGCGCGATATTCCCGTTCAGCTCATCGTTGATGGCGTCAAGCACTCCAACCTCGGCCAGCTCGTCTTCAATGAGCTGATTAAGCGCGGCATAAGACCGAGGGAGATTCGCTTTAGGGAAGTTGGCCACATGATGGAGAAGTTCGGGGTTCAGCCCGAAATCGAGCACATCAAACTGCTCCGTGAGGACTACGAGGCAGCGGGAGGAAGAGAAATCTTCCTCAGCTTTGAGGACGTCAAAAACGACATTCTTATTGGCTTCCTCCGCCTCAGAATTCCAAGCGAGAAGGCCCACAGGAAGGAGATAAACTGCTGTCCTTCAGCCATAGTCAGGGAGCTCCACATTTACGGCCCGCTCGTGCCGATAGGCGGAAAGCCGAAGTACGAGTGGCAGCACAGGGGATACGGAAGGGAGCTCCTCGCCGAGGCCGAGAGGATAGCTCGCGAGGAGTTCGACGTCAAAAAGATGCTCGTGATCAGCGGCGTGGGAGTCAGGAACTACTACCGGAAGTTCGGCTATCGGAAGAACGGGCCCTACGTCGCCAAGAGGCTCGATAGGGGTTACGCTGACTACAGGGAGAGTAAAGAGTTTGACGCCCACCTGAACACCTGATCTTTTTTGTTCCAAGTTGCTGTCCTTTAACGGCCCCCGATGTTGGAAAGTTTTTCTTTTGAGTAAAACTTTTAAACATCTGAGTACAACCGTGTACTGAGGTGAAGCATAGTGGGCTTGAAGAAAAAGCTATCCTATGAGACAAGCTTCAGGGCTAAGGTTCTCATATTGGCTCTCATCTTTGGAATCGCCATATTCATGATAGTGTACTACCCGCTCCTGACCCATCAAACCAACCCGTGGGGGGTGGCGGCGCCCAAGGGGCAGATCGTTCTTGCCCAGAACTTTACCCTCGGCTTGGTGAACTACACCAACGCCGTTCCGGCAACGTCCCAGAACAACCTCCTTGTCCTGAAGGGCAACGACAACTTGGGGGACACGCTCACCCTGGAAGTCCAGACGCCAGGATGGTGCATTGACCTCTGGGTATGGGGCGGCTCCTCGAAAGGCTGGCAGCAGAAATACGACTGCGCCAGGGAAGTCCAGCTGAGCCAGTACGCCTTCAGGAGGGTTCCGACACACGAGGCCAAGGAGATACTCTACTGGTACCTTGAGACGGGATACGTGATAGTTTTCCACAAGGAGAGCCCCGTCCAGAACTATGAGACCGTCAACTTTACCGTAACATACGGTGGAAGCACGGACTGGGGGGCATTCAAGGTGTCCCTCGGAAAGTCATGAGGTGGTTGCATGAAGATATCCTACGAGACGGCATTTCGGGCCAAGGTTCTCTTTCTGGCTCTCGTTTTTGCGATTCTTATCTTCAAGGTAGTCTACTATCCACTCCTCACCCACAAAGTCGTGCCGTACGGCGTCGCCGCGCCGAAAGGGCAGATAGTCCTCCTTGAGAACATCACGCTCGGCAACTACACCTGGAAGAACTCGGTTGACATGCAGAAGCACCTCATACTCAAGAGCAGTGAAGATTACGGGAACTCGGTGTTTCTGGAGATTCAAACACCCGGCTGGTGTGCGGACGTTGCCTTCTGGGACGGGCAGAAGTTCATTGTGAGCGAGAAATGTGTGCGGAAGCTGGTAATTCCAAAGTACCTCTTCGTGATAACCCCTGGCTTCTACTGGTACGTCGAGCCGGGTTATCACCTCATCTTCTACAAGCCGGAAGGAAGGCCTGAGAATTACGAGCTGGTCAACTTCACGGTGACATACGGTGAGAAAATCGATTGGGGAGCCTTCAAAGTCGCCTACGGAAAAAGTTAAAGGGACTAAAGCCTGCTTCCGCCTCTTTTTTCGTTGATCTTGCCAAATTCTAGCGGTAAAGCCTGTTCTGGCGACAAAAGGTCCGGCAGAGGATGTTCCGATGCATTTTTAACCCTTTCCATGAATGAAGTCCCATGAGATTCGAACCGAGACCCTTCACGGAACCGGTGCCCTTCAGGTGTGAGTTCTGCCTCGACTGCTGCCGTGGGAGGCACGTATATCTGACGCTGAGGGACATAGAGAGAATCGCAGAGACCGGCCACGACCCCCAGGAGTTCGTGACATTCTCCATAGAGGGGGATAAAATCCGCTTCGTCCTGGCGGTGAGGGAGTGGGATCTGGGCTGCGTCTTTCATGACCCTGAAACGGGAAAATGCCGGATTCACAATGCGAATCCGATAATCTGCAGGATTTATCCATTCATGGTCTCCCGCAAGCCCCTCGGCGTTGAAGGCGAAAAGCCGTTCCACCACGGGGGACAGACACTGTGGCTCTACTACGACGAGAGCTGCCCGGGAATAAACGCGGAAGAGCCGGAAACGACCATAACCCCGGAGGAAATAGCCCAGCTGGGCCTCAAGTTCGAGAGGGAGTTCGAGAGGACGGACATGGCAGGATTTGCTGAGCTGCTCGATGAACTCGAAAGGTAAATATACAATCGGGGATTAACTTAATGTTCTACGGCTTTCCAGCCGTTGTGTTCTCTGCGGTCGTTCCTAACTCTCTCTACGAGAAGCCGGGGAAATCCCGGAGAACGCCACCGTTATCGTTGCCTACCCTGAAAACGTTAGTCCTCCAAACGCGACGGGCTAACCTTTTAAGTCCGCTGAAGAACTAGTGACGGTGCGTGGAATGGTGGAGGGACTCAGATACCGGCGCGCTTCGTCGTGGGAGTACGATTTGATCCTGCGCGAGGCCGAGAAGTACGGCGAGCTTAGGCATCATTTCTTTGCCGTGGTGGAAGGTCGCTTTAGGGACGTTTATGCCGTGAACGAGAGCCTCTGGAGGGAGATCGAGGGGATGGGGGTTAAGCCCTACGCCTACGGAACCTTCGTCGGCACGATAAAGGTGGATAAAAACCTGGTCGAGAAGTTCTATCCCAACGTGGAGTTCTTCTACTTCGTTGATGTCAGTAAAAACTACGCGATTCTCAGTCCAAAGGCGGGCTTCCTCTTCACGACAGGCAAGGACGTGCCAAGGAGCGGCGTGCGGAGATACAGCTGGCAGGGGACGAAGAAACTGGTGATTTATGACGAGAACGGCGTTATCCTCGGCATAGGGAGGATAAACCCGGAGAGCAGGAAGAAGTTCATCCTGAACGTTACCGACGTGGGGGAGTTCCTGAGGAGGAGGCGCTGACTTTTCTTACCCCACGTAATCTTTTTAAGACCCTTTCCGTTAAAACATAATGATAACTAAAGGTAACTAAAGGGGGTGGCGCCCGGTGATAAGGCGAGTGAAGACGGGCATCCCCGGGATGGACGAGGTACTCCACGGGGGGATTCCGGAGAGGAACGTCGTCCTTCTCAGCGGCGGTCCGGGAACTGGAAAGTCGATATTCAGCCAGCAGTTCATATGGAACGGCCTCCAGATGGGCGAGCCGGGCATCTACGTGGCCCTTGAGGAGCACCCGGTTCAGGTGAGGCAGAACATGGCCGGGTTCGGCTGGGACGTTCGGAAGTACGAGGAGGAAGGTCTCTTTGCCATGGTGGATGCCTTCACCGCGGGGATAGGTAAGAGCAAGGAGTATGAGAGGTACATAGTTCACGATTTAACCGATATCAGGGAGTTCATCGACGTCCTCCGGACGGCGGTTAAGGACATCGGAGCTAAGAGGCTCGTCGTTGACTCCGTTACGACCCTCTACATCAACAAGCCTGCGATGGCTAGGAGCATCGTCATGCAGCTCAAGAGAGTTTTGGCTGGATTGGGAGTCACGAGCATCTTTGTGAGCCAGATAAGCGTTGGTGAGCGCGGCTTCGGCGGGCCGGGTGTTGAACATGGCGTCGACGGCATAATCCGCCTTGACTTCGACGAGATTGACGGCGAGCTCAGAAGGAGCCTTATAGTTTGGAAGATGCGCGGGACGAGCCACTCCATGAGGAGGCACCCCTTTGATATAACTGACAAGGGAATAGTTGTCTACCCCGACAAGATCCTCAAGAGGAAGGCGATAGTCGAGGTTGAGTGAAAACTGGAAGGGGGTGATGGAAATGGAGGTTCCGCTGAACCCGATCGGGAGGGAGGAGATACACAGGCTGGAGAGCCTCCTCCTGTTTGCGACCCTTTTCAGGCCGGAGGTCATAGAACTGATAAAGGATCCGGCCGAGAGGCTGACCTGGGTCGACAGCTTGGCCGTAGCGGCTGGAGCGATAGCCAGAGAGAAGGCCGGCATGACGGTCAGGGAGATGGCGGAAGAGCTCGGCAGAACCGAGGCCACCATCAGGAAGCACCTCAAGGGCGAGACCAAGGCCGGACAGCTCGTCAGGGAGACCTACGAGCTCATAAAGCAGGGCAAGCTCGATGAACTCGTCAGGAACATCGAGGTTCTTGCCAAGGGCGGCCAGGTGGTAGCCATAGAAGAGTACGAGAAGCTCAGGAGGGAGAAGGAGGAGCTTGAAAAGAAGGTCATGAAGCTCGAGGAGGAGAACCGCGAGCTCAGGGCGAAGATCGAGAACATCAAGAGAGTACTGGACGACGCCCTGGAGAGGATAAAGGGAATAGAGAAGCTCCTCTGATCAGTTCTTTCCGTTCTTTCTCAGGCTCTCTTCCCACGTAAGGATCATGTGGGTGTAGGTCTCGTCGTCCTCTTCAATGCCGCGCTTTATCTCGGAGACGTGGGCGTACTTGGCCTTGAACTGCTCCAGGATGTAGTCGACGGCCTTCTCCGGGTCTGCCTTGGTGCCGCAGGTGTAGACGTCCAGGGCAGCATAGCCCTTCTCCGGCCAGGTGTGCACCGAGATGTGGCTCTCGGCGACGATGACGACCCCACTGACCCCGCTTGGGGAGAACTTGAAGAAGTAGCTTGACTTGACCTCCATGTTGCTTATCTTTGCCGCCTCGAGGAATATCCGCCTTATCCTGTCAGCGTTACTGAGAACCTCAGGATCACAGCCAGCAGCCTCGACAACGTAGTGGAACCCTATCGTCTCGATCTCGACCATGGCTCTCACCTCTTGTTGTCCCTATTACGAACCCTTTTTAAAGTTAAGCCCTAAAGCGGAGAGTTGTGAACGGGCTGTTTTGGTGTTGAACTGTTATGGATTGGCCTGGAATGGATTGAACGGAAATTTGCGGGCGGTTATTGGAATTTTCCGAAAGCTGTGGGTTATTTGCCCCTATGTCCGATTTGAAGGCGTTTTCATGGGTGTGCTTGCACACGGTTTAAGTATGCTCACTGGTGGCCATTTTTAGCCGTGAACCACTAATTTTAAAACCCGCACTTCCAACTAACCACAAGTCCACATAAAACTCGCGAAGGGGTGAAGGTATGTCGAAGCCTAAAGTCAAGGGAAGGCCCACCGCCGGCGAGTCCGTGCGGGCAAAGAAGATGGAGAAGCTGAGTTTTCTGGCCGAGATGGAATACAGGAACATGATTCTGTACCCACTGGTGGTTTTCATAATAGCCCTGCTCATCCTGGCGGTTCACTTTCCGACTCTCGGGATAGACCTCCAGGGAGGAGTGGTCGTCACGGCCTACGGCGTGGATGCCAACCCGGACGAGCTCGCCAAGTATATAGGGGACAGGCTGGGGGTTGATGTGAGGGTTGAGAGCTTCACGGGCGTTGATACGTCCGGAGTCAGGGTCTACGCCCCTATCGGGGTGGATCCGGTCAGGGTAATAGACATTATGAAGGAGAGGTATCCGGACGCGGAGTACACCCACAGCGAGGTTCAGCCCACCTTTGGAAAGATAGCCCAGCAGCAGGGCATCAAAGCCCTAGTCTTTGCGTTCCTGGCCATGGCCGTTGTCGTCTTCCTGTTCTTCAGGAACCTTGTGCCCTCCCTCACGATAATATTCTCCGCCCTTTCGGACATGACCATAGCGGTCGCCATGATGGGCATATTCGGGATAGAGCTCACCACGGCAACCATAGCGGCCCTTCTGATGCTCATAGGTTACACTGTCGACAGCAACATACTCCTGACCACAAAGCTCCTGAGAAGGAAGGAGGACACAATTGAAGATGCCTACCTGACCGCGGTCTCCACGGGGTTCACGATGAGCACCACCACCCTGGGCGCCCTGCTGGTGCTGTGGGTCATATCCACTTCCCAGACCATTGACAACATAGCGATAGTCCTGATCTTCGGCCTGCTCGCGGACTTCATGAACACGTGGGTTCTCAACGCGGGTGTGCTCAAGTGGTACCTTTTCAGGCAGATCGGATGGGGTGGTAAGGAATGAGGAGACGGACGAAGAGGCTCCTTCTCAACTGGAGGATAATCCTGCTCACGCTGGTTCTCATCGGGTCGATCACGGCCCTCGTGGTTAAACCCCTCACTTTTGGAATAGACATAGCCGGTGGCGTTGCCATAGTGGCCCAGACCGAAAAGCCGGTAGACAGCGACACGATGCAGCTGGTCGTTGATTCCCTCCAGAAGAGACTCAACACCCTGGGACTTAGGGATATAACCGTCGAGGCCCAGGGAGACCAGATAGTGCTCATAAAGGTCGCAAACGTAACCACCGCCGAGGAGGCCAACCAGATAAAGTCGGTCATAATGAACCAGGGTGTCTTTTACATGGAGTTCAACGGAGTCATATTCGGCACAGGGAAGGACATAATCTATGTTGGAAATCCTGGAGTAAAACCCGACAACAGCTGGAGCGTCCCCTTCAGGATATCAAAAGCCGCGGCGGAGAAATTTGCCGAACTTGCCAAAGGCAAGGTTGGGTGGCCAGTTGACATGTTCCTTGATCCTCCAGTGAACTCTCTGATGGTCGTCCCGGAGAGCGTCTACAAGACCATGAACAGCTCCGAGTTCAACGCCAACGCCCCGGAGGCTCCCACACTCCTGGAGAGGATCAGCAAAGCATTCAACGTGACTGCCGTTGTCTATACCAACCAGACCGCGGATGAGATAGCGAAGCTTGCCCAGGGCAGGGACAGGATAGTGCTGGTGGACGTTCCCCAGGATCTCAAAACTCGGCTTGAAGAAATGAACTTCACAGTTTCATATATTCCAAGGAATCCGGGAGAAGATAATCAAAAGATAATCCGTGATGCCCTTGGTCTCTACGGGCCGTACTCCCTGGGTGAGGGCCTTACAGTCGGAGAGGCCCAGCAGGACGTCCAGATCACGGGACGTGCGGCCACAATGGAAGAAGCTAGGACTGAGGCTAAAAATATTTATACCATTCTTAAAAGCGGTTCCCTTCCGGTCAAGCTCAACGTCGTTGGCATGGAGTTCATCTCGCCCAGGCTCGGTGAGGGCTTCAAGAACCAGGCCCTGTACGCCGGTGTGGGCGCGCTGATAGCCGTTCTCCTCATAGTGTACTTCCACTACCGGAACCTCAGGATAGCTATCCCCGTGGCGAGCACGAGCCTTTTCGAAGTCATCATTATCCTCGGCTTCGCTGCCCTCATAAACTGGAACCTCGACCTGCCCAGCATAGCGGGTATCATCGCGGCCATAGGTACGGGTGTTGACCAGCAGATAGTCATAACCGATGAGCTTCTGAGCGGGGAGAGGAGCACCAGGATAACCCGGCGCGCCAGTGTGCTTAAGAGGATGGGAAGGGCGTTCTTCGTCATCTTCGCCGCCGCAGCAACGACTATAGCCGCCATGAGCTTCCTGCTGGTATACTTCGTCGGAACTCTGAAGGGCTTCGCCTTCACCACCATCCTCGGCGTCCTGATCGGGATCCTCATAACCAGGCCTGCCTACGCCGAGATAGCAAAGTACCTCCTCGGTGAGGACTGATGTTCGTCGTAATAATGGGTGCAGGGAGGGTCGGCTACCTCGTGGCCAAGATGCTCGAGGAGGACGGCCACGACGTCACCATAATAGAAATGAACAAGGAGCGTGCCAAAGAGCTCTCCCTGCTCATCAACGGCCTCGTCATTGAGGGCGACGCGACGGATCCGAAGACCCTTGAGGAGGCCAACATAAAGCAGGCCGACGCGTTTGCGGCTTTAACGGGCAAGGACGATGCCAACCTGCTTGCCTGCATACTGGCGAAGCACCTCAACCCAAAGATCAAGACGTCGCTCAGGATAAGCAACCCCCAGAACAGGCGCATCTTTGAGGAGGTAACGGACCTTAAGAGGTACTTTGATTTCGTCATAAGCCCCGAGGAAATAGCGGCAGAGTACATAAGCAGAAACATAGTCACGCCGGGCTTTGACAGGGTTCTGTTCCCCAAGGAGGGCGCCGAGATAGTGCGCTTCATGATAGACGGAGACAGCGACATAGCCGGGAAACTGGTCAGGGACATACGGCTCCCCAGGGACGCCCTTATGGTGGCGGTCTACGACGAGAAGGGCAACCTGATAATACCGTCCGGCGACACCAAGCTCCCCGAAAAGGGACAGCTCATAATCTTTGCTAAGAACAGTGTCCTTGACGATGTGAAGAGGCTCCTGGAAAAGAAAAAGCCGGAGAAGAAGGGCTAACATGATATTTTTTTTCAACTTTTGTGTCCGATCATCACTTTTTTTCGCAGGATATACGAAGCTGAGGCCAAAAACTATTTAAACCAATTAGGGAAGCCAAAGTTGGCGTGAGGGAGACCTGTTTTAGGGTCATTGGGGGGCTAATCATGGAGGACGTCATCAAACAGATTGTGGATGCCGAGAAGCGGGCCGAGGAGAGGATTGAACAGGCCAAGGAGGACGCTAAGGCTATTGTCCTCAAAGCGAGGGAGGAGGCCAAGCTCCTCGAAAAGAAAATAATCGAGGACGCCGAGAAGAAGGCCATGGAGCTCGTTGAGAAGGCCCGCGCCGAAGGCGAAGAAGAGGCCAGAAAGATCCTTGAGGAGGGCGAGAAGGAGATCGAGGGCCTCAAGGTCAGGGCCACCAACAACTTTGAAAAGGCGATCTCTGCGGGAATAGCGCTCGTGAGAGGGAGCTAAGATGTTCCGTCCGGAGGAGATGGTAAAGGTAGAGGTCATAACCCTCAACAGGTACAAGGACTCCCTCCTCACGTACCTCCACGAGCATGGGGCCGTTGAAATAAGGGAGATCGATGTTGACGTCGCCCAGAAGGACTCACCCAACGAGTACCACCGCAAGGCCGCCTCGTACAGCATAACGATTTCGAGGCTCGTCGACTTCCTCAAGGCCTACAGAAAGACCTCCGGTGGGGGGATAAAGGGTTTCATCTTTCCGAAGGAAAAGGCGAAGAAAAAGTACCGCTACGAGGGCATCGAGAAGCTCATAAAGGACGTTGAAGCGTTCCTTGCCCAGGTCGAGCCCGAGATAAAGGCTGTGGAAGGCAAGATAACCACGACTCAGGCCGAGATAGAAAGGATCAAGCAGGACATTGCCGTGCTTGAGCTCCTGTCTTCGATTGACCTTGATGTTTCCTACCTCAGGCCTACGGATATGCTCGAAATAGTTGTCGGAACCGTTGACAGGAACAAGTTCGGGCCGCTTGTTGAGGAAGTCCGGCGCATCACTGAGGGCAGGATCGTAGTGGTTTCAAGGGAGTTCAAGGACAAGGTTTTGGCGGTTTTCGCCTTCCTCAGACGGGACTACGATAAGGTAAACCCCGTCCTCGCCAAGTACTCCCTGGAGAGGGTGGAGATCCCGGAGGGTGCGGGGACCCCGAGGGAACTTATTGCCGAATACGAGGAGAGGCTTCGCAGGAAGGAGGAGGAGCTTGAAAACGCCAGAAAGGACGCCCAGATGCTGGCCGAGAAGTACTACGACGACGTGGTTTTCTACAGGGAGCTCATGGAGAACGAACGTGACAAGGCATCTGTTCTCCCGATGCTGGCCAGAACCAACATGACTTTTGCGCTGACTGGATGGCTTCCCAGGAGCAGCGTTCAGGACGTGCTTAGTGGCCTCAGGAAGATCACAGGGGGGACCGTTTACATCAATATCCGCGAACCTGCCGAGGAGGAGCTCGACGAGGTTCCGATAAAGCTGAGGAACCCTGCATGGGCCAGGCCCTTTGAGATGCTTACCGAAATGTATGGAATGCCCAAGTACAACGAGGTCGACCCTACACCGATAATAACCTTCACGTACTCGTTCTTCTTCGGTTTCATGCTCACGGACTTTATGTACGGCCTTATCATAGGCATAATAGCTGCACTCCTCGTTAAGGGGCACAGGAAGTTCAACGACGGCACCTACAAGTTCGCCTACACACTCCTGTGGAGTGCCGTTTTCACGATGCTCATGGGAATAGTATTTGGCAGCTATTTCGGTAACGCCCTCGACATGGCGGGCTTCACCGTTCCGAGGGTCTGGGACACCTTCACCGACGCCCTCGTAGTCCTCCAGCTTGCACTGGCGATAGGCCTTGCCCACCTCTTCACCGGCTATACCGTGGGCTTCATTGTCCGCTTTAAGAACGGAGACAGGATCGGTGCAGTGACCGAGCAGCTTTCATGGATGCTGGTGATAGTCGGTGTCACCATGCTGGCACTCAGCCTCAGCAACCCTGCACTGGGTATCCCCGGAAAGGTGCTCTTCGGCCTGGGCTTTGTGCTCTTCATGGTGTCTGAGTTCATGAGCGACCTTCCTCTTCCGATGAAGCTTCTCATGACGATCTCGGACTTCTTCGGCTTCGTCGGTAGCTGGCTCAGCTACGCAAGGCTCATGGCGCTCGCACTGGCGACTGCGGGAATAGCGATGGTCATCAACATCCTCACCCAGATGATATGGGGCATAAGCATAGGTCCCGTTCCAATCGGCATAGTCATAGGCCTCATACTTTTTATCGGCGGCCAGCTGTTCTCGGTTGCCATCAACGCCCTCGGGGCGTTCGTACACTCGCTCCGTCTCCAGTACGTTGAATTTTTCGGGACGTTCTACTCAGGTGAAGGTAAACCCTTTGAGCCCTTCAGGGCAAAAAGAGAAGTTTCCGAGCTGGAGTTTGAAGCTTAAGGAGGTGCATGAAGGATGGATCCGATAGTTTACGTATCCCTTGGTGCGGCCCTTGCCGCTGGAATAGCCGGAGCGGCTTCAGCGTTCGGTGTTGGGATAGCTGGAGCAGCCGCGGCCGGAGTAGTCGCAGAGGACGAGAAGAACTTCAGGAACGCCCTCATCCTTGAGGGCCTGCCGATGACCCAGAGCATCTACGGACTGATTACGCTGTTCCTCATCCTGATGGTCTCGGGAATCCTCGGCGGTGGCTTCAAGTTCACCGACCCGAGCAACATGGACAACATCGTCAAGAGCGCTATACTCCTTGGAGCCGGTCTCACCGTTGGCCTCACCGGTCTCTCGGCCATACCGCAGGGCATCATATCAAGCGCCAGCATTGGTGCCGTTGCTAAGAACCCGAAGACCTTCACCCAGGGAATCATCTTCGCCGCTATGGCCGAGACCATGGCAATCTTCGGTCTCGTCGGTGCCCTGATAATGATCGTCACCGGAGTCGGCTTCTGACTCCGTCCAACTTTCTTTAATTCAAGGGGGAAGGAGGATGGAAGGGGCAGAGCTGATCATTCAGGAGATAAACAGGGAGGCCGAGCAGAAAATACAGTACATACTCAGTGAGGCCAAAGACGAGGCGGAGAAGATCAAGGCCGAGGCCAGGAAAAGGGCCGAGGCGAGGGCCGAGTGGATACTCAGGAAGGCCCAGACCCAAGCCGAGACTGAGAGACAGCGCATAATAGCAAACGCCCGCCTTGAGGTCAGAAAGAAGCGCCTAGAGGTTCAGGAAGCCCTCATTCAGGAGGTAATTTTGGCGCTCCGTGAGAGGCTCTCGGAGCTCCCTGAGGAAGAGTACTTCCCGATACTCGTTGACCTGGCGGCAAAGGCCGTTGAAGAGCTTGGATCCGAGAGCATTGTTATCAGGTCAAACGGGAGAACGCTGGAGCTCCTTAAAACGAGGTTTGAGGAGTTTGCAGGGGCCCTTGCAGAGAGGGTCGGGAGGGACGTTGAGATCCGCCTCGGGGAGGAGGTGCAGACCATAGGCGGCGTCCTCGTGGAGGTCCCCGATGGGTCGGTCAGGGTTGACAACACCTTTGAGGCCAGGATAGAGAGGTTTGAGAGCGAGCTCAGGGCAGAGATAGCCAAGGCTCTCTTCGGGTGAGGGGAATGGAACCAGGAGCGGTGAGCGGAATACTTGACACGACCCTCGCGGTGGTCTTTACCTGGGTCGGCTACAAGACCGCAAGGATAGTCTGGAAGTACACCCCCTATTCATACCCCAACGCCAGGATAAAGGCAATGGAGGCAAAGCTCCTGAGCGAGCAGAGGTTCAACGAGCTCGCCGAGAGCAGGACGCTCCAGAACTTCGTCGTTGGCTTAGAGGACACCGACTACAAGGACTACCTCTCGGACGTCTCAGGGTACACGTTGGGGGAGATAGAGAGGGCCCTGGAGAAGGCCCTGGCCGGGACTTATGAGCTTATGGTCAAGATCCTCCCGAAGAGGGTGAGCCCGTTCTTTAAGTTGATGCTTGAGGAGTGGGACGTCAGAAACGTGGCGAACGTCGTCAAGGCCAAGCTCTCGGGGGAACCGGCGAGTGATTACGTCATAGAGATAGGCTCAATGCTCCCGAAGGTCAGGGCTATGGCCGACGCCAAGACGATGGAGGAGATACTCGTCATACTCGAGGGCACTCCCTACGAGGAACCGTATCAGAGGCTCATACTTGGTGAGATATCGGCCAAGGAGTTCGAGACGGAGCTCTACAGGATGCATTACGGCAAGCTTCTAGGCTATGCCCTCTCAAAGAAGGACGACGAGAGGATCATCCTTGAGGAGTTCGTCAGGCTCAGGATAGACAGGATCAACCTCCTCACGGTTCTCAGGGCCAAGGCAGCAGGTATGCCTGCGGAGGCGATAAGGCCCCTCCTAATCCCCGGCGGCACCGTGAAACTTGAGCCGCTCATGCACGTCGAGGACCTCAGCATGGCCCTTGCCGAGCTCGATTCCACCAAGTACGGCAAGGTCATCAGGGACGTCCGGGACGAGGTTGAAAGGGATCTGAGCGCCCTTGAAAGGGCCCTTGAGAGGCACATCCTTGAGAGGCTGAACGAGCTCAACAGGTTCTACCCGCTCAGCGTCGCGGCACCGCTCAGCTACATACTCCAGAAGGAGAGAGAAGTGCGGAAGCTCAGGGCGATAGCCAAGCTGATCGAGGACGGGGTTCACCCCGAGAGGATAAAGGAGCTCGTGGGTGATGTCGCATGAAGATAGCAGTGCTTGGGGACAAGGATACTGCTCTGGGATTCAAGCTGGCGGGGGCCCATGAGGTCTACTCCTTTGAGGACACCCCCCTGGACATGGAGAGGCTCAGTAACAAGCTGAAGGAGCTCGTTGAAAGGGGCGATGTGGGTATAATTCTGATAACCGAGAGGTTCCTCCAGAAGGTTGACGTACCTGACGTTGAGCTTCCGATCATCCTTCAGGTGCCGGACAAGTCCGGCTCCAAGTTCGGCGAAGAGGCCATCAAGGAGATAGTTAGGAGGGCAATTGGTGTTGATCTGAAGAGGTGAGGGGAAATGGGAAGGATAATTCGCGTTACCGGTCCACTCGTCGTTGCCGACGGAATGAAAGGCTCGAAGATGTACGAGGTCGTCCGCGTCGGCGAAATGGGTCTCATAGGAGAAATCATCCGCCTTGAGGGAGACAAAGCGGTCATCCAGGTCTACGAGGAGACGGCAGGTATAAGACCGGGCGAGCCGGTCGAGGGAACCGGCGCTTCCCTGAGCGTCGAGCTCGGTCCCGGACTTCTCACCGCGATGTACGACGGTATCCAGAGGCCGCTCGAAGTGCTCCGTGAGCTCAGCGGCGACTTCATTGCTAGGGGCCTCACCGCCCCGGCTCTGCCCAGGGACAAGAAGTGGCACTTCACCCCGAAGGTCAAGGTCGGAGATAAGGTTACCGGCGGCGACATTCTCGGTGTCGTCCCGGAGACCAGCATCATCGAGCACAGAATCCTCGTCCCGCCGTGGGTCGAGGGCGAGATAATCGAGATAGCTGAAGAGGGCGACTACACCATCGAAGAGGTCATAGCCAAGGTCAAGAAGCCGGACGGGGGCATAGAGGAGCTGAAGATGTACCACAAATGGCCGGTTCGTGTCAAGAGACCGTACAAGAGGAAGCTCCCGCCCGAGGTTCCGCTCATCACTGGACAGAGGACGATAGATACCTTCTTCTCCCAGGCCAAGGGTGGAACCGCTGCCATTCCAGGTCCGTTCGGTTCAGGAAAGACCGTCACCCAGCACCAGCTGGCGAAGTGGAGCGACGCCCAGGTGGTTGTTTACATCGGATGCGGTGAGCGCGGAAACGAGATGACCGACGTCCTTGAGGAGTTCCCGAAGCTCAAGGACCCGAAGACCGGGAAGCCGCTCATGGAGAGGACGGTTCTCATAGCCAACACCTCGAACATGCCGGTCGCGGCAAGGGAGGCGTCCATCTACACCGGAATCACCATCGCTGAGTACTTCAGGGACATGGGCTACGACGTCGCTCTCATGGCAGACTCGACGAGCAGGTGGGCGGAGGCCCTTCGTGAAATCTCCGGTCGTCTTGAGGAGATGCCGGGTGAGGAAGGTTACCCTGCCTACCTCGCGAGCAAGATAGCGGAGTTCTACGAGCGTGCCGGCCGTGTAGTCACCCTCGGAAGCGATGAGAGGATTGGAAGCGTTTCCGTCATAGGTGCCGTTTCACCGCCCGGTGGAGACTTCAGCGAGCCCGTCGTCCAGAACACCCTCCGTGTCGTCAAGGTATTCTGGGCGCTCGATGCCGACCTTGCTCGTAGGAGGCACTTCCCGGCAATCAACTGGCTCAGGAGCTACTCGCTTTACGTAGACTCGATACAGGGCTGGTGGGAGCAGAACGTTGACCCCGAGTGGAGGAAGATGCGTGACACGGCAATGGCGCTCCTCCAGAAGGAGGCGGAACTGCAGGAGATCGTCCGTATCGTCGGTCCGGACGCGTTGCCCGACAGGGAGAAGGCGGTGCTCATAGTCACAAGGATGCTCCGTGAGGACTACCTCCAGCAGGATGCATTCGACGAGGTCGACACCTACTGCCCGCCGAAGAAGCAGGTCACCATGATGAGGGTTATCCTCAACTTCTACGAGAAGACCATGGAGGCCGTCGACAGGGGCGTCCCCGTTGACGAGATAGCCAAGCTCCCGGTCAGGGAGAAGATAGGCCGTATGAAGTTCGAGCCTGACGTCGAAAAGGTTGCCGCGCTTATAGACGAGACCAACACACAGTTCGAGGAGCTGTTTAAGAAGTACGGGGCGTGATGCTGATGCCGGGAATGGAGTACTCGACCGTTAGCAAGATTTACGGTCCGCTCATGATAGTCCAGGGAGTCAAGGGCGTCACCTACGGTGAGGTCGTCGAGATAGAGACCGAAAGCGGGGAGAAGAGGAAGGGCCAGGTCCTTGAGGCAAGGCAGGACATGGCCATCGTCCAGGTCTTCGAGGGCACTAGGGATCTCGACATAAAGACCACCCGCGTTCGCTTTACAGGCGAGACCCTCAAGGTGCCCGTCAGCATGGACATGCTCGGCAGGGTCTTCAACGGCATTGGCAGGCCCATAGACGGCGGTCCGGAGATCATCCCCGAGGACAGGCGCGACGTCCACGGTGCCCCGCTCAACCCAGTCGCAAGGGCCTACCCGAGGGACTTCATCCAGACCGGTGTCTCGGCCATAGACGGTATGAACACCCTCGTTCGCGGCCAGAAGCTCCCTATATTCAGCGGTTCCGGTCTTCCACACAACATGCTTGCTGCACAGATAGCGAGGCAGGCGAAGGTTCTCGGCGAGGAGGAGCAGTTCGCCGTCGTCTTTGCCGCGATGGGTATTACCTACGAGGAGGCCAACTTTTTCAAGAAGAGCTTCGAGGAGACCGGTGCCATAGAGAGGGCCGTCCTCTTCCTCAACCTCGCCGACGACCCGGCCATCGAGAGAATCATCACACCGCGTATGGCCCTCACCGTGGCTGAATACCTCGCCTTCGACTACGACATGCAGGTTCTGGTCATCCTCACCGACATGACCAACTACGCCGAGGCCCTCCGTGAGATTTCCGCGGCGAGGGAAGAGGTTCCAGGAAGGCGCGGTTATCCGGGCTACATGTACACCGATTTAGCCACCATCTACGAGCGTGCCGGCCGTGTGAGGGGAAGAAAGGGTTCGATAACCCAGATGCCAATCCTCACCATGCCCGACGACGACATCACCCACCCGATTCCGGACCTCACCGGTTACATCACTGAGGGCCAGATAGTCCTCAGCAGGGAGCTGCACAGAAAGGGCATCTATCCGCCCATTGACGTTCTGCCCTCGCTCAGCCGTCTGATGAAGGACGGTATAGGTAAGGGCAGGACCAGGGACGATCACCCGCAGCTCAGTCAGCAGCTCTACGCGGCCTACGCTGAGGGCAGGTCTCTGAGAGACCTCGTCGCAGTCGTTGGTGAGGAAGCCCTTAGCGAGACCGACAGGAAGTACCTCAAGTTCGCCGACCGCTTTGAGAGAGAATTCGTCGCCCAGCGCTACGACGAGGACAGGAGCATAGAGGAGACCCTCGACCTCGGCTGGGAGCTCCTCGCCGAGCTTCCGGAGAGCGAGCTCAAGCGTGTCAGGAAAGAGTACATCCTCAAGTACCACCCCAAGTACAGGAAGAGGGAGGGCTGACCTCCCCCTTTAACCTTTAGGTGGTCGAGATGGCAGAGCTGCTCAACGTCAAGCCGACCCGTATGGAGCTCCTGAACCTCAAGAGACGCATTAAGTTAGCCAAGAAGGGTCACAAGCTCCTCAAGGACAAGCAGGACGCCCTCATCATGGAGTTCTTTACCATCTACGACGAGGCCCTAAGCCTCAGGGAAGAGCTCGGCAGGAAGATGGAGGAAGCCTTCAAGGCCCTCCAGATGGCAGAGATAGACGTCGGCATGCTCAGACTCAGGGAGATAAGCCTCTCCGTGGAGCCCAACAGGGAGATAGAAATAAAGCGGAGGAACGTTATGGGTGTCTCCGTCCCCCTTATAGAGGCGGAGTCCTTCAGGAGGAGCACCAGCGATAGAGGGTACGCCTTCGTCTCCAGTTCGGCAAAGGTCGACCTCGCCGCTGAGAAGTTCGAAGAAGTCCTCGATTTGGCTGTCCGCCTCGCGGAGGTTGAAGAAACCCTCAAGAGACTCGCCAGAGAGATTGAGGTCACTAAGAGGCGTGTCAATGCGCTTGAATACATCATTATCCCGAGGATGGAAGCTACCGTCAAGTTCATCAAGCAGCGCCTCGACGAGATGGAGCGCGAGAACTTCTTCAGGCTGAAGAGGGTCAAGGCCCTCATTGAGGCCAGGGCCCAGGCCGAGGGTTCCTGACGGCAACCCTTTTATCCCTCCCGCCTATTTTTCTTCGGTGGTGATATGACGGAGAGGCTGTTCTACAAAAACGCCTACCTCTGGGAGGCCGGTGCGAGGATTCTGAAGGTCGAGAAAGAAGGTAAAAACGTTGGGGTTCTCCTCGACAGGACAATATTCTATCCCGAAGGAGGGGGCCAGCCTTCGGATAGGGGTATCATCGTAGGGGAAGGCTTCAAAATCTTTGTGGACAAGGTTCACGGAAAGGATGAGGTATGGCATGAGGGCAGGCTTGAGGGACGCCTTCCGGAGCCGGGAGAACCGGTGAGGCTAATTCTCGATGCCGTGTGGAGATACGAAAACATGCGCCAGCACACCGGTCAGCACATCCTTTCGGCGGTCTTCAAAGATCTTTACGATGCGAACACGACGGGCTTCCAGATATTCGAGACCCACAACAAAATAGAGATCGACTATTCCGGTGAGCTCACCTGGGAAATCATCTACGAGGTCGAGAGGAGGGCCAACGGGATAGTGTGGAAGGACCTGTCCGTTCAAGTTGATGTCTATGAAGAGCTCCCCGACGAGTTGAGAAAGAAGCTCAGAAAGGAGCTCTCGGAAAAGGTTAAGCCCCCGATAAGGATAGTCTCGATCCCCGGCGTCGATGTAATCCCCTGCGGCGGGACTCACGTAAAGAGCACTAAGGAGGTCGGCCTCATAAAGGTCGTCAACTTCTACCGCAAGAGCAGGAAGCTGTGGAGGATAGAGTTTGTCTGCGGGAGCAGGGCTCTGAAGTACCTCGATGAACTCCTGGACGACTACTGGAAGTCCCTCGACGGGATGCCCAATAAGAACAGGCCGCTCGTCGAGCGCGTAATGGAACTTAAGGGCGAGATGGAGGAGCTTGAAAAAGAGAAGGACTCCCTCAGGAAGGCGCTGTGGGAGTGGAAGGCCAAAGCACTGCTTAGCGAGGCTGAGGAAGTCAGGGGCATAAAGGTCGTTGCCCACCTGGAAAAAGCCCCGATGAAGGACGCCCAGGCCTTCGTGGTCCACCTCGTTGACAAGAACCCCGGCACGGTAGCCCTGTTCGTCGGGGAGAATTACGTCATATTCGCAAAGAACAAGGGTGTTGATGGTATTTCAATGAACGAACTTTTGAGAGAGGTTCTCTCGAAGGCTGGAGGTGGTGGGGGAGGAAGTGAAGTCCTTGCCAGGGGCGGAGGGTTCAGGGTTTCTCCGGGGGAGGTTCTCGAGCTAGCCGTTGAGGCTCTCAAACGTCGCCTGGCATGACCCACCTGTTTATCTCCCTTTGAAAGTGTTCAACTTACTTTTATCCCAGCGTAAAACTTTATAAGCGTTGTTGTGAATTTTTATAGTGCATAGTCAGGATCAGTCCGATGGGGCGTGGGACGTTGTCCCTGACGAGGATACTGCTGAGGTACGTCATCGTCACGCTGCTTGTGGCCTTCGTCCTAGGCTATGCGATAAAGGGGGTCACCGAGAAGAGGGCCTACCTCGAAGCCATCGGCTTCTTCCAGTACAATCCGAACGCCCAGAAAGTCGTTGAGGCGGCCGAAAAGCTCGGCATGGATCCCTTCGAGTACTACGTCAAGTACATCGCCCCTAAAAACCATCCGGAGCTCAGGAAATCGACCCTCAGGGTTGGTTTGGAATACATGGGAGCGGTTCTCAGGGATATCACCCGGTTTTCGGGTAAGTACAGCTACTGGAACTACCTCTACGGGACTGTACAGCCCACCTGGGGGTACATATACCGCACCCTGCTCTTCCTAGTCCTAGCCGATGCTTCAGTAGTTCTTTTGGCCCTCTTTCTGGCTTTCAGGGCCGTGAGGAGTGAGCGTTTCTATGGCTTCCTTCAGGTGACGGCGAGGGTCTTCAACGGCATCCCCGTCTGGTTCTTCGTCGTCCTCTTCTTCCTGCTCATAATCTACTCCCCCCTCCCCTCGGATCTCGCGAACGGCATCAAGGGCTCTGGCTGGTCAATGATGGCCTATTTCATCTTCCCCGTCCTTTCGGTGCTCCTCGTGGCCTCGTGGGGACTGGCAGAGGGTATAACAGTCATCATGCGCGAGGAATTTCAGCAGCCCTACGTTGAGGCAAAGAAGGCGATGGGCCTGCCTGAAAGGAGAGTTAAACAGCACGTCGTGAGGGCCTCCATAGTCCCGGTAATGCACGTCTGGCTCCAGAACTTCATCGAGATCCAGACTCTCGTCCTCGTTGTTGACTACCTCTTCAGGCTCAACGGCCTCGGGACGCTCCTCGCTTCGGCACTTATCATTACCCCCGACAGCGTGTTCTTCTATGCCATGACCTTCGCCTTCGTCGTCACCGTGCTGGTTCTCCTCAACTTCATTGTTTCAATGGCCGTTGAGGTTCTCTCGATAAAGCTGGAGCCGAGGGGGTCGTCATGAACCGCAGGAAGGTGGGCGTGCTGATTCTGGTGCTCTTCTTCACGTTCACTGCCGTATCCTACGCCACCCTTGACCGGGTCAAGCTCGACAACTGGGACAACTACCTTTTCTGGGTGGACTACCCAAGAGGGGCGAAGCCGGTCTGGCTGGGGGATTCCTCCAAGACTGTTGCCTTCAGGGGAGGGGTTGATTACACCGTGGTCGAGAAGGCACCATCTAACCTGATCCTCAGGGGAAAGGGAGAGGTCTCGATAACCATATTCCGCCCAGACGGGAGGGTTGTTCATCTTAGGGGAGAGATAAACGGTACCGCAAGCGTGAACTCGAACGTTGACCTCGTCCTCCAGGCCAGGCGCTTCGCCATCGAGGAGCTCGGCCTCAGGAGGGACGACATGGCCTTCATAACGCCCACGCAGGCCCTCTTCATGGACGAGAATCGGGAGCCGCTGAGGGGCACGTACACGGTTCAGGTTTATCCTTCGGGCGTTGAGGCCGTAATAGTCGGCGACACCTACGGCCTCCTTGGCACGGACTACAAGGGAAGGGACCTGTGGGTGGGCTTTGTTGGCTCCACCGTGAACACGCTGGTTTTAGCTTTCCTCACGACGCTCTTCGTGATATTCCTCGGCATTTTTCTTGGGGTCGCCTCGGGCTATTACGAATCGAAGTTCGGCGATGCGGTCTCGGTTGTCTTGGAGGCCCTCAACTCCATCCCTTACCTCCCGCTGGCGATAGCGGTGGTTTTCGTCCTATCTTCTACGGGCCCCCACGGGAAGCTCAAAATGGGGACGGTCGAGCTCGCCGTTATCCTCGCGATGCTCCTCGTCGGGAAGTTCGCAAGCGCGGTCAGGGGCATCGTCATGCACGAGAAGGTGCAGGAGTACATAGAGTCGGCGAGGGCCTTGGGGGCGGGCGATCTGGCCATAATCCTCCGCCATATAATGAGGGCTGTTGTCCCGTACGCCCTCTCCTACTCTACGCTCCTCTTCGCCCAGATGATAGCGGTCATCTCGATACTCGGCCTGTTTCAGATAATTCCCGGCGTAAACTGGGGTTCCTTTGTGGCGGAGGCCTTTGCCCAGAACGCCATCTACACCCTCTGGTGGTGGCCGCTGTCTCCGTCGGTAGCCATAGTCTTGCTGAGCGTGGGGCTGACCCTTTTATCAAAGACTTCATCTGACTGAGAACTCCTCCTCCATGCTGAGGTTTATCAGCACGAAGGCCATCGCAAACACCGCCAGGGCCGCTCCAATGGGCAACACTATCCACCACGCCATGCTGAAAAGCTGGTTCTCGGTTATCATGTTTCCAAGAAGGGTTCCCCAGTTAAAGCCGGGTATGGCTTCAAAGAAGCCCAGCAGGGACACTATGGCCACGACCTTCGGCATCACTATGGAGAACTGGTAGATTGAATACGGCAGGACTGCCCTTGCTATGTGATGCTTCAGTATCCACCACCTCGTGCCCCCGAGGCTCACCGCCGATTCCACATACTCCTTGCTCAGCTCGGTCTCCACCAGGGCCCTGACGTTCCTCGCTATCTTCCCGAAGAGGAGCAACCCAAGGAGAAGCACGAAGCTCCAGAAGGGCACTTCGAGGTGTCCACCGTAGGTGACTTTCCCTGTAATCGGCACCATCATTACCATGACCGGAACCAGGGGGAGTATAGTCGAGAGCTTAGTCAAGCTGTCGGTTATCGTCCCGGCAATGCCCGAAAGGGCACTCAGTACTCCAAGGGTGACTCCTATTACCACCGCCGTCAGACCCACAGCAACCACCATGATCATCGTCTCCCTGAGACCCCACAGAAAGCCCTGCCAGATGTCCCTTCCCGTGGAGTCCGTTCCGAGGATTCCGTAGACCTTTCCGAGTACCCTGACCATCGGCTCGCTCTCCGCCTTTATTTCCAGCAGGTAGGTTCCCTTTTCCGGACCGTTCTTCCCCATGAATATCGGCTGGAGCCCCATGCCGAAAATAAGGTCTGATTCCGTGTAGTTCAGCCCCTTGTCCCGGGCTATCTTCTCTATGACCATAAACATCATGCCGAGCCTCATCTCGCTCCGTGAGAGCCCCTGGTATAAGGTGTACTCTTCCCCGTCGGGGAGGGTCACGTTTATCGTCACGTCTTGGATGGATGTGAAGTACAGTATTATGTCCTGCGGGGGCTCGGAGTAGTGGAAGTCGTACTCGTAAACGTATACGTCCCCTTCGACCCTTGAGGGGGTCAGGTTTTCTGTTGGCGGCAGGTTCTTTCCGAAGACGTTGACCCAGGCGGGAGGGACGAGCTTTGGGTTGGAGGCCCAATACATTTTGATGTCCCAGTTGTCTATGGCCTCCTTGTCTGCTATTTTGGGGCTGATTGCCGCTGCCAGGAGGTAAAACAGAAGTATGCTTGCGGCGATCTTTAGTTTGAGCGGCACCCTTCTCATTCTGGCCCCTCCTTTCCGGTCCTTGGATCGAGGTGTATGTAGAGCGACTCCATCACAACGGCGTTTATGAAGTAGAAGAGCATCATCACGAAGGCCGCGAAGAAAACCCCGTAGCTGTTGTAGTGGAACGTTACTCCGCCTACACCGTGTCCCAGCCTGAAGGAATACACGAGTATCCAGCCCACGCCGTGGATATCGAATATAACCTCCACCACGAACGCGCTCATCATGATCTCCAGGAAGTTGTAGGTGGTAAACGTTAGAAACGCCGGCAACGCCGTCCTCAGAAGCTTTCTCATTATTTTCCTGTCGGGCAGACCCTTGGCCCTGTCATACAGAACGTGCCCCTCGGTACTCTCGAACTTGACGAGGTTCCTGATGTTGAATGCGTACTCCCACACCATTGCAACAACTAGGGTCAGAACAGGGAGCAGGAGCCCGATTACGTATGCTATCGGCATTGCTCCCCCTTCGATTGAAGTTCTCCTCAAGTAGCCCTCAAAGTCTACCGGCAGGAGTGAGACTTTCCAGTACAGCGTGTAGAGGAGCACAACAGCTATGAACCAGGGAGGAATGGCTGAAAATACTGGGGTGAGCACAGATAAAAGCCTATCGGCCCATCCACCTTTGTAACCTGCCCTCAGTCCCAGATAAAGACCGAACGTCAGTATGAAAAGTTCGGTAAGGACTACGAGCAGAAGACTTTTCAGGATGTAGGTGTAGTACTCGTATCCGCCCCGTGTTTTCTCAAGGGGATGGGTGAGGAAATCGTATACAACCTGAAGGTGGTCCTTCATGAGCTGCTTTTTGCTGGATAAGCCCAGGGCATTGATTGCCATCTCTCTAGCCAGCTGTTCGAGGCTGACGTGCTTTTCTATAACCTCCTTGACGCTCTCTGGGAGGTGGCTGACCATGTCGAGGTAGTCCCCGTAGACATCGCTGTTGTACAGCTCCGCGTTGATGTGTCCGAGGACGGCCATGTAGTCGAGAATCAGTACGCCGATTATAAACAGGGTCATGTTTTTGATGAGCACCTGAAGGTACAGATGCCACCTTCTGCGCATTGGTACCCCCCGTTTTACGTTGGTGTAAACTTTTAAAAATCTAATGCATAAAAGTATTAAAGTTATAACAATGGATATTCGAAGAACAAACCTAAAATAACTCGTAACAAGAGGTTACAAATGATGTGCATGTGGCTAGGGATTAAAGGGCTTATTCAAGACCCAAACGTTGCATTACAATCTTTCTCTGGAGCTCCGGGACACTGGGTTTTGACAGTTCCCTTTCGGCTTTCCTCCTGTCCATCAGGCCGTAGCGTACCAGCGCCGCTATACGCCTGTGCTCGAAGCTGTGGCCGTGAACCTCCCAGTAGCGCTCCAGTGCCGGTCCAAGAACCAGGCAGTTGGTGGTATAGCCGGGAAGCTCCGGGAGCTTAAAGGGCAGGCCTTTGAGGATGTTGAACCTTTCCTCCTCTGGCATCATGGAGAGGAGCCTTATCTGGGTTATCCCACCGCTCATCCGTCTGTATGGGTGATGGCCGAAGGGCAGCTCATGGCCGGTTATGATGTAGCGGTAGCCGTTCTTCACCGCGTACTTCCTGAGCTTCTTCATCGTCCTCCTTGAGCAGGCCCTGCAGGGGCTCTGGCCTTTAAGGAGGGCCTCGCGGAATATGTCTGAGTAGTCGTAGCGGAGGAGAGTGAACGGAACTCCCAGGGCCTCAGCGACCCTGCGGGCGTTTTCTATAGCCTCCTCGGCCATAAGCCCGTGGTCGACCATGACCGCCTCAAGCTCGGGAACCCTGTATACTTCCTTTGCCAAGTAGAGTGCAACGGTGCTGTCTTTTCCGCCAGAATATGCCAGTATTGCCCGGTCAACGTCTTTCATGAGTTCCTCAAGTTCGGCGCGGATTTTTTCCCTGTCGACGGGATGCCTTAGATAGACCTGGCATTCCCGGCAGACCGGTTTTCCGTCAATGATGTCTATCTTTGCCGTCCTCTCGTCGTGTATGCAGAGCGAGCACTTGAGCATGGTTAGAGAAAAGAGGTGCGGTTTAAAAGATTATTTGCCCAGCCTTGGGGACTTCGGTTTGAACTTTTTGGGAGCTTTCTTGACCTTTTTAACGGCCTCTTCGGTTTTCTTCTTGCCCTTTCTGGTGGCGAAAAAGCCCACCGTAGCTATGGCGTTCCTCAGCAGTATGCCGCAGTTGTTTCTGGCGATAAACCAGCCGAAGAGCAGTCCAAAGGCCAGCCCGGCGAGCCAGAGGGAGAGGATGATGGTGTTCGCGCTCATGCCGTTTGGACTCAGCGTTACTGACAGGGCTTTGTAGGCGAGGGCAAAGGCGACGACGAAGATCGTTTCTAGCAGTATCGACAGCTTCGTGGCCATCCCGATTATCCCAAGAACGGCGCTGTCGTCGGTATGCTCCTCTATTATCCTCTGGTCGTGGAGGCCGTAGACGAGGGTTCTTGTGATGTTGGCCCCGCTCCTGAAGGCCAAGAAACCAAAGAGGGACGCGGTTAAGCCCACTAAACTCCAGTTCCAAAGTTTTAGAACGGCCCATGCCCCGATTGCCAGCCACAAGAGTGTAAAGAGTCTTTCCCAGCCCCTCTTCTCGTTCTCTGGAATGTTGAGGCGGAGAACCTTCCTCCAGGTCATTCCGGCCAAGCTTCCAAAAGTCCGCATAAGCATTAGAACCAGGTTGATGAAGAGGAAGGCCGTCAGAAACACGAGGGCCAATATCTCACGTATCATTGCCATCCCCAGCTATAAAAAGTAGGTGATGGAATATTTAACGCTTCCCTTCTCAGCGCTCCAAGAAACGCCTTTCTATGTCCCTGGCTATTGCGACGAAGGAGAGTGCCATCAGGCCTATTGAGATGCCAACGGGTAGGATGTGCCACCATGAGAGCCTGTAAACGGTGTTCTCCCTTATGCTCTGGCTCATCAGCGTTCCCCAATTGAATCCTGGAACGACGTTGAAAAAGCCGAGAAGTGTTATCAAAGCTATTATTCCCGGGACGGCGAGGGCGAATTGGTAGAGTGTGTAGGGAATCAGCACCTTTGAGACATGCCTCGTTAGTATCCACCGTGAGCTTCCACCTAGGGCCTTAGAAGACTCGATGTACTCTTTTCTGAGCTCTTCATCCACTATTGAGCGTATGTTGCGGGAGAGGTCACCGACGCTGAGAATTCCGAGCACCACTGCCAAGAGGAGAGGGTCTGTTGATATTGTGTACGTGTAGTCGTTGATGTCGGAGATTATTATGATGAGTCCTATTGCTACCGGAAGGAGTGGCATGACAGTTAAGAGGTTCGAGACAAAGTTGAGAGCCTTTCCAAGCCCACTCGATAGAACGCTGAGCATTCCGAATATCATTGCCAAGCCCATTGCGAAGAGGGCTCCAATAACGGCTATCGCAATTGTTTCCCTCATACCCCACAGATATCCCGCCCATAAGTCCCTTCCAAAATTATCCGTTCCCATGACTCCATAGCTTTCCCCTTGGATATACACCTTTGGAGTCGAGTTGTACTGTCCCAGGGGAGTGAGCACTATCAGGTACGTGCCTTTAACGGGTTCTGGGTTTAGAATGCAGTCCTTTTTGGGCTTGGAAAAGATTACGTTAAGACCGTTCCAGAAGAGGAGTTGACCGGAAGTAGTTTCAACTCCACACTTTTCTCTTGCGATCTCCCTGAGGGCTATTGAATTTCGGAGGTTCAACTCCTTGGGTATGAGGGTGTTCCACATAATGTACTCGTTTCCCTCTGGGTCTTTTATAGTTACACGATAGCTCTCGAACTTATCAAGAACGATTATTATGTCCTTAGGGGCAACCTTATAGTGGAAGTCGTATTTGAAAACGTAGGAGCCGTTTTCCTCGGTTGCGGTCAGCCATTCGGTTTTGGGAAGATTTGTCAGTTTCCCGTACCACTCGGGCGGCACGTTCTTGGGATTAAGGTGCCAGTAAAGAATGTTGTCCCAGTTCTCTATATCCTCGGGATTTACCCGGCTGGGCCCTATCAGAGAGACCGCTATCATTGTTGTGATCACTATTACGGAGAACAGGAGAGCCTTATTTTTAAGCATCTCTCCTCACCCTCGGATCAAGTTTTGAGTAGAGAATCTCCATTACGGACGAGTTTATGAAGTACAGGAACACCATGACTAATGCCACAAAAAAGAGGAGTTTGGGTCTGAAGACAAAGGAGAAGGCAACAACGTGAATTCCCCTCAGATAGCTCCACACGTAGTCATACTGCCTCCCCGCTGACGTTGCAAAGACGTAGCCTATGCCGTTGACGTTGAATAACTTTTCAACCGCCATTCCGTTTACCAGCAGGTTCAGGAAGTTGTAGCTTGTGAAGGTCAAAAACGATGGGAAGACCGTCCTCAGGGGCTTTTTCATTATTTTCCTGTCTGGAAGTCCCTTCAGCACGTCCGCGAAGAAGTGTTCTTCGTGCATCTCCTTTTTCACGAGCGTTCTCACATTGAACGCGTAAATCACGACGTTGGCAAAGGTCAGTGTGAGGACGGGAATCAGCATGGCGTTGAGATACGTTCCGAATCCCAGCTTGTCATTGAGCCTTGCCCTCGCTATATACGTCATGTAGTCTATGGTCGATAAGCCGATTCGCCACCAAAGAATCCAAATAAGAAATACTCCCCAAAACCAGCCAGGAATCGCAGAGAACATCGGAGCTAGAGTGGTCAGGATTCTGTCCGACCACCTTCCATTGTATCCAGCCTTGAGGCCCCAGTAGAGGCCGAGACGAACACGAGCGCCATTGTGAGGGCAAGTATAACCATCGTCGTGAGAATAGCCCCCTCGGGACTTATCTTGTAAATCTCTATAAACTGCTCCCTGGCTTCACTCTCCCTGAACAGGGAGATGGAATATTCGAGGTACTCCTTGGTTCTGTCCAAGCCTTCTCTAAGTGTGAACGGCTTTATCATGATAAACGTGTGCCTGCTTTTCCACTCCCATACCCTGTGCTCTGCTCCGGCAATTATTATCCCGGTTATGATGAGGGCAAGAAACAGTACAACGATGTTACGAGCTATGTATTTAATAGCCCGTGACATTCTATCACCTAACTCAATACGCAGGTTTGAAATTTAAACTTTTCTCTGTCAAGGGTAATAATGGTACTCACTATCTGATATTATGCCCGATTGTCCCGCAGAACTTCCAACACTTAGGGGCTTTCTTCAATCCTTCCTGAAGTGTTCTAAGATACCCTGGGGGACACGACGCTATCTCTCAAAGTACTTCCTGTAAAGCTCCCTCGCTTTCTCCTCACCAACGCCCTTTATCAGCACTTTCCCATCTCTGAAAACTATGACACTCGCTTTGCCATCCGTGAACCTTATACGGCCTCCCTTCAGGGTGTATGTAATCCCCCTGGCCTTTAGCCTTCCTGCGAGTTCATCCAAGTCTATCTCGTCCTCTTTGCTGATTCTAAAGCCCCCATCACAGGTCTCCTCAATCCTTGTCCTCTTCCTCTTCACTATGGGGACAACATCCCTGGCAACGCGCCTCGCGCTGAAGAGTGTCAGCGGGTCCATCGTCCTGTATACCGCCAGCTGACAGCCGCTTATGCGGACATCGATATATTGTCTTGCCTCCATGGCCGTTTTCAGGTACTCCCTTATGCTCTCTGCCCGTTCGAAATCGAGGCCGGCATTTTTCAGCCTCTCGATGTTCAGCTCGTGAACCGTGAGAGGCTGGAGCATCATCTCGTCTATCCCGAGGGAAGCGGCGAGCTCGGCTATCTTTGGAATGTCCTCATCGTTTATCCCGGGCATGAATATCGTCCTGACAATCGAGCGGACGCTTTTGTCCCTTCCGACTATTCTCAGCGCATTTACGACGTTTTCAAACGTGTCGGCGTTAGTTATCATCAAATGCTTTTCCCGAGAGGCCGCGTCAAGGCTTATCATGACCAGATCAAAGTCGAGTTTGCTCCACAGTTCTTCCGTCAGCAGGGAACCGTTGGTCTGCAAATCCAGCCTCGCCTCAGGAAAGCGTTCGCGGAGCATCCTGTTTACTTCGATTATCCTTTTGCTGAGCAATGGCTCACCGTACTGGGAGACCGTTATGGCGTACGGCCTGTCCCAGCCGTAGTAGCCCGGCTTTGGGGCCTTCCCGAGCTTGACCGCGACGTTCGAATAGCAGAATATGCAGTCGTGATTGCACGCCGGGGTGAGCTCGTAGCTCGGGTGGTGGACGGGGTTGGGATTGCTCAAATCTAGCCCCTGACAGCCCTAGCAGTGGGTGGGGAACTTTAAATCCATCACGAACTCCTTTAAGAGCCTTGCCTCTTCGTTTTTCAGTATCTGGGGCTCGACCCCCATGCTCCTCGCGAACGCCTCCCAGCTCATCCGTTTCATTCTCTCACCGGGGGAGGCGGAGAAAATGGGTTTAAAAACGTAATTGGTCAGAGCAGTCCCCTCAGCTGGAAGCCGTCGAAGACAGGGCCATCTCTGCAGACGAGGTATTTCCCTAGGTTGCAGGAACCGCAGACGCCTATTCCGCACTTCATGTACCTTTCCGCTGAAACCTGAACGTTCCTGTAATCCATAGCCCTAAGAACCGCCCCCAGCATGGGCTCTGGGCCACAGGCATAGACCTGATCGAACTCCCCCCTTCTCCCGGCCAGGACTTCGGTTGGAAAGCCCCTCCTTCCCGCCGAGCCGTCGTCTGTGGTTATGACGACCTCGTCAACATAATCCTCAACGTCCATCAGTGCCAGCTCGTCCTTTGAGCGGGCGCCATAAATAAGCGTGATGTGTTCGAACTTTTTCCTATTCTGCCTTGCGAAGGCATATAGTGGTGGAATTCCGATGCCGCCCCCAACGAGGGCGATGTTATCTCCTTTCGGCTCAAAGCCCCTCCCATAGGGACCACGGATCCAGACGTGGTCACCTTCCTCGAGCTCGAAGAGCCTTGATGTGAACGGGCCGACGCGCTTGACCACTATCAGGTCTTTCCACGCCAGGCTGAAGGGCTTCTCACCGACTCTGGGAAGCCAGGCCATTATAAACTGTCCCGCTTTGAATTCGAACCTTTTATCGAGCCTGAAGGCTTTAACGTCCTTTGCAACGTCCCAGATTTCCTTAAGCGTTGCCCTTTCCAGCATGAATTCTAACCCCCTGAGGCTTTCCGAGGATTTCATCGTCCTCCATAACGACCTTTCCATGGAGAACCGTCATGACGACCTTCCCCTTCAGTTTCCGTCCCTCCCAGGGGCTCCATTTTGTTTTGGTGTAGAACTCCTCCGGCTTTACGACCCACTCCCTTTTGAGGTCAACTACGGCGAAGTCCGCGTCTTTGCCGACCTCGAAGCCCTTGTTGGTTATTCCAAATATCCTAATCGGGTTCGTGTGCATCTTCTCGACGATATCGTGGAGGCTCATAAACCCCCTGTTCACGGCATCGAGCAGTAGGGCCACCTCGGTCTCCAGTCCAGGAATTCCTGCGGCTCCGTTTTCCTTGTCCTCCAGGGTGTGAGGCGCGTGGTCGCTTGCTATGATCGGGATCTCTGAAAACTTTCTCCAAAGAGCCATCCTCTCGCTTTCGTCCCTCAGCGGGGGATAGACCTTTAGGAGAGAGTTCCTTTCGTAGTCCTTCTTCGTCAGGAACAGGTGGTGTGGTGTGACCTCGAAGCTGACCCACGGCAGGCTGGCTCCAAGTATGGAGTTTATCCCGCCCCCAGTGGAGACGTGGCAGATGTTGAGAGGCTTTTGCAGCCTCCTTGCGGCATCAAGGACAAGTTTTATGGCCTTTATCTCTGCTTCCGGCGGCCTCTCAGGATTTTTGGCTATTGTCTCCGGATCTTCCGCGTGGACGCTCACTATTCCAGGTGCGCAGGCATAGTCCCCTTCGAAATCCGTGGAGAAGATACCTCCGGTTGAGGCACCTATGAACATCTTGTAGAAGTCTGCATCCACGCTTTTGGCTTCTTCACAGTTCCCGCTTACGAGAAAACCCAGCGCGTAGTTGGAGTAGGCCCTCCTCTCAAAGATTTCCAGCCTCCTCTCGAACGTCTTGGAGTCCATAACGGGCGGTTTCGTGTTGGGCATGTCAAAGACCGTTGTTATCCCTCCGTGCAGGGCTGCCTTCGTCCCGCTCTCAACGGTTTCCTTATCGCCCTGCTCGAAGTCCCTTAGGTGGACATGTGTGTCAATGAGTCCCGGAAGTATAACTTTTCCATGGCCAATTTGGAGGACTTTCTCGCCCTTCAATTCCCCCGTAGAGATGCGGAAGATTTTGCCGTCAGAAACTCCTATGCTCCCCTCAATCAGTTTCTTACCCTTCATGAACTTCCCTTTTAAAACAAGGTCGTACATAGTGCCCGCACTTGGATTGACGGTACGGGATTTTAAGTTTTTTGTTTTATCTCTTCCGGGGGGGTTGCCAAAACGCCTATCTAATGATTTTTCCAGCTTTCCCCAAAAAGATCTGGGGTCTTTTTTGTAATTGCTGGTAGCTAATCGGTGTACAGGTGCTTTTGGGGAAGTTTTAAATCGCATGTGCGTTTACGGGTTGTGGAGCTTCTCCAGTGTTTCTCTCCGGCAGAAACCACCGTTTTCCATTGGTGCCAGTTTTACAAGAACGTAACCCTTAAATAGGCTTTCAATGTATATTGTCATGCCATTATACGCCACATATGGCAGCATTGCCAAAAAGTGAAGGAGGCAGTGGAATATGAGGAAGGCTTTGGGATTGTTTATAATGGGTTTGATGCTGTTTAGTATTTTTGCCGTCCGCCCTGTTAGTGCGGTAGACTACACTCCGAAGGACATCCCGCTGAACAGCGACGAGGCCACGGCCAGGTTCAAGGCTGACCTCCAGTGGTACCTCAACTACGGCCACTTTGTCATCAGCAACGGTCCGTACATCCTCGTCATGTACTCCCCAGAGAACCTCTACCTCAAGCTTGAGAAGTTCACCGGTGCGAGGACCATCTACACCAACACCCTCCCGAAGGACGGTTATGCCGATGTTATCGAGTACCAGGGTGTCCAGAACCCTGAGAACGTTATCCTCCAGATCGCTAAGGGCGAGTATGACCTTGGTATGTTCTCCTTCCCGGCCGGTAAGTACCAGGGTCTTGGTGCCGACGTTCTCGCGAACCTCAACCTCTACAAGAGTGCCAGCTCCTACAACGAGCTGACCTTCAACACCTACCACGACCCGGACAAGGACGCTCCGATCGTCACCGTTGGTGACCAGGTCTACTTCAACCCGTTCGCCATCAGGGAAGTCAGGTTCGCCATGAACTTCCTCGTCAGCAGGGACTACATCGTCCAGAACATCTACCAGGGTAGCGGTGCTCCGATGCTCGGCTGCATCAGGCCGAGCCACCCGGCCGACAAGTACTTCGAGCCAGTTTACAAGGCCCTTGGAATAACCGGCGCCGGCAACGAGCAGTTTGCCCTCCAGCTGATCGACCAGGCCATGCAGAAGGCCGCTCAGGAGGTTGCCAACTACGGCCACACCCTTGAGAAGAAGGCCGATGGCTACTGGTACTTCGACGGCCAGCAGATTACCGTCAAGTTCATCATCCGTATCGAGGACGAGAGGAAGGAGATCGGTCTCTACGTTGCCGACCTGCTTGAGAAGAAGGTCGGATTCAAGGTTGACAGGCTCCTCTGGGACAGGCAGAAGGCCGGTCAGGTCGTCTTCGCCAAGCCGCCGAGCAACTATGAGTGGAACATCTACACCGGTGGATGGGGTACCAGCGGTATCCCGAGCGTCTGGATTGACGACTACACCGCCTGGTTCTACGCCTCCTGGTACGGATACGTTCCGGGTGCCGTTGAGCCGAAGCACGTCAACACCGTCACTGTCGAGGAGGCCCTCAAGTACATAGGCAACGGCGATGTTAACGCCGGTCTCAGAAGATAGGTGCCGAGTACTACACCAGCGCCGACAAGCTCGGCCCGATGCTCAAGTGGACTGAGGAGGAGCTCACCTACCTGCTGACCTACTTCGTCATCAGCAGGGACGCCGTCGAGGGAACCCAGCACATCAACGCTGACCTTGTTCCGACCGACCCGATCAAGATCACCACCAAGGAGCAGTACTGGGACCTCCAGAAGATAAGCATGCTCATCGGTGTCATGGAGAGCGCCAGGGTCTTCATGATTGAGACCTGGGAGTTCTACCCGGCCAACAAGCAGAGGGTCACCAAGATCGTTCCTGAGGCCAGCACCGGTATCGGCCAGCGCTGGAGCATCATGACCGCCCAGACCCCGGACAAGCACCTCAAGATCGCCCAGTTCGCCTCAACCGGTGCCATGTTCATGAGCGCCTTCAACCCGATTGGCGGTCTGAGCGACGTTTACAGCGTCCGCGTCTGGAACCTCATCAGGGACTACGGCGCGACCACCAACTTCGACGGTATAGTCACCCCGTACAGGTGCAAGTGGACCCTTGAGCGCGGTGAGTTCACCGTTCCGGACGATGCGGTTATCTACAACCAGACCCAGGGCTGGATCGCCGCCAACGCCGGCCAGAAGGCCGTCGTCAAGGTCAAGGTCACCTGTGACTTCGGCGAGTGGCACAACGGCGTTAAGGGCAACATCGACGACCTCAAGTACTACATCGCGTTCCTCTACACCTGGGCTTACAAGGACGGTGCCGACGACCCGTACTACGACGAGAGTCTCGGTGGAACCGCTGGAACGCTCAGCAACATCCTCGGCTGGCAGTGGACTAACGACGGCTACGTCATCTATGGTACCTACGAGCACCCGCTCGCCGACGACATGACCGCCGGCTTCTACGTGTTCTACCCGACCCTCCCGTGGGAGCTCTACTGGGCCATGGGCGAGCTCGTCGCCAAGAGCAAGGAGTACGGCATTGACAAGACCTACTCCTTCAGCAGCGGTGCCGAGGGAGTCCTCTGGCTCGACCTCCTCACCAAGGAGCACGTTGACGACCTCGCCAAGGTCATTGAGAAGATCTCAGGAATAAGCATCGAGGACCTCAAGAAGACCCCGACCGAGACCCAGAGCCCAACCGAGACTCCGACCGGAACCGAGACCCAGAGCCCGACCCAGACCGAGTCACCGACCCAGCCGACCACCGAGGGAGGCACTAGCACCACCACCTACGTCGTCGTCGGCCTGGTGATAATCGTCATCGCCGGAGCCGCTTGGTACTTCACCAAGAAGAAGTGATTTCGTTCTTCCCCTTCTTTTTGTTTCTGTTGTCCCCCTTTTGCTGTACCGGGATGTTCTCCCCATCGTACCGGGGTCCCTTTTCTGTGCATTGAATGAAAATGTGTACATTGATGCAGTAAGATATATAAAGCCAGTTTTACAATGCTGAAAAAGATACATCAAACACGAGCAACCTGCTTGGGGGTGAAAAAATGGGATACCTAAAGTACCTCGCCTTTAGGATTGTGAACGCAATTCTTGTTCTGCTGATAGTGACGTTCATTATCTCGGCGCTCTTCGTTAAGGTCGCCGAGGAGAGCAACAGGTCCAAGATGTACGAGGAACTGATGCAATGGGAAAGAACCGAGGGTGCTAAAATCAAGCAGAGCCAGGGTCTGGAAGCCTTTGAACAGGCGAAGGCCGCAAAACAGGCCTCGCTTGAGGACAAGTACGAGCTGAACATCCCCTACTGGCAGAAGGTGTACAAAAAGGCGCTCCGTACTTTGAAGCTTGACTTCGGGACAACAAGCATGCCCATTTTCGGTACGAACAACGTCTCCGATATCATTAAGGTCGCCGTCCCGAGGAGCATCCTGCTGTTCACTACAGCGACGATAATCGTTATTATACTCGGTATATTCCTTGGAGTTAGGGCGGCAAGGCACGCGGGTAGCGCCTTCGACAGGGGGCTCTCCATTTTTGCGCTGCTCACATACAGTCTGCCCATGTGGTGGACCGGAATGATGTTCCTTCTGATATTCGCCTACAAGCTCGGCTGGTTCCCGCTGAGCTCGATGTTTGACCCGCAGCTCACCGGCTGGGCCCACGTCAAGGACGTCCTGTGGAAGCTTGCCCTTCCTGTGTTCACATACGTCTTCGTCGTTTTCGGCGGCTGGGCATGGACAACTAGGAACATCATGATCGGCACCCTCCAGGAGGACTTCATCATGGCCGCTAAGGCCAAGGGTGTCCCGGAGCACAAGATCATCTACGGCCACGCCCTCCGTGCTGCCGCTCCGCCGATAGTCACCATGATCATCTTCGCCCTCCTCGGTTCGCTCGGCGGTGCCATCATCAGTGAGCTCGTCTTCAACTACCCGGGAATGGGCAGGCTCTACTGGGTTGCCCTCCAGCAGAACGAGACCAACCTCCTCATAGGACTCACGTACTTCTTCACAGTGCTCTACCTGACGGGAGTTGTGCTCGCGGACATGATCTACGGATTCCTCGACCCGCGTGTCAAGGTCGGTGCTTCCGCCAAGATGTGAGGTGATTCACGATGAGATGGGTCGACGTCAAAGAAGGGTTTAAGGAATTCCTTGAGGAATTTAAACGGGAGAAGACCGGCATTGCCGGTGTTATTCTCCTCATTATCCTTGTCCTTGTTGCACTCACTGCCCCGTACACCACCATACCAGACCTCCCAGATAAGTGGAGGAGCTCGGCCTACTGGGAGGACAACCCCAAGAACGTCCCGCCGACATGGTACAACATGTTTACGTCGCAGAAGCTCGTGCCCCAGATGGTCTACGGTATTAACGACCTGAAGGTTGGCCATCCAAAAGACACCGAGATCGTAATTGAGGCTGACTATGAGTTCCCCTCTGGCTACTACGGCGGACCGCAGGGTATAATAATCAGGGGGCTGAACGTCTCTTTAGAGGATCCAATGAACGCCCCGACCTTTGGCCTCTACCTCCTCCGGCCCGACGGCAAGAAGATACCCCTCCTCAAGAACAAGCCGCTCAGCGGCGGCTCGGTTATAGCCGTTGGCAGAGACAGCGCAATTTCCACCAATGTATACATCTGGCTGGTCAACGTCACTGAGGGCAAGGAGCTGACGATGTTTGAGGTTCCGCTCCAGACGGTCCTGATCAGCGACATGGTTGCCCCGATGTTTGCCAAGGTGGAGCCCGGCATGAACGCCACCAAGATAATAGAGAGCCCCGAGCCTCTCTGGGGCACCTACAAGCTTATCCTTGACATCAACAACCCGGCACCCGACAAGAACAAGGTAGTCCTCGACAACATAAAGATGACCTTCCTTGGAAGGAGCTATGGAACCATGGGTACAGACTACCTCGGCAGGGACCTCTGGGCAGGAATAATCTGGGGTAGCAGGGTTTCACTTACAATCGGTATCCTCGTCTCCGTTCTGAGTACTCTCATAGGCCTCGTCTACGGAGTTACCAGTGCCTACCTCGGTGGGAACGCCGACGAGTTCATGATGCGTATCAACGAAATATTCGCCTCAATCCCCAGCCTGCCGATCCTCATCCTCATAGGTGCCACTGCAGGACACGTGACCCTCATGTTCATAGTGCTCCTGTTGGTCATCTTCGGATGGATGGGAATAGCCAGGATTTCGAGGAGTATGGCACTGCAGATCAAAGAGCAGACCTACATTGAGGCCGCCAGGGCTCTGGGTGCGGGCAATGGAAGAATAATCTTCAAACACATACTGCCACAGCTCCTCCCCTATGCCTTTGCGGTTATAGCCCTCAGCGTCCCCGGTGCGGTTATTGCGGAGGCCTCCCTGAGCTTCCTTGGAATCGGTGACCCCACTGCCGTTACTTGGGGGCAGATACTCAACGCGGCCCAGAATCAGGCGGCAACGACCAAGGGCTACTGGTGGTGGGTCCTCCCGCCCGGGCTGGGAATCGCTGTCGTCGGCCTTACCTTCGTGCTTATAGGTACGGCCCTGGATAAGATACTCAACCCGAGGCTCAGGAGGCTGTGAGGTGGTATAAATGGCCAAGAACGTACTCGAAGTTAAGGATCTTAAGATGTACTACTTCACAACCAAGGGCGTTGTCAAGGCTGTTGACAACATCTCCTTCAATCTCAAAAAAGGTGAGGTCCTGGGACTTGCCGGCGAGAGCGGCTGCGGCAAGTCCTCCCTTGGTTTTACCCTTATGGGCATGCCGACCCCACCGGGCAAAATAGTCGGGGGCAGCGTTAAGATCGACGGAAGGGAAATAGTTGGCCTTCCCGAGGACGTGCTGAGGAAGGAGATCCGCTGGCAGAAGATATCTATGATCTTCCAGGGTGCAATGAACGCCCTCAATCCGGTCTACACCGTCGGCTATCAGATGACTGAACCGCTGATACTCCACAAGGGGATGAGCAAGGACGAGGCCCTGGACAGGGCTCAGAAGTACCTTGAGCTCGTAGGTCTCGACCCCGAGATAGTCTACCGCTATCCCCACGAGCTCTCCGGTGGTATGAAGCAGCGTGTCATCATAGCTACTGCTCTCCTCCTTGAGCCCGACGTGGTCATAGCCGACGAGCCGACGACGGCACTTGACGTCGTCGTTCAGGCCCAGATAATCAACCTTATGAAAAAGCTCAAGAAGGAGCTCGGCCTCTCGATGATATTCATCACGCACGACCTCAGCATCCTCGCCGAGATCAGCGACCGCGTTGCCATCATGTACGCAGGTAAGATTGTCGAAATTGGAGACAGCGAGAAGGTCTACTACGAACCCGCCCACCCGTACACCCAGAAGCTCCTCGCCGCAATACCGAGGCTCCATGAGGACGTCGAGAAGCTTGAATTCATCCCAGGACAGCCGCCCAACCTCATCAACCCACCGAAGGGATGCCGCTTCCACCCGAGGTGCCCGTACGCCATGCAGGTCTGTAAGGAGCAGGAACCCGAACTGAAAGAAGTTGATAAGGATCACTACGCCGCATGCTGGCTGCTGTGAGGTGTGAGAAATGGCGGAGCCGATACTTAAAGTTGAAAACCTCAAAAAGTACTTCCCGATCAAGAGGAGCTTCGTAGACACAATAAAGGGTGCACCCCAGAAGAAGGTTCACGCCGTGGACGGTATCAGCTTTGAAATATACAGGCAGCAGGTCTTTGCCCTCGTTGGTGAGAGCGGGTGTGGAAAGTCCACCACCGGAAAGCTCATAGTCAAACTCCTCGAGCCTACCGACGGCAAGATCTACCTTGAAGGCAACGACGTTACCCACATTAAGACCAGGGAGGAAATACTCAACTACCGCAGGCATGTCCAGATGATCTTTCAGGATCCGTTCAGCTCAATGAACCCGAGATTCAGGATATTCGACATCCTTGAGGAGCCTCTCCTCATCCACGGCATCGGTGAAACAAAGGCCGAGCGCGAGGAGCTCATCTACAAGGCACTTGAGATGGTCAAAATAACCCCGCCCGAGGACTATGTCGGCAGGTTCCCGCACATGCTGTCCGGCGGTCAGAGGCAGCGTGTCGCTATTGCAAGGGCCCTCATCCTGAACCCGACGTTCATCGTCGCCGACGAGCCTGTCTCGATGCTCGACGTGTCCATCCGTGCGGAGATCCTTGAACTCATGAAGGAGCTCAAGGAGAAGATGGGCGTCACCTACCTCTACATCACCCACGACATGTCTACGGCCAGGTACTTCGCCGACTGGATGGCGGTCATGTACCTCGGAAGGATAGTCGAGATGGGGCCGGTCGAGAAGGTCATTGACAACCCGCTCCACCCGTACACCAGAGCGCTGCTGGCGGCAGTTCCCGAGCCGAAGCCAGAAAGAAGAAACGTCATCAAGGAGCTGCCGATCAGGGGTGAGGTGCCCAACGCCGTCGACATACCGCCCGGATGCCGCTTCCACCCGAGGTGTATCTACGCCCAGAAGGGACTCTGCGACACCAAGCACCCGCAGCTCGTCGAGTACGAGCACAACCACTGGGCCGAGTGCCACCTCGTTGGCAAGTACTGACTTCCCCTTTTCTTTCTCCGTTTGGGTGATGCCGCATGGGGACACTGCGAGAGGCAATGGGCTATCCAGTTCTGAGGGCTGGTATGATAATGCTTGTTCTGGCCCTGATTATATCCGCGGCGGGATTCTACCGCGTTGATAAGTCCTATTCCGCCAGCGGAACCCTCGGGGAGGGTATGCACTACCTTGGAGACCAGAAGTTCGAAAATGAGTACGTGTACCACAACAGGACACTGGTTATCTCTGCTCACAATGCCACCTTTTCACTTCTCCAGGGGAGTGAGATGTACAATTATACCCTCATGGACGACTCCCTTACACTCCACCCGGCTCAGAGGCCAGTGATATATGTTTTTAAGGGGGAGGTGGAGTATAACTACACGGTCACGGCGCAGGATTATCCCTACGCCGTCTACTCCCTCGTGGCATTCGTGCTGATGCTCGTGGGAATAGTGCTTTCCTTCATCGGTTACACCCAGTTCCTGAGGGACGTGAAGGAGGGTAAGAAATGAGGGAGTTGGATTATAGTGCTGCCGTTGAGAGGATAACGCAGTTCATCCGTGAGAAGGTTGAGGAAGCTAGTGTTGACGGGGTTGTCGTTGGGGTAAGCGGTGGGATAGACAGCGCTACTGTCGCTCACCTCGCCGTCAGGGCCCTCGGAAAGGGAGGTGTTCTCGGTTTGATAATGCCATACTATGAGAACAGCGACCTTGAGGACGCAAAACTTGTCTGTGAGAGCCTGGGGATAGAGTATAAGGTCGTCAACATAAGGCCCATCGTGGATTCGTTTGTCGCTGCCCTTGGCTTCAAGCCAGACAAGCGCTCCCTCGGCAACATAATGGCAAGAACCAGGATGGTTTTGCTGTACGCGCACGCCAACGCCATGAACCGCCTCGTCCTCGGAACCAGCAACAGGAGCGAGGTTCTCACGGGATACTTCACCAAGTGGGGCGACGGTGCGAGCGACTACGCGCCGCTCATAAACCTTTACAAGACCGAGGTCTGGGAGATAGCCAAACTCCTGGGCGTCCCGGAGAGGGTAATCAAAAAGAAGCCGTCGGCCGGTCTGTGGGAGGGGCAGACCGACGAGGACGAGCTTGGAATAAGCTACCGCCTCCTTGATGAGATTCTCTGGCGCATGGTTGACCTCGGGAAGGAAAAGGCTGAAATCGCAGAGGAGCTTAAAATACCTCTGGAGAGGGTTGAGTACGTCGAGAGGCTGATAAAGGGCAGCGAGCACAAGAGGCGCCTTCCAGTCGGCCCGGTCTTCTGAGGTGAGTCCATGAAACGCGGCTACATCTTCGTTTTTTTAGCCGCCTCCATGTGGGGGACACTGGGCATATTCGCCAAGTACCTCGACGGCTTCGGGTTGACACCCTTTACGATGGTGTTCTACAGGGTTTTTTTCGCCATAGTCCTCCTGGCCATATACCTCCATCTAAGGGGTATAAGTTTCTCCCTTGAGCGCTCCCGCCTCAGATTTTACGCCCTCTACGGCTTCTTCAGCATCTTCCTCTTTTACACCCTCTACTTCTATACGGTAACGATATCATCGGTCTCCTTTGCTGTTCTGCTCCTCTACACTGCCCCGATATATTCAATAATTCTTGGCAGACTGGTGTTCAACGAGCCATTGGTGAGGGAGAAGATCACCGCCCTGGCGATGGTCATGGTGGGTGTTCTTCTCGTGAACTGGGGGGATGTGCAGTTTTCTACGAAGGCTCTCCTCTTCGGACTGCTGACTGGTTTGACCTATGCGCTTTACGGTGTTCTGGCGAAGTTCGCCGTTAGGGACGACGAGCCCGAGAAAGCGCTCTTCTACACGCTCCTCTTCGGTATGCTTTACCTCCTGCCGTTCACGGACTTCTCGGTGCCATCAGGCGCGGTTCCGTATCTCTTTGCCCTGGCGTTCTTCCCGACTTTCCTGGGATACATACTCTACAATCACGCCCTGAAGGAGATTGAGGTGAGCAGGGCCAGCATAGTTGCCACTATCGAACCGGTCGTGGCGATAACACTGGCGTTCCTGCTCTTTGGGGAGACCCTTGCTGCCGAACAGCTGTTTGGGGCGGCGCTCATAATTGGGGGCTCGGCCCTAGTACATCTAAAAGAGGAAGAAAAGCCGGGAGAGAGCATTATTGAAGAGGTGCTTGAAGAAGTTCATTAGACGTGGAAGTATCTCTCCAGCTCCCATTCAGTTACCTTCTTCGTATACTCGGGAAGACCTTTAGCGCCCAGGTATTCGAGATACCCCTCCCACTCACGCTCCTTGTAGGTGAGGAAGTTCCTATACGCACCGCCCAGGGCTTCCCTGACGACCTTGTCCTTCTTCAGCTCTTCGAGGGCTTCGCCAAGGCTTTCAGGTAGTGTGTCTATGCCCAGGCTTTTCCGCTTGGAATCGCCCATCTCATAGACGTTTTCCTCCACGTATGCCCCGGGCTCGATTTTTCTCTTTATTCCGTCCAGTCCCGCCATCAGTATCGCCGCAAAGGCCAGATATGGATTAGCGCTTGGATCCGGGCACCGGTACTCTATCCTGGCACCGTTGCCCCAGAAGGCCGGAACCCTTATCAGCGCACTTCTGTTCCTGTAGCCCCAGCTTATGTATACTGGAGCCTCATAACCCGGGACGAGACGCTTGTAGCTGTTTACCGTCGGGTTTGTTACGGTGGTTAGAGCTTTTGCATGGGCAAGTATGCCTCCGAGGAAGTAAAGCGCCGTCTCACTGAGTTCCTCCTCTCCGATGAACGCGTTCTCCCCGTCTTTCCAGAGGCTTATGTGGAGGTGCATTCCGTTTCCAGGAAAGCCATAGAGGGGCTTTGGCATGAACGTAGCGTAAAGTCCGTGAATCTCCGATATGGCCTTTACGATGTACTTGAAGCTGACTATGTTGTCGGCTGTCTTGAGCGCTTCATCATAGCGGAAGTCTATCTCGTGCTGTGCCTTTCCGACCTCGTGGTGGAGAACCTCGGGGACGAGTCCGAGGGCGGGCATGTGGAGGGCTATCTCCCTGCGTATACCTCTGGCTTTATCAAGGGTTACTAGGTCAAAGTATCCCCCACTGTCAGGTATCTGGAGCTCCCAGGAACCGTTCTTCCTGAAGAGGTAGAATTCTGGCTCCGGCCCTATGTACGCCCTGAACCCCTCTTTTTCAAGGTTCTCAAGTGCCCTTTTTAGCACCCCTCTCGGATCGGCGTGGTAGGGTTTTCCGTTCCTGTAAATATAGCCATATAGCCGGCCTATGCCTTCCCATGGTATTTCTGAATACGTGGAGGGGTCCCCCTTGAACACCAGATCGCTATCCTCTATGCCCTGGAACCCTGGTATTGACGACCCATCGAAGGATACTCCGTCCTCGATGACCTCTCCGTACCTGTCCGCTGGAACCTCCATGCCTTTTGGAACCCCGTTGATGTCCACGAACACCAGCTGGATGAACCTGGGAGGTCTGGTCTCTGGTTCCCTGAGTCCCACGGCCCCAATTTCGTTCATTTTTATCACCTTTTATTGGTTTTATGTTCAGTTTAATTGCCAAATAAATGAACATATACGTAGATAAAAGCCTTTTCCATAGATTTTTGTCACAATGACGGAGAGGAGCGGGATTTATCCTGAATTGTCAAAATCATGCTTTTTTCTGGGGCCTGATACTTCGCGAATGACATTTCCATGTTAAGCAAAGGTTTATTGGTTAAGGGCATAGTGAAGAACATGCCGAAAGCTGAGGACATACTCAACCGGGAGATAGCCCGGGTAAACCTCCACCTTCCGGCGAGCAGGCCAACGCTGGAACAGCTGCTGAAGGAAGAGGAGCCAAAGGTCAGGCTGCGTGATGGGAGCTATCACTACTTTAAGCGCTCCGAGCTGGAGTATCTCCTTTCCCTCCTTGAGGGTGGGGAGGAAGAACGTCTAAGGATACCGATAGTACTTGAAATAAGTACCCTGTACCGGGGCTACTTCAGGGTGAGGGGGAGGACAGAGGTTAAGATCATTGAGAAGATTCTCGGCACCTACGATATTCTGGATGAAAAAATGGAGGAACTTTATCCAAGATACCTCCTTCCGAAAATCAGAAAAGTCCTTCCGACGACAACGACGTATGCGTTCATAACGGAGTGATGGGTATGGACGAGGATCTAAAGGTTCTCAGGGACTACCTGCTCTTTACGGTACCCCATGTGACCGTCTTGGCAGGAGCGGTGTTCGGAATACTCCTAGTCCTTGGCATCCCTGTGGTTACCGCCCTGGGGGTTTTTATGGTGTTCTACTCGCTGATGCTCATAGTCCTTGGGCTTATTATACGGCCCCATGTCTCCGGCATGTTGTGGTACCAGCTTTTGATGCTGCTTTTTGCAGTCCTGCTCGCTGGAGGGCTCTTTATCCTGCTTGCGGGGGATAGGGTTTATATGTAAAGGATTCTCAATCTAGACACGGTGAGACTCATGAAAAAGGGCATCTCCCTTTTGATGTCGCTGCTGATCCTCTCGTTTATTGTCCCAATAACGGCGGGACAGCCGAATACAATCGCAGTGGAGGGCAAGATAACGGTGCTCAGGGGAGACTACGCCGTCGGCCAGCTGGAGTTGAGGAACACTGGGAATAAGTACTCCGTCGTAAGATATCAGTCCTTCTGGGTGAGGGACTCTGCAGGGAACGGGGTTTCGGGGATAAACTTTACAATGTCCCCCGAGTACTTCAGTGATTGGGGATACGGGGAGATCCGGGTTGTTTCATACAACGTGACCTGTGAGGACACCGTTAAGGCGGGAAACTACACCCTGTATCTGAGGTTTCTGGCCCTGTCGGGAGGAAAGATGTCCATCATATATGCTAAAATCCCCGTAGAGGTAACGGGACAGGCCCTCAAATTCGGAGCCGTCAGGGCATACGTTGCGGAAAGGCCCGGATCGTCCTATGTCCTGAACGGGGAGAACATATCCGTTGTGGACTATGTGACAAACATGGGGCACTCTACGGTTGCTGCTGAGGCCGCGGTATCGCTCTCGATGGGGGGAAAAGTATACTTTGCCCGGACTGAGAGGGTTGAACTGACTCCTGGAGAAAACGTGCTCAAATTCAGGGTGCCTGTGTCCTACCAGTATCCGGAGGGAGTGTACACATTGAGGTATGTCCTGAGGTACTCCGATGGGGAGAGGGTATACACCAGTGAGTTCCCAGTGAAGCTGGGCATCGGCATAATCGGCATTTCTCTTAAGTCTGATAGGGTCATGGTGGGGGAGGAAGACACCGCATACGTAACGATAACCTCCGAGAGGAGGGTGGCGGTCCGGATCGCTGTCAACACCTTCGTTCGCAATGAGAGTGTCTCGCGGTTGGAGATGTCTGCCGTGGTCGGTGAGGGGACGTCGGTTATAGAGGTTCCCCTCCCCACCAACGTTTCAGGAATAGCAGTTACCGAGATCTCGGTCTCCGTTGGGGGAAGGCTGGTGGGGAAGGGCCGTGTCGCTTACCAGGTTGTGGCACCCCCGGAGATACGGGAGGTTTCATACAAGAGGGTCTCGGAGGATAGGGTCGCCTTTAGAATAGTTATTGTAAATCAAGGAGATGCCGTTGAGGGAACGCTAACCTACAAGTTTTACACGGGAGACAGGATAATCTACAAAGATGCCATCAGGGAGGTTCTAAACCCTGGGGTAAACGAGGTAACGATGACCATCGGGCTTCCCCTTGGGGAGCGGGTCTCTTATGAGTTCACCCTCAGCGCGATGGGCATCACGAGTACTTCCAGCGGCCAGCTGTACTTGGCACCCCAGAACGAGTCTGTGGAACAGCCCGTGACCCAGACCCCTGGGGCGGAGAACGCGTCCGTTACCAGCAGCGGGGAGAACGGCTCCTCCAGGTGGGTTCTGGGGCTGGCGGTTCTCATGGTGTCTGCAATCCTGGTGGCAGCGGTTCTCTATGGCAGGGGTGAGAGGGGCAGAAAGAGATCCCGGCCCAGACCGAAGAGGAGATCCCCCCTGGGCAGGTTCAAGCGACCGAAGACACCGAAGTTCCAGGAGAGGGGGGAGCTCCCCAGAAAGAAGTGATATTTCCTCTGCTTCTCTGCCTTCTATACCCCTAAACCTTTTTATCCCTGTCCCACTAACCCTTCCTGGCGAGGGGGTCGGGGGCCCTCGGGGTGCTCCCGAGGAAGTTCCGCCCACCGCACCGGGGCCGCGGTGCCGCAAGGCACCTCCCGAGAGGGAGGGCAACGGCGCAGAAACGACACGTCCCGGCAGGTATGGGGATGAAAGCGGCGAAGGGGCCGGCGACGGTGCCCGAGCTAACCCGCAGACGACCTGCCGGGGAGCGGTGAAACGGCCGTCCCGCGGGGTGCAAGGCCGAGGAAGGGGCGATGAGTTCCCGGTGGGAGCCCCGTGGTAGGCCGCTCAGTCGAATGCCCCCTTGACACAGAAGGCGGGCTACGGCCCCCTCGCCTCACCTTCTCACGATGTCGAGAGCCGAAGCCAGCAGTATTAGGGCCCCGCCGAGGACTGTTCTCAATCCTGGCACTTCTCCGAAGACCAGGAAAGCGTAGATGACGGCGCTCACCGGATCGAGGTAGCTAAGGAGTGCGGCCTCGTTCACCTCGACTTCCCTCAGGCCATCCATGTAGAGAAACAGGGCCAGGACGGTGTGAACGGCCACGAGGATCAGAACCGCCCACCAGACGGGCTTTCCTGCCCCGCGGACTGCCACAAATGGCGCCAAAACCAGCGAAGCTATCGCCAGCTGGAGGAAAGTTAGGACCTTTCCATCCACCTCTTTGAGGAACCTTCCGAGGTTGGGGATGAGGGCGTAGAAGAGGGCCGCCGTGAGTGCAAGGATTATTCCCAAAAAGTCTTTGTTGTGAAAGTCCAGACTCTGGCCGCTCACTATCAGCACCAGCCCGAGGAAGGCTAGGCCTATGAGGCCTATTCTTCTTGGGTTCATCTCTTCCCCAAGGAAGCGCCATGAGATTATGGTCGCCAGAATCGGGGCAGTATAGTATACAAGAACCGCGTTCGCAATAGTTGTGTAGCTGAATGCCGTGAACAGGAACACCCAGTTCATGGCGAGGGAAACTCCGAGGGCTAAAAGGGGCTTCCACTTTTCCCTGGCCAGGTTTGGGAGTGACGTGAACCTGTTCCTCTCCAGCAGACCAATAACGGTAATTAAGATGAGTGAGCCCAGCGAGACCCTTGCGAAGGCCACTCCAAGTCCTGACAGCCCTGAAAACCTCGCGAAAATCCCCACGCTGCCCCAGATGAGCATGGAAACACCTATCTTAAGACGCCCGTTCATATTTCATCCCCGTGTTCTTCGAGCCACAGTTTGTACGCCTCTCTCACCTCGTCCCGCCTGAACTTGGGGACTGCGTCCTCGAATGGGTTGAAGCGTTCCAGTTTTCTCTCGTCGGAGCCGATGTAGGTGGTCACCAGTCCTACCTTGGAGTGCAGGCTGGAGGGAAGCCTTAGAATCCTCTTGACGTCTACCGTAACGCGGCCATCGAAGTAGGCCTTTGAGAATGTGCTCGAAAGTGCGAAGAGCCTCGTCAGGGTCTTGTATCCGACACCTGGGGGAAACGCGGTGAGAAGGCCTTTCCTGACAAAGTCCTCATATATACGCTCCCTGTTTCTGAGTATTCTGTCCGCCTGTGCTTTTCTAAGTCCCGCATTGAGCAGGTGGTTTCCGCTGACGCGCCTTATAAAATACCCAAAGCGGAGCCTGAACACGCGGAAATACCCGGAAGACAGCATGACCTTCCTGCTCATTATGTCCTCGAAGCCGACCTCCTCAGCGGCGGAGACGTATGCGAGTATCCTTTCTCTGGTCTTTGAGTCGAGCCGGAGAGCCCAATCGTCGAGAACCCTTATGTGGTATCCCCTGCCGGAGTAGACCACATAGACGTCTTCAAAGCCGAAGTCCTCCTTCAGCACTATCAGGGTGTCCCTGGCAAGCTCCTTGGCGTCCTCAAGGCACACCGGACAGACTTCCCCGTGTCCGTGTATGTGGTGGCACCTCCTCAGAGGGAGGTCTTTGGCGTCTATGTCAAAGACAAGCTCGGCTCCAAGCCACCCTCCCATGTCCTTTGGGCTTTCGTATAGTGCGACGCTGGAGTAGACGGCATAGGGCGCGGTGGCCTTTATATAGTCCTCCAGATCGCGGACGTCCATGAAGACGTTCTTCCTGTCGCTTGGTCCGTCCCCGGTGTGATCGAATCCGAACTCCCTGTTTTCTAGTGTGTCTGTTATAAAATCCGGGAGCCTCTTAGCACTCCACTCCGTCCTGTAGTACTGTGCCCTTTCCCTGGGAGTGGCTTCCCTGAAGAGTTCAGTCATTCCCATCACCCTGTGCGGAACCTATGCCCTCACGGGCCTTCTTTTTGTTTTCGAGGTAGAGCCTTCTGAGGTAGTATGTGAGGGGGTTCTTGATGTTTTTGCAGTGGGCGTCGGGCCTGCAGAGCTGGGGGGCGTTTGCGCGTATCTTTGAGCAGTTGGGAGGGAAGTACCAGGTGGAGTTCCCGCTGTCCTCCATGCCTGGTTTGTCCGTCAGCCCGAACCCGAGGTGGTACCAGATATTCTTTATCTCGTGGGGCTGGTCCTCAAAAAGAGGAGGACTGCACCGGTTGCCGGCCTCTATGATGACGGGAAGTATCTCCTTCTCTATCACGCTGAGGTCGCTGATGCAGTCCCTGATCCTGATGTCCCTCCGCGGCGGGTTTGGGCAGATCCGTGCATAGCTCAGAAAGCTGGTCAAGAGCACGGTTATGGCGTAGTTTCTGAGGCCCGCGGGAACTCCCCCGAGGGCGATTTTAACGCACGGCGGAAAGAGGTCGAAGCGCAGCGGCTGGGCCTCAGCACTCCCCAGTCTCTCAAGCCTCCCCTTGAAGTACTCCCTGGCAACTTCCGCAAGCCTTTCATAGAGCTGGAGGTAATACCCGGGGAGCTCGTCCCGGACATCATAAAGCAGATTTACCGCCCTTTCAAAGTTCCTCTCAAAAGCGCGCTTCCAGAGGGTGAGGGCCTGTTCCTCTGTTAGATAGGCGTATCCGTTCCGGATGTAGACCTCCTTGAGGCTCCCGTTCCAAAGTTCGAGGAACCTTCCAATGTGCAGCCTGTACTTGAGCATGATCTTTTCCCTTTCCTCCTGTGGAAGCTCTTCGTGGTGTGTCCTTTCCATTATGGCCCTGTCCCGGGGGGGCACTTCGTCGCTCCCTACCGGCTCGATGGGTAGGGATGCCCCCTCAAGGCTCCCCGTCTTTCTGATTCTCGCAGAGTACACCGCCAGACTGGCTTCCTTTACCAGCTCCATCTCCACTCCGTAGGGTGAGAATGCGAGGGCCCCGAGCAGAGCGTAGAAAGTCAGAAGATCGCGGGCCCCCTGGAGTTCGAGGATCTCGTCGGGAATCTTTCCGGACGTTATCCATGATACCCTCTCCAGGGCCTGATCAACTCCAACGTATGAGGGTATGAGCTGGAGGAGTTCGACTACCCCACCAAACTCTTCCTCTACAGCCCTCCTTGCCTCTTCTCCAAAGGGGTCAATCATAGTTCCACCTCTTGTGGGTAGTGTTGCCTTTGGGAGATAAAACAATTTTCCTTGAATATTTCAAAAAGATAACGAAGATTTGGAATCTTTTCAGGTGAGCTTCACCTGTACTTTTGGATATCCAATTTTCATCCAAAAGTTTTATATCTTGTCTGTTCAACAGTGTATACTAGAGGGAGAGCTATAATTTCGTAAAGACATTAAAGGGTGATTTGTATGGTCACGATGATGTATGACGTTAAGCGGGTTTCCAGCGGGATTCCCGGTTTCGATGATCTGATCGCGGGAGGGTTCCCTGTAGGCACTACCATCCTAGTTACCGGCCCGACGGGGAGCGGCAAAACGACCTTCGGCGTCCAGTTTGTCTATAAAGGCGTTGAGCAGTATGGAGAGCCGGGCGTTATAGTCACCCTCGAAGAAAGGGCCCAGGATCTCAGGAGAGAGATGAAAGCGTTCGGATGGGATCTGGAGAAGTACGAGCGGGAAAGGAAACTTGCCATCATTGATGGTGTAAGTGCCGTTGTCGGACTCCCCTCCGAGGAACAGTATGTTCTTGAGGGCAACCTCAATGCCGAGGACTTTCTCCGGTATCTTTACCGTGTTGTTAAGGCCATTGACGCTAAGAGGGTTGTTATAGACTCCATTCCCTCGATAGCGTTCCGGCTGAGGAAAGAGGATGAGATAAGGGAGGTTCTCCTCCAACTGAACACCATTCTCTTGGAGATGGGTGTTACTTCCATCCTTACGACCGAGGCCCCTGATCCAGGGAGGGGGAAGATAAGCAGATACGGCATCGAGGAGTACATTGCGAGGGGTGTCATCCTCCTCGACTTCGTCGAGAAAGAGGTGGAGCTCAAGCGCTACCTCCTCATAAGAAAGATGCGTGAGACCAGGCATTCCATGAAAAAATATCCCTTCGAGATTACGGAGGAGGGCGTAGTCGTCTACCCGAGCGGTGAAGTATACTGACCCCTCCTTCCCCTTCTCGTGTCCCTGCAGTCCTCCGGCCACAAAATTTTTAAGGTTCATTTCTTACTATCAACCATGGTTAATAATTGGCGATTTGCGGTAGTCCTAGTTATAGGATCAATAGTTGTTTTGGGTTCAGCAGAGTATCTTACCCAGGAAAGCCGGGAGTTCGATGAGTTCACGGGGCTCTGTGTTTATTCATCGGGTTCTTTTTCCGTGCTGACCGATGGAAAGGTGCAGGTTGTCGTTTATATTCCGCTGGAGGAGGGGAGGGTGTACCGAGTTCTGGGCAGGCTCTACAATGCCACCGGTCTGAAGATGGAGGTAGCCAGTGCAGAACCTGCCGAGCCGGACTTTGAGCTGGAGACTGTGAGCGGTGCGTACTGGCCTTCCAGAGGGTATTACCTCCTGACCCCCGAGAGGGTGAAGCTCGCGTTTCCACTGTCCGCCGAAAAAGGGGAGCTGGTTCTGGTAAAGGGCGTGTGGTACGGCAGGAGGTTCTACCCTCTGATCGCGGAGCCCCTTGGCCTCCCGAAGCATCCCAGGGACGGCATGCCGTGGTCCGTTGAGGGGACGGTGCTTTACAGTGGCTCCCGGACGGTTCTCTGGAACGGGAGCGAGGAGATAGTCCTGTACCTCCCGTACGGGGTTTCGGTCGAACCGGGGGAGAGGGTGCGGGTTCTGGGCCTAGTCAGGGAGTACTCAAAGCTGACGTTGCTGGTGGACTCTGAGGATGACGTTGATGTTCTGGGCGATGCCCCGGAGGGGGATGTGGCTGCCGCCCGCGTGGGCGAGATAGCCGTGGGTAACTGCACGGTGATAGAGGCCGGCCGTTCCCTCAGACTGGACTGCACCGGCAGGAGGGTCTACAATTTCCGGGCAAGGGTGGGGGACACGGTGAGCATCAGGGCCCTTGTGAGGCGCTCCTCCCTGTACTGCCTCGCCTGCTCGGTTGTTCGGCCCCGTGAGCTGCTCCCCAATTCGATATGTGACCCGGACGGGGAGGGGGCCCGCAGGATATCCGGCCGGGTGCGGTGGGTGAGGGTTTACAAAAATGGGTTTGGCATTGCAAACGTGACCGATGGCGACTGCTGGGTTCTCCTAAAGATCAGAAAGTCCCTTGGTGTCACTATCCATAACAACCAGACGGTAACGGCTTACGGCTTTTTCACAACATACAGAGGAATGCCAGCGTTCGAGGTTCAGTCCGGTGATGACCTATGTTCCGGGAACTGCTGACGGGAATAGCTGGGGGGACCCTGAGCGGCATATCGCCGGGGATACACGTCAACACCCTCGCGGCTTTCCTGTCGGCGCTCGGGATGAGTAACAACCTGCTTCTCTTTTCCATGGGTTTGACCCACACCTTTCTTGACGTCGTTCCCTCTGCGTTCCTGGGTGTCCCCGATGAAGGCACGGCCCTTGGAATTCTCCCCGCCCACAGGCTGGTGCTCCAGGGAAGGGCGATGGAGGTCGTAAGGATGGCGCTCTGGGCGAGCTTTCTGGCGATCCTTATGGCCTTCCCCCTGATCCCGGTCTACACGGTGCTGGCCTCCCACTACCGGGCAGACATAGGCAGGGCTGCGGTTCTGCTGCTCTTTGCGGTGCTCGTGGTTACCGAGCGCGGCTGGAGGAGGGTCTATGCCGTGTTCGTGTTCCTGCTGTCCGGTGTGCTCGGCGTTTTTGTATTCAGGCTTCCGCTGACACACCCGTACTACCATCTCTTCACGGGCCTCTTTGGGGTGCCTGTCCTGATCGGGGCCCTCTTTGGAGGGACAGGGGACATCTCCCCTGGCAGCGGCGAGGTTTTGATGGAGAGGGGCCGCTTCCTCAAGTTTTCGTTTCTGGGGACGATTCTGGGAATGGCGGCGTCGCTGATTCCTGCCTTTACGGCGTCCCAGGCGGCTCTGATGGGGTCTTTCATTTCGAGGGATGAGCGTTCATTTCTTACTGTGGTGTTCTCTGTGAACACGGCCAACTTCATCTTTTCGTTCGTCAATTTTGTAGAAACAGGGCGGAGAAGAAACGGTATAGTATCCCTTATGGCACCCATGAGTGCAGATGCTTTATTGGTGTACCTGTCGGCAGCGGTATTCGTGGCCGCGGTGATTCTGCTTTACGGGGAGCCCCTCGCCAGGCTGATCCTCAGTGCGCTGACGCTCGTCCCCTACCGGCTCCTGAACGCGTCTGTGCTCCTGCTCCTGGCATGTCTCTCCTTTCTCTTTGACGGGCCCGCTGGCCTGCTAATTCTCGCCGGCTCTGCTATGATAGGCCTGCTCCCTCCGGTTCTGGGGATGAAAAGAACGAACTGCATGGGGGTTCTGATGCTCCCAATAATAATCGGATAAGAAGAGAAGAATCAAACAGACTTCTCCTTTAGAATCTTCTGAAGTTCAACGTAGTCCGTAACGATTCTTCTGCCGTCAAGCGTCGTGAAATATGCCTTCTTCCTTTTGATGGTCTTAACGTCGGCGTACTTCATCTCGGGCGGATCGTAAGAACCGGGTTCGACGACCTCGTCCTCGAAGGTGTAGGTTTCGAGGTCCGGCTGGCCGACATACTTCCAGACCTCATAGAAGACCTCCGGTTCGAGGTGGATTTCGCCTTCAATTTCTGTCCAATCCGCCCCGATTTCTTCAAGAAACTCTTTCACTACCTCGAAGTTCATAGAATCACCGGCATAATATAGGACGCTAAGGGTTATATACCTATCGCCGAACTTCCATCGGTGGTGAGAGATGGCGAGGGTAATCGTTGACGCTCAGGCCGCGAGAGCCATAGGAAAGGGCGCGATGATAGTCTTCAAAAAGGGTGTCGTGAGAACAGAGGGCGAGTTTGAGCCGGGAGATGTAGTTGAGGTCTACACACGGGGCGGCAAGTTCCTCGGAAAGGGCTTTGTCAATCCCAACTCCAACATCATGATTAGGCTCGTAACCAAGGACAGGGACACCGAGATAAACAAGGAACTCTTCCGTGAGAGGATCAGGAAGGCCAACGAGTACCGCAAGAAGGTTCTCGGCTACGACAGGGCCTACCGCATGGTATACGGCGAGGCGGATTATCTGCCTGGCCTTATAGTTGACCGCTTCAACGAGATAGCCTCGATCCAGATTTCGAGCATAGGGATGGAAAAGTTCAAGCTCGACCTTGCGGAGGCAATAATGGAGGCCGAGCCGGAAATCGAGACGGTCTTCGAGAAAAACACCGGGCGCTCAAGGAGAAGGGAGGGTTTGCCCGAAATCGAGCGCGTTCTCCTCGGCAAGGAGAAGTACCGGACGGTAATCGAGGAAGGCAAAGCCAAGTTCATCGTTGATATGCGCGGCCAGAAGACCGGCTTCTTCCTCGACCAGAGGGAGAACAGGATAGCCCTTGAGAAGTACGTCAAGCCGGGAATGAGGGTTCTCGATGTTTTCACATACACCGGTGGCTTTGCGATACACGCGGCGGTGGCGGGGGCCGATGAAGTTGTCGCCGTTGACAAGTCCCCCTGGGCGATAAACATGGTCAAGGAGAACGCCAAGCTCAACGGCGTCGAGGACAGGATGAAATACATAGTTGGTTCCGCCTTCCCTGTGATGGAAGAGATGATAAAGCGCGGTGAGAAATTTGACATCGTTATCCTCGATCCTCCGGCCTTTGTCCAGCACGAGAAGGATCTTAAGAGAGGCCTCCGCGCTTACTTCAACGTGAACTACGCCGGCCTTCAGCTCGTCAAAGAGGGTGGAATCCTTGTTACTGCCTCCTGCTCCCAGCACGTTGATATGCAGGCGTTCAAGGACATGGTTATTGCAGCTGCAGCTAAAGCCGGCAAGTTCCTCAAGCTCCTCGAACCGTACAGGACGCAGGCGCCGGATCACCCGATACTCATGGCCTCGAAAGATACGGAGTACCTCAAGGCGCTCTTCCTCTACGTTGAGGACATGAAGTGAGCCTGGGGGACGATGAGGAGAAAGCACCTCCTCTGAGACCGGCGTGAGTGCTGAGACGCCCACGGCCTGAGTCCCTAAAGCGCTAAAATCAGGTTGTGCCTCCATCTCGTTCCGACCTTGAAACGGACGTCTTTCACCGAATAGCCCAGCTCCTCCCCTTTTTCTTCTATCGCCTTAATCAGGGGCTCCTTGTCCGGGAGAAAGAGAGCCACCTTCCCTCCGGGCTTCAGGTAGTCGAGGGCCTCCTCGATGAGCATCACCGAGAAGGCCTCACCGTACTTTCCACCTCCAACGCCTTCCCTCTCGGTCAAAACACCCCTCGTCGGCCTCTCGTAGTAGGGCGGGGCCGAAAAGATAACGTCGAACCTCTCGCCTTCGGGGACGACTCCCCTGATTATCCCCCCGTCGCTCTTGATTAGCCTGACCTTCGCTCCGTTTCTCTCGATGTTCCCCCTCGCGTAGGCGAAGAACTCGTCGTCAAGTTCCGTCGCGGTTACTTTGCAGTTGAAGAGCTTGGCCGCCATGAGCGCCATCATGGCAGTATGCCCGGTTCCTATCTCCAGAACTCTCTCGCCGCCGCGGAGGAAGGTTTTGAGGAAGATGTAGCGCGAGACGGGGGTGGTTACCAAGCCTCTTGGGTGATATTTGATATCCAGCCCGAAGACGGCCTTGGCTATTGCCCTGTTGTAAAGAATTCGCGCTTCCCTGCTGGAGAAATCCAGCCTCCCTCTCTTGTCCACATACTCTTCAAGCTCTGGGAAGAGCTTTACGGCTTCACTTATCGGAAGACCAAGCTTTCCGTCCTTCCAGGCTGGCATGAAAAGAGTTGGGGGAGGGGCTTAAAAGCTCAACCCCTCGGGTCAACCAGCCTGCCGATGAAGAGCACGAGCCCGCTGTCCCTGTCGACTATGAGGAACAGGAAGGGATGGTCTGCCCTGAAGACCTTGTACTCCGGGGTTTCCACGGGAGCCGAAACCGCCGTGAATATCACCGCCGTCGCCGCGGTCGCCTCGGTGCCGTTCTCGGCGACGCTTATGAAGGTCTTGTGGACGACCTCGCTTATGGCGATGGGCTCCTCTGAGATGCCCGAGAAGTCCGCACGGTCTGTGAAGGCTTTTCTCATGCCCATTCCCCGGAGTGTCCCGCCCAGCTGGTATTCGCCCTCGAACCTGAACTTCGGTACCGTCACGTCAACTTCCTCCGGCTTGAGGGAGCCTAGGAGCCCCTTCAGGAACCGCGGGCTCAGCTTTTCCTCTATTTTTCCCAGGCCGTCCGTCTTCTTCGGGAGGATTATCACCATGCTGAAGTTGCTGAATCTGGAGCCCTCGTAGGGCATCTCAAGGGCCTGAAGCTCGTCGGTCTCAGCGTAGTTGAACTTTCCAACCCTGTTCATCATTGGAACCGTTACCCTTTCACCGGAGGGGAGGGTAAAGGTGCCGTTGTGAGTGGCATCCGGACTGAAGCGGAGCGTCCAGTTAGCCTTGAAGTATACGGTGTTGGTTATTATCAGTCTCGTGTCTGGTGTCAGGCCGCTCACGAGGTTCTTTATCCTGCCGTTGGTTGTTTCCTCCGCCCATTCGTTGATCGTTCTCTCCGCACCCTTGGAATCCCCCCTGAAGTCGAGTTCCCTCACCTCGCCCAGATAGTACCGCCTTATGGTGTCGAGGTAGTCCTCCCTCACGGGATAGTCCTTCTGAACCCAGAGGGCATTGGCTATCCTAAGCTCTATCCCGGAGGGTCTCCCGGCGTCGAGCAGGAGTGTCCTGAACGCTTCCCTGCGCAGGGTTTCGTTCTCGGGAAGGTGGAGGACTGACCCCATTTCCTCAGCGGTCTCGCCGCGTGCGCCCTCGTAGGCCATTGCCATCGCCGTGAAGACGCTGAAGGGCGAGATGAAGAGGTTCCCGTTCCCCTTCGACAGCTCGCGGTAGAGTTCGATACCGAAGAGGTTGCTGGCTCCGACAACGTCCCCCGCCTCCTCGGTCTGGGTTGGATCGAGAACGTCGTTTTTGGTCATCGGAGGTGTAGGCGTCCCGCTTGGGGGGTTCTGGGGGACGGTTGATGTTCCGTTGCCCCCGCCGGCTATGCAGCCGGACGCGATGACCACAAAGACGAGTGCAAGCGCCAAAAGCCGCCTCATTCCCGTCACCGAATTACTCTCGGCGGGAAAATATAAATACATAGCGATAGTTTCAATCGAGTTTGAAACAAAATGGGAAGAAGGGTCAGAGAAGAGCCAGGGTCGCCATGACCTTGGCGTCTTCCACCAGGTTCTTTATCCAGGCGTACTCGTTGGGCTGGTGGGCGGTCTCGTCGAGGGTTGCCCAGACAACCGCAGGGATTCCGAGCTTCCTGAAGTAGGCCGCGAAGGTTCCGCCGCCTATTCCGCCGACCTTCGCCTCCTTTCCACGGAGTCTCCTCAGGGCCTCCTGGAGGAGCTTCACTATCTCGCTGTTGGGGTCGGTCGGCTCTGGAGCGTCGAGGCGCTGGAGGACTTCAATCTCGATCTCCGGCAGAACTTTTCCATCGAACTCCTTCCTGTACTTCTCCTTGACCTCCTCGGCAAGCCTCTCGGCGTCGGCAAGGATATCGTCTATGCTGTACCTCGGCAGAATCCTGCAGTCGAAGACGACCTCGTGCTCGCCCGGTGCTATGTTCGGGCTGTCGGCCGGACCGTGAACCATCGTCGGCTCGAAGGTGCTCTCCGGCGGGTCGAAGAGCTCATCCTTTTTGGAGTACTTCTCGTGGAGCAACTTGTCGAGGTGGTAGGCGAAGTCAAGGGCGACGCGGTGGGCGTTTAATCCTTTATCGGGCATGCTGGCGTGAACCTGCCTGCCGTGGATCTTGACCTTCATCCAGAGGATGCTCTTCTCGGCAACCTCGATGAAAGTGCCTTCCTCGTTCCCGCCGTCCGGAACGAGAACCAAGTCATTATCCCTGAAGAGCTCCGGATGCTCCTTCATGAGCCACTCTATTCCGTATTTACTCCCTGTCTCCTCGTCGCTGACGAAGGCGAGGATCACTGTCCTCTTCGGCCTTATTCCGAGGTTCATCATGGCCCTGACCGCGTAAAGCGAAGCAACCAGGCTCTGCCCGTTGTCCTCGCTTCCGCGCCCGTAGACCTTCCCGTCCTTCACGAGGGGCTTGAAGGGCTCGGTGACAGTCCACCTGCTCAGGTCTCCGGGCGGGACGACGTCTATGTGCGTCAGAATCCAGAGCCTCTCGCTCTCCTCGCCCTTTTCGCCGTAGTAATATGCCAAAATGTTTGGCCTCACACCGTTCTTGGCCCTCTCGTCGGGGGCGTTGTAGACCTCAACCTTGTCAAAGGGCCAGTCCTTTATTATCTCGAGAAGCTTCTGGGCCTTGTCGTATTCACCCTCGTAGCCGTAGTTCGGACTTATTGCCGGGATTTTGATGAGCTCCACGAGGGTTTCCACCATATCGTTGCGCAGGTTCTCGATTTCTTGAGAGACTCTTTCGAGGGTTTCGCTCATTTCGACCACCACCTAAACTATCTCGTCCGTCCTTTTAAACTCAACCAGGTACCTCTTCCCAAGTTCAATGAGAAACGTCACAAGGCGCTCGTAGAGGGGCTCGACTTCATCCCCAAAGCGGGCCCTCAGGGCCTTTCCTATTTCCCTCACGGTTCTCCTTCCGTCGCAGAGCTCCCACGTGTAGGCGCCTATTTCGTCGAGCTCGATCCTCCTGTAGTCCCCGTGGAGCTTCCTCGCGAGAAAGTCGAGCTTCGAGTCCATCGGGATGAGGAGGTAGTACTTACCCTCCACTTTCCTGAGCTCGACCTTTTCATTGCGCACTGGGACAAGGTTCAGGTACTCTTCCATGGTCATTCCTCCGGTGTCCAAAATTTAAAGGTTGGGAAGAAAAAGGGAGAGGGTCACTCCTTTCTACCCGTCATGTAGAGCCAGACGGCTATTCCGGCCAGGATGAGGATTCCAAGGACGTTGCTGCTGAAGCCAGCGCTCGGTGCGACGCCAGCGACGATAAGCGCCGCGAAGAATATGCCCATGAGGGCCTCACCGGCTATGAGTCCTGCCGCACCGAGGACACCCGGGTCGGTCGGCTTCTCTGCACCGCCTCCCCTGGCCTTGGTGACGAAGTGCTTGATGAGGCCGCCTATGAATATCGGCACGCCGAGGCTGAGGGGCAGGTAGATGCCGACGGCGACGGGCATGACCGGGGTTCTGAACTTGGAGCCCTTCATGGCGAGTATCTCGTCAAGAACTATGAGGGCGATCGCTATGCCGGCTCCGATGTATATCATGTTCCACTCCAGGTTGCCGGTGAAGACGCCCTCGGTGACCTTGGCCATGAGGAAGGCCTGCGGGGCAGCCAAAGCGTTCTCTTTGGCGGTTGGAGTTCCGGCTATACCGTAGGCCTGGATGAGGAGGTTGAGCACGGGGGCCATGACGAGGGCCGCGAAGAAGGTGCCGACTATCTCGAAGACCTGCTGTCTCTTCGGAGTCGCGCCGACGAGGTAACCGGTGGCGAGGTCCTGCATGGTGTCACCTGCTATTGCTGCTGCCGTACAGATGACCGCCGCGACGAGGATGGTCGCCGCCATTCCCTCCATCCCGCTGAGGCCTAGGGCCTTGAGCACGAAGGCCGTGAAGAGCAGGCTCATGATGGTGATTCCTGAGACCGGGTTGTTGGAGGAACCGACGACACCCGCGAGGTAGCCGGCTATCGAGCTTCCGAGGAAGCCGACGATAAGGAGTATCACTGCCATAACTGCCGCGATCCCTATCGAGCCGATTATGTGGAAGTACAGCAGGAAGAGTGGTATTACGAAGGCCGCTATGAGTATCAGCACGTAGTTGAGCGGAAGGTCCTCCTCGGTTCTGAGGACTGCCTCTCCCGCCTGCCTCTTCTTGGCGACCTCAAGGCCCGCCTTGATGCCCCTCTTTATCGGGTTCCTGAGCTTGATGAGGCTCCAGATTCCACCGACGACCATTGCACCAACGCCCATGTACCTGATCTTGGTGCTCCATATTACCCACGCCATATCAACCGGGCTGAGGTCGGTGGCGCCCATCTGGCCCGCGTATATGGGTATGGCTATGAACCAGGCTATTGCACCGCCGAGGAAGACGAGGAAGGCTATGTTGAGCCCGACGATGTAGCCAACAGCAATAAGCGCCGCCGAGAGGTCGCTTCCGAAGTAGTAGACGCGTGAGCCCACCATCTTGGCGGCCTCAACCGTGCCCTTCCAGAGGCCCGAGCTTCCGAGGAGCTTGAAGAGGCCTCCGAAGATTCCACCGTAGAGAATGGGCTTTGCGTGGCTTCCGCCTTTGTCTCCGGCTATGAGCACCTCGGCACAGGCGGTACCCTCTGGGTACGGGAGCTTCTCCTCGACTATGAACGCCCTCCTGAGTACGACTGTGAAGAGGGCGCCGAGGGAACCTCCAAGGGCCGCTATTATGGTCACCAGGTAGTACGGGAAGGTCGTGTAGTACCCGAGGACTACCAGGGCTGGGAAGGTGAAGATGACTCCAGCCGCTAGGGACTCACCGGCCGATGCCGCCGTCTGAACCATGTTGTTCTCAAGGATGTTCCTGTCCTTGAAGGCGAAGAGTATCGCCATCGAGATGACCGCCGCCGGGATGCTGGCACTGACGGTCATACCGGCGTACATGCCGAGGTATGCGTTCGCTGCACCCATCACTATCGATAAAATAACACCCAGAACAAAGGCCTTGATGGTGTACTCCGGCAGGGACTTTTCGGGTGGTATGTACGGCTTGAACTCCATGGCTGCACCCCCATGGGTTGAGCATAGTAACTAATTACTACCAAATTAAAAACATTTTGCCGAGTTCCAGTTTTTAAGATTTTAAAGTCGAACCTTTACGTTTTTTCTATTACGTTAGGTTATATGGACTTCCGGCATGCCCCCTTTTGATGAGCGTTGTGTTCCAGTTGGTTTGTATGAAACTGCCGTCATATGTCTGGCGGTCATCGGGGCACATGGGATGCGGGGCAATGCCTTATATACTCCTGGAGTGATACTCCTACGTCTGCAAAAGAAACGGGGGTGGCGGTTTGATAGAGATCACTTTCCTTGGCAGCGGTGGTGGAAGGTTCATCACCATAACGCAGTTCCGCTCCACCGGCGGTTTCCACATCAGGGCCAGCAGGAACATCTACGTTGACCCCGGGCCGGGAGCACTCGTGAGGAGCTGGCGGTACAAGCTCGACCCCCGGAAGCTAGACGCCATCTTTGTATCCCACAGGCACGTCGACCACTGCAACGACGTCGAGGTAATGATAGAGGCCATGACGGGCGGCGCACTAAAAAAGAGGGGCATGCTGATAGCCTCCAAGAGCGTCGTGTACGGCGATGAGACGCACACTCCTGCGGTGAGCAAGTACCACATGGACGTCCTCGAGAGCATCCACATCCCCGAGCCGGGGAGCAAGATAGCAATAGGTGAGGAGGAGATGATAATAACTCCCACCCTTCATTCCGACCCCACGACCATAGGCTTCCGGATGAAGAGCCGCTATGGTGACATATCCTACATACCGGACACTGCCTACTTCGACGGCCTTATCGAGTGGCACGACGGCGCGAGGCTGCTCATAGCCGCAGTAACGAGGCCGAGGGACATGGGGATATCCTACCACCTCAGCACCGACGACATCGTCATGATGCTCAAAAAGATGGAGAGCAGACCAGAGGCTCTAGTAATGAGTCACATCGGGATGAAGATGCACTTTGCCAACCCCTACAAGGAGGCCAAATACATAGAGACGGTGACGGGAGTGAAGACCTACGTGGCCAAGGAAGGCTTCAGGGTGATGATGGAAAAGAACGAGATATCGGTTAGGACTCTGCGGCCCGCGAGGTTTGTCTGAGGGGGTTTTGATGGGCAGAAAGGCTCTCGCTCCGGTTTCAATTTTCTCATTTCTGCTCAACCTGTTCTTTGGCGAGTCCCATCTATCGCTCGACCTCCTGGTTCCGGTGTTCATCTACTGGCTCTACCTTGTAGGGATGGAGGAAAAGCCCCACGCAAGGATCCTCGCCAGGGATTTTGGAATAATCTTCCTGGCCGGTACGGCGGGCTGGATGCTCGGAACCCATGCCTAAAAGTGGAAAATTGGAACTCAGCCCTTTTTCATGGCTTCCTCAACAGCCTTTCTGACAGTTCCGTAGGCGAGCTCAAACAGCTCATCCCTCCTCCTCTCGCTGGGTGCCTCGACGACGACCCTTATCTTTGGCTCTGTCCCGCTGGGCCTGACGAGAACCCAGGAACCGTCCCGGAGGTTGAAGCGGAAGCCTGAGATCGTGAGGAGCTCCTTAGTCTCCTCCCCGAGCTTCTCGTCCAGAACCACCTTAGCACGCTCCATAACGGCCCTCTTATGCTCGTCCGGGCAGGGGACGTTCTTCTTGGTGAGATAGAACTGGGGGATGTTCTCCTCGATTATCCTCGACAGGGGTTTCCCCTCCTCGTCTATCATCTTCAGCAGAAGTCCCATCGTGACGAAGCTGTCTATCCACGGGCCGAACCTCGGGTGCACGAGCTTCCAGGGTTCGGCGGCAAAGATTGCACCGTACCTCTTTATTCCGTCATGGGGCTGGCCGAGCGGCACCCTAACGACCCTTCCACCGGCATTTTCAACGACGTAGTCTATCCTTGAACCCGTGTCTATTGAGACGACGACCGTTCCGCCGCTGTGCTCCTCGACGTACCTCTTAGCGAAGAGCGCTATAAGGGTGTCCTCCCCGACGTAGTTGCCCTTTTCGTCGAAGACAGCTATCCTGTCGGCGTCGCCGTCCTGGGCGATGACTAGGTCAACTCCAAGCTCCCTCGCCAGCTCCCCGAGGTAGGCTATGTTCTCGTACCTCGGCTCAGGTTTCCTTCCCGGGAAGTGGCCGTCCACGTGGGCGTTGACGCTTATAACTTTCGCTCCCATCTCGCGGAGCAGGTAAGGCGCTAAAACGCTTCCGGCACCGTTGGCGCCGTCGTACAGAACTTTCAGGTTAGTCTCGTGGTTCACGAAGTCAAGAACGGCCTCGATGTAGCCATCTATGATGTCAATGGGTTTCACCGTTTTTATCTCGTCCCAATGGGCTTTCCTGAAGTTTCCGGAGAAAACAAGCCCTTCCAGCTCCCTCTCCTGTTCGACGTAGAACTCAGTCCCGTCCCCGTTGAAGACCTTTATGCCGTTGTCAGTGGGGGGGTTGTGGCTCGCTGTAATCATGACTCCGGCGTCCCCGTATTCCCGCGTTCCCCAGGCAAGGGCTGGCGTTGGTATGAGTCCAAAGTCGAGAACCTCCATTCCCGTCGAGAGAAGCCCGGAGATAAGGGCGTTCTGGAGCATTACGCTCGACGTCCTCCCGTCCCTTGCAACTGCTGCTGTTTTTCCATCAACGTAGGTACCAACAGCCTTTCCAATGTCCATCGCGAGTTCTGGGGTAACCTTCTTCCACAGAGTCCCACGTATTCCAGCCGTTCCGAAGAGCTTCATAGCACCACCGTAACTACTTGGAGAGGGCTTTAAATATGTTTGGCGACGTATATGGGCAACCCTCTGAAGCTTACAAGCCTCATCGTTCGGGGCATAGTGTCCCCCGTCAGGGGGAGGATATAGACGGGGGCGTTGAGTTTTCTCCCGAGCTCCAGAATGGGCCTCACTATCTCCGGGGTCGGCCTTACCGAGTAGAGCGCCTTTACCCCACGGTAGAGCTCAAGGTTCGGGCTGAAGAGGTCGTCCCTCACGGCGTTGATGCCCAGCTCCCTAGCCCTTTCCACGGATGATGGGTTCCAGTCAACTGCCAGGACATCATAGCCGAGCCCTTTGAGCCTCAGCGCCACCTTGAACTGAAAGCCTATACCAAGTTCTGCCACTTTCCCCTTCGGAACGTTCTGGGCCATGAAGTCGGCGAAGTCTTCAACGGGCATGGGAGAAAATGGGGAGGGGAATTTAAAAAGATTCAGAACACTGCCTTTCCGCTCCCCTTCTCAAAGACGTGGGCCTTGCGCATGTCGAAGACGACGTCTATCTCCTGGCCTTCCTTCACTTTGGACTCCGACCTGAACGCTCCAAGGAAGGCCACGTTTCCGACGTGCAGGTGGACGATCTTCTCGCTTCCGAGGTTCTCGATAATGTCCACCCTTGCACGCACCATGTTTTCGCCGGGGATCTTTACCTGGGCGAACATTGCATCGTAGAGGTCTTCGGGCCTTATGCCGAAGATGACCTCTTTTCCGACCAGGTTCCTCTCTTCAAGCACCTCGACCTGGTCGGGCAGGAGTTTGAGCTTGAACTCACCGAAGTCCGCAAAGCCGTCCTCTGTTATTGTCGTATCTATGAAGTTCATCGGCGGTGCACCTATGAAGCCCGCCACGAAGGTGTTGGCCGGCCTGTCGTAGACCTCCTCCGGTGTTCCGAGCTGCTGCAGAACTCCGGCGTTTATTACCGCTATCCTGTCGCCCATGGTCATTGCCTCGACCTGGTCGTGGGTGACGTAGATAGTGGTAACGCCGAGCTGTCTCTGGAGCCTCTTGAGCTCCGCACGCATTTTCACACGAAGCTTTGCGTCGAGGTTGCTCAGCGGCTCGTCCATTAAGAAGACCTGTGGCTTTCTGACTATTGCCCTGCCGAGAGCGACGCGTTGCCTCTGGCCGCCGGAGAGCTCCCTGGGCTTTCTTTTGAGGAGCTCTGTCAGGCCGAGGAGCTCGGCCACTTCCCTGACGCGCTGGTCTATCTCCTGTTTCGGAACCTTTCTGAGCTTGAGGGGGAAGGCTATGTTGTCGTAGACTGTCATGTGGGGGTAGAGGGCGTAGCTCTGGAAGACCATGGCTATGTCCCTGTCCTTTGGCGGGATGAATACCCCCTTCTCAGGGTCGGCGACGAGCCTGTCACCGATGTAGATCTGCCCTTTCGTTGGTTCTTCCAGCCCGGATATCATCCTGAGCGTGGTCGTCTTTCCACAGCCACTCGGCCCGAGGAGGACAAGGAATTCACCGTCCTTGATGTGGAGGTTCATATCCTTCACTGCCGTGAAGTCCCCAAACATCTTCCAGACGTTTACGAGCTTCACTTCTGCCATGGTATCACCCCTCAAAAAGAGAAGGAAGGCGTCAGCGCCTCCTCATGAGGAGGAGCGGCGCCACTGCGAGCGCGGCTATCAGTCCCGGACCGCAGATTCCTCCGCCTTCTCCGGTGGGCGTGGTGGACTCGCTGGTGGTTGGGGTGGTGGTTGGACTCGGTGAGGTGGTGGACGGAGTGGCCGTCTGGCTCGGAGTGGTAGTTGTAGTTTCGCTCTGGCTGGAGGTGGTTCCGGTCGGTGTTGCGGTCTCGGTCGCGGTCTCGGTCGGTGCCGGCTGCTCCCCGCCGGAGCCTTCGACGAGGGGTATCATGAGCACTGTCGCGAGTGTCTTCTTCTCAAGGTCGTAGGAGCTGAGCTGCTCCTCCTGGGTTGGCTTGAAGCCCTCCGGGACGAGCTCATCAACAACTCTCGGGGCGAGGTTGTCTATGACAGCGTTCGGATCGGCTCCGCCGAGCTTCCACTGCTCCGCCTCAACGGCGACGGGCCTCCACTTGTCCGGCCCGAAGCCGTCCTGGGAGCCAACGAGCACCGCCGTGTAGAGGCCGTAGTCTGTGATGCTGAGGTACTTCTTCGGAACTTTGACCACTATAGCGTTCCTTGTGGGATCCGCGGATATCTGGAGCTCTCCCTGTATTGAGGTTCCGTTGGGCAGGACGATGAGGTTGCCGTAGTCCCAGCCGGCTATTCTCAGCGCGAGGTCCCACGGGTGGGCTGGGTCGAGGTTTACGTTGCTTCCGGGCCCGTCGGGGAACATCTTGATTGCGCTGGTGTTCCCACCGTCCTTGAAGTCAAAGTACGCCTCGATTATCTGGAGGCTGAAGCCGTTGGGCCCGTTCCACGGGTTGCCGCCGAGATCCTTGAAGTAGAACTCCAGCGTCCAGTAGTCGCTGTCCTCAACCATCTTGAACTTGAGCAGGTCTAAGTGGCCCGGAACGAAGACCTTGTCTGTGGCGTAGGTATAGGTTCCCGGTCCGTGATCGTCTCCCTCCGGGTCGTTCACGACTATGCCCTGCTTGAGCAGCGGAAGCGCCTTGACCGTCGCAAGCTTCATTCCGTTGGCGTCGTAGGAGCTGAGCTGCTCCTCCTGGGTCGGCTTAAAGTCGGCTGGAGCGAGGAGGTCCATGACGCGCGGGGCAACGTTGTTGATGACCGCCTGCGGGTCGGCACCTCCGACCTTCCACTGCTCGGCTTCGACTGCGACGGGCCTCCACTTGTCCGGCCCGAAGCCGTCCTGGCTCCCTGTGAGAACAACGCCCCAGAGACCGTAGTCCTCGTTTATCTGGATGTACTTCTTCGGGACCTTGACTATTACCGCGTTCTTGACGGGGTCTGCGCTTATCTGCATCTCGCCCTGGAGGGCCGTTCCGTTTGGAAGAACTATCAGGTTGCCGTAGTCCCATCCGGCTATCCTGAAGGCAACGTCCCACGGATGGTCGGGGTCGAGGTTTACATTGGCCCCGGGCCCGTCCGGGAACATCTTTATAGCAGAACTGTTGCCTCCGTCACTAAAGTCGAGATAGACCTCTATGATCTGGAGGCTGAAGCCGTTGGGCCCGTTCCACGGGTTGCCTCCAAGATCCTTGAAGTAGAACTCCATAACGTAGCTGTCTGTCTGCTCAAGTATCCTGAAGCGGAGGAGATCAAAGGCACCCTCAACGAAGACCTTGTCCGTTGGATATGTGTAGGTTCCCGGGCCGTAGTCGTCCCCCTCAGGATCGGCTATGTCCACGATGGCAACTCCCTTGACCTCCGTCGGAAGTCTGAGCTCCACCGGGCTGCTGATTACCTCAAGGTTTCCATCCTTGACGGTTGAGACCGCGAAGTAGAAGTCGTCGGGACTCTCTATGTAATCGAAGGGGACAACAACCTCGATTCCCTCGCTCGTCTCCTTGACGGTCGCCTCTCCGAGCTTCTCGCTCTTCTCGTAGTCAGTTGCACCGTAGATTTCCGCCTTGCCGTTCTCGTACACGATGTGCTTGGTTATCATCAGCCCGACGCTGTCCTTCGAGAACGGGAACATCGAGTACCTGAGCTCGCTCGGCTTCCCCTGGAGAAGCGTGAAGGTGTTTCCGACGCGCTTACCCTTCTCCCAGATGCTCACCTCGAACTTCTCAAGGTTGCCCTTAACGACGAAGTGCACTCCGTCCCCGTCGAAGTAGACGCTAACGCCCTCTGCCATTGGGGACTGGCTTGAGTAGCTCTTGGTCTCGCCTTCCTTGAGGCCGTCAAGGGCCCTTGTGGTGTAGGGCTCCCCGTCGGGGAAGTAGTTTCCGAAGAGGTAGCTCGGCGGCTCGACTCCCGCTAACTTGTACATCTCGTAGAGGTAGGTCTTCAGGTAGCGGTCGAAGGTGTAGTCCTGACCGCTGTCCTGGTCGCTTCCGTACCACCAGAACCAGTCGCTTGCCTCAGCACGGAGCAGGTACTCCTGGGCTTTCTCCCAGTCCGTCTGGCTCATTTTGTCTTTGTTCTCAATGAGGGCTTTTCTGGCCATATAAAGCCAGTACCAGCCGTAGTTCTCCTGGGGTTCGCCTATCCATGTGGAGAGGGTTCCGTCTATCCAGCTCGACTCGGGCCACTGCATCTCCTCCTTGACACCGGCCATGTCGTAGAGCTCCCCCAGGCTCTGGGCCTTGAGGAGGGCGTTAACGTTGTCGCCGGTCAAATCAAGGCGCTCCATCATCTGCGGTGTGAGCTTGTTGGCCTTATCGCCGTAGAGCTGGATGTACTCGCTTGGCGTGAGGGTCCTTATGAGCCCCTGTTCCTGGAGCTCGGTGAGGCGCTTGTAGAGGGTCTCAAGGAAGAGCTTGCCGTCGTAGGGGTAGTGCTCCCACGGGTTCTCGCCGTCAAGGGTGACGACGTAGACGAGGCTGCCATCGTAGTTCTGCTTCTGGAGCTTGAGGAGCTCGTTGACGAAGTCCTCAACGGCCTGGTACTGGTTCATTCCAGAGTACGTGAAACCAACCCTGTCGCTCAGCGCGTGGTCGCGCGGGAAGAGGTAGATCTTCTTTCCGTTGAATTCAGCCACCCATGGCTTGTAGTAGTTCTCGACGGTGCCCTCAATGCCGAGCTTCTGGAGAACCAGCTGGTCGGTCATGACCCACGTCCAGCCGTTGTCGGCCAGTATTTCGAGGGTCTTGTCGTTTAGGGCACTCTCAGCCGCCCATCCGCCGACTGGGACGGCAGTCCCGTTGCCCAAGTACTGCCTGTACAGTTCGTCAGCCTTTTTGACGTGCTCATCAAAGTCGCTCTCCCAGCCGAAGTCGTTGAGTATCGGCCCTATCGGATGGGCGTAGGGAACGACCGTAACCTCAACGTTGCCGTTTCCGAGGAGAAGGTTTACCTTCTCGTGCTCCTCGAAAGTGTGGTTGAGAAGCCACATCTGGGCGTCGAGAACGGTTCTAACGTCCTCCCTCGTGTAACCGCCCTCGTCAACCTTGTCGTAGAGGGCCTTGAGCTCGGGGTGGGTCATGATGTAGTTGTAGTCTATCCAGGCGAGGTTGAAGAGCACAGCGAGGTCTATGTAGTCCTGCTCGGTGAACTCGTTGGTTACCGCAACCTTCTGCTCCTCAAGTGGCAGATTGGCGTACTTGGCCTTTGCCTGCATCATCTTGTTCTTCAGCTCGGTGTAGCGGTTCCAGAAGTCCCTTATCGGGTTGCCGTTGGGGTCGGTTATCGGCTCACCGTTCCAGGGGATGGTGTGGTCGAAGAACCCTCCGGGGGCCTGAAGCATGAACCACTTCTCGTCAACGGTTAAGGGCTCGCCGTTGGCTATCTTCTCTGTCACAATCTGATAGGTGTCCTTCTTCCCGTTCATGTAGTCGGCGAGCTGGGCTATGAGCGAGCCGGAGAGGTCGATGGTGGCGTGAACGTCCGGATACTGGCTGAGGTAGTATGCCATCTTCCAGTAGTTGTTTGCCGCGTGAAGCCTGACCCACGGTCTGGTATAGATGTCCTGAACCGGGTCGTAGTAGTATGGCTGGTGCTGGTGCCAGACTATTATCACGTTCAGCGGCTTCGGCTCCGCCGCTCCGACCGTTTTAGCGTTTGCTCCAAAAATGCTCCCGACAACGAGTATTGCCAACAGCAGGGCAATCCACCTTTTCATGCTATCACCTCATTCCTTCAGGCCTCCGACCGTGAGGCCGCTCCTTATGTAGTTCTGGGCGAGCATGAACATTATGAACACCGGTAGGGCGAAGAGCAGGGCAGCGGCCCCGAAGTAGCTCCAGTCAATGCCCCTGCCGATGCCGCCCATGAGCAGGTATATCCACACGGAAAGCGGCTGGTTCTTCTCCGTGAGCAGGAGGCTGGCCAGGATGAACTCCGTCCATCCTCCTATGAAGGCAAAGATGGCTACGGTGGCTATTCCCGGAAGGGCCATCGGTAGGAGCACGTACCTGATTATCTGGAGGTAGCTGGCGCCGTCAACGAGTGCAGCTTCGTCGAAGTCCGGGCTTATTGAGTCTATGTACCCCTTGAGGAGCCAGGTGTTGAATGGCACGCTCCCTGCCGCGTAGATGAACGAGAGAACCGGCAGCTTGTCGTAGAGGCCGAGCTTGACGATCATGCCGTAGAGGGCTATCAACCCCGCTATCCCAAGTCCTCCTGCCACCTGGGTGAACATCAGGTAGAAGTACAGGACGTGGTCCCTTCCGAAGAACTTCATGCGTGAAAACGCGTACGCCGCGGGGACTACGAAGATAAGCGCCAGCAGCACTGTGAGGCCGGCTATTATCAGGCTGTTCCGGAGGTAGCCAAAGAACACCGAGTTGACGAACATTCCCACCCTTGTGAACGTCACCTTTCCGTCGTTCCTGATGACTATGTAGTTCTTCCCCGTCGGCCCTTGGACGAGGGGCCCCTTGATGGCGTCCTTCAGCTCCAGGTTCCGGACTATCCCGAAGCCTATGCTGCCGTCATCGTTGACCCTCGTGAGCACGAACAGCCCCTCAACGTCCCCCCTGAATTCTCCGCCAGCGACCGTGCCGGAACTCACCTCAAAAACTGCCTTGGCCACGGGTATTTCGAACCTCACACCCGTGAAGGGGCCATATTTTACGGTTCCCCTCAGGACACCGTCTGTTATGTACAGCATGCCGTCCCTTATCTGGGCGCTCCCCTCGATTGTCCCCGTGAAGTTCTCGCTTATCTTGCTGCCCTTGAACCCGAAGAGGACTTCCCTGTATGAGTCAAGAGTGGCGTTCTTCGGCAGGAAGTGGAACTCGGTCGTTGCAAGCGTGGATCCGGGGGTTATTGACACGACGAATATGTAGTAGACGGGGAAAAGTATGATGAACATTACGAAGACCGCCAGCAGGGTGAGGATGAAACTCTTAAGGATCTCCCCTTTCCTCATCATCCCTTAGCACCCTCCTGAAGCTTGGTTATCCTGACGTTTACGTACATGTAGATTGCCAGAACGAAGGTCGCTATTATCATGACCGCCGCTGCCCTGCCGTAGTGGGGCGTTGACCCGAAAGCCTTCCTGAAGCCGTAGAGCAGGATGAACTTGTCCTCAAAGAGACCGGCGTTGTAGATGTAGGGCACCATGAAGTACTGAAAGCTCGCCGCGCTGGTGAGTATCGTTGCGAAGGCTATAGGTTTGCCCACTATGGGAAGAACCACGTGCCGTATCCTCTGCCAGTAGCTGGCCCCATCTATTATTGCCGCCTCTACCAGCGTCTCGGGGACGGACTGGAGGGCGGCGGTTATGACGGTTATCATGAACGGGTACGCAAGCCAGACCTCGATTATGTTGAGCGCCAGAAACGCCCACGTAGGGTCGTTAATCCAGTTCGGGAGGGTCTGAACTCCCAAGGATTTGAGCATCTGGTTTATGGGGCCAAAAATCGGGTCAAACATGAACTTCCACACGGTCACCGAGAAAAGGAGCGGAAGTGCCCAGGGGATTATTAAAAGCGAACGGTAGATCATTTTACCCTTAACGTATTTGCTGTTGTAGAGAAGGCTCAGTGCAACCCCCGCAAGGACCTTGAGGGTAACGCTCGTCAGGACGAAGAACCATGTCCAGAGGAAGGCGCTCCTGAACTTCTCGTCTCCGAGGATCCATCTGAAGTTTTCGAGACCCACAAAGGTGAGCTGGGGAGCCTGCGGCGCCTGTATTGGAAAGTTCCCTAGCTGGGCGTTGGTAAATGCCAGGTATATGGAGTACACTATGGGCCAGAGGTTGAAGAACAGAAACGCCGCCATCCCTGGGAGGATTAGAAACAGGGCAATGGTCGTTGTCTTCTTCATCCCGATCCCTCCAAAAAGTGGGGAAAAGGGAAATGGGCTTCAGCCTCCGATGTTGTTCAGTATCTCCTGCTGGTACTTCTTCAGTATGGTGGGTATGTCGGCGTTGGCCGGGTCCTTGAGGATGTCGTTTATGGCGCCGTCAACACCGCCCCAGACTGAACCCATCTTCGGGCTCTTGGGCATCAGGTACATGTGCTGGACGGCCTGTCCGAAACCGTAGATGACTGGGTCGTTCTGTATCTCCGGGTCGTTGAGAACAGGGGTAAGAACCGGAATGTATCCGAGCTGGAGGGAGAGCTCCTTGATGACCTCGGGGGTGGTGGTGAACCACTTGACGAACTTCCAGGCGGCCTCCTTGTTCTTTATTCCTGCGGCGAAGTAGATGTCCTTGACGCCACCGTAGGGCCTGGGCCAGTACTCCTTGCCGTCCTTGCTTATGGGCGGAAGCGGTGCGACGCCAAAGTTGATGCCCGCGTCCTTAACACTGGCTATGCTCCACGGGCCGTTGACCATCATTGGTGCCCTCTTCTCAAGGAAGATGCTCTGCTGGGTGTTGTAGTCCGCTGTTGGGGCCATGTACGGCCAGATGTTCTGGAAGAAGAACTGGAATCCCTCTATTGTCTCGGGCTGGTCGAGGCCCGGCTGTTCCGTCTGGTCGTCAAAGTAGTAGCCCCCAAAGGCCTGGGCCCAGGCGGATATGAAGTATGCATTGACCGGATAGGCTATGCCGTACTTCTCGTTGTTGGGGTCGTTGAACTTCTCCATTAGCTGCTTCATCTCGTCAAAGGTCTTGGGGGCTCGCTTATCATGTCCTTGTTGTAGATGAGGGCAACGGTCTCGGCGGCAAAGGGCATGGCGTAGAAGTGTTCCTTGTACTGGATAGCATCCTGGGCCGCCGGGGCGAACTGGTTGAGGATGTCAGGGGTGACGTAGTCGTCGATGGGCTCAAGAAGGCCGGCATCAGCGAACTTCCCTATCCAGTCGTGGGCCCAGATGAAGAGGTCTGGCCCCTGGCCTGCCGGGATCGCGGCCTTGAGGGCGTCTTCGAGGTTGGGCTTCTGCTCGAAGACTATCTCGACGTCGGGACACATGGCCATGTACTCCTCGGCGAGGCTCTGGAAGACCTGGAGCTCGTTGGGCTGCATGGCGTGCCAGATGACCACCTTCCCGCTGCCGCACTCGGTCTCGGCGGGAGTGGAGGTTTCCGTGGCAGTTGGGGAGCTGGTGGTCTCGCTCGGAGCGGTCGTCTCCGTTGGGCTCGGGGAGCTAGTTGTTGGGCTGGGAGAACTCGTGGTTTCTCCACCGCCGCTGATACAGCCGCTGGCCACGACGCTCAAAACCAGAACCCCAACCAAAAGCAGGGCAAACAGTCCTTTTCTCATAGCTTTATCACCCACCTTGATCTTGGGTGTTATAGTATCATTGACAGTGATATATATACCTTGCGCTCCCATGTCCCATGTGAGCACCGTGAACATTGTTATTCCACGATGAACTCGAAACCGCCCTGGTGGAGCGCCTCTGAAGGCCCCTAAAGAACCGACCTTTCAATGTGGAAGCTGCACTTCTCCGGGCTTTTTGGGTACCTGATCTCCACCCTGACCCGCTCTCCTTTGTAAACCCTGTCGTAGGCGATGACATCCCCCTGGAACTTGAGCGGAATGAACTCCCCGACCTGGAGCGCCCTGCTTGCCTTCCTGAGCCGTATCAGCGCCTTTGTTGTTCTTAGTATCTCCCAGTCCCACAGCCCCCTGTCCCACATCATAGGCGTCCTGCCGGAGTCCAGCCCGTTACCCCTTGTGCCCCTGAGTCCGACTTCATCTCCGTAGAAGATTGAGGGGACGCCTTTGTACGTCATCAGGAACGCCAGGACGCAGAGGTATCTATTTTTGTCGCCCACGAGGTCTATGAAGCGCTCTGTATCGTGGTTGTCAAGGAAGTTGTACATTGTGTACTCGGCCGGCCCGTAGTAGGTGCTCAGGAGCTCCAGCCCGTTGAGGAAGTCCTTCGCGTCCATGCTCCTTTCAACGAAGAACCGCAGGATGAGCTCATACAGGGGGTAGTTCATGGTGCCGTGGAACTTGTCGAAGAGCCAGAGCCTCGCGTCGTCCATAACCTCCCCTACAAGGTAGGCCTTTTCGGGCATAGCTTTCCGTATTTCCCTCCAGAGCTCGGGAGGGACACCATGGGCAACATCAAGACGCCAGCCGTCGGCGCCCTTCTCAAGCCAATACTTCATTACCCCCTCTATGAACCGTCTTACCTCCGGACTGTCGTGGTTGAGCCTTGGCATCAGCCACACGGAGTAAAAGCTCTCGTAGTCCCAGTCGAACTCCTTCAGTCTCTGGTATTTCTCCGCCCACGGCAAGTCCGAGCGCAGGGTTTTTATGAACTCCTTTGGAACTACAGGAAAGCCCGTCACCCTGTAAAAATCCCTGTACTTGCTTCCTTCACCTTTTTTGATCACGTCCTGGAAGTACGGGTGGAAGAAGCCCGTATGGTGAAAGACTCCATCGAGGATAAGCCTGATTCCCCTCTTTTTGAGCTCCCTGACGAGCTCCCTGAAGGCGGATTCCCCCCCAAGCTTCCCGTCAACTCGGAAATAGTCGGTAACATCGTAGCGGTGGTAGGTCATGGACTCGAATATGGGCGTCAGGTAGATGGCATTGGCGCCGAGCTCCTCAACGTGGCCGAGCCCCTCTATGACCCCCCACAGATCGCCCCCGTGGAAGTGGTGCCGCATAATGGCGTTTCCCCTCCTCTGGAGCCCCTCGCGACCACCCGCCCTGAACCTGTCCGGCATTATCTGGTAAAATACGCGGTCGAAAACCCAGTCCGGTGCCCTGAGCCTGTACGGCCTGCCCCTGAAGGGCCCGAGCTCCACTGTCCCTCCTTCACGGGTGAGTACCTTAAAGGAGTATTCAATAACATCCTCCCCGTCCACAACGGCCTTGAAGTACTCAAAGAGCTCATCGCAGGCCTTTTTCCTCATGGGGAGGGTCTCTCCTCGGGTGTTTACCACGGCGTTTTTAATAAACCCCCTCTTCCCCCTGAGCACGATGTGAGTCCTTCCTGCGACAGTATAAAACTGGACGGTGCTTGGCTCATGGAATACGGGCTCCCCCGAGTCTATGACGGCGACGCTCACCTCGCGCTCAAACTTATACGAGAGCCGCCTGTAGGTGTCCCTCCTAGGGTTTTCGATGTCCACCCTGAACTCTCCTTCGATGGAAAATCCGTAGTACCAGACTCCTTCGGGGAGGATAACTCTTATGACCCACTGATTCCCGTCCTTTCTCATCCTGAGGGAGCCCTCGTTGAAGGCGTTGAAGTTCCCCAAGAGGTACGCGTAGCTCCCCTCCGCAGGGGTAGAGAACTCCACCAGGGCGACCCTTCCGAGGTTCTTGTCCCTCTTAAACCCGAAAATTTTATACACCGTTATCACCTTAGTATCACTACTGATGAATAAACTGTGGTGAGTGAAACTTAAAAACTTTGGAGGTATCGGGATGAGGGAAGATGAGATCATCGAGAAGCTCCAGAGGCTCGGCCTTACAAAGTACGAGAGCCTCGCGTACATAACCCTTCTTAAGCTTGGGCCCAGCAAGGCGACGGACATAACGAAGGAGAGCGGAATCCCCCATACGCGCGTCTACGACGTTCTCAGTTCCCTTCACAGGAAGGGCTTCGTTGATGTGATGCAAGGCTCCCCGAGGCTGTACAAACCGGTCAACCCAGAGGTCGTCCTTGAAAAGATAAAGGAGGACTTCATTGAGGACATTGAAAACCTCAAGGAGGCCTTCCTGGATCTGTACCGTGAGGTTCACGGGGAGGACCTCCCGGAGATATGGACCATACAGGGCTTTGACAACACCGTTGAGAGGGCAGAGTACGTAATCAGGACGGCAAAGCACGAGGTTCTTATCAACACCCCCTTCGAGTTCCTTAAACTGCTCAAAAGTGAGATCCGGGCCCGTAAGGACATAATATTCGTGATAATAAGCAACTTCGACGAGGTGCCAGACTGGCTTAGGGGGGACAACATAATCCTTGCAAGGAGTGGAGGCGCCCCCTGGCTCATGGCAAGCTGGATAATCGGCGACATTGACTACGCCCTCTTTTTCGGCGCCCTGCCCAAGGACAGGCGGAAGGAGAAGTTCTATTCCTTCTGGGCCAAGAGCCCCAAGATAATCCAGAACTACATGCACTGGTTCTACACAATATACCTCGACAACAGCGAGGTCATTAAGCCCCTTAACTACGATAAACTCCCCAAGCCGTTCTCGCTCGTCAACATAAGGACACTCATAACCGTTCTCAAGTTCTCGGCTCTGCCCCGCAGGGCTGAGGTAATAGGAAAGCTCGTGGACACTAAGGAGCCGGTAACGCTGGACGGGGAAATAGTCGAGTACGAGTACACCCCCCTTACGGCAAACATCACCGTGAAGGCCGGTGGAAACTCCTGGAAAGTCGGAGGCATAGGCAGCTACTTCGAGGACGTTGAGGGGGAGAAGTTCATCCTCCTGGAATGACGCCTGTCTCCCTCTTCTGCTTTAAATTATGTGATGTATACTTATGGTACAATTGTAATATAAACAATGTCTTTGATAGTTCCTAGTTTTTCCATATGACTTAAGGTCCAGAGAGTTGGGATGGTTTGCCCTTTTGGCAACCCTACAATCGGCGAATGCACTTGAACAGGGGAATTCTGCTATTGTTCGTCTGAGGATTCTAATGTCCACGTCAGTACCGCAAAGCATATATACTTTTAGTATACACAATTTTCGAGGTGCCTCACATGAGTACAGCATTGAGGAAGCCCCTCTGGGGGATAGTTCTGGTCGGTCTGGTGGTTTTCGGCGTTGTTGCCAGTGGGTGCGTTGGTGGGACTACCGAATCCACCACAGGCACACAGAGCACCAAGCTTGAAGGGAAGATTGTGTTCGCGGTCGGCGGTGCTCCAAACGAAATTGAGTACTGGAAACAGGTTATCGCCGAGTTTGAGAAGGCATATCCAGGGGTTACCGTTGAGCTCAAGAGGCAGGCTACGGATACGGATCAGAGGAGACTTGATCTAGTAAACGCGCTGAGGGCCAAGTCCAGCGACCCCGATGTTTTCCTGATGGACGTCGCCTGGCTCGGCCAGTTCATATCCTCGGGGTGGCTGGAACCCCTTGATTCCTACGTCCAGAAGGATAACTACGACCTCAGCGTTTTCTTCCAGAGCGTCGTCAACCTGGCTGACAAGCAGAACGGCAATCTCTGGGCGCTCCCTGTTTACGTTGATGCGGGTCTGCTGTACTACAGGGAGGACCTCCTCAAGAAGTACGGTTATGACAAGCCCCCCGAGACTTGGGATCAGCTCGTCGAGATGGCCCAGAAGATACAGCAGGGCGAGAGGAAGGACAACCCCAACTTCTGGGGTTTCGTGTGGCAGGGTAAGCAGTACGAAGGCCTCGTCTGTGACTTTGTTGAGTATGTATACAGCAACGGCGGCGAGCTTGGATACTTCAAGGACGGAAAGTGGGTTCCGACCCTGAACAAGCCTGAGAACGTTCAGGCCCTCCAGTTTATGGTGGACTTGATACACAAGTACAAGATATCGCCGCCGAGCACATACACCGAGATGACCGAAGAGCCGGTCAGGCTTACGTTCCAGCAGGGCAACGCCGTCTTTGAGAGGAACTGGCCGTACGCGTGGGGGCTCCACAACGCCAACGACTCCCCGGTCAGGGGCAAGGTCGGGATAGCCCCGCTTCCGCACTTCCCCGGACACAAGAGCGCTGCCACCCTGGGCGGATGGCACATAGGCATAAACAGGTATTCGGACAACAAAGAGCTCGCTTGGGCGTTCGTTAAGTTCGTTGAGAGCTATGAGCAGCAGAAGAACTTCGCCATAAAACTCGGCTGGAACCCCGGAAGAACCGATGTCTACAACGACCCCGATGTGCTGAAGGCCGCGCCTTACCTGAAGGATCTTAGGAGCGTCTTTGAGAACGCGGTTCCGAGGCCCATCGTTCCTTACTATCCGCAGCTCAGCCAGATCATACAGAAGTACGTAAACGCGGCCCTTGCCGGCAGCATGAGCCCGCAGGAGGCCCTTGATGCGGCCCAGAAGGAGGCGGAGGAGCTGGTTAAGCAGTACGGTTGACATTCTTCTCGTTTTTCTTTTCTTTTCGGGCAATCTATGACTTCCCACTACAGGGTGGTGCTGATGGGCGGAGTGAAGTACACCGAGGAGAAGTTTGCCTACGGCATGCTGTCCCCCATGCTGGCATTTGTGGTGCTTTTTATCATAGTGCCCGTCCTTGGAACCTTCTGGATAAGCTTACACCGGGATGTAACTTTTATTCAGGGTTTTAAATTCGTGGGGCTCGATAATTATATTACCGTGCTTGAAAAGAGAGAGTTCTGGTACTCCCTCTTCGTCACCGTGTCCTTCTCACTCGTGAGCGTGAGCCTGGAGACTTTACTCGGTCTGGCTTTTGCCCTCATATTGAACGAACGTATAAGGGGAAGGGGAATTTTGAGGGCAATAGTGCTGATCCCCTGGGCCGTTCCCACGATAATATCTGCCAGAACGTGGGAGCTGATGTACAACTACAGCTACGGCCTCTTTAACTGGATACTGGGCGCAGTTGGGCTGAGCGGCGTTAACTGGCTCGGTACTCCTCTGAGCGCGTTTTTCGCGGTGGTTCTTGCGGACGTGTGGAAGACGACACCTTTCATGGCCCTTCTTCTCCTGGCGGGCCTTCAGGCTATACCCGGGGACACTTATGAGGCCGCCATAATCGACGGGGCCAGCATGTTCCAGAGGTTCAGGCACATAACTCTCCCGCTGCTTAAACCCGTTCTGATAGTTGCGGTTACCCTGAGGACGATAGATGCCCTGAGGGTGTTTGACATAATATACGTCCTCACCGGTGGAGGGCCGGGCGGGGCGACCACCTCTGTGTCCCTGATGGCGTTTAACTACTACAACCTCGGCGACTACGGCGTTGGCTCCGCTATCTCAATACTCACCTTCCTAACGGTCCTGAGCTTTACCGTGGTGTATCTGAGGGTAGGGAGGTTCCAGGAGGGATTGAAATGAACGAAAAATCCCTTAAAAATATCCTGCTGGCCATTGGGGCAGTCTTAATGGTATTGGTGTGTCTCTTCCCCTTCATCTGGATGATAATAATATCCTTCACAAAAGACGCCACCTTCCTGGGCTCCCCCTACGTCAGCTTTGAGTTCACACTGAGCAACTACAGGACGGTCCTGAGCGACCCGACCCTCCACTTCATGGACTATTTTAGGAACAGCCTTATCATAGCCACCGTCGTGACGGTGGTAACCGTCATGATATCAGCCTTTGGGGCGTACGCGGTCTCAAGGATACGGTTCAGGGGCAGGCTCATAGTGCCGGTTTTTGTCCTGGGAGTCTCGATGTTTCCGCAGATAAGCCTCGTAGGATACCTGTTCAAGTTCATCGAAGAGCTCGGATGGATCAACACGTACAAGGCCCTGTTCTTTCCGTACGTGGCGTGGACACTGCCGCTGGCCCTCTGGATACTCCTCAGCTATTTTGCCCAGCTCCCCAAAGATCTCGATGAGGCCGCCCTAATAGATGGTGCGTCGAGGATTCAGACCCTTTACAAGGTCATACTGCCCTTGTCTGCTCCCGCCCTGTTTTCAACGGCTCTTCTGGTCTTCATAGCAGCCTTCAACGAGTTCATGTTTGCACTGCTCTTCACCACTGATTACCGGGCCAGGACGGTACCCGTCGGCATAGCTCTGTTCCAGGGGGTTCACGGAGAGGTGCCGTGGGGCAACATCATGGCCGCCTCCGCAATCTCGACAATCCCGCTGGTCATACTGGCGCTCATCTTCCAGAAGTACATAGTCAGCGGGCTTACCGCTGGTGCCCTGAAAGGAGAGTGAGGTGGTAGCATGTTTGAGGTAACAGAATTTGGAGGGCAGGGGAAGAAGCTCCGGGACTACAAGGGAATAATCGGGGAGGACGCCCTGAACAGGATACTGGAGAAGGCCGAACTGGTAAAAGGGGCGGCCTTTGCCAACGTGAACTCGACATCGTTTGGCGGGGGGGTTGCGGAGATACTCCACAACCTCATACCGCTCATGAGGGACGTTGGGGTGGACGCCAGGTGGTTCGTCATTGAGGGGAGTGATGAGTTCTTTAACGTGACCAAGGGCTTTCACAACGCCCTCCAGGGGAACAGAGAGCTCCGGCTAACTGACGAGATGAAGCGCCTCTATATTGAGACCAACAGGAAGAACGCCCGCGACGTTGATCTGGGGGCCTTTGACTACGTGCTCATCCACGACCCCCAGCCGGCACCGCTGATCGAGTTCTACGACAAGAGACAGCCGTGGATATGGAGGTGCCACATAGACCTAAGCGACCCCAACATGGAGTTCTGGGAGTTCCTCAGGGGCTTCGTGGCGAAGTATGACGCGTACATATTCCACATGGAGGAATACGTGCGCGGGGACCTTGAGGGGAGCAAAGTCGTGATAATGCCCCCGTCAATTGACCCCCTGAGCGAAAAGAACATGGAGCTCAGCGAGACGGAGGTGCTTAAAACACTTGAAAGGTTCGACGTCGATCCAGAGAGGCCGATACTCACCCAGGTTGCCCGCTTTGACCCCTGGAAGGGAATCTTCGACGTCATCGACGTGTACCGGAAGGTCAAGGAGAAAGTCCCCGATGTCCAGCTGCTGCTGGTCGGCGTTATGGCCCACGACGACCCGGAGGGCTGGGTGTACTTCGAGAAGACGCTGAGAAAGATAGGCGAGGACTACGATGTGAAAGTGCTGACAAACCTCAACGGAGTCCATGCCAGGGAGGTTAACGCCTTCCAGAGGGCCAGCGATGTTGTCCTGCAGATGTCCATAAGGGAGGGCTTTGGGCTGACGGTCACGGAGGCTATGTGGAAGGAGAAGCCCGTGGTCGGAAGGGCCGTTGGGGGAATCCGGCTTCAGATAGTTGACGGTGAAACCGGTTTCCTCGTGAGGGACGTGGAGGAGGCCTCAGAAAAGGTGCTTTACCTCCTCAAACACCCCGAGGTCGCGGGGAGGATGGGTGCGCGGGCGAAAGAGCGGGTCAGGGAGAACTTCGTCATAACAAGGCACCTTGAGAGGTACCTCGACATCCTAAACTCTTTTAGACCCTAGTTTAATTTTTAGTTATACTGTGAAGGTGGTGGCAATGGAGATTCCGTCCCATCTCTCGCAGGCGCTGAGCGAGATAGGCTTCACAAAGTATGAGGTTATGACGTACTGGACGCTCCTCGTCTACGGGCCCAGCACTGCGAGAGAGATATCCACAAAAAGCGGGGTGCCCTATAACAGGGTCTACGATACGGTGTCGTCCCTAAAGGCGAGGGGATTTGTCACTGAAATAGAGGGCAATCCCAAAGTCTACGCTGCTTACTCCCCCAGAATAGCGTTTCTCCGATTCAAGAAGGAACTCGAAACAATAGTGGAGCAGCTGGAAAAAGCACTGAATGATGTGAAGCGTGAGGATCACAGGCCTGCAATATGGAGAAGCAGGAGCCTTGACGAGGCCCTTGAAATGTTCCGGGAGGCCATTGATTCCGCTGAGAAGGAGGTCATCGTTGTCATTCCCAGCGAGTTCTTTGGACATGTGGAGGAAGACTTACTGAGGACGTTTAAGAGGGGTGTGACCCTGTCGGTATACACCGACAAAATTCCAGATCTTTCGAAGTTTCAAGGAAGAGGAAACCTGTTTGTGAGGGAGTTTTACAAGCTCAACCATATTATAGGGATGGTTGACGGGAAGGAGGTCATAGCGGTTCAGAACGTTGCTTTCAACTCAAGGAATCCCCCAGCTTTCAGATCAACGTATCCTGAGATAATCTTCTCCCAGTACAGCCTCATAATAGAGATCTTCAAGGAGTCGTCACTGAGGGTGGAAGTTATCAACAATCCCGGTGACCTCCGGTTTTTTGCCATGTTCCATGCGGTTGATTTTGTCACCAGATACTTGAAAGACAGGCATATTATGGCCACGATCAGGGGCAAACACATTGAAACGGGAAAAAATGAGACGATTAATGGGCTCGTAGTGGGGTATACATTTTCACTCAAGGAGGCTATTAACAACATCCATGTGGAGACGGAGGGGGGCATAGTAAAGATCGGAGGAATGTTTGCCGTTGTTGAGGATTACGAGAGCACCGACGTCAGGTTTACAGTGGGTGAGCCATCGTAATTCCGGCATCCGAGATTATATTCGATATAAAACGTCTGGAGGTGTCTGGATGAGGATTTTGATACTGGGATTTGAGTACCTGCCAGTAAAGGTGGGCGGTCTGGCCGAGGCGATAACGAGCATAGCCGAGGGGTTGGCGAAGCTCGGCAATGAGGTTGTGGTCTTTACCCCCGACCACGGGAAAGGGCTCGGTGAGGCCGTTAGCTCCTTCAAGGTCTCGGCCTTTGGTGAGGTCACCGAGGTGACAGTCAGGAGGAGGGAGCAGAACGGCGTTACGGTCTACTCCTTCGGAGGGGGACTCTTAAGCGAGCCCGACGTTTACGGGCCGGGCTGGAAGGGGCTGTTGAAGAAGACCATCCTCTTCGGAAAGGCCAGCGCCGGACTTCTGAACGAACTCATAGACGAGTTCAGCCCCGACGTCGTCCACGCCCACGACTGGCACACCGTCTTTGCCCTCGGCCTTTTGAAGAAGTATTTTGGAGTTAGGGGCGTCTTTACCGTCCACAGGCTAAACAAGGCAAAAATACTCGGCAGCTATTTCCACGAGGCCAGCCTGGGCGAGCTCGCCCCCTACCCTGACATCGACCCAGAGTACACCGCGGCCTATATTGCCGACATGGTGACGACGGTGAGCAGGAGCTACCTGCTGGAGGAGTGGGACTTTTTCGGCACCTTTGAGGGCAAGGTTACACACGTCTTCAACGGCATAGACTGTTCCTTCTGGAATGAGGATTTCCTTGAGAATAAAAACCTGCCCAGGGAGGAGCGCAGAAGGCGCATCCTGGAGAGATTCGGCCTCTCTGACGGGAAGGCCTTCATGTTCATAGGCCGCTTTGATAGGGCCCAGAAGGGCGTTGACACCCTCCTCAGAGCCATCGAGATACTCTCAACCGATCCGGCCTTTGTGGACATGCGCTTTATCATCATAGGAAAAGGCGACCCCGAACTGGAGCGCTGGGCAAAAGCCGTCGGGAACCGCTTCCCGGAGAACGTCAGGGTGATTACCGAGCTCCTCAGCAGGGAAACGGTGCGTGAGCTCTACGGTTCGGTTGATTTCGTCCTGATACCGTCGTACTTCGAGCCCTTCGGTTTAGTCCAGCTGGAGGCGATGTGCCTCGGTGCCGTCCCGATAGGCAGCGCCGTTGGAGGGATAAAGGACACAATAATCGACCTCGATGCCGACCCGGAGAATGCGACGGGCATGCTCGTTCCCCCAAGGGATGCCTTCGCCCTGGCAAGGGCCATGATAAGGGCCAAAAACCTTGACGGGGAAACGCTTCAGAGGCTCAGGGAGAACGGCAGGCGGCGGGGCAGGGAGGACTTCACATGGGAGAACGCCTGCAGGAGGTACCTCAGGGTTTACAGCGGCGCGGTTGACAGGGCGATGCACTTTATCAGCTAGCGCCAGCCAAACTCTGCCAGAAACTTCCTCTTCAACCTTTTTATCGTCCCGGAAACTCCCAACGTCCTGAAAATCGCCCTTGAACCGTTGATTTGGGTGATCAGGGTTAAAGCGAGGCGGAGTTCCTCCACGTGCTTCCTGTCAACGCGCACGATGCCCGTCTGGCTCTCCTCGTCGAACTTTATGAACCAGGGCTTTGCCCTCGCCGAGCCGAGGGTTCCCAGTGTCGAGAGGCTCGCGTCCCAGACTGCACGCTTTATCTCGTCCTTGGTGAAGGCCCTCTCACCTATAACCTGGAAGGCTATGTAGCGGTGCTTGTCCCTCAGGGTGGGCGGCAGGTACTTCGGCTTCTCCCTCATAGGCATCTGCTCAACTTTGCCCGCCAACCTTTTTAAATCCCTTGCCCCGTGTAGGGTTAGCGAGGTGAGTTGGTTGGTCTGGGAGACGCCTTACTTTTCATACGCTGTGAGAGACCTTCCGAAGGGCTGCCAGCTCTGCGTTAGGGGCGAGAAGCTCGTCCTCTTCACCACCGGGGCCTGCCCGAGGGACTGCTTCTACTGTCCCCTCAGTCCCTGGAGGAGAGGCGACGTCGTTTACGCCAACGAGAGGCAGGTTAAAGGGCAGGATGATGTCATAGAGGAGTCCCTCATACAGGAGGCCAGAGGGGCAGGGGTTACAGGAGGAGACCCCCTCGCGAGGCTCGACAGGACGGTTGAGTACATCCGGCTCCTTAAGGAGAATTTTGGCGATGACTTTCACATCCATCTCTATACAACCGGTGCCCTAGCCACAAAGAAAAACCTTGAGAGGCTCTACGACGCCGGTTTAGATGAGATAAGGTTCCACCCTGACCTCTTCAATCCGAACTCGAAGCTCTTCAAAGTCGAGATGGAGAACATAAAGAACGCCTTTGACTTTGACTGGGACGTTGGCGGCGAGATACCCTCGATCCCGGGTCAGTTCGAGAGGATGAAGTGGTACGCCGAGTTTTTGGATAGGCACGGCGCGAAGTTCCTCAACGTCAACGAGCTGGAGTTCAGTGAAACGACGCTCAAGACGATGCTCGATATGGGCTATCAGCCGGTGAGCGACGAGAGCGCCGCGATAAAGGGCTCCCTTGAGCTGGGCCTAAAGCTCCTTGAGTGGGGTGAGGAGAACACGTCGCTGAGCTACCATCTGTGCACCGCGAAGCTGAAAGATGCAGTCCAGCTCAAGAACAGACTGAGGAGAATGGCGAGGAACGTAGCCAAGCCGTACATGGAGATAACGGAGGACGGGACGCTCCGCTTCGGTATAGCGGAATACGACGACCTCGACGAGCTCTACGAGTTTCTCGTTAATGAGGCCGAAGTCCCGGTGGAGTGGCTGTACATCAACAGGGAGAGGGGAAGGATAGAGATGCCGGAGGAGGTCGCCGTCGAGCTTGCTGAGGCTGTAGAGGGCGATGTGAGGTTCTTCATAGTCGAAGAGTACCCGACCTTCGACAGGCTTGAGGTGGAGAGAACCCCCTTACCGTGAGCTCTACTGTTTTACTCCCGCAGGTTGTTGATTCTGGGGGCGTAAGTAACTTACGGGGGCATAAGTTGTTAGGGTTCCGAAAAGATTATTTACCCCCACAGATATTAAACCCGCCATGCGGAAGATTTTGGAACTCGCCCTCCAGTCGGGCTTTCTGATTGCGTTCTGGGTGGCCATGTGGCTCTTTATTCCGGATACCCGGAAAAATCTCAACGCAGTCAATCTCATCGCGGCATTCTCACTGCTCGTGCCGTTTCTACTCTCTGCTAGATACTTCATGGGGAAAGCCCTTGAGGGCTACGGCTACTCCCGCGGGGACGTTAAACGGCTCCCCGAGATTCTTGAGAAAACGTGGGGCAGGAGCTATCTTCCAAGGGAGGTTCAGGAGATCATAGGGAGGCACATCATGTTCTGGGGTTTCTTCGCGACCGCTATAATCATGGCGGGAAACCTGGTGGAGGGAGTCATCGGCACCGCATCGGTCTTTGCGGTAATTCTTTCGTTTTTCGTCCTCCTCGTCTCAATGGTCATCTGGGCCATCATACTCCCTCTCTCCATCCACGGGACCCTCTCCGGTGAAAAGCCGCACGAAGGGCTTTTGATGGGCCTTGCCGTCAAGTACAACCTGATCTTTACCGTGATTCTCATCGCAGTCAGATTAATGACCCTCCACTTCAATCCTCCAAATCCAGGCGAGCCTCTGGAAAAATTCCTCTCCTTCGGTAGGAACACCCGCCTCTTTGAGTCCCTCCTAGAGCTCTCCGCCATCAACGTCCTCTTTGGGATAGCTGGATTCTACGGGCCGAGAAGGATCGGAAAACTGGCGGTGCCTGTCTTGCTGGCCATCGTTGTGGCCCAGCTGTGGGTGATGTGGCGGTTGCTCGTTGGGATTTTGTAAGAAAAAAGAGGTCAAAGGCCTCACTCCACCTTCTCGATCCCTATCTTCGCCTGAACCTCTGGCCACTCGACGACGTAGCCCTTGGCCTCCTCGAACTTTACTTCGACGGCCCTCGTCTCCTTCATCACGTAGTCGAGGTTCTCGCTGAGCAGCTCGCGGTTCTCGTCCGTGGTCTCTATCGTGACTTTAATGCGGTCGTTCACGTCCAAGTCAAGGCGCTTCCTCATCTCTTGAATCCTCCTGACGAACTCCCTCGCGAGTCCCTCAGCGAGGAGCTCCCTTGTGAGGGTCTTGTCCACGAAGACCCTTCCGCCGTCGAAGTCTTCGCTGACGAAGAAGTCCGGCAGCTTCTCCTCTACGCTGAGATGCTCCCTGGTGAGGTGGAAGGTCTTTCCTTCGAGCTCGACGTCCATCTCACCGGCCTCGTAGAGCTCCCTGCCGTGCTCGGCTATCCATGCTATTACGAGCTTCGCGTCGCCCTTGAACTCGGGGCCAACCTTGGCGAAGTTCGGCTTTATGACGAGCTCGCGCTCCACCTTTCCTACAACAACTTCCTTGGCGTTGAGCTGGTCGCGCAGGATTCTGTTGAGCCTCTCGACGGCCTTCTTTACGGTCTCATCCTCCGTCTCGACGATTATCCTCCTGACCGGGTAGCGGAGCTTTATCTTAGCCCTCTGCCTGGCGCTTGAGCCGGCCTCGACTATCCTCCTGACGGCCTCCATCTCCCCCTCAAGCTCCTCGTCCCTGACCTTCTCCTCGGCCCTTGGCCAGTCGAGCATGTGGACGCTCTCGACACCGAGGAACGGCCTCAGCATGTTCTGATATATCTCCTCGGCTATGTAGGGCGTGAACGGGGCCATAAGCCTCAGCAGGACGTCAAAGACCTTCCAGACAGTGTAGTAGGCGGCGAGCTTGTCAGGGTCATCCCCCTCGACCCACATGCGCTTCCTGATGAGCCTCACGTACCACCTGCTCAGATCCTCGACGACGAAGTGGTATATCGCCCTAGTCGCCTTCGTCAGCCTGAAGGTCTCTATACCCTCAGTGACGTCTCCGATGAGGCCGTTGGCCCTGCTGAGTATCCACCTGTCCTCCTCCCTGAAGGGAAGCTCCTCTGGGTTGAGCTTCGTCGGGTCGAAGCTGTCGAGGCTCATGTAGGTCGCGCTGAGGACATAGACGTTCCAGAGTATGTTGAGCATCCTCTTGACCTGCTCAAGCCCCTTCCAGCTGAAGCGCAGGTTCTCCCACGGGTTCGTCGCCCAGAGCATGTAGAACCTGAAGGGATCCCTGCCCTCCTTCTGGACGACCTCCTCCGGCCTTATGATGTTGCCGAGGCTCTTGCTCATCTTGTCGCCCTTCTCATCGAGAACATATCCATGCATCGCCACGTGCCTGTAGGGGACTGTGTCGAAGGCTATAACGCTGGCTGCCTGCTGGGAGTAGAACCACTTGGTGACCTGGTCTTCGCCCTCGACTATGAAGTCCGCTGGCCAGAGCTTTTCAAAGGACTCCTTGTTCCTCGGGTAGTCGAGGGAAGCCCAGCTGGCTATTCCACTGTCGAACCAGACGTCAACGACGTCCTTGACGCGGCGCATCTCTTTACCGTTGACCTTTATGATGAAGGCATCCACGTAAGGCCTGTGCAGGTCCTCCGGGCCGAGCTTCTCCTCTATGACTTTGAGCTTCTCATTGTAGTCCTCCGGGAGGTCTATCCTCTCGCCGTTAACCTCTATCGCAACGCTGAGCTCGACGAGTTCCTTGAAGCTTCCAACGACGTGTATCTCGCCGTCCTCGCTCTGCCATATCGGGAGGGGTATGCCCCAGTACCTCTGCCTGCTTATGACCCAGTCGCCCGAGTTGAGGACACCGTTGTCGTATCTGACTTTCACCCAGTCCGGGTACCAGGTCACCTTCTCATCGTTCTCCTTGATTATGAGGTCCTTAACTTTGCTGACCTTGAGGAACCACTGGTCGGTGGCCCTGAATATGAGCGGGGTCTTACAGCGCCAGCAGTGCGGGTACTTGTGCTCTATCGTTCCGGCCTTCACGAGGTAGCCCTTCTCGCGGAGGTGCTCTATTATCTCCGGATCGGCGTCCTTGACGTATGTTCCCTTCCAGTAGCCCTCGATGTAGCGTCCCTCATCGTCAACCGGGCTGTAAACCGGAAGCCCGTACGCTCTTCCGACCTCGTAGTCCTCCTCACCGTGGCCCGGTGCGGTGTGGACTAAGCCGGTACCGTCCCCGAGGGTGACGTGCTCGCCGAGGATCACGCGGTGGGCCCACTCGTACTTCTCGCGGAACTCCTTTTGAGCTGGATACTCGTCCATGAGTATGTGCACGTAGCGGAGCCCTTCGAGTTCCTCACCCTTGAACTCCTCGACGATTTCACCCCTGACGCCGACCTCACTCAAAACCCTCTCAACGAGGGCCTTCGCTATTATCCAGTACTCTTCCCTGCCCTCGGTTTCGACCTTAACTTTGGCGTAGTCATACTCCGGGTGAACGGCAACCGCTAAGTTCGCCGGGAGCGTCCAGGGCGTGGTCGTCCAGATGAGGAGGTACTCATTCTCCATGCCCTCTATCGGGAACTTGACGTATATGCTCGGGTCCTCCCTTATCTTGTACTCGCCGCGAACCTCGTGCTCGGCTAAGGCCGTCTCACAGCGCGGACACCAGTGGAGGACGCGCTTGTCCTTCTCCAAGAGGCCCTTTTCCCAGGCCCTCTTGAGCGTGAACCAGCCCGATTCGATGTACTCGTTCTTTATCGTCATGTAAGGGTTGTCCCAGTCCATCCAAACGCCGAGCTGCTTGAACTGCTCGGTCATGACCCTGAGGTTGTTGAGGGCGAACTCCTTGCACTTCCTTATGAAGTTCTCAACGCCTATCTCAGTTTCGATGTCCTTCTTGGTCTTAAGTCCAAGCGCCTGCTCAACCTTGACCTCTATCGGGAGGCCGTGCATGTCGAAGCCCGGCTGCCTGCGGACGTTGTAGCCCTGCATGGTTCTGAACCTTATCACCATGTCCTTGATTATCTTGTTCCAGGCGGTACCGAGGTGTATTGCACCGCTGACGTACGGGGGCCCGTCGAGGAAGTAGTACTTCGGGCCCTTTGCTCTGCTTTCCTTCACCTTCTCATAGGTGTTGTTCTCCTTCCAAAAGCGCTCGACCTTTTCCTCAAACTTCCCTGGGTTATACTCCCTAAACTCCGGTTCCTTTATCATGTCAAAACCCTCCAGAAATGATCTTTAGGATGGACTACCCTAGAACAGGGGGACTCAAGCCGCGAAACGGGCGAAGCGAAGGATAAAACACTCCCCCCTCATGGGCATCGGGGCAAAATTGGGAACTTCCCTTATAAGGTTTTTGGATAGAAAACCCGCGGGATATGGAATTGTGCCCTCCCCGACCGACCCCAGGTCACTTCTCCCAGGGGCGTGAGGGGGAGGGCCCGGTTGAATTTAAGGTGAGGATGATTTAAACCTGACGCTCTTCCTCGGGCTCGCCCTTCCTCCTGCTCTCGTTCTTTATGACCTGTCTCACGTAGTCTATGAACTTCCTGACCTCTTCAAGGTCTTCTTCCGGGATGTCGGCTATCTTCCTGTTCTTGGTCTTGTACGTGAGTAGCTTTAGAAGTGCAAGCCTCCCGAGTGCCGTCCTGGTGCTTATCTCTCCCTCCTTCCAGTCGTGCCAGATGGCGTTCGCTATCCCGTAGAACTCCGGGATGCTGTCGAGTCCAGGGTCTCCAACGTCTATGACCTCCTTTCCGAGGTACTTGTAGCGCCTCTCCTTCTCATCCCTCGAAAACTCCTTGGCTTTCTCCTTGATGTATACGTGCACCATGGCCACCACCTCTAGAGTAACTTACGAAAAAAGAATTTATTAACTTTTTGTTTCTAAATATTCCTCGAAGGCAGTAGTTACTCCCTGCTCCGGACCTCGTTCCAGATGCCCGCCATTATTAGGAGCGCTCCAAGGTAGCCCTTCGGGCTAAGAACCTCTCCCAAGGTCAGGAAAGCCGCTATGTGGCCGAATATCGGCTCGGAAGAGTATATCAGCGCCGCCTTGTGGGCCTTCGTGTTCCTCTGGTGTTTCACCTGGAGGGTAAAGGCTATCACAGTGGCGAAGATTGACGTGTACAGCACCCCCGTCCAGGGCAGCGGGTCTGTGGGAACGACGAAGGGCTCAAACAGGAGGGCGAAGGCCAGCGAAAAGACAAAGTTCCAGGTTATCTGCCAGAAGGCTAGACTGAGGTAATCCTTCTCGCCAAAGCGCTGAACGAGGACTATCTGAAAGGCAAAGCTGAGGGCGCAGAGCACCGTCAGCAGGTCACCATAGTTGAAGTTTAGGCTGGCTCCTGAGATCAGGTACAGGCCGGCGAGCGCTATCCCAAGGGAAGCCCCATCCCTGAGATTCAGCCTGTCCCCGAGCAGGAAGTACGCTATGAAGGGCGTGAAGACTACGTAGAGGGACGTTATGAAGGCCGAGTTGGAGGCGGTCGTGTACTTCAGCCCGACTATCTGGAAGCCGTGGCCGAAGAAGAGTGTCAGCCCGAGGATGAAGCCCTCCTTGAATGTCTCCATTCTTAGTGCCTTCGAACGGAATATGAGGAGCATCAGGAGGGACGCTATGCCGAAACGGTAAGCCAAAAAGAGTATCGGGGGCAAATAGTCGAGGCTAACCTTCATGGCCGGGAATGTAAAGCCCCATATGGCAGTAATCCCAAGGAGTATTGCCTCGGAACGGTTCATCGCCGTCTGTAGTGTGCCCCCGTTTATAAGCCCTTTCCCCCGCATAAATAAGCATCTTCACGTTTTCACGTTGGTTTCATAAGAGTTATATAGATGAAGTTTCAACCATGGAATCAGGTGTTCCCCATGGGAGACGATGCCGAGAGGATATGGATTCTGATAACTCCTGACAAGTGCAGCGGCTGCAGGCTGTGCGAAGTTGCCTGTTCGCTGGAGCACGAGGGCATAATCTGGCCGGAAGCATCGCGCATAAGGATATACGAGCTCCTTCCGGGAGTCAACGTCCCGCACACCTGCGTCCAGTGCCCGGATTATCCCTGTGTCAGCGCGTGCAACTTTGATGCCCTGAGCGTGGACGAGGTAACGGGTGCCGTTCTCGTCAACGAAGACAACTGCACCGAGTGCGGCGCGTGCTACCTTGCCTGTCCCGGAAACGTCCCGAGGATCCCTGCCGGCAAGGGAAGCGTCGTAATCTGTGACCTCTGCGGTGGGAAGCCGAAGTGCGTCGAGGTCTGCCACGAGGCCGGGCACGATGCACTGACCCTCGTTAAGGGCAACTACCGCTCCGTCTACAGAACCTTCGCGAAGGATCCGGTTGAGAAAAGCGTCGAACTGGCGAGAAAGCTCTACGGTGAGGAGTTTGTGGGGTGATGACATGTACGGCTACGCTGGCAAACTCATAGACGTTGACCTGAGCACTGGAAACGTGAAAACCGTCGAGCTGGACGAGGATATGCTCCGCTTCTACGGCGGCAGAGGGCTCGGCACATACCTCCTGTGGAGGGAGCTTGGGGAGAGGTGGGAAAAGGTAGACCCCCTCGGCGAAGAGAACCTCCTCCTAATACTCACCGGCCCGCTGACGGGCTACTACCCGGGCATAAAAACGGCGGTCGTCGCCAAATCACCGGAGAGCAACGGGATCGTTGGCAGTGTCCTGAGCAGCGAGGTGGGGATAGAGCTCAAAGCGAGCGGCTACGACGGGATAATAATCCGCGGGAGGGCGAAGGAGCCTGTTTACCTCTTCATAAACGACGACGAGATAGAGATACGCGACGCCTCAAAGTACTGGGGAATGGGCGGCCTCGAGCTCCACAAGACCCTCCTCAAGGAAGTCCACGACGAGCTCAGGAAGAAGGCCAAGCTGAGGGGCGTTCCCAAGGAACCTGCCATGATGTACATCGGAAGGGGCGGCGAGAACAGGATTCGCTTTGCTGCTATAATGAGCAAGCTCATGCACGCTGCCGGCTACGGCGGCTTTGGTGCCGTCATGGGGAGCAAGAACCTCAAGGCGGTTCTGGTTAAGGGCAATAAAGCTCTGCCAAAAGTCCACGACCCGGAGAAGTTTAAGTCCATGCTCCGTGAGTTCCAGAGGGAGCTTCTGACGCTCACCACCTTCCGCCAGTGGGGGACTGGTGCCGGCGGCTACAGCGTAGGGAAAGACCGCTCAAGCCAGCCGGTCAGGAACTGGCAGGAGGAGTACCACGACGACGAGAGGATAAGCGTGGTGAACTTCGAGCTGAAGGCCTGGGTCAAGAAGTACTGGGCCGACTACGGCTGCCCGGTCAACTGCATGAAGATCTCCTACCTCCGCTACGGCGAGTACAAGGGGGCCATAACGGATGCTCCTGACTACGAGCTTATGGCCTACATGGGCACGAACCTGGGCATCTTCGAGCCTGAGAAGGTCGTTTACCTCTCCTACCTGGTTGACGAGTTCGGCCTCGACGGTATCAACGCGGGAAACGTCCTCGGCTTTGTGGCGGAGCTCTACCAGCGTGGGATCCTCACGGAGGAAGACATCGGCTTTAAGCTCGAATGGGGCGATGAGAAGGCCTTCGCGAGGTTACTTGAGCTGATAATCGAGAGAAAGGGTATTGGGGAGGTTCTTGCGGAGGGAACCTACAGGGCCGCTCTCAGGATTTCCGAAATGAAAGGTGTAGATGCCCTCAAGTACGCCGTCCACGTCAAGGGCATCGGCGTCGGTGCCCATGGAATAAGGAGCGACCTCGACTACACGAAGGATATAAGCTACGCTGTCTCAGTTCAGGGCGGCGACCACACGGCAACGGCAGGCCTGCCGGCGAGGAGCTACGAGGGTGAGCTGGTGAATGCCTTCTACGACTCTGCGGTGATATGCATGTTCACGACGAGGCCAGGCTTTGAGAGAATCATAGAGTTCGGAAACACGGTTACGGGCTTTGATTTGACCCCTGAGAAGTGGTTCAACGAGATCGGCCTGAGGATAATCCACCTCCAGAGGATACTCCTTCTCCTCGGCGGGCCGGATGTTTACTGGAAGCCCGAGGACGACGACAACCCTCCGAGGTTCTACGAGCCTCTGCCGAGCGGCCCGGTCAAGGGCAAAGCGCCGAGCAGGGAGGAGATAAGGGCGAAGGTGAGGCAGTACTACGAGGAGGTTGGCTACGACGAGCATGGAATCCCGAGGGAAGAAGTCCTGGAAGAGCTCGGCCTTGGGGAAGCAAAGCGCGAAGTCAGGCGCATAAGGAAGCGCCTCGGCCTTTGATTTCCTTTTTGGTGGTGGCTATGAAGGTGAGGCTGATCCTCTACGGCGAGCACGCCTTAAGGCACGGCTCTAAACTTGAGCTCGAAGTCGGGGAGAGCAGAACCGTTGGGGAACTGCTCAGGGAGCTCGGGATAAGCACGAGTGAGCACCACATACTCGTGAATGAGATAAAGGTCGATGAAAGCTACGTCCTAAAAGACGGCGACGTCCTTAAAGTCCTCCCCGTGGTCTATGGAGGCTGATCACTCCCCGGGCCCGTTGACGCACTCCATATTCATTGCGAGGAGCATCTCGACGAAACCGCTTTCTAGGTTTTCCTTTATCTTGTCTGCCAGCGATTTGAACTCGTCCAATGTGAGCGGCCTCTTCATTTTGAGCCACTTGATCTTCCCGTCGTTCTTGTCGAGGACGACTATCTCTCCATCGGTTATGAGAGGCACGTAGTTCATCTTTATCCCGTAGAGCTCCTCGGCAAAGGCCAGCTTGGCCCTCATGAGTTCGAGGTAGTTTGCCAGATCCTCCCCGAGAATTCGCCTGAATTCTCTCTCCATTCTCCCACCGCTTAAAGCTCGATGCACACCTTTATTAACCTATCGGGCATATCTGGGTAAGAGTGTCACTTTAATTTGTCCGAAAGGAAAATAAGGTGAAATGATGTATCACTCACGGTGAGACCATGCTGATGAAGTACGCCCACCACTTCCACGCCTACCAGCCCGGCGATATCGTTTACGTTCTCGATGGTGACGGTTCCAGGCCGATAGAGTACGAGGAAAGGAAGAGCCCCGTTGCAGTTAAAATTCGCGGTGAAGAAGTTAAGGGTGAGAACTGGACACAGGCGATGCTCTACTCCTACGAGCATATCGCCGACACTCTCTCGCGCATGAAGGGAATAAGCATAGATATCGAGCCCTTCACCTTCCTCATGCTCCTCCGCTACCACAAAAGCGCTTTTGAGGACGCTGTTGGGCTTCTCCAGAGGTTCGACGCCGTCCCAACAACGCCTTTCCACCCCATAGTACCCCATCTTGATGAATTCGAGCAGAGGGTTCTGGCCAGGGTTTCCTTTGACTTCTACCGACCTTTCATCGGGAAAAAGTCCGTTGTCGGCTACTGGTTCCCAGAGGCGGTGATAACCCGGAGTAGCGCCTCAAGGGTCGAGTCCTCAACGGACAAAAAGCTGGTCTTCCTCCTCGACGAGAGGCAGCTCCTCTATGACTTCCCCCAGGCGAAGCACTCCTGCAACCGCTACGGCAAATCTTTCGTCTTCGGCAGGGAGTGGCACATAAGCGACGCCTTCGCCTTCAACACGCTCGACGTTCCGGGTTTGGTCTCGGCGACCCTTTCCTACCGCGACGACTACAAGGAGAACCTCGGCGTCCCCTACCTGGTCTTCACGGCCAGTGACCTTGAGAGCCTCCTCGGGAATCCAGAACAGCTCGACCGCTTCACCGCCTGGATGGATGGGCTTGAGGCGAACGGCGTTAAGCGCGTCTCCGCGATGGAGTTCGTGGCCAGAAAGCTCTCCGGCGAGTTCAAGCGCCTCGACGGCGAGTGCTCCTTTGAGATTGGGGTTAAAGACTACTCCGCCTGGAGCGACTACTTTGACCTGAGCACCGACGGCAAGACGAGCGACTCCAGATGGCTCGGTTACCGCAGGGCCGACGGAAAAGTCTTCGCGAGGGAAGTAAACGGCAGGAAGATTTCCCAGCTCTGGAAGGTGGCGTTCACGAGGCTCTTTGAGGAGCTGAACAGGACGGTGAGGTTCGGCGTTCTGAGGGGGCTTGAAGACCTCGGCGTGGGGCCCTCAAATGCTGAGGAGTTCCTCGTCCGCTACGCGAGGCTCTTTTTCAGGGACTACTACGACTACTTTGACATGGAAACGTCTCTGGATTACGTGCTTGAGCCGGCAAACGGTGATAGAGAAGCCCTTAAGCTCGGAAGGGCCTACTACCTCATGCTGCTCTCCAACCACTCCTGCCCGCGCTTCTGGGAGAACCTCGACACGCGCGTCGCCTTCGGCAACGTCTCGGTAATGTCAAAGGCCCTTATCGAGCTAATGGAGTACTTCGATGGGAACGAGCTCCAGGGTCTCTTCACCGAGGCCTACCTGAGGCTCCTCAACTTCGATAAGCTGTACTGCCTCTGGAACCTCGGCGTGATGCCGTCCATTGAGGGATGGGAGGCAAGTGAAAAGGCCTGGAAAGATGCACTCAGTCCGGAGGTACCCAACAGTGCTTACAACGTCGTCACGAGGGCGGCCCTATACGTTGGAAAGAGAGACCTGAAGGGCGAACTCAGGAGTCTAATCGAACCCTACAACCTCGACTGGGCCGTAGCGGACACGGGCCACATACCGGGAGAGGTTCACGGGCACTGGGAGAACCGAGAGTGGTGCGAGCATAGGGGGTGATACTTTCGAAACTTTATAATTTTGGTGTGCCTAACATTTAAAGCCGGGACGCATTGCGTGGTGGCGCTTGCAGTCCATAAGTACTGTGGAGGGATGGAATTGGGTGGATCGAAGTCCGCTGATGAAAGGCCTCTCCTGGAGCATCTGCTGTCAAAGCTGGGGGGTAAGGGCTACATTGAGATAAAACGCATCCTGGAAGAGGTCAATAAAACAGATTCAGGCCTTAAAATCCTCCTTTTGGTCTCTCAGGCCCCACTTCTCTCTGCTCAGGAAGAGGTAAGCCTCCTCCTTCAGCTCCTTGGGGACATAGTCTACTAGGACGCTAGCCCGTTTTATCCCCTCCCTTATGCCCTTGCCGAGGGAGACCTGGTTCTTTCCGAGCATCTCCCAGAGAACATCCACGACGTGCTCGCTCACCCTCTTCTCAGCGTAGAGCCTCTTGCCTATCAGCCAGACCCTCTCGTTCTTCCTGTAGAAGTCTCGACCCATCTCGGTGAAGAACTCCGGGCCGGGCTTTATCCGTACCCTCTCGCGCTCGATCCTGTCAACTTCGAGCATAATGACTGCCTTTTTTCCGGAGTACCCAATATCCCAGCCGAGGACTCTGAAGCCTTCCCTCTCGAGTGCCTTCTCGAATCCCCTCGCGCTCCTCTCCAGCTGGGGAAGGAGGAGGTCGTCAACTAGTTCTGGTTTCTCAAACAACAGGGTTACGAGGTGGGTTCCCTTCCTCCTGAGCTCGGCGAGGTAGCTGCCCGCTTTCGGTCTCCCCGGGAAGAAAAATCCGGCGGAAGGTTTCTCCATGAACTGGCTTGCCTTGAAGTAAAACCTCCCGTACTTCTCCCAGCCCAGATTGGCGGCAACGTTCCGCCTCGGGTCAACGGGGTCTATGACTATGATGGGGCGGTCTTCTTCCGCTTCCCGCTTTATGGTCTTCATGGCGATCTTGTACTCGCGTTTTAGCCAGTTTCCGGGGTCGATTATCTTCTGCCTCAGCATGAAGTCGGCATTTTCAAGGACGCCCGTGAACGACCCGTATTTGATGACCAAAATCTCCGCCAGATAACCTGAGAATCCGCGCACGTAGATCTCGCTACCGTAGGCGCCGATGCCCTTGAGAAACCTCTTGAGGAGTCTGACCTCATCGTTTCTCCCCCTGAGGTTTTCGAGAACCCACTCCGTATGGAGTATCGAGCGGTCTACGGCAGTCTTCACGTCCCTCCAGCTTTCCACGTCGTAGCACGGAACTAGGTCAACCTTAACCCCCTTATAGCGCGCCCTCACGTACGGATGTTCCGCATAAGCTATTTCATAGGAGTCAAGCTTCTCCGCTATGGCCTTCCCCAATTCTAGGCCTTTTTCCCGGAGCTCTTTGAGGGGGATGTCTGGAGGGAAAGCCAAGAAAAGGTCAACGTCGTGGTCTCCAGCCAAGTAGGTGTCCTTCGCGAGCGAGCCGACGAAGTAGGGAGTAACGTCGAGGCCGAGGCTTTCTATTGTTCCTTTCGCTATCTCCCTCAGCTCGACCATCAGTCTCTCGACGAAGGCCCTCTCCTCTTCGCTTGGCCGGATTTTGGCCAGAACCTCCCCAATGACTTCCTCGACGTCCATCGCCCTCACTCCGCGAGCTCGAACCTCGCAACGGTCTCGTAAATCGGTCCCTTTGGAGTCAGCGTGCTCTTCTTCAGCTCTATTGCCTCAACATCAAACTCGCCGAAGTCCTCGTTGGCGAGGTCTTTCAGAGCCATCGCCAGCTCCAGCTTGTCCCTAACGAACTTCACCCTGCCGATGGTTACGTGTGCGACGAAGTCCTTCTCCTTCTTGAAGCCGAGCCTCCTCATCTCGCGCTCGACGTCGCTCGCTATAGCCTTAATCCCCTCATCGTTCTCGATGCCTGCCCAGATGACGCGGACGTAATTCGGGTTCGGGAAGACGCCTATCCCCTTCACCTTAACCCTATGCTTCCTGTGCCTCTTCGCTATCTCGGCGAGGGCCTTCTTTACCTCCTCCGCTAAAGCTTCGTCAATCTCCCCAAGGAACTTCAGCGTGACGTGGAAGTTCTCCCTTTCGACGAACTTTATCTTTGCCGACTTGCTCCCTATCCTTTCCTGGGCTTTCATCAGGTTGTCCCTAACTTCATCGCTGACATCTATCGCTATGAACGCCCTCACCGCTACCACCGAGAAAAGTTTGAAAGAGGGGTTAAAGAGGTTTCGAGTCAACGTTTCTTCATGACGTCAAAAGGATTTTTTCGATGAGAACCACCAAAGCCAGCTCTATGATGAGGCCGAGGAGCGTGAAATACTCCCTCCTGATGTTGATGATGAAGGCTAAGGCAAGCCACAAGAGCGTGAATGCCCCGATTGCTGTCAGTTCCCCCTCTGGAATGCTCCCATCGAGGTATCCCCCAAGCACGATCATGAAAATTAGTCCACCAATTTGAACCCACATCCATTGGCGGTTGATTTGTCGTGGGAAGTCCATGAATGCCAGTGCAAAAAGGAAGAGGAAGTAAATGAATGGAAGCACGAAAGTCCAGCGCTTCATGCTTTTCACCTCAAGGATTCGGTAAATGGTAGTCATTTTTAAGTGTGTAGCTGGCTATTCTGAGGTATTTTAGAACGGGTTCGTACACATATCCTGGGGGTACCCAGCGCCAGTGATATTCCCATTTCCAAGCGAACCATATCCATAAGCAACCATATTCATCTAAAAGGTAGTGTCCGAATGCTATCCCCCCTGCCAAGCCTACTATAGCTCCAACAATAGCTCCCGGCACATTGGCGAAGTAAGCACCTATGGCGGCTCCTAATGCAGTAGGCCCAACCTGAAGGATGAACGCTGATTTTGCATTGGAGAAGTGCAGGTGTGTAAGCTTATTGCCTTTGATTGAAACAGTGTCCCATGGTTCTATCCCATAGTACTCGTAATCTGGATGTGGGTACCGTATCATGTAGCCTTTGACAAAGTATACTCCATCCCACCAGTAGTGTTGCTGTGTATTATAAGCTATGGTAGTGGAAGGCTCTTTATTTATTAATGGCTTTGATATCAACTGTTTTGTTCTCAATCCGGGGGCTATTATATTTATGGGAGTCCTTATGGAGTAATTGGCTCCTGAGGAATCTCTGACTGTCAATAGGTATGAGTTATCAATCTTGGTGGAGGTCATATAAACAACGTCTACCATCTTATCTGTAGTTGTGTTCTTGATTAGTATCGTTGCTTCATTGCCATTGGTTTTGTAGTCAATCAGTATGTCTCCAAAAATAAAGACCTGTCTTGTAGGGGTATTCACTAAGAGTCTAGTTGGGAGCTCTTTCATAACTACTACCTTTGCGTGAGGATCTTGGGCGGAACTTGACATCGCTGCCGCGCTTCCTACAGTTAACCCGACCATCAGCAGTCCCAACAGGACTGCCAACAGTGGCTTCCACCGCAAGTGGTTCACCTCCTTATAGTTTTTGCATTACTATTTGGATGGTTTATCCCTTATAAGCTTTTCCTTTTACTAATTGTAATTATCTTTTCTTTTTTTTCAAGTATGAATTTATTCTAATTTATATTTCCCTTTTAGAACCGTTCAAAAGAAGCCTATGTAAAAGAGTTGTATAGACGTGCAACAGGGAGTGCGATAAGTGTAAAAGAAAACCTCACTCCCTCACAACAACAGGGAACTCCTCCCAGGGGAAGACTATCCACTTGTCTGTCCTGAAGACGTAGAAGTCGGGAACGACCTTGGTCCAGGGCTTCGTGCTGAGGCAGGCGACCTTGACCTCGCTGGCCCCGGCCTTCTTGACCTCTTCGATGACGACTTCGAGGGTCTTCCCGGTATCGCTGACGTCGTCGACGATAACGACCTTCTTGCCCTCTAGCGAGCCGTGGAGGGGAATGGTTATGAGCGGCTTCTCCAGCCTCTCCTCGATGTCCTTGTAGAACTTGACGTCGATGACCTTGACCTCTAAGTCGCCGAGGATGTGGCTGAGCCTCACGGCCGGAATAAGCCCGCCTCTCGCTATGCCGACTATGACATCGGGTTTATACTCCCTGAGCCTGTCGGCGAGCGCGAATATCGCCCTGTCCACCTGCCACCATGTGAGGTAAACCTTGTCCATGTCAACACCTCCGAATAGCGTGAGTTTTGACCCCCGCAACTTAAGGCTTTCGGGTGATGGATAGAAGTTAAAGTCCCCCGCTTAAAAAGCCTCCGTTGGCAGGAAAATGTCAAAATCAAGAAAAGGTGGAGGGGATTAGCTTATCACACACTTGCTCCAGCCGCAGCGCGGGCAGGTGGCGCAACCGCTCTCCATCTTAAGCTCGACGAGTTCCCCATCGCTCTCGTAGCAGACAGGGCAGTATGCCACTCCAAGGAGTTCCTGTATCTTCTCCTCGGGGATGTCTGGCTTCTCGGCGTGGTGCGGGTGTTCGTGCTTCGGCTTTGCCGCAACGGGTCTGCTTATCGAGAAAGTTATGCCTGCGCTCTCGGTTTTCTCCTTCCCGTTGGTGCCGTTGAGTATGGCCTCGACGTTGATGAACTTGGCCAGCCAGGGCTCGGCTTCTACCACAGCCTTCAGCTTCTCCACCGCGTAGGCGCTCGGCTTGGCCTTGACGCGCTGCTTCTTCTCGCCCTCAACGCTGTAGACCTGCACCGAGAGCGAGCCGTCGCGGTAGACTGTTATTCCCTTACAGCCGAGCTTGTAGGCGAGGAGATAGGCAGCCTTAACGTCCTCGACGGTGGCATCGTTAGGCATGTTTATGGTTTTACTCGCGCTGTCGGTGAGCCAGAGCTGAATGTTCGCCTGAGCAAGAATGTGGTCGAGCCAGTGAATGTCCATTGAGGTGACGAAAACGCGCTGCATGTCCTCTGGAATCTCCTCGAGGCCCTGGACGCTTCCGTAGTTGTCGCTTATCTTCCTGAGTATCTCGTCGCTCCACAGGCCGCGCTTCTTGAGTTCGGACTCGAATACTGGATCGACGTAGTAGAACTCGCCGACGGTGACGCTCTTCTTGTAAACGAGCGCGAATATCGGCTCGATTCCGCTGGAGGTGTCGGCTATCATCGAGACTGAACCGGTCGGCGGGCACGTTGTTACCATTCCGTTCCTCACGCCATAGCGCTTGATCTCCTCGGCCAGCTCGTCCCAGGGCAGGTTCCATATCTCGCGGTGGTAGAAGCCCTCAACCGGTAGCTCGCCGTCCTTGTATTTGCTCTCCTCGTAGAGCGGGAAGGTCCCGCGCTTCTTGGCCGCCTCGACGGAGTACTTGTAGGCGTAGAAGGTCAAATACTCTGTGACTTTCCTCATGAAGTCGTAGCCCTCTTTGCTGTTGTAGGCTATGCCCAGTTTGAAGAGTGTGTCCGCCAGCCCCATCATTCCGACGCCTATCCTCCTGGTGAGCTTGGTGTTGTAGTCTATCTCCGGTAGCGGGAACTTGTTGACATCAATGGCGTTGTCGAGGTACTTGGCGACCTTCTGGATGACATAAGCGTACTCGTCCCAGTCGAAGTAGGGCCTGCCCTCATCGTCGTACTTCACGAACTTTGCGAGGTTAATTGAGGCCAGATTGCACGATTCGTAGTCGTAGAGCGGTTCTTCCCCGCATGGGTTGGTTGCGCGGATTTTTTCGCCCTTTGCGGGCTCCAGAACGTTCCTCTTGTTGATAACGTCGAAGAACACCACTCCCGGATCGGCCTTGGCCCAAGCCATGAAGGCGAGTTCTTCAAACAGGCTCTTGGGGTCAATTTCCTTGACCTTTTCGCCGGTGCGCGGGTTGATGAGCGGGTAGCGTTTGCCCTCTTTGAGAGCCTCCCAGAAGTCGGCCCAGAGGCCGACGCTGATGTTGAAGTTGCTGAGCACGTTGGTTCCGACGTTCTTCTCCTTGGCGTGGATGAACTTCTCTATGTCGGGGTGCCAGACCTCAAGGATGCCCATGTTGGCCCCACGCCTTACACCGCCCTGCTTGATGACGTCGCTGACGGCGTCGATGAGGTGCATGAAGCTGACGGGGCCGGAGGCCGCCCCTGCCGTGGAACCGACAAAATCACCCTCTGGACGGAGTTTTGAGAAATTCAAACCCGTGTTGTGAACGAAGATCATTCCGTTTTCTCCAGCCAGATAGTTCTGGTAACCCTCAACGGTCAGGTCGTAGAAGGTTTTGGGTTCGTTGGTTGTGGTTATCTCGCGAACAACCTCAAGACCCTCTATGAGGTGGAGCATTCTGCCAACTTCCTCGGATTTCGTGGCCTCGTAGAGCTTTCTGAGCATCTTCACGAGTACTGCCTTTGAGACCCTGCCCCTAGTGTGCCACTGACCCAATGAAATCCTTTCGTCTCCTATAATCGCCAGGGTCTGACTGCCGTTCGTCTTGAACTCTACGCCCTGTTCAGAGGCCCACTCCTTGAAGGCATTGAAATCCAGTGGGAGGCCAAAGCTTCCCCCCTTGTGGCCGCTTAGGAGTTCTTCAAGTTTCTCTCTCTTCTCGGAGTTCTGGAGGTTCTTTCCTATGAGTTCGTGGAACCTAAGGAGCGATGAGTACTCTTCAACGTGAACCACGTAATCAACGCCGTCCTTTCTTGGCTTTTCCCTCATTCTGGCCTTTATCCCGAGGGAATTTAGGTAGTATGTGACATCCTCGATCAGCTTTTTGTTTACCATGCCGAGTTCAACGCCCGGCTTGGCGTTAATGTGCCCCTCGGCATCAAAGAGGCCAGCTATGAACGACAGAACGGCATCGGCACCGCCTTTGAGTATCTCCTGCGGGATTCCCCTCTCAATGCCTTCCAGAAGTTTCAGGTAGTGTGAGGTTATCTCCCTCGCCTTTATGTCGATGTAGTAGACGTTCCTGTCTCTCTGAAGGCTATATTTCTTTCCGAAGGTTTTTTCAAGGTATTTGTTTATGACCTCGAAGGTTTCAGTCCTGTAATCGTAGATCCTCAGCCTGTCGTATGTGTATTCGTGCCCCTTAATGCGGGAGTGGTACTTGTCAAAACTCCCGTCCCCCGCTATAAACCCTGCGAGCCAGTAGTCAAAGATGAACCGGTAGTTGTTCCCTTCCGGCATTCCACCCACTAGGATGTCCCCTTCCTTAAGCTCGTCCGCCCTCTTTTCTTTTACCTTGAAGTCGGGTGTGAGGACAAAGAACGGGTGCCAAGGAGACGTCAAGATCCTCGTGCCCTTGTTGGTTTTTATCTCGTATTTAGTTACCTCTTCCCCAAGCTCGTATCTCCATAGAACTTTGACCCTGCCTCTGGTGACCTTCTTCGCTTCGGGGTCGAAGGATTTCACGTATATTGGGAGGTTCCTGACGTCTATCCCCCAGCGGTTGTATTCTGGGTCGTAGAACTCGCCGAGGTCTTTATAGCGCTCGTACATCTCGGCCATTGTTGTGAGGTGCTCCTCACCCTCGTTCTCGAACACTATTTTGGCATTTCCGTCTATACATCCGCCGCCCATCTTCTGTATCATCGCCACGTCGTGTGCTGCTTTCATGATGCTCTCCATGTCGTCCTCTATCGGCACGACAAAGCACGCTGAGAGCATTCCGAGCGGCCTGCCTGAGTTGATGAGTGCCGGAGTGTTCGGCATGAATATCTGGCTCGTCATCAGCCTGAAGTACTCCTCCACCTCTGACTCGTAGTCGTCAAAGGCGCCGTTTTCAAGCATTTTTATTACATCGTCGATCGGCACCTTCATCTGGCCCTTCTCCGCCAGCTCGCGGTAGAGGTTGAGGAGCCTCTCAAAGTGGTACTTGTTGAGCTTGAACCTTCCAATGGAGAGCTTTCCGTCGTACTCGTCGAGGGCTTTTAGATAGTGCTCTACCCGGCTTAAGTCCTGCTCGTGGTTTCCTTCCTTATCAAAAATCCTTTCATCGTAGAGCAGGTCTGGGATGACTGAGAGAACCGCGACGCGCTCGAAGAGCTCCCTGGGGCTCTCAATTATCTCCCCCTTCTCGTTCTTTATCAGGTAGCGGGAAGCCAGAACGCGGAGGGCGTTGATAGAGAAGCGCTTGTCTATCTCGTCCAGCTTGTCCTTGTTGAGTATCTTTTTCTTTTCCTCGCGGATTTCGGCCTTCTTTTTGCGGTAGAGGATGTAGGCTTTGGCCACGTCGAATAAGCCGGCGCGCATGAGTTCGAGTTCGACTATGTCCTGGATGTTCTCTATGTGTGGGACCTGTCCGTCGTAGAGTTCGTTGACCCTTTTCACGACTCTTCTAACGACCCTGTTGAGGAGTTTCTCGTCGCGGATTCCGACTTCGAGCATTGCCCTCTGTATAGCCCATTTTATACGTTCTTTATCGAACGGGACGATTCTGCCGTCCCTTTTCATCACTTTTTCAACCGGCATATAAACACCCCTGACATACAGCTGTTTATCGTTGCCCCCTTTAGTAGAAGCATCAGCGGCACTCTATGGACTCCACCCCTACATATACCTTACTCCGGTTGTGTTTGCCGGGGTGACGAATTTCTGTCTTTTACTTTGCCTGGGGGGTAAAGGGATAGAAAAGGAAGATGTCGGATAATTTATCCAAATGTCAAAGGCTTTCGTAGACCAGTTTGAGCCTGTAGGCGTGTTTAAGCTCTTCCCCGGCCATCATTCTGAAAATGTGAGACAGAGAGCCGTCCAGAATTTCGGCAAGCTTCGTGTACAGTTCGTAGGCGTGTTTTTCCCTTATCAGGGCTTCCAGAACGAGGTCTTCGAGGGTTTTGGGTTCGGCCCTTTCGTCCTTCAGCATGGGCTCGAGGGAGAGTGAGTCGAGGTAGTCTATGACCGCCGTTTTCTCTAGGCTGTCTCTGGAGAGCATGCCCTCAACAGTCTTCCTGTGTCTGAGCTCTTCTTCCGCTATTATTCTGAATGTCTCGGCCAGTTCTGGCCTCTCAAATGTGGCGAAGGTTTCGCCTAGCTTGTGGAGGTTGTAGAGCTCGTTCTCCTGCCAGATTAGCTTCTCCAGGAGCTCTCGAAGGTTCATGACCCCTCCTCCAGTTTAACTCTGACGTACTCGACCAGCTCTTTAACGCTTGGCAGTATCAGATCTGGCCTCACGTCGCTCTTTTCAACGTCTTCGAGGCTGCTGACCCCGGTCAAAACCATTACGGCCTTCATGCCAAAGTGTTTGGCGAATGCTATATCCGTGTCCAGCCTGTCGCCGACCATCCAGATCTCGTCCACGCCGTCGAGCTTCTCCCTGGCGACTTCGTAGGCCGGTTCGTTCGGCTTTCCTATGATGATGGGCTCAACCCCGGTTGACGCCTTCAGCGCTGCTATTATTGAGCCTGCCCCGGGATAGAGGCCCTCCTCCGCAGGGTACGTCGTGTCGGGGTTGGTGCCTATGAAGCGCGCCCCGTTTCTTATGGCCAGCGTGGCGTACTTGAGCTTCTCGTAGGTCAGGTCGGGATCGAGGCCGACGACGACGTATTTGACTTCTTTCCACAGGCCGTTTCTGGCTTCATCAACGCCAACGACTCCCCAGCGGAGGCGCTCCATCTCTCTGTGGAGCCCATCACCTCCGATGACGAAGGTTTTCCCTGGCTCGAAGTGTCTGGCCATGTATAGTCTCGTGGCGAGGCCGGAGGTGATTATCCTCTCTTCTGGTACCTCAATACCCATTGAGAGAAGCTTCTCGCGGTACATGGCGGGGTCTCTGGTTGAGTTGTTGGTCAGGAAGGCGAAGGGGATGTTTCTCTCCTTCAGGAATTTTATCAGCTCTTTTGCCCCTTCAATTGGTTTGCTCCCGCGGTAGATAACGCCGTCCATGTCGAATATGATGCCTATTTTTTTGGGCATGAAAGAAGAAATGGTGGGGGGTTTAAAAGTTCACTGTTCCGCGGTCAGTTCAATGTCAACGCTGGTTCTGTCGGTTTGGCACTCGTTGCCCGCGTTTTCTGAGAACGCTATTTTCAGGGTTATTTTGGCGGTGTTTCCTGGGGCAATTTTTTCGTCCAGGGCGAGAGTGATTAGGTTTCCGTTCAGCTCGGCCAGGCTCTTGCCGGTGATGTTTTCCACGCTGGTGGTTTTTCCTCCCGCTTCGACTGTAATTGAGGTTATTATGAGGTTGCCGCTGAGCTCTCCCCTGTCGGGTGTGCTGTCCACGGCGGCTTCGGATGGTGAGAGGGGGCCGTCTTCGTAGTCATTGACGTGGAGCGTCATGGTGAGCTTTGATACGGGAACGTCGCCGCGGTTTTTAACGTAGAGCACTACCTCTCTGCTGTCGCCTGGCTTCAGGTTTGAGAACTCGAAGAGTTTGAGGTCGTTGTAGAAGCGTGAGTTGTCTTTGCTGATGGCTATATCGAACTTCCCGGAGCTTATCTCGTTGTTCTCTGAGTGGGCGATGTCTGTAAATATGGAGCGTGCTGAACCTGCAAGTACCAGCAGGGCAGCGAGAATGCCAACTGCTACAACTACTCCGTGTTTCATATGGCACCACCTGCAGTAGTAGATCAAAAAGGTTACGCATGGAAAGCTTATAAAATTTTCTCCCAAAATAGTAAGAAGTGGCTCATGGTCTGACGTTCACGTTGAGCTTGAGGCTCTGTACTGTGCCGTTTATTGCCTCTAGGATGAGGTTTTTAGCGTCCGTTTCTGCGTAGTTCCCGTCAGATGGAGCCGGGGGAAGTTCTGGCTGGGTGTCTTTGAAGAGGAGGAACCACACCTGCCATTTGCCGGGTTCCTCTATGCTGAAGGTGTAGTTGGTCTCGAACTGCGGCGTCCAGTTGCCTTCTATGTTCACGGGGACGTTCGGCAGCGTCACGTTGAACCAGCCGGGCATGGGGTACATCTTGTGGATTGTAGTTGTGTTTGTGGTGTTGTCCCAGGTCAGGTTGACCAGCCATATCTGGACGTAGTAGGTCACGTTTCTGTGTTCGTGGTTCACTATGCCTATGATCACTGTACCGTCCTGTCCGGCTTTGAGTTCTGTTGGGTAGTCCGCGGCCTTTCCTTCGGGGCCGAGTATGTAGAACTCGGTGAAGGCCTCGCCGGGTTTTGGGTGGGTTATCACGTAAGCGAGGGTTCCTATAGATGTGAGGATCGCGACTATCAGGATGATTGTAAGGGCTTTGTCGAGTCTGCTTGACTCGTCCCATTCGAGTTCTTTTTTGATCCTTTCGAGGGTTATCCACGGAACCCAGGGGTCGAAGGCCTTTTCCCTGCGGTAGATGGCCGCTGCGGCTAAGGTGATGTTGAAGAGGGTCAGACTGACGAGGATGGGTGTGAGGCGTATCCCCCAGGGGGTGTAGTTGAGGCCGAGCCCTATGAGGGGCACTATGGCTATGCTGAGGCCGAAGCTCAGGGCCAGCCTTTCGAGGTTGTCGAGTTCTTTTCTGTTGGGGAAGAGGGCGGTTATGAAAGTGTAGCCCGGGAAGAAGAGTATGAAGGCTAGGCCGAGGATTTTTCTGAGCAGGCTGTCGGGGGCGTAGACTATGAGGATATCGAGTATCAGTGAGAGGGCGGTTATGGTTATTAGATCCCAGTGGGTCTTGAGCCGCTGGTGGGGGTTCATTCTATCACCTGTGGGGGGTCATGTGGAGGGTTTAAAACCGTTTCTTGGCGTGTTGTGTCAGATGCCCACTTTCGGGCGTTCAGTCCTTTTCGAGGAGGGGCGTTTCGGCGTGCTCGACGTCTTTTGCTTCCGCTATCAGGAGGGGCAGTACCGAGAGGCCGAGGATCATGAACACCTGTGCGGCGGTGTCGCTGAGCTTTTCTTTCGCTGTGTATATTACCGCGGCGTACACTATGCCCCATAGGGCGGCGTGTCTTGCGGCCTCACCGTAGTTCCGGTAGATGCGGTACCCGAGGACTCCCAGGAGCCCTGCGATGAAGGTGTAGTTTGTGGTGGCCGATAGGGCGAGTGCTCCCAGTGTGATGAGCTCCTCCGTGTCCGGGAGGGGGTTTTTTGACCTGAGTATCTCGTCGAGGACGAGGAAGGTTGTTGTGAACGTTCCTACTGCGAGGACGAGGCCTTCCTTCCCGTAGATGGTGGTTCCGGGGAGTGTTGTGGCCAGGGCGAGGGCGTATGCGTAGAAGCCTATGAGCGCGAGGTTTCTGCTGTGGAGCCTGAGGATGTACGGGACAGCGGCGGCGGCGAATGCGTACTGGCCGGTTATGATGCCGGTCAGCACTGCGGTGACGAGTCCTATCATAGCTTTCTCACCACCTTCGGGAGGAGGTCTTTCGGGCCGACTTCTATTATTTTGACGGGCCCTTGGAGTTTTTTCATGGTTTTTTTCCTTTCCGCGTAGGCCCTGTAGAATGCCTCTATTTTTTTCTCGTCGAGGCTTTCCCTGTCTGCGAACAGTATAGGGTTGGGGTATATGACCGCTGTTTTTGCCCCTTTTCTGTTGAGGATCTTTCCTGATTTTGCTATCTCCCCGGGGTGGAGGCCTATGTCGTCGACTATTATGACGTATGACCCCGGGGGAACTTTGAGGGATGCTTTGAAGAGGCCTGATGCTGGGGTGCCTCCTTTCAGCTTTAGGAGGATCTTCTCCATGGGCGAGTGTGCTTGTGTTGCTGATGGCTTCAGGGGGGGAATTCCTTTCTCGCCTTTAAGGCCCAGCCTGTGGAGTGCCAGCAGGGGATCCTGGGAGCCGCTGATGGAGTCAACTACGCTGTGGTCGTTGTAGGCTATTATCTCTATGCCGTGGCCGAACCTCTTGAAGTAGAACATGAGCTGGGTTATTATGACGACGAGGTAGTCTATCTTCCCGGTTTTCAGTTCCCTGCGGAACTTCCTGTCCACGTTGACCAGTATGTATACGTCACCGAGTGTTTCTCTCCGGAAGACCCTGACTATAAGGGACTGGAGCCTGGACGTTGCTTTCCAGTCCACCCTGGTTATATCGTCGCCGGGGAGGAACTCCCTGAGCTCCTCGAACTCCATTGTTTCCATTCCTATTCCCAGGGCCTTTTCTGCCTCTGCCAGCGCTTCGATCTGCCGCTTCTCCACGAGGGCTTCTCTTATTCTCCTGGGTGACGGGAAAACGGTGAGTTCCCTCCTTTCCCGGACGCTCTGGGTGGCCCTGAAGAGCCCCAGGTCGTCCTCGAAGACGGCTTCCGCTTTGAGTGCTATCCTCCCTTTGGCCAGGGGGACGATGGTCTGTTCGAGGGTTTTTTCTTCCCGTGGGCCTAGGCGGGTTTTGATGGCCCTGGCGAAGGCGTTTTTTGATGATTCCTTTATCGAGATGATGCCGGGGGTGCTGGAGAGGTTCCTTATTTTTATCACCGCTTTTACTGGCTCTCTCTCCACCGCCCTCTCCGGGACGGTTCTCTCTATCTCCACCTTTGGTTTGAAGGTCAGTCTTGACAGGGAGTAGTGGACGAGCACTGCCGAGGCTATTAGGGCCGCTGCGGGGTTTCCCGATATGTACGATGCGGCGCCGATGACGGCCGACAGGGACAGCAGGATATCGGCCCTTTTCATTCTGTTGGCACCTCTACACTATCGAGAACGTCCCGTATTATGTCCTTTCCGTTTATTCCCTCAACTTCGTACTCCGGTTTGACGACTATCCTATGGGCCATGACGGGGATGGCGAGCCATTTGACGTCGTCGGGTATGACGTAGTTCCTGCCTTCGATGTAGGCCTTTACCTTCGCCGCGTACAGCATGTGTTCTCCAGCTCTTGGGGAGGCGCCCAGGATGACCCTTTCATCGAGTCTGGTCTCCTTTATTATTGAGTAGATGTAGTCTATTATCGCGTCGCTCACGTGGACGTTTCTGGCCTCTTTCATCGCCACGAGTAGCTCCCTGCCCGTGACAACCTGTCTTGCCTCGGCGAACTGGCCGGTGTTCTTTCTCCGGAGCATTGTTTTTTCGCTCTCTTCCGGCAGGTAAGTGAGGTCTATCTTCATCATGAACCTGTCCACCTGTGCCGTGGGCAGTTCGTAGACGCCTTCGAGCTCGATGGGGTTCCTAGTTGCCAGCACTATGAAGGGTTCGGGCAGTTTGAGTGGGAGGCCTTCTATGGTCACCTGCCTCTCTTCCATTGCTTCAAGGAGTGCGGCCTGGGTTTTGGGTGATGCCCTGTTGATCTCATCGACCAGGACGACGTTGGCGAATATGGGCCCTTTGCGGATTTTGAACTCCCCGCTGCGCATGTCGTAGAAGGTGTGGCCGATTATGTCCGCTGGGAGCAGGTCCGGGGTCATCTGTATCCTCGAAAACTTCAGGCCCAGGGTCTGGGCGAAGTTCTTGCTGAGTGTTGTCTTCGCCAGTCCCGGGACGCCCTCAAGGAGCACGTGTCCGTTGGCGATAAGGGCTATGGTCATGAGCTCCACGACGTCGTTCATTCCCACTATTGCCTTCTCAACTTCCCTCCGGATCTTCTCCAGAATCATATCAACCACCCATCCTTTCGAGCATCTCTACAACTTCCTTCGGATCCCACCCGTTTTTCCGTGCGACGGCCTTGGCGAGTTCTTCCGGTGTCTCCTTTCCCGGGGCGAACCTCGCCAGGAGCATTGAAACGAGCCTCCATACGAGTGCCGACGCCCCGAGCTCAAGGGCGAGAACCACGGCGGCGAGGGTTATTATGATCTTTATAAACACGTCCCGCGGGAGGAAGCGGGTCACGGTCACGGTGCCCACAGTGTACAGGTTGAAGTCCGGGTGGTGGGCCTCGTCGATGTACAGTGTGTCGGCCCCTATGTATTCCAGGAGGTTTTCCAGGAAGGGCAGGTTCACGTCGTACAGCTGGTTTGTCAAAACGTCTGGATCGGCCAGGAGTACTATCCTGCCTCCACCGTACTCGACCTCGGCCACCAGCGGGAACATGTCCCTCTTTCCGTCTATCACCGCAACCCTGCTGGAGTAGACGTAGCCCTCACCGGTCTTTATTATGGCAGAGGGTTCGTTCGTGAGTATCCTCGTGACATTTCTGGAGAGGAGAGGATCATCAACCCTGACGGAGACTATGAGCCTGTCGTCCTTTTCGTAGAAGAAGTCCCTGAGGGGGTGGGATGACAGCCTCGCGGGGACGCCCAGCCCCTTCAGTATCTCGTTCCCGGTTCCGAAGTCGTCCGCTATTACCAGGGTGTTTCCCCGCCTGAGGAAGCCCCTGATCTCCTCTATCTCCGGGCCTGTGAAGGTCGTGTTGGGCCCGATTATGAGGAGGGCCCCGTCTGCGCCGTCGAGGTTGAACGCGTCAAAGGGCGCGAGGACGGGAACCACGTTCCTGCCCCCGCTGTAGGCCAGCTTGATGAATTTCGAGACTCCGTCCCATCCTGTGTTGAACATGCTGTACTGTGTGGAGCTCTTGAAGAGGGGGAGCGTTAGGGGCATTGTTATGAGTGCGAACATCAACAGTATCAGTATCATGTACTTTATGGCTTTGTTCACGTCCCAACCCCCCGGAGGATTGCCCTGACCCCCTCCATGAACCTCGCAGCCTCGGCCCGGCTCAGGGGCACCCCGCCGTACACGGACTTCTCGTGGAGGAGGGTGACCTCTCTGAGCAGGTCGTACATCTCCCACCCTTCCAGCTCCTTCAGGGCTTCCCTGGGTGTTAGGTTCATCCCGATGCCCAGCGTCCTGCTCAGGGCCTCCCTCAGGAGCCTGTAGGCGTCGCCAACGTCCTCCGGCAGGTGGAACTCTGTGGCCGCTTCAGGCTTCCCGGGCCCGATGCTGGGCTCTTCAGGTGCCCTTCCGGAGGGGGTTTGCCCTTCGAGCCTTCTGCGCTTGACCATTCCCGCCGCAACCACCAGGAGTATGAAGACCACGGCCCAGTACCTGAGGACGGAGGCTCCCAGGGGCGTCACTTTCAGAACCACGGTGTTTGAGACCGCGGGCCGGTAAACCTCATTGCCCGGGAACTTCACGTAGACTGCGAGCTCTCCGGTCGAGTTGGGGGTGATCGTGAAGGAGAACGAGCCGTTGGCGGGGAGGACGTCCAGGTAGGGCGTGCCGTTGACGTACACCGTCAGGGGAGTGTCCAGGGGAGGGTCTATGGAGCCATGGAACCGGGCATCCTGGTGGACGCCCACTTCTCCGGGCCCTGAGAGCGTTATCCTGACGGGGTACCTGAGGAAGGATACCATTACCACCTTTGAGGTTCCCGCGTGGGTTCTGTCCCCACGGAAGACGAGGGAGACGTTGAAGGTGGCCTCCTTCCTTGAGAAGAAGGCCACGGAGAAGTCCCCCGACGGCCCGGTGATGGCGGTTCTGTTCCCGACTGTGACCTCCTTTCCGCTGAGGGCGCTCCCGTAGTAGTCAACGAGCTTTCCAGTGACGTTCAGTTCGCTGTTTATGAGGCCAGAATAGACTGGTTCGGTGACGAACAGGGTGGGTATCTTCACGACGGTGACGCTGACGGTGTTTGACCTGCTGCCGTTCTGAACCGCGTATATCCTGAAGTCCCCCATTCTTTCAAAGCGGTACGTTGTTGAGAACATGCCGTGCTCCGGGCTGACGAGTTTGATCGCCGTGAAGTTCTCGCCGGCTATGACGACGGTGACGGTGCCGTTCCCAGGACACGAGCCGAATATCGTGACGGTCTGGTACAGTATGGGCCTGTCGCTGGAGACCCCGATTGTGAACTCCCCCGTGGGGGGCACCTGGGATATGAGTGATCTCACCTCCTTCAGGTATCCCCTGAGCTTCCCGGTTTTGAACGTCAGGTTCCTTGTCCCGTCCGCGAGCCGTATCGAGTCTATAGAGTCGAGCAGTGCTTCCATGGTATCAGCGGCCCGGTTTATCCCGGCCGCAGTGGCTGGGGAGGGGTGGGACAGAAAATCGTAGACGAGTGTGTCGAGGAGTACCAGCTCCCGGGCGAACTCGTAGAAGGGGGGCAGGACTTTCATCACGGTGGAGTTGACGCCCCTGGCCCTGTAGAACAGCGTTTCCTCGTGGAGGAGCTCCAGTTCGCCGAGGGTCTGGTTCGCTATGTCCAGCCCCGTGCTCTCGTTCAGAAGGGTGTACCTCAGGGAGTCCTCAAAACTTACTATCACCCGGGAGAAGTACTCGTGGAGGAAGACGTCCCTCTGGACGGGGTTTTCAACCGCCCTCGGGGAGGCGGGAGGGAAGAGAGAGATGATTAGGAGGAGAGTTATTAAAAGGGGCACCCGTTTCATGGCCATCACACCCATAAGGCATAAAAACCTTTTAAGGTTATTCATCGAAGGTGTTTAAATGGGGAAGCTGATCGGCGGCGGGCTGATAATCCTCGGAATCGGCCTTTGGTACTATGGGGGGAGTTCTGGCAGTACGTCCATGGTGAGCCTCGGCCTTGGGGCGATTATTCTCGGTCTCGTGCTCTCAGCGTTTCCATTCAGGGGTTACGTGGCGAGGGACGCTCTCCCCCTCCTCACGGGCTCTCTGTGCGAGTTCGTGGAAGAGTCCGTCCGGGGGCTGGAGCTTGAAGGCGTCCCCGTGGTGATACCCCCCTACGACAACCTCCCAAGAGGGGGGGTCTTCATACCGAAGTCTGGACGGTTCTCTTTGAGCCTCGGCATGCTCCATGAGGGGGACGTCTTCGTGCTTGCTGGTGGGGGCGGCCTCCTGATAAGCCCTGCCCCGGGATGGGAGGTGGTTGAGTACACCGTGAGGAACTCCGGGGACATCAGGGGAACTGGTGTCGGTTACGCTTCATCCGCCGTCTCGTCCACGCTCAGTGCCCTGGGCCTCGGCTCGGCGCAGGCCTTTGATGAGGGGGGAGGGAGGATCTCCGTCTTTGTGAGGCCGCTGTGCGGGGGGAGTGTCTACTCTGACCCTGTGGTGGTGGCGGTTCTCCTGGGGATAGCCATGGGGGAGAACCAGCTCTTAGAGGTCGAATCCTCCGAAGTGGTCGGTGAGTACGTCAGGATAACCCTCAGGAAGATCGGGGGTGTCGAGGAGTGGCTATGAGGGAGAACCTCGTGGCGTTCCTTGCCCTCTGGATAGTCCTCTCGGCGCTCCTCAGCCCCTCCGTGGAGGTCTTTCTGACGGTTGCGCTCATCGGGATCCTCATAACACTGGAGGTTGGTGAGTTCCACCTGCCCAGGGAGGTCAAGGACTCCCTCAGGCTTTCCGTCTACCTCCTTCTGCTGGCCTTCGCCTTCATAGTGGCCAGAAAAGTGTATGAAGTGATAAAATGAGTTAGATTGTCCGGAGGAGCTCTTTAACTGTCCTCCTCACGGCCCCATAGCTGTCCAGCTCCGGTTTCCAGCCTGTTTTCTTCGCCTTCTCTATGCTTAGGCGCATGAACTTCACGTCGCCCTTCCAGCCCCTTCCGCCGTCGACGCCGCCGGTGAACCTGAACCTTGGCCTGAGCCCCATCTCCTCGCTGACTATCTCCGCTATCTCCCTCACCGTTATCCAGTCGTCGTTGCCGAGGTTGTAGAAGTCAACGGTTTTCTCGCTTTCCCTGAAGTGTTTGAAAATTTTGAGCATGCCCTCAACGGTGTCGCTCACGTGGAGGTAGCTCTTCCTCTGCGTCCCGTCGCCGAGTATCTCAAGCTCCTCCGGGTTCCTCCTCAGCTTGTTTATGAAGTCGTAGATCACCCCGTGGTTGGAGCGCTCGCCTATGATGTTGGCCAGGCGGAATATCAGGGCCTTGAAGCCGAAGGTGTGGGCGTAGCCGCTGATCAGGGCCTCTGCGGCAAGCTTCGCCCCGCCGTAGACGCTTATCGGCTCCAGCGGCGCGTAGTCCTCCGGCGTGGGGATGACCTCCGCATCGCCGTAGACGGTGGACGAGCTCGTGAAGACGAGGTATTCGGCGCTTGAGTCCCTCACCGCGTTGAGGAGGTTGTAGGTTATGAGGACGTTCGTCTCGTAGAGAAGCTCCGGGCTCTGGGAGCCGATCCTTACCTCCGGGTTGGCCGCAAGGTGGAAAACGACATCAACACCCTCGACGGCCCTTTTAACGACCCCCGGGTCTCTCATATCCCCCTTTATGAATTCGAAACGTTCATGGTTCAACCAGCGCTTTATGTTGTCCAAACTGCCGGCGCTCAGGTCATCGAGAACCCTGACTTCGTTTCCTGATTCCATCAGGGCATCAACCAAGTGAGAGCCAATAAACCCAGCACCGCCTGTAACGAGGGCCTTCATCCGGTACCACCACGTTTGATGAAGCGAAATAATTTAAATATGTTTGCTATACCTACATGCTGGCATTAAAACATTCCCGGTGGTGCGGATGAAGGTTCTGATAATGGCCGGCGGCTACGCGACTCGGCTGTGGCCCATAACCAAGGACAACCCCAAGGCTCTGCTCCCCGTCGGGGACAGGGTGATACTGGACTACATCCTTGAAAAGGTCGGGGAGCTGGGTATGGAGGCGTACATCTCCACAAACCGCTTCTTTGAGGCCCACTTCAGGCCCTACGCGGAGAAGTACGGGGTGGGACTTATCGTTGAAGACACCCTGCACGAGGAGGAGAAGCTCGGCACCGTGGGGGCGCTTAAGCGGGCCGTTGACGAGCTCGGCCTCGACGACTACCTCGTGATAGCCGGCGATAACCTGTTCTCTTTCTCTCTCAGGGACTTTCTGGACTCCTACGACGGGAGGACGCTCATAGCGGTCTACGACATCGGCGACCTTGAGCTGGCAAAGCGCTACGGTGTGGTCGTCCTTGAGGGGGACAGGGTGATAGCCTTCCAGGAGAAGCCCGCCCAGCCGAGGTCGACCCTGGTGAGCACTGGAGTCTACGTCTTTCCTAAGGGTGTCATGGCGATGATAGACGAGTACCTCAGGAACGGCCACAGGGATGCCCCTGGCTACTTCCTCCAGTGGCTTCTGGAGGCGGGGGTTGAGGTCCGGGCGTACAGGTTTTCGGAGTACTGGTACGATATAGGCTCGGCTGACAGCTACCTTGAGGCCCTCAAGACACTCCTCAGAGAGAGCCACGTGGAAGAGATCCAGATAAGCCCCTACGCCAAGATCATACCTCCCGTCGTCATAAAGAGGGGGGCGAAGATACTCGGCAGATCAATGATAGGCCCGTACGCCTACATAGGCGAGGACTGCGTGATAGAGAACTCCGACATAAGCGACTCGATAATCTTCAGAAAGACCGTAATCAGGAACTCCACGATATGGCGCTCGATAATAGACGAGAAGTGCGAGATAAGGAACCTTGAGCTGAGGAAGAGCCTTGTTGGCGGACACGCAAAGATACAGAGGGGGGAGTGACGTTCCCGATACTCTGCCTGTAGAATAGTGAGGAACACCGCGCGGAATGGGCCGGAGTGAAGTCCCACCCCTTGCAGGCCTTTCCCTTTGTTTGCGGCTCTCGTCCCTTGCGGGCTTTGAACCGCTCTCGGGTCTGACCCGTTCGGAGGAGAAGCTTTCGCTTCAGTCCTCCCGCACAGTGTTCCTCATATACATCTAGGCGTTCAAACTATATAAAGCTTTGCTTTTGTTTTTTGAAAAATTATCTGGCAATTTGTCTTGACAATATGCAATCACATTTCCGCAGGTCCCTGGGCTTTTTCATGAGCACTGCGTAATGCTTTTATTCTCCGGTGCGGGTATTGGTATCGTTGGAGCACTCCTAATGGGGGGATTAAATGCTGGCTGCCGTCATGTTTGAGCGGTTTTCTCGCTGGAAGGAGCGGGTTCTCGAGCCCAGGTTCGCCCTAGTGCTGACGGCTGCTGTGGCCGGCCTGATAAGGCTCCTGCCGCTCCGCTTCAAATACCTCCTGGGCTACGACCCCTACTTCCACCTCGCCTACATACGGTACGCGCTGGAGAAGGGGGCGTGGGTGAACTTTTTCCCCTATGCTACCGGTTCTTGGGGATATATAATAAGTTCGTTCCACCCCAAGGGCCTCTGGATGACCCCGGCCTACGTTTACAAGCTCCTATCACCGTTCGGCGTTTCTCTCTACAACGCCTTCAGGGTGACCCCGGTTATCTTTGGTGTTCTCACGGTGGTCTTCATATACCTGGTGGCTTTGAGGTTGTACGGGAGGGAGGAGGCCTTCCTTTCCGCCTTTCTCCTCTCGGTTCTCTTCGGCCACGTCTTCCGCTCGATGGCCGGCTACTACCGCGGGGACAACTACATGCTGTTCTCATACTCCCTGGCCCTCTCAGGCATCGCCCTTGCGCTGTCGCTCCGGGGCCCGGGGTGGAGGTACAGGCGGTGGGCATTCTACCTCGCACTGCCCCCTGCCCTGGCCTTCTCCGCGGCTTCGTGGCAGGCGTACTATCCGATATTTGCCATTGTCCTCGCCAACGCCCTCCTTTTGGCCGTGGGTGGGTTCGTGCTCCGCAGGAACAGGTACCTGGCCGACGCGGCCGTGATTGTGATCCTCTCCCTCCTGGGGGCCCTCCTGGCGAGCTGGGTCGGTGGGCACCTCGGCTACGGTATGGTGGGTCCCGATAGATGGGTCGGCAAAAAACTGGCCGAGGAGTTCGGCCTTCAGGCGGGGTTCATGAAGGACGTGTTCCTCACGGCCTACGTTAAGTACGCCGTCCCCGCCGCCCTTGCGGTCATACTGGTTCTCTTCCTCCTGTCCCGGCTCTCTCTAAGCAGGAAGCAGCGGGGCCTGGTCGTACTGATAGGTGCCGTTCTGCTCCTCTGGGTGTTCCTCAGGTACCTGGGAACCCTCGATTCGGTGCTGGAGACGCTGTTCCGTGAGGCCCCGATAGCGGAGACCCAGAGGACGTCCTTTAATGACTGGTGGACTGCCTACGGGATAGTCGGCCTCGTGTTCCCCCTGTTCTTCCTGCGCTTTTTCAGGGGGACGAAGCCGGCGGACTTTCTCCTCCTCGGGACGGCCGTAGTCCTGCTGCCGATGGCGCTCATCTGGACCCGCTTCCTGTTCATCGCATCTCCTGCAGTTGCCCTTATGGCCGGCATCGGCCTGACGTCCCTCTGGAAGCTTTCGGGCGGGCTCCGGGGGAGGTTGCCCCCCGGAAAAGTCAGGAAGGCGGCATCCATCGCGGTGATCCTGCTCGTGGCCGGTGTCCCCGCTGTGGCGGCGTACCAGGGAGTTAAAACGACACTCTCCGTCCATCCTCTGGCAAATGAGCATTGGGAGGAGGCCCTTGCCTATCTGGGGGAGCACTCGAACCCCAACGACGTCGTCCTGACGTGGTGGGACGAGGGGCACTGGGTAACGTATTTCTCGGGGAGGGCTCCTGTGGCCCAGGGGAGTCCTAGTGGATGGGTCGCTAAGTATTACCTGGGACTGGCGAAAGATAACGGTCTAATGAATCTGGGCGTTGACTACGTCATCGTTTCGTACGACCTTCTGGTGAAGTTTGGGGCCGTCGTTGATACCGCCGGGGGCCCCTCCGGCTACTCTCTAGCGGTTCTGCCGCTGGTGCAGACCTACGGCAACATGCTGGTGTTCTCTTCGGGAGGATACTCCGTAATGGCGGCCCCGGGCAGGGACAGCTGGGACGTGAAGGTCAACATCGGGGGCGCGTTCCTGCTGCCTGAGGGGGCGTTTGTGGAGCACGGGGGCTCGGTCAAAAGGGTAGAGCTGTCCAGCAGGCCGACCTCCAACGTTTACGTTTATATGAACCTCGACTATGGCTACGCAGTCCTCGTTAACGAAAAGACGCTGAACACCCCCTTGGGAAGGCTCATGCTCACCGGTGATTATCCCGAGGGGTACACGCTCCTCTACTCCGACGGCGGCCTGGTGAAGATCTTCAGGTTCAGCCACCCCAACGTCGTCGTGACCGCCGGGAATGGCTCCGTGATACTGAAGTTTGAGAATGCCACCGGGACGGGGATCGGAATCTTCGGATACCTGGACAACGGCACTCTCGTCTTCAAGAAGTGGTACGGGGTTAAAGGAAAGGACGAGTTCCCCCTGCCTGATGACCTGAATGGAAGCGTTGTCATCCGCTACACCTACGTCCAGAAGAAGACCGTGCTCGACAGGGGCGTGTTCAGAATAGACGACGTCCTTCACGGGACGGGAGGTTGATAAGCCCGGCGCCCCCGATTCCTCCCCCGATGCGAAATCTTTATATATCCCCCGAGTTGCTTAATTAAATGTAATTAAATATCATTAAGACCGGAGGTGTTTGCAATGGCTGAGGAGAAGAAGTACACGACCGTTTCCATACCAAAGCCCCTCTACGACAAGATTAAGGCCAGAATAGAGGGCACCGGGTTCACTTCGGTCTCGGACTACGTCACCTATGTCCTCCGCGAGGTTCTGGCAAGCCTCGAAGAGGAGGAGAAGGAGGAAGTCTTCACCGAGGAGGAGGAAGAGAAGGTCAAGGAGAGGCTTCGCGCCCTTGGCTACCTTGACTGAGGTCTTTCCTTTTTGAGGTGATACCATGGTCTCAAAGCCGCACGGAGGCAGACTCGTCAGGAGGCTCGTTGCCGAGAGAACCCGCGAGAGGATTCTGGGCGAGCAGAGGGAGTACCCGCGCGTCGATATAGACCACGGCAGGGCCATAGACCTTGAGAACATCGCACACGGCGTTTATTCACCGCTTAAAGGCTTCCTCACGAGCGACGACTTCGAGAGCGTCCTCGACCACATGCGCCTGAGCGACGACACGCCCTGGACGATCCCGATAGTGCTCGACGTGAGGGAGAGAACCTTCGACGAGGGCGATGCGATACTCCTGTATTACGACGACCTGCCAATAGCTAGAATGCACGTCGAGGAGATTTACACCTACGACAAGAGGGAATTCGCGGTCAAGGTCTTCAAGACCGACGACGTTAACCACCCCGGCGTCGCCAGGGTCATGGACATGGGGGACTACCTCGTCGGCGGTGAGATAGAGCTCCTCAACGAGCTCCCGAACCCCTTCGCCAAGTACACCCTCAGGCCGGTCGAGACGAGGGTTCTCTTCAAGGAGCGCGGCTGGAAGACGATAGTTGCCTTCCAGACCAGGAACGTGCCGCACCTCGGCCACGAGTACGTGCAGAAAGCGGCACTAACCTTCGTCGACGGTCTCTTCATCAACCCCGTCCTTGGAAGGAAAAAGAAGGGCGACTACAAGGACAATGTCATAATCAAGGCCTACGAGACGCTATTTGAGCACTACTACCCGAAGAACGCCGCTACTCTCGCGACCGTCCGCTACGAGATGCGCTATGCCGGCCCGAGGGAAGCTATACACCACGCGATAATGAGGAAGAACTTCGGTGCGACGCACTTCATCGTGGGAAGAGACCACGCTGGAGTCGGCGACTACTACGGGCCCTACGAGGCATGGGACCTCTTCGGAGAGTTCCCTGACCTTGGAATAACCCCAATGTTCATCCGCGAATCCTTCTACTGCAGGAAATGCGGAGGCATGGTCAACGCGAAGATCTGCCCCCATGACAAAGAGTTCCACGTCCACATAAGCGGCACCAAGCTCAGGAAGATGATAATGACCGGAGAACATCCTCCCGAGTACATGATGAGGCCAGAGGTCTTTGAGGTCGTGAGGAGCTTTGAGAACCCGTTCGTTGAGTGACTTTCCATTATTTTTGCGGGGTGAGTTAGGTGAACCTAATCATCCACCACTGGGACACCGACGGGGTGGCATCTTCAGCGCTGCTGGTTAGGGCGCTCGCTCTGGGGGAGTTCACCAACTTAACGGCTCCGATCGGTGAGTTCCGCTTCGACGAGCGGCTGTGGAAAGCAATTGAAAGGGCGGAGAGGCTCTACGTCCTCGACTTCAACGTGCCCAATGAAGTCGAGAAGGTTAAGGTTCCGACGCTCTTCATAGACCACCACACCCAGCCGAGGATCAAAAACCCCCTCGTGGAGCAGGTGAACCCCTCCCTGGACGGTGACTACTATCCTTCCTGCTCACTCGTCGTCTCGGAGCACTTCGGCCTCTTCAACGCCTGGAGCGCCCTTGGGGTAATCGGCGACATCGGAGAGAGGGCATTTGAGATTGAAAGGGTCAGAGAACTCCTCCGGAAAGCGAACCTCTCGCGGGGGGAAGCCTTAAGGCTAGTTGAACTGATTGACTCCAACTACATAGCGATGGAGAGGGAAGCCGTCGAGGAAGCCGTAAGGGTTCTCCTCGAAAACGACGTCAGAAACCTCCTCGAATACGGGCCCTGGGTCAGGAAGGCGGAAGCGATAAGGGACGCAATAGAGGGCGCCCTTTCGAGCGCCGAGGAGAGGAAGGGCTTTGCCTTCGCCGGCTTTGAGAGCCCCTTCAACATAATCTCCAAGGTCGCAAGGAAGCTCGTCTGGGAGCTGGGCTACCGCGGCGCGGTCGTTGTAAACAGGAACTTCCACGGGAAGGCGCAGGTGTACTTCCGAGTCTCCCCGGAGGAAGCCCAAAGGATAGACATGGCCGGGGTCATCGAACGTGTTAAAGCCCTTGGAGCCAACGCCGGCGGCAAGAGGGAAGTGCTAGGCTGCGTCTGCGAGAGGGATAAAATCGAGGACGTCCTCACAATCATTGAAGAGCACCTGAGGTGAGAGCTATGGAGTTTGAGAAGAAGGTCAGGGAAGGTATGGCCGAGACCAGGAAGGTCTTCGTCATAGGGTTAGATTCGGCCCCGCCGGAGCTCCTGTTCAACCGCTTCATCGACGACATGCCCAACGTGAAAAAGCTCCTCGAAAAATCTGTCTACGGCCCGATGCAGACGGGAATCCCGGCCATCACAATCCCGATGTGGATGGTGATGGTCACCGGCAAGACGCCGGGCGAGCTCGGGCTCTACGGGTTCAGACACAGGACAGGATACTCCTACACGGACTACTGGATCGCCCACAGCAAAAAGGTCAAGGAGCCGACCCTCTGGGACTACCTCGGGGAGAGGGGCAAAAAGTCGATAATCGTCGGCGTCCCGCCGACCTACCCGCCGAAGCCGATCAACGGCCACCTCGTGAGCTGCTTCATAACCCCCGATGCCAGCGTGGACTACACCTACCCGAAGGAGCTGAAGGGCGAGATCGAAAGATTGGTTGGGGAGTACATCTTCGACGTGCCCTTCAGGAGGGAGGCCAAGGACGAGGTGAAAGAGGGCATCTGGGAGATGACGGAGAAGAGGTTCGAGGTGATAAGGTACCTCCTCCAGGAGAAGGAGTGGGACTACTTCCACTTCGTCGAGATAGGCCTCGACAGGCTCCACCACGCCTTCTGGCGCTACTTTGATGAAAACCACCACCTCTACCCGGGCAGAGGCAACAAATACGAGAACGTCATCCCGGACTACTACAGGCTCCTCGATAAGGAGATAGGGAAAACGCTTGAGCTCATCGACCTCGACGAGACCGCTGTCTTCATCGTCTCTGACCACGGGATAAAGGCCATGCACGGAAACTTCGCAGTTAACCAGTGGCTGGCCGAGGAGGGCCTGCTGAAGGTGAGGAACCCGGAGGTTCTCCACGATGGGAAAATCAAGCGCTTCGAGAGCTTGGAGGTAGACTGGAAGGAGACCACCGCATGGGGATGGGGCGGCTACTACTCCCGCGTCTTCCTCAACGTCCTCGGAAGGGAGAAGGAAGGAAAGATACCACTCTCGAAGTTCGAGAAAGTCAGAGACGAGGTCGCGGAGCAGATAAAGTCAATCCGCGGCCCGAACGGCGAGAGGTGGGACACGAAGGTGTTCTACCCGGAGGATATCTATCCGGTGGCGAAGGGAAGCAAGCCGGACATAATGGTCTACTTCGACAACCTCAACTGGCGCGCCGCTGGAACCGTCGGCCACCCGAGCAACTATTTACCTGAGAACGACACCGGCCCGGATGACGCCAACCACTCCGAGTTTGGAGTCTTCTCGATGTATCTGCCGGGCTTCGATGAGAGCAAAGCAACTCAGCTGACAATCTACGACTTCGCGCCGACGATGCTGAGGCTCTTTGGGATAGAGGAGCCGCTGAGAGAGATGCACGGGAGGAGCATCCTATAACTTCCCGTCTTTCCTTTCACCCGAATCAGACCAATAGAACCGGAGGGAGCTGAAATGACCGGGCTTCAAAACCTCGAAAAGGGATTCACGATCTGGCTCACGGGGCCGAGCGGGGCCGGAAAAACGACCCTTGCAGTCAAGCTCGCCAGGAAGCTCAGGGAGATGGGCTACCGCGTCGAGATACTCGACGGCGACACGATAAGGAAGACGTTGTACCCTGAGCTCGGCTTCTCGAAGGAAGCGAGGGAGATGCACAACAGGGTTGTAATCCACATGGCCAAGCTCCTCAGCAGGAACGGGGTCATAGCGATAGTCTCTCTGATCTCGCCATACAAAACAGTCCGCGAGTACGCCAGGAAGGAGATAGGGGACTTCATCGAGGTCTACGTCTACGCTCCTTTAGAGGTCAGAATCCAGCGCGACCCCAAGGGGCTCTACGCCAAGGCGATACGCGGTGAGATAAAGGGCCTCACCGGCTACGATGGAATTTACGAGGAGCCCGAGAACCCGGAGGTCAAAGTGGACAGCTCGAAGATGACGCCGGAGGAGGAAGTCGAGGCAGTGATTCAGAAGGCCCGCGAGATGGGCTACCTGCCCTGATGCTCAAATGGGGGGAGGGCGTTGCTGACCTTCGTTGGACTGGGCCTTTTAGTGGGCTTCCTCGTCGGCCTCACCGGTGTTGGCGGCGGGGCCCTGATGACGCCCTCCCTCATGTTCCTCGGGGTCGAACCCCTAACCGCTGTGGGAACCGACCTTCTCTACGCAACGGTCACGAGGGTTTTCGGCGTCTTTTTCCATCAGAGGAAGGGCAGGATGAGGTACGACATAGCGCTCCGCCTTTTTGCGGGGAGCGTTCCGGCAATAATCCTCGGGGGGATACTCCTCCGTGAGATCGACAGGGAGGTTCTTAACGATTACCTGACCCTCCTCCTCGGGCTCATCCTCGTGGTGAGTGCAGTCCTCAGCCTCCTGAAGGGCGAAATTCACATCCCTATCAAACCAAGGTGGGCCTACGTCTACCTGCTCGGCTTCGTGGTGGGATTGACCGTCCAGTTCACCTCCGTTGGAGCGGGTGTGATAGTGAGCTTCACGCTGATGAACGTGGCGAGACTCGACCCCAGGGACGTTGTCGGCGTGACTATAGTCTACGGACTGGCGCTCTCTGGGTTCAGCTTCCTGAACTACGCGGGCATCGGTGGGGTTGATTACGGCCTCGCGGGAACGCTGATCCTTGGGACAGTTCCCGGGGTTTACCTCGGCACCCACATCAACAGGAGTGCGGACAGGGAGAAGCTTAAAATGGCCATAAACGTGATAATCCTGCTGATAGGGCTCTTCACACTGCTGGGTGGGTGAGGGGCTTGGACGAGGTGAACCGTGCACTTCAGAGGATTGCGAGGGGGACGGGGATTGTCTTTGCCGGGACGGTTATCTCAATGGCGCTCGGTTTTTTGACAAGGGCGCTAATAGCCAGGTCGCTCGACAGGAGTCACTACGGAGTATTTTCCCTGACGCTGACGGTTCTGAACATCGGGCTCACCTTTGCCCTCCTGGGCCTTGCAAACGGCCTCCCAAGGGAGCTTTCGAGATACTACAAGAAGGAGCCCGAAAGGATCCCGGAGCTCGTATCAACGGCCCTTATTCTCGTCGCAATTTCATCCTTCATGATCGGAGCAGTTACAGTGTTCACCGCCCCCTTCATCTCGGGGATCCTTAATGAAGCACTCCTCCCGCCTGCACTCAGGCTGGCCGCGGTTTCTATACCCTTCATAGGGCTTTCCCGGGTGTTCATCTCCGTCTCCCGCGGGGCCGGCCGTGTTCGGGAAAACGTGTATTACCAGAACATCGTGGTTCCCTCAATTTTCCTGATCCTCACTGTGATTGCAGTCCTGACGGATAGGGGGCTGACGGGGATCCTTCTGGCCTACGTCATCTCCCAGGCCGCGGGTTTTCTGATTCTTACCTTTGAAACGCTCAGGCTTAAGTTCCTACCAAAAAGGCCCGTATTCCGGGGCGGGCTTGCAAAGGAGCTCCTCCTGTTTTCGTTCCCGCTCATGCTGACGGGAATCCTGGGCTACATCATGAACTGGACTGACACCCTTATGATAGGGTACTATTACGACTCGGACACCGTCGGCCTCTACAACGCTGCCGCACCGGTGGCCAGGCTGCTCCCCATATTCCTCAATTCCGCGGGTTTCCTTTACGTGCCGATAGCGACGGTGTTCTTTGCCCGCAATCAGCTCGAAGAGATGAAAAGGATATACCAGATAATGACCAGATGGATCTTCCTGCTCACCTTCCCCCTGTTCCTTTTCATGTTCGCGTTCCCGGAGGTCATGATAGCAACGTTCTTTGGCACCAAGTATGTGGGAGCTGCCACTGCCCTCCGGATACTGGCGGCGGGCTTTATGTTCCATACCTTCCTCGGCCTCAACGGAATGAGCCTTACCGTTATCGGGGAGACCAACGCCAACCTTGTGGGCAACTTCTTCGCCGCCGTGGCGAACATCGGCCTCAACATCGTCCTAATTCCGCTGTACGGGATCAACGGCGCCGCTGCAGCCACCGCGGTCTCCTTCATAGTGGCAAACGTGTTCCGTTCCGGGTGGCTCTACAGGAAGACGGGCATACACCCCTTCAGCGTGAGCTACGTTAAGCAGATCATGGCCGCTTCTGCAGTTTTGGGACTGCTCCTTATTGCCGAAACTCCATCCTCCGGCATCTGGGGGGTGCTGGTCGTCCTGTCGTTGTCCTTTGCCTTCTACCTGGTGCTCCTTCTTGTTATGAAAAGCGTTGAAATGGAGGACATTGAGCTGCTGGAGGCCGTTGGAAAAAAGTTCGGGGTGAACCTGGATCGGGTCATTAAACTTCTCGCGAGGTTTATCTGACCTCCTCCCGGCCGTGAAGGGCGAGGCTTTCAGAAGAAAAAATGTAATGGTTAACCCATGATGGCTATCTTGCCCTTATTCCCGTGTCAGGGGAATCTAAATTTTGGCCGGACGGTATCATTGATTCCCTTCCCCGGAGGGGTTCGTCAGAAGAAAACTACTAGGACGAGGGCATGGAACAGAATGACCGCTATCGTGTCTTAACGACGATAAACTTTTATTTTATTGGATAGTACTGGCTGTGGTGGACCATCATGAAGGCCCTTATTCTCTCCGGTGGTCACGGCACGAGGCTGAGGCCCCTTACATATTCCCAGCAGAAGCAGCTCATCCCTGTGGCGAACAAGCCAGTCCTGTTCTACGCCATCGAGGACGTCATCGAGGCCGGCATTCACGAGATTGGGATCATCGTCGGCCCGAACAAGGAGCAGGTGATGGAGACCGTTAAGCGCGTCGATTGGGACGCTGAGATAGAGTTCATCTACCAGGGCGAGCCGAAGGGGCTGGCCCACGCAATACTGGTGGCTAAAGACTTCCTTGGCGATGATGACTTCGTTATGTACCTCGGTGACAACATCCTCAGGGAGGGGATAGTGAGGCACAGGGAACACTTCGAGAATGGAAACTTCGACGCCAGCATACTCCTCCAGGAGGTTCCGAACCCCCAGCAGTTCGGCGTTGTGGAGCTGAGCGAGGACGGAAAGACCATAAGGCGGCTCGTCGAGAAGCCCAGGGTGCCTCCGAGCAACCTGGCGCTGGTAGGGATCTACTTCTTCAAGCCCGTCATCCACGAGGCGGTGAGGAACATAAAGCCCTCCTGGAGGAACGAGCTTGAGATAACCGACGCGATCCAGTGGCTCATCGACCACGGCTACCGTGTGGGATGGACGAAGGTCCAGAACTGGTGGAAGGACACGGGGAAGCCGGAGGACATCCTCGACGCCAACAGGCTCATCCTGGACGATATCAAGACCGACGTCCGGATACACACCAACGCGCGCATCCACGGGAGGGTCGTCATCGGCGAGGGCACCGTAATAGACGAGGACACTGTGATAAAGGGCCCCGTGGTCATCGGGAAAAACGTCAGGATAATGAACTCCTACATAGGCCCCTACACGAGCATCGGCGACAACGTCGTCATTGAGAACACCGAGATCGAGGACTCGATAATCCTTGAGGGGAGTGAGATACGGAACGCTGGGAGGATAGTTGAGAGCCTTATCGGACGGGGAGTGAAAATAATAAACGGCACCTCTCACCCGTTCGGCAGGAAGCTGGTCATCGGCGACAACTCAAGGTTGATACTGTGAGGTGAAAGGATGAGGCTCTTGGTTACCGGCGGAATGGGCTTCATAGGGAGCAACTTCATCCGCTATGTTTTGAAAAAGCACCCCGACTGGGAAGTGGTGAACCTCGACAAGCTCGGCTACGGCTCGAACCCGGCGAACCTGAAGGATGTGGAGAACGACCCGCGATACACATTTGTTAAGGGGGATATAGCTAATTATGATCTGATAAAGGAGCTTATAACAACGGTTGATGCTGTTGTGAACTTCGCAGCAGAGAGCCACGTGGACAGGAGCATCTCCAGCCCGGAGCACTTCCTAAAGAGTAACGTCATCGGCACCTACACGATTCTCGAAGCGATACGGAAGGAAAACCCCGAAATAAGGTTCGTCCACATAAGCACCGATGAGGTCTACGGGGACATCCTAAGTGGCTCGTTCACCGAAAAGGATGCACTTATGCCCTCATCGCCGTACTCCGCCACCAAGGCGGCGAGCGACGTTCTCGTCCTCGGCTGGACGAGGACTTACAAGCTCAACGCCTCCATAACGCGCTGCACAAACAACTACGGGCCATACCAGTTCCCGGAGAAGCTCATCCCGAAGACGATCATACGGGCCAGCATGGGGCTGAAGGTTCCAATCTACGGCACCGGCCAGAACGTGAGGGACTGGCTCTACGTCGAAGACCACGTGAGGGCAATTGAGGCCGTCCTGCTCAAGGGGGAACCGAGGGAGGTCTACAACATCTCCGCCGGCGAGGAGAAGACCAACATCGAGGTCGTCAGGACCGTCCTGAGGATAATGGGCAGGGACGAGTCGCTCATAGAGTTTGTAGAGGACAGGCCCGGCCACGATTTGAGGTATTCGCTCGACTCCTGGAAGATAACGAGGGATTTGAAGTGGCGTCCCAAGTACAGCTTCGAGGACGGCATAGAGAGAACTGTCAAATGGTACCTCGAAAACGAGGACTGGTGGAGGCCGCTGGTGAACGAGAAGGTTCTCCATCCGACGCCGTGGAAGCTGGGGTGGTGAGAAGGCTTAAATATGTGCATACACATAATTATGTATGGTGATGATATGCCAACCATGACCCTTTCCATACCGCCAGACCTCTACAGGCGCATGAAAAAGCACCCGGAAATCAAATGGAGCGAAGTGGCGAGAAAGGCCATAGCCGAGTACCTCAGTGAGCTTGAGAACTCCCGGATCGAGATGTCCATGGAGGAATTCAGGAAACTCCTCGGGGATAAGCTCATCAGGGATATAGAGTCCGTTCCGGATGAGGCCTACGAAGATTATTACAAAAAAGCGAGGGATTTAGAATGGGAGAGGACAAAAGGAGGCTCTACGACACGAACGTCCTGATCGGCCTCGTTAAAGAAGGCAAAAATCCCGAAGATGGATACACAACAACTTTGAACCTTGTGGAATACCCAAAGGGAGTCTCTCTGGATCTGGGAGTCCTCATACCCTCTCCCAAGGAATATGCACTGGCCGTTAAGCTCTCTGAGAAGCTGGTAAAGGCAGGTACCCCGGCCCCAGCAGTAGACGTGGTTATGGCAGCTGTTGCAATATCCAGAGGGATGACCCTCGTGACAAAGGACAGACATTTCTCACGCATAAAGAAGGTCGCTCCCGAGCTCAGACTCGAGCTGGTTGGATGAGGTGGGTGTTAATCACCCGGCAGCAAGCAAAAAGGTAATTAAGTTCTGCGAGAACGTTCAGGATGGTGAAAGTGATGGAGGACGCCTACAGGCTCTTTCAGCAGCTCCCGGATGACCTTAAGGAGGAGGTGCTGGACTACATCGAGTTCCTTCTGGAGAGGAACGCGCGCAGGAGACGCTCCCCCATGAAGTTTGGATGGCGCGGGGGGCTGAAGGAGCTCAGGAAGAAGTACACTTCCGTGGAGCTTCAGCACAAGGCCCTTGAATGGTGGGGCTGATGTATCTAGTTGATACCAACGTGTTCCTTGAAATCCTTCTTGATCAGGAAAACGCTGATAACGCGGAGAGGTTTCTTAGAGAAACTCCACCCAGCGAGCTTGCCGTCTCGGATTTCTCGGTTTACTCAATAGGGATAATACTCTTCAGGCAGAAGAAACACGGGGTCTTCCGGGAGTTCGTTGAGGACGTTCTCCTGCGCGGTGGACTCTCCCTGCTGAGACTCACCCCCTTTGATTTTGAATCGCTCGTTGAGGCGTCCCGTAAATTCCACCTCGATTTTGACGATGCGTACCAGTACACCTTGGCCCGTAAATACGGCCTCCGCATAGTCAGCTACGATTCGGATTTTGATGCAACCGATATCGGTAGGGTTACGCCACTTCAGGCGATGAGGTGATGTTATGCCGTTCGAATTTAAAAGGCTGGAAATCCCTGATGTCATCCTGATCAAGCCCCGCGTTTTTGAGGACGAGAGGGGCTTCTTCATGGAGACATACAAGAAGTCGGACTTTGAAAAGGCAGGAATCAAAGGGGAGTTCGTCCAGGACAACCACTCCCGCTCTAAGTACGGTGTTCTAAGGGGCCTGCACTTCCAGAGAGAGCCCTACGCCCAGGCCAAGATCGTACGGGTTGTTAGGGGCGTTATCTACGACGTGGCCGTTGATCTGAGGAGGGATTCCCCCACATTTGGCAAGTGGGTCGGCGTCATTCTCTCGGAGCACAACAGATACCAGCTCTACATCCCGAGGGGCTTTGCCCACGGGTTCGTCGTGCTGAGCGACGCCGCCGAGGTGGTGTACAAGGTTGACAACGTCTACGCTCCCGACCATGAAGGCGGAATAATCTGGAACGACCCCGAGATAGGAATCGACTGGCCTGTGGATGACCCCATAGTCTCGGAGAAGGACAGGAAATGGCCGACGCTGAGGGAGGCCGTTGAGAGGGGATGGGCATTTTGAGGTGATTGGATGAAACGAGTCGTCTTCATAGCCCATGCACTCGAAAGGCTAAGGGACAGAAAAATTTCAAAGGAACTCGTAATTCAGGCCCTTAACGAGCCAGACTCCGTCGATACAGGTTACATAGGACGAAAAATCGCTCAAAAGATTTTAAATGGAAAGCTTATACGGGTGATTTATGAAGAGACAGAGGATGAAATCCTTGTCATCACAGCATATATAACCTCCAAGGTTGAAAAATACACTGGGTGAGAAAGTATGATGATAACGTACGACCCAAATCACGACGTGATGTACATCAGGTTTGGTGGGGGAGAAATAGTTGACACAATCGAGGTTGGAGAGGGAGTGCTCATAGACGTTGGCAAGGACGGCAGGATAATAGGAATCGAAATAATAAACGCATCCACTAGAGTCGGCCCAAATCCCCTCAGCGAAATCTCAATAAGGCTCCAGGAAGCAACGGTTTAGGTTCCCCAAGTTGGCGACGTTAATTTATTCACCCCTCAAAATAATTTCAATTAGCAGACAACACGGAGGTGATAAGGTGGGTAAGGTGGTGATCACTCTCAACGTTCCAGACGGCATGGAGGAGTTTGTTAAGTCCCTCTTGGAGAGGGAGGCCCGGCTCATAGTACGGAAACTCTCCGTTAGGGACTTCAAAGACACCTTCGGGGTTCTGAAAGGGAAAAGGAGAAGCGTCGATGAGATTGAGGCTGATATCTATGACGAGTGGGAGGTTTAGGTTTTTCATTGGCAGCAATGTTATTCTGGACTACTTTTACGGGGAGAAGCGTGCAAAGGAGGTAATAGAGGCTGCAAAAAGCCTCGGTGATGTTTTTATAAACGGTATTGTTTTAACCGAAGTCTCGATCAGGTATCTGAAGGACTCAACTGGAAAAAAGAGCTACACCTTGAAGCACAGTCCCCAGCTCGTCAGGGAAGTTGATAAAAGCCCGCTTTATTCGATTCTTGATGGGTTTTCCTATCTCTCCGACAACGCACTCATTGGGGAAGAGGCGATAGTGCTCATGGACATCTACGGCCTCCTGCCAAACGATGCAATAATCCTCGCAACATGTAAATTCTACGGAATTGATTATCTGATATCGTTCGACACTGATTTCAAGAGAGCATGTGACGGGGAGAGAATAACTCTAGTGGATAGCAAAGAAAAGCTGGAAGAACTCATCAAAATCGGTGATTCACAATGAAGGTTGCGATAATCGGTGCCCACGGCCAGCTCGGAACCGACCTGGTGAAGGTCTTTGGGGAAGACCCGTCTTTTGAGGTCATCCCGCTGACCCACAAAGACTTAGACGTTACAGTTCCCGAGACTCTGAAGGTGCTGAAAGAGCTGAAGCCTGACGTCATCATCAACACAGCTGCGTATGTGAGGGTTGATGACGCCGAGATTTATCCGGAGAAAGCTTTTGCGGTGAACGCGATAGGGGCATTGAACGTTGCCAGAGTTGCCAGTGAAATTGGCACAATCAACGTCTACATCAGCACGGACTACGTCTTTGATGGAGAGAAGGGAGCGCCCTACACCGAAGAAGACATGCCGAATCCCATCAACGTCTACGGGGCAAGCAAGTATATGGGTGAGGTCTTCACGAGGAACTATTCCGAAAAATACTACATCATCCGGGTGGCGAGCCTGTACGGAAAGGCCGGCGCGAGCGGGAAGGGCGGCAACTTCGTGAACTGGGTTATCGAGAAGGCTAAGCGCGGGGAGGAGCTGAGGATAGTGGACGACCAGTTCATGAGCCCCACCTACACGGTGGACGTTGCGAGGACTCTGAAGGAGTTCCTGAAGCTGAAGCCGGAGTTTGGGATATACCACATGGTCAACGAGGGCTACTGCTCGTGGTACGAGTTCACCAGAGCGATATTTGAAATCCTGGGCCGGGACGTTGAAGTGAGGCACATAAAGTCGGGCGAACTCAACAGGCTGGCGAGGAGGCCGGGGTTCTCGGCGCTGGAGAACGCGAGGCTTCATGCGCTTGGCCTGAGGATGCCGGACTGGAGGGAAGGGCTGAAGGGGTATCTGGCGGAGAAGGGGTGGCTCTAGTTAAGCAGGGGGTCTGTCCGTCGTGAGTTTTTAGGGAGGAGTGTGACTGACCTCCTCCCCGCCCTGAAGGGTAAGGTTTCCAAGAGAAAAATATAACGGCTACGAGAGATTTAAGCGGGCCTCTTAAGATGGGGTTTTTGGTGAGAGGTTGGAAAGGGCAAACAGGAATAAAATACGTGATTCAAATGATGCAAAAATGAAGCAAAGGGGATACAAAAGATGCAAAAAGGTGAAAAGCTCATGAACAGGGCAACCAGGCGCTGTAGAATATTGCAAGAGGGGGGAGGATTGTTTTTCCCATCATGCTGGGAAGGGTTATAACCTGACAATCCAGATAAAGTGGGTGCAAACTTTATAAAGGATGGGTGCATATATACTGTCGAGTCTGTGAGAATGATCGGGCTCGGGCCCTTTGAGTGGTGGCCTCGGCGGACCCTCATGAAGCCGGGGATGCACCGTGAGAAGGGCTCATGATTGCTGTCTCCTTTATAATATTCCCTTTCTGCGGAGCTCCTTTTTGAGAGCTGTTAAGTTTGGAGTTTTCTCGTAAATCTCACGGCTAATATATGCAATGTTGTCAGTTAGAAGAACAATGTGACGGAATTCCCTCCTTTTCTTGGCAATACTTTCTTTAAAAACGTTCTTTCTATCTTGATAGTCTCGAAGTTTCTTTGATAACACTACATCGTCAATTATTAAGAGCCTGGCATTATTTTCAAACTTGCTCATTTGATTGTACAGGTCATCAAAATAGGGAGTTACCCATACGTATTCTAAGAGCGGTTTGATGAGGGCAAACCTTTGTGGAAATTTTGAAATGTAGCTTCTCTTTTCCTGCTTCCTAAGCTCAGCTATATGTTTAAGCCAACTACCCTTCTCTCTAAGCTCCATCAGATTACCATAATTAACCACAACCAAGGCATAGATTGTCCTTTTTTCTTTGCTTCTATCAACTGAGACTACTAATGTTTTCATTCCATCACCAGCCGCTTGGGTTTCTTTTCCTGTGGAATTAGTGCGATGATATCTTTGAGTTCCTTTGGAGTGAGTGGATAAACTCTTTCTCTAATTCAATCTTAGATGGGATGTAAACTACTTCCTGCCTTATATCATAGATTTTGCCCTTCTTTTTCTGCGTTTTGACTGAGTTAGTGATTTTAAAACAAAGAAACATATTCGGGGCGTTCAAGACAGCCTGCCAGAGCCCGAGTTTAAGGAAGAGGCTGGAGGCTTTGTGGTTCTTTTGGGGAAAGACATCTATACGGAGGATTACCTGAGAAAGCTGGATTTAAATGAAAGGCAGATTAAAGCAGTGCTCTACGTGAGGGAGAAGGGGAGGATAAGGAATAAGGAGTATCAGGGGTTGTTTGGGGTGTCGGAGGCTACTGCTACTAGGGATTTAAACGAACTGGTCAAAAGGGATATATTTGAAAAAATTGGAGTTACTGGAAAGGGCACTTATTACAAATTAAAGCCCTCAAAGCCATCATAATGCCATCACAAAGCCATCATGATTGGAAGGTGAACCGTTCTGGTTAGCCGTAACTTGCGTAAAGTTTGTAAACCTCGTTACGGCTAACCTTCCAGCCTCCCGTCTTCATCGGCTGGCTTTCGGGGGGAACGGTGACTCCCCACATCTTCAGGCTTTTCAGCAGTCTCCATTCGGGCTTAAAACCCCACATTCCAGAGACTGCCACACCACTACAAAATCCACTTCAAAACTATTTAAAAATTACGACAAGACAAAAACACCAAAACTTTACAATTTTAACCATTTATGAAACAGCCCATGAGCGAGGCGAGCTGGGCACTCCAGTTTTTATCATCAATATCAACAAAAGACTTTTAAATATTTGTTGATATTATAGATTTGGTGGAGAGAGTGAAACCCCCAACTTCGAGGGAGAAGGTTTACACTCTGCTTTTTGATCACGCCCCAATTTCAGTCCCCGAAATCTCAAGAATCACCGGGATGAACTACAAGTACGTCTTTCAGGTTGTCAGGACTCTGAGAAAGGAAAATTATCTGACGGTGGTGCCGGGCGGAAAGCTGATGATCCTTGACAGGAAGGGGCTGATATTCAGGTGGGCGAAGGATAAGGAGATAATCCTGAACTCTCTGAGCCCGGTAACCATGAGGCTTATCCCGGATTACGACCTGAGGGATCTGGTTCTCTTCTCCGGAAATTCTGCCCTCTGGCTGCTCGGCCGGGTAATCAGCCCCGCAGGCGGGATTCTCTATGCAAGTGAAAAAACCTTCAAAGAGCTCATGAAGTTCAGGGATCCTGACGGCTACCCCTTCAAGGTCTACATCTACGATGACTTCTACTTCAAAATCCGGAAGGAACTCAACGGCTATTACATCCCAAGCTGGGGAATGATTCTCGCTGATATGCTTGTCCAGGGGATGTACACGAGGCTCTTTGACGATGTCTTTGAAACCGTTGTTTCCACAATCGAAGGTGGAAAGAATGAAGGGGGTTGAGCTCTCCGAGGATATATCCCTTGAGGTTTATGATCTGAGGAGCTACAACAATAATGTTATCAGGGAGTCAATAAACGCAATGTTCAGGATTGCCGAGGAGTTAAAAGGGAAGGTTCTCCTTGTTGGCGGCTGGAGCGTGTATTACTGGGTGGATAACGTTTTGGGATACAACGGTGTTCCCTCAATTGACATTGACTTCCTCGCAAAGGCTGAAAGCTTTGAGGAAATAAAGGAGGTCATGAAAAACCTTGGCTTTCAGAGCGCGGGCTTCAGGTTTGCAAAGCCCCTCGAAACCTTAATCATCAGGGAAGAGGTGAAGGTTGATTTTCTATTTGACAGAAAGCCTTCTCAGCTCAGCTTTGACACTCCGTTCGCTTCGTCAATTTTCAGAAATAGATATTATTCGAAGGTTCACTTTGAAGTTCGTGACTTCGGCAGGAATATAATCGATGAAGGGGATGTTGACGTGGCTTTTCCTGAGGCGGTCTTGGCTTTAAAGTTCGACATCTACACCAATACGGGAGATTATCCAGACGACAAGAGGGACAAGCACTGGAAGGACGTGATTGATGTTTACTCCCTTGTAATGGGGTTCTACAAGAGAAGAGATGCATGGCGTGAGGAGGACTTTTATCTCAGGAGAGATGTTCTAAGAGAACTTTACAGGGTCAAAAACTACAAGCCAGCTTCAATTTATGAAGTTTTAAACGAAAGTCAGTACAGGGAAGACATTAAGGTAATGCTGGCGGATTACGTTGGCTTCAGGGCCTTCGAAGAGAAGCTCTTTGAGAGAAGACTTAGAGAGCTTGAGGAGATTATCTTTTTCTTTTGAAATCCTCCCCTTCAGGGCGGGGAGGAGGTCAGTAAATGTCCCATTCATGCCGAGAATTCCAGAAACGTAATATTTAAATGCCTGGTCTGAGTATAATATCCGAAGGAACATGGATTTCACCAAGTTCGTGGCCATGTTGAGGTCCAAAAGCATCTCAGATGTCACAGTTACACCCCACTGTGGATATCGCCTCCAGGTTAGGGGAATACCAAAAGGTTTGGTGAAAGAGCTGCTTTATAACCCCCAGAGACTCAGAGGCGTGATCCAGCAAGCGCCCGAGGAAAGGTTTAAGCTGTATTATGAATATACCGAGGATAAGGACCTGATAATAATAGTAGATGCGAGGCATGTTAAGAGCAAACTAAAATTAACTGTGGTAACGGTATTTCCACAGCCGTCCAAAAGGAGAACGAAGGTGAAAGAATATGGGGGGGAAGAGTGAGTTCAGGCCTGTGGATTATGACCCCCTTGTCGATTCACTCTTTGTGGTGGCGCCGGGGGGGGAGTATGAGCACTCCGTCATGCTCGGGGATGATGTTATTCTAGACTTTGGCCGGCTTTCGGAGGGGGATAAGCTGGACGTCATCGGATTTGAGATACTTGGGGCCTCCAGAAAGTTTGGGTTAGACAAACACCTGCTCAGGAGAATTAAGAGGCTCCATGCGGAGATTAAGATCAGCGAAGACCGCGTTGAAATGATTATTTCGATAGTTGTAGTCCAGAGAAAAAGGGAACGCGAGCGCTCAAGGATACTGGAAATGGCAAACGTCGGCCTTCCCACTGCAGTCACTTCTATCAGTGTTTAGATGGGAGTGAAGAGAATCCTGCTCCCGGTTTTCATGATATAATACTTTGTGGTAGAGCAAAATAGTAATAAACTACGTGGATTCAAAGGAGTCAAAAAGGTGAAGCTCATGAGCGAGGCGAGCCAAGCACTCCAGAAGATCGCAAGGGGAACGGGCATCGTCTTCGCCGGGACGGTAATTTCGATGCTCTTCGGGTTTCTGAGCAGGGCGGTGATAGCGAGGTACTTTTCCACCGGGGAGTATGGTGTTTTTAATTTGGTCCTGACGGTGCTGAACATCGCCCTTGTAGTGGCTACGCTGGGCTTCCAGAACGCCCTGCCGAGGGAGGTGGCGTTTTACCGGGAGAGGGAAGCTTCAAGAGTTAGAGAGCTGGTTCCAATATTGTAAACTAAAACTATATTTTAAACTTCAGTTTTGGGACGTTAAATCTCAATGAAGTCATCATATTTTTCGTCATCCTTTGCCAATTCTTGGAGCCTTTTGGCTCTTTCAGCCAAGTGGGCATAACCCATACATTCTAATAATTGAACAGTGTTGTAGGGTAAAACATTCGAAAATCTCTTGAGTTCTTCCCTCTTTATTTCTGGAGGGGCTTCTTGCAGTCTTTCTATTATTAACTCCAGTTCCAATAAGCATTGGCTCAGAGCATGTTCGAGGTTTTCCTTAATTTCAGGGACAAAGTAGAGCGGATATAAGGATATAACAAGATCCGCAAAAATTATCCTAAAGATTGGCTCTATCATGTTTAATATCCACGTCGCTTCATCTTGGCTTATTCTGCCCGCGTTAAACTGATCAATAGTGTATAGCGCAAGATAACGTAATCTGAAAGTTAATTCTTCAATAAATGCTAACATTAATTTGAGTTCATTCAAATCATGTCCCTTTCTTTTTTCTGCTCTTTTTGCTAGGGTATTCAGCTTCTTTGAAAACTCAATTCGAGCATATCCCCAGATTTTCTGAAGAATATACGTGGCGACTTCTACGTTTTGGGACTGAATACTTTTTGAAGCTATTCTGAAAAGTTTTTGGAGCGTGTTTTTCTCCCTATATGTGATCTTATGTATACGCATAAGCTTATCAATAAGCACTTTTGAATTGAATATTCTGAAAGAATTCCGTATAAAAAGAGGGACAATTAGGAGATTAAACGTGCCCCATAAATAAACCGGGTATAGCCAGAGGGTGTCTAGGTTTTCTACATTTTGCAGCAATATCAGGGTGAAAACAATGGAAGTTATATAGGATATAAAGACCAGCCAGAACTCTGGATTTCCGAGATATACCTCGTTAACGACTTCAGAATAATCCTTTATTGTGAGCTGAACTCCCACAAGCATCATGGTTATGTATATGGCTATAATTGCTCCTTCCACCTGAGCCAATGCGCTCAGGAAGTATCTGGTATCCTCCGGGGAGATATTTTGGAAAAATCCTGATCCTAAAAAGATGAAGAGCACTTCCACGCTTATTACCAGCACCAAAACATAAGACATTATTGTTTCGTGTTCTCTTATCCTCCTTGTGACTTGTCCCATGATAGCTACTACATTGTTTATACTTTAAAGATGTTGTCTCGCAGTTAGTATGACACGAAAATTCTTAAAAAGCAGGCGTGCCATTACAATCCTAGGTGGAGGGCCAACCGTGAATACTGTTCAGAGAATAGCGAAGAACATGGCAGTGCTCTTTGTTGCTAGAATAACGAGCATGTTATTTGGTTTTTTCTACGTGATGTATACCGCAAGGTATCTCGGACCGACGAATTATGGCATCCTATCATTTGCATTAGCTTTGAACGGAATATTCGGGGTTATTGCCAACTTTGGCCTTGATCCTTTGACCGTCAGGGAGGTTGCGAGAGATAAGACCCTGGCGAGGAAATATCTTGCAAATGGACTTGTATTGAAGCTGTTATTCGGAACACTAACATTTTTGATTGTCTTTGTAGTTGTGAATCTCTTAGGCTATCCAGAAATCACGAGAAAGGTTGTATACATAATAACCCTGTCTACTATCATTGCAGGACTAAATAATCTGTTCAATGACATCTATCAAGCGTTTGAGAGAATGGAGTTTATGTCCACCGGGCAGATTCTGCAGAGTGTGCTTTCTCTGATTTTTGCAATAACTGCAATAAAGCTCGGCTTGAACGTGGTGTATTTTGCGATGATTTATCTTATTGTGAATTCGATTGTTTTGGTTTATCATGTTGTTATGGCAACTTGGAAGTTTTCGAAGCCTAGGATAGAGGTTGATTTAAGCTTTTGGAGAAGTGTTGTAATAGAAGCGTGGCCGTTTGCTCTCACTTCCGTGTTAGTTTCAATGTATTATTGGATGGATTCTGTTATGCTTTCTTATATGAAGGGAGATGAAGTTGTGGGATGGTATAATGCAGCCTACAGAGTAGTTTTGCTAACTTTAATTGTTCCTCAAATCTACTTTGCATCGATTTTTCCAAACCTATCTAAGTATTATAATACCAGTGAACTTACTTTTAGAAGTCTTTCCTATAACTCTCTGAGATATATGATTATTTTATCAGTTCCAATTGCAGTTTTAGTGACAGTTTTAGCTGATGATATAATTTTACTAATTTATGGTAAAGAATATTTGCCCTCCTCATTAGCATTGAAAGTCTTAATATGGACGATTGTATATGCTTTTGTAAATTCTACGTTTTATCATATTATTGCATCTATGAATCAGCAAAAAATTATCAGCGAGATTTCTAGCGTGGGCACATTTGTTAATCTAATCCTGAATCTGTTTTTAATATCTAAGTATAGTTTTTTAGGTGCAAGTATAGCCACATTAGCCACGGAGTTTATTACAACAATAATGATGGGTCTTTTTATTAGGAAGGCCAAAAAGAGTATATTGATGACTATTAAGGAGTTGCTTGTAATTATAACAACGAATTTCTCAAGTGGTCTAATTTTGTTTGCTTTATTAAAATGGAAGGTATTGGGAAGTCAGGAAAATCTCCTTTTAAATATTCTAGAGAGTTCAATTGGTTTCATGTTATTATACCTCTTTTTCTTAATGGTTCTTGGAGTTATTAATGGAGATGATTTAAAGTTGATTAAACAAATGCTCGAATTGCCATAAATATTTACTTATGTTATTCTAATTTAGTAAACTTTCGAGTATTTATAAGCGATATTGGTTCAGTCAATTTTATTATTTGTGCTTAATCAAGGATACTAAATTATAATACACTTTTACATGCTGTTCTGCAATGTGTTCCCATTCAAGTGATTTTAGTTTTTCTTTAATATTTTTTACAGTCGTTGCTAATTTTTTCCTCACTTTTGGATTGAGGTATATCAGTTCTAATTTATTTGCTATATCTTCTGGCTTTCTTTGTATGGGGATATAATTATGGTATTCTTTAAATAGGCCATGTGTATACTTGAGTTTAGTTGTTAGGAGAGGTACCCCAAAAAACAATGCTTCTAAAGCTACTAGTCCAGGCCAATTGTCTTCATCAGGAAGTACAAGTGCATCCATATGCATTAGAAGCCTCAGATATTTCTCTTTAGGTAGCAAGCCCAAAAAGAATATTCTTTTCTCTAACTTCTTTTCTTTAACCAGTTTTTTTAACTCACTGTTTTTAGCGGTAGCTCCAGCAATATAAAGGTACAAATTTGGGATTTTTTGACTTATACGAGCAAATCCATCAATAACAAACTTGCCTCCTTTTCGTGGCTTGTCTCCTCCAGGAAAGAGTATCTTAAAGCGTCCCTCTTCTCTACTCTGAGATTTAATTATTCTGGAGTTTTTTGGGCTACTTACATTAATGCCATTTGGAATAAAGAACTTTTTTAGATTATGTGCATCGTTTTGCATAAAATACTCGTGAAAATAGGGAGATACTACTATAACACCATCAAACTTGTGTAGTAGTGTTTTACGATTATTATCAAATATCCTGTCCATAATGTGCGGTCTTTTTTTTAAATCTAGTCCATGAGCAGTATATATTCTTGGATAATCTAACAACTGTTTATGTATATGAAAATAAAACTCCAAAATAATTGGATTATGAAAATGAATTATGTCTGGGTTAATTTCGTTCATGATTTTAAGGAACCTTTTTTTAATCAGTATCTCATAGTTTATATGTCTAAGTAACGGTTCAAATGTGAACTTGAGTATTCTTAAGATATTATCTGGAATATTGATACTGGGTAAGAATTTTAGTCCATAATTTATTTTTAGAATATTTGAGTAATTAAATACTGGCCCCACATTATGTACTATTGGTCCAGACAAGTTCTTGAAGAATGGGTAAAGCTCATCGTTTAAAACTACGTGTACTTCATGACCAAGCTTATCTAGATATCTTGCTAAATGATACACAACATTTTCTGCTCCTCCCCACCCACCTGAAAATATTACTAGGCATATCTTCATTCGTTTCACCTCCAATACACTCTAATAAACCTATCATTATAAATTGCATTTCTTTTCTTTATCTCGTTCGAAAATAATTCTTCAACCCCATAATACTCAACAGTTAGCTCTACTTTTTTGCTCCATAAAATAAACTCGAATTTAGATACTGAAAACTTTCCTACTCTAATCCAAGTAATTGCAGTATATTTTCTTCCTTTTATAGGAAACAGTTCATTTGTACCAAGAAACACGTAACTGTGCTCATCGGGAATAGAGTAATCCAGAAATGCTCCTGTGTTTAATGTGTGAAGCTCTCTTATATTCATTGGAGAATCAACTGTAGAATTTATTAGTATATTGATGGTAAATAACGTTGGAGCAATCATCATAATTCCCATGATGGTATATACAACTACTTTTCTAGCCCTCTCCTTAATGGCATATTTTGAAAAGGGTATAAATGCGACCTGAAATGTTCTCTGTCCTAAAAAGGTCGTTAAAAGACCAATAATGAACAAAACACCACTAAAAACCAAAATCGAGATGTCAAAAACTCGTTGGACAGGAAACGTGTGGGTGTTAAAGTCTTTCCTAAGCTGAGACAGAAAACCATATGTTGCCATGATTAGTAGCAAAATTAAGAGCACTCTCAGAACCCATGCTTGAGTTTCAACAATCCATCTGGGTATTAATTCATAATGTGGATGAGGGGTATATTTTATTGGCCCAAATGTGGCACTTTTTCTAAAGAACCTTGCAAATATCCACCATGTCTCTCCTTCCACTTCACCCCATCTCTTGATAAACACCCTCAACGGAATAGACAGGAGGTTGTAAAATGACCATATAAATCCAAGGCCCCAGATGGATACGAGCAGGCCAAGAGTGGATGTTCTGAGCCTTTTCTCGTGGGAGAAGAATTGGTAGTACAAAACGATGCCACCAACTGGAAGGATATAAAACAGGAACATAAATGGGTGGGTAAACACAAGAGCAAACCAGAATATCGTTAGAATCAGAAACTTCTTCAACTTCTGCCCTTTCTCAATGAAGTCGAAGGTAACCTTGTACAGGTAGGGTAAAAAGATGAGGGCAAAGGTTTGGGGAGCTACCTGATCGTTGATGACGTAGAATGACAGTATTATGTAAGTCATGAGAGAGATCACTGCGAACTTGATGTCTTTTCCGAGGTTGCTGTAATAGTATATAAGGCCAATATATAAAGCACCCATAAAAATAAACAATCCCACGGTGTAGATACTGATTTTTCCTATTCCACCAACTAGCATGAGCACGGTTTCAAAGATAAACGAGATGGGATATGAGAGATAGGAAAGTGAATGGGTGGCGAGGGCTTCATGGGTTATTTTTCCAGAGAAGAGCATGAATTCTAGTGTAGCTGAAGGCCATATATCAGTTTGTTCATAAGGGATTACAAAGTACAGGTTCGTTATATAAAACAAAAGGCCATACAACAGCCCTGAGAGGCTTACAATGTATTTGCTGGTGTTTATGTAATATATTATTCCTACAAGAATAACTGAATTGACCATGAGGAGGACCCAATGCATCAATGGAATCGCGCTCAGAACATTATCTCCTTTAGCGTACGAGAAGAGAGGCCGGTTAACTATGTAGATTAGGATAATTATGTACATTAACAACGAAAACAATACCAAATGGACTTTTTTCATGTTGCCGGACCCCCAGTTAGCGTGCCCAACGTTCTTCAATTTTCATCATGTAGGGTAATAAAGTAAACGGAGCGTGCTTCTTTGTCCAGAGCCACAAAGTGCTTTTTAAGGACAGGTTTTGGAGGAGGAAGTCCATTTGAATGTTGATTATTCCTTTGATATTCCATTTCTTCAGGAAGTACTCTTTCGAACGCCTGTATCTTTCTCTACTGAATCGGAACTTTTTGTATGTTTTGTTGCCGCCAGGATAATGTTTGAAAACTACCGCCGGAGTTACTGCAAATTTCCATTTGCCAAGTTGTTTGTGTCCCCAATAAAAGTCCAGGTGCTCGAAATTTATTTTGTAGTAGTCATCCCAAGGGTAATCCCTTAGACATTTCACTCTAAAAAGTGCTGCATTTAATATCTGATCAAAACGTATATACGGAATCCCATCAGCAACTTCAATTTGAAGGTCTAAAGGAACATCTCGGACTATATATCCCCTTTTGTATATTAAATTGTGAGCACCACTTCTAATCCTCCCTTTTTCAAATAGGAGTGCTCCAACTCCACCTAAGGCCTTATTGCTCTCTAGTATATTTTTAAGAATGCTTATACTTTGTTCACCTAGGACTTCCATATCATCGTCCATTATCAGGAGATACGGAGTCTTGGTATTCTCCACTATCCTGTTCCTTCCATATGCTAACCCGGAATTATATGGTAGTCTAATGACTTTTAGGGGAAGGTATTCAGACATCTCTTGATACAGTTTTTCTTTTTCTGGGTCTTCTGGGCCGTCGTCTGCCACTATAACTTCTTTAACATTCAATCCAACTAATGATCTCAAAGTATTTCTTAATTTTTCTGTTCGATAAAATGTCTTAAGTCCAATCGTTACATCTTTTAAATCGTTCATTTTCCCTCCTCTCTGGATTCTTATTTAAAGCTTTTTCTTTAAGTCTCTAATCGCTTTTTTAAGCTTTTCACTCTCCTTCATTATCTCATAATAGCTCAAATCAACGTATCTTGGTTTTCTTTGAGCAAACTCTGAATTTTCTTCAAAAATTTCCATTAAAACCCTTCCGTCAGTATCCTTTGGAATTGGTAGTCCAAGTATATGGAGCACAGTAGGAACAATATCATAAACACGTGGAAGTTGTTTAAATTCAATATTCTCACTTATATTATACCCATATGCAGAGAACACTCCATGAATTTCATGGTCTCCTCTATAAGTTTTTTCGGTTATTTTTCCTTTTAGTTCATGAGAGACTTCAATTCCTCTCTCAGGAATTACAAAAAGATCGGGCATTCTTTCTAGATAAAATCCATTGTGGATTTTGCTAAATTCAACAACATCAGAGACTTCATTATAGGTTTTAAGAGCTTCCTTTACATCTTTAATTTTATTTTTGTTCTTTAGATAAATGCCCCAGTTACCAGGCTCTACCATAAACGCATCAGCAGTTTGTGCTACGTGACTTATAGCACTCGCTGATGCATTTGTTTTTGCTATTATCTTGTCTAAAATTTTTTTAGGTATTGTTTTCTTAGCAACATTAACTAACTTTGATTTAATTCTGCTATATTCTATAAGCCCATTCTCAGCTAATGCTTCATTTACGTAAAATATTTTACTTTTGACCTCGAATCCATGATCACTAACTATAAAAAGTATATCTGCCAGCGATTTTGCCGTTTCTATGAACTCGTTTATAATTCTAAATGTTGGGGTTACAATATTCGTATCTTTCTTCTCCAATATCTGTGGAAATATATGCGAAAACCAGTCAGTTTCACTGAAAACGACAAAATACAAGTTCCAATCCTCTTTTTCGAGTAGGTCATAATAGAGATTTATTCTGGTCTCTGTATATTCCTTGACCTTTTTTGGATATTCCTTTTTTCCATATCTAGCCCATTCGTGTGGGGGGTTAACTAAATATTCCTTGTATTCTGCTTCAAGTTTTTTTGGGAAAATTGTCTGTTCTGGAGATGCCCAGTCAGAGACAATGATAGTGTTATCCTTTTTCTTAATTCCACTGAATGGATAAGTCATTGGCAGATTTATTAAGATGCTTTTCAAGTTAGCTTTTTCAAGAAGCTCTGAGAGTCTAGGGTATTTTACGTCTTTCGAGGTCGCTAATCCAACTTTGTTATCTTCTAAATCTACCTTCTGCCATCCAATTATCCCATGTTTAGCGGGGTTTACACCAGTAAGAATAGATGTCCATGAAGGAGGAGTATAAGGAGGTATTGTTGATATAAAGTCGTGAAGTTCAGTATTTATTCCAACTAAACTTGCAGTTGTTTTATTTGCTCCATCAAGGCCAATAATAACGACCTTCCTACCTTTCATGGAGATTCCTCCTCTTGAGTATCTGCTTATAAACTTTAAACGTTTGTCTGGCAATGTTCTCCCAAGTGAACTGCTCTGCGTACTTCCGTATCTTATCCCTATCCCACTCCTTGTCGAGAGCTATTAAAATCTTTTCTGCAAGGCAGTGGGGATCTTTTGGTGGACATAGCAGTCCGTAGTCCTCAGAAGTTATTATCTCAGGAATTCCACCAACAGTAGCTCCAACAAATGGCAAACCAACACCAAGAGCCTCGAACATCACCGTCGGGTTGCCTTCACTTAAGCTTGGCAATACGAAGAGGTCGGCAGCATTTATCCATAGAGGGATTTCATGGTGCGGTTTTGCGCCAACAAGTTTCACATAGCTTTCCAAGTTTAACTTATTAATTTGTTTTTCTAAGTCTTTTCTTAGTGGTCCATCCCCGACGATGATAAGCATAATGTCTTCTCTGCCTTTTACAACATTTTTTATTGCTTCAATCAGGTACTTGTGGCCTTTTATTGGAACTAAATTGGCGACATTCAGGACAACCTTTTTATCCTGTGGAAGATTAAGCTGTTTTCTGGCGAGAGCTTTATCCATCGGCCTGAAGAGGTTAGAATCAAAGCCGTTCGGGATTATGGAGATTTTATTCTCTGCGATACCAAGCTTCTCAACAAGTATCACAAAGTTACTTTTGCTCACTGTGATTACATGGTCCGCAGAATCAAGAGCAAATTTAACTTTCCTAAACCATTCTCTGCTCCTGAATGGGAGGTCATACACATCGTAGCCATGTGCTGTAATCACCAGAGGGACATTGAACTCCTTTGAAAGCCTCGCTGCAGCATATCCCGATGGCCAAGTAAAATGGGCGTGAATCAAATCGAACTCGATTTTGTTTTCTTGGATGAACTTTTCAAGCTTTCTGGCCAGCTTACCTCCCAAATTGGGGTTTCTACCATCTGGAATTAGGTAGAGCATCGAAACAATATGAACCTTCACATTTTTAGGTCTCCCTGTTAAATCGACCAATCTGCTCTTTGAAAACTTCTCAACGTGCCTGAAATATGGAAAGGGCAAATACCTAGCAAGTTCTGAGAGATAATTATGGTGGGCAATTACTGTCACCACATCTAAGTGTTTTGAAATGGATTCTACCGAGCCTTTGACAAATGTATGATAGTGAGGAGCTATCGTGAGGACTTTCATATAATTCACCAGAGAGCATTATTTAATGCCTCTGCGATCTTCCCACTTGCTCTTCCGTCTCCAAACTTGTATGTGTACGTCTCTCCGTTGGGTTCAAACTCCATTATTGCCTTTATTAGTTTCTCCTTGTCCGCTCCAACAAGAATGTTCCATCCATCTTCCACGGTCTCAACCCACTCCGTTTTTTCTCGCAGAGTGATGCACGGGACTTTCAGGAAGTAGGCCTCTTTCTGCACTCCACCCGAGTCCGTTAGAATCTTCTTAGCATTTTCCTCCAAAATGAGCATGTCGAGGTAACCTATTGGTGGAGTGATGATAATGTTTTCAGCTTTCTCAATCTGTTTAATTAGTCCGTAGGCTTTCAGATACTTTTGAGTCCTTGGATGGGCTGGAAAAACTATCGACTCGTTGCTATCGATGAATGCCTCAATGATGTTCTCCAGGTTCTTTCGATTGTCCGTGTTTTCTGCCCTGTGGACAGTGGCCAATAAATACTTCCTAGGTTTTAACCCCAACTTATCTAGAATCTTCGAGTGTTTCCTCGCAATTTTGATGTTGTACAGTAAGGCGTCATACATCACATCTCCCGTTAGATAAACTCTGTCTTTAATCCCCTCATTGTACAGGTTTTTCACTGCTGTCTCAGTTGGGGCAAAGAGGTAATCACTAACATGGTCAGTCAAAACTCGATTAACTTCCTCGGGCATTCTCTTGTCGAGGCTCCTTAGTCCTGCCTCAACGTGGGCAACTTTAATGTGAAGCTTTACTGCAGCTAAAGCACCAGCAAGGGTTGAATTAGTGTCACCATAAACTAAAACCAAATCTGGTTTCTCCTTCATTAAAACCTCCTCAATCCTCTTCAGCATCTCTCCTGTTTGGTATCCATGGCTTCCGGAGCCGACGCCAAGATAATAATCAGGCTCAGGAATATTTAACTGTTCAAAGAAGATTTTATTCATTTCATAATCATAATGTTGGCCAGTATGAATTACAATCTCATCAAAGTGCTTTCTTAACTCTCTTGAAACTGGGGCCATCTTGATGAACTGCGGCCGAGCACCGACGATTGTAGCGATTTTCATAGAGCATCACCTAAAACGGTATTGAATATTCGGATTTTGTTTAAACTCTTCCAAGCTTTCAGGATAATTCTCAAGGAACCAGACCATAAAGGATGTCATGTCTATCTTCTTCTCAAGAAGCTTTTCCCTCTTTCCCCTCCACTCCTTTTTGATGCCTTCTGTTTGCGCTATTTCAACGGCTTTTTCTATTGCCCTATTTCTGTCAGTGATGTTGTACATCAACCCAAATCTCTCCTCAAGCTCTATAAAGTTGCTCATGTCATTTGGCCCCACAAACTTGTTGCTCCTAACAACTGGAGTCCCAAGCAAAGCCGCCTCTGTGGCCATTGTTTGGGTATCCGTGACAAGGAGCTTCGCATAGTACAGCACATCATGGATCCTGCTCTTTGGAACCTTCAGAACGTACTTTTCGAGCTCCTTCGGTATCTTTCCCTCCGGAGAAATGAAAACCCTGACATGTTTTTCCAGCTCCTTAACAAGCTTTATTTTGTCTCCGCTGGAGAAACCTGCTATACCCTCATCGTGAGCAGCATCGAAGGCGTTGAACCTTAGAACTGCATACTCCTCGCCTGTGGATATCCCAAGCATATCGAGAATGTCATCATTGGGCTTATAGTAGTTGGGGTGGAGATACGCAAGCTCCTTATAGCTGGCTATTCTCAGATGTTTCCTGCCGAGGTTATCCCTAAATGATTCGGGGGTTAATACAACATCTGTAGCTGGCATCATGAGCTTAAATTGAATGGAAAGGAGTTTATGGATGCTCGGTTCAGAGTCGTAAAACTGGACATATGGAACTTTAAGCAATTTAGAAGTATATGCTCCGTATATCTCAAAACCAGTTACTATATCGATGTTTTTATTTCTCAGCCAAGACACTGCTCGGTGGATATCTGAGGGGAGAGATAAGATGCGCTTGGCTCCTTTAGGGGGCCTAGAGAAAACAAAGTATTCAAATCCTGTCTCATTCAAAAGGTCCAAGGTTTCACCATAGTCCCTTGCAAGTATGTATACCTTTACCCCGGAATTATTCAAAGTTCTCACTATATTTTTATAGAAATGAAATTGGGCTGGGGTACTTACAAAGACTGCAACGTTCATTGGGAGCACCTCACTCTTTAATCTCTCTGACCATCCTCTTCAGCTCGGCGAAGTTCTTGAAGATGTATCCCATGATGAACCCGAAGATCACCATGTTAACACCTGTGATTATAAACATCGAGGTCAGCGGCGCCATGAGGTAGTGGCTCACTCCCCTCCGCCACTCTAGGACGACATAGGTCCCCATGACAAGGCCAATAAGGAGCGACAGGAAGCCGAGCAGGTAGAGGTATCTCCCAGGATTGTACCTTACCAACAGCTCAATTATCGTCTTCCCGATGTGGAACCCGTCCCTTATCGGGTGGAGGTTTGCTCTGCCCCTTCTCTTTCTGTAGCTTATCGGCACCTCAGCTATCCTGAAACCTTTGGCTATCGTCTCAACCGTTAATTCGGTCTCCACCTCAAAGCCATGCTTCTCCAGCTCCACGCTTTTATATAACTCCTTCGTCAGTGCCCGGTAACCCGTTAAGAGGTCGTGAACCTCAACGCCGTACATGAAGCGGAAGAGAGCGTTGAAGATCTTGTTGCCTATCAAGTTCAACCGGGTAAAAGCCCCTTTTTCAAAGTTGAGCAGCCTGTTGCCTATCACGTGGTCTGCGATCCCTCTCCGTATTGGCTCAAGCACCATCTCAATATCGTTCGGGTCGTAGGTTCCATCGCCGTCTATCATGACGACGACGTCCGTGTCGATGAGCTTAAACGCCTCGGCAACCGCCTGCCCCTTACCCTTTCCGCTCTGTAGCACGACTTTTGCACCTTTCTTTTTGGCGATTTCTCTCGTTCTGTCCGTGCTGTGGCCGTCAATAACAAGGATGTTATTATAGCCGAGCCTTTTGAACTCGTCAATAACCCACCCGATACCGTCCTCCTCATTTTTTGTGGGGATTAGTATTGTAATGTCATTATGAGTTATTATTTTTCCAGTTGATTGTGACATTTACTACATCACCTTGGTATTTGTGGATCAAGACCAACCCTCTTGTATATAAACCTTGCATTCTCTACTTTCAAAGGTTCCAGCACATTTCTTCCGTCCACGATTACTTTGCTCCTCATTTCCTTGACCAGCCTCTCAAAATCGAGCTCCTTAAACTCCCTGTGGTCGGCGGTAATGATTATAGCGTCGATGTCATTGAAGTCTTCCTTCCACTCGGCGCCAAAGCGTTTCGCGTCCTCAGGAGTGCACAGTGGATCGTAAGCGTAAACGTTGGCACCCCACTCTTTGAGTTCTTGAATTATCGGCTTTGCCGCCGCCTTCATGAACTCCCTGACACCTCCTCTGAATGTTAGACCGAGTACGAGGATGTTGCTCCCTTTCACAGGTTTTCCAGCCTCGTTCAGAGCCTTAACGGTGAGTTCAACGACATGGTGCGGCATTGAATCGTTTATCTCTCTGGCCGTCTTTGTGAGTCTCGGGTTGGTTTTCTTGGCGAGATTTATCACGAACCATGGGTATACTGGAATGCAGTGGCCCCCCACGCCCGCTCCTGGCATGTGCAGGTGGCAGTAGGGCTGTGTATTCGCCGCCTGGAACACCTCGAGAGCGTCTAGGCCGTGCTCCTCGCACCACACAGCTAACTCGTTGGCTAGGGCAATGTTCACGTCTCTATAAACGCCCTCGAAGACCTTAACGGCCTCAGCTGCCTTTATCGAGCTCATGGGGAGAACACCCTTTCTGTTTATGGTCTCGTAGATGCCGATAACTGCTTCCAGTGTTTTCTTGTCACTCGCTCCCACGATCTTGGGGTACTGGCCGGTTATGTCTCTGATGGCCGTGCCGGTCATGGTTCTTTCTGGAGCATGGGCCAGACCAAACTCACCGAGCTTGAGTCCTGACTTTTCGAGAATTGGGATAAGGCTCTCAGTAGTGCCTGGTGGCATGGTGGCTTCGGTGATGACTATGTCCCCCTTTTCGAGCCCCCGGGAAATCTTCTCAGCGACGTCATAAACCGGGTCGAGCTTGAGATTGCCCCTCTCGTCGGTTAGGGTAGGCACTAGAATCACCATTACATCGGCCTGCTTCGCCGCCCAGACGCCATCAGTGGTGGCTTTTAATCTTCCCGCCTCAACGTTTCTTCTTACGAGTTCGTCTAAGCCGGGCTCTTCCTTTACGTGGTTCTCTCCGCGGTTGATCATCTCAACGACTTTCTCGTTGATGTCAACTCCTATGACCTTGGCTCCATGCTCTGCAAAGACTGCTGCCAGAGGCAGGCCCATTTTGCCCATCCCATAGACGGCTATTGTAACCTTCTCGTTTTTGAGGGCGGCTTTAACTTCCTCTCTATTTAATCCGATGAGCTTCATCATTCCACCCCCACAACTTGGCCGCTTCTTGCACTCTCCAGCGCCTTAATTGCCACTTTAAGTGCGTGAAGACCGGCTTTTCCGTCGGTTATGGGCCTCTTTTTGTGTTCTACACATTCGATGAAGTGTTCGATTTCGTTTTTGAGGGGCTCTCTCTTTTCAATTTTGGCTTCGCGAATCCATTCGTGGTTGTATATCTTCAGAGTTTGATCAATATAATCAACGTACGCTATGCCCGCGGTGCCCACTACCGTTAGGGTTCTCGTCTTATGTGGGGTGAGCCAGTTAGTCTCCACGATTCCGCTCCCGTCATCAAAGCCCAATGTTATGAGTGCGTGATCCTCAACTCCCGCGGGATGAACAACGTTTCCCGCTTTGGCGTAGACAGTTCTCACAGGTTCTCCAAAGAGGAAGCTTATAACGTCAATATCGTGAACACCAAGGTCTATGATTATCCCCACATCACGAATACGGGCAGCCATTGGGCCAACGCGCTTGGCACTTATCGTGACGATTTTCCCGAGAAGGCCCTCATCTATTTTTTCCTTGAGCTTTAGAACAGCGGGATTAAAACGCTCAATGTGGCCAACCATTAGCGTAACGTCTTTTTCCTCAGCAGCCCTGAGTATGGCTTCTGCGTTCTCGATAGTGTCGGCTATTGGTTTCTCAACAAGAACGCTCGTCCCGGCTTCAATAAACTCCAGAGCCACTTGTTTGTGGATGGAAGTGGGGACTGCTATTGTTACTGCGTCTAGTTTTTCCTTGGCTAGCTTTTTATAATCAGCATAAGGGATTGTATCGAATTTTTTGGCAACTTCTTTAGCCCTCTCAAAGTTTGCATCTGCAACGCCTACAAGTTCCACCTTCCCGTCTCTTGCCAGTTCAGAATAGGCCCTAGCATGATGATACCCCATGTTTCCGACACCAACAACTCCAACCCTGAGCATTTTCATCACCGAAATAAGGGAGTTAAGAGGCGAGCTCATTGAGGGTTTCCAGTATGTACGCAATGTCTTCATCGCTCACCGCTGGGTGCACCGGCAGGCTCAGGACTTTTTTGCTAGCCTCTATTGCGTTTGGACAGCAGTCCTTTTCATAGCCAAGCTTCTGGAAGAGAGGCTGGTGGTGGACAGGCATTGGATAGTGAACAGCAGTTCCAATACCCCGCTCGCGGAGTTTGGTCATCAATTCATCTCTGCTCATCGGGAAGTCGTCCTCAATGCGGATAACGTACTGATGGAAGACATGGTAAACTCTAGGATCAACGTACGGGGGAACAAGTCCCTGAATCTTCCTAATACCTTCGCTCAATCTCTCTGCGTTTTCATTTCTTATCCTGTTCCATTCGTCCAGTTTTCTTAGCTGGATGCGACCAATAGCGCCTGCTATATTGGTGGTTCTGAGGTTATATCCGAGTTCTACGTGGAGATACTTTTCGGCTTGTCCGTGGCTCCTGATAAGTTTAGCCCTCCTTGCGAGTTCATCATCGTTAGTTACAACCATTCCTCCTTCTCCGGTAGTCATGTTCTTTGTCGGGTAGAAGCTGAACGCTGCTATGTGTCCAAAAGTCCCGACCTTTTTCCCCTCGAACTTGGCACCGTGAGCTTGGGCGCAGTCTTCTATAAGATATAGATTGTAATCCTCGGCAATTTCGGTAAAGACCTTCATATCCGCCGGCTGACCGTAAAGGTGAACGACGAGAATGGCCTTTGTCTTCTCAGTTATCTTCTCCAGAACGTCATCCGGGTCGAGATTGTACGTATCCGGGTCAATGTCGGCAAAGACGGGCTTTGCACCCTGGAAAAGGATTGAAGTTGCCGAGGCTATGAACGTGAAGGGGGTTGTTATCGCTTCCTCGCCAGGTCTTATTTTGAGGGCCTTTAACGCCACGTCCAACGCGGCAGTCCCATTGGCGACGGCAATACCATGCCTGGCACCAAGGTAGTTGGCGAATTCTCTCTCGAAGGCTTCCACTTCTTTTCCGTGGGCGAGCATCCCGCTCTTCAAAACTTCAACGACGGCGTTTATCTCCTCATCCCCGATCAGGGGCTTGGCAATTGGAATGTTTCTCATTTGAATCACCTTATAAGTCGTTTTCCTTTAAATAACGCCCATAATCTTGCTTCCTTATTTTAACTTCCCGTCCGCAGTGGGAGCACTTGAAGATGACATGCTCTTCGTCCTCTCCAATTTTTTCCCTTAGTTTTCTCCCGCAATAGCAGACGAATCCCTTAAGCCTTGCAGGGTTTCCGTAGACGAGGCCGAAGGGGGGAACGTCCTTGGTGACAACGGCCCCGGCTCCTACCATAGCATACTCTCCTATTGTGACGCCGCAAACGATGGTAGCATGAGCGCCGATGGAGGCCCCCTTCTTGACAAGGGTCGTCACGACCTCCCAGTCTTGGTTGAATGCCCTGGGGTATAGGTCGTTGGTAAAGGTCATGTGCGGGCCGAGAAAAACATCGTCTTCAACCTTAACACCATGGTAGACACTCACTCCGTTTTGTATTTTTACATTGTTCCCAATCTCAACGTCAACGTCGATGTAGACATCTTTTCCAATGTTGCAATTCTTTCCTATTTTGGCCCCCTTTCTGATGTGAGCGAAGTGCCAGATACGGGTTCCTTCACCGATTTTGACTCCATCTTCAACAACCGCAGAAGGGTGGACAAAAAAGTCTGCCATAGCAACATACCCTCCATTTTGTTTTGAAATATCTTTTCCCATTGTAAGCGGGGACAACCACAAGGGTTCCACTGCCCATAAACCCCACCGGTGACATCGTTGGAATACGCCCAGATTTTCCATATCTGATTTGAATACTGCTTATTGCTCAAAACATGAGTCATATTTGAACCGGGTATGGTTTGTTGGTACCTACCTTTTAAGCTTTTCTAACTCCTGTTGATACTAAAGTTTGCAACTTAAACGTTACTTGTAAGAAAATCGCCCCTGTTAGGTGCTAGATATGAATCCTCGCCGTATTCATTGGGACATTTGTTAGCACCGTGTCCTTCAAACCTGGCTGTGGGGGCAATTTTTTGACATTGGTATGTCAGTTGTTCTCGTTTCCCTTCCCGTCTACTGAGAAGTTGTCGGAGATAGCCGACCGAAAACTTTTTAAATCCTCCCTCGCCCTTAATCTCGGACACGCCCCGGTGGTGTAGCCCGGTCAATCATGCGGGACTCTCGATCCCGCGACCCGGGTTCAAATCCCGGCCGGGGCACCAGAACCTTTCTCGCGGGCCCGTGGCTCAGCCTGGTCAGAGCGCCCGCCTGATAAGCGGGAGGTCCGGGGTTCGAAGCCCCGCGGGCCCACCATAAGAAACTTTTCGCCGGAAAAGTTTCATCAAAAAGTTCTGATGGTGTTTGGTGCCGTGCCCTTGAGGTTGTGCGATATTTTAACTCCAGTCTCAATTGTGGGTTTGACTCTCGAATAATCCCCTTCGAGCGGTTTCAACCTTGTTATTGGCGTCCTTCGGACGCCGTTTGAAGAGTGAAACACTCGCAAGAGTGCAATTAGAGGAACAAACCCCAACAGAATCGCCCGTTTTAAAGTGCACGAAGTTTTTTCAGGCCTTTAACCAGTAAAAACATTTTTGGTCAAGCTTTGCTTGCGCAAAGCTTGCTTGGTGAGTGTTTCGTTCTCCAAAGGCGCCCTTCGGGCGCCGATAAAATATGTGAAACTGCTTGTTTTTCAGGTGGTTTACATTTTCTTTTGCAAGCCTCGCCGTTCACGGCAGGGGGTTCTACCACATTATGCTTTGGGAACTCGGACATGCTGTTTCGATTTTTATCCATGTGCACAGGAAAGAAATGCTTAAATATTCCCGACCCCAACTAACTTTGGTGGGGAGAATGCGCAAAAAAGATACGACCCTTCGAAAGGCAATAGCAAAGGGGATGTTCAGGGACACCAGTATATACAGAGAAGCAAAAGAAGTTCAAAGAATAAGCAGCATACAGTTTAGAAAGTACCTTGAAGACAACGGGATTAGTCTATTTTAGCATTGTTCCTAAAGGTGAGGGGATTTAATGGGATCTAATCACGCCCAGAGGAATAATTGGTATTACGTGGACACGAGTTTTCTAATTTCCCTCTGTGATCCAAAAGATCAGTATCATGAAAGATCCAGGGAGTTTCTTAATAATCCTGTCTCTTCCCATAATGTTGTCTTTTTTATTGGCTGGCCGACCCTTTGGGAAACGACAAATGAACTAATAAAGAAACACGGAAAGAGAGTCGCAAAAACTTTTTTTGAGAGGATACTGGAGCTAGGTCTAAAGTTTCCAAAAAATTTTGTACTGTTGCTTAACCCACTGCAGGTAGAGGCCCTCATCAGTAGAAAAGATGACCTAAAAGATAAGCGGGAGATATTTAATTTTCTGGAGAACAAAACAGATCCGGATTACTTAATAGCTCTGAGTGTTTCCCTTTTTGAGTTTGAATTCCTGGCAACTAAAATAGAAACTAAAAGAAGTATAACTCAAAAATACGGAAACAGTGGCAGGAACATTGTATTTAGCAATGAATTTGATCTTTTTGATGCGTGGGTTACATATTTCATGATCAAAATGGGAATAGATAAGATACTTACGTTTGATACGGACTTTAGAGACAGGCTGGGCTTTGAGATTTATCCCCTCAAAGATCTCCAATCAAAAAAGACCAAAGTTCGCAGGGGTACCATAACCGAGGAAAACATTAATAATGGTCTGTCATTTTTGCAAAATTTTTTGGAGAACTCCACTGCCCTTTTATAGTATGTGCATCACTATCCCTAACTTTTCCATCTGCTTCCCCCTAACTACAGAAGCCTTCCCGGCTTTGAATTAAACCCTCCTCTGGATAGGAGGTGCTAGCAAAATCAACTGCCTGTGGACGTTCTAATGGCAGCAGAACAGCGCTGAAGCTGGTTCATTGACAGCTAAAGCCCCTCAACTCTATGTATCCCTCTGGACATCCCCCATAATGGGGTGTGTCCAGACATGTTGTTTGATGCCCAGCCAAAGACGTCAATTTCTAAGAGACAACTTCTCTTTATTGTACGTATCCGCGAGAACTCTTGGTCAATCTTTGCTGGAAGTTGGATTCTAGTCTGCTCAAGTCGACTAAAACATGGGGATTTTGTTCTGTCTGGACAGACTAAAAGTTAGAAGCTTACCATTACCCAACGGGCCCTTAAGCGGGAAAGCAAACTATTTTAAAGCCTAAGGGCAATACCATACTTTGGGATGAAACGCTCAGTAACAATCAAACTCCAGCCGAGCAAGGAGCAAGAGAAAATCCTCTTCAAGTTAGCCGATACTGGAGCTAAAGTCTGGAATCGAGTGAACTACCTTCGCAGGCAAGAATTCTTTGAGGGTAAACCAGTGGACTTCAACAGGACTGAAAAGATTGTTTATGAAGAGTTTAAGAAGGAAATTGGCTCCGCAACAGTCCAGCAAGTTTGCAGGAAGAACGCTGAAAGCTGGAGGAGCTTCTTCTCACTTTTGAGAAGCTGGAGGAACGGTGAACTCCCCGAATGGCTCAAACCGAAACCACCAAACTACTTGAAGGACGATGGGAAAAGGAGGCAATTAATCATCCTCAGGAACGACCAGTATAAGATTGAGGGTAACAAGTTAATCCTCAAGGGCCTCGGAAAGTTCAAACGTCTTGAAGTCCAGTTTAAAGGCAGGATACACTTGAAGGGAAAGCAGGGTCGCTTAGAAATAACTTACGACCCAGTAAGGCGGAAATGGTATGCTCACATTTCATACACGGTGGAAGAGAGACTAATTGGAGATGAGTGGGTGAAAATTCCGAGACAACCCTTGGGAAACCTCTCAGCAGGCATTGACTTGGGAGTGAACAACCTGATGGCTGTCTATCTTGAAAACGGAGAGAGCTTCTTAGTCAATGGAAGACCGCTAAAAAGCATTGATTTTTACTATCAGAAGAAAATAGCGGACTACCAGTCAAAAATCAACAAGAGCGGAGCTAAGAAGGGTAGAAAGCTCTCCAGAATGCACCAGAAAGCCAAACTCCAGGCGAGGCACTACATCAACACGGCGGTAAGGCAAACAGTTGAAAAACTGTATCAGTTGGGAGTTTCGGGAATAGTTGTTGGTTATCCGAAGGGCATTAGCAGGAACTCTGATAAGGGTAGAAGGCAGAATTTTCTCCTCTCTCACGTTTGGCGGTTTAATTATGTCATTAAACGCTTAAAGGAAGTGGCTGAAGAGTATGGTATTCTGGTTGAGGTTGTTGATGAGGCTTTCACTTCAAAAACCTGCCCCGTCTGCGGGAAGCCCCACGAAGGGGCGAGATTTGTTCGGGGGTTGTTTAAGTGTCCCGCAACGGGGATTGTCTTCAATGCCGACCTTGTTGGAGCTTTTAACATTTTGAAGAAAGTTGTGAGAACGATAACCCCGAACTTGGGTGGCTTGTATGCTCAAGGGAGGGGTAATTGGCCGAAGGCCCGGCCGGAGGGGTCGAAGACCCGCTTTTTAGCGGGTTTGAATGAGGCCCCTCAAACCTCCCCGTCAATGGCGAGGGGTTAATTCGTTGGAACCCTCGCCCTTCAGGGCGGGAAGGAGGTCAGTATAAGGCCCAGAATGAAGGGGCTGACTTCGTCTTAAGTGGGGCGAAAATGGTCGTTAAAGTTGGATGTTTGTGGGCTGATAAAAGGTGGGAAGTCATCTTTAAATACTATTGTAGTCTATATGTAATTGGTGATTGCCATGGCGGGGACGGTAGATTACCCAGTTTCCGTGAGGTTACCAGGGTACGTTATCAAGAAAATAGACGAGCTGGTGAAAAAGAAGGAGTTCAGGAGCCGTTCGGACTTCATCAAGTTCGCCGTTACGCTGGCGCTTGGACAGATGATGATGGAAGAAGCCAAGGAACTTGCCAAAGAGCTAACGCTCCGGGATATTCGGGCGGAGACCGAGGCGGCCCGGAGAATGTTGGCCGCTGGAGACTTTGAGGACGAGTGGCCTGAAGTCAAGGACGTCCTCGAGGAAGTTGATGGGGAGTACAGGAGACTCACGGGTGCCAGGAGATGAAGGTGGTCATGGATACCAACGTTGTCCTGGCGGCCATGATTAAGCCAAGCGGACTGGCGGCACTTCTCATCAAAGCCCTAGACGGGGATTTTCTTATGAATTATACAAGCGAAGAAGCGCTCCATGAGCTCAGCTTAAAGATTGGCCTCTTGGCTGAGAAGGGGAGGCTCTCCAGTGAATGGAAGCGGATTCTGGCCAGGTATTTGAGGGGCTCCATAACAGTCTTGCCTTCGAGGGAGTTTAACATATCCAGGGATCCCGAGGATAATAAATGGCTGGAAATTGCCTACGAAGGAAAAGTTGAGTACATCTTAACCTGGGACGATGATTTGATAGCTTTGAGGGACGAGAACAAGGTTGTGTGCTTGGAGGACCATGCCCTTAAAATCCTCCGACCTCTTGAGTTCTATCACGAGGTTCTGAAACAACTCTGTTAGGCTAAACCTCCGGGGGCGTGGGGGCGGAGCCCCCCAGCAACCTTTGCTTGGCAAAGGTTGACCAAAAGCCTTACCCGCATAATCTGCTGAAGTATGTTTGTGTGTCCTCTCTATAAGTTTGAGGGTTTTAACTGGGTTTCATTTCAATAAGCCGTTTTTGTTTTGGTTTCCCTCTAATTGTTTAGCGCCCGGAGGGCGCTGTTGGGGTGAAACCCTGTGAGAGCAATGTTGCACAGATAAACCCTCGGAGAATGCCGCCGATGAGGACACACGAACTTTGATGAAACTTTGCTTGCGCAGAGTTTCTTGCAGGGGAGAAGCCCCTGCGTTCCACCACATCAAGATGAGCGAGTGTGTTATCATAAGTCCCACCCTGAACCCCATCTCGAAAATTTTATTAAGGAAGTTACCACATTGGTCACTATATGCAGAAAAATTACTACCTTACAAAAACTGAACAGGACATAATGAGGGCGATACGAGGGACTGATATAGTGAGTGCTGACGAGATCAGAGAACTCTTCCCGGGTCTCAGCAGGGGGATGGTTAAAAAGGTCCTTTGGAGCCTCTCAAAGAAGGGCTACCTCACGAGGCTGAAGAAGGGCCTCTACCTCGTCAATGAACATCCTGGAAACCCCTCAATAAAAAACCCCTACAGGATAGCCCTCGCCCTGTTCCCGGGATACATAGCATTCTCTTCCGCCCTGAGGCTTTATGACCTGCTCGACTACGAGCCTTTCACGATATTCGTGGCCACACCTAGGAAATCCGGTGAGAGAGCCATAGGGGAGTACACGATCAAGGCCGTTGCCCTCGGAGAAAAGGCCACTGGAATGACGCTTAAGGATGGCGTCTACACCTCCACCCTTGCAAAGACGTTCTTCGACTGCTTCTACAAACCTGCTTACTGCGGGGGCTACCCCGAGATAACCAAGGCCCTCTACGAGGCCGAAAAACTCGACTGGGACGAGTTCGTGGGCTACTTCGAACGCTTCGCCAGCGACTCCCTCTGTCAGAGAACCGGTTACGTCCTGGAGCTCCTCAAAAACGAGTTGGGGGTCGACATCCCAGAGGAGGTTCTTAACCATCTAAGGAGCAGAGTTAAGGGCTGGACGAAGCTCGTTCCAACTCTCCCATCCCGCGGGAGGAGCATTGAGGGGTGGAAAGTGATAGACAACCTTGGAGAAAATACTGGGCTGTTCCATAAATAGTTAAAAGCGTAAAGTTTAAATATTTTCGCTTCATAACTTCTTTTGGTGCATGCTGAATGAGGCTTTATCGGACTGGAAAAGCCTCACAACTCTTGGGCATCAGCAAGCCAACGCTCCTCAGAAAAATCAAAGCCGGCGAGATTAAAGCATACAAAGTCGGCAGAGAATACCGCATTCCAGAAAGCGAAATCAAAAGACTCCTCGAAGGCAAAACCCTAGACAAAGTCGTTATTTACGCCAGAGTCTCAAGCAGAGACCAGAAGGAAGACCTTGAGAGGCAGGTGGAATACCTCAAGAACTACTGCTCCTCCAAAGGTTATCAAGTGGCCAAAATCCTCACCGACATCTCCTCAGGCCTCAACGAGAACCGGAGAGGCTTAAAACAGCTCTTCAAACTCATCGAGAGTGGAGAAGTTGGGAAAGTCATCATAACTTACAGGGACAGGCTTACACGCTTCGGCTTCAAGTACCTCGAACAATACTTCAACTCGCACAGCGTTGAAATCGAAGTAATCTTCGATGACGAGGATAAAACACCAGAAAAAGAACTGGTCGAAGACCTTTTGGCTATCGTAACTTCCCTCGCTGGAAAGCTTTACGGCATGCGTTCTCACAAGAAAAAACGTCTCATTGAGGCGGTAAAGAATGCCCTCAGAGACGATTAAACTCACAGCAAAATTCAAGCTGAAGGAAGCTCCCGAAGGGTTAGACGAGCTTTTCAAAACTTATCGGGAGATTGTGAACTTTCTAATTTCATACGCTTTTGAGAACAACGTTACGAGCTTTTACCGGCTGAAGAAGGAGACTTACAAGAGCCTTCGCAAGGAATATTCGAGCCTGCCGAGTCATTACCTTTACACGGGCTGTCAGATGGCGACGGCGATATTCAAGAGCTTCAGGAAGCGGAGGTGGAACGGGAAGGCTAAGGGCAAGCCCGTTTTTAAGAAGGAAGTCATTATGCTTGATGACCACTTGTTCAAACTCGGCCTTGATGCTGGAGTGGTTAAGCTCTCCACTCCGAGCGGGAGGATTCAGTTGGAATTTTATCCTGCCAAGTATCACGAGCGGTTTAAGAGCTGGAAGGCCGGACAGGCTTGGCTGATTAGAACGCCAAAAGGCGTTTTTCTCAACGTTGTATTCTCTAAGGAAGTTGTGGTTGGGGAGCCTAAGGCCTTTGTCGGTGTGGATTTAAACGAGAACAATGTTACGCTCTCGCTCCCAAATGGGGAGTTTGTGCAGATAATCACTCACGAGCGGGAGGTTAGGACTGGTTATTACGTGAAGAGGCGGAAGATTCAGAAAAAGCTGAGGGCCGGAAAGAAGAGGAAGGAACTTCTCGAAAAGTACGGGCAACGAGAAAGGAACAGGCTCAACGATTTGTATCACAAGCTGGCCAATAAAATCGTTGAGCTGGCTGAGAAGTATGGCGGAATTGCTCTCGAAGATTTGACTGAAATCAGGGATTCGATTAGGTATTCGGCTGAAATGAACGGTCGTCTCCACAGGTGGAGTTTTAGGAAGCTCCAGTCAATCATCGAATACAAGGCTAAATTGAAGGGTGTTAGGGTTGTTTTCGTTAATCCCGCTTTCACTTCCTCCCTGTGCCCGGTATGTGGGGGTGAACTAAGCCCGAATGGGCACAGGGTCTTGAAGTGTCCCAAGTGTGGGTTTGAGGCCGACCGTGATGTGGTTGGGAGCTGGAATATCTCGCTTAGAGCCCTGGAGATGTGGGGAGTTTCCGTTCCCCCCGAAAGCCTCACGATGAAGACGGGAGTGGGGAAGGTTAGCCGTAACGATGTTTACGAACTTTACTCAAATCACGGCTAACCAGAACGGTGGGCGTATGGATGGGATAGAAAGCCTGAAGCTCAGGATCGAGGAACTGGCCGGGACGCTCTCCCGTGAGTTTAAGACATGACATCCATGGAAAAGCTTATAAGCCAACCCCCTCAATGCCCACCAGTGATTAAAACCACCTTTCTCGGAGGTGTTCGCAGTGGAAGCCAAGTTCGAGATACCCGTATGCACATCATGCGGAAAGGAGATAACCCCCAGGGAGCACGCCACTCACTTCGTCTGCCCGAACTGTGGCGAGGAGATCATCTGGCGCTGTGAAAGCTGCAGGGTCCTCTCAGTCCCCTACAAGTGCCCCAAGTGCGGCTGGGAGGGGCCGTGAAGTTTAGGAGGTGAAAGGAATGGCTGACTACAACCTCGTTGGTGTTATAAAGGTCATGCCGACCGACCCGGAGGTTAACCTCGACGAGCTTGAGGAGAAGCTGAAAGCTGTTATCCCCGAGAAGTTCGGCCTCGCCAAGGTCGAGCGCGAGCCTATAGCTTTTGGTCTCGTCGCCCTCAAGTTCTACGTCCTTGGAAAGGACGCCGAGGGATACTCCTACGACGAGGTCACCGAGCTCTTCAGGCAGGTCGAGAACGTCGAGAGCGCGGAAGTTGAGACCGTTTCGAGGATCTGAATCCTCGTTCCTTTTCTCTATACTGTCATCCTGATCCTCTTTCAACTCTGAAGGGCAGACTTCCAGGAGAGAAAAAGTAAGATCCTTGATAAAATTTGAAAGAAGATTGTCATCTCTGGGGTGGGTTGAGGTATGAAGGTTAGGTATGACCCAAAGGCTGATATCCTCTATATTCTGATCAGAGAGGGCCCGGTGGCAGACACCGACGAAGTTGACGAAGACGTGTGGTTCGAGTACGATGAGGAAGGAAACGTCGTCGGGATCGAAATATGGAACGCTGGGGAGAATGTTATCAGAAAAAGTCTCCTGGAAATAGAGCGCTATACGAAGGCGTTGAATAGAAAAATGGAAGCCTAAAGCCCCAAACTCAGGCTCAGCTTTGGCTTCTTCCACTCGTCGAGGATTGCTTTCAGATCCTCGTTCTGAATCTTGGCGTAAAGCTCGTCGAACCTCTTCTTTGCTTCCTCGTCGCCCTCCTTCCAGCGGGCGAGCTCGCCTATGGCTCTGAAGAAATCCGCCGTGTCGTCCTCGAAGACCTCGGCAAAGGCCTCCATGTTCTCGGCAACCGTTCCGTACTCGCCCTCGTTGAACAGTCCCTCGATGAAGTCAACGAGCGTGTCAAAGACGAGGCCAAAAATCTCGTCGCCCGTGTCAACGGCCTTAAGGAGCGCGTCGCGGAGGGCCTTGAAGGCCTTTCCGTACTCCTCTCTGCCAGCCCAGATCTCGGCCTCCACCAGCTTGGCGTTTATCTCTATCTCGTTCTCCCTCGGGTTCCTGAGAACCTCCTTTATAAGTCCCTCGGCCGTATCGTAGTCCCCAGCCTCGTACCTGAAGTGCGCTAGGTCGAGGAGGCTTATGAGGTGGTTCTTCTCGTCGTTGAGCCTCTCGAATATATCCCTCGCGCGCTCCATGAGCTCTATGGCCTTCTCTGTCTCGCCGATCTCGTCGAGGTTCACCGCCATGTTCGCCAGCGTCAGCGCTATCTCCCTCTCGTTCTTGAGGACTTCCTCCTCAAGCTTGAGCAGCTCCTCGTAGGTCTCTATCGCCTTCTCCGGCATGCCGAAGTGCTCGTAAGCATCGGCCAGGTAGTAGAGCGCCGTCGCGTACTCCTCCGGATCTTCCTCTTTCCTCTCGGCTATCCTCTTGTAGAGCTCAATGCCGCTCTCGGCGTCGTCGAGGTGAGCGTAGACGTGAGCTATCTCATGCGCTAAATCGTAGGGGTCCCCGCACTCGATGACGACTTCCTCAAGCTTCTTCAGCTCCTCCCTCAGCGTCTCCTCATCTTCAATGGTCTCAATGTAATCGTCAAAGAGCTCAAGTAACCTCTCGCAGTCCTTCTCGCTCAGGGCTTTCTCCCACTGGGCTTTAACGTCGGCCATTTTTCATCACCTGATTCCGGTTCGTTGAACGGGTTAAAAAGGTATGGTGGCCCCTGGCCTTCCGTCCGCTAACCGAACCCTTGGAGTAACTGCAGTTTGGACTTGCTATCTTTACTATCGTTGCGGTTTGAAAATCGAAATGCTTTAATATAGGTTTGGAGATAATGCCCACACTCCCACCCCCCGTATGGGGGGCCGTGCGGAAGGTGGTGGCCATGGACGTGAAGAAGATTCTGGGTCTGGCACTGCTTGTTAGCGTACTGGTATTTTCCCAGGCAGGGACGGCCATGGCCCCGGCGGCAGGAAGCAGCGTCGCAGCGCCCAACGGCGTTAAAAACGTCATCCTCATAATCGGGGACGGCATGGGCTTCGCCCAGCTCCAGCTCACGAGGCTCGTCTACGGCCCGCTGAACATTGAGAAGATGCCGTACAGCGGCGTTGAGATGACGTACTCCAGATCAGGAGAAGTTACCGATTCCGCAGCCTCTGCAACCGCCCTCGCCACAGGCATCATGACATACAACGGCATGATCTCAACGGTCACGGAGGGCGGGAAAACCTACACGCTCACCACAGTTCTTGAGCTTGCCAAGGCCCTGGGTAAGTCCACAGGGCTCGTCACCACGACCAGGATAACCCACGCCACCCCCGCCGCATTCGGGGCCCACGTTGAGGACAGGGACATGGAGGCCGAGATAGCCCGGCAGCTCATTGAGAACAGGATCAACGTCCTCTTCGGAGGGGGCAAAAAGTACTTCGACGATGAGACGCTGAGCCTCGCAAAGGACTACGGCTACCAGGTCGTCTTTGACAGGGCCGGCCTCGAATCCGCCAGCGGTGACCACGTCCTCGGCCTCTTCTCCTCAAGCCACATACCGTACGTCCTCGACAGGACTGAGGATGATGTTGGGCTCCTCGACATGACTAAGAAGGCAATCGAGCTCCTTGAGAAGAACCCCAACGGCTTCTTCCTCATGATAGAGGCCGGAAGGATAGACCACGCCAGCCACGGCAACGACATAGCGGCGGCTCTGGCGGAGACCAATGAGCTCGACGACGTGGTGGGATACGTCCTTGAGTACGCCAGGCAGAGGGGCGACACACTCGTTGTGGTCACCGCGGACCACGAGACGGGCGGCCTTGCCGTGGGCACCAACTACGGAAAAGTCGTTGACGTCCAGGGAATCCTGAACATAAAGGCCAGCACCGGCACTATGGCGGCCGAGATCAAGAACGGCGGCGACATAAAGGAGGTCGTCAAGAAGTACACCGGCATCGAGCTGAGCGACGACGAGGTGGCCTACATCCAGAAGCGCGCGGAGGAGGATCCGAAGTACGGCCTCTCCAACGGTATCGGTGAGGTGCTCGCTGAGAGGCTCGGAGTCAGGTTCGCGTCCCACAAGCACACCGGCGAGCCGGTGCCCCTTTTCGCCTACGGCCCAGGCGCCAGCAAGTTCGTCGGCTTCCACCACCACACCCAGACCGGAAGGCTCATCGCCGAACTGATGGTCTACGGCGTCGGCACCATAAACGTCGCCTTTGCGGGCACCAGCACCGTTGAGGGCGACCTGAACGGAGACCACAAGGTGGACGCCAAGGACGCCTACCTGGTTCTCAGGCTGTTCCTCGGTGCCACTGTGGACGATGACACTGAGAAGGCCATTGACATGGACGGCAACGGCATAATAGACCTCGGAGACGTTGTTGCAATCCTGCAGGAGGCCTGATCTCTTCTTTCCTTTTCTATGCTGCCCTGACCCTGCGGATCCCCGGCCATCCTTAACCGCAAAATTTATAAATAGTCCAAAGGAACGATAAACCGGAAACACCAATTGTAACTAAAACTCATCCGCCCCTAAAAGAAGAAAACGGAGGGGGTGAGGGGAGATGGCCCAGCTCGCCGGACAGCCGGTCGTTATTCTGCCTGAGGGAACCCAGAGGTACGTCGGAAGGGACGCCCAGAGGCTCAACATCCTCGCCGCTAGGATCGTCGCCGAGACCATAAGGACCACCCTCGGCCCGAAGGGTATGGACAAGATGCTCGTCGACAGCCTCGGCGACATCGTCATCACCAACGACGGTGCCACCATCCTCGACGAGATGGACATCCAGCACCCTGCTGCTAAGATGATGGTTGAGGTTGCTAAGACCCAGGACAAGGAGGCTGGTGATGGAACCACCACTGCCGTTGTTATCGCTGGCGAGCTTCTCAGGAAGGCTGAGGAGCTCCTCGACCAGAACATCCACCCGAGCATAGTCATCAAGGGTTACGCCCTCGCCGCCGAGAAGGCCCAGAAGATCCTCGATGAAATAGCCAGGGACGTCGACGTTGACGACAAGGAGACCCTCAAGAAGGCCGCGATCACCTCCATCACTGGCAAGGCCGCCGAGGAGGAGAGGGAGTACCTCGCCGAGATAGCAGTCGAGGCCGTCAAGCAGGTCGCCGAGAAGGTCGGTGATGGCTACAAGGTCGACCTCGACAACATCAAGTTCGAGAAGAAGGAGGGCGCGAGTGTCCACGAGACCCAGCTCATCAAGGGCGTCGTCATTGACAAGGAAGTCGTCCACCCGGGAATGCCGAAGAGGGTTGAGAACGCCAAGATAGCGCTCATCAACGAGGCCCTCGAGGTCAAGGAGACCGAGACTGACGCCGAGATAAGGATCACCAGCCCGGAGCAGCTCCAGGCCTTCCTTGAGCAGGAGGAGAAGATGCTCCGCGAGATGGTCGAGAAGATCAAGGAGGTCGGAGCCAACGTCGTCTTCGTCCAGAAGGGTATTGACGACCTTGCCCAGCACTACCTCGCCAAGTACGGCATTCTGGCAGTCAGGCGTGTCAAGAAGAGCGACATGGAGAAGCTCGCCAAGGCCACCGGAGCCAAGATCGTCACCAACGTCCGCGACCTCACCAGCGAGGACCTCGGTGAGGCCGAGCTCGTCGAGCAGAGGAAGGTCGCCGGCGAGAACATGATATTCGTTGAGGGCTGCAGGAACCCGAAGGCCGTCACCATCCTCATCAGGGGCGGTACCGAGCACGTCGTCGACGAGGTCGAGAGGGCGCTCGAAGATGCTGTCAAGGTCGTCAAGGACATCGTCGAGGACGGCAAGATACTCGCCGCCGGCGGTGCCCCGGAGATCGAGCTCGCCATCAGGCTCGACGAGTTCGCCAAGGAGGTCGGTGGCAAGGAGCAGCTCGCCATCGAGGCCTTCGCTGAGGCTCTCAAGGTCATCCCGAGGACCCTCGCCGAGAACGCCGGTCTCGACCCGGTCGAGACCCTCGTTAAGGTCATAGCAGCGCACAAGGAGAAGGGCGCCACCATCGGTGTCGACGTCTTCGAGGGTGAGCCGGCCGACATGATGGAGCGCGGCGTCATCGCACCGCTCAGAGTCACCAAGCAGGCTATCAAGAGCGCCAGCGAGGCTGCGATAATGATCCTCAGGATCGACGACGTCATCGCCGCCAGCAAGCTTGAGAAGGACAAGGGAGACAAGGGTGGCGACGACTTCGGCAGCGACCTCGACTGAAGGCTTTGAGCTTTAGCTCTCCTACCTTTTCTGTTCTCCCCCTTTTGGCTGGGCTCCCCTGATGGCAAGCCTTTTTAAAGAACCTTCCATTCTCAACTGGAGATAAACCTCAAGGGTGTTTTCCATGAGGGTCATAGGCGTCGATCCCGGAACGAAGAGCTTCGACGTTATAGGGCTTGAAGACGGGAGGATAAAGCTTGACCTCACCTTCCCGAGTGAAGTGGTCGCAGAGGCACCTGAAAAGATTGTCAAGGCCATTGAGGACTTCAATGCCGATCTTATAATCGGGCCCTCAGGCTACGGAGTCCCGCTGAAGCACATAAGCGAGCTGACAGATAGGGACCGCTTCGAGATGACGCTCGTGAGAGAGGAGGAGATGAAGGAAATCCCCGTCCTCATCGGGTTACAGAAGATGGTAAGCGAGATGGCTGAGAAGGGCATGAACGTCTGGTTCATCCCTGGCGTCATCCACCTCCCGACGGTGCCGGAGTGGAGAAAGTACAACAAGGTTGACATGGGAACGGCCGACAAGATGGCGATAACAGTGCTCGGTATCTACGACCAGGCGAAGAGGCTTGGAATCGAGTACAGTGAAGTTTCATTCGTCCTCCTTGAGGTGGGTTTCGGCTACAACTACGCCGGAGCGGTTAAAGGTGGAAAAATCGTTGATGGCATCGGCGGAACCATTTTCCCCGGTCCGGCCTACGTGAACAGCGGTGCCCTCGACGGCGAGGTTGCCTACCTTATGGGAGGGGTCAAGAAGTGGCACCTCTTCTGGGGCGGAGCTACGGTAATAGCCGCCAACGAGATACTCCCGCCGGAGGAGTTTGCCAAGAGGCTCGACGAAGAACCGTTCGCAAAGGCTTGGGAGGCCATGAAGGACGGCTTCTTAAAGGCCGTTGCGAGCGAGCTGGCCGTTGTGGGCAACGCTAAGGAGATAATTCTCTCCGGCAGGCTGATGCGCATAGACGAGCTCAGAAAGGACGTGGAAGATCTCTTCGAGGAGTGCTTTGGACTTCCCGTCGTCAAGCAGAGGGGTCTTGAGGGCAGGGCTAAGGAAGCCGCCCGGGGGAGCGCGATAATAGCGGACGGCCTCGCGGGGGGCCAGTTCAAGGATCTCGTCGAGCATGTCGAGATAAGGAAGGCCAGGGGAAGCGTTTTGGACTACGTAAAACTGCCCCTTCAGCTTTGATGCTTTATTATTTTGGGACATCTCCGCAGGGAGGAGGAACCAGTGATCGGGAGAGTTTTTACGTAACGGCCTTCTTGAGTTTTTGCTGGCCTTCTTTTCCAGGTCAGGTTTAGGGGACTTAAGGGGGTAAGTTTTTGTAGACCAAACGCCAAAGTGTTTCGTGGTGGAACAGATGAGGAAATTGAGGCCGTCTATGAGAACGGTATATTGGGGAGGATAGAAAATGATAGTAATAGATGCCGTACTAATTTTTTATGAGTCGAATCACAAAAATTGTCTGGAAAAGCTCAAAAGTTGTCATTATTGATTACTTGTGTTCTTTTGTTCGCTCTTTTACTCGCCCTTCTTTCGTCTCGTTCTCGTCTTTTTGATACAGTTGAAAATTGTAAACCATAACAAAAAAGAAAAACGTTGTTTAATCCAACTTATAAAAGGAAAATTTATATATGGCGATTGTCTGCTCTCCTTGACCAACTGGTCAGGTGGTGGCCATGAACTGGAGAAAGGCGACGTTCGGCGTGTTTCTGGTCTTTATGGTGCTGAGCATGCAGTTGATTGCCGCTCCACAGGCCATGGCAATGAGCACTAACAACGCCAGCATAACCTTTAGGAGGGCAGTCGTTGCTTGGTACGATGAGAATGGTAAGCTTCAGATGAACGTCACGTGGGTGAATGCAACATTAAACTTCACTAATTTGACGCATTCTCCCTGCGCTTGCCAGAACGCCAGTTCTTGTGGTGCTTTTAATACGAGCGCTCACGTTAATGTTTCGATAACCACTCTGTACAACATGACAAGGGATCATGAACAGTTGTTGTTCGTCAAGGTTACTGCTTACAATGCCACCTTTAACTACACCATATACAACCTTGTTTATAGAGCCGAGAGGAGTCAGTATAATTTTACGCTAATCACTAAAATCTTAACTGACCCAAAGACTGGAAAGTACACAGCTTTTGTTACTGGAATGAACATCGCTCTTGATGATAAGAACAAGGCAGTTCCTGTTGGGGATACTGTACTGGTACTTGGTAATCTCACGCTTTCGGATTACTACTGGACTCTGAACAAGATTCTTATGAAGCTTCGCAGGGGTGACGAGACGAGCTGGATTTGGGGCAGGAGTGCTTACGAGTTAAGGCACTTATCGCACTTGGTGAGGCTTAAGCTTCCTGAGTACAATGGAAAAGCAAAGTTGGGGTATACTATAGTCATCGATGATTACTCAGCGTGCGTTCACCTCTGCGACTTGTCATGTACTGGACTTTTTACCCTTGCCTGTATAGCCGCAGCAGGGAGTAGTGGAGGAGTGCTCTCGATTATATGCTTCGCGGGAAGCTTTATATGTTCGGGTCTCTGTGCCTCTATGTGCGGTGAGGACTTCTGGTCTAGCATTGCAAAAGGAGGAAGCTGCTCTGCTGGATGTTCAGTGATACTAAAGAGACTTTGTGCGAGTAGATGTGGAATATTGGGAAGCGTTTGTGCAGATGCTTGTGGGGCAGTTTTAGCTCCTATATTTTGTCCCCAACTCTGTGATGCCATATTGCCATATATCGAGGACCATGTACTTTAATTAATCTTTGTTAAATTTTTTACAATCTACGACTTTGAGGCAAGAGGGGATCTAAAATGAAATCGGCGAGGCGTTTGTTGGTGGAGGCCGTCCTTGCTCCTCTGGCGATGTGGGTGATTATGTGGAGTTTGGGCTACATCCGTCCATTTGGTGACGTTGGGAGGGAGAATTTCAACGCTTCCTGGTTGATCACGACGATAGTTTCTTTCTTCATCACGCTGGCCCTCGTCATCCTGTTTGTTAAAAGATTGTTGAGAAAAGCTGGTTATTCCCAAGTTGGGCTTAGAGAGCTGCCCAGAGTCCTTGATGAAGCCGATCCAAAAATCATTGGCGGTTCAATGAGGGAAATCTTCACAATTGTTGCACTTTGGGGTGCCTTCAGCACCTGGGTTCTTGAATTAGGGCCTAAAAAAGGAATAATTTTTACCGTTAGCTTTGCTGTAATCTTTGTAGTGGTCGCCCTTCCGTTGATGGTCTCCATGCTGATACCGATTATGGAAGTACCCTTCCTGCTCTACGAGATTCTAACCGGGAAACGGCTTTCGTATATCTTCAAGGAAATCCTGCTGGTTTCCCTGGTTTCTGGAGGCTTTCTGATCTTTTTAAGTTTGATAGCCACGCATCTTGGGGCCTCAGAAATTGTAATAATACGCCCTCTTTTGAAATTTTACATGAACAGGGACCTATATAAGAACCTCCTGTTGCTATCTGCTCTGAACGCTCTGTACGGCCTTATCGGAATTTTTATCCTTCCTCGGAGGAGAAGGCTTGGCCTCTTAACGCTCCTGCTGATTGCCCTCGCTCTTGTTCTCATACTGATAAAGGTTTTTATCCAACTGCACTCACTGTAGTTCGGATTTATCAAAAAAGTCCCGGTGGTCGCTGTGGGGAGAAAAATCCTCATCGAGATGGTTGTTTACCCGCTGGTTCTTGGCGTTCCACTCTTCGCCTTCATCTGGATAAAGCACGGTGGAGTTACTCGCGAATGGGTTCTTGAGATGGTTTTTCTCTCAATCCTCACGTTCGTTTCAACGGTCTTCTTTCTCGCCCGAATACTTGAGAAGCACGGGTACAGCAAGAGGGACATCAAAAGGCTTTTCGAGATTCTTGAGGAGCACTGGGATGAGCCGTGGTACAGTGGCTACCTGAAGCACGATGTGCAGTACTGCATAGCCTATCACCTCGTTTTCTGGGGGTTTCTCAGCGTTGCCCTTCTTGAGTTTCAGGATGTTTCACTCGTCATCACGGCGTTTGCTGGCATGGTTTTTCTTTTAGTGATGGTTTATCCAATTGCTTCCACTATGGTGGTTTGGATTCTGGCTCTCCCCTTTTACTTCCTTGGAGATGATAGGGCTGAGGATGCCTTTGAGTTCATCGGTAAAACCTCCCTTGCCTCAACTCTCGCGATTCCTGCCATATGGGTCGTCTCCGGTTATTTTGCAACCCAGAACTACCCGAAGGAAATCCTGGACATGTTCAACGCCGTGGTTGGAAACGCCGGAAAGTTCCTGGCTCTCTCGCTCATAAACACCCTGTTTGGCTTTCTGGGAGTGTATCTTCCGCGCAGAGTTGGAAGGAGAATTCTCTCGATTGTTCTGCTTTCACTAGCAGTGGCCATGCTCTTCATCCTCTGGGAGTTGTTCAAACTTTAGATTCCATCCTGTATGATGCTCCTATGGATGTTTCTTTGCTTTTGATCGGGAACGGCATTGGCGCTCTTTTGTGTTCTTTTGTTCGCTCTTTTACTCTGGCTTCTTTCTTTTCATCCTCGTCGTTTTGATACGGTTGGAAATTGAAAATCCTGCGGAAAAAAAAACGTTATTAAATCCAACTTATAAAAGGAAAATTTATATATGACGATTGTCTGTTTTTCCCGACTAACTGGTCAGGTGGTGGCCATGAAGTGGAGGAAGACTGCTTTCGGGGTTTTCCTCGTTGCCATGCTGTTGAGAGTGGCCGCATGTGCTGCATGTTTAGGTTTGGGTACGGCAGTATGTGCAGTTAAGTGTGCACTAGGCTTTTAACTTTAAAACTTTTTATGTTAGTAGGGGGTGAAAAAAGTGGAGAAGATTCTCCAAGAGGAACTTCTGCGAACATTCCCAATATTTGTCTTTTTGTTCTTTTTATACGGGTGGTGGTGGATGGACTCAAACTCAAATTTTCCCCTCGTGACTGTGGTGATGTTTCCTCTAATTGTGAGCTTTCTAACGCTTCCTCTCAGGTTATGGATTAGAAGAAAAACTAGGGGGTGAAAAACATGAAAACATTTTGGGGACTTTTGGGTTTGTTATTATTTTCTGGATTAACTCTAATTGAAAAGAGGCTTAACTCCTTAGATCTCCTTACTTCGTACCTGTTACTTGGCCTGTTATTGGTCTCAGTTACGCTAATGACTTATCTGTTTGCGGATTCCCCTAGTGAACTTGGAAAAGACAACAGGAATCTTGTAAAGTTCTTGGGAGTAATATTTTTATTATTCCTACTGAGGTGGGCGTATCTGAATATGATTCCGTAGCTTCCAATTAAATGCCTTTCATTTCTTCCTCCAGTTTCTTCAGCTTCCCTTTAAACCTCCTCAGCTGGTCGTTGGCGATGGCTGTTATTCTCTCGATGTAGTCCTCGCTCACCCATAACTCGCCATCTGCGCCAAGGGGGACGTCCATTCTCTCGGTGGAGCGAATCTCGACGAGGAGCTTCTTGTGGCTAACGCTTTTAATGTTGCTGTACTTGAAGCCCAGCCCTATCGCGAGGTTTAGCAGTTTAACCGCGTCCTCCATCGTCCTCGCGCCGACGTGCAGGATAGGGCTCCTTACGAGAAACCAGAGCTGACCGTTGGAGTGCTTTTTGATAGCTTCAAGGACTTCCTCGACGGAAACTTCCCTGTGCCACTTGCCGAGCCAGACGGAATTGACCTTGTCGCCGAAGTCCGGCATCTCCATGACCGAAATCCTGCCCGAGCATGAGGAGGTGGTAAAGTAGTTCTCAAGCGAGTTGATTTTATCGAGCAGGGGGATTATGTCCCCGTCCACCTTGCCCTCGGCTAAGGCCTTTCTCAGGCCGGCCATGGCTTTCTCCTTCTGCTCGTCGAAGTTCTTGGTGTAGAGGAACATGGTATCACCTCTGGCTAACAATTTGATCCGCATACCCCCGCAACAAGTTTCGAGGGCACCGGTTTAAAAATGATTGCTGGGTGTATCCCTGTAAATTGAGCGTGTCCTCTTTCTGTCTCGTTTTCTAACTTCCTCTACGCCATCCGGAACGTCCGTTGATTCCTCAGTCCTTGAAATTCCGGGAATTCTTCTTATGCTCTCTGGGGTCATCTCCGGTGGGATTCCTGTTAATTTTCTTGTATCAACCACTGTTCCTTTCTCACCCACGAACTCCACCAGCCGTTTGTAGGTCGGGTGGGCACTTAGAGTCGATGAGTCGCCTATCAAAATCAGCTTCCTCTTCGCCCTCGTCAGCGAGACGTTCAAACGCCTCAAATCCTTCAGGAAGCCGAGCTCTCCCCTTCTGTTGGAGCGGACGAAGGAGAGCACTATTACCTCCTTCTCCCTGCCCTGGTAGCCGTCCACCGTCTTGACCTCGACCTCCTCGGGAAGGAGGGAGCTTATCAAATCACGCTGGTCGTCGTAGGGGGTTATCACACCTATCCACTCCGGCTTAACGCCCATCTTGAGGAGCCTCTCAACCGTCTCCTTAACGAGTCCTGCCTCCAATGGGTTCTCCCTGCTCTCGCTTCCATAGCGCTGCCTCTCGAAGCGGTCTTCTCTCTTTGATGTGTCTATGAAGACCAGCACGTTTTCCGGCTTCAGCACCGCGTCCCAGGGCCCCCCAAAAGACGGCTCCGAAACTCCGAGGTCGGAGAGTGTTATGTTCCTCACGCTCTCGTGGGCCTCTATCCTGCCACCGTAGAACTCCCCGCTTGGAAACTCCATCAGCCTTTTGTTCATCCTGTACTGGACGGTGAGCATCTCACTCTTTTCTGGATAACGCTCGATAAGGCCCTCGAAGAGCGTCCTTGACAGTCCCTTAGCCTTCTCGCTCAGTATCGTCGGCGGGAGCTGCCTGTGGTCCCCAGCCAAAACGAAGCGCCCCGCTCGATTTATCGGAATGAGGACGCTTGGGATGGTCGCCTGCGTCGCTTCGTCTATCACTGCAACATCGTAGTCCCCATAATCAACGACATCAAGGCCAGCGGAGGAGTTGGTGGTGAGAACCACATCGGCGTCGCGGATTATCTCCCTGGCTATCCTCTCCTCGAGCTTCCTGGCATCGTCGAAGGTCTTCTGGACCTGCTGGTTAATCTTTATCCACTCGGCCATCTCGCGGATCAGCCTCGCTGGAACGCCCCTGACGCCGATGCCCTTTGAGGCGAGCCTGAGTATTTCGCGGTCGCTCAGACCTCTCCTGTACTTCGGGGCCGGCTTCGTGAAGGTATCCCTCTTCTCCTTGAGGTTCTGGCCTATGACCCTCAGCTCCCTCAGCTCGCCGTAAAGCTCGTGCTGTGTAATTAGATAAGCCAGGGTCGTCTCGTGGAGGGCCTTTGAGACCCTGCTTGGATGTCCAACGCGGACTACCTTCAAACCCGAGTCCACAAGCCTCTCAACCAGGTTGTCCACCGCGACGTTGCTCTCTGCCGTCGCCAGAACCCTGTTTCCGCGTTCAACTTCCTGCATTATCAGCTCGGCCAAAGTTCTCGTCTTGCCCGTCCCGAACGGGCCGTGAATCAGGAAGAAGTCTGGACTGCCGAGAGCCCTTGCGATCGCCCTCCTCTGGCTCGCGTTGAGGCTTCTATCGAAGGGCTCGAACTCGACGGGTTCACTCTCCCCGGGTTCCCTAAGGCCTAGGTAGAGCTCCAGCGCCTTTCTCCCGCTCTCCCTCAGATTGTTCAGGTTCTCCAGCCAGCGCTTGAAGGTGATGTCGTTGGCGTAGAGGTCGATGCGGATTCCCTTCAGAGCCCACTCGGGGACGGTTTCAAGGGCGACCGTTATGAACCGCTTCCCCTTCTCCACGACCGTTCCAACCAGGTCGCTCTTCAGCGGGTCTCTCCTGCTGACCACCACCAAATCACCGACGCTTATCTCGGTCTTTATTTCTCTATCGCGGCCGTATTTCACCAGGAAGTAGCCCAGCTCCTCTCCGACGACCTTCCCGTTGAGGCCGAGAACGGCCCTCCCAACCTTCTCCCTCTCGCGTCCGCTTAGTCTTTTCATCTCTAGGCGCATCGCCTCTATCTCTGCCTTCCTCTCAAGCTCCACGAGTACCTTGAGGTGAGAGATGAACTTCTCCAGTTTTTCCTCCATTTTTCCTCCCGATGAGCGAAGAGAAGAGCCGTTTAAAAGGTTGAGGGTGGTCAGCCCATGCGAGTTTCCTCACCGCTCGGACGAAACTTCCCTCATCATCCCAGGAAGGGGTAGGGAAGAGGGGGTTAAAAAGCTAAGCCCTCCTAGAGGAAATCACTGAGACTATGTCCCTGTGGAAGGATTTCAGTGCCTTCCAGTGGCGCTTTTCAATTTCCCCACTCCACGAGACCCGTTCATAGAACCTCTCAAGATCGTCGAGCAGGTACTCGATGTACTCCCTGCGCCTATCCTCCATGCTGACGCCGTTGCCCAAGAGCTTGCCCCTCAGAAACGGCATGACCTCCGACGGCCGACCGAGGGCCGCCCAGAAGAGACCTTCCTTCAGGATTTCATACAGCAACTCATCAAAACCAAAGCCCTTTCCGACCTTCTTCTCAGCGGAGGGTTTGGCCCTCCCCCCTTACGTCTAACCTGACAACAGCCTCCATGGGTATCACCACGGTTAAGGGGTGCGTTGGGCTATTTTAATTTTTTTTGCGTTTCTCCGTCATTTTGTTAGGATAAGAAAAGAAGGGGGCAAAATTTTGAATGAGCGTCAAACAATGAAACCGAATGATGGATTATCGTCAGGCGATTATGAGGAGTGCCACCACTATGGCTATGGGAGCCAGGTGGGCGAGTGCCTTTGCAAGGTTCATGGGCATCACCGCAGGGGGGACACACCCCTCCTTTAAAAGCTTTACGTTTGTAAAATTCGGATGAACACACCCGGAAGTTCGAAGTTTTTGCGACCGCTCCGAAAAAAGTTCCGGGTTCTTTCCGGGAAACCCTTAAAAACCCATGCCAAGTTCATGTTAAAAAGGACGTGGAGGTCAGACAAAAATGGGAAAATTTGAACATAAACTTGTCAATGCAATTAAGGGATACACCTTCGACGACGTTCTTCTGATACCGCAGGCAACCGAGGTCGAACCTAAGGACGTTGACGTCTCCACCCAGATAACCCCGAATATAAAGCTCAACATACCGATCCTCAGCGCCGCTATGGACACGGTAACCGAGTGGGAGATGGCCGTCGCGATGGCGAGGGAAGGAGGACTGGGCGTCATCCACAGGAACATGAGCATTGAGGAGCAGGCCGAGATGGTCAGAAAGGTCAAGCGCGCGGAGCGCTTCATAGTGGAGGACGTCATAACGATTGGCCCCGACGAGACCCTCGAGTACGCCCTCTTCCTCATGGAGAGGAACAACATAGACGGCCTTCCCGTCATCGATGAGAACGGCAGGATAGTCGGCATAATCACCAAGAAGGACATAGCGGCCAAAGAGGGCAACCTCGTGAGGGACGTGATGACCGGCGAGGTGATAACAGCGGGTGAGGACATTTCCGTTGAGAAGGCCCTCGACATAATGGTAACCAACAGAATAGCCCGCCTCCCCGTTGTGAACGCAGAGGGCAAGCTTGTGGGAATAATAACTATGAGCGACCTGATGATGAGGAGGAAGTACCGCAACGCCGTCCGCGATGAGAACGGAGATCTAATAGTCGCCGCCGCTGTCGGGCCCTTTGACATCGAGCGTGCCAAGGCCCTCGACAGGGCCGGAGCGGACGTCATAGTGGTCGACACCGCCCACGCCCACAACCTCAAGGCGATTAAAGCAATGAAGGATATAAGGAACGCCATCGATGCGGAGATGATAGTCGGAAACATAGCAAACCCAAAGGCCGTTGACGACCTCACCTTTGCGGACGCGGTCAAGGTCGGAATCGGCCCGGGGAGCATATGCACAACCAGAATAGTTGCGGGTGTCGGCGTTCCCCAGCTGACCGCCGTTGCCCTCGTCGCAGACAGGGCCCAGGAGTACGGTATTCACGTCATCGCCGACGGCGGAATACGCTACTCCGGGGACATAGTGAAGGCACTGGCCGCTGGAGCGGACGCCGTAATGCTGGGCTCCCTTTTGGCGGGAACCAGAGAAGCTCCGGGCAAGGAGGTCGTCATAAACGGAAAGAAGTACAAGCAGTACCGCGGCATGGGCTCCCTTGGGGCGATGATGAAAGGCGGAGCGGAGCGCTACTACCAGAAGGGGCACATGAAGACTAGGAAGTTCGTACCGGAGGGAGTTGAGGGAGTTGTCCCCTACAAGGGGAGCGTGAGCGACGTCCTCTACCAGCTTGTCGGTGGGCTTCGCTCTGGAATGGGCTACGTCGGTGCAGCAAACATCGAAGAGCTCAAGGAGAAGGGTGAGTTCGTGATAATCACGAACGCCGGCGTCAGGGAGAGCCACCCACACGACATCCTGATAACGAACGAGGCTCCCAACTATCCGGTTGGGAAATGAAAAAGCGTTTAAGCTTTCCCTCCTCTTTTCTTCAGGTGGTGAGATGACATCGGTTGGAATAATCGGCGACGGTGCGGCAGGTTTAACCGCGGCTCTGGCACTCGCGAGGCGCGGCTTTGACGTCACTGTCATCGGGGAGGGGTTCAAAAACACTAACTCATACCTCGCCCAGGCGGGGATAGCCCTGCCTATCCTGGAGGGCGACTCCATCAAAGCCCACTTCATCGACACGGTTAGGGCAGGTAAATACCTCAACGACGAGGAGGTTGTCTGGAACGTCCTGAGCAAAGCCAGCGAGGCCTACGATTTTTTGACCTCAATCGGCATCGAGTTCGAGACCAACGAGACCGAGGGCGGTCACTCCTTCCACCGCGTTTTCACGATAAGGAACGAGACCGGAAAGCACATGATGGAGGTTCTCTACATAGCTGCTAAAGAGGCGGGGGTTAACTTCGTTGAGGGCTTCGCTGAAGAGCTCGCCGTGAAGGAGAGGAAAGCCTACGGCATCTTTCTCGAGGGGGAGCTCCTGAAGTTTGACGCGACTGTGATAGCAACGGGGGGTTTTGCGGGGCTCTTCAAATACACTGCGGGCTCCCCTCTAACCACTGGCCTTCTCATCGGGGACGCGGTTATGAAGGGCGCCCCGGCCAGAGACCTGGAGTTCATACAGTTCCACCCGACCGGCTACATGGGCAAATCAGGGGTTAAACTCATCAGCGAGGCCGTCCGCGGTGCGGGGGCAAAGCTAGTAACTGAAGACGGCGAACGCTTCGTCAACGAGCTCTCCACCAGGGACATCGTTGCGAGGGCGATATACAGGCAGATGCTCGCTGGAAAGAGGGTCTACCTCGACGCCACCTCGATAGAGGACTTCAAGAGGCGCTTCCCCCAGATATACGCTTTTCTGGTCAAGGACGGCATCGACCCGTCGAAGGACTTGATTCCCGTCTCGCCAATAGCGCACTACACGATAGGCGGGATAGCCGTTGACCTCTGGTACAGAACGGCCATCAAGGGCCTCTACGCGGTAGGTGAGGCCGCCTCCAACGGCTTCCACGGGGCGAACAGACTGGCCAGCAACTCGCTCCTTGAGTGCATTGTTTCGGGTCTGGAAGTGGCCAGAACGATAGCGAGGGAGAGGCCGAGGGCTGGTGAAGCCCCGGACGTTCCCTGCACATTCGAGGGGCTTGGCGATGTTGGTTCTATCAGAGAACTCCTCTGGGAGCACGCGGGTATAGTGAGAACTTCCAAAAGCCTGAAGGCCGGCCTCAGGAAGCTTGAAGGGATCGAATCAGACCCGAGGCTCAAACTCCTCGCCGGGGGCGTCATGGAGTGTGCCTTAGCGAGGGAGGAGAGCAGGGGCGCTCACTACAGGGAGGACTTTCCGGCTATGAGGAAGGAGTTTGAACGGCCACTGTTTTTTGAGGGCAGCTGCGGTGTTGGGGGGTGACCTGATGGTAGACGTGCTCCAGATTGGGGGACTGTCCCTTGTGGGGTACGAGGTTGCCAGATTTCTGTTTGAGAAAGTTCTTGAAAGGTTTGGGGACAGAGTTGTTGACGTGGTCGGGGAAAGCATGACCAGCTTTCTCCAGAGCTCGAGTATAGTGGGGAGAGTCATGCAGCCCGCTTTTTATAGGGTTTATTACTCTGCCCTAAGGTCGGGGAGGTTTGAGTGGGCTTTCATGAGGGGGGTTCCCCACAGGGAGGCATATCTCAGGATAATACGGGACTCATTCTTGGACACGTCTATTCCTGCGGTAGCGAACGTTGCCCACACCAACAACATGTACTTCTGGCCCAAATGGGCCTTTAGCTCGATGCTCCTTTTCACCTCCCTTGAAATAGCCTCTCCCGGTGCCGGTGAGTGGACTTTAAAGGTCGAGGTACCTCCGCAGGGCATAGGGATATACAACAACAGGGGAAGACAGTTCATCAAGGATTATTTCCTCCACAGGAATCCTGAGGGTTACCGCGAGATTCGGGAGTTCTACAAGACGTTCATGGATATGGTTGCCTCCAAAGAAAAGCCCAGAAACCTGCGCCTTGGCCTAAGGAACAGGCCCCTTAGATGGGTCGCTGGCGGTGTTATACCCCTGCTGTGGCTCAGGGGGAAGTGGTGGGTGGCGTTTCCATATCGGGACATCCCTCCTATCGGGCTCAACCACTTTGGAGGGCTTTCACAGGATTCAGAAGAGAGAATGCATCCAAGGCTCATGGCACTGAGAGAGTTCCTGGAAGAGTTCCTTATTCTGACTGAACCCCCCGAGCCCGGTGCAAAGGCTACCAGAAAGATAATCCGCGTGTCGGGCGAATTCCATGAGGATATCAAAGTAAACCGCCACTTCAAAAGGCTTCAAAGCTACCACAAGGCGCTCCGCGAGGCACAGGATGGTATCACTATAGTGGACGATAAGCGGGACGTCGTGAAGATGCACAGCATAGATACCCCCCTTTGAGGTGGAGATAGAACTCGACGGTGAAGTTAAGAGTGTTCATGATGTTTTCTTTTCCATAGATGCATACGAACTGGGCATTGAGATAGACTTCGTTTACTGGGCGAAACTCAGTGATAACGACTACGTACTCTTTGGAGAGCCGGATCCCACAGGGAGCTACCTTGTTCGCTCCCCCATAGTCCTAATAGCCCTTGACAGGATAGCCGAGTCCATACGCTCCGAAAGTCTAGTACCGCATTCCTCCAATGAGTGCATGGAGTGCATGTATATTGATCACGTCGGGAAAGACGATTACATAATTTTTGACCGCGATTCGATAGAACTGAGAAAGGCAAGGATGATACACCTGTCTGAAAACCTTGGAATAGACCCCGAGTTCGGAGAACTTATTAACAGGCTTTCAAAGGGTGAGCCTGTTGAAGCGGAGCTCCTCGACCTATGGGACAGGATTTCAGGGAAACTTGGGCAGGGGATACATGTGGAAGAGCTGAACACCCATGTGAAAGCTGCAGTCAATACCTGGGGCAAGCTGATCGCCCTCCGTAAGGGGGTAGAAATAACTCCGGACAAGCCGTGGGCGGATATCGTGAGGCTGTGTCCGGTCACGTGGAAAGTCCTTACCCTTGCGGTGACCTCAGGTTCCTTCGACAGATTCCTTAAGGGTTGAGACAAATTTTTAACTTCCTCCCGTCTCTTCTTTACGGTGTTCAAAATGGGAAGTTTTGGGGAACTCGTTGAGGAGATACTCCGCCTGAAGGAGGAGCGCAACGCTATAATCATGGCCCACAACTATCAGCTGCCTGAAATCCAGGATATAGCCGACTTCCTCGGCGACAGCCTCGAGCTGGCGAGGAAGGCGGTGAACGTTGAGGCGGACGTCATAGTCTTTGCCGGCGTCGACTTCATGGCTGAGACCGCCAAGATACTCAATCCGGAGAAGACCGTCCTCCTGCCGGCGAAAAGGGCTACCTGCGCGATGGCCAACATGCTGAAGCAGGAGCACATAATCGAGACCAAGAGGCTCTACCCCGACGCCCCGGTGGTTCTCTACGTCAACACAACGGCCGAGACTAAGGCCTACGCCGACGTCACCGTCACCTCGGCCAACGCGGTCAAAATCGTTTCAAAGCTCGACTCTGAGGTCATAATATTCGGCCCGGACAGGAACCTCGCCAGCTACGTGGCGAAGCAGACGGGCAAGAAGGTTATCCCCGTCCCCGAGTACGGTCACTGCTACGTCCACAGGCAGTTCACCCTTGAGGACGTCGAGCGCGCCAGGAAGCTCTACCCCAACGCCAAGCTGATGGTTCACCCGGAATGCGAGCCCGAGGTGCAGGAAAAGGCGGACATCATAGTTTCCACCGGCGGGATGATAAGAAGGGCAAAGGAGTGGAACGAGTGGGTCGTCTTCACCGAGCACGAAATGGTCTACCGCCTCCAGAAGCTCTACCCCGATATCAAGTTCCACCCGGCCAAAGAGGACGCCGTCTGCATAGGGATGAAGGCGATAACGCTCCAGCACATATACGAGTCGCTCAGGGATATGAAGTACGAGGTGGAAGTTCCAGAGGAGATAGCCGCGAAGGCGAGGAGGGCAATAGAGAGGATGCTGAAGCTCAGCTGATACCGCCCACCTGGAACACTTCCACCTTTTCTTTACCCTCCGCGGAGCTTAGCGACAGAATCACATAGTTTCCCCGGACGGCTATTGCGTTCGGCCTTAAGGTGAGCGTCCTGCACGCCACCGCTCCCCAGATGGTGTAGACGCACAGCCCACTCCTCTCCTCCATAGCGCTGGACACATCAAAGTACGCCCATGCCAGCATTGAGTCGTCCCCATCGGACACTACATTCTTGATCAGGTCCCCACATTGCAGGGTTTCGGAAGCTGGCGTTTCAATTGTCCTCAGATGTTCTCCCCTTTTGTTAAACACGTGAACCAAACCCCTGTAATCCACGGTGTAGATGTTTCCGTCGGCTAACAGAAACGCCCCGGAGGGCGCGTAGCCGCAGGTGGTGTAGTTTTCAATGGAAGCGTTCCACAGAAGACGCCCCCTTTCATCCAGTGCATGGATCTTTCCGCTCCATATCGCCGTGCCGCTTCTCTCCACACCTCCCGTACTCATGAAAACGGTCCCATTCCCTGTTCCCACAGCCCGAACTCCCACGCTAAATGTGCGCTCGGCCACCGGCTCCCCGGAGAGGCTGAGAAAGACAACCTTACCATGGTAGAAAGGTTCCATGGACGCCACACCTATCACAAATCCCTCCTCAGTGCGCAGTATGAACGGCCGTCCTTCCCCGTCCTCGAAGAGAAAAGCCCCGCAGGTTCCGCCGCAGACGTGGATCGTTATGTTGCCCGGAACGCGAACTCCGGAGTGTATAATGGCGGGATTTCTCGTTATGAGGAACGTTAAGTTCCCGAGCCTGAATCCGAGAGATGGGTTTTCAATGGGGGCTTCAAGGCGGTGGGGTTCTATGGTGTCAAGCCCTGTGTAGTAGAGGCTCCCTCCCTTCCTAAAAGCCAGCACCCCGGAGAACAACCCGGCATCCTCGACGTCTTCAGCCGAATACACCGGCTCCCAGTTTTCAAGTCTGAGGATTTCGAGGTGGCCTGAGCGGGACAGGAGCACGAGCTTACCGTCACCGATCCCCACAAGGTCGCCCTGGCCATCCCAGACTCTGGTGATGTTAAGACTGCCGGTAAAACTGCTGGAATTTCCATCCGAATCTTTCCAGAGATACAAAAGTGAGCCTCCTATGAAAAAGGAAATCAGGAGCAGGATAAACACCACTTTTACGGCATTTCTCAATTTTTTCACCCCTCAGGGCATGCGGTACGCGAAGTTCTGGGATGCAGATTCATCCGGAGCGAAGCATCCCCCGCAGTGTCCATTGCCCCAGACAGCTCCAAAGCAGGAACTACCACCATCGTCACCTCCCTTGCAACATCCTCCTATTAAGTGATCCTTCCACACAAATATATAATATGTTCCTTGCGTGGGGTTCGAGGGATATATTGGTAAAGGTTATGGAAAGCGAAATAAAGCCCAGTTTCCAGTTCTGGATGGAGGTGAAAGCATGGTGCCAATTGAGTATCTCCTCAAGTTCATCCACGAGGATGCCCCCTTCGGCGACGTCACGAGCGAGGCGGTCATTCCAGCCGGCATGAAGGTCAAGGCCGTCATCATAGCTAAGCAAAACGGTATTATAGCCGGCGTGGAAGAGGCGAAGGCGCTCTTCGAGCACTTCGGTGTTAAGGCAGAAGTCAAAAAGAGGGACGGGGAGGATGTCAAAAAAGGAGACGTTATCCTCGAGCTTGAGGGTAACGCCCGCTTGATTCTCCTCGTCGAGAGGACTGCCCTGAATATAATGGGCAGGATGAGCGGCATAGCGACCGAAGTTAAGAGGCTAACAGAGAGGGTCAAAGCCATGAACCCGAAGGTTCGCATTGCCGGAACCAGAAAGACCCTCCTCAAGCCGCTGGACAAGAGGGCGATACTCATCGGCGGCGGGGAGCCCCACCGCTTCTCTCTCAGCGACGCAATACTCATAAAGGACAACCATCTCGCTCTGGTTCCGCTGAAGGATGCCATACGGCGCGCCAAGGAGTTCAGCATTTACAAGGTTGTCGAGGTGGAGGTCGAAACCTTAGAGGATGCACTCAAAGCCGCCAGGGCCGGGGCGGACGTGGTGATGCTCGACAATATGACACCCAGAGAAATAGCTGAGACAGTTGAGGCACTGAGGCGCGAGGGCCTCCGCGATAGGGTGAAGATCGAGGTTAGCGGAGGAATAACGCCCGAGAACATCACGGAATACGCTAAACTCGACATAGACGTCATAAGCCTCGGTTACCTCACGCACTCGGTCAGGAACTTCGATGTGAGCCTAGAGATAATTGGAAAGGCCTGAACGAAGGCTTTTCTGTTCTGCATTATTTTTCCTGAAGTTCCTTGGGGGCTGGTGCGGCTTTTCCGCGGCAAGGCTTATATTCAAGTTTTTTCTTGATATTAATTGCAAGTCAAAACTTGAAAAGGTGGTGCCCATGGGGAAGCTTGAGGTTATTGAAAGAAAGGGAACCGAGAGGCTGAAGAGGGGCTTTGCCAAGATGGTGAAGGGCGGGGTCATAATGGATGTCACCAACGCCGAGCAGGCGAGGATAGCCGAGGAGGCCGGCGCGGTCTCGGTAATGGCCCTCCACAAAGTTCCTGCGGACATAAGGAAGGCCGGCGGAGTAGCGAGGATGGCCCCGGTGGAGAAGATAAGGGAGATAATGGACGCGGTTACGATTCCGGTGATGGCAAAGGTCAGGATTGGCCACGTCGCAGAGGCGAGGATTCTCGAGGCCCTGGGCGTTGACATGATAGACGAAAGCGAGGTTCTGACTCCTTCAGACCCGTTCTTCCACATAGACAAGCGTGAGTTCAATGTGCCCTTCGTCTGCGGTGCGAGGAACCTCGGCGAAGCTGTAAGGAGGATATGGGAGGGCTCGGCCATGATAAGGACGAAGGGCGAGGCCGGGACTGGGAACATCGTGGAGGCGGTCAGGCACGTCCGCCTCGTGGCCGACAACATAAGACTCCTCCAGAGGATGACCGATGAGCAGGTTTATGCCGTTGCCGAAAAGTTCGCCGAGCCCTACCTGAGGCTGGCCCTCGAAGTGAGGGAGATAAGCGGCCTCCCGAGGCAGGTTCTCGAGAACGAGCCGATCTACGGCCACTACACCTACCGCGAGATAGTTGACGGCCTTTACAAGATTCTCCTGGAAATAAAGAAGCTCGGAAGGCTTCCGGTTGTGAACTTCGCGGCTGGAGGCGTAGCTACCCCCGCGGATGCCGCTTTAATGATGCAGATGGGTATGGATGGAGTATTTGTCGGCTCCGGAATCTTCAAGAGCTCCAACCCACCGAAGATGGCCCGCGCTATAGTTGAAGCCGTCAACCACTGGGACGAGCCGGAGGTTCTCATTGAGATAAGCAGGGAGATCGGCGAGCCGATGCGCGGGAAGGCCATAGAGGAGCTTGAGGTTCGCCTCGAAAAGAGGGGCGTCTGAGCCATTTTTTCGCTTTTGGGGTGATACTATGGTCAGAGTTGGCGTCATCGGCCTCCAGGGCGATGTGAGCGAACACATCGAGGCGGCTAAAAGGGCCCTAGAAAACCTTGGAGTTTCAGGGGAGGTAATCTGGCTCAGAAAACCAAACCACCTCGAAGGCATTTCCGCCATAATAATCCCCGGCGGCGAGAGCACGACCATCTCAAGGCTCGTGGTGAGGAACGGCCTCTTCGAGCCCCTGAAAAAGCTCGGTGAGGAAGGCCTGCCCATAATGGGTACATGCGCCGGCCTGATAATGCTCTCAAAGGAGGTAATAGGTGCCACGCCCGAGCAGAAGTTCCTTGAGCTGCTCGATGTGAAAACCAACAGGAACGCATACGGAAGGCAGGTGGACAGCTTTGAAGCACCTGTAAAGTTGGCCTTCAGCGACGACCCCTTCCCCGGCGTCTTCATCCGCGCCCCGAGGATAGTCGAGCTCCTCAGCGACAGGGTGAAGCCGGTAGCGTGGCTCGGAGACAGAATAGTTGGCGTTGAGCAGGACAACATCATCGGCCTTGAGTTCCACCCGGAGCTGACGGACGACACGAGGGTTCACGAGTACTTCCTGGAGAAGGCAATATAATCTGAACATTTTTTCATCAATTTTTGGCAAAAAGCTTTTTATTTTTGCTGCTTAGATGTTTACAGGTGGTAGTGTGGAGGATCCCAAGACCGTCGTGTGCCCCTACTGCGGCTTTGGCTGCAAGCTTCTCGTTGATCCCAGGACGATGCGGGTTAAACCCCACCGAGGCGAGCCGAACAGGGGTAAGCTCTGTCCCAAGGGGCTTCATGCGACGGAGTTCGTTCTTTCTGGGGACAGGCTTAAACGCCCCCTGAAGCGTGAGGGCTCTAAGATGAGGCCGATAAGCTGGGGGCAGGCCATCGAGGAGATAGCGGGCAAGCTCCTCGAAATCCGTGAGCTGTACGGGGCCGATGCCGTTGCCTTTATGGCATCATCCAAGGTGAGCAACGAGGAGAACTACCTCCTCCAGAAGATAGCGCGCCTCTTCGGCACCAACAACATAGACAACTGCGCCCGTCTCTGCCACGAGGCGAGTGTCCACGCCCTCAAGATGACGGTCGGCGCGGGGGCGCAGACGAACCCCTACGAAGACCTGGAGAGCTTCAACGCGATACTCATCTGGGGCTACAACCCGGCAGAGACGCACCCGGTGGTTATGGACTACATCCTGCGGGCGAAGAGAAAGGGGGCAAAGGTTATCGTCGTTGACGTCAGGGAAACCAGGACGATGGCCTTCGCCGATTACCGGCTCGTGATAAGGCCTGGGACTGATATAGCCCTCGCCAACGCCATAATGCATGTGATAATCAGGGAGGAGCTCTACGATGACGAGTTCATAAGGACGCGGACGACGGGCTTCTCCGAGGTAAGGATGGCCGTAAGAAAGTACACCCCTGAGTATGCTGAAAAAGTTACGGGAGTCCCCTCGGAGCTCATCAGGGAAGTCGCAAGAGTCTTCGCCCTGGCCGGAAGCGGTGCAATAATGTGGGGCATGGGCCTGACCCAGCACGTCTCGGGGGTCGAGAACGTCCTGGCGGTCATAGACATAGCACTCCTCCTCGGCTACATCGGCGAGAAGGGTGGTCTCTATCCAATGCGCGGCCAGAACAACGTTCAGGGAGCGGCCTACATGGGCGCTCTCAGTGAGTTCCTGCCGGGCTACGTCCCGCTGACGGACGAAAAGTTCAGAAAGAGGGTCGCCTCGCTGTGGGGTGTCGATGACCTGCCAGTTGAGAGGGGCCTCTACCTGACGGAGCTGTGGGACGCCATAGAGGAGGGCGATGTTAAAGCGCTCTACATCGTCGGCGAGAATCCAGCGGTGAGCGAGGCTAACTTCATGAGGGTCAGAAAAACCCTCAGGAAGCTCGACCTCCTCGTCGTCCAGGATGTCTTCATGACGAGGACGGCAAAATACGCCCATTACATTCTTCCCGCCAGTGCCTTCTGCGAGAAGAGCGGGAGTTACATGAACAGTGAGAGAAGAATCCAGTGGAGCCACAAGGTCTGCGAGCCCTATGCGGACTCAAAGCCCGACTGGGAGATACTGACGATGCTCGGAAAAGCCCTTGGCCTGCCGGGCTTCGATTATAGGGCCGTTGAGGAGATAACCGCGGAGTACTTCCGGCTCTTCCCCTCGCTGGAGGAGAGGACCGTTGAGGAGCTAAAGAACTCGGACGGAATATTCCTTCCGAGGAAGAGGCTCCACACCTGGGAGTTCGCGACCCCGGACGGTAGGGCCCGGCTCATAGCGGTGGAGCAGGTGCAGCCCTGGGAGAAGCCGGACGGGGATTACCCCTTCGTCCTAACGACGGTGAGGTTGATAAGCCACTACAACACGGGTGAGATGACGCTCAGGAGCCCCTCGCTCGTCAGGCTGATGGGAGAACCTAAGGTGCTAATAAACGAAGACGACGCGAAGAGGCTCGGAATCCATGACGGTGACTGGGTCGAGATTGAGACGAAGCGCGGGAAGATTAGAATGAAAGCTAAGCTCGGCAGGATTCCCTCCGGGGTAGTTGCGGTTTCCTTCCACTTCAAGGCAAACAAAATAACAAGCCCTGCCCTGAACAAAGCAGGAACGCCGGAGCTCAAGTTTTCCGCCGCGAGGTTGAGGAAGCTCAGAAGCGGAAAGCCCACTCTGGATACTCACCCGTGAGACAGGCGGTGCAGAGGTCTCTCCTCCCAACTGCTTTCTTCAGCCCCTCGACGCTGAGGTACGCCAGGCTATCGGCCCCTATGCTCGCCCTGACCCTGTCCACGCTCCCGAAGGCCGCTATCAGCTCGTGCCTCGTTGGTATGTCCACGCCCATGTAGCAGGGGTATCTTATCGGCGGGGAAGCTATGCGAACGTGCACCTCCTCCGCTCCCGCTTTTTTCAGCATCGAGACAATCCGTCTCATCGTGGTTCCCCTCACTATCGAGTCGTCCACGAGGACGACCCTCCTTCCCTCTATAACGTCCCTGACCGGTGAGAGCTTGAGCTTGACCTTCAGCTCGCGGTAGAACTGGCCCGGGGTTATGAACGTCCTTCCGATGTAGCGGTTCTTTATGAGCCCCTCGGAGTATGGGATGCCGCTTTCCTGGGAAAAGCCCAGAGCGGCTGCCCTTCCGGAGTCGGGAACCGCTATGACGACGTCTCCATCGGCAGGGCTTTCCTTTGCAAGTTCATGGCCCATTCTGACCCTCGCCGTATAGACGTTCACTCCGTCTATGGTGCTGTCCGGCCGGGCGAAGTAGATGTACTCGAAGACGCAGTGGCGGTGTGTTTCCTTTGCCAGGACTCTACTCTCAACACCGTCCCCATCTACCAGAAAAACTTCCCCGGGCTTCACGTCCCTTATTTTTCCCTCATTGGACTCGTTAACGAAGAGTCTCAGGGCCGAATCTTCGGAGGCAAAGTAGTGGCCTTCCCCAATGCCGTAGCTCAGCGGTCTGAAGCCGACGGGGTCTCTTGCGACGAGTATTTTGCCGTCAAAGAGGAACGCGACTGAATAGGCGCCTTTGACCTCATTGAAAACTTCCCGCATGGCCTCAAACTCATCCCCCGTCTCTTGCAGGTGCCAGAGGAAGGAAACGCCAAGGAGCTCGGAATCTATAGAATGACTGAACCTAACACCAAGTCTCTCGTAGTGCCTCCTCAGGGGAAGAAAATTCGTGAGGGTACCGTTGTGAGCCAAAGCAAGCCTCTTCCCGCAGCAGGAGACCTCGAGCGGCTGAGTCTCTGTGAGGGAGCCGGAAGTGGAGTAGCGGACGTGGGCTATCGCAAGGTTCGACCTCAGCTTTGCCAGCTCGCCGTTCCTGAAGACCTCTGAGACGAGGCCCCGCCCGGCCACTGTTTTAATCCTGTGCCTCCAAGCGCTTATTCCCGCGCTCTCCTGGCCGCGGTGCTGGAGGGAAATAAGGGCATAGTATGCTTTCTTTGCCGCGTTTTCCGTCACCGCCGCGAAGATACCGCACTTCTCCCTCATAACGAATCCCGCCGTAGATTAACTTAAATATGTTAATCAGATAGTAGTTTGGCGGTGAGAATTTAATTATGCTTGCTTAAAAACTTTGCCCAGGTTTTGCCATTAAAATGTCAAAATAATCTTTAAATGGCTACAAATTTTACAGAAAAATGGTGAAGCCTATGGAAGTATACGAAGGCAAGGCTAAAAGGATCATCCCCCTCGACGATGGAAAGGTTGTTATGGAGTTTAAGGACGATGCTACCGCCTTCGACGGGGGTAAGAAGGCCCGGTTCAGGGGAAAGGGCTGGCTGAACGCCCAGATAAGCGCCTACCTCTTCAAAGTGCTTGAGAGGAACGAGATAAAGACCCACTTCATCGGAGTCGCGGGTGACAACAGGCTAATAGTCGAGAAGCTGAGGATGTACCCGGTGGAGGTAGTCGTCAGGAACGTCGTTGCCGGAAGCCTGAAAAAGCGTCTCCCCCTTGAGGAGGGCACCGAGCTCCGAGAGCCGATAGTGGAGCTTTACTACAAGGACGACACCCTCCACGACCCGATGATAAACCGATACCACGCGAGGGTTCTGGGGATAAGCGAGGAGGAGATAAGGGAGATGGAACGTATAGCCCTGAGGGTGAACGAAATCCTGAGGGAGTACTTCAAAGAGAAAGGCATCATCCTGGTAGACTTCAAGCTTGAGTTCGGGAAGAACGAGCGTGGAGAGATAGTCCTTGGGGATGAGATAAGCCCTGACACCTGCCGCTTCTGGGACGCCGAAACCGGGAGGAGTCTCGACAAGGACGTCTTCAGGTTTGATAAGGGCGACCTCGTTAAAGCTTACGAGGAGCTCTACGAGCGCCTTACGGGCAGTTCGCTCTCATAGGTTATGAGAACCGTGTAGCAGCCCTTCTTATCCTCTTTTATCTCTATCCTCTTTAGTCTTAGCCCATATTCCTCAACTGCTCCTGCGACGACCTCTGGGAGTTCCTCAAGAAAGGCCTTTCTTTTGACGGTCAGTTCCATTGGATCACCGGAAAAAGTTGGGACTGGAGTTTAAAGCGTTACTCCGTAGTTCTCCACCCTTACGCCGGGCCCCTCCGTGACGACCCCGAGATCGAAGCTCTCGAAGCAACGGTTGAGGACTTCAATGGCCTCGTCCCTCTCTTCCCGGGGCACGACCGCCACCATCCCAACGCCCATGTTGAATACACGGAACATCTCCTCCAGCGGTACGCCGTTCTCGTGGATGAGCCTGAAGATACCGTCAACAGGAGGCATCTCGAGGGAGAAGCCATAATCCGTCAGGCGCTTTAAGTTGAGAAGCCCTCCGCCTGTTATGTGGGCCAGACCGTGCACCTCAACGCTCTCCAGAAGCTCGAGGATTGGCTTCACATAAATCCTCGTCGGCTCCAGGAGCCACTCCCAGAGCTTTCTGCCCTCGTACTCGTAGTCGAGCCCGTACTTCGGGATGAGGAGCTTTCTGGCAAGGGTTAGGCCGTTTGAATGTATCCCTGAGCTGGAAACTCCAAGGACCACGTCTCCGGGCTTTATCTTCTCGCCCGTTATTACTCCGTCTTTCTCGACGACACCGATGGCGGTTCCGGCTAAATCGAAGCCGTTTATCAAGTCAGGCATTACAGCCGTTTCGCCGCCCACTATGGCTATTCCCGCTTGCTTTGCCCCCTCATAGAGGCCCTTCGCTATCTCGCTGAAGACTCCCTCGTCCGGCTCCTTAACGGCCAGGTAATCGACCAGTGCAACGGGCTCTGCACCGACGCATAGCAGGTCGTTCACGTTCATCGCTATCATGTCTATTCCTATGGTGTCGAACTTTCCAACGGCCTCAGCAACGAGCACCTTTGTGCCAACTCCGTCCGTGGTCATGGTCAGGTAAAAGCTTCCGAAGTCCATCAGCGCCGCGTAGTGGCCAATCCCGCTCGGTTCGCCGAGTTTTCCCCGCCTGGACTCGAAGGTCGCCTTTGCAAGCGAGATTATTCCCTTCAGGGCCTTTGAGGTCTTTTCATCATCGACTCCCGCCTGGGCATAGGTCAGCATGAGTACCACCACTGGCTGGTTCGTGGAGGAGCTTAAAAGATTTGCCATTTTCTTGCTTAAAAAGGCTTAAATACTTGCAAATTTTGACATTTTAACGTCAAACTTTGAGGTGGTGCCCATGATTAAGCTCCGTGACGAGCTTGGAACCGCTATGACGGACTCCGCTCAAAAGATACTCCTCCTCGGGAGCGGCGAGCTCGGGAAGGAGATAGCCATCGAGGCCCAGAGGCTCGGTGTGGAAGTTATCGCCGTTGACCGCTACGCCAACGCCCCGGCCATGCAGGTCGCTCACCGCTCCTACGTCGGCGACATGAAGAACGCGGACTTCCTGTGGAATGTTGTGGAGAGGGAGAAGCCTGACGCGATAATTCCGGAGATAGAGGCCATAAACCTCGACGCCCTCTTCGAGCTTGAGAAGGATGGCTACTTCGTTGTCCCGAATGCAAAGGCGACGTGGATAGCGATGCACCGCGAGAGGACGAGGGAAACTCTCGCGAAAGAGGCTAAAGTTCCGACGTCACGCTACGCCTACGCCACGACTCTCGACGAGCTATACGATGCCTGCGAGGAGATAGGCTACCCCTGCCACACCAAGGCCATAATGAGCTCCTCTGGAAAGGGCTCCTACTTTGTGAAAGGCCCAGAGGACGTCCCGAAGGCCTGGGAGGAGGCCAAGAAAAAGGCCCGCGGCAGCGCGGAGAAAATCATAGTCGAGGAGCACATAGACTTTGACGTCGAGATAACCGAGCTGGCTGTGAGGCACTTTGACGAGAACGGTGAAATAGTTACCACCTTCCCCAAACCGGTCGGCCACTACCAGATAGACGGCGACTACCACGCCAGCTGGCAGCCCGCTGAGATAAGCGAGAAGGCCGAGCGCGAAGTTTACCGCATAGCGAAGCGCATCACTGATGTTCTCGGCGGACTGGGGCTCTTTGGTGTGGAGATGTTCGTTAAGGGCGACAGGGTATGGGCCAACGAGGTATCTCCAAGGCCACATGATACTGGAATGGTAACGCTTGCCTCCCACCCGACCGGCTTTTCAGAGTTCGGACTGCATCTGAGGGCGGTTCTTGGACTTCCCGTCCCAGGCAAGTGGGCTGATGGTTACAGACTCTTCCCGCTGCTTACGCCAGCTGCAACCCATGTCATAAAGGCGAACGTCTCCGGATACTCGCCAAGGTTCCGCGGTTTGGTGAAGGCCTTGAGCGTCCCGAACGCGACGGTGAGGCTCTTCGGCAAGCCAGAAGCATATCCCGGGAGAAGGCTTGGTGTTGCGCTGGCGTGGGATAGGAGTGTTGGGGAGGCCAAGAGGAGGGCCGAGATTGTGGCACACTCTGTCGAACTAAGAACCAGAAGTTCCAGCTGGCACTCTCAAGATTATGAGAAGAGGATGCATTCTGTTGATTAACACTTTGTAACAGTTCGATGAAAGAAGGAAACCTTTAAAACGGTTAAAGTGTTCCATTGTGTGAGCTAGAATAAGTAGTTTCCATTAAATAATGGGGCGGGTGGAATAAGCCCACGTTAACGATGCGGGCTCATGCCCGCATCTTTTCTCTGTACTCCGCGAGCTTCTTCCTGAGTTCATCGTTCTGGAGTGCCAAAATCTCGATCGCCAGTAGCGCCGCGTTCTTTCCGTTGTCTATGCCCACTGTGGCTACGGGCACTCCGGGGGGTAGCTGGGCAATGCTGAGGAGGGCGTCGAGGCCGTCGAGCTTTGCTGAGACGGGAACGCCGATAACGGGCTTAAGTGTGTGGGCCGCTATCACGCCGGGCAAAGCTGCACTTAGACCTGCAATGGCTATAAACACATCGTAATCCTTCTTTGCAAGCTCCTCGACCTTCTTCGGGTTCCTGTGGGCCGAGGCGACTTCAACGTCATAGGAAACTCCGAACTCGTCGAGAACCGAGGTCACCTTCTCCGCAATATGGGAGTCGCTCTTGCTTCCCATAACCACGAGCACCTTCATGGGCTTCACCGAAAGAAATTGTCTGCGGCACTTTATAAATTTTGCCATTTTAATGTAAAAACAAAGCTTAAAAACTGAAGTTTTTGACAAATAAATGGTGAAACTCATGAGGATTCTGCTAGTTGGAGGAGGTGGCAGGGAGCACGCTATAGGAAAAGCTCTCGTTAGAGCCGGAGCTGAGCTCTATGTCGTTTCAAAGCACAAAAATCCCGGGCTGGCAAGGCTGGCGAAGGAATATGGCCTCGCGAAGGAAACCGATGTTCCCAAAGTTCTTGAGTTTGCAGAGAAGTGGGGAATTGACATCGCGTTCATAGGACCTGAGTCACCCCTGGAGAAGGGAATCGTAAACGTCTTCGAGGAGAAGGGTATTCCTGCGGTGGGGCCGACTAGGGAAGCTGCACAGCTCGAGACCAACAAGGCCTTCGCCCGCTCCCTCATGGCGAGGTACGAGATCCCCGGCAGGAAGCTCTTCCACGTCTTTGATGACGTTTCTGAGATGCGCTCGTGGATAGACGACTTCGGAAAGCCCGTCGTTGTGAAGCCTCTTGGCCTGACAGGCGGTAAGGGAGTTAAGGTCGTCGGCTACCAGCTGAGGGACAACGACGAGGCCAAGGCCTACGCCGAGGAGCTTATCAGGAAGGAGGGAAGGGTTCTCATTGAGGAAAGAACCGACGGTGTCGAGTTCACCTTCCAGGTCTTTACCGACGGGAAGAGGGTCATTCCAATGCCCCTCGCCCAGGATTATCCCCACGCCTACGAGGACGATAAGGGCCCGATAACCGGAGGGATGGGCTCTTACTCATGCGGGAACCACCTGCTCCCTTTTGTCACACGTGAGGACTACAAGAAGGCCCTTGAAACACTCAAGGCGACCGTTGAAGCCATGCGGAAGAACGGAACACCCTACAAGGGAATCCTCTATGGCCAGTTCATGCTCTCCAGAGATGGCCCGGTTATAATCGAGTACAACGCCCGCTTCGGCGACCCAGAGGCAATGAACGTCCTCCCGCTCCTCAAGACGAGCCTGCTTGAGATAACCGAGGGAATCGTGGATGGCAACCTGAAAGGAGCGGAGTTCGAAAACAAAGCCACCGTCGTCAAGTATCTCGCACCAAAGGGCTATCCAGTCAGCCCCGTGAGGGGAGTGAAGGTCGAAGTGAACGAAGGGGCCATAGCCGAAGCCGGGGCAAGGCTCTACTATGCCTCGATCGATGAGAGCTTCACGCTCCTTGGCTCACGTGCCATAGCAGTCGTTGGAATCTCTGAAACGCTTGAAGAGGCCGAGAAAATGGCCCAGAATGCCATCGGCCATGTGAGGGGCGAGCTCTTCTACAGGCGGGACGTCGGCACTAGGGAGAGCGTCGAGAAACGGGTACGCATCATGAAGGGGTTTGGGAAGGAGTTTGAGCCCAATGCCTGTTGAGGTGGTTGAGATGATAAGCCGTGAGGAAATTTTGGGGGTACTTGAAAGATACGACCCCGAAAAGATAACCGTCGGAGTCATCGGGAGCCATTCAGCCCTGGACATAGCCGACGGGGCAAAGGAGGAAGGCCTTCCGGTTCTCGTCGTTGCCCAGATGGGCAGGCACAGGACCTACGCCGAGTACTTCAAGCTGAGAAAAACGCGCGACGGCCTAACCAAGGGCTTCATTGACGAGGTCATTGTTCTGGAGAAGTTCAGGCGGATAATAGACATCCAGGACGAGCTGGTGAAGAGGAACGTCATCTTCGTCCCGAACCGCTCCTTTGTTGTATACACCGGCATCGACAGGGTTGAGAACGAGTTCAAAGTTCCGCTCTTCGGGAGCAGGAACCTGCTGCGGAGCGAGGAGAGGAGCGAGGAGAAGAGTTACTACTGGCTGCTTGAGAGGGCCGGCCTGCCTTATCCTGAGCCTGTTGAGCCTGAGGGGATAGATGAGGTAGGCCTCGTCATCGTCAAGCTCCCGCACGCGAAGAAGAGGCTTGAGCGCGGCTTCTTCACTGCTGCAAGCTACAATGAGTTCCGCGAGAAGGCTGAGAAGCTCATCAAGCTCGGCGTAATCACCGAGGAAGACCTCGCCAGGGCCAGAATCGAGCGCTACATAATCGGCCCGGTCTTCAACTTCGACTTCTTCTACTCGCCGATAGATGGGGAGATTGAGCTTTTGGGAATCGACTGGCGCTTTGAGACGAGCTTGGACGGCCACGTGAGGCTTCCCGCTCACCAGCAGTTAACTTTGCCGGAGCACCAGTTCGAGCCTGAATACACCGTCACCGGCCACGCGGCTTCAACGCTCCGTGAATCACTTCTGGAGAAGGTCTTCGACATGGCCGAGCGCTATGTAAAAGCGACTCAGGAGTACTATCCGCCGGGAATAATCGGGCCCTTCACCCTCCAGACGGCCGTTGACAAGGATCTCAACTTCTACATCTACGACGTCGCCCCGAGAACCGGCGGTGGAACCAACATCCACATGGCGATGGGCCATCCCTACGGAAACGCCCTCTGGAGAAAGCCGATGAGCACCGGAAGGAGAGTTGCCCTTGAGATAAAACGGGCCGTAGAGCTCGACGAGCTTGAGAAGGTAGTCACGTGAGGTGGTTGAAATGAGGTGGAAGGTTACTGTCGTCGTTCGCCTCAAGGAAGGCCTCAATGACCCTGAAGGAAGGGTCATAGGAAACGCCCTCAGGAACCTCGGCTACGCGGTAGAAAACCTGCGCGTTCCCAAGTACTTCGAATTCGAGCTGGAGAGCGAAGAGCCCGAGCGGGAAGTGGAGGAGATGTGCAAAAAGCTCCTCGCTAACCCGCTGATCCACAGCTGGGAGTACAGGGTAGAACCGGTGAGCTGAGATGGTTCGCTTTGCGGTGGTGGTGTTTCCGGGAACCAACTGCGACTTCGAGACCGAGAGGGCCATAAGAAAGGCCGGTGCCGAGGCCGAGCGTGTCTGGTACAAAACGAGCCTCAAGGACTTCGATGGCGTGGTTTTGCCTGGCGGCTTCAGCTACGCCGATTATCTTCGCGCTGGAGCGATAGCGGCGGGACAGGAGATAATGGAGGAAGTCAGGGAGTTCGCCCGCGAGGGGAGACCCGTCCTCGGGATATGCAACGGCTTTCAGGTTCTGACGGAGGCGGGTCTCCTTCCGGGAGCACTGAGGCCGAACAGGATTCCGCGCTTTCTCTGCAGGTGGGTGCACCTGAGGATTGCCGATGTAGAGACGCCATTCACTTCTCTCTACGAGCCGGGAGAGGTCATAAGGATGCCAATAGCCCACGCGGAGGGCAACTACTACGTAGACGACCCGTCAAAGGTCAGAATCGTCTTCCAGTACAGTGACGAAAAGGGCAACATCACGGGGGAGGCCAACCCCAACGGCTCGGTTCTCAACATAGCGGCGATAGCCAACGAGAGGAGCAACGTCCTCGGAACGATGCCCCATCCGGAGAGGGCAAGCGACAGATTTCTTGGCGGTGAGGACGGCCTGAGGCTCTTCAGGAGCATGGTAGAGTGGGCGAGGAGGTGAGGAAATGTTCCCGCACGAGGAGACGCTCATCCGTGAAAGGCTCGGCAGGGAGCCGAACGAACTTGAGTGGGCGATGCTTGAGGTCATGTGGAGCGAGCACGCTTCATACAAGTCCAGCAGAAAGTGGCTCAAGCTTTTGCCCACAAGCAACGAGCACGTGGTTTTGGGCCCCGGTGAGGACGCTGGAATAATCAGGTTTGACGACGAGACCTGGGTAGTCGTTGGAATCGAGAGCCACAACCATCCGAGCGCGGTCGAGCCCTATGGCGGAGCGGCAACAGGTGTCGGCGGAATAGTGAGGGACATCCTCTGCATGGGGGCAAGACCAATAGCACTCCTCGACCCGATACGCTTCGGGCCATTGGAGAAGGAGCGGAACCGCTACCTCTTCGAGTACGTCGTCAAGGGCATAGCCGACTACGGCAACAGGATAGGCGTCCCGACCGTTGGTGGAGAGACAGAGTTTGACGAGAGCCTCGATAAATACACCCTCGTCAACGTCGCCTGCATCGGGATAATGAGGCCGGAACATCTCGTCCACAGCTACGTAACTGAAGCCGGTCTGAAGCTCGTCCTAGTCGGCAACAGAACCGGAAGGGATGGCATTCACGGTGTCACCTTTGCGAGCGAGGAGCTTGGTGAGGACACCGAGGAAGACCGCTCTGCCGTTCAGATTCCCGACCCTTTCACGGAAAAGCTCCTCATAGAGGCAACTCTTGAAGCTGTATACACCGGCAAAGTTAAAGCTCTAAAAGACCTCGGGGGCGGCGGTCTCACCTGCGCCGCCTCGGAGATGGCTGGCAAGAAGGACCTCGGCACGGTAATCCACGCTGACCGCGTTCCTCTCCGCGAGCCGGGGATGAGCGTTGCCGAGGTCATGATCTCCGAGAGCCAGGAGAGGATGCTCTTCGCGGTTAGCGAAGCCGACGTTGATGCCCTCGGAAAGGTCTTCGAGAAGTACGGCCTCGAATGGACAGTGGTGGGGGAGGTCATCGAGGAGCCGCGCTTTGTGATATACTGGATGGGTGAGAAGGCTGCAGATCTACCCATCGAACTCCTCACGGACGTTCCGACAATAGAGTGGGAGATGAGGCCCTACAGCTTGGAAATGGATGTCGAAACCCCTGACGTTTCCTTTGAGAAGGCCTTCGACCTCGTCTGGGGGAGCCCCAACGTGATGAGCAAGCGCTGGATTTGGCAGCAGTACGACCACGAGGTTCAGGGGAGGACCGTCCTTAAGCCCGGAAGAGATGCCGCCGTTCTGAAGCTCAACGACGAGTATGGCCTGGCCTTCGTTGCCGACGGAAACCCCGGCCACAGCTACCTCAACCCCTACCAAGGGGCGATGGGCGCTGTTGCAGAGGTCGTCAGAAACCTGGTGAGTGTTGGAGCTAAACCTCTCGCCTTGGTGGACAACCTCAACTTCGCCTCGCCCGAGAGGCCCGAAGTGTACTGGAGCTTCGCCGAGACCGTCAGGGGTCTGGCGGATGCGGCTAAAGCCTTTGGCTTGGCCTACGTCAGCGGCAACGTCAGCTTCTACAACGAGGTCGTTGACAGGCCGATAAAGCCGACCCCTGTCGTTGCCGGCCTCGGAAAGGTCAAGCTTGAGGAAATTCCTGAGATGGGGCTCAGCAGCGGACTGCTCATAGGCGTCGTTGGGGTAACGAAGGCCGAACTCGGCGGCTCGGAGCTGTTCGCGAGGCTCGGCATCGAGGGTGGCTTTGCCCCGCGTGTAGACCTTGAGGCCGAGAAGGCCAACGCCGAGGGAATCCTGACGGCGATAAAGAAGGGCCTCGTCAGAGCGGTTCACGACGTGAGCAGGGGCGGAATAGCCGTTGCCCTGGGGGAGATGGCCATCACCGGAAACAGCGGCTTTGTGGTTGACCTGTCAAAGGTTCCCGCCGAAACTTCTAGCCCAATCGAGGTCGCCTTCAGCGAGGGCCACTCCCGCTATATCGTGGCCTTCCCGGAGGAGAACCTCGATGAGCTCACTGCCATCTTCAGGGACTTCGCCCTCATTGGAAAGGCAGGGGGAAAAGATGCCGTCTTCCTCTGGGACGAAAGGGAGCTCCTCCGAAAGCCCCTCGAAGAGCTTAGAGCAATCCACGAGTCCCTGCCCAAGCTGATGGGTGAGGAGGAATGAGAATAGCGACCTACGCTTCACACTCGGCCCTTCAGATTTTGAAGGGAGCAAAGGGAGAGGGCTTTGAGACGATAGCCTTCGGAAACCCCCGCGTTAGGCCCCTCTACACCAGATACTTCCCGGTGGCGGATCATTTCATCGAGGGAACTTATCCCGAGGAAGAGCTCCTTGAGCTCGACGCGGTCGTCATACCAACCGGCTCGTTCGTTGCCCACCTCGGAATTGAGCTTGTCGAGCGCATGAAGGTTCCCTACTACGGCAACAAAGAAGTCCTGAAGTGGGAGAACGACAGAACGCTTGAGAGGAGGTGGCTTGAGAAGGCGAAGCTTCGCCTTCCGAGGGTTTACGAGGACCCAGACGACATAGACGGGCCGGTCATAGTCAAGCCCCACGGGGCGAAGGGCGGAAAGGGCTACTTCCTGGCGAAGAGCCCCGAGGACTTCTGGAGAAAGGCCGAGAGGCTTGGCGTCAGGGACAAGGACAGCCTTGGGGGAATTCAGATTCAGGAGTACGTCCTCGGCGTTCCGGTTTACCCCCACTACTTCTACTCGAAGCTCAATCGCGAGCTGGAGCTGATGAGCATTGATAGAAGGTATGAGTCAAACGCCGACGCGATAGGCAGGATCCCTGCCAAAGAGCAGCTTGCCCTTGAACCCAACACCAACTACACGGTGATAGGCAACATCCCGATAGTCCTCCGCGAGAGCCTGCTGATGGACGTCATCGAGGCCGGGGAGAGGACGGTCAAAGCTGCCGAGGAGCTCATGGGCGGTCTCTGGGGCCCCTTCTGTCTGGAGGGAGTCTTCACCGAGGAGCTTGAGTTCGTCGTCTTCGAGATTTCCGCCAGGATAGTCGCTGGAACGAACCCCTTCGTCCACGGCTCCCCCTACAGCTGGCTCCGCTATGATTATCCGGTCAGCACCGGAAGGAGGATAGCGATGGAGCTGAGGCAAGCTGAGGATGAGGAAAGGCTCGACGAAATTTTGACGTGAAACTGTTTAATTCCCGCTCGGATAGGTTTATAAATTGACGTCCGAATGGTTGGCAAAAAGGTGGTGCTCATGTGGGAGAGGTTCATCGAGGAGAAGGTTGAGGAGATTAGGGAAACGGTCGGCGATGGAAAGGCGATAATAGCACTCTCCGGCGGTGTTGACAGCTCCGTTGCCGCGGTGCTTGCTCACAAGGCCATAGGCGATAAACTCCACGCGGTCTTTGTCAACACCGGCTTTATGAGGAAGAACGAGCCGGAGTTCGTCGTCAAGACCTTCCGGGACGAGTTCGGGCTTAACCTGCACTACGTCGATGCCGGCGAGAGGTTCTTCAGCGAGCTTAAGGGTGTCACTGACCCCGAGGAGAAGAGGAAGATAATCGGCAGGGTCTTCATCGAGGTGTTTGAAGAGGTCGCGAGGGAGATTGATGCCCAGTTCCTCATCCAGGGAACCATAGCTCCAGACTGGATAGAGAGCAAGGGGAAAATCAAGAGCCACCACAACGTTGGAGGACTGCCCGAGAGACTTAACCTCAAGCTCATAGAGCCGCTCCGCGACCTCTACAAGGACGAGGTCAGGGAACTTGGCAGGGAGCTCGGCCTCCCGGAGAAGATATACAACCGCATGCCCTTCCCGGGGCCCGGCCTTGCCGTCCGCGTCCTCGGCGAAGTTACGCCGAAGAAGGTCGCCATCGTTAGAGAGGCTAATGCCATAGTCGAGGAGGAGATCGAGAAGGCCGGACTGAAACCCTGGCAGGCCTTCGCCGTTCTGCTGGGAGTGAAAACCGTTGGAGTTCAGGGCGACATAAGGGCCTACAAGGAAACAATCGCTGTCCGCGTCGTTGAGAGCCTCGACGGCATGACGGCCAATGCCATGAACGTTCCCTTCGAGGTCCTCCAGAGGATAGCCTTCAGGATAACGAGCGAGATACCCGAGGTTGGAAGGGTGCTCTACGACATCACCAACAAACCCCCGGCGACGATAGAGTTTGAGTGAGGTGGTGACATGATAATCATCATGGACAACGGCGGGCAGTACGTCCACAGGATATGGAGGACGCTCCGCTATCTCGGTGTCGGGGCCAAGATAATCCCCAACACGACGCCGCTTGAGGAGATAAAGGCCATGAAGCCGAAGGGTATAATCTTCTCGGGCGGTCCGGACATCGAGAAGACCGGCAACTGCTCCGCTATCTTGGAGCACTACGACGAATTCAACGTGCCGATACTTGGAATCTGTCTCGGGCACCAGCTGATAGCGAAGCACTTCGGCGGAAAGGTCGGAAGGGGTGAAAAAGCTGAATACAGCCTCGTTGAGGTGGAGATACTGGAGGAGAACGACATCTTCCGTGGGCTTCCGGAGAGGCTCAAGGTCTGGGAGAGCCACATGGATGAGGTGAAGGAGTTACCTAAGGGCTTCAAACTCCTCGCGAGGAGCGAGACCTGCCCCGTTGAGGCCATGAAGCACGAGAGCCTTCCCATCTACGGCGTCCAGTTCCATCCTGAGGTTGCTCACACGGAGAGGGGGGCGGATATATACCGCAACTTCGCAGAGCTCTGCGGCGAACTCTAGTCAGCTAGTCGATCCTCTCCTCATCTTTTATCGGCAACGGGTTTAATCATCATCCCCCCACTTTTTTGGAGTGAAGGGTTTAAAAGCTCCATCTCTTTACTCAACAACATTGCAAAATAAAAAACTTTTTAAAGTGTTTTTCTTACTTTTACTGGTGATATTTTGGGACACACGGTGTACTACCGGATCCACATCGAGAAATGGGAGGAGTTCAGGGTGTTCTTGGCCGCAGTTGCCAGGGGGCTTGGATACCACCTCATGGATAGGGGTGAGTACGTTGTTGTATTGCCCGACTGTCCCTTGGTTGAACCGCTGGAGATAAAGAAAGAGGGCTGGGGCTTTGCAAAGACAAACTTGGTTGAGCCGTGTCATTCGGTGTACCTGCTGATACTTTACTCGATTTCTGCTTTTGGCTCTGTTGACGTGTGGGAGGACTGACCCTGGGGTTCACCGAGGTATACCTCCAGTATCCTTACGGGGATCGCCCCCCTGAGCTTTCTGTCCTCGACGAGGAGCTTCACGACCCTTCCCGGAGCGAGGTCTCTCACGGCGGGAACCCAGTACCGGCCGGGCTTTACGTTTGCCGCTATGTCGTCGTGGACGAAGACCCTGGCGAGGTCGTTTTTGACCTCCTCTACTGTCCCGTAGGTGTAGTCCCTCCCATACTTTTCTTTGAAGGCCCACCTGAAGGCGAGAACCAGCAGGAATACGGCGATGAGGTACATGTACTGGTACCCTGCGTGCGGATAGTACCGCTTTACTGCCACGTATCCCTCGAACGCCAGGAAAGTTATAGCCGTGAGGTACGTGTAGAAAAACGCGTAGGGCTCGTGATCCACGAAGAAGTCCCGGTATTTTAAGGTGGTTCTCCTCACGTAGAGGGCCTCGATCATGGAGAGCGCCAGCACGGCAGCGGGGCTGGGATGGAGTATCATTAAAAGCAGGTTTGCGAGGAGGTATGCTATAAAGCTCAGCTGGAGGCGCAGGCTGAGGAGCTCGTGGACGGTCACGTCTTTTCTGACGAGCTTCCGGAGGAGCTTAAACGAGGGGGGTTTGGGGGAAGCCTCCGGGACGATGATGTCCCCCAGTGCCCTTGCGGCTCTTCCGGGAAGGGTTTCTGCCCCCTCTCCTATTCTGTACAGCAGTTCTTCGAGGTCCAATCCCATCACCTGTCCAGCAGCCATGCACTCCCGAGGCTCCCCAGTACCTCTCCGGCAGTCCCGGTGTCTATGTAGAACCCGATTGATGAGAGGGAGACGTAGTTGCCGTTGCCCATCGAGACGCCCCAGACCCGGTATCCAGTGGGGATTGTCGAGGCCGGAGTGAACCCGGGTATGGAGGTTCCAACGACCGCGCTGATCCAGTAAACGTCGGCGGAGGATACACCCGAGCTGATGGCGGAAGTGGGGTCGTATCCGTTGTCTATGAGCGCCGCTATAAGCTTTTCGTCGCTCGGCTGGTATATGAACGTGAGGAGCCCGATGGGGTAAGGTGTGCCGTTGGCGGGGATGAGCCCGAGCTCCTTCTGCATCTGCACTGCGTCGTCCCAGTACGGCCCGTTTATCCCGGTTGATGCAGGGTCAAAGTTGCCCTCAAGCCTCTCAAAGAAGGATGGAGCCGCGTACACACCGAAGTATTTGTCATAGGTCAGGCAGTCAGCGAACGGCTGGACGTCAAAGGCGACTGCACTGTAGAGGTTCCATACCACACTCCCCGGAACCTGGATCTCCCCCATGGTGGCGCCGCTTGTCACGTAGGACTTCCCGACGATTATCCAGTCAAACCGGACGCCGGAGGATTCAGTCACAAGGGAGACGTTGGCGCTCCCCGTGGGCCCCTCCGCGGCGCTCACGGAGCCGTCGACTGTGGTTGGGTCGGCAAGCTTCGCCAGCGTTATGGAGGAGTAGCTGACGTTGGCCTCGTAGGTCGTGAACAGCGAAAGCGTCGGCACGTTGGCACCCGCTATGCTCTCCCAGTTCCTCAGCACTTCGAGGCTCGGGAAGGCGGTTCTTCCGGTCATCTCGTAGGCCAGCGGCTGGCTCCCAAGGTGCTTGGTCACCGTGATAGAGAGGTAGTCTGGGTTGAGATACTTGCGAACGTAGATGAAGTCGTATTCAGTTGAGCTGCCTGCGAACTGTCCCAGACCTATGGGTTCGTTGGATTCCGCAGTATAGCCTGTGTAGCTGCTGACCTGGACAGTGTTTCCGCTCCACGTCCCCTGGAAGGGCCCGCTCTGGTTCTGGTAGGTGATGAAATCCACGTCCCCGAAGATGTCCGGTGGAGTAACCGCTATCTCGACGCGCGTCCAAGTATCTCTAAGGTAGTTACCTCCGTCCACGAGGTTGAAGTAGGCACTGCCGTCATTTACATTAAACCATCCGAGGTCTCCATCGTAGTATAAATCCTCCATCCATCCGTATCCATTGGAGTCTATGTACCACAGCCAGAACGGGTCATCCGTGCTGCTGGATCCGATGAAAGTCTTCATGCCGATCACGTAGCTCTCGGAGAACGTCTGCTTTGTCCATATCCATACATCTGGGGTATTGGCGTTGTTGTCCCCGTTCAGCTTGAGGATGCCGTTGCTGACGGTTATTCTCCCGGAATCGCCTCCAACGTTCCACCTGCCGGTGTCCAGACCGGCTCCATCGAAGTCATCGAAGAACTCGAAGACCTGGCTCCCGTTCCCGCGCGTTGGGACACCTGTGTTGTAGATTATTCTGATTTTTGTGGTCGTTTCGAGGTACCTTCTATATTCAACAAAGGAAAATGTTCTCTGGTCTCCCCAATAGAGGGTTGTACTCCCTATGTCATATTCAAGAATCCCCCCAGAGATTCTCGTGTTTGAGATATAGTAATATCTTGTCCCAAACCATCTAAAGAGCCCTGAAACTAGTGTACTGTTTATCCTTGCCTCATACCTCTCCGTTAAGTTGGCCTTGATCCATATCAGCGCCCCGTTGCTGTTCCAGTACTCTATCCAGAATGGTATTAGCTTTCCGCTTTCGTCGGTTATCTGGATCTCCGCCCTGTTCGTGGCCGGGTTGTAGTTTATTCCCTGGATCACGGTTGAGTTCAGGTATATCGGGATCTGGTAGTCCGGGTAAACGGAACCGCCCTGGCTCTCTATCCACTGCTTTGCGACCAGGGCATCGTCGTATGTGTCTATATAGGGTGTCCGCCCGTTGTTCTCAATGTCCGCTATGCTGTCCGCGGTTCCATCAAATGGCCAGTATGCGATTCTCCAGGAACCTCCATCGGTGTATGTTATGTTGACCTCAATATAGTTCGCACCACCGAGAGGTGCCTGGTACGTCTCCGCGCCAGCCCTGCTTATCGGGGGCTCCATGCGCCACCTGACAAAGAACGGGGGCGAGAACGTTGCGTTCGAGACTATGACCCTTCCAGTGCTCTGGAGGGTTATGTACTCCCCGTCTAGCGAGTAGCTCCCGAGGGCGTTCCACTTGGCCGGATCAAGGCTTGAACCCGTGAAGTCGTCTATCAGCAGGAAGAGGGTCTCCTCACCGTACCCCCTCGTCCTGTAGGCGTCGTTCGTGGAGTAGTAGAGCCAGTAGGTGTCCGTGTCGGTCGTGTTCATCCAGAGCCACAGCGTGTTTGTTGTGTCGTCCCACCTCTCTATCCAGAAGTTCACGGGATTGTCGTTCTGGTCCCGTATGAGTATGGCCGCGCTCCTCCCGTCGTGGGCGGTGTCAGCGGCGATTCTGGAGACGTCCATCTTCACGAGGGTGAGCGTCCCCGGCTGGAAGTTTGTGAGGGTAAAGCTGATCCTGTGCTCGTAGTCGGTGCTCACGGTGCCCCAGTTCCCCGTGGTGTAGGGGACACTGATGTTTGAGAACACCATAACCCCCGTGTCGTTGACTGAAAAGACCGTTGAAGGGTTCACAAGGGTGCCGTCCACGCTCGTGTTGAGTATCTCGGCCTGGACGCCGGTGTGGGTGAGGCTGTACTGCCCCATGATGACGTCCACACCGTAGGTTCCAACGACTTTTTCAAGGCTTGAGTTTCCGACCCCGGTGAGCCATTTGATCGGGAGCTGTCCGAGCTCCGGATAGCTGAACTCGCAGGCCTGGATGGGTCTCTGGTATCTGCTGGAGGTGAACACGGGATACGGGGGGTCTTCAGTCCCGTCCAGCCCTATGACCACGTACGTATACCCCTCCACCGGGATGGAGCCGGAGTAAACCACCCTGCCGTTTCTGTCGGTTATCGTCAGGTTTGAAATCCTCGCTTTTATCGCGATGTGGAACGAGTCGAGGGGCACTATCTTCAGCTCCACTGGCAGGGGAGTGGGGTAGCTCAGGGTGTATCCGTCTCCGGCTATCTTCTGGGAAATCTCCTTCAGCCAGGCCGTTATGGTCTGGTTCTTCATTATGCTCTGGGGATCAAAGCCCACGAGGGTGCTTGAGCTTCCAGTCAGGATCAGATCCTTCATGGTCTCGTTGGCCATCCCGTCTATGAACCTCCTCTCGTCGGCGAGGTAGGTTATCATTGTCGCCAGGGCCCTTTTGCCGCTTATCTTCAGGGCATTTTCGAGGTCGAGCTGAATGTAGCTCAGGGTCCACCCCATTCTTTCGGCCATGATATTCTCGGCCTGTGCAGTCACGATCTGGTTCTGGACGTCTGAATAAGTAGCGGCGAGCAGCAGTAACGGTATAAGAAGGACAAGTACGGTATAGTTTATGATAAATCCCCTGCGTCTCATCCTCCTGACCTCCATATGAGGAGCCTCACACCAACCGGGTTGAAAAGCCCCGGCACGTTGCTCATGGTGGCGAAATCACCGCTCACGCTTGGGGGGAGGACAACGTCAATGGGGTTCGTGCTCGACCCGTCGTAGGGCTGTGTCAGCCACTCACTGTCGCCGTTTCTGTCGTCTATGAAGTTCAGCTCATTTAGAAGCCTGAGTATGGCGTCGTCAACGGCGTACTGGTCCGGTAGCAGTTCGTCCACGGAGATATCCCTGTACGGGGGGTTCCCGATGTACATGTACTTCGGGGATGTGCTGTCCGAGGAGTAATACGCCAGTCTGTAGCCCCTGTAGGTGGGGTATCCCTGCAGGAGCTTTGTGAATATCCTTGAGTACGGGGCGTATGCCCTTATGAAGTAGTTGACGATGCCCCATGCGTACCCCTGCCTGAACCCGTAGTAGTAGCCTGAGGCCGTCGAAGCCTCCCCGTGGAAGGTGTTTGTTCCGGGGTTCAGGATGTAGTCGTTTATGTCTCCGTAGCCGAAGCGGAAGAGGTACTTGTCGAGGTTGCCGTCGTAGATCGTGCCGCTGGCGGGGTCGTTCTCCCAGAATTTTAGGCTGCCCGAGACATCACCGCTGTACTGGATGCCTATCCAGAAGTCGGCGTACCACGGTATCGCGCTGGGGGGAAGGGTGTAGGTGGCGCTGATCGAGGAGTAAACGCCGCTGGTTAGGGGCCCGGAGTAGCTGAAGTCCGACGGCTCAAGGGCTATGCTTAGAGGAATAGCGTACGTTATCTGGGATGCCTTGGACTCAACGTCGAGCTCGACCCACGACCTCCCGAAGCCGAACAGGTGTTTGTTGCTCCCGTAGCCGTACACCGCCTCCCCGCTGGTGTAGTCCCAGCTTGCGTCAAAGGCAAGCATGAGGGTGAACGAATGGTTTCCGAGACTGGTCACACCGCACGGTTCGAGGAGGTTCTGCCTTATCTCATCGGGGTTGAATTGAGCCACCCCTGCGACGAACGACTTTGAGATGCTGTACTGGCACACGTTGGAGCCGAACGAGTAGTACATCCTCACGGTTCCTATGTTCTCGGCCTCAAGGTGGACAGTTATCCCGGTCACGTTCCCCGTGGGCACGATGGTCAGGAACTGCATGAAGCCCCTGTCGCTGGTCACGTCGTACAGATCAATCCTGTTGGGGTTTGCGAAGTCTAGGCTGCCCGTTGAGTACGACAGGAGGACGACGCTTCCGCTTCCGAATCCAACCTCGCTCGCCCACCCGCTGTCTATTGTGAAGTCCATGATGTTTGTTCCGGGGCCGAAGGCGGAGTTGAAGAGGGGGTCGTTGCTGAGGTCTGCCCCAGTGCCTAGATCCCTTGAGAACGTTGTTGCGTTTGTCGCGTTTATGATCTTCAGGTATATGTCGTTGTAGGGGAGTATCCTGGCATATATCGCCCCCTTGGCCACTATGTCCGTTGCGTCCTGGGGCAGCTTCACGGGGATCTTGACCCTCAGGACGTTTGAGCCCCCGCCGGCCGTGAGCCTCTGTATGCCGAGGAGTATTGAGTAGTCGTGTATCGCGGAGGTCAGGAACAGCCTCGTCATGTATCCCTGGGGGGTCTCGTTCTTTGTGAAGCCGCTCACAACGGCCGTTGCGGAGTACATGTTGGCCTCGTCGGTGGGCTGGGTGCTGTTCGCGACAAGGGTGTTGTCTATATACAGGGCGTATTCATAGCCGGGAAAGTTTTTCCTTATGACCTCATCCAGGATCTGTCTGGCCTTCTCGGTTAAATTGAGGGATTTGTATGCGTCTATCTGTGAGAGCGCCCAGTAGGTCAGGGCTATCCTCAAAGGGGACATCGAGGGGCTGACCAGGAGGGTCTCGTCAAGGGTGCCGTTGGCTATCCACGCACTTATTACTTCCGGGCTCACCAGCGTGTTCAGCGGGACGTTTTCAAGCGTTACCATTACCTCCTGGACATCGTAGTTGCTGGAGACCCGCTCCGCCGTCGAAACCATCTGAACGTAGCCCTCACGCAGGGCAACAACACTCGCCACAACGCTCATAACCAGGATCATTGCGAGAAGCGCGTCAAGTGTGAATATGAACCCTCTCCTCTTCATGGCTCCCACACCCATATCCTCAGTACCGCTGGCTCGGAGCTGGGCCTGAGCGTCCATCTCACGTCCGGAACTATGCTGATCTCAACGCTCCCCCTGTCCCAGCCTTGGATGGAGTACAGCCACAGTCCGACAACCTTTCCTTCAGAGTTTCCCCCGAAGACGTCCACCAGCGGGATGGTTATTCCCGTTATATTTCCTTCGTAGAGAACAGTTCCGCTGCCGTCCCTGAGGACCGCCTTGGCCCTATCGCCAGAGTTTTGTTTGTACACGAGTATGCCCCTCATCAGCGATCCGACCCTGACGACGATGGTGAGGTTCCCGGCGGAGTCGGGTACGCTGAAGGTCAGGCGGGCGTTCTGGGGGGGGGCCTGCTCAAGCACCCCGTACAGCAGGGGGACGTCACCAGACGGGTTCCTCGAAAAGTTGTACTCCAGCCTGCCCACCGCGAGTTTCCTCTCGGCGGGTATTATCCACCTTGCAGCATCCATAGACGCGTTTATCGAGGCGGGGTCGGTAACTATGTTCCCGTTGATCAGGGCGAAGAAGTATGTTGAGCCGGCGATGTTCCTGCCGCTCTCGGGGGTGGGAATGATGTAGGTGCCGCTGAACGTGGGGGTGGCGTTCCCCAGCAGCGTGCCGTTCACCTCCACGTGGAACAGGGCGGTGTAGACCGCCAGAAGGAAGTTCTTTCCCTGGGACAGGTTGGCTAAAGTGCCCACAATGGAGCTTTTCGAGGCATTGAGCGCCATGAGCTTGGCGTAGTCAATGAGGGGGGGATTCCTAACGTCCAGCAGGCCAGGGACAACGACGCTGCCCGGGTTCCTCTCCCAGTCTGCGGGCTCGCCGGGGGTTTTTGTGAGCACGTCGAGCATGTTGTTCGCGGTGTTGGTTCTTTCGTACCACTCTATCATTGACGTTATCTCCGCCTTCATGGTTTCAGAGGTGGCTGTTATGGTCCCTAGCAGCATGATCACCAGCACCATTGACAGCATGGCGTCCATTGAGAATACCTGGCCCCTCCTCACGGTACCACCGCCCAGCTCTCCCCTACGCTCACGTTCAGTATTACCCTTCTCCCTTCATAGTAAAGGTTCCCGCTTTTTATGGAGAACCCGGGCTGTGCCGCCAGGCGGTTCTTTATGAACTCCCCAAGCGCGCCCGCTATTCTGTACTCATCTGCGGGTGAGATGGAGGTATCGTGTTCAAAATCCACGAGCACGGCCATTGATTGCCCGGTTTCATTCCTGATGGCGGCCCCTATAAAGCGTATCCTGGCGCTGTCGGAGTAGTTCTGGATAACCTCGTTGAGGGGAACGTATATGGGGTCGTCGAGCACCATGACACCAACGCGGAGGTAGGCCTCCGCATCACTGGCGGCGCCCCTTACGGAAACCAGCACGGCGGAGTCGTAGCTCCCCTGAAGGTGTGTGGGGATCAGGAGGAGAACCCCGAGTAGTATTATGGAGAGTATGAAGAGCATCTCTACAGAGGTCTGCCCCCTAAGGTTCGAGCCTGACATGGAGCAGACCCTCCGTCTGGTTGTATACAACTGCCACCCAGAACTCAGTATTGTTCTGTGTGAGGACAACGGTGGAGTTCTCATGGAATGGGATCATGCTGTTTTGAACCACCCTGTACTTCCTGCCCCCGATGGAGGCATCTATTACGATCCTGTTTCTGTTCCCGTCGAAGGACACCGTTATGTTGTCCCCTGCAGAGAGGGGTATGGGTGAGACCTTTTTGAGTCTGAATCCACCTCCCCCGGAGTACGCCTTCACTACGGCGTCTCTGAGCTCCACACTGAAGACCTTAAGCTTGGCCCCGGTATCCAGAACCGTGGCGCTGGCCCTTTCGCTGACGGCGAATGATACCAGGCTGAGCATCGTGATGGTCACGAGCGTGATCGCGAAGAGGAGGTCTATGGTTATCTGTCCCCTGCCCATGATCACCCACCGGGGTTTATTGTTATCTTCAGCTCGCCGAGGTTCGGGTCGTACACCCACGAGTCTGTGGAGGCGGGATCCCACATCACGACGACCTTCAGAACGGCCGGGATGGTTGTGGGGTCAATAACGATGCCGTACATTGTGGTGGTATTGACGGTTATGCTCCCTGACGGGCTCCACACCTGGGAATCGTTGTACAGGGTCTTGGAGTAAAGGGCCCTGCTCCAGAACACGGTTTTGTTGCCCCCCTTCATGATCGGGACGTATCCGTTCCCGGTGACGGTGACGTATGTCCCGTTAGCGTAGCTTATAAATATCTGCGGGCCGGTTATTCCCAGTCCGCTGGACAGGTACTGCGGGTTTCTCAGAAACGTCAGCTTTACGTAGCTGGTGGCCTTTGCACCAGCCCCCTGTGCGTACACCTGGCTCACCGTTCCGGAGATAGCGTTGGCCAGGGCCTTTTCCTCGAGGCTTACCTGTATCCTCAGGTTCTCGGTGGAGGGGGAGCCGGACTGAAAGGTGATGTTGTTAACTGAGTACACCATCAGTATCAGGAGTATCCCGAACACCAGCATGAACTCCAGGGATATCTGGCCCCGTCTCATGTTATGCTTCCTCCGGTGAGTGTATGCTCCCATCTTCTATTTAACGGTTATCCCCGGATTTTCCAGTCTGAACTACGGCAAACAGGCCGGTTCCTATCTGTTTTATTTTTACCCCGAAATAATCCCGGCTGAATATCTTGAAGCGGTACCTATCTGCCTTTAGAGAATGCTTGGTCGTGATGCTCCTGAGCTCGTCTATAAAGAACTGGGCGAGCTCGTAGTATATGAGATCCAGCCTTGAATACGTGTATTCCCTCGCCCGCAATGCAAGGGGCGTCAGGGCCAGTCCAATGAGTATGTATGGCACCCTAGTCTTCACCGAAAGCAGTGCCGTCACCGCTACGGCAGAGCCCAGGAGAACGTACCAGGCCTTTTCTAGCCTTTTTGTGCGCTTTATCTCGTTTACCTTTGCCTCCCAGATGTCGAGAAGGAAGGGGTTGTAGAAGTCAAACGCGGTGTGCCGCTTGCCCTTTGCCACCCGCTCCCTTATGAGCTCGTCCCAGTCATCGTGGTAGTATATGATCTCCCCGCGGAGTTTTGCGCGTTCGGCGTCTATGGACGAGATTATCCTTATCAGGTCCTCTGCGCTCTCGTGGGCTATGTGGGAGTAAACTTCCCTCTCGTCAAGTTCCATCACAACCTCCACTGAATCTTTGACCCGTTCCATAACGCCGCCTCCTTATCCCCCCTCCGCAGGATCCTCTGTGCTTCTTGCTGGAGGGTACAGGTCGTCAAAGTCCGGCAAACCGCTCAGCAGCTCGTTCTTTCTGTTCTCCGCTTCCTCCTTTGCCTCCATGAACGAGCGGGCGTACTCTTTTGCGGTCAGTATTATCTCCTCTATGCTTCTGCTCTCGTATATGCCGCTCAAGAGGGTTACGACTTCGACCTCCCTCTCCCTCGGATCCGGGTAGAACCCCCTGAATATCTGCTTCCCCTTTATCTTGCTGGTGAGGTAGTCGAGAGCCTCAAAAATTTCAGAGGCTTTGAGGGCCCCGGGGGGCCCGTGAATCGCCACGAGGCCGTAAAGTGCTGACTCTATATTCGCGTCGAGGTACAGTCCCTCATTTTCAAAGGACTTCATAATGAGCCGCGACAGATTTCTAATCTTGCTGGCGTCCGCTTTTGCGTAGCCGACGGTGGCGAAGCTTCCGAAAGCCTTGAGCACAAACTTCAGATCGCTCGCGTCGAGGGTCTGCTCTCCCGGGACGTCGACCAGTGCAAGGAGGGAGGCTATCCTTTCGACTATGGTGTAGTTTATTTTTTCGTATGCCCGGGTTATGTCCTCGCCGCTCTCCTTGAGCTTGTTGTTGTCTATGGCTATTATTGAGTCCGCTATCTTTGAGAGCTTGTCTATGGTTATCGCGGCGTTTATTGTGGGCCGTATGCCCTCCTCCCGGAGTGGGAGCGCACCGATCGCCACCACCAGGGAATCCGGGTACTCCTCCTTCAGGGCTTCCGCGAGTACGGGCGTCCCGCCTGCCCCGGTTCCCCCGCCGAACCCGAAGGTAAGGAAAAACACGTCAACGTCATCGTATCCGACTATTGATCCTATTTTTTTCATGACGAGGGGGAGATCGCGCTTCATTGCCTCCCTCCCGAGCAGGGGGTTGGCGTTGACCCCCTTTCCCCCCGTGATGCTCTCACCGACAAGCACCCTGTGCTCCTGGGGTATGTGCTTCAGGTAGCTGAGGTCCCCCTTTGACGTGTTCACCGCGAGGGCCTCAAAGTCCACCAGGGCAAAGATGTCCGCTATCTTTGTCCCGCACTGTCCAACCCCTATTATAAGGGCCCTCACCGCTAGATCACCCCACCGTAATCAGACGTATCCTGTTGCTCTCAACCAGTAGCACCATGGCATGGCCGCGGATGTAGCGTATGAACCCCGTGGTGAACATCTGCTCTATTATGTCCTGGTGGCCGGGATCTGAGAGCACGAACAGGACGACTCCGTTGGGGGTCTTTCCGGGGATGACCACGATCGCATCTCTCCGCGGGACTGTTATGTTGCCGACGGTGACAGTTTCGTTAGTGACCCTGAACGTGAGGTACGGGTTGTACTGGGTCAGCGGGTAGTCCTCAAAGCCTGCGAACACAATATAGTTGTCCTCACCGATCTGGGCTGAGGCCCCCTCAATGAAGTTGCCGCTGAAGTAGTTTGAAAGGGTCGCGGTGATCTTTGCAATGCTCTCGTTGCTTAGGGTCAGGTTCACAATCTCGAACGACTCGGTATCGAGTGTGTACCTGACGTCATAGAGTGTAACCGACGGCACGTACTGGAAGCGGGACAGGTAGAGCACCGCAACTGAAGTGTCCACGGTGTTCTCCTGTATGACACCCTCATCGCGGTACCTCATCACCAGGGCTAGAGTTTCGTTGGTGTAGTTGTATCCGTATTCGGCCAGGATGTCCGTGGCCCTGACGGTCAGTTCGAGGCTCCTGTACGGTGTTCCTCTGCTGTATGACCACCCGTCGTCCTCCCTCTGGCTGAGGAGCCACTGGATGTGGGGCTTTAGTTCGTCGGGAGAGGCTATGCCGTCCAGGGCCTCAAGAACCGTTATCGTTGTGAGGGTGTCGGGGAACATGAGCTTGCGGACGTAACCGCCCAGGTAGAGGCCCCACCCTCCGCTGCTCACCTCCAGGAGCCACTCCTTGGCCTTCTGGATGGTGGGGTCATTGGGGGGTACACCGAGGTCGAGCAGGGCCTTTACCGCCAGTGCAGTGTCGTAGGGCTGGGGGCCGAGGAAGCTGTGTCCCCACAGTCCGCCCCGGAGCTGGGACCCCTTAATGAGGTTTATGGCCTCCTTCCGCTCATCCTCCGAAAGGAGGCCGTACCTGAGGAGAGTTTCAAGGGCGTAGAAATACTCGTAGGTCATTCCCCCGCGCGTCCTTATCTTTTCTGTCTCCACTTCAAACGCCTTCTCCGTCCAGTTGAGGGCCTTTTCGATGTTCGCCGCGGTGGGGTAGCAGGTGCTCATAGCAGAAACCGCGTAGTAGGTGGCCTTTTCGTTTGAGGGTGCACCGAATACGACTCCCCATCCGCCGTCGGGGTTCTGGAGCATTGTGAGGTCGTCGCAGGGCATGTAGTACGGGTTCTCGAACTCCCTGTGGGGGGCCCTCTCGTATGTCGTGGAGAGCGCCATCAGGGCGAAGGCCGTTGCGGCGGTGATGCCCCTAGTCGCACCTCCGATCCACGCTCCCGGCCAGTACGCGACGTCTTGCGTCTCTACCTGGGAGTGGGATTCCAGCTTTGTGAGGAGGCGGTAGGTGTCAAAGTCAAAGGGTCTGGTCAGAACCAGCGCGTAGGTCAGGAGGGCCCTCTCTCCAACCGTCACGTTCCCTTCGAAGAGGATGTCTTTAACTTTCTCTATGATGCTCTCGTTCACCGGATAGCCCAGGCTGTGGTAGGCCATAATCTTGAGGCCGAGGGCCTCGTACTCCGGTATTTCGCATGGCAGGTCATCCAGGTTCTGCAGTGCATTGAGCACGGTCCCCTCATCGTACGTGTGTCCTGTCTCTCCAAGTGCCCACAGCGCCATGAGGGTGGGGTAGCAGGAGGAGGGGGTTTCGGGGACGTATCCCCAGCCCCCGTTGCCTTTAGCGGAGAGGATGTATGAAACGCCCCTCCCTATGCTCTCCCGGGCAGCGTCTTTCTGTATTTCGCCCATCATGGGGAGGGCTCTCTGGAGCGCTATGACTGCGTAGGCGGTGTCAATAACGTTGCTCGGCTCGTTGAAGAAGTACCCCCACCCGCCGTCGGGGTTCTGGTATCCGATCAGTCTGTACACGAGGTTCGACAGATCCGGTCTTACACTCCACAGGAGATCATCCGCTGCGGAAGTGATGGCCATTATCGAGAGGCTCAACTCCTGAGTCCGGGATGTTCCGAGTGCGGAGTCCCTGAGAAACCTCACGGAACCATCTATTGTACCAGCTGATACAACAGGAGCCAATATGAGCACGATTACAATCAGAGCTAGGGCCTTTCTCATCATGCTACACCCCTAAGGGCATTTTAAGAATGCCAAATACATAAACTTTTTCCAAAGAAAAAAGAAGGTCAGTGCTTCAGGAAGCGGCCGTTTTTCCCGCTCCCGTGGCTGTCAACGTCGTCGCGCATTATGAGTACGACCCTGCTCGGCTCGTACTCGTCCTCTATGTGGTATCCCGGGAGATGTCTGACGAGCTCCTCAGCGAAGGCCCGTATCTCCTCGTGGCGGGGCATGTTGTTGATGGTCAGCCTGTTCCTCGAAAAGCCGACGAACATGTACGCCTTTGCCTCAACGAACATCGGGTTGGCCAGCTTTATCAGCTTCGCGTAGCCCTCCGGATTGTGCATGTTCTCGCCCTTGACGAGGGTTAGCCTTATGACGGTTCTGGTGTCGGCATCGCCCATGAGCCTTAGCGTCTCCTTGATCTTGTCCCACCCCCCGGGCACCATGGGGACGTTTACCCTGCTGTATGTCTCGGTGTCAGGGGCCGTGAGCGAAACGTAGAGCTGGGTCGGGAGCTTGTCCTCCCTGATCATCTCCTCAAGCCTTTCCGGGACGGTTCCGTTCGTGACTATGAAAGTGGTAAATCCGCGCTTGTGGAACTCCTCCACCAGGTCGCCCATGTAGGGGTAGAGCATCGGCTCGCCGGAGAGGCTTATCGCTGCATGCTTAGGGTTCCACGCCTCCTCGAACTTCTTCATGTTTATGCCCGGCATGCCCTTGTAGCCGACGAGGAGCTTCCTCTGGGCCTTTATGCTCTCCTCGACGATGAAGGCTGGATCGTCCCATGGCCCCGGTAGTTCCGTGCCAAGGAAGCCCTCCATCGGGCGCCAGCAGAATATGCAGTTGTGGCTGCACCACGCCGTTACAGGTGTCATCTGCAGGCACCGGTGCGAGTGGATGCCATAGAACTTCTGCTTGTAGCAGAACCTGTCCTTCTTTATACTCTCCTTTAGCCAGTGGCATAGCTTGACCGAGCTGTGCCTGCCCACCAGGGCGTAATGCTGCTTTTTAAACAGTCTCGCAATCTCCTCGGGCATGTTGGGGTTGGACTTGAAAGTTAACGCCATTAGCCTCACCTAAATCTCTCTCTGGGGTTGGCTTGGGCGGGCGCTTTAAAAAGGTGATGGGTCGCGTTTGGGGAGCGGCTGATTATTTTATCGTCGAAAAATAGTTCGGCAATCTGCGAAAGGTTTAAAAGCTCGCCATCGTCCTCTCCTCTATGTTCGAGTGGATAAAACCCCAACCCGAGCTGAAGGTAAGGGAGATTGAAATCGAATTCTTTGAGGACGAGGTTGACGTTCCGGAGAGGCCGAAGGTGAGGCTCGTTCTCGAAATCAAGCGCCACCACCTGGCTTGACCGCGTTTATCAGCACTATGTCCTCGAAGAAGACGTGCTTCTTAGCGACGACCTTCGCGGCCAGTCCCGCTTTTTCCAGCCTTTCAAGCGTCTTTTCGATTCCAGTTATCGAGCTCTGGACTATCTGAAGGATTCCGCCGGGTTTGAGGTAGTTTCCCACCTCATCAATGAACCTGTCCAGAACCTCTCTCCCGCTCTCCCCGCCTACCAAAGCAAGGTCTATCGGTTCCTTCGGCTCGCCTGGAAGGTAGGGGGCGTTGAACGTTATCACGTCGAACTTTCCGGAAACGTTCTCAAAGAGGTCGCTCAGCCTGAACTCGACGTTTTTTATGCCGTTCAGCCTGGCGTTTTCTCTAGCAAGTTCAACGGCAATCGGGTTTACGTCAACCCCAAGAACGAACTCCGCCTTTCCTGCCATCAGAAGGGCTATCAGCCCTGTGCCCGTGCCGACGTCGAGTGCCCTGTCGCCTTCCCTGACCGCGAGGTTCTCCGCTAAGAGAAAGGTATCCTCAGCCGGCTCGTAGACCTGTGGGTGGAGCTTGAGTTTGAGTCCCATGTACTCTAACATGTACGGAATGTTGTTCCTGGGGTTTTTGAGTTTAACGCTGTGGTGTCGTTTATACTTGAATTATCCTGGACTAAATCCAAGTTTGAGCCCGAATTGAGGAAGTTGTGACAACGGCACGTTTCTTATTCTTCTAAAATTTCAACCCATTGCTCCAAAATACTTAAATCGTGCTTTTTTGGAATCATTGACGTTCATGAAAATACGGAGGTGCCGATGTATGCGCAGTAAAGGATTTGTTGGAGCACTAATAGGAACGCTTGTACTTTTGTCTCTCTTTGCGGTTCCAACGAGTGCAGAAAGCACAGAGTTAGTGAGGGTTGTGGTTCACATAGACAGGACTGCCTTTAGACCCAACGCCGTGATGGAGCTCGGTGGCCACGTAGTTTACCAGTTCAAGCTAATTGATGCCGCTGTTATAGAAGTTCCAATGCACGCGGTTGGAAAGCTCAAGAAGCTTCCAGGGGTTAAGATGGTTGAGTTCGACCATCAAGCAGTCCTCCTTGGAAAGCCTCCGGGAGTGGGGAAGCCCAAACCCTCACAGCCCACCCAGACCGTTCCATGGGGGATTGAGCGCGTTAAGGCTCCGGAAGCTTGGAGCGTAACCGACGGTTCGACCAACGGAGTAATTCAAGTTGCAGTCCTCGACACAGGAGTTGACTACGACCACCCGGATCTGGCGGGTAACATAGCATGGTGCGTGAGCACGCTTAGGGGAAGGGTCTCAACCAAGCTCAAGGACTGCAAGGACCAGAACGGGCACGGGACACACGTTATTGGAACTATTGCGGCCCTCAACAATGATATCGGTGTTGTTGGAGTAGCCCCTGGAGTTGAGATATACTCAATTAGGGTTCTTGATGCCAGTGGAAGGGGCTCTTACAGCGACATAGCCATAGGAATCGAGCAGGCCATCCTCGGGCCCGACGGGGTTGCTGACAGCGACGGCGATGGAATAATAGCCGGTGACCCCGACGACGATGCTGCAGAGGTCATAAGCATGTCTCTGGGTGGCTCAGCTGACGACCAGTATCTCCATGACATGATAACCCAGGCTTACAACGCGGGTATAGTCATAGTCGCGGCCAGCGGAAACGAAGGTGCCGATAGTCCGAGCTATCCGGCAGCTTATCCGGAGGTCATAGCGGTTGGAGCCACTGATAGCAACGATCAAGTCCCCTCCTGGAGCAACAGACAGCCCGAGGTAAGTGCTCCGGGCGTTGACATTCTTAGCACTTATCCGGACGACAGCTACGACACTCTCAGCGGAACCTCGATGGCCACTCCTCACGTAAGCGGTGTTGTGGCTCTAATCCAGGCGGCTCACTACAACAAGTACGGCACGGTTCTCCCGGTGGGGACCTTCGACGACATGACTGAGAACACGGTTAGGGGAATACTCCACGTAACTGCCGACGACCGCGGTTCCTCTGGCTGGGACGCGGATTACGGCTACGGCATCGTCAGGGCCGACTTGGCAGTCCAGGCCGCGATTGGCTGATCTTTTTCTTTTCTGCTTTTGTTTGTTGCGGGTCTGGAGAGCAAGTAACCGGCAAACTGTCAGAACTACTGTTCTGCGGACTGTCCTAGTAACCCCCAGAAAAGCGGATTATTGGAAGAGAAAAGGAGATCACTTCCTCTTCCACTCGGTGTAGCCGCACCTTCCGCAGCTCCAGCGGTCCTTGTGCTCGGCCATGAAGACGCCCGGGCCGCAGCGCGGGCAGAACTTGCCCTTCCTCTTGACCTTTCCGCCCTGTACCTCGTACATCTTCCACTTCTGGCTGGTCTTCTTGCCCTTCGCCATCTAAACCACCTCACTCCTCCTCTTTCTGGATGAGGCCGTCCCTGATGAGGATGTACTCGGGCTCGATGTAGAGCATCCTCTCCTTGCTCTCGTAGGCCTTCGCGTAGCCCTTGCTGACCCTGCTACCGAAGTAGCTCCTTATGTACTGGATAACGACGGTCTCGGGGTCGAGGTCGAGCATCGCGACGAGCTTGCCCTTGACGTCGGCCCTGCTCGGGGTCGGCTCTCCCTCGTGGATGACATCGAAGTATATCTCCTTTCTCCCGAGGAGCTTGTTCTCCCTTATCTCGGTAACCTTAATCTCCATCGCGAACCACCTCCATCTTCGACATGAGCTTTCCGCACTTGAGCTTGCATTCGGGTGTTACCCTTATAAGCACTACTCCCTCGTCAGGCTGGCCGTAGAGCACGAGGCTCCCGTAAGGGGCGTAGAGCACGGCCGGAATGGCCGCCAAATCCTCCTCACCGCACACCTTTATGTAAACCCTCCGGCCCCTTTCGGCCAGTCCAAAGCCCTTTCTGATTGCGTTTAATAAAGCTTTCGTTATCGTCCCCGCTGGGTTCTGGACGGTCATCACCACAGCGCCGGTCTCGATGTCGGGGTTATACTCTTCTCTCTTGGTCTTGTGGTCGTAGATCGCCAGGCTGGGCTTTATCCCGAGCCTGAGGACGTTTTCAGTAACCACATCGCCGACGGTAACGACATGTCTGGCCCCTTCAAGCTCACCCCTAATCCTGAGGTACGGTTCGGGGATCTCCCCGCGGACGAGATCCCCTAGGGGCTCTTTCAGCTCCTTTCGGAGTTCGGGTGTTAGTTTGAAGTAGGCCATCATCTGACCCTTATGGCGTACTTTCCGGGGACTTTGACCTCGAGCTTCTGGGCTATCCTGCTCTTCTCGGGCTCGGTGATTATCACGAGGTCGAACCACTCCTCGCTCAGATCCCTGCTCCCGCAGACGGGGCAGCGGTCTTCCGTGGTTATGTAGTGGCAGTGCCTGCATGCCCTCTCCTTGACCATCAGGCCTCAGCCTCCCTGCGCTTCTCCTTCTCTATCCAGTCCTTCTTTCCGAGGCCCGGCTGGCGCATGGTGAGGCCTATCTTGTTCTCACGGATGACCCTGCTCTTGATGCTGACGGCTATTATCCTCGCTCTGGTGTAGTCGCCGAGCTTGAGAACCCTGTTGGTCTCCTTGCCGATGAACTGCTTGTTCTTCTCGTCGAAGACGACGTAGTCGTCCATGAGCTGGCTGATGTGGACGAGGCCGTCCATCGGGCCTATCCTGATGAAGGCGCCGTAGGGCGCGACATCTATAACCTCGCCCTCAACAACCTCGTGCATTTCGGGCTTCCAGACGAGGACGTTGAAAACAACCTCGTGATAGGTGGCGCCATCGCCAGGGACTATAACCCCCTGGCCTATCTCCTCGACGTCCATGACTGCCAGAATAACGCCCTCGTCCCTGTCATAGATACCCTCGTAGGTCTCGCGGAGGACGAGTTTGGCGGCTTCCTTTGGATCCATTGTGAACATCCTGGGTGGGATCCTCACGACGTCCTTAATCTTGAGGAGCTTGTACATGCCTCAACCTCCCTTGGAATAAGAAGGGAAAAGAAATCACTCCTTCTTGCCGAACTTCTCTTTGTACATCTCGATGGCCCTGAGGATCTCTTTCTTGGCCTCCTCGGCGCCGCCCCACCCCTCAACGGTGGTGACCTTGCCCTGTAGCTCCTTGTACCTCTGGAAGAAGTGGGCTATCTCGTCGAGGAAGGCCTTCGGAACGTCGTCGATGTCCTTCCAGTCGTTGAAGTACGGGTCCTCGACAGGAACGGCGAGAACCTTCCAGTCCTTGTCTCCGCTGTCCTCCATCTTCATTATGCCTATCGGCCTCGCCTCAATGATGGTGAGCGGGTAGACAGGTTCGCGCATGATGACCATGATGTCGAAGGGGTCGCCGTCGTCGTACCAGGTCTGCGGGATTATTCCGTAGTCGACCGGGTAGAAGAACGGGCTGTAAAGAACTCTGTCGAGCTTAAGAAGGCCAGTCTTCTTGTCGATCTCGTACTTGTTCCTGCTCCCCTTCGGGATCTCTATGAGCGCGTAAACGACCTCTGGAACCTCCGGCCCGGGCTCAAGCTCGTGGAACGGGTTCATCTCTAACCACCTCTTACCTCTTGTAGAACTTCTAGGTTAGCCTTTCGGATAGGGCTTTTAAAGTTGTTGGTTACGAAAACCAGAAAAGCAAGAGGGGAAAGGGGAGGGCCCTCAGTTGGCCTCATCCCCTTCCTGGGGCAATGGCTTCCGGTACTCGTAGATTACCTCGCCGTCGACAACCGCGTAGACGTCCTGGTTGTCCTTAACGTAATGGACTATCGGCTTGTCCACGAGGTCGAAGACCTTCTCGAGGTCTTCCACTGAGCCAAGTTCTACTGGGTCTATGGCTCCAATCTCGCTCGGAACACCCTCCACAATGAACTTCCTCAGTCCCTTCAACTCGTCTTTAGGCTTCTTCTCCCTGTGGGTGTATGCGAATCCCAGAGGGGGTATTACGAAGAGCAGCGCCATGATCGGGAACAGTGTTCTGGCTGTGGACACGCTGACGTTTTTGCCGATAAAGTCTATGGTGTTCACCGTTGTGTTCGTGTACCTCTCGACCTTTTTGTACTCCTTCGTTGTCTCGCTCAGCTTCAGCATCCCCGAAATGTCCTTGATAAGTGTTATCTTCTGGATGAATGGCTCCCTCCCGGGTACCTGAACCTCCACCAGAAGGTATGTGTCTACGTTGGCGCGGAACAGCCCGGTCCCCTCCTGTATCCTCTTCAGATTTTCGTCCAGTTCTGTGATGTTAAACGTGATCGGCACGGAGAACGAGCCCACGAAGTTCCCGCTTCTGATGATCCTTGTGGTGTTCTTGATGTAGATCTTGTTCTTATTGGAAACGACATAATAGTCCGTTCTGAGGGTTGCCCTGTAATTGCTCTCTGCCTCCAGGGTGCTTGAGTAGTCGTAGTTTCCCTTTATTAGTCTGGTTACTCCCGCGGGATAGTACTCAAGGCTGGTTCCGTTTTTGTAGACTGTTTCATTTGAAAAGAAACCTACATGGCTGAGCTCCCCTTTCTCTGCGTAGAGCGTCCTGTAAGTAACCTTCGTTGTTGTCGGGTCGGTCGTGTAGGCCATCCCAGAGTATACTCCAAACAGGACGGCGAGCCCAATGAAGACTGCCAGTGTAATCCTGATAACCTTATCCTTATCAACAGAAATCTCCTTCATAAATCAACACACTCCCGATAATATTGTACAAGGGAAAGACCTCATGATCATCCCCCATCTCCGTCGCACTGGTTATGGCACGATCCGTCGCAGCAGTTATCACAGCACTCATTGCACGCCACGGACACCCAGAGGCTGTTGCTGATGATGCCATAGCCTTTAATCTCTGCCCCTTCGTTCAGTATGTAGGGTCCGCACGATGTGAACTCCTGATGGTTTCCTCCGTTCGTTCTGGTGAATATCGTTACGTTCATGTGCTCGCTTCCTCCCGCGGGAACCGTGACGTTCCACTCCATTTTTGTCGCCGGCTGTGATTGATGCCCCCCACAGTTGTGGGAACCGCCCATGTTGGCGGGCCAGAACATGTACGTCCCAGCGCTTGCGCTGGTTCCCGCCAGGCTGACGTTGAACTCCGCGGGTATGGTGTCGATTATCGTCAGCTCAAGGGCTTCACCGGTGGGGTTCGTCACAACTATCTGGAACACCCACTCTTGGTAGGTCTCCATGGGTATGTCGCTCGTGTTGCCTGAGAGCAGTATTTTCTGGATCTGGGGTCCGCTGACTACGATGAGCTTTATCGGGCATGCGGATATTGATGCTCCACCCCCCTCCCACGTGGCATAGATGTCCACAGGTATTATGTATTCTCCGGGATCAACATCCCCTGCGTTCACGTATCCCCAGAACGTGTATTCCTCGTTTGGAGCTAGCGTTACTGGAACGCCACCCTCCGTTTCCACCAACACATCTAGTCCCGCGGGCAGACCAGAGTAATCGGGGTACAGTGCCACATCAACGTCCTTGTTCTCTGGCAGATAGTTCATTATGGTTAACGCGTCAAAGTCCATCTCAGAGTTGATCTCCACAACGACGACGGCTGCATACCCTTCATCACAGACGAATCCTATGTACTCTTTATCGTGGGGTACGACCTCAACCGTGGCCCTTCTGGTGGAGTTGTAGCTGTTGAAGTTCCCGCTTGAACCAACCACTAAAAGCGCTCCAAGTATGAGCGCCACAAAAAAGAACACTGTCTTCATGTCCAACCATCTCCTGCTATTTTGCTTAGGAGGCTTCTCCTCCGGATCCTGATTCTAATTGCCTCTCCCTTTGCTATGTCTGCCAAGTAGTAGAACGCGAGCAGTATTGCGGTCAGCTCCAGTGTGTATGGAATCAGCGGAAGGTATGGGTTCAGGTTGTACAGCAATGTTACTAGACTCCCCGGGAGTATAGCTGGATACGAACGCACCGTTATCTCCTCCCGGTATATCCTGGTGTCCTCGGGAACGGAAACTTTCATTAGAATCTCATGTGTGCTCCTTCCGCTCATCTCGAACTGCTTTTCGTTCAGAAAGGTTATCCTGTCGCTTTGTGCCTCGATGAAGTAGTGGAACGGGTAGATCGCTTTGTTCTCAAGGCTCAGGTTTTTCTCAAACGTGCTTCCCGGGAGGTACCAGCCCTCCCTCTGACCCCCTGCGAGGGTTGAGGAGTACGTGAAGGCAAGGGTTCCCCATGACGCGACCGTTACAAAGAGGAATCCTGCAACTATGACCACGGAAACGGCGGCGTAAATCGTACGTGTGTGTATCCTGATAAACCGCTTTTTCCTACCGTGTTTCCTGTTATTTCCCCCGCTTGAAAATGTGAGGAACGCCCCGAGGAGCAGTATTACAGCAATCGCGTATATGCTGGTTAATCTGGCCCTGATGGACTCTATGAACCTCCCGCCCCCCCGGATAACTAGGGGATGGTCTCCTATGGTTACAACCTTCCCAACCACGTCCTCTCTTTTGACCGAAGGATATGCATCGTCCTGCTGGTCCGTGGCGACATTGTTGTCTCCCTTTGTTATGTACCCCTGGTCCGTAACCGCGAATATCCTGTGCACGGTCCAGCCGTCCCGCCTGTGGAAGACTATTATGTCGCCGACGTCCCCTCCCTTTGAGAAAGGATTTATGAAGAACAAGTCCCCCTTGTTTATCGTGGGGGTCATACTTTCAGAATAAGCGTAGGAAATCAGAACGGGTCTGTCAAGGACGAATCCCATTACTGAGGTGATCAGGAACATGATGGCAATGAAGATTATTATGTTTCCTATCAGCTCTTTCATTGGTAAACCCTTCTCAAATCAAAGATTTGGGGCAAAGGCCCCCAAAATGAAATCATGTATTGCATGAACCTGCGACTGCCTCAACGCTCATCTGGAACTGGTAGGTTCCAAGGCTGCTGTTGGTGTTGTCGAAGATCATGCCGATAGGCACGGGGTTGCCGTGGTCAACCGTGAACTGCAGGTTGTTTGAGGGGCCCGCTATGGGGCTGTCGTAGGGTCCTGCGAAGATGAGGACGTCGTCGTGCTGGGTCTTTATGGTAACACAGATCGGGTAGTTGGTCTGGTTGTTCTCCCAGAGGTCGTTGCTGACCTCAAACATCTCCTCGAACACGTACGTGGTGTTCGGGCTCATGCCGAGTCCGCCGTCGTCTGGTCTGTTGAGGTTGTACTCGCTTATGTCAATGTACAGCTTCCCCGCGTCGTAGGTGGCGTAGGGCTGGAGGGCCGTCAGGTCAATGAGCTCGTTGTCGTCGGCCGCGACATGGAACGAAGCGCTCCTGTCGGCTTCGTAGTAGCGGAAGTTGGCTCCCGCTCCGACCGCCAGAAGCATCCCTATCATGAGTATGGCAAGTCCGAATAGTTTGTTCATTTTTTTCGCCCCCTCACTGTCCGCACTTACCTACCAGGTCTCCCGGCTCGGTGCCGAGCCTGTAGGCTTCGATGTGCATGGTCGCGGTCTGGGTTGTGCTGGGCGCGTCGTTTCCGACGGTGAAGTCCATACCGACTTTAACCGTGTCGCCGGGTCCGACCACAAAGCAGACGTCGTTCTTGGCCATGTCGCTGGCGTAAACAACTGCTCCAGTGGAGCTGTCATGGACGTCGTAGTCCGCACCGTAGAACTGTATACCGGTGTTGTCGCTGGTGATCCTCACGACTATGGTCATGTTGTCTTCCCAGAGGTCGTTGCTGACCTCGAACATCTCGTCGAAGTTGTACTCCGAGTTCGGGCTGAGGCCCATTCCGTAGCCTGGGTAGTTCGGGTTGTCCGGGCTTATGTCGACCACCAGGACGCCGCCCTCGTTTATGTACGCATAGGGCTGTATCGGGGTCAGATCAATAAGCTCATTGTCGTCAGTCACGATGTCCCAGTGGACACTCCTGTCGGCGTTGTAATCCCTGAAGTTGGCTCCGGCTCCCAGAACGAGGCCGAATGCCACCAACAGGCCAAAAATCCCAAGGGCAATATTCTTTCTCAAATTTTTCGCCTCCTTTTGGAGGCACTGTGGGAACAAAAGCGACAGTCGGTAAGCATGCAAGGTTCATCGCCTAAACCTCGTCTCACACTCACGTCCCTGTCATATCCTGCTGATGTCAACGCAGTGCCCCTTGGCGGGCGGCCAGTACGGCCGCACCACATTCAACTTGAGCCTCTGAGTATATAGTAAATTCCGAGTTACTCACCGGTAACGATACGTTACCCAACCAAACCGCGCCCGTTTCAGCAGAAGCGGTGCTAACCGGGGTCAAACCAGCCGGCTGACCCTCTGGTGGTGGATGATGCTTATTGCGAGGTACACAGTGGACGCGAAGATTAGCAGAACGTTGTTGAGGTACAGCCCGGTCAGGATAAATATGAGGGAGGTTCCCATATAGAAGGCGCTCCAGCTGATGTCGTGCTTGTTGACTATCTCCATGTAGACCGTGACGTCGTCGGGTATGCTGAGGAGCGTCACGACGCCGTGTCTGAACGTTATCACTCCCTCCCGCTCCAGCTTGGGGATGTGGGTCTGGACGAGGCTCACGTAGATGCTCTTCCTGTGCCTGCTGTTTGTGTCCCCCTCCTTCTCCGCTATGTACTCCACCAGCTCCCTGAGCTCGGCGTGTCCCTCCTTCTGCTGAAGGAACTCAATCATCATCATCCTCCTTGGATTTCCGAGTATTGCTGTTGAGCTGCCTATGTTTCCTGCCATGTTATCACCGCAACCTGTAGTGCTTCCTCTTGTTCCCGTTGGTGTAGAATGACTCCACCTTCTTCTGTTCGACCATCCTCCTCAGGGTTCTCTCGACCCTCTGCCGCGTGCACTCAAACCCCCTTTCGTTCAGGAACCTGGTTATGAACGCCACACTGAGGGGCCCGTAGGGACTGAGCAGACTCTTTATCTCGCCTTCCAGACTCACCGTCCTGTTCATCTCTCCACCTCCGTGTTAGGCGCCCCGTGGGTAACACCTGCATAGTGCATGTTCTCGTAGGAGTATTTAAAAGTTCCTGAAAAGTTCGATTTTTGGATTTTACGGGCTGTAAGGCGTATTCTGTGTAAAATCACGTATGTGGGATTCGGACTTCCAACGTGGGGCCTTTTTGGAGATGTTTTTGTTTGGAGGCCCCCACGTGTTTTGAAGATTCTGCAAGATTCTGGAGAAACGGCGCCGCAGGACACCGGACGCTCCCTTGTGTTGGATCACATCTAGCCTTTTGGGGCAGGAGAAGGGTGTTCCCCAACGGGACAAGGTACTTCATGTGGTGTAACTTGAGGTTCGATAATAGAACTCCAGAAAGGATTGAGGGCGGGGTTCGAAGGTCTGGAGCCCAGATGAATGGTAGCCCCGCGGGGATTCGAACCCCGGTCGCGGGATCCAGAGTCCCGCATGCTTGGCCGCTACACCACGGGGCTGTGCCCGTTGATAGGTTCAGGGTTGGATTTATAAATTTTGCCCTGCGCGTGGGGGGACACCCTCCGTAAACTTTATAAGTCAGTGGGCTCCCCTTAACAGCGGGCAGTGGGGCCGTGGGGTAGCTTGGCCTATCCTTCCGGCTTCGGGAGCCGGGGACCCGAGTTCAAATCTCGGCGGCCCCACCATAGGGCCTTTTCTGTGAGCAGCCGATGTCCGGCACTGGCTCCTGCCGCTCCGCTGTATACTTTTGGGACCCCCATCCTTAAATACCCGCGGGGTGTATGGTGTGTGGTGGGAACGAGATGTACGTCGGTGATCTTCTCAGGAGCCTCGACAGGGTTCCGACTGGCATCCCCGGTCTCGATGAGCTGATAGGAGGGGGCTTTATCCCCGGGAGGGTTTACCTGGTCATAGGTCCCCCCGGGAGCGGGAAGACGACTTTTGGGGTTCAGTTCCTCGTTGAGGGGGCCAAAAGGGGGGAGAAGGGTCTGTTCATTTCCCTCACCGACAGCCCAGAAAAAGTGACCCAGGACATGCTCCGCTACAACTTCGGCATCCTGTCCCACATCCAATCACGCAGGATAGTGTTTCACGATATGGGCGAGGCTATTTTTGGGGCGGGCAGGAGGGCCACATGGAGTGAGGTTCTTGAGGACATCCTGAGGATAATAGAGGCGGAGGATGTGGGGAGGGTTGTGATTGACTCCTTTACGTCCCTTGAGTACTCCGTTATAGACCCGGATCACAGGAGGATAAGCGTTGGGAGGTTCATAAGGAAGCTGTACGGTACGGGGGTTACGTGCCTGATCCTCAGTGAGATGCTGGCCTCGGACACCTACACCGACGAGTACTATCTGGCCGACGGTGTTATAGTCCTCCACCACTTCATGCGCAACTACCGGATGGTCAGGGCGCTCCAGGTTCTGAAGATGCACGGCGTGGCCCACGACAGCAACCTGAAAAAGATGCGCTTCACGGAAGACGGCATCAGGGTTTACCCGGAGTCCCCATTCTGAGGTGTCCCCAATGGATGAGCGCAAGAGTCTGGTCAGAGAGGCCTACGAGTTCGGCTACTTCGTGGGCTACAGGGGGCACAGCGAATGGGCCGAATGGGTCCGAGAGCGCAGGGAAAGGCTCTATTCGAGGGCACGGGAGCTCGACGTCTACGAGCTTGTCAAAAACGCCTACAATCGTGGAAAACTGGATGGGGCAAAGAAGAGGGAGGAGGAAATTAGGAAGGGTCTGGACAGGGAGGCCAAGGGAGAGGAACGTTCAGGGCCAAGGACTGTCCCCCCGGAAGGTGAAGAGGTTACGCCGGTAGAGGCGGAGTTTGTACGCTTCCTTGAGACCACGCGGCTTTTCCTTCCTCCGGATCTTTTAGACACCCTGAAGCACCTGAAGCTCCCGAAGATGCTCCACATTGGCCGCTGATTTCTCCTTTTCCATGCGAGCACCTTAAATATTCGGTGGAATATTATCCCTGGGGATAACCATGAGGCGCTTTTTAAAGGAAGCCGAGGTTTTCGATTCCTCAAAGGTTCTCCACTACATAGCCGAGATAAGCCAGTTTCACAGGATACAGGGCTCAAAAGAGCTCCCCGAGGCGGTTCGCTTCATAAGGGAAGAGCTCAGAATATGGGGAATCAACGCGGAGCTTTACGAGGAGTTTTACGATGGCAGGAGCTGGTTCCTGACCCTCAAGTCCCCCATAGCCTGGGATCTGGTGCACGGAAAGGTTGAGGTTCTAGATAAGACCCTAACGACCTCTCAGAGTCCCCTCATCGTCATGGCGCACTCCCCCAGCGGAAAGGCCGAGGGTGATGTAGTCCACATAGCCCGCGGAGAGGACTGGAAGAACGCTGAGGGAAAAATAGTCCTGGTTGGGAAGGAATGGCGCGACGCCTATAGGAAGGCCAATGAGGCCGGAGCGGTGGGCTTCATAGCCTACCGTGAGGGGACTGGGGACGCGATCCCGTACATCGGCCTGTTCCTGAGCGCGGACGACCTTGAGTGGGCGGGAATCCCGGCCGTCGCTATTCCCGAAAGCCTGGCCAAGAGCATAATTGGAAAGCTGAACTCCGGGGAAAGGGTCGAGGCTAGGATCGAGGTTGAGGCCCAGATAAACGAGCGTCAGGTTCTACCGATTCTCTATGCCGAGATTGGGAAGGAGCCGTTCATTCTCTTCACCGCCCACATCTGCCATCCGAAGCCCGGGGCCAACGACAACGCCAGCGGCAGCGCAATGCTCATGGAGCTGGCGAGAATTCTCAACCGGCTGTACGACGACTCTTTCCGCTTCGGCTTTGCCTTTCTCTGGATCCCGGAGTACTACGGCACGCAGGCCTTCGTGGAGAGATACGCCGAGCTTGAGAAGTACTATGCGGTCATAAACCTCGACATGGTGGCTGGGAGTGAGGACAGGGCCGGTTCGACCATTATGCTTGTAAGAACTCCGCTCTCTCGCTTCTCCGTTGTTTCGGGTCTCCTTGAGTACTTCCTGGAGCTGGCCAACGGGGCTGGGAAGAGCTTCTCAGGAAGCCCTCTCCCCCGGCTGAAGCTCAGGGCCTACCCCTACGAGATGGGTAGCGACCACGACGTGTTCAACTTCTTCGGAATTCCGTCGGTGATGCCGATAACGTGGCCCGACCGCTTCTACCACTCCAGCGAGGACACTATTGACAAAGTGAGCAAGGAGAGCATCGCGGTCATAGGGAGGGCTGTTCTGGCCACCGTCCTGGCACTAGCAAAGGCCGGAGACAGGGAACTGCGGCGCTTCGCAAGGGGCTATGCAATGAAGTACCTCGGAGAGCTGTCGATTGAGGCGGAGACGGAACTCTCAGAAAAGCTAGTCATGATGGGCCTGGCAAGAGACTCGCGCTTCCTGGGGATTGGGCTCGGGTACGATTTCGAAAAAGAACCCTGGCTCCGCTGGAAGGTCAGAGGGCTGATCTCGGAGCGTTTCCTGCGCAAGAGGGACGGCAGGCTCGCCGACGAATTTCGGGCCCTCACGAAGGACAGAAAAGTTCTGGTCCACCTCCATGAGCTCCTGATGCTGGGAGAGCTCCTTCCAAAAGAAGACGCCTTTCGGGCCCTGAGGGAGGAATTTGGGGACGTTGAAGAGGAAAAGCTGGAAAAGCTGGTGCTGCTGCTGGAAAAGGCCCGCGTTGTTGAGGCCGCTCAGTTCCTCTGACCCGACGGCTTCTTCAGTTCCTTCTCGATTTCGTTTATTTTCCTGAGGAGGTTCTCCTTGATGTGTTCGAGAACCTCACTGGGGGACACCGCCGTGTAGACGTAGCCGAGCCACCCCTGTTCCACAAGCTTCCTCCTTAGGATGCCCTTGCGGTAAAGGCTCAGGACGTGCTCCCTCACCGAACGCTCGCTTATTCCGAGCTCCCGCTGTATCTCGGTTATCCTCATGGGTTCCTTCTTCTCCAGGAGGAGGCGGTAGATCCTGAGTTCTGTCTTTTTGATGCCCAGGGAGCGGAGTAGTGCCTCAAGCCTCTCATATACGTCGCTCATCCCTCATCCACCTGATTTACTTTTGTCCCACCTCTGAAAAGTTAGCTTCATACCTTAATAAACCTTGTCTATAGGGATATGCTGCCCAGGTACACCCCTTCTGGCAGAAAAACATCTCCCGTACTTGAGTTTTTGAGAAATGGGACCATCTTTATCCCATCTCTGACGTCGAAGCCCTCTATGAACAGATTTATGGACGGTAGCACCAGGAACTTTTCTACCCTGAGGAAAACCTTGGTCTTTCTTGCCGTCCCTCCGCTCTTGAAGGTGTAAGCGGGGTGTATATGCCCCAGATAGGCCTCTGAAAAGTCCTCTCCGGGGAGCAAGGTGTGCCCATGAAGGAACAGCTTTCCATCAACGGAGAGGTGTTCGACGACCCGGACGTTTGGGAACTTTTCGGCAACTTCCTCTATCCTTCCGTCGTGGTTGCCCTTGGTTATCACCGTCGGAATCCCGCGTAGATCCGAGAAAAACCCCATCAGGAGGCGCTTCATCGTGAAACTCAGCCCTATCGGCTCCTTGACGTCCCCGAGGATAACGAGCAGGTCCGGGTCTTTTTCGGAGATAAAGGTCGCGAGCCTCTCTTCGAAGTGCGTCCTTATCCTCAAACCCCGCGAAAGCTCGAACCCGATGTGGGGATCCGCTATGAGGAGTGTCCTTCCATGTGAAGTCTTGATCTCAAGGGACAGCCCCTCAAAGTCGTCAAAAGAGTCCATAGAACCACCAAAAATACCAAATTTGGGAAAAGGAAGGACGTCAGATCAGCCCGCGCTCCTTCCTGCGCTGCCTCTTGAGCCTGCGTATCCTCTTCTTGATCCACTTCCACCTCATCCTTCCCTTCTTCTTCCACTTCCTCGGGCGCCTCTTCATGATCATCACCCCTGAGTTTTCTCTCCAGCCTTAGCTTTAGGGGTTCCTTTTTAAGCTTTTCCGTGGGGGAAAGTTTTTCCCTTTCCGACGGCGAAAAAGGTGTTCAGACGCCCGTGGGCGGTGAAAGGGGCGCCGGAGCTTCGGGTTTAATCTTTAGATTTTTCCAGTTTTTGGTGGATTTTTATCTGTGTTTTACTAGATGTGGTGGCATTTATCTGATGTTGCGTTTTTTTGAATATCGCAATTGATATTCTGGCCGCTGAACGTCGGCAAAATTGGCGAATCTCCACGTAAATCTGTGATGGATGTGCCGGCATCATCCGCTAACCTTATTTGTTTTGAGTACAACTTCTCCCAGGTGATGTTATGAAGGTAGCCTATGTCCAGATGAACCCGGTTTTCCTTGAACCCGAGGTCAACTACTCGAAGGCGGAGGAGCTCATAAGGGCCGCCGCAGACCAGGGCGCCAAGCTCATCGTCCTCCCCGAGCTCTTTGACACAGGGTACAACTTCAGGAGCAGAGAGGAAGTCGAGAGCGTCGCTGGCCAGATTCCGGACGGCCCGACGACCCGTTTCCTCATGGAGCTTTCGAACGAGCTGGGGGTTTTCATCGTGGCCGGGACCGCTGAGAGGGATGAACACGGAAGGCTGTACAACTCGGCCGTCATAACGGGCCCGATAGGGAGCGGCTACATAGGGAAGTACCGTAAGGTTCACCTGTTCTACCGCGAGAAGCTCTTCTTCGAGCCCGGAAACCTCGGCTTCCACGTCTTCAACATCGGCATAGCCAAAGTCGGGGTGATGATATGCTTCGACTGGTTCTTCCCCGAGAGCGTCAGAACTCTGGCCCTGAAGGGGGCCGACGTAATAGCTCACCCGAGCAACCTCGTGATGCCCTACGCGCCGAGGGCCATGCCCATAAGGGCGCTTGAAAACAGGGTCTACACCATCACTGCCAACAGGGTCGGCGAGGAGTTCGGTCTGAAGTTTATCGGCAGGAGCACGATAGCGTCGCCGAGAGCTGAAGTTTTGGCCATGGGCAGCGAGGACGGGGAAGAGGTGGGAGTCGTCGAAATAAACCTCGAACTCGCAAGGGACAAGAGGATTAACGAGATGAACGACATCTTCAGGGACAGGCGTCCGGAGCACTACTCACTTTGAGTTCCGCCGCCTTTTTCTCCGGTTTTTTGAAGACGAGGACGTTTCCAACACCTGTGATACCGTGATCCTCCCTCCTTATGAGCCCGTACTCCCTGAAGAAGATGCTCCCGATTGCGAGCTGTGTGGATATGTCCCAGTAGTGGAAGTCAACAGTGCCAATCTTTTTGAAGCCCGGGAGGATGTAGTAGCCCCGTTTAAACGTCCCTCTGACGAAGTCGTAGCCCTCGTGCATTGAGGCTATGGTGTAGTCCTCCTTCCTGCCCTCGATCATGAACTCTCTGTAGCCCGCCCTGTAGAGTATTCCGTAAACCCTGTCCCCGTCCTCGATAATGAAGAGGCCGTCGTCGCTCAGGACAAGCGCAACGTTCGCGAACAACCTCACCGCGTCGAAGGGGTCGAAGTGCGGCATGGTGTAGCCCCAGAGAACGGCTACATCGTGCTCCCCGACGAGGCTTGCAACTTCCCTCGCGTCGCCCTGAACGGTCTTGAGCTCTGGGCTTATTCCCCCTATATCAAGCCACTCTTGGGCCAGTTCGAGGTCGTCCTTTCTGGCGTCGAGGACCGTGAGTAGCCTCGCGTTGGTGGCTTTCGCAAGGGCGACCCCGGCTATGCCCGTCCCGGCGCAGAGGTCAAGGACCCTCCCTCCGTGAGGGAGCTGTTCCCGGATTGATTCAAAGAACTCTGCTATTTTCCTGAACCTTTCCCTGGCCAGCTCCTCCCTTGGATCCATCCGCCAGTTGATGTAGCGGTAGAGCTCCTCCAGGGACATACCATCACCACGATGAAGAATGTATGGAATTATTTAAATCCATCGGAATATGGGATGCCGATAAATCCCCGGGGGGCTAGTAGTAGCCCTCCTCGTAGGCTCCCGTGAGGGCGATGAAGGCGGCGTAGAAGATAACGCCGAGCGAGGTCATAAGAAGCAAGACGACGCCAAGCGGCCCGGGCTCGTAGTCGAGCGCCACCAGGGTGGTCTCTGCCGTTATCAGGCCGGAGACAAGGGTCAGTGCCCCTGCGAACTTCCGTGCCATGACTCCGGAGAAACTGGGTGCCAGCTGGAAAACGAGCGGGCGGGAGGTGAGGAATGTTAGCGCGAGGAGCAGAATGAGCGCTCCGCCAATGATTGGGCTGGTCTCCCTTGAAACGTTTCCCATCGCGGAGAAAAGTGCAAAAACCCCCAGAAATGCCGCCTGGAGGACAATGTATGTCTTTATATTTGGCGGCTCTATCTTTCTCCCCGACCCTTTGGGAGCTTCCTTTGAGAACTCCTCTATCGCGTACTCCCGCTTTGCGGCCAAGTATGCGAGGAGCGTCGTTGTTCCGAGGCCAAGGAGCAGGACAGCAACTAGCCATGCGAACGTCAGAAACGGGGAGAGGATTATAAGAAAAACTCCGGTGAGGATCGTTCCGATTCCTGAAACGCGGTTGGCCCTTCTTCTCGCCCTCTCCGAGATGTGGGTGTAGCCTATCCTGAACCCTATTCCAGGTTCACCTTTCGAGGTAAATGTAAGGACTCCCGCGGCAATTATGCCGAGGCCGATGAATGCCGCCCAGAGGATTCTGAGGAGCTCATACCCGTCCATTCACGCCACCTGTAATCAGGCGATAAATCCCTACGAGAACGGCGGCTATGAGGAGAACCCCCGCGTAGCTGACTGCCTTCCCGGAAGTAAACCCCGCATTGTAGAGCACCGCGGTAGACATAACAACGATGATTCCGGCGCTCATCAGGGTCATGAGCTCAGTCCAGGCTTTTATTTTCCCGGGATAGATGCGCATCCGCAGGGAGAATTCGGAGTTTTTCGCGAGTAGCGTCAGGACAAATGGCAGAAGCCACACAAGGGTGGGCAGTCCGACCACGCCCCACAGCTTGTCCGAGAAAGTGTCCGGCGTTCCGGAGGACTTGAAGTGCACCGCGATGGTCTCTGGGAGGTTATTCCACAGAGCCGCGACCAGAAAGAGATACGCACCGATAAAAACAAGTTGCAACAGGAGATAGAACCGCACGGAGTTTTCCATCCAAGGGAAATTGAGGACGGATCCCTTTTTAGTGCCCATCACTACTTCCCTCCATCCTCTCCAGAGTCTCCATTATTGCTCCTATCTCCACCTTTAGCTCACTCAGGACTTCCCTGCCCAGCTTCGTCAGGGAATAGTACTTTCTTGGTCTTCCTCCAACCTCTGCCCAGGTGTCCCCCACCAGGCCGGTCTTCTTCAGGCTCTTGAGGATGTCGTATAAAGCACCTTCACTCGGCACGATTCTGCCGTCACTGAGCTCCTCCAGTCTTTTCCGTATTGCGTAGCCATGGAGCTCTCCCTCCCTCTCCAGGAGCAGAAGCACTAGGTACGAGTAGAGTCCGGAGCGGAGGTCTTTTCTCAGCTTCTTGAGGGCTTTCTCCTTTCTGTCCACCAGCACGTCGCTCACCACAGGGCTTCCTCTTCCTTCGGGAGCTCGACCTTTGCCTTTGGAATCATGTAGTACAGCAGTCCCAGTGCGGTGAGGGCGGTTATAAATTCTACCGCGTACATGACCGGCTCGCTTTTCGTGAGCTGGTAGTATGCCGCCAGCGAGTCGGTGACCGTGTGAATGCCTATCATCGCCAGAAGGCCCGTCTTTCCATAGCCTTCCCTGTAGGCGTACGCGAGGTATATTCCGGTTCCGACGTGGAAGAGGACGACGAAGTACCGCTCCAGCATCGAAAGGAGCGCCGTGCTTAAAGGTACGTCGAGCGGCTTCCCAGTGGCCAACGCCCCAGCGAGGGCCGCTCCGGCTATAACGAAGACCTCCGTTATTCCGAAACCCAGTCCCATGAACAGGCCGGTATTCAGGCTCTTCCCCTTCACCAGGAGGTACTTTGCCCCCTCCTGAACTATGCCAGCGATGAGCCCGAGCCATATCGAAACACCCATGACAAAGGCGGTTCCCCTGGCTATGACGTCGGCGTTGGACTTTATCCCCATTCCAAGAAGCGGGAGCTGCTGGACGGGGTTCTGGATAATCATTGCAATGAAAAACGCGGCTAAACCGAGAACGAACTCTCCCCACCTCTGCTTTTCAAAGCCTAGGAAGTAGAGCGTCGCCCACGCCAGCAGCCCGCCGAGTATGGGGAACGGAAGGAGGTACATGCTCACTCCTCCTCGATCCTCTCAACGACCACCGCCGTGCCGTAAGCGTATATCTCGGCCATGCCTGAGGCGACTGCAGATGTCATGAAGCGGACGCCTATGACCGCGTTTGCCCCCATGTCCTCGGCGTGGAGCTTCATCCTCCTCAGTGCCTCTTCCCTGGCCTCTGCCAGCATCTGTGTATACTCCTGAACCTCTCCGCCCTTCAGGTTCTTGAAGAAGGCCATTATGTCCCTCCCGACATGGGTTGCCCTGACGATACCGCCCCTCGCAAGGCCTTTGACCTCAACCACGCGATAGCCGGGGATTTTCTCGGTGGTCGTTATGAGTACATCACCCATACCTATCACCCCGATGCATCGAACTTCGAGGTATTATTTGCTTTGGAATATTTAAGGCTTTCCCCGGTTGAAGCCCCTGGCGCGGAGGTCAACAAAGAATATCACCGTGGCTGTGCTCAGGGTCAGGGAGAGGGGAGCCGATAGGAGCAGGCCGACTATAAGGCCAGGCACTCCAGTGTTCGTTACGATGAGCGTCAGCGGGACTGAGATGAATGCCCCTAGGGCGAGGTACTTGAGGGCGTAGTCGAGGTATTCGCCGCCTTTCTTTGCGAGTCTGAGGCTCTCCACTAGGGCATCCATGAATCCGAGACCGTCGATTGAAATCAGAAACGGTGTTCCGTAGACTGCGTAGAGGAATATGATGAGCCCCAGAAAGGCCAGGAGGAACATAAACGGTGAGGCCAAGACGGTGAGGATTAGAAGCATCATGACCGCGTAGAGAATGGCGTTAAACTTGAGAAACTCGGGAAAGTCCCTCCCTGCGTTCTTGAGAAAGCTGCTCTCACGCATCAGAACCTCATCCCTTATGCTTCCAACGTAGCCTGCTTCGAGGTAGCTTCCAAGGAGGATGAGGAGCACCATGAAGGTTATGCCTTCGGGGGAAAAGGCAACACCTGAGGCTTTCGCTGGAAGGGAGACGAAGCTCCAGAGGGTGGGTACAGACTCCGGCAGAGGAAACTGGATCCCGAAGTGGGGACCTTCGACGTTTAAGGCTCCGATGACCTTCCCGTAGTCCATCAGGCTCATCACAACAGGCACTGGCAGGAGCCATTTGGTCTCCTTAAACTTTTCCTATGCCTCTCCAAGCAGCTCAAGGAACTCCACCACGTTGTTCACCGTTTTATGTCTGGATTCTCGGTTTTTAACTCTTTCTAATGGTATTTATGCCGATGGGCATTTAAAGGCTTTTCCGCTATGGACTGCGGTGAGTTCAATGCACGAAGTTTCGAGTGGCGAGATACTGAAAACCCTTCGAGAGCTTAACGCTAAGCGGGTGCTCATCCAGACACCTGAGGGGCTGAAGAAGGAAGCCCAAGCCTTGGCCGATTTCCTTGAGGAGAACGGGATCGAGGTGATAATAAGCGGGGATATAAACTACGGTGCCTGCGATCCCGCCGACGCCGAGGCGAAGAGGCTCGGCTGCGACGCGCTGATACACCTTGGCCACAGCTACATGACGCTCCACCTTGAAGTTCCGACGATATTCGTGCCGGCCTTCGCCAGGGTGGACGTTGTTCCGGCCTTGGAGAAGAACCTGGGGGAAATCCGAAAGCTCGGGAAAAGGATTGCCCTCGTCACGACGGCCCAGCACATTCACCAGCTCGGCAGGGCAAAGGAGTTCTTGGAACTGTCCGGTTTTGAAGTGCTCATTGGTGAAGGTGACTCCCGCGTCAGCTGGCCCGGCCAGGTTCTCGGCTGCAATTTTAACTCCGCCAGAGTGAGTGCCGAGGGTATTCTCTTCATAGGGGCAGGATATTTTCACCCCCTTGGAGTGGCCATAGCCACCAAAAAACCTACCCTAGCGGTTAATCCATACTCCGGCGATGCGATGTGGATGGACGAAGAGGCGGAGCGCCTAATAAGGAAGCGCTGGGCTCAGATAGCGAAGGCGATGGAGGCTCAAAAATTTGGCGTCATAACCAGCACCAAGAAGGGCCAGCTTCGCTTGGCTGAGGCGAGGAGGATAGTCAACCTCCTCCGCGAGCACGGGAAATACGCGAGGCTCATAGCGATGAACCACATCAGCTATCCTGCCCTTGAGGGCTTCGACTTCGACGCCTACGTCGTCGTCGCCTGCCCCAGGGTCCCCATAGACGACTACGAGAACTGGAGAAAGCCCGTACTGACACCGACTGAGGTTGAAATACTTCTGGGCCTGCGCGAGGACTATAGGTTCGATGAGATACTGGGGGTGGGAGGCAGCCTCTTGGAGCCCATAGGGATCAGCGTTAAAAGGTAGCGCGTCACCGCTCTTTGAGGGATCTGATGACAGTGAGGGCGTCTTCCGTTGTCCTCACCCTTATTCCGAGACCCTTCTCATCTGCTATGTCCTGCAGTATCTTCTTTGTTGGGAACTCCCCAAGGAAGACCGTCATGGTGCGGTATATCTCTTCGGGATCGTCGTTTTTTTCCAGCTCCCTCACGGCCTGTCCTATGCTCTCCAATATTATGCTCAGGAAGCCGTACTTCCGTTTTAGCACGGCCAGTATTTCTTCGGCCATATTCACTCACCGAGGTACATCTCCAGCCCTTTTAGGAGGTCTTCAATGTCCGTTGATTTGACCGGGATGTTGAGTTCCCGGGTAAGGTCGTACATAAATATCTTGGCCGCGAACTCCCCGAAGAGCTCCTCAAGGGCGCTGTAGAACCTGCGGGGGTCGTCCCCGACCATCTCTATGTCAGTCCCGTATTTTGATTCGAGGTACGCGCTTATTGTGATCTCGAAGTGCCGGCCGAGCTTCCTGAGGAGCTCTCTCGCTGTGATGACCACCATGGATCGGCTGGCGTTGAACTCACTCAATGATGATCCCTCCGACCCCTATGTGGAACTCTCGGAGTGTCGGCTTGTGCTCCGAGTGCCTCGACTTCAGGACGAGGAGGTGCCTCTTCATGGAGTCCCCCGCCTTTGAGGGCAGGGAGTAGCCGAGGATTATGATGCCGTCGACCAGTGTGCTGAAGCCCGTTGATACGAGGCCGTCCGGGCTCCTGGCTGTATACGTCACGATAAAGGTGATGTTCCTTTCTTTCGTCAGCAGCTGGAGGTACCTCAGGGCTTTCACAAAGTCCCTGTCGTCCATATGGCTCTGCATGGCTGAGAGGGAGTCTATAACAAGAACCTCCGCACCTTTTTCCTCAATGAGGGCCCTTATTGTGGCGTAATACTGGACGGGGGTCCTCGCCTCCGGTATGAGCGCCACAACGCTGATGTCCCTGTACAGGCCCAGCTTTTCTAGTGTTTCCCGTATGGCACCAAGGGATTCCTCAAAGGTCACGTAGAGCACCTTCTTCCCGCTCCTGGCTATGTTCGAGGCTATGGTCAGGGCCAGTATCGTCTTGCCGCTCCCTGTGGGGCCGGCTATCATGACTATGCTCCCCCGGTATAGGCCGCCTCCCAGAAGGTCGTCCAGCTGAGGCACCCCTGTTCCGAGCCTCTCCGAGGTGTTGAGGATCCTCTCCGTAAACTCCAGTTCCGGGACTGTCAGTACGTCAATCCCCTCGCGGGTTATTATGTACTCGTACGCGCTTTTTGTTATCTTGCGGCCCCTCATCTTTGGAATCGTTAGGTATCTCTTTATGACCTCCCCCCTTCTCTCCATTTCGAGGATTATCACGCCGTCCACGACGAATTCCTCAATGCCGAAGCCCACCCTCTTCTCCCCGTAAGGTATCTCCCCCACCAGTATTGCGAGGGCGTCCAAGGCGTTGACTATCCTGCCTATTATGGAGTGCAGAAACGACCTCAGCATCACCTGTCCGAACACCTGCCCGACGACGGTGATTGAGTCAAAGACCACTATGTCGGGCCCCCACTCGATGATGTCCCGTATGAGAAAGTCTATGAACTCTTTCATCTCCTCCTTGGGCATCGTCAGCATGTCATAGAACCTGAAGAGCCCTGCTTTTTCCATCTCCTCGAAGTCCACCCCGTTCTGGCGGGCGTTTTGATAGAAGTGGTTTTTGTTCTCGGCAAATGACACGTAAGCACCTTTAAGGCCCCGTTTCATATTATTGTACAGGATGTGTATTGCCAGGTGCGTCTTCCCTGTTCCGGGGTTTCCAGCTATCAGTATGCTCGTGCCCCTGGAGAATCCGCCGGACAGGGCCTTATCCAGGCTGGGAATGCCCGTGGGTATCAGCTCCATGCTCTCCCCCCGGTTCCATTGTGGCACCAAAGATATAAATACATTTCGTAAGATTTTGTTGGCGGGTGGGAAAGTGAAAAAGAAGCATCTTGCGATGGTGCTTTCAAGACTTGAGGGGTTTAGAAACCCGAAACCTGAACTTGAACAGTACAGAACCCCTGGAAGTGTTGCGGCAGACCTGCTGTGGCTGGCCCTCTCTATGGGTGACATTGAGAATAAGGTCGTAGCGGACCTTGGAGCAGGTACGGGCGTGTTAACGGTCGGCGCCTGCCTGCTGGGGGCTGTAAAAGTCTATGCAGTGGAGAAGGACGCATCCGCCCTTGAGGTTCTGATGCACAACGTCCGGGCCCACAGCATTGAGGAGTGCGTTGAGGTAGTCCACTCCGACGTCTCGGAGTTTTCCGGCAGGGTGGACACTGTCGTCATGAACCCGCCCTTTGGCAGCCAGAACCCACACGCGGACAGGCCTTTCCTAATTAAGGCATTTGAGGTCAGCGACGTCGTGTACTCCATCCACCTCGCCAAGCCTGCAGTGAGGCGCTTCATTGAGGCGTTTGTAGGGGATGCCGGTTTCTCGATAACCCACAGGGTAACCCTTCCCTTTGAGATTCCGGCCCAGTTCTTCTTTCACCGCAAGCGGCTGGAGAGGATCAGGGTGGACGTGTACCGGTTCCAGAGGATAGCGGGGCGAAAATAATATTAGGCAGCACAACCAATTATTTTTATGGGTTGGGGTGAGCCTCATGGGTCAAATTAGGGAGCTGGTTCTCTCTTGGCGGGCTGAAGGTATGGTTAAATCCTCATGGGATGACCAGGGTGCAGTCACCTCCCTTCTAGAGCTTCTGGACGAAGGGGACGCCGCAACACGTGTCCGTGCCCTCGTGGTGCTGGGGGAGCTACTCAAAAACTCCAGAGGGGCTGTCAGGTCGCAGGTCATGGAGGTCTCCGAGAGGCTGGTGGCCCTCCTGGGGGAGGGGGACAGGAGGGTGGCAGCAAAGGCCCTCGACGTCCTCACGGTGCTCCTGGACGGAGCCCATGTCAGTGAGCGGATGCTGCTGGCCATGGTGGACGTTGCTGAGTCCATGGCAAACAGCGGGGACACCTTCCTGTACCTCTCCGTCCTGGACCTCCTGAGGGAGGTTCGGCTGCCGGCGCTGAGTAAAAGAGGTGAGGCGCGTATACGGGCTCTACTGTCGTCGAAGAATCCCTACATAAAGATCATCGGGATCCGCCTGTCCATCGGCTATGGCATGCCCCCAGAGACGAGCGGGAACGTCCTCGCGGGCATCCTCGAACTCATGGACAGCGGAAGGGTCATCCTTCTGGAGACTGCCCTGGATCTCCTTGAGGAAGCACTTGAGACGGGCCTCCCGGATGGTGCGATGCCCCACTTGGTGGGGTTTCTCGGAGCGCTGGGGGATCTGGGATCTGGGGGTCAGGATATATTCCTCCGTTCCAGAGCCCTAGACGTCCAGTCGAAGGTTGAAAGGATCCTCTTTGAGTACTATGACGGGCGCAGGGGGGATGCCGTTGAGGTCATTGAGGCCCTGATCCGGAGCCGCCGCGTGAAGGATGCCATCAACCTGGCCCTGATCCTCGGAGGCACACCGCTCCTCCTCCGGCTGTGGGAACTGGAGGGGGGGCCGGGAGATACTGCCGTCATAGATGTACTGGGCCCACCTGCGGGAGACCGACGAAAGGAATATATGTCCGCCGAACGATAATTCCTATGTGTCGCCGGAATTCCCCACCCCGTCCAGGGAAGAGATACGCGAAATGGTGCTGTCTTGGCGGATAAACGATGCCGTTAAAATGGCCCTAGCTGACGGTAGGGTTCTCCTTACTCTCCTTGAGCTCCTCAGAGAGGACGATGCCACGACAAAGACTAGGGTCATGATGGCTCTCTATGAGGTTCTTAAGAGCGCGGACGACACGACTAGGATGACGGTTCTTGAGCGGGGCTTCCCAGAGCTTCTGGCGGCCCTTGAGTCGGGTGATAGGAGACTGACCGTCAAGGCGCTCAGGGTTCTTTCAGCACTGACAAGAGGGCTTCCGCTGCGTGCAGACGAATTCATCATGCTTGTGGACGTCATCGTGAGGCTTGGGAAGAACCCTGAGTTTGAGTTCGCTTCCATTGAAATGGCAGACCTCGTTGCCCATCTGACGGCTTCCCACCCTACACTGGCAGTCCGCTCGAAGGTCTCGTGGCTGGTCAGTCAAGAAAATCCCCGGCTGAAGGCCATGGGGCTGCGGCTCCTCCTGAACGTCTTTGCGTCCACGGGCGACTCGAAGGTCTTCGTTACCCTGCTGGAGGGAGCCTCCGAGGTGATCCCCACTGGGGACGGGCTCCTGCTGGACTTCGTCCTGGACGTCCTCTCGGAGGCCCTCAGGACGGGAGTTCCAGAGGGGGCCGTTGAAGCGCTCTCCGCGATCCTCCCCCGCCTCAAACAGGTCGCTGCCCGTGGGGAAGACATCTTCCTGCGTTCAAAGGCTAAGAGCATTATCGCTGAGGTCGAAAAGGTTCTGGGTGAGTACTACCGCTCTCATCAGGACGAAGCCAAGGCCCTCATAAACAGGCTCCTCGTCATGGGTGAGTACGAACGGGCGAGGGACCTTGCCATCTCCATAGGGGATGACTTCCTTCTCAAGTGGCTTCTGGAAAGGATGAAAGGGCGCAGGGTTGACGAGTTCACCCCCCGCGTGGAGGTCGTGGCGGGCCGGAGGACGGGGCCAGGTGCGGTCGTGGACTTTTCTCCCCCTTCCCATCAGTCCGAGCCAGTCTCAAGGGCAGCGGATACAGAAGACAGTCCCGGAACGGTGGAGGTGGGATTCCCTCCCCTTGAGGAGGTTATTGAGAACGGGGACGTGGAGACCCTCTCCGCCATGATGGTATCCAGGCCGGACACAGTCCCGGGACTGGCGTCCCTCCTGGGATCTTCCGATGCCGTGAAGAGGCTTAACACCCTGTGGGTGCTCTCAAGGCTAGTTCAAAAGCTCGGCAGGAAGGAGCTGAACTCCGTGGTTCCCCTCATTCCTCCCCTCCTTGAAATCCTGCGCTCGGGTAACCCCTGGGAGAGAGACAAGGCGGCCAGGACACTCGCAGTCCTCGCGTCAAAAGGCGGGAGGAGGGAGGTGGTGGAGAGAATACTCGAGACCCTCAGCGAGCGCCCGCTCCCGGCTCTGGAGTTCTTCAGCTACTACTTCCTCTACTCGTGGGACGGGGAAGCTGCCAGAGCCGTTCTGGACTTCCTACGTAAGGCCCTGGCCGTCCCGGAGCTCCAGTTTGCCGCGCTGATGGTTCTCGACGCCATCACGGCATGGGGCATGAGGCCGGAGGTTGACATCACTGTGTTTGAGCCGTTCCTCATGGAAGTTCTCAGTTCCGGGGACGAGAGCTCCAGGAAGGTCGCCGCTAGGATAATGGAAAGGTTCAAAACCACGTGACAGGGAGTGCTTCGGGGGAGTGGGAGTGGGGAAGCTCAAGCTTAGCGACAGACAGCTGTATGCGCTCGTTGAAGCGGTGAAGCTCGGCGAGGAGGTAAAGCCGAGCCAGCAGGCGAAGAGGAAGGCCTTCGCGAAGTACAAAATCAACGGCTGGGAGAACTCCAAGCTGACGGGGATATTTTACTCCATTCAGCGCCGTTTGGGTCTTATTGACGAGGTGATAGAGGAGCTGATCGGCGTCTCCCCCCTAATCCTTGACCCCTGGCTGAGGGCTACCCTCAGGGTGGCCGTTGAGGTTGCGGTTTTCAGGGATCCCAGCGAAAAAACCAGGCAGCACCTTAGGGGCCTTGCCCAGTTTCTGTCGAAGAGGACGCACCCCTACGTCGGCTATTACTACTACGACTTCCTCCCGAAGGTTTTCGAATACGTACCTGTGATGGACTCAGAGGAAAAGAGGTTGAAGTGGGACTACCTGTTCCCGGAGTGGTTCATAAGGAAGATGCGCGGGCTCTTGGGGGAGGAGGCCGAGGAGCTCCTCAGGGCGCTCAACGAGACCCTGCCGACCAGCCTGAGGGTAAACAGGATTAAGGCCTGCGTGAATGATGTTGAGGACTACCTCCAGAGGAGGAACGTCCGCTTCGAGAGGAGCGAGCGGGTAGAGACCGTCCTCAGGATCCTCGATCCATTTAACCCTGAGTGGCTGTTAAACAAGGGCTTCGCCATAGCCCAGGAGGAAGCCGCTGCGGTGGCCTCAGTTGTACTGGATCCGAAGCCCGGCGAGACCGTCGTCGACCTGGCCGCTGCCCCGGGCGGGAAGACCAGCCACATGGCCGAGCTGATGAACAACGAGGGCAAAATCTACGCCTTTGACATTGAGAGGGACAGAATAAGGCGCATGGAGGAAGTTCTCAGGAGAACGGGTGTGAAGATAGCCGAGACAATAAGGGCCGATGGGAGAAAGGCACCGGAGATCCTCGGGAAGGAGATGGCAGACAGGGTCATGCTCGACGCCCCGTGCACGAGCGACGGCACCATCTCCAAAAACCCCGAGCTCAGGTGGCGCCTCCGTGAGAAGAACATCCCAAAGGTCGTGGGGCTCCAGAAAGAACTCCTTGAGAGTGCCTGGAAGCTCCTGAAGCCTGGGGGGAGGCTTCTCTACTCGACATGCTCGATGCTTATGGAGGAGGATGAGGAAGTGGTGGACTGGTTCCTGAAAAGACACGACGATGCACGGTTAATCCCGCTGGAGAGTCCCTACGACCCGGGTTTTCTTCCGGGGACGATGAGGGCCTGGCCCCACAGGCACGGGACGATAGGCTTTTTCTATGCGCTTCTGGAAAAGGAAGGGTAGGGGCTACGCCCCCTCCTGGGCTTCCCTGTCCTCTATCCTCACCTTCAGCTCGTTGGCGAACCAGTTGACCCTCTGCGGGAACGGTATCTCTATGCCCGCCTCGTCCAGGGCCTTTTTGACATCGAGCACTATCCGGGTTCTCACGTCGAACCACTTCTCGCTGGGTGCCCACGCCCTGATGGATATCACGACAGCGCTGTCGGAGAGCTCGCTTATGTACACCGCGGGCTCCGGCTCGGCGAGCACCAGAGGGATGGCGTCCAGTACCTCCCTAATTATCTCCACCGCCCGGTCGGCGTCGGCGCTGTACGCTATCCCGACCTGCACGTCCACCCTCCGGGCGGGGTACCGCATCAGGTTCACGATGTTGCTGTTGAAGAGCTTCTCGTTCGGTATCCTGATCAGCGTCCCGTCCCACGACCGTATCCTGGTGGACAGTATCCTTATGTCCTCAACGATTCCCCCTGCGTCCCCAACTTTAACTGCATCCCCTATCTGGAGGGGCTTGTCGAAGTACATGAAGACCCCGGAAACAAAGTTGGAGACCACCGTTTGGGCTGAGAAACCCAGGATGATACCGGTTATTCCCGCCGCCGCCAGGAGGGCGCTAAGCTGGGCACTGACCCCTGCAAAGCTCAGCGCCGTGAAGAAGGCGATGGTTACGAGGATGTAGTAGAACAGCTTGGCCCTGATAACAACGTCAGGCCCGGGCTCCCCTCCGGAGCCCTCTATCATGTAGTCCCTGGACTTCTTCGCTATTAGGTACGTGAAGTAGAAGAACCCCGCGGCGAAGGCGAGGTTTCCGACGGTGGTCGGGCCGATGCTGTAGCTCATTATCCCGAGAACGTACAGCGCCCAGATAGTCCCGCCGAGGACGAACATCCTGAAGAGTATGTCGGCGGTGTCTTGGTTTATTATCCACGTTAGGGAGGTCTCTTTGGATTTCCTGATGATGAGCTTTCGGGTGATCCTCCCCGCCAGAACCGCACCTGCAATTATCACCGCCGCCTTGAGGACGCTTACGATGGTCAGTTCAACCGACACGGAGGGCAGCCAAGGCAGTGTAACGTTGGCCATACTTACCACCTCATCCTGAAGTTGGGCACGGGTTCCGCCTCGTGGGTCTTTCTGAGCGTCCCGTCGGGAGGGTTCCCCGTGTTGTTCACCTCGTAGGGCTCCCTCGTTGTGAGCACAACCAGGGGATAGTACGCTTTTTCTCTGGAGTAGAACATGGTGCTGCCCTTTATCGGGATGACCACCTTCTCGACCAGCTTCCATTTTTCTGTTGGGTTGTCTATGACGAGTTTTACAACGCCCGGCGCCTCGGGGACTTCTGTGTAGAATCCGCTGGTGTGGTACCTGGCTATGACCCCGGACGTTATCCTGCCGTAAAGCGCGTACTTCTCCTTCCCAACGACAAAGCGGTCTATCTCGGTGTCCCCGCTCCTGATGGTGATATCTATGGGCGCCGTTAGGTATCCGGTGATCCTTTCCCTGGGAGGGAGGGCTATCTTCTCCCGGAGCTTTATCATGAGGAACCCTACCCCATACCCCTCCGCCGGGGCGGGCAGAACCATTAGACTTTCATCGCCCCTTTTTATGAGAACCCTGACGTCGTCCCGCCGGTAGAGAACGGTGCCCCCGGGTCTCTCCACGAGGTGGATCTTCCTATCAACCACCTTGATGAACTTCGTTCTGAGCTCGTGCTCTCCAAACATGTGAAAGAATAGAGCGGGAGAGGATTTAAAGTTTCCCGCTCAGCCTGTGGGCTCGAGATTAACCTCAGTAACGGTTGTGTGGAGGTAGATGGTGTCACCTGGGTAAGCTATTGAGGCCTCGATCTCCACCGGGAACGGCAGCTCAGGAACCACCTTCGTCTCTCCGTTGGTACCTATGCCAACAACCTGCCCGCTCCAGGTTACTTTGTAGACGTTGAACTCCATTCCAGCGAGGCTAATCGTTCCGTCCCCTGATACGGTGTAGCCGTTCCCGTTCTCGGTCAGTGAGGAGACGTCAACTACATCGCCGTAGATTCCGCCGGCAAAGCCGTTGAAGAGGTCCCATAGCTGGTCGAAGGGGCTCTGGGTTATCTCGGCGCCACAGTTCATGTCTCCGCTCATTTCTCCGCTGTTCTCATCGTAGGTGTAGCTGCAGGAAGGCCCAGTTATGACTATCTTTTCGGGTGAATTGCTCTCGATAAGCTGGAAGGTGGAGGGCATCCACAGAACCCAGCCCGTGTATTCCTCAAGCTCGTCTGTGCTGAAATAAACTTCGAACCTGTATGTGGGGCCGTCGTCCATCCTGACTACCGCGTAGGCCATGTAACCATCATCAGTCTCGGTGTAGCCGCGCTCCATGGTGTAGTGAACCTCCCCACCCGGCGTTCTGTAGGTGATGTCGTAAGTGATGCCTTTGATTACGTAAGCAGTATTCCCAATCTTTATCGGCTCTGAGGCGTCCCAGGCAAGCTTCCAGTTCTCGGAAAGGTCCGAGGGAGTCGAGGTCTCGGTTGAAGTCTGGGTGTCTGTTTCAGTCTCGGTTTCGCCCGGGGAGGTTGGCTTCTCTACGCTCACGCTAATTCCCTCGAACTCCCTTGAGAGCTTTATGTCCTCTATCCTGAGCTTCGAGTACATCTTAACTCCGTTTGTCATGCTGACGAAAGTCCCCTCTGTCTCGACTGGGATCGGGAGTGCTGGGGCTATCGTCGCCCTTCCCTGGGCGTTTACGCCCCCAATTGAGTAGCCCCACTCCACGTTGCTGACCTTGAAGTCTTTCCCGTCAAACGTGACCGTCCCGTCCGGGCTTATCTTGTAGCTGTAGCCAATACCCATGAAGGAGAAGCTGTATTCATCCGCCTGCATGAGGTCGTGGCCCTCCAGCCCGTTCCACGCGCCCGAGCTGAGCATTGCGAGCCACGTCTGAAAGAGGTAGCCTCCAATGTCTCCAATGACGTCATTTATGTCCCCCTCCGTGTAGGGTAACTCCGAGTACTGTCCAATTGCCCCGGGGTTGCTCCAGTAGAAGTAGTTGTCGCCGGATTTCATCTCAGCCACGACCGCGTTTCCGGTCCCAAGGGCACCGAAATTGGGGAGAGGGGCTAGGAAATATTCGTCTGTATCGTTTGTTCTCTCCTTGACCATGACGACGTACTCCAAGGGAGCACTCATGTTGGGGTCGTTGATGGGGGTTATCTTCCCGTAGTAGGCGAACAGATTGTACTCGCCGAGGTCTTTCTTTTCCCCGTTTTCGTCGGCATAAACGTGTGCCTTAACGTAGCCTCTCCTCTTCTCCACATCGTATGCCTGCTCCCCCGTGGGGGTCTTGACGATGAATGAGTATTTGATGTGGGTGATGTAGTATGAGTTGCCGTTAAGGCTCACTGGGTTGTACGCGTTCCAGGGGGTTTTCCATGTGGCCGGGGCGGCGCTGGTCTCGCCTTCGGAGCCTCCCGTTCCACTGGCGTCACCTGAGCTCACGCTGGATTCAGAGTATGTCTCTGAGACACTTCCTTCGTTGCTCTCGCCTCCAAGACAGCCGCTTGCCATGACCATTCCAAACAGTAATAACACCAGCATAGTCGCTACGATACGTCTCATCTAAATCCCCCCAAACCCGCGAAGAAATGAAAACGGGCCATAAAGACTTGTTATATTATGACCTTGTCTTTCATTGTATTAAAGACTTTCCCTAACTCGGTTAGTATCTGGATCTGCATAAAAATGTCCCAGGTTAGAACCAAAAATGTTCATTGTTTGATAATTTTGAGGAAGGGTACCGCACTGATCCCCCTCTTTCTCCCAATGTATGATGGGATATCAAAGACATACTCCGCATGGGAGATTATCCCGACATCCGCAGTCGCAACTACCCGGAATTTCTTGAGCTCAAAGTCGGGGCTCTTTACGAGCCTCACTTCTCCGGGTACCCCAAGGCCCGACAGGGCGGCCTCCGTCATGGCCTTAACAACCCCGCTCTTTGGGGAGCTCTTGCCGTAGAAAAAGAGCGCCCCGCTGACCTCCAGCTCCTTCAAGGCCGCCGCGACATCTTCCAGCAGGGGGCCTGTTCTTTCGTTCAGCCTGTACTTTCCTTGGTACTTTAAATCCCTTATGAGGCCGTCCTCACAGAGCACGGCTTTCCCTTCTACGAGGGATTCGAGGGTGATAAGGACATTAAAACCGTCTATGGCCAGGACTTTTCCCCTGAGATCCTTGGGCCCCAGAATTTTTTTCCTGACGTCCTCGATCCATGAGTCGGGGAACACGCACCTGGCCAGCAGGTGCCTCTCCTCCCTCCTCAGCCTGTAGTGGTTGGCGATGAACTCCAGGGCGTAGCCCTTTCTGTACCCCCTGTTGAGCAGGTACTTGAGGTCACGGTAGGCCTCGCCGAGCATGGTAAAAATTTGAGGGAGGGGTTAAATAACCTTCTCCATGAGCTCTTCTCCAACGTGGATCCTCAGCTTCACCTTTCCGCTCAGGAGGGAGCTCTTTACCTTTTTTGTCAGTATCTCATCAACCTGGAAGATGCCCGCCAGATGCTTCATCCATATCTCGATGAGTATTGGCTGCTCCATGGTGCCCTCCTTGATCTCGACCCTGTCTATGGCAAGTGCCGAGACAGCGTGTATGTCGACCCTGTCCTTCTTGTGGGCCAGTCTGCTCCTTCCAGCTTCCATGTCACAGCCGTCGGCTATGGTCACGAGGCTCCCTTCGATTGTCGTGCATGGGACGTGTTCGTCGTGGGTGTATATAGCGTTCAGCGTGAGGGCCTTGAGCAGGAGGGGGTCGTCCCGTTCGAACTCTGCGACGAGCTTCTCTATTATCGGCTCGGCCAGGAAGGCGCTGAACCCGTAGTGGTTGACGCGGTGAACCATGTTTCCTATGTCGTGGAAAAGGGCGCCAAAGGCAACTATGAACTTGCTCCACCTGAAGGGCTTGCCGAGCTTTTCTGCCGTCGTTTGAATTCCGAACTTCCGGATGATGTTCAGAAGCTCCAGTACCCTTCTTGTCGTGAGGAGGACGTGGATTGGCCCGTGGTCGTTGAACTGGTAGACGTTCAGGACTATGTAGTTTGTAGTCTCGAAGTAGTAATGGTACCCCCTGAATGCTCTCTCGTAGAGTTTGTAAAGCTCCTCGTCGTTGAAGAGTTCCTTAATCTCACCCAGCAGTTCCTCCTCTGTGTACATCTTTTTTCACCCAAGGACGTGGAGAAGAGGGGGTTTTAAGGGTTTTCACCCCAGCATTCCCTCAAGCTCAAGAATCTTCTTCGAGCGCAGGTAGACGACGGGGATTCCCCTCTCCCTCAACCTCTTCTTCAGCCCCCTGTCGTTGGTGCAGACTATAACGCGCTCGTTTTTTACCACAAAGTCAAAAATCTGGTCGTCTATGGGCCTCTTCCCGAACTCCCCGATTTCAAGGGTCTCGAACCTCTCCGCAAGCTTCTTGGCCATCCTGATGGCCATCAGGTCCTTTCCCCTAGCCTTTCTCTCTATGACCTCCAACTCCTGAAGGACGACGTTGGGGACAACCACCCTAAACCTCACGTCGAGGACCCTGTTCAGCTCGGATATTATATCGACGCCGAACTGCCCCGGAACCAGGAGAAAGTTCGTGTCCGGAATTACCAGCCACTCTCTTCTTTTGCTCATCAACCTCACCGAAATTAAAGGGATAAGAAAAGCTCACTCCCTGATGAAGCCGTAGCCTATGAGGCGCCACCTGCTGCCGACCTGCCTGCTGATGGCAACCCTGTCGCCGACTTCCGCACATATCGGTATCTGGAGCTTGAGCTCGACCTCGTCCTTTCCGAGGCCGGTGACGAGGCCCATCGTCCTGGCCGTCCCAACGTTGAGGAGGAGCACCTCACGCCTCTTTATCGGCTCGACCTTGAGTTCCTCCTCGGTTCCGACGACCCTCTCCAGGAGGTGAACCTCAAGCCTCAGATCCTCCCACACGGGTGGCAGCTGGCCCGGCTTTCCGACGACGTTTCCGGCCATCAGGTCGCCCTTGGTGAGGTAGGGGTCGAGCTTGGTGCCGACACCGACGAGACCGCCGGGGTAGGCTTCATCCACGAACCTCCCTCCCGCCTGGAGGGAGACTATCTCGGTGGTTATCGGCTCGTACCTTATCCTGCCGTGGTCCTCGTAGGGGACGCCGGGCCTTATCTCAATCTCGTCGCCCACCTTGAGCTTGCCCTGAATTATTGAACCGCCAATGACGCCGCCTACGAGCTTCTCCGGCTTGGTTCCGGGCTTGTTGACGTCAAAGCTCCTCAGAACCAGCATCTTGGGGGGCTTGTTGAGGTCATGCTCTGGAGTAGGTATAAACTCCTCTATGGCCGCGAGGAGGACGTCAACGTTGGCGCCGTGGAGCGCTGAGATCGGGATTATAGGGGCGTTCTCGGCAACGGTGCCCTTGACGAACTCCTTTATCTCGTGGTAGCGCTGTATGACCTTCTCTCTGTCAACGAGCTCTATCTTGTTGAGTGCAATGACTATGTTTCTGTTTCCGACTATCTGGAGTGCCATTAGGTGTTCCCTGGTCTGCGGCATTATTCCCTCGTTGGCCGCTATAACGAGAACGGCACCGTCCATGAGCGAAGCGCCGGCTAACATGGTCGTCATCAGCGCCTCGTGGCCCGGGGCATCTATGAAGGAAACGCGCCTCTCAAACTCGGTCTCGTGGCCGCAGTAGGGGCACACCGGGGAGCTGGAGTACCTGCCGCAGCTCGGGCACTTCCTTATCTCAGCGTCCGCGAAGCCTATCTTGATGGTGATGCCTCTCCTCAGCTCCTCGCTGTGGGTGTCAGTCCAGATTCCGGTTAAAGCCTTGGTGAGTGTCGTTTTACCGTGATCAACATGACCGACCATTCCGATGTTAACCTCTGCCTGTCTAAACTCCTTCTTCTTTGCCATCTTCTCTCACCCCTAAGAGGTAGAAATAGTGGGCACTTATTAAGGTTTCTTCACTGTCCCCGTGCTGGTGTTACCGCATGTTAGATGAAGTAGGCCTCTGGATCTTCTGTCTGAAAGAAATTACTGCGATTTAGTCAATGGGTCTCGTCGGGTCTGCTCGCCTTGTGTCTGTCACCCACTAGGGCCCAGCCTACAATAAAGAGTGCTGATGCGCTCACTATAAACGCCATTGCCAGAAGGTATTCCTCGGGAATGTAAGGTGCCCTCTGACAAACCCCTTCCGGGGAGACCTCCCAGGGCTTTAAATAGTCTCTGGTTGTATATTTTACCCCCTAAAGTTGGATTGTTTACGATTTGAGATCTTTGGTGCCGCCTCCCATGAGAACGTCCAGACGACAAGATAGTACCACAGTATAAAGAACAGCGTTGCCAGAAGGTAGCTCCTTGCAAGGGAGACGAACGGGAATAGGAGCATTCCAACCACCGTCAAGGCCCAGCCGTAGCGGTAGGGAGAGGCTTTTCCCCCTGTGCTTTTTCTCATTGCCGTCGCCACGATCACTGCGAGAATTCCCATTAGAATGGCCTTTGGGGACAGTATCAGGCCAAAAAACTCGCGGGGATCGACCACAATACCGCTCGATATTGCCCACATAGTCATCACGTACATCCAAAAAAGAAGAACAAAGCAGGAAAGGGCTTCCTTCCCTATTTTCTCAATGCCCTCCTCATGAGGCAGAAGTTTAATCCAGTCCATTCGTGGGCCTCCTACACTTGTAGGACATATTCCGTTCCAGCATGGGGGAAGGTTTCCACTTGGATATAAAGTTAGGGTTTCGGTTTTTGTCTTGTTCCATGACCCATCAAACCTCTGAAATATAAACAGGTCAGCAGCCGCCCAGGTAACTTTTGCATTATTGTCTGAATTTCCCTTATAAGTCTTTCCTTTTACTTAAAGTAAAAATTCCTCCTTTTTTCGAGTATAAATTTTTTCAGAGTTGCGTTTTACCCTTAGAATTGGTCAAAAGAAGCTAGAGTAAAGGAGTTGCATGGTGATGCAACCTGAGAATTTGAACGTCTATAGAACCAGAAGCAAAGGGAAAGAAGCTCAGAAGACGAGCTTCATGTTGATCTGAACAATCTCGGGGCTGATGGTGTTGCCCCTGACCGTCTTCTTCCTCCTCTCTCCCTTCTCCTTCGGTCTGAAGCCGGGGCCGCGGGAGACGAGGATCTTGACCCTCCTCGGACCGTGAACGTCGGGCCTCATGGGGAAGCCGTCCTTGTCGGTGCCTCCGGTTATCTTGAGCTTCGCGTCGCCCGGGATCTCCTCGCCGAATATCTCGGTGAGGTTGAGCCCGAGTTCGCTGGCCGGAATCTCCTCGCCTATGCGCTTTCCTACGAGCTTCTCGGCACCTTCTCCGCTTATCTCGACCTGCTTGGCAATGCCGTTCTTCGGGTTGGATATAACGAGCTTGAAGGTAGCCATTCCTCCCACCTCCTGTGTCATTAGCGGGATTCATTGGGGTAGCCCCTTATCCAGTGAGCGCTGTGGCTTAGCCTTTAAAAAAGTTTCCTCACGGCACAACTTTTTTATACCTTGAACCTGCGGTTTAAGTTAAAGAGGTGAGAGAATATGGCGAGGGAAAAGGCCACACTGCCCCCGACCGGTGCCGGTCTCATGAGGTTCTTCGACGAGGACACCAGGGCGATAAAGATAAGCCCCAGGGGAGTCATAGCGGTGACGCTCATACTCGTTGCCGTCGAGATACTCCTGCACGCCTTCGGTTCGCAGGTTTTCGGTTAAATGAAGCTCGTCTTTTTTAACCCCCTTGCGTTGAGCTCTTCATTGATTATCGCCCTGACGACGTCCTCAAGCTGGCTCTGTATGAGCCTGTCAACGTCGTCCTTTATCTTGTCTATATCGTGCCTCAGCCCCTCAAGCAGTCTGATGTAGTCCTTGGCCATCTCCAGCTGGCCCTCCTGCCTCACCAGCTGCTCCTTTAGGTGTTCGAAGTCCTCCTCCATCACCTGAAGCTTTCTGAGCTCACGCTGGAGCTCGTCCAGCTTTTTGGTCAGCTCGTAGTTCTCCTCCTTGAGCTTTTCGATGAGCCTCTCCTTGGCCTCAAGCTCTCTCACGATGGAGTTGTACTCCTCCGCGATCTGGTTGAGCCGCTCTATCTCCCTGAGGGGAGGAACTTTCCCGTTTCCTAGGATTATGACGTCGGGCCCGACGTTGACGATGTCGCTCGGTCTGATTTTCAGCTTCTTCTCGCTGGAGAACATGCTCTGGCCCTTGCCGAGGTTCTCTATCTCCCTCATCTTCAGGATGAAGTAGAACTGGTCCCCCTCAACCTCCACGTTGATGTCCGTGACGTAGCCCAGAATTTTGCCCTCGATGAGCGAGATCACGAACTTGTTGATGAGCTGGTTCGCCTTGGCTTCGCCACCCTCTGCCATAAACACCACCGTGACCATTTATCCCTCCGCCTACTTAACTTTTCCGCCAAGGCTTATAAGGCGAAGAATCTTCATCGCTTACGGTGAGAGAGATGATAATATTCGTGGGACGTTCGAACGTTGGCAAGAGCACGCTCATCTTCCGCCTGACCGGAAAGTGGGTCAGGAGGGGCAAGAGGCCGGGCGTGACGAGGAGGCCCGTGGAGGTGAACTGGAGGGGGAAGGTAATAGTGGACATGCCGGGCTTTGGGTTCATGAGCGGCCTCCCGAAGCACGTTCAGGAGCGCATAAAGGACGAGATAGTGCGCTTCATCGAGGACAACGCCGAGAAAATAGAGCTTGCTGTCCTCGTCGTGGACGGAAAGGCCGCCCCGGAGATAATTGAAAGGTGGGAGAAGCGTGGGGAGATACCCATAGACGTTGAGTTCTACCAGTTCCTGAGGGAGCTCAATATACCAACTATAGTGGCAGTGAACAAGTTGGACAGGATAAAAAACCTGCAGGGAACGATAAACTACCTCGCGGAGAAGTTCGGCGTTCCTCACTCAGAAATCAACGATACCTTCGTGCCGATATCGGCAAAGTTCGGGAAGAACCTGGACGGGCTTAGGATGCTGATGGAGAAGAAGTTGAAGGAGGGGAAGAGAACCCAAGATGCCTCATAGAACCTCAAGGACGATGTGGGTGATGGTCTCCTTGACGCCGTCCAGTGAGGCTATTTCCTCCAGTATCTCGTCCAGCCTGGTCTTGTCTGCTTCGACTATGAGGTCAATGTCCCCCGTTACGCGGTATATCTTCTTGATTTTCAGCCTCTTGATGGCCTCGTAGACCTGCTTCCTCTTTGTTGGTTCTATCTTGACGAAAACAAAGACGTCCCCCTTCTTTTCACCCAGAAGGTCTAGGGCCTTGTCCGTGAGGTCTATAAAGCCCCTTCCGGTTCTTATATATCCGAGCTCCTTGAGAACCTTGAGGTGGTTGCTGAGGGCCTGTCTGGTTATTCCCAGCTCCTCGGCCAGCTCGTCCTGGGTTTTTTCGACAGTGTGCACCTCTATCGTTTTGCCCTCCTCATAGAACTTCCTGAGGAGTTTGATCTGTCTCGGGGTCAGGGCTGACCTGTCCTCCATTTCCAAAACCTCCTGTAGACCTGTGTGTTTGTGCGTATGTTAACGTGAATTGTTTAATTAGACCAAATGGTCACAGGCTCAATGTCAAATCGGGCCTGTTTATATTCAATACCCCCCCGCGCCGTTTATAAGTCTTTCTCACTTCGGGTGATGCCCATTACATTTTTAATACCCTTCCCCCAACTGGCCAACATGGACAAAGCCTCCTACACCGATGAAGTGCCCCCCGACAGGTTCGAGCTCCTTGACACTGTACTTGAGCTTGAAAAGCCCGTTAAGGTCATGGTCGTGGGCCCGACGGATTCGGGGAAGACCACCCTCCTGAACTTTCTCGCCAACAGGTTGATCGAAGTAGGCCTTAGTGTCGCCGTTGTGGACTCCGACGTGGGCCAGAAGGGGATACTGCCCCCCGCCACTGTAAGCCTCTCCTTTGTCAGCGCCCCTTTCAGTTCTCTGGGCGAGCTGCGGGGGAGCGCTCACTACTTCATCGGGACGACCTCGCCGTCCCAGTACGCGGCCGAGATGGTTGCGGGGGTTAAGCTGCTGACGGACATTGCGGTTCAGGGTTCCGACGTGGTTCTAATAGACACCACAGGGTTCGTTACAGGCGTTGGGGTCGAGATGAAGCGGCTCAAGGCGGAGCTGGTTAGGCCGGATGTGGTGGTGCTCCTTGAGAGGGGCAACGAACTCGCGCACCTTGGGGCGGTGCTCTCACGGTACAGCAGGGTGGTGACATTATCCGTCAGCGACAGGGCCAGGGAGCATTCCAGGGGCGAGCGCAGGGAGATACGCAGGGAAAAGTGGAGGAGGTACTTCCTCGGTGCCGGGATCGTGGAGGTTGACCTCTCCGGAATGGCGATTGGTGGGACAGAGCTGTTCAGGGGGAGGCCCCTAACTGCGGAGGAGAAGGACGTGCTCTCCTCGGTCTTTGGGTGGCTTATCATGGCCGGCTGGAAGTCGGAGAGGTACACTGTCGTCAAGGCTGATGTTGGAGACTTCCAGAGGCAGTACCCCCGTTCCGCCATCCATGCGGTTGATTTTGAAAAGCTGAGCAACCTCCTTGTGGGCTTCATAGACGGAAACGGGCTCTGCATGGGGCTGGGGATACTTAAGTGGATAAACTTCAGTGAGATGCGGGCGCAGGTACTCACGCCACTCGATCCGGAGCTGGTTGGTCGTGCCTCTGAACTGAGGTTCGGCCGCATACGGGTTCTTGAGACAGGTGAGGAGCTGGGGTTGCTCAGGAGGGACGAGCTCTAGCAAAGATTTTTTAAGCCCCCTCCGAAAATTGAATTAGGTGTGCCTAATGGAACTGAAGGCGTTCGTGGAGATAACACGCCCACACAACTGCATCCTGGCGGGGTTAGTGGGGGTTCTCGGCTCGATTGTGGCAGTTGGGCACCTCCCGGACGTATTCACGGCCCTCCTAGTGTTCCTCGTGGTTGCACTGGGGTGTTCTGCGGGCAACACCATAAACGACTACTTTGACTATGAGATTGATAAAATTAACCGGCCGGAGCGTCCCCTTCCCAGGGGCGCCATGTCTAGGGCGACTGCCCTCAGGTACTCCATTGTTCTCTTTGCAGTGGGGCTGGTTCTTGCGTACGTGATAAACATCTACTCCTTTATACTCGCTGTCGTTGCCTACACGGCCATGTTCCTCTATGCGTGGAAGCTGAAGCCCCTCCCTCTCGTTGGGAATCTTGTTGTGGCGGGCCTCACAGGTGCGACGCCCCTCTACGGGGCCCTGGCTGTTGAGCGCGTTGGGCTGGCGGGGTACCTGGCACTCTGTGCTTTCCTCGTCAACGTCTCAAGGGAGATTATTAAGGACATCGAGGATATTGAGGGGGATCTTGCGGAAGGCGCCAGAACACTCCCGATAGTCTGGGGCAGGCGGAGGGCCGCTTACCTCGGGGCCCTGTTCGCGGTGCTCACCGTCGCCGCCTCGGTGCTCCCAGTCAGGGCAGGCGTCGGTGTGGGTTACTACGCGATGGTGCCGGTTGACGTGATCATACTGTACTCGGCCTACACGGTGCTCAGGTCGCAGGACAGGCGAGCCGCACACAGGGCCCAGAAGCTGCTCAAGATAAGCATATTCCTCGCGGTCGTGGCTTTCCTCGTGGCCGCGGTTGTATGAACCGGAGGTGATGTTTATGGAATTTGGGAATGAACTGCTCAGAAACCTTGAGGGCGATGGCCTCTGGACGGTTATCACCTTTAAGACGCCCTCCGGGCCGGGAAAAACGCTTGAAAAGCTCGTAAATGTGCTTGAGGAGGCGGGTTGGAGGGTGACCTTCAGGGCGAACTGGTGGACTGCGGACATCCCCTATGGTGTCATCAGGGTGGACGTCAGGAAGGGCGATCGGGAGAAGATCCTGCTTGGAAAGTGGATACTCGGCGAAAAATGCGAGCTCATAGGGATAGAGAACATGTCCCTTGAGCGGGGCCGCGATGAGTTCTTCAGAATGGTGGACAGCATAACCTCCACCCTGATATACGACCCGGTCATAAGAACCATGAGGGAGCAGTACTGACCGGGTTTTATTTTTTCTGTTCTCTTGGGCACTGGGTGCGCTCTGAAAGAAAAAGGGATAATGGGTCACAGCGGCTCGTAATAACCTATCTCAGGCTCGTAGATTTCCCCTTCCGCGAGCAGCTGGGTGATGGCTTCTTCGATAATGCCCTCGTCGAACTCCTTGGAGAGTTTCTTGACTATGAACTTGTGGGACAGGGCCTTTCCTTTTTCCCGCAGTATCTTCATGACGGCCTCTTTAGCCTTTTCAAGCTCAGGGTTTTCTTCTGGGGCCTCGGCTTCTTCGACCTCCTCCTCAAAGAGAACCTCTTCAGCGGTCCTCTGCTCGAGCATCATGGTGTACAGCTCGTCTATCGTGAGGAGCAGCTCCTCGCTGACCCCTTTGTTCTTGGCGATGACCTTTGCCTTTGCTGTTATTCCATACTTGTCGTATATCTCGAAGGCTATCCTTGCCTTCTTGGCGTGTTCGACCTTCTCCTTGAGCGTTTCGTACCTGTGGAGTATCCACATGTTGGGGCTTACCCTGGCTATCCCCTCAACAAGTATCTGCTTGTCGTCGCGCCACTCGGCAACTTTTCCGATTATCTGGACAAGGTCCCCCTTCTTTACCAGTCTTATGAAGCGCGTGTCATCGCGGAAGCCGAGAACCCATATAGTTCCCGTCCCGTCGTCTATCTGGAGCTTTCCGTAGGTCTCGTCGTCGCTTATCGCAGGTTCCCTTACCACGGTGGCGACAACCTTAACGCGGTAGACCCTCCTTGCGTCCTTCGTTATGAGGTAGTTGGGTTCGAAGTCTCCCTCGCTTCTGACATAGTATCCGTCTATGATATCCTTGATGTAGACCCTGCTGGCCGGAAGGCGCTTCTTCATAGCTCTTCACCTCCAAAGAACTCAATGATGCCCTCGACCTTTGGAAGAATCTTTCTCTCCAGCTCTCTGATCTCTTCAAGGGCATCCAGGTCGGCTTCACTGAAATCCTGGATCACCTCACCGTATATGTGGGTTCCCTCCTCGTTCCTGATGACCCTGCCTATGACCCTGACAGTTTGACCGTTCTCCGGTAGGATGTTCTCCTCGCTTTCGATGAGTATGACGCCCGTTCCGTCGTCGAGCCAGAAGGTGTAGTCCATCTTGTCCACCTTGAACGCCTTTCCAATGAGCGAAACCCTCGTGTCCTCTTCCCTTATCTCGCCAATATGTCTCTCAACGGCCGGCTTCCTTCTCCTAAAGCGGATCTCCTCCATTTCACTCACCACCCTCAAGCTCCGCTATAGCCTTCTTCAGCTCCGCCCTCACCCTGGCTATCTCCCTCTTTGGGTCAACTTCGTCCCAGCTGGAGGCCTTCAGGATCAGTCCGAGGAACTTGTCGTCCACCACGTTGCCCCTCACGACTATCTCCCTGCCCAGAAGGTAATAGTACTCGTCCTCTGCAAGCTTTCTGCTTGCTTCCCTGAGGGTAAGGCCGCTCTCGATCAGCTCTTTTAGCTTCTCCGCTATGTCTTCGGCATCCCTTCCAAGAAGCTCCGCCGCGTCGTCACCGAATAGGGTAGTCCTTATGTACCCGCTTGAGTCGTCCAGGCCGAAGTCTATTATGACGACCGTCTTAGCTTTGACCTCTCCGTGCTCCGGGCATATCCATGACCCCGTCGCGGGGTCGTAGTCGACCTTCCTCCTGCACTGGGGGCAGGCGTCGTAGGCTGTGACGCGGTAGAGCCTCGCTATGGTCCCCCTCACCTCAACGAACCTCTCTCCTCCCATCAGTTCGCCTATCTTCCTCCGCTGGTAGCTGTAGCTCCTGACCTCCTCGAGAGGGGGTATCTCCTCGACCCTGGGGTCTTCGGGGTTGAGGATGATCCTCGTCCTGAAGTTGGCGTGGAGCTCGATCCCGTTCCTGCCCTCCCTCACGCTTGGGTCTATGATCTTAACGACATCACCGGGCTTGAGCTCCTCGTAGTACTTGCCCACTAGGTTGTCCCAGAGGACGAGCCTTGCCCTGCCCGTGGAGTCATAGATTATGAGGTTGGCAACCCTGCCTGTGGAGCTGTCCCTCTTCTGGTACTCCCTGGGGGGGTACTTCCTGAGGATCCTTGCCACCACGTTAACGCCGCTCATGCCGGGAACAAGGTCGGCCAGGTGGAGTAGCTCGTCCTTTCCCTCAAGGTTCACGCCGAGCTCTTCGGCGAGCATCAGTGCCGCGGCGTGTTCGGATATTCCTTCCCTCTTCGATATTTCGGAGATCCTCCTCTTGATTTCATCCCTGGAAAGGCCCCGCTGTCCCTCGATCATCTCAATAATCTGCTCCTTTGTAAGCACTCCCATAACACTCACCTTAATGGTAATTGACCGTTCGGGTATTTAAACTTTTCTCCCCTGCCTGAGTTTTCGAAAAAAGTCCCTGCGTTCCTTTCAAGCCAAGAAATAAGGTTGCTGGGGCCTTAAGAAATCATCCCCCACCTTCTTCTACCGTTTCCTCTTGGGCATCTCTGCCCTCAAGCTTGGCTATCAGGTCAGTGTACTCTGCGTGGACAACCTTCTTGAAGGCCTCTTTTATTATCATCGGGTCGTTCTCGGGGAATCCGTAGAGCTCGGCGAACTTTGGCGTCGTCCCGAGGAGCTTTGTCCTTTCATACGGCTCAGCATAAATGAGGCCCATTTCAAGGAGCTTCCTTATGTGCTCGTACGCCTGGCTGCCGCGGAGCTTAACTAACTTGCTCTGCTCTATCGGCTGGAGGTATGCTATGAGGGCCAGAGTCTTCAGCTCGCCCGTTCTCAGGTCTGGCCTCGGCATAAGGTGGACGACCCTCTGGCTGTACTCCTGCTTCACCTGCATGACGTACTTGTCTCCGAGAACCCTCACAACTTCTATGGCGCTCTTCCTCTCGGCGTATTCTGCTGCTATGAGCTCAATAAGCTTCTCAAGGTAGTCAAGGGACTTTATCCCCAGCGCCCTTGACAGCTCTTTGACGGTGAGGGGCCTCCCGGAAACGAAAAGGGCGGCCTCAACAAGGGCTTTGTCTTCTATTAGTCCCATTACTATCCCCCTCTTAGGTGTGGGGGGATTCCTTTTATAGGGTTTACCTTTTTCTTTTGAAAGCCTCGCCCTTTAGGGCGGGGATACGCTAAACACCAAACCAACCTTTGAGCAGGAAAGCGACACTCTTTTAAAGCCTAAAATTCATACCATACTTTAAAATGAAGCGAAAGGTGACCCTAAAACTCCAACCCTCAAAGGAGCAGGAGAAAACCCTCTTCCAGTTAGCTGACCTTGGAGCAAAAGTTTGGAACAGAGTAAACTACCTCCGCAGGAACCAATACTTCCAAGAGCAAATCGTGGACTTCAACACGACGGAAAAAACCGTTTATGAGGAATTCAAACGGAAAATCGATTCAGCCACAGTCCAACAAATAGCGAGGAAGAATGCAGAAGCTTGGCGGAGTTTCTTCTCCCTCCTTAGGAAGAAGCGAAACGGTGAACTCCCCGACTGGCTCAAACCAAAACCACCAAACTATCTCAAAGAAGACGGGAGGAGAAAACCATTAATCGTCCTCAGAAATGACCAGTACAGGATTGAGGGCAACAAACTAATTCTAAAAGGCCTCGGAAAGTTCAAACGCTTGGAAATTCAATTCAAGGGTAGAATACACTTGAAGGGAAGACAAGGAAGGTTAGAAATAACTTTCGACCCCGTTAAGAGGAAATGGTACGCTCACATCAGCTTTACTGTCGAGGAGAAGCTTGAAGGTGGGGAATGGGTTGTACTCCCAAGAACTCCAAAAGGAAGCCTTTCAGCGGGCATTGACCTGGGGATTAACAATTTAATGGCCGTTTATGTAGAAAATGGAGAAAGCTTCCTTGTGAATGGGAGGCCGTTAAAGAGCATTGACTTCTACTGGAGAAGAAAAATCGCCGAGTATCAGTCCAAACTCAATAAGAGTGGAACTAAAACGAGCAGGAAACTTAAAGGAATGCATGAGAAGGCCAAACTTCAGGCAAGACACTACATTAACACTGTGGTAAGGCAGACGGTTAGAAGGCTTTACGAATTGGGAGTTTCTAAAATCGTCGTTGGCTACCCTAAGGGAATAGCTCGGAATTCTGACAGGGGCAAAAAGCAAAACTTCATTCTCTCTCATGTCTGGCGGTTCAATTATGTGATTAAACGCCTCACTGAAGTTGCGGAAGAGTATGGTATTCAGGTTTTGGTTGTTAATGAGGCTTTCACGTCTCAAACTTGCCCTGTCTGCGGGAAGCCTCACGAAGGGGCTCGTTTTGTTCGTGGTCTTTATTCGTGTCCCGCAACGGGGCTTGTTTTCAACGCTGATTTGGTTGGAGCCTTCAACATTTTGAAGAAGATTGCGAAAACCATAACCCCGAACTTGGGTGGTCTTTACGCCCAAGGGAGGGGTAACGGGGGGAAGACCCTCCCCGAGGGGTTTGAGGAACCCGTTTTAACGGGTTCCCTGATGAGAACCCCTCAAACCTCCCCGTCAATGGCGAGGGGTTAAATCGTTGGAACCCCGCCCTTAGCAGGGGAGGAGGTCAGTCCCCCGTGAGGACGCGTCTTATGGTAATATACTCCCTGCGGTTCAGGGTGCCCTCGTCGAGGACGACGATAAAGGTACCACCCTTCAGCACGACCAGATCGCGGAGGGTCGCCATGAACTTCAGAACAGAGGTCATGCCGTTATGTACTATCAGGTACTCCACGCAGTCCAAAACCACCACGCCGGTTATCCCCAGCGTCTCGGACTCCAGGAGGTATCTCTGGGAGAGGGAGAGGATTTTTGGAAGGTTGGTGGGGGATATGGTGTTTTCACCCTCAATGTTCGTCAGGAGGTACCACTTCCACCCCGGAGGGAGTCCGTGCTCCCTGGTAAATGCCAAGACGGGATAGCCCCGAAGGTCTCTCTTTACCTTCTGGTACTCTTCCAAGCCTATCAGTTTAACGCCGGGGAGCACCTCCTTCTTTGGGAGGGTTATGTGCCCAATGAATTCCTCCGACAGCACCATTCTGACCATGAAGTACGCTGAAAGCACCGTGAGAACGGCCCCCACTGTAAAGCCCACCGGTGCAAACCAGGGGACGTCCCTCAAAAATGGGTAGTCCATCTTGTGGAGGCCATACACCAAGAGTGTGATTGCGGTGTTTCTGGCGTCCCTGAAGCCCCTTCCCACCGACATAAGGATCATTGTTCCAGAAAGCACGACAAAGAACGCAGAAACGCCATAGGGTATTCCCACGATGGACTCCCAGTCCCTCCCCAGCACCGCACCGTACAATGCCGTCACAAGGGGAGGACTGGCCCAGATTGCCTGATATTTGACGTCCTTTCCAAGTTCCTCTGATAGGAACTGGAGGGCCCCCAGAAACAGCATTGATGCAAAAACCGCTTCGGTGGCTGCTATCAGGTGTAGGTTCCCGACCGCATCCGATACAACACTAAGAAGGGCTCCAAGCCATGCCACAGCCCATGTTAGAGCGGAGCTGCGTTTTGATTTCAGATAGGCTCTGATCAGGAATACCATCACTACCAGTTTGGCCACGCTACTGAGCGCCTGACCTGCCAGCAGTAGGGAGTGATTCATGGCCATCCCCCGCACTAAACTTAAACTATGGTGTGGTTCCTAAAAAGCTTATCTCCGCTCCGGATTGCCGGACGGAGGTGCACGGGAATAACCGCAAACTTTATAAACTCATCTCGAAAGGTTGGTACCGGTACGGCGGTCATAGCGGCGGGGTCACACCCGGTCTCGTTTCGACCCCGGAAGTTAAGCCCGCCAGCGATCCCGGGTGTACTGTCCTCCGAGAGGGGACGGGAAACCGGGGACGCCGCCGGCCACTCAAACGCCCGGGTGGTGTAGCCAGGCCCATCATACGGGACTGTCACTCCCGTGACTCGGGTTCAAATCCCGACCCGGGCGCCATTCTAACAAACTTTTGCAGAGCAAAGTTTGATCAAAGCTTGTGGCTCTTGTGTGAATTCCAATTGTCAGGTTTTCCAAGCATGATTTACATTTGGTTTTGATAGGGAGAACCTGTCTAAGTGACTATTCTCTGGTGGGGTTACTCTTTCTTGACGCCCTTCGGGCGTCGATTTGACAGCAAACTCCCTACAAGAGAGGGTGTCCTAACGGATTCCAACACTCTGGAGGTTAAATTTCACAGCAATCCCACTTTAGAAGCGAGCTTTAAGTAAGGAGCTACCAACCTTGATCAAACTCAACGGGACTATCGTCCCGTGCGTTGAAGTGAAGCTTCAACGTCGCGCAGGCGAAGTTTGTGTGGCGGGCCGGACGGGATTCGAACCCGCGGCCACGGGGTTAAAAGCCCCGCGCTCTAACCAGGCTGAGCTACCGGCCCACACCCGATGGAGAATTCCGGAGTGATTTTATAAGCTTTGCCCCGGAAACTTTGCGGCTCAAAGTTTCATCAAGGGAAGCTTTTAGAAAAGTCTTACCAAAAGTTGTAGCTCGGGATTAACGGACGATTGAATGCGTGATTCGTTCAGGGTTTGTCAGTCTTAAGTGGACTCTCCTTGTGAATTACCTTCGTGTGGTGAGTTTGCTTTTAAATCGACGCCTGCAGGGCCTCATTGGGAAGTGACTCCTTGGAAGGTTGGTGTTTGAAGTGGATTTCTTTTCTGGAGTTTGGGTTGAGGGAATCACGTTGCTAAAGAACACCCTTTGAAAAAGAGCTACTAACTTTGATGAAACTTTGCGCAGGCAAAGTTCCCTGTGGTGCGAAAACTACTTAAACATTTTTGGGTAGCCTAATCAGGTGAGGCCGTTGGAGATAAGCAAGAGGGAAGAGGAATACCTTGAGACGATGTACATCCTCCATAAGAACAAGGGCGTTATCAGGGTCAAGGACATAGCCAAGATGATGCGTGTAAAGCCGCCCAGTGTCGTCGATGCGCTCAAAAAGCTCGCCGACAAGGGGCTTGTGGAGTACGAGAAATACGACAGAATTCTTCTGACTGGGACCGGCAGGGAGGTTGCCGAGGCTACGTATTCAAAGCACCAGCTTCTCACACAGTTCTTCATAGACATCCTTGGCATTCCGCCGGAGATAGCGGAGCGCGATGCCTGTCAGTTCGAGCACTACGTCAGCGAGATAACTGTACAGCGCATAAGGGAGTTTGCGCAGTTTATCCAGGAGGAGTGCCCCTACGTCCTTAAGCAGTTCATTAAGGAGAGGCTCGCCGAGAACAAGAAGGTCTCGGAATAAGCGCCGCCCTTCCTTATCCATTCAAAAATGGAGCAGAAAATGGATGGCAGGTTCAGAAGAGCCCGCCGAGGTAAGCGAAGTAGGCTAGGAATATCACTGCCAGGGCGTACATGAGCGGGTGGAGCTCTTTTCCGCGGCCGCTGAAGAGCTTGAGCAGGGTGTAGCTTATGAAGCCCGCACCTATGCCGTCCGCTATCGAGTAGGTGTAGGGTATCGTTATGAGGACGAGAAAGGCCGGAATCGCCTCGGTGTGGTCTGTGAAGTCTATCTCCTTGACCGCGCTGAGCATGTAGTAGCCTACTATGACGAGCGCCGGGGCGGTTGCGAAGGCAGGTATCGCTTGGGCCAGCGGGGCTATGAAGAGGCCTATTCCCAGGAAGAGCAGGCCCGTAACTAGGGCGGTCATTCCAGTCCTTCCGCCCTCTTCTATACCAGCGGCGCTTTCGATGTAAGTGGTTACCGTTGACGTTCCGAGGATTGCACCAACGGTGGTTCCTATTGCGTCGGTGAGGAGAACCTTCTCGGCATCTGGAACCTTACCGTCCCTGGTAAGGAAGCCGGCCTTGGCACTTAGGCCGGTAACCGTTCCTAGGGTGTCGAAGAAGTCCACCATGAAGAAGGCGAACACGACACCGATTGCACCGACGTTGAGCAGTCCCTGGAGGTCCATCTTCATGAAGGTGTAGCTTATGTCCGGGATCGAGAACAGCTGGTCGGGCCACGGTGCGGCGCCGGTGACCCAGCCTATTATGCTGGTCGTTATGATCGAGATGAGCAGGGCGCCCTTAATGCGGAGCGATATGAGGACAGCCGCTAGGAAGAGACCGAAGAAGAACAGGGCTATCTCTTTGGTGGAGAGGGCAGCGGTATTGAGGCCTGTGAAGAGGAGAACGCCCTTGTCGCTGGTCATCGCGGTAAGCAGGCCCACATCGTTAAGGCCGATGAACGTCAGGAAGAGGCCGATTCCAGCCCCGACGGCGTACTTCTGGCTGAGCGGTATCGCGTGGATTATCGCGCTCCTGACCTTTGTGACGCTGAGCGCTATGAAGATTAGACCCTCGACGAAGACCGCCGCGAGTGCAATGCGCCAGTCGTAGCCCATTCCTAAAACCACGCTGTAGGCGAAGTAAGCGTTTAACCCCATTCCCGGTGCCAGAGCGAAGGGCTTCTTGGCGTAGAGGCCCATCAGAATCGTCGCGAAGCCGGCGGCGAGGGCGGTAACCGCAACGAGCGAGTTGAAGGCCTCCTTGCCCATAGCATCGCTGAGTATCGCTGGATTGACGAAGAGGATGTAGGCCATGGTCATGAAGGTGGTGACACCGGCCAGGATTTCAGTCTTCATGTCGGTTCTGTGTTCGTCAAACTCGAAGTAGTTCTCAAACCAGCCCATGAGATTCACCCCTTGAGTTGACTGATTTTTGATAATAAATTGGTTTTTTAAATGTTTTTTTGACAAAAAAATGTTAAAAGCTATAACCGGAGCACCCCTGCGGCAGGTACAGGAAATAGAGAAAAGAACTCTAGGAGAGGTCTTCAACCACCCTCTGCCAGTGGCCCTGCGCTGAACGCTTTGGCGTATACTTTCACGGTGTCCTCGTCTCCCATTATCATCAGAACTCTCATCAGGTTCATGCCCTTAACTTCAGCGACTTCAACGTAGAGATGGTCTTTGCCCTTCCGGTAAAACGCTCCGTAAAGTCCTCTAACGGCCTCGTTTTCAAATGGTTTTGTCGTTGAAACTATCTTAAAGCTCGCGGACTCAATGCGGTCTTTAACGGTCGTCAGTACCTCATCTTCTCCACAGGTGCACGTTCCGTTGAACCACGCGGAAACGACCGTCCTCCACCGGTGCTGTTGAATCAGTAGGGGTTTTCCAAGAGCTCGCCCGCCTCGGTTTTCCAGCTTCCGTTGGATATCGGTATCGTGTAAACCGCTATTCTTACTGAACCCGCGGGGACGGCGGTCTCTTTTCGTTTGTCCGCCCTTTTCAAATCGTTCCAGGAGTTCCCTCCGTTTCTGACTCTCCACCGAAGGACGAGACCATAGCCAGCTTCCCCTTCCGCTTCCAGCACTGCCTTTCCTGTGGCCTTGGTGATGTAGCACGGTGGACTTATCCCAAGCTCCTCGGCCCAGTCTTCGATCACGTAAAAGCCCTTGTCCCCTTTGGGCTTCACTCCAGCACCGAGAAGCTCCTCACCTCAATCCCAACCCTCTCGGGCATCTCCTCAACGCTGAAGGGTAGCTCATCTAAAAAGCGCTCGGCGATAACAGTCTTTCCTTCAATCCCAAGCCTCAGCCTTATCCTCCCGGGCAGGAGTTCATAGTCGATTACCTCTGCTGTATCACCGGACTTCACGTAAACGCTCTCCGGCCGGAAGAAGATTCTCACCATTCCCTCTCTTTCGACATCGAAGCACAGCCCTCCGAGGCAGGCCCTTCCGTCCTCCACTTTAAGCTCCAGTATGTTGCTGAGCCCGAGGAAGCGCGCCACGAACTCGGTTTTTGGCCTGTAGTAGAGCTCCAGCGGATTTCCGACCTGCTCGACGGTTCCGACGTTCATGACGGCAATCCTGTCGCTTATGGCCATGGCCTCCTCCTGGTCGTGGGTGACGTAGATGGTGGTTATGTCTAGCTCGCGCTGGATGCGCTTTATCTCACCCCTCAAACGCTCCCTTATCTTGGCGTCGAGGTTGCTGAGTGGCTCGTCGAGGAGGAGAACCTCTGGCTCCACAACGAGCGCCCTCGCCAGGGCCACGCGTTGCTGCTGTCCACCGCTGAGCTGCTCCGGATAGCGCTTTTCGAGGCCCTCTAGGCCAACCAGCTCAAGCGCCCACTTTACCTTCCTCTCTATCTCTGCCTTCGCCAGTCTTTTCATCTCCAGTCCAAAGGCCACGTTTTTGAAGACGGTCATGTGGGGGAAGAGGGCGTAATCCTGGAAGACTATGCCGATCCCGCGTTCGTAGGGGGGAAGCTCGTTTACCCTTTTGTCGTCGAAGAGGATTTCCCCCTTATCGGGCCTCTCAAAGCCTGCAATCATCCTGAGCGTGGTCGTCTTTCCACAGCCGCTCGGTCCGAGGAGGGTGAGAAACTCACCGTGTCTGACCTTGAGGTTCTCTATGCTGAGCCTGAAGTCCTCCCATTCCCTGAGTATCCCCTTCAGCTCGACCCTCACCATACCTCCTCACCGATCCTCTCTATTATCAGGAAGCTCGCCGTGGAGACCACCATCAGGAGAACCGAGAGTGCTGAAGCGCTCCCGAACTGCCTCGCCCCAAGGAACTTGTATATCGCCACGGTCATGGTGGTGTATTCGGGCTTCGCAAGCATGTATGTCGCTCCGAGCTCGGCTATGCTCATGGCAAAGGCGAATATGGCACCAACGATGACTCCCCCCAACGCCAGGGGAAGCTCCACCTTCAGGAAGGCCCTCCACTCCCTCGCGCCGAGGCTTAACGCCGCTTCAAAGAGGTTGGGCCTTATCTTTTTGAGGCTGGTCGAGACGGCGCGCAGAACGAAGGGGTACGCTATAACCGTGTGTGCCGCCACGATTATCCAGACCGTGTAGTAGAGCGGCGTCGTGTGGAAGACCCTTATGTAGCCGAGGCCGAGGGTTATCGCCGAACTGGCCAGTGGGAGCATGACAAGGACGTCGAAGAGCCTCTTTCCCCTGAAGTTCCAGCGGTGGAGGGCGTAGGCTATTGGTAGTGCGATCAGTACGGACAGGGCTATCGTGGCGAGGCCGAAGCCTAGGGAATTCTTAATGGCATCGAGCGTCGTCGTCCCGAACATGGGGTTGTACTTGGTTGAGAATATTCTTCGGTACCATTCGAGGCTCCACCGGCCGTTGAAGTGCAGGGAGTCGTAGAGGACCGCCAGGAGGGGCGAGACTATGAAGAGGAAGACGATGAGGGAATAAACCCCAACGAGCAGTCCCTTAACGCTCAGCCAGTCGCGCCTCGTGAATGGAACTGGCTTCCTGAAAACCCTCTGCTCCTCGCGCTTGGCGTAGGAATCCAGAGCCCTGAGGTAGAGGTACATGAAGGCCATGCTGAGAAGTATCTGGATTATCGCGAGGGCTGAACCCGTCTTGAAGTCCAGAAGGACCATTATCGAGGTGAAGATATCCACCTCTATGGTGGCGTACTGGTAGCCGCCGATGATGAGCGGAATCGAGAAGCTCAGGAAGCAGAACACGAAGGTGAGCATCGCGGAGGCGAATATCGCCGGGGAAATCATCGGCAGGGTAACCTTTCTGAAGAGCGTCCAGCCCCTCGCACCCAATGCCATTGCCGCCTCCTCGTAGTGCGGATTCACGCGCTGCCAGAGCGATGAGACCATGCGGATAACGATGGGGAAGTTGTAGAAGGCGTGGGCAAGGAGAATGCCCTTCCAGGAGTAGATTATGCCTAGGTCACGGCCGATGAGCCCGGTTATAAAACCGCTTTTTCCAAAGAGGAGGATGTAGCCCAGGGCCACCATCACGCTGGGCATGACGAATGGAACGGTTAAAACGGCCTTTATGGCGCTCTTTCCGGGAAAGTCGTACTTGGCGAAGATGTACGCCCCGGGGAGGCCAAGCGCCAGGGTCAGGAGAGTCGAGGCAACAGCCTGTCCTATCGTGAAGAGGATAACCCTTCTGTGGTAGTCGTTGGCTAGAACCGCTGAGATGTGTTTAAAGGTGAGGCCGTTCTCCCACAGAGCCGTCTTGAGTATGCTCACTAGGGGAATGTAGAAGAAGACCACGAGGAAAGCCAGCGGAATGAGCAGGAAAAGCTTCGAAGGCTTTACCCTCATGTTCACAACTCAGTTTTGGGGGTTTATAAGCGTTGATTGGGCAAAAGTGTTAAGTTCCCACGTCCAAATCACTGTGGTGATACCATGAAGGCCCCTGAGCTGGGAATAAAGATAGGCCGTTACGAGCATGGAAAGAGGAACTCCATTGCCGACTTGGGCGTTAAGGTCGGCCATTCGACGATAATCGAGGGAGACGATATTAGAACGGGAGTTACAATCCTCGTTCCACCTGTGGAGAACCCCTTTAGGGAAAGGCTCTTCGCCGGAGTTTACACCTTCAACGGCTTTTCCAAGCCCATAGGCTTCGTCCAGGTGGAGGAGCTTGGCTACATTGAAACGCCGATAGCCCTCACGAGCACGCTGAACGGCTACCGTGTTGCAGACGCTCTGATAAGCCTCTGGGCCGAGGAGAACCCCGATGTCATCTCAGTCAATCCAGTCGTTATGGAGTGCAATGACGGTTACCTAAACGACAACAAAAAGAGGGCCATTAGGGAGGAGCACGTCTTTGAGGCCGTGAAAAACGCTACCCTTGACTTTGAGGAGGGCTCGGTTGGGGCAGGAACAGGAATGAGTGCCTTCGAGTTCAAAGGGGGGATAGGCTCCTCTTCAAGGGTCGTCGAGATTGGCGGTGAGGAGTACACCGTTGCATCGCTCGTCCTCAGCAACTTCGGCAAGAGGGAAGACCTCCTCATAGCAGGGGTTCCCGTCGGCTGGGAGCTGAGGGACTATCCAGGCAGGGGGCTTTCCATGAGGGGCAGCATCTCGATGGTCATAGCCACCGATGCCCCACTCACATCGAGGCAGCTCACGAGGGTGGCGAGGAGGGCCATCCTCGGACTTGCGAGAACCGGCTCCTACGGCCACAACGGGAGCGGGGACATAGTTCTGGCATTCTCAACGGCTCAAACTGTCCCGAGCGGCAAGGAGGCTCATTCCATCGGGTTCCTCCCGGACGACGCGCTCAACAGGCTCTTCATAGCCGCCGCAGATTCCACTGAGGAGGCGATAATCAACTCCCTCCTGCAAGCTAGGACGATGGAGGGCAGAAACGGCAGGATCCGCTACGCCCTGCCGGTTGATAAGACCCTCGAAATTCTTGAGCGGTATGGGAGAATAGATAGGGCCTAATCAGGCCCTTATCTCCTCGTATTTCTTTTTCATTAGCAGGGCGTCGCCCTCTATGTTCGGGCTCTCGCTTATGACGACGCCCTTAACTTTGAACTCCTTGAGGACCCTTATCAGCTCCTCCCAGTTCATGTCGCTCTCCTGGAGGTTGAGGTGGTTTCTCTCGCCCTTTGAGGTGTAGTTTATGCCGCTTATGTGGATATGCATGTTGTCCAAGGCTTCCCTGCCGAGCCTGTCCTCCATAAAGCTCAGCATCTCGCGCCACTCTTCCGCGGTGTTGAACTTCCCGACGTTCCTGGCATGGCAGTGGGCGAAGTCTATCGTTGGCAGGACCATCTCCAATTCTTCACTCAGCCCCACTATCTCCTTCAAATCGCCGAACTGGGTGGGTTTGCCAGTGAGCTCGGGCCTTATCCATACCTTTACGCCCATGTCCGCCAGCTTTTTTTCGATGTCCTTCAGCTCGTTCAGTATCCTCTGGTAGACACTTTCAGGGGGTTGCTTTAGGTAGTAGCCCGCGTGGAAGACGACGCTCCAGCCCCCGGCCTCGTGTAAGCGCTCGGCGCTCTGGATTATCCTGTTTTTGCTGGCCTCGACCTTGGACTTCTCCGCCGCGTTGAGGTTGATGTAGTAGGGCGCGTGGGCCGTCAGCAGGACGTCGTGTTTTTTGGCCACGTATTTGATTTTCTTCGCGAGTTCCGGCCTGAGGTTCACACCGCGAACGAACTCTAGCTCCATCGCGTCGAGCCCAAGGTTCTTCACGTGGATTATACCGTCTATCGTTGAGCGCTTCGGTGTGGAGAGGGGGATTCCGGCGGTTCCGAAGCGTAGGCGGTCGATCCTGAACATCACTACCACCCGAAAGAATTAGGGGAACCTAAATTAATAAACCTACCGCTCGATTTTCTTTCCAAGGATCGCTTCAAGCTTTGCTATGCTTTCACTGAGCTCCTTCTCCAGGTGCTCCAGCTTGTTCCTCAGCCTTTTGAGCTCCACTTCCTTCTCTTCAATTAGCCTCTCCAACTCCCAGAGCTCCTTTTTTCTGGCCTCTGCTCGGGCCAGTATTGAGTCCCTCTTTTCTTCGAGCTCCTTCAGTTTTGCCCTCTCTTTTTCCACCTCCTTGGCTTTCTCTTCAAGGTTTTCTATGAGCCACTGGGCGGCTTTTCTGTACTTGCCGTCGAGCCGAGGATAGACTCTCTGGAGGAGGGATATGAACTCTTCGGGCTTTCTGAGGACTGTGGATGTGTCCCGTATGAACTCGTGTGCAACCTCCTCGTGAAGACGCATCCTCTTTATGGGCTTCTGGAGCTTCGACGCCTTGGTGCGGATCTCAATTTCCGCACTTCTGAGCCCAGATGTCAGGTGTTTCATTTCCTGCTCTATTGTATCGAGCCCCTCTTTGGTGAAGAAATCCTCAAGTTCCTGCCTTTTGGTGGTGATTTTTTTCTCCAGCTCTCTCCTTTCCATCTCTGCCTTGATCAGGGCTTCTCTGATTTCTTTCTCTTCCCTCAGCAGTTCCTGTATTCTGAGATCCTTAAGCCCTTTCTCCATGAGCTCGTTGTAGTACCTGACGTAATCCTCGTTGAGCTCCTTGAGAAGCCGGTTTATTGCATAAACCTCCTTTTCGAAAATTATCAGGAGGTATTTTCCGTGCCCCACATGGAGCTTTGCCAGGTCTGGGAGGCGCTTTCCGAGGTCCTCCATGTCCTTGATGCTCCCAAGGGCGTTCCTCAGTGCTGTAACATAGTTCTTTCTCTCAGCGCTAACTATCTTGGCCATGTTCTCGTCTATGTTCTTGGGGAGCTTGCTCCTCTCAAGGGCCTCTATCCTTTTCAGAATCTCCCTTATCCTCCTTTCAAGCCTGCTGTTGTACTTCTTCCTTATCTTTTCCGTCTCTTTCTCGGCCTTTTTCCTTTTTCTTTCGTATTCCTCAAGCGCCTGTTCCAGCCTCAATTCTCTCCCATCCTTTGACTTTTCCCCTCATATATAGCCCTATGAGTATCGCCAGAACGACATCTCCCACAGCCAGCACGAGCTTTGCGAAAACATCTATGTTCGATATAGTCAGTATGGCCATCGCATACCTGGTTGTAAGGTCTAGGGTTATCCACATGGCCGGCATCAGCAGCAAGGCTGAGACGTGGTACCATATATGGGGGTCTTTCTTGAGGTACGCCTGGATGACCTTTCCTGTTATCATGACGGAGACCCCAAGTATCAGGGACGCCCCGAGGGCGTTGAGATATATAAGCGTCGCTAGTAGAGGTGTTCCGGGCCAGCCGCCGATTATCTCTTTTGCATACTGCTCAAGGCGGAAGTACGCGTTGATAGCACCCCCACCGATTATGAGCATCCCTGCGATCACGGACACAATGAATATGAACTGCTTGGCAAGGGTCTCCCGTACGTTGAACCTGAATCCCTTGGTGAAAAAGTACCCCCCTATAAAAAGGAGTATAGTGCCGGTTATCACGGCCGAAACGATCTTCGTGCTGTCGGGGTACCAGACCCCTATCAGCCTTGCTATGCCGTAGAGGAGCAGTATCATGCCAGGAATTCCCAGAACGGCTTTTGCAACCTCTGGGTCGCTCAGTATCTCCCTCAGATAGCGGTAGATAATGTAGTAGGTTGTCTCTATGCCCTCGCTCTGCTTGACCACGACGCGGTGGGAGCTTATTATGGGAACCTTGGAGGTGATTATAGGGAATATCTGCTCGTCCTCGGCTCCATCGGTTACAGTGATTACGCCATCGGCGGGGAACCTCTCAAGGACGAGCTCCAGCTGTCTGGCCAGCTCCATGTCGCTCTTAACGCCGACCTTCGAATGACCGGTTATCAGTGCCACTTCAACATCCTCAAACTCACCGCTCTCCCTCAGCTCATCGTAGAGCTTGACCGCGGCGTAAACTACGTTGGCGTCACTGTCTTCGGGGTCGGCAAGGCTCAGTTTCAGAGCGGCGTCTATACAGGCATCCCGCCCGACTACCGGCCCCTCCACGCCGGCTTTCTGTCCAAAATCGTCATCGCGGTCTATAGCGAGAATCAGTACTTTAATCTCAACCACCCCTCACCTTCTCCATCACGGATTTCACCTTGTCCTCCATCTTCCTCTGCTTGTCGCGCCTGTCGTCGATTCTTACTGTTGTTGAAACCCTATTTGCTCCAAGTTTAAACATCAGTTCGTGTGCCTCTTCTATAATCTCGAAAGCATCCCTCACGGTTGAAACCTCTATTATGGTTGCCATCGGTGTCAATTGGTATTTAACACCCTTTCTCTCTAAAAGCTTTACCACCTCTGCCACGTACCGGCTGAGGCTCCTCTCTCCGAGCGGGACTATGACGAACTCCACTATGACCATATTCGACACCCGACTTAACTTTTTTCGGCAATCTTTTAAATCTTGCGGGAAAGGTAAATAACCCTTCGGCGTATTATTCTACAGGGGTGGGGTGGATGTACATGATAAAGGACGAATGGGGCGAGTTCCTCGTTAGGCTCGCTAGGAATGCCATCGAGGAGTACGTGAGGCACGGGAAAACAATAGAACCCCCAGAAGATACCCCGCCGGAGCTCAGGGAAAAGATGGGTGTTTTTGTAACGCTCAACAACAGGCACGCGCCGCCCCAGATGTCTCTGCGCGGATGCATAGGCTTTCCCCTGCCGATATACCCGCTGGTCGAAGCTACGATAAAAGCTGCCATCCACGCGGCAGTAGATGACCCGCGCTTTCCGCCGGTGAGGGAGAGAGAGCTCGATGACCTGATCGTCGAGGTCAGCGTCCTGACGCCGCCGGAGCTTATAGAAGGCCCTCCCGAGGAGAGGCCGAGGAAGATTAAAGTTGGCAGGGACGGCCTGATAGTCGAGAAGGGTATCTACTCCGGCCTGCTTCTCCCGCAGGTTCCTGCCGAGTGGGGCTGGGACGAGGAGGAGTTTTTAGCTCAGACCTGCTGGAAGGCTGGCCTGCCGCCTGACTGCTGGCTCGACGAAGATACAAAGGTTTACCGCTTCACGGCGGAGGTGTTTGAGGAAGAAAAGCCCTGGGGGCCGGTGAGGAGGAAGCCGCTGGTTTAACCCTTTCTCATCTTTGCTATGAAAAAGCCGTTGCAGTCGTGCCTGTGCGTCCATGCCCGGAAGACCCTGTCTCCAACTTCAAGGAAGCCCCGGTCACCCCAGCCGAAGGGGTAGTTGACCAGTTCCAGTCCTATCCTGTTAACCGCAAAGAGCACGTTCTCCTCGTCCTCGTCTGTTCTAATCGAGCACGTTGAGTAGGTCATTTCCCCACCGTCACGCAGGTTCTCGTAGGCGTTCCTCAGCATGTTCCTCTGGACGTTTATGATGCGCTTGATCTTGTTCTCATCGAAGCGCCACTTGACTTCCGGGAACTGTCGGTAGGTTCCAGAGCTTGAACAGGGGGCATCGAGGATGATTTTGTCGAACTTCTCTTTATCCCTAAAACTCTGGCCGTCCGCATGAGCCAGCTTGACGTTTTTAATGCCGAGAAGTTTCATCTTCTCCTTCATGCGCATAAGCCTGTCGTAGGAATAATCAACCGCCACTATCTCGCCCCGGTTCCCCATCAGCGCCGCCGCGTGGAAGGTCTTGCTCCCCGGTGCGGCTGCCAGATCGAGAACCCTCTCGCCGGGTTCGGGAGCCAAAACGTGTGCAACATAAGCTGAAGCCAGATCCTGAATTACGAACTTCCCTTCCTTGTACCAGTCGAGCCTCGTCACGGGCGTCTTGTATTCGAGAACCTTCAGGACGTCTGGAACTGGGGTTAAGGCAGTCCTAACACCGTTCTCCTCAAGGTAGTCCCTCAGCGAGTCCACGTCGGTCTTAAGGGTGTTTGCTCTGACGTAGTACCTCTGCGGCCTGTTGTTGCTGAGAAGAAGCCTCACCGCTTCATCGTAGCCCAAAAGCTCTATCGCATACTCAACGTACCAGCGCGGGTGAGAGAAGCGGACGCTCAGCCATTCTATTCTGTCCCTCTCCTTAAGCCTCTTCAGGGCTTTTTCGACGTCAAACTTCTCTATCGAGTGCATCAGCGCGTTAACAAACTTGGCGCGGGAGAAATCAAAGCGTTCCTTGACGACGCGAATTATCGAGTCGGTCGCCACAGCCGGTGGAACTTTCCTGAAGTGAATCTCAAAGGTTCCGATGCGGAGGAGGTTGGCCAGGTAGGGGTCTAAGTCTTCCACGCTCGAGCCCTTAAGCACGGAGTTGATTATGAAGTCTATCTTGGCCCGCCACTTCTCTATCTCGAAGACGTAGGCATGGGCCAAGCCCCTCGCCTTGTCCCGGTCTTTGCCCGCCACTTTCTTGAAGACCCTCTCAAGCGCGTGCTTCGATGAGAGCTCGCGCTCTTCAACTAAGCTTAAAGCGTCCGCCACCACTTCCTGAAAGCTCACGCGGTAAAACAGCTCCATGGACGGAGCTTTGCCCGGGAGTTTAAAAAGGTGGTGGTGTGTATGATCATGCAACCCTTTACTCTCGCTTCTTTTGGCGAATTCTTATTGTAAAACTAAACTTGGAAAAATTTTATCCTTGGAAAAAAAGAAAAAGAAATTACTAATAGTGAATAGAAATGCTTATAAAGGAAGACGGTCCTATTTGTACTGCAAGATTGGATTGGAGGTGAACAATGTGAAATGGAAATCCCTACTAGCAATTTTGCTGGGATTGTTTATTCTAGGTGCTACCGGCAATGTGAATGCAGAGGCTTTCTATGGAAACTCTGTGGAAGTTGTAAGTACCGAAGGCATTTATGATCCGAATCCCCAACAAAAGTCGGGAATGGATTTCTCCAATGCTATTGGAAGTTTTGTTTTTGATATTTCAGAACACAAGGTTAGGGGAACTATTGAATATGACAACAAAAAAGTATCAGTTGATTGGGATTTCTCAATATTTAAATCAACCGAGTTTGAGGGATACGCGTTTTTGTTTAACGTGAGTCGCTCCGAAGATGTACTTGGTCTTGAAGCTGTGGTATATCAAAACGGTACCGTTTGGATTTTTGCAAGAGAGCGGCATGGGGGCATGATAGCTCTCATGGGATTCAGTAAGACTTTAGTGGAGACTCTGTCCAATATGAATATCCCCTCCTCTGGGATTTCTAACAAAGAGTGGCTTTGGATGACACTAGAACCAGAAGTCAAGACTATCACTTTGCCTGCCATTCAGGTTGGGCAAATCGTAGTGCCCAAAGTGGATGCAGACAGAATATTGCCAATGGCCACGTATTCAAGGGACGTTGTAAAGATCGTTGAAAAACAATATTCTGTAGGATGGTGGAGGTGGAAGACTACTTATTACATTAAAGTTGCGTTAAAATTGTATGGGTCAACTTCCATTAAGAACTATGGAGATTATCTTATTAGAGTTATTGTTTTGGACGAGGGAGAAATTTCAAATGGGAAAAGAATTAGCAAAAATACTCCCCTGTTTTTAGGGGATAGGGGTGATCCCAGAACCAATCCTATTGAGGTGGGTCTGTGGGTACCACGCTCTCCCGAGGATTACATTATAGACACTAAATTCACATATTCGGGAGAAACAGCCCCTCTCAACAAAATAAGCTTGGGTTGGGATTTGCTAATCAACATGGTTAACCCCATTAACATCTTGCGCTTTTTCGTGGATATTGACCCCGGTGCGGATTTTGATGACTTTCCAGATCCAGTGAACTCAATACGTGTTGCCTACCGTAATATCGCCTTGGCTAGGCCTGGACATTGGACAAAAGCGTACGTACACATTGATCATGTTTCAGGAAACGGCTACGGGACAATCGGCGCATTTTTCAAGGTTCCAGTATACTACCAAGTAACAGGAACCCAAGCTCTTAGAGTCGTTGGTCTTATAAATACTAAATTAGAAATTAGGGCTTGGCATAGTTAGTGTACAGGAAACTGAAACTCTTTGATTTCATTTTTTGTTGTTGAGATTCACAAATAGGAGGTCTGCACATATGAAACCCAAGGTAAATAGACTCATCATCACAATCCTTGCGTTAATTGTTGTTGGAGGAGCTTTGTATTATTTAATAGGTGAATATGGTTCTCAAAGGTTCATAGAGGGGCAGAGGGACTACGAGAGACTCTGCATTCGTCAGATGACCTCGCTAACCCTCAGCGACGTTCGATTTCATTCACAGGAGGCGTTCAATTCGCTAGAGCGGAACTCCACAGAGACTTTTAACCTTTCAATGATAGAGCTGGCCTCAGATCTTTCGAGATTGGAGTCGAATCTTGTAAGTTCGGCGATGTATATTTTTCCGGAGGACTTTCCTGACAATGAAACGTTAGTTAATATGACAAAAAACGACCGGTGCATCACATTCATAGAACTTTCCCGAAATGCATTCCTAAACGGAACCGCCAACATCTCTGCCGTCCGCGAGGGGTTAAACCTGATTTACAATTTTGCCACAGAGTGGCGAGAGAACGGCAACTATCCCAGCGAAGAGCTTTTGAAAGCCAATGCCGAGCTTCAGCAGAAGTGCAGTGCCCTTGTTCCAAAGGTTGTGAATCCTTGATTGTTGGTCTTTTTCTCCTTTCTTTCTGATGAACCTCGATGGCGAAGTTTATTAGTTCTGGATTCAATAATCCAACAGGTGTTGGTTATGATCCTTGACGTCGACTACATCACAGAGGACGGAAAGCCTGTCATCAGGATCTTCAAGAAGGAGAAGGGTGAGTTCAAGATTGAATACGACAGAGACTTCGAGCCTTACATCTATGCACTCCTCAAGGACGATTCTGCCATCGAGGAAGTGAAGAAGATAACGGCGAAGAGACATAACACCGTCGTCAAGGTCAAGCGTGCCGAGAAAGTGAAGAAGAAGTTCCTCGGCCGACCGGTTGAGGTATGGAAACTCTACTTCGAGCACCCGCAGGATGTCCCGGCCATAAGGGATGAGATAAGGAAGCATCCCGCAGTGGTAGACATCTATGAGTATGACATCCCCTTCGCCAAGCGCTACCTCATAGACAAGGGCCTCGTCCCCATGGAGGGCGATGAAGAACTGAAGATGCTCGCCTTTGACATCGAGACGCTCTACCACGAGGGCGAGGAGTTCGGAACCGGGCCCATACTCATGATAAGCTACGCGGATGAGAACGAGGCGAGGGTTATAACCTGGAAAAAGATCGACCTGCCCTACGTTGATGTCGTCTCAACCGAGAAAGAGATGATAAAGCGATTTTTGAGGGTTGTTAAGGAGAAAGATCCCGACGTTCTCATAACCTACAACGGCGACAACTTCGACTTCTCATACCTCAAAAAACGTTGCGAAAAGCTTGGGATAAGCTTCACCCTCGGGCGGGACGGAAGCGAGCCGAAAATACACCGCATGGGCGACCGCTTCGCCGTGGAGGTTAAGGGGAGGATTCATTTTGATCTCTATCCGGTCATAAGGCGTACCATCAACCTGCCGACCTACACCCTTGAGGTTGTTTATGAGGCGGTCTTTGGCAAACCCAAGGAGAAGGTATACGCGGAGGAAATAACCCTTGCCTGGGAGAGCGGCGAGGGGCTTGAGCGCGTTGCGCGCTACTCTATGGAAGATGCAAAGGCAACCTATGAGCTCGGAAGAGAGTTCTTCCCGATGGAGGCCCAGCTTTCGAGGCTGATAGGCCAGAGCCTCTGGGACGTGTCGCGTTCCAGCACCGGCAACCTCGTGGAGTGGTTTCTCCTGCGGAAGGCCTACGAGAGGAACGAACTTGCCCCCAACAAGCCAGACGAGGGGGAGTTAGCGAGGAGAAGGAACAGTTACGCCGGCGGCTACGTTAAGGAACCAGAACGGGGATTATGGGACAATATTGTGTATTTAGATTTTCGCTCTCTTTACCCCTCGATCATAATCACCCACAACGTCTCGCCGGATACTCTCAACAGAGAGGGCTGCAAGGAATATGACGTCGCCCCTCAGGTCGGTCACAAGTTCTGCAAGGACTTCCCCGGCTTCATTCCGAGCCTTCTCGGGAACCTGCTCGAAGAGAGGCAGAAGATAAAGAGGAGGATGAAAGCCTCAATTGACCCGCTGGAGAAGAAGATCCTCGATTACAGGCAGAGGGCAATAAAGATTCTGGCCAATTCATATTATGGTTACTATGCTTATGCGAAAGCTCGTTGGTACTGCAAAGAGTGCGCCGAGAGCGTTACGGCATGGGGCAGAGAGTACATCGAGACCGTCATCCGCGAGCTTGAGGAAAAATACGGCTTCAAAGTCCTCTATGCAGACACCGACGGATTACATGCCACCATTCCGGGAGCGGACGCTGATACGGTCAAGAAAAAGGCTATGGAGTTCTTAAAATACATCAACCCTAAACTCCCCGGCCTCCTCGAACTCGAGTACGAGGGCTTCTACGTGAGGGGCTTCTTCGTGACAAAGAAGAAGTACGCTGTAATAGACGAGGAGGGTAAGATAACGACGCGCGGCCTTGAGATAGTCCGGCGCGACTGGAGCGAGATAGCCAAGGAGACGCAGGCGAGGGTCCTTGAGGCCCTTCTTAGGCACGGTGACGTTGAAGAGGCTGTGAAGATAGTCAAGGAGGTCACGGAAAAGCTGAGCAAGTACGAGGTTCCGCCCGAGAAACTCGTCATCCACGAGCAGATAACACGCGAGCTTAAGGACTACAAGGCAACCGGCCCGCATGTGGCGATAGCGAAAAGGCTGGCCGCGAAGGGAGTCAAAATCCGTCCCGGAACCGTCATCAGCTACATCGTGCTCAAGGGCTCCGGCAGGATAGGGGACAGGGCGATACCCTTCGATGAGTTCGACCCGACGAAGCACAGGTATGACGCCGACTACTACATCGAGAACCAGGTCCTGCCCGCTGTTGAGAGAATTCTGAAGGCCTTCAGCTACAGGAAGGAAGACCTCCGCTACCAGAAGACGAGGCAGGTTGGTTTGGGGGCGTGGCTGAAGCCGAAGGGAAAGAAGTGAAGGCCAAGCTCCTTTGTTATCTCTCCTTTTCTATCCTCTCCAGCACCTCGAGGATGCCCTCAACACCCGGAACCTCAAAGCCCCTCTCATGGATCTTCCTTATTTCCTCGGCTTCGGGGTTGATCCAGACAGCCCACACCCCGGCCCTTAAGGCACCCTCGAAGTCCTCCGCGTAGGTATCGCCTATGTGGATCGCCTCGCTGGGCTTCACATTGAAAACCCTGAGCGGCTTCTCGAACATCTCTTTCATCGGCTTGTACGCGAGAACTTCGTCGGCGAAGAACGTCTTGTCGATATAGTTCATCAGCCCAAACCTTTCGAGCAGGAGACGAGTGTAGGAGCCGGGCCAGAACATCACGTTGCCCGTTACCGTGACCTTCAGACCCTTTCTCCTGACGCCTTCGAGGGCTTCTTTTGCCCCCGGAAGGACTATATCGTCGCCGACCTTCAGGACGGCCCTCGCGGCGGCCCTCTTCACGAGCTCGACGTCGATCTCGAAGAGTTCCGCCAGAAGCTCCTGGCTTTCCTCCAAAGCTCTGGCAGGGTCTCCTGCTGCTTCGGCCCTCATCCGCTTTATTCTAGCCCGTGCCAGTGTCATGCCCTCGACTACATCAACGATGCACGTTCCCATCAGCTTGGAGAGCTCTACCGCCATTATATCGAGCATGACGTTGATGTCGAGGAGGGTGTTCCAGACGTCGAATGAGACCAGCTTCATACTCACCACCGGGTTCGGTTGGGGGTGGTGGAATAAAAACTCAACGCCTCCTCTCCGCCTCCCTCCCTGCCAGGTAAAGGATCCCGTCCATGAGGCCTGCTTCCCTCAGGACTGCCTTTAAGTTTCTGAACCTGGAACGCATGACGAAGAGCTCGTAGAAGCCTTCCAGGTTACCCCAGTGCCCGTAGGCAGATAAGGCCAGATACATAACCTCTTTGGGCTTGAGCTTTCTCCCAAGGCTCTCGTTTAGGGCCTTAAGACCAGGTTTTATCTTTCCCAAGAGTCCCTCCCTCGCTATGAGGTGGAGCATCAGGTCTTCAACAGTGGGCTTTTTCCACTCTATCGTCTCGTCCTCGAAGGGTAGGCCGATTATGAGGGGAATAACCTCAGTTTCCTCAACGCAGTAGCCGATAGGGGTTTTTTCGTGCCTGAACCTCGACAGCTTTCCGTCTATTGAGGCAAGGGCACTGTCTCTGTCTTCATCGACGTCTATAGCCACCCCTATCTTTCCCACCGTGAAATTGAAGACCTCCATCGCCCTTAGGAAGTTCCCGAGGTTCCTTATGACGCCGGAGTTTCCTTCGCTGGGAATTATTGCGAGATAGTAGTGATCCTCCACGCGTTTCAGGAGGTCAAAGTTGTCGCGCTCAAAAACCCTCTCTATGAACCTCAGGCTGTATGGGGCCTCTCTGCTCTCCTTGAACTCAAAGAGCTTCTTGAAGACTGCCTTGAAGAACTTGGCGTCTGTCTTCCCCTCGACGAAGAGGACGCTTGTCTCGGCCATCTCCCCGGAGAAGCCGCCCCTCACATCGAAGTCAAGGTACTTTCTCAGCTCGTAGACCTCCTTGAGCGTGAGGTTCTTCCCTGTATCGGAATATATCAGGACGTTCTCCTCGCCCCTTCGGAACTTCCAGGCGATTAAATCTATGAGCTCCAGGCTCGCCGTAACTACCGTCTCGTCCCCCCGGAGGGAGTCCACGAAGTCAATAAGCTCGTTGCGGTTCTTGCGGTATTCCGGGAAGAGGATTGCGCCCTCGTCGGCGAATTTTTCAAACCTGTTCCCCGTTATCACCCTCATTCACTTCACCATGTCCACGGCTATCGCTCCGATTACCGCAAAGGTGCTTATAAGCACCGTCGCGTTTACGTACTGGATCTGATTAAAGTCGGCCATTCTGTTTATCCCGTAGAGGTATATCATCCCTGCGGAGATTATGTAGGCTATTGCCGTGACCGTAAGGAGCCTCTTGGGCACGTGGAACAGCTCTTCCCTTTTGAGGTTGCCTATCCTTGACTTCGCTATGAACAGATACGCAACGGCCAGCGTCATCAGAAAAATGGCGAGGGAACGCCCAAGGGATATGTCCCTTGCTATTTCCCACAGTTCGGCTGTGAAAAGAAACGGGAGTGCGAAGGTTATCGCCCCCACTATCTCCTGGGCTATGTCGTCCCAGCCAAGCCTGTCGGGGGTTCCCTTCTCCTCGGCATTCTTTCTGAGCTGCTCTATGCTCTCGTATATCTCTTCGAGCCTCTTTTCCACTGGGGTTCTCCGTTCGTTTTCGGTTTCACGCTCAGGTTCGGGGTTCATCATCCGGTCAGCATTGGATTCACTCATCATCGCAGAAATAACTTCCGGGGAAATGTTATAAATGTTAAGATTGACTTTCAATCCGGTGATACACGATGAGGAAGATTTTAACACTCCTTGTGGGGCTGGCGCTGGTCGGTCTGGTGATAGCGCCTGTAAACGCCGCGGTAGCGGGCCTGAATTCATCGAACACTGTAATAGTGCTCCCCACGACAAAAATCGTTAATGGCGTTCCCGTCCATATAGGGGAAGATGCCATAACCGGTTCGAGGCTGGGTGCGTTTCTCGTTCTTCAGGGCATCTCTCAGGGGACGTACACCCCCACTGTCTCCGTGCCCGTTGAGTACCACAGCGTGCTGATTCCCGACAGTGATCAGGTGTACAGGCTCAGCGAGACGGACATGCCGGACGTTGGCCTCGACGTTGGGGACGAGCCCGTCGGAAAGACCATTGTTGTTCAGGTCAACTTTTCTCGTGTAGGGTTTAACTCAACTAAAAAGGCCGCGGAGTTCATGGACAGGAGCATTGAGATAGTATTCAACGAAAACACGACGCCACTCGACGTGAACGTGGAGGGGGACTATAGGGTTGTCTCAACGACCGTTGATGGAAGGGACGTCCTGTACTTCTACTCCTACAAGGAAAAACTCTCTGCCCAGAACTCCACTGACGAGTACCTAGTGGCCGGTGAATGGCGGCTGACGTTTAAGGAGATAGACATAAGCGGCGAAAGGTTGCTGGTCGAGGTGAAGTACCCCGACGGGCACAAGGACATATCCGTCATGTCCAAATCTGTGTACTATGCCATGTACGTTGATTCAAACGGGAACATGGTCTATGAAAACCTGACCTCGTTCTCCGACATCCAGGCCCTCCTCCAGCAGGGCGTGAGGAACCTGTTTGTGTTCTATATCACCGGTCTCTTCCAGGGCGCCCTCGGAACCCAGATAGTCCAGTACTCGTACTGGTACTATGAGAAGATAAGGGAGTACCACGACGGGGACATATACAGTGGTCAGTGGGTCTGGGACATTGACCCTGTGAACAGCCTTTACATACTGTACCTCCACGTGAACGAGAGCAGCACGGACTTTCCGGAGGTTTTTGTCCACTATGGGGACTCCCTTGAACTCCCAATGGACTGGGGCCTTTCACTTGTTCCTGCCTTCCAGAAGGACGAGGACGGCAACATCGTTGGGATCTACGGCTACCGCTTTGTCAGGACTGTCCTCCTTAAGAAGAAGGTGACGGTGGTGGCCCCCAGGGTGGAGGTGACTGAGGACGTCTACAGCTTCATACTTGAGGACGTCCAGCTGGGTTCCCTCCCCTCAAACAAAAACGTCATAATAATCGGGGGCTGGGTCAGCAACAAGGCGTGGGAACTCCTTGAGCAGACATACGGTGCCGCCACCGTGGAGGATCTGAAGGGCGAGATTATGAGCAGGGGGTACGTTGTAAAGGAGCTCCCCAACCCGAAAAACCCCAACTACAAGGTCATAATACTGGCGGGAAAGACGTACGCAGAAACCAGGAAGGCCGTCAACGAGTTCATGGGAGGCCCCTGAGTCCTCCGTTCCCCTTTGGATTTTAGCGGCGTTATTTGAACGGCAAACATCATCCACTTTTGATTTTTAACGCTGAGTGATCCCTCTTTTTGTTAATAAGTTTTTTGGGGACATGCCAAGTTTTATATACTCGACATCCATCTAAGCGTTCATGCCGTTGCAGAACTACCGTGGCTTCAGCAGGGACGCATGGTTGCTTGTGGGGTACTCCTTCATTTCTTGGCTGGGCGGTAACATAGCCTGGTTCATATTTCCATTCTACCTTAAGTCCCTGAACTATGACTATACTGACATCGGCATAGTCTTCTCAGTCTCGACGCTGGCCCAAGCCTCCGTGCTCCTCTTCTCCGGCCCGCTTGGTGCTAGAATCGGTTACAAGAGGGCCGTTATCTTCGGCGTTTCGCTGATATTCCTCGGGAGGCTGCTGCAGGTGTTCTACCCTACGATGATCTTCCTCGTGGCCGGCGGCGTCCTGCTGGGAGTTGGAATGGCCTTTGAGAGCCCCTCCTACATGGCCCTCCTGAGTGGTGAGGTTGGTGATGAGAAGCGGCACTATCTCTTCAGCCTCTCCTCGGCGATAGGGACGATGGGTTCCGCGGTAGGCCTTGTCCTCGCGGGCTTCCTTCCAAGGTACCTTACCTATAGGGAGGTTTTTGCGCTTGTGCTCTTTATAATACCCCTCCGGCTCCTCCTGGTCGCCTTTGTTAAGTCCGTGCTGGCACATTCGGAGAAGTCCCTTAGTATCAACAGAGAATTGCTCCTGAGGATAGGCCGCTTTGCCCTTCCCAGTGCTTTGATAGGTCTGGGTGCGGGGGTTACCATACCCTACGTAGGCCTCTGGTTCAACCAGCGCTTTGGGACTGGCCTTGAGAGCATAGGCTGGCTCTTTGCGCTCCAGCAGTTCATAATGGGGCTGGGGACTTTTCTCCTTCCTATGGTGGCGGATAGGCTCGGTAGCGTGAAGACGGTGGTCTCTTTCAACGGGAGCGCAAGCATTCTCATAGCGGCAATGCCGCTCTCCCCTGCTTTTTATGTCGCGGCCTTCATCTACACAGTAAGGACGATCCTGATGAACATAGTCAACCCCATCTGGAACTCATTTATGATGGGCCTCTTTAAGAAGGAGGAGCGCTCGACGGCGATGGCCCTCAACAACCTCTCATGGACGGCTACCTTTGGGGTAGGCCAGTATCTCGGCGGCAGGCTCTTTGACGTTTCCCTTACCTGGCCCTTCATAATAACGGCAGTCCTCTATGCTCTCTCAATGGCCTTTTTCTGGAAGTTTTTTGCTGGGGAGGAGACAAAAGGTTATAAGTCATAGCCCTCCTAAGAGTTCTCCAGTAGTGAGGGGCTTCTAGGGTGATGCTCATGGTGGTTAAAGAATGTCCTGAGTGCCGCGGCACCGGAAAGGTCAAGACAGGCGAGAAGGAGTGCCATGTCTGCGAGGGCTGGGGCTACGTTCCCGCTGATTTCAAGATTGGGGACAAGCTGAAGGGATACAGGAACCTCGACTACATAGGCGTCGAGGACGAGGTGGACGAAATACCCTGTCCAGAGTGCCACGGTAAGGGTGTGGTTCCTGTTTACGACACCTGTCCTACGTGTGGCGGAAGCGGCCGCGTCCTCGCCTGCGATATCTGTGGCAAAGTGAAGGAACCGTGGGAACCGGGTATGGAGACCACATGGGTCTGCTCCGACTGCATGAGGAAGTACAAGGTGGTCTACATCCTCGACAAGACCTGCGACTACGAGGACGTTGAGGTTGGCAACATCTACAAGGGCACCATAGACCGGGTTGAGCGCTTTGGGGTCTTCGTCAGGCTCAATCCCCACGTTACCGGCCTCATAAAGAGGAAAGACCTCCTCGGAGGAAGAGAGTACATACCGGGGGAGGAGATACTCGTCCAGGTTCTCGACGTCAGGCCGGACAAGCGTGAGGTTGACCTCATTGAGTCAGCGCTTAAGCACTACAAGGAGGTTGTAGTCAAGAAGGAGCTCCCAGTGACGCCCATAGTGGAACTTAAGAAGGACATGGCGGGCAAGACCGTGAGGCTGAGGGGCAAGGTAACCCAAATACAGGTAACTGGCGGTCCGACCGTCTTCACGATAACTGATGGGACGGGCATAACATGGGCGGCCGCCTTTGAAGCTCCGGGTGTCAGGGCCTATCCGAGCATAAACGTGGGCGATGTCGTGGAGATCATCGGCAAGGTGGCCTTCCACGCCGGTGAGATACAGATTGAAACCAGCGACATGGCGAGACTCTGGGGGCCGGAAGCGGCTGAGGTCAAGAGGCGCATAGAGGAGGAGCTCGACAGGAAGGCGCAGCCACAGGACGTCGGCTTCCTGGTGGAGAGCGAGGTTCTTGAGGCCCTGAAGCCCAAGATAATGAAGGCGGCATTCATGATACGCAGGGCGATATACGAGGGCAGGCCTATTCTCCTGAGGCACCACGCCGATGCCGACGGCTACACCTCCGGTCTGGCGCTTGAGTACGCGATAGTTCCGCTCATCGAACAGGTCTCTCCGGATTCGGGTGCCAGATGGAAGCTCTTCAAGAGGAGGCCGAGCAGGGCTCCCTTCTACGAGCTGGAGGACGTGCTCAAAGACATTATCTTTATGGTTGAGGACCACGAGAAGTTCGGCGACCCACTGCCGCTCCTCGTTGTGGTTGACAACGGCGGAACCAGCGAGGATATTCCAGCTTACAAACGCATAAGGGCCTACGGCGTGCCCATAGTCGTGATAGACCACCATGACCCGCGTGAATGGGTGAGCGAGGACAGGGCAAAGGTGGACGACTACGTTGACGTCCACGTTAACCCCCACCACATAAAGAGAGGCTACTACGAGCTAACCGCGGGAATGCTCGCGACTGAGGTGGCACGCTTTATCAACCCCGAAGTTGAGGACAGGATAAAGCATCTGCCAGCTATCGCTGGAACCGGCGACAGGAGCAAGGCCCCGGAGTTCTACCAGTACCTTGAGATAGCAAAGAAAGCGAAAGGTCTCGACGAGGAAGACCTCAAGAAGATAGCCGAGGTCATAGACCACGAGGCCTACTTCTGGAAGTTCATGGACGGACACGGCGTAATAGACGAAATACTCCTCCTAACGGGCAACCTCCAGAGGCACAGGGAGCTCATCAATGCGATCTATCCCGAGGTGAAGGAGAAGCAGGAGAAGGCCCTGAGGGCCTCACTGCCCCACGTCAAGAGCGTAGTCCTGCCCAACGGGATAAGGTTCAACACGATAGACATCGAGCTCTTTGCCCCGAAGTTCAGCTATCCAAGCCCCGGCAAGCTCTCCGGCCTAATCCACGACCACTTCAAGGAGAAGTACGGCGAGGACGCGCCGATACTGACTTTAGCTTACGGCCCGGACTTCGCAGTTGTGAGAGCCGCCGACGGCATGGCAGCTTACGGCTTCGACCTTAACGAGATAATCCCGAAGCTCCAGGAGGCTCTGCCAAGCGCGGGCATAGAGGGCGGCGGCCATAGCTACGCGGGCTCGATAAAGTTCTTCGAAGGCATGAGAAAAGAAGTCCTTGAGGAGTTCGCGAAGCAGGTTCTTAAGCTGAAGAAAAAAGGCTGATGGAGCTTCCGTTCTTTTTCTCTGAAGCAACCTTTTTTAACCCTCCATAACTAACCGGTTGATGTAAGAATACTCTGGAGGAATGTTGATGAGAATCGTTCTTGGGGTTACTTTTAGAATGGGCGGCGTTTCTTACCGCGGCCACCGCTGGGAGGACGATGCGCTAGTTTTTGAGTTCGAGAGGCTCGGCGATGCCTTCATCCAGGTTCTCAGCACGAGGAAGGTTGAGGAAGAGGTTGAGAAGGCTCCGAAGAAGGTTCTCGTTGAGCTGAGGACAAAAGAGGGAGGAAAAGTCTTCGAGGCCTTTAAGCGTGATGGGGTTTACCTCGCGGCCGAGCCTTAGTTTTTTATACCTCCCCACTCAATTTTTTCCGGTGATGCCCATGTTCATGGCCGAGTTCAAGCTCCGCTATGGGGACAGGAAGTGGTACGTCAGGAGGATCGTCGAGGCTTCGAGCGTCGAGGAGGCGGAGGAGAAGGCGAGGCGCTACGCCGAGCTGATGAACAGGGGAGAAGTGGGGTGGGAGCTCAGCTACGTCATTGAGGCCGAGAGGCCGCTCGTGATAGGGGAAGAAGAGCTAAGGAAGCTCGGAGCTTAACTCCCCTGCTATGTTCTTTCCCATGATTTTTCTGATCTCCTCTACGTCTTTGGTGTGGCCCAGGGCCCACATAAGCTTGGTCAGCGCCGCCTCTTTGGTCATGTCCCCCGCAGGGATCACCCCAGCGTCGAGGGCCTTTCTCCCGACCTCATACTTCGTGAGGTCGACGCCCCCGTAAACCGCCTGCGTCGTCATGACGATGGGCTTTCGCTTCGAGACCTCCGCCACAGCCCTGAGGAGGTTCCTCTTCCTATAGGGTATGCCCCCTGCCCCATACCCTTCCAGGACTATCCCACTGACCGTCTGGGCTACCTCTATGAAGACTGTGGGAGGGAGGCCAGGTGTTAGGCGGAGGTGGACGACATTCGGGTCGATAGCGGGGTCGAAGTAGGGCTCTCCTTCCGGGGTTTTTGGCCTCACCCTCAGCACCAGCCGCTCTCCCTTGAGGTATGCTACGTCGGGGTAGTTTATGCTCTGGAACGCGTTGAGGCCGAGTGAGTGGACCTTTGAGACCCTGGTTCCGAGCATTATCTTGTCCATGAACGCCACGTACACACCGGGCAGGCCCTTTGCCGCGAAGGTGATGGCGGTTCTGAGGTTCCTTGGGGCATCGCTGTTCGGTTCAGTCACGGGGAGCATGGAACCGGTCAAAACGACAGGGATGGGAACGTTGTGGAGCATGAAGCTGAGCATTGAGGATGTGTATGCTAGGGTGTCAGTTCCGTGAGTTATGACTATCCCCTCGTAGGAGTCGAGGGCCTTAAAAACTGCCTCCCCGATGGACACCCAGTCCTCGGGCTGCAGCAGGGTGCTGTCGATGTTGAGTACGTCCATTGTCTCGATTTCAATACCATCTTCCTTCTTTATCCCGGCTGTGTCTAGGATTTCGTCAATGCTGAGCGAGGCCCGATAGCCCCTCTCTGTCTTGGCGCTTGCTATCGTCCCGCCTGTACCGAGTATGAGAATCCTCACCCCACTCACCGCTTGCCATTGCGGGCCTTTCCTTTTAGTCTTTTTGACAATAAATGAACAAAAATGGGCGCCAAAATTGGATAAAATTCAGTCATTCCCTGGAAGTTTTAGCATTATGAGAAGCGCCAGCAGGTTCATGGCCACGGAGAACATGAACGCCGCGTCCAGCGAGTGGCTCTGCCACAGCCAGCCCGCTATCACAGAGGCGGGGAACACGAAGACTCCGAAAACCGTATGGTACGCCCCTATTATCGTTCCCTTCTCGTACTCTTTAGCCAAGTCCGCCATGTACGCCCTTGGAACCGTGTCCTCAATAGCTATGTAGAGGCCGTAGAGGGCGAACGCAAGGACGAGCGTGGAAAAGTCCCTCGCGTAGGCGAAGGTGAGAGATGCCAGCGCAGCGACGCCAAAGCCGATGGTTATCATTCTCTTCTTTCCAAAACTGTCCGAATACGCCCCGATTGGGTAGGCCGAGAGGGCGTAGATGAGGTTGAAGAGGGCGTAGAAGGCTATGCTCTGGACAACGGAGTAGCCGAGCTCCTGTGCCTTCCACATCGTGAAAGCGTAGCTGTACCTCCCCAGTGCCCCGATGGCAACGACGGCAAGGAAGAGCTGCAGGTTTCTGTCCCTCAGCGTTGAGATCCCCTTGATCTTCTTCTTAACTTCGCCGCCCCTGTCCTTCACAAAGAGGATTATCACAAAGAGCGATATTGCCCCTGGAATGGCCGAGAGCAGGAAGATGTAGCGGTACATGGTCTCAGAGGGAAGGCTCTTGAGGAATTCGATGAGAGCTATGGCAACGAGGGGGCCTGCAACGGCCCCGAGGGTGTCCATCATTCGGTGGAAGCCGAAGGACTTTCCGGTCTTTCCCTTCTCGGTCGACTCCGCTATCAGGGCGTCCCTTGGAGCCGTTCTTATTCCCTTACCTATCCTGTCCAGGGCCCTGAGGGCCAGAAAGTCCCACCAGTAGCGGGTGAAGGCCAGCGCCCCTTTGGCAAGGGTTGAGAGGGCATAACCGGCGAAGACAAAGGCCTTCCTCTTCCTGAACTTATCACTCACGTAGCCAAAGGCAACCTTGAAGAGGGAGCTCATGCTCTCTATCGCGCCCATAACAGAGCCGCTGAGGAGCTTTCCAGCATTCAGGACCTCCATCAGGTAGCTCGGCATTATGGGCGTTATCATCTCGCTGCTCATGTCGTTGAGGAAGCTGACTATTCCGAGCAGGAAGACGTTCCAGCTCACGCCGAAGATTTTCTTCTCCCTTTCTTCCATCGCTCATTCCCCCAGAAGTTCCGTGCAGAGCTCCCTGAGCTTTCTCTTGCCGTCCTCCAGCCAGCTCAAGCCCCTTTCCGTTATCTCATAGGCCCTCACCCGTCGCCCGTTCCTGACTTCCCAGCGGCTCTTCAGGAGTCCCTCTTTTTCCAGGGAGTGTAGCAGTGGGTAAATCGTCCCCGGACTTATGTGGTAACCGTGTTTTTCCAGCTCTCCCATCAGGAACGAGCCGGTCACGGGTTCCTCGTTCGCGTGGTGGAGGATGTGGAGGGTGAGAAAGTCACGGTACTTAATATCGAACACCGATATCGGAATACGATATTAGGGCTTAAAAAAATTTTGGCTCATTCGAGCACATGCTTCTCCAGGACGTAGCAGTGGAAGATCCCCTCGAAGACCTTCTCCCCTTTCTCGTTGAGGACTTCTGCTTTAACGAGTTTCTTCCGCCCCATGTCTTCCTTGATCTCCGCCTTCGCCATCAACTTTTCACCGGCCTTAACGGGCCTGAGGAACTTTACTTCCGCTTTCCCAAGGACGACCGTCGGCTCGTTGACTGCCAGCATTGCCGCGTAGTCGGCCAAGCCGAAGGTGAAGCCGCCGTGCACGAGGCCGTATTCATCGACGGCCATCTCGTCCGTGGTCGTCAGGACCACCTCAGCTCTGCCGGCCTCAATCTTCACGGGCCTTCCCACAAGCCTTTCGGAGGTTAACTTATGCGTCCTCTGCTCCATCGGGATCACCGTTCTGAATTCTCTCTGGAGTTTAAGCCACTAACGGAGACATGCAAAGGTTTATCTATTCCGGGGCCCTAAAAAGGTTAGGTGGTCATGTGCACCCTCTGAGACGTGCCGTTGAGTACAAGGGCTCGGGAGAGTTCACGAGGAGCGAACTGGTCGGGATACTCTCCTTCAGTCTGAGGATAATGGGCGTGAGAGAGGCCAAGGAGTTCATAGCCCAAGCCGTCGAGAGCGGCCTCCTCATTGAGCGGGACGGAAAGCTCGTTGTGAACAATGCGGCGCTTGAGCGGGAGGGGAGCGAGGGAGATCTCTTCGAGGAGATGGTGGAACATATTGTCCAGTCCCTCGGCTGGGAGCGTGAGGACGTTCTCGACGGGATAAATGCCATGCGCGAGCGCTACGGCGACCTCGACAGGAAGATACTGGCCTACCTTTTTGGTATGGACAGGGGGGTTGACATGTCGAAGTTCCGGGACAGGCTTGAGCTTTAGCCTTAATTTTTTCGGCAGACTGTTAAACAAAAACGTTTAAATAATACAAAAATGTTTATAAATTCTGTCTTCGTCCAGCTAACGGTGATTGCTGTGAATAAGAGGGCAGGTATACTGCTTATGCTGGTTCTTCTTCTGGTTGGCGTGTCCTACGGTTGCATAGGTGGGACGAACGGTAGCACGGCTACGCCCGCGGAGAAGCCCAAAGTGCTGACAATCTCAACCACCACCAGCCTCTACGACACTGGAATCCTTGAGAACGTGGTTGCCCAGGCCTTCAAGGAGAAGTACAACATAGAGCTCCGCTTCATACCCAAGGGAACCGGTGGGGCCATACTCGACGCCAAGAACGGTGCCAGCGATGCCATCCTCGTCCACGCGCTCTCGAAGGAGCAGGCATTTATGGAAGAAGGATATGGCGTCAACAGGAAGGTCTTCGCCTACAACTTCTTCGTTATAGTCGGCCCTAAAGACGATCCAGCTGGAATAAGGGGGCTTTCAGTTTCGGAGGCCCTCCAGAAGATAGTCGAGTACGGAAGATCCCATCCCGACAGGCTCGTCTGGGTTTCCAGGGACGATGGTTCAGGAACCAACACCAAGGAGATAGCCCTCTGGAAGAGCGCGGGGTTTGACTTCGAGGAACTCAAGAACGAGAGCTGGTTCGGCACGACGGGCTCAGGAATGGGCAACACGCTCCTCTACACCAGTGAGAGGAAGGCCTACACTCTCTCGGACATAGGTACGTACCTCAAATACCAGAAGGAGGGCAAGATTGACCTCGACGTCCTCGTTGACAAGGGGGAGGAGCTCATCAACGTCTACGCGATAATAATAATCAACCCCAACAAGATACCGGACAAGGACTTTGAGGACGCCATGCTCCTAGCCGAGTGGCTGACCAGTGAGGAGGGTCAGAAGGCCATAGCGGAGTACGGAAAGGACGAGTTTGGAAGACCGCTGTTCTACCCGGCTGTCCCAGTACTTGAGAAGAAGGAAGGCGATGTCTTCAGGTGGATTCTCAAGTACGGCTTCATGAAGGATGGCGACAAATACACCGAATGTCCCGAGAAGTTCAGGTACAAGGCCACCTACGACTTCTTCGAGTTCCCAGCCTCGGTGGTTGAGGGCTAAGCCTTTTATTTTCTTTTCCAATCTCTGGGTGGATGCAAGATGGCGTGGGACTACATAATCCAGGGGTTTTCAGAGGCGGTTCACCTGATAACTGACCCTTACGTAATCGAGATAGCCCTCCGCTCCATCAAGGTCTCGGGTATAGCCACGCTGATGGCCGTCGTCTGGTCGCTGCCGCTCTCGGTTCTCTTTGGCCTCAGAGACTTTCCGGGCAAATGGCTGTTCAAAAGCCTGATAAACGGCTTTATGGGTATTCCCACGGTAATCTGGGGGCTGGTGCTTTACCTCATGTTCGTCCCCCTTGGGCCGCTCGGCTCCTTCGGCCTGCTCTACACCGAGATGGGCATAAGCGTCGGCCAGGCGCTTTTGATAACCCCCATAATAATGAGCATCGTCATAAGCTCGCTCGAATCGATTGAAGGGGAGATAAGGGAGCTAGCCCTGACTTTGGGTGCCGACGAGCTCAGGGCGTCCTTCCAGGTCGTGCGGGAGAGCGTCGGGGGGATAGTCCTCGCCGTAATAGCGGCGTTCAACAGAGCCATCTCCGAGCTGGGCATAGCCCTGATGATAGGTGGAAACGTCTACGTGAAGGGTGGCGTCTACAACACGAGGGTTCTGACGACCGCCATACAGATGTACACCGTCCGCGCCGAGGTCAGCATAGCCATAGCCCTTGGGATAATCCTGCTCGCGATAGTCCTAACCGTGAACCTGCTATCAAACCTCGTGAGGAAGTGGCTGGCATGAGCCTTGTTGAGCTTAGGAACATCACCAAGTCCTACGAAGGGAAGCCTGCCCTGGACGGCGTGAGCCTTAAGGTCAGGAAGGGCGAGATATTCTGCATCATGGGGCACAGCGGGGCCGGGAAAACCACCCTCCTCAGGATACTGGCTCTCCTTGAGAGGCCGGATTCCGGCGAGTACTACTTTGACGGTGCCCTGGTTTCTTGGAACAGGCCGGGAAGCCTGAGGAGGGGGATAACGATGGTGTTCCAGACCCCCGTCATGTTCAACACCACGGTCTTCAAGAACGTCGCCTACGGCCTTAGGCTCAGGGGCTATTCAAGGGCAGAGATAGAGCAGAAGGTCAAGGATGTTCTGAGGCTCGTGGGGCTTGAGGGCTACGAGAACCGAAAGGCAAAAACCCTATCCGGCGGCGAGAAGCAGCGCGTTGCCATAGCGAGAGCGATAGTGCTTGAGCCGAAGCTCCTCCTGATGGACGAGCCGACGGCAAACCTTGACCCAACGAACTCCGGCATAATAGAGGACATTGTGCGGGAGATAGCGAAGGAAAACGGGACGACGATAGTGTTTTCCACCCATAACATGTTCCAGGCCAAGAGGCTAGCCGACAGGGTCGCTCACATACACCTTGGGAGGATAATCGAGGTTGGGAAAACAGAGGATATCTTTGAGATGCCCAAGAACGAGCTGACGAGGAAGTTCATCAACGGTGAGCTGTTCTGATCTGCGAACCGTTTTTAACATGTTCTTCAAAAAATCTGCCGGTGGTGGTCATGCCCGAGGAGGCTCTCATAGTTGTGGACATGCAGCGGGACTTCATGCCCGGCGGTGCTCTGCCCGTTCCGGATGGCGACAGGATAATCACCAGGTGCAACCACTATATCGAGGAGTTCCGGAGGCGTGGTGCCCTTATAGTTGCCACCCGTGACTGGCACCCACCTAACCACATCAGCTTCAATGAGAGGGGTGGTCCCTGGCCGGCGCACTGTGTTCAGGGGACGAAAGGAGCGGAGTTCGTCGTTGAACTGCCCGCGGATGCAGTGATAATATCAAAGGCGGCCGAGCCAGATAAGGAGGCCTACTCTGGCTTTGAGGGCACAGATTTGGCAGAAATCCTCAAAAAGAACGGTGTAAAGCGCGTTTATGTCTGCGGAGTTGCCACGGAGTACTGCGTAAGAGCCACTTCCCTTGACGCGGTTAAGCACGGCTTCGAGACCTACCTCCTCCGCGACGCGGTTAAGGGCATTAAGCCTGAGGACGAGGAGATGGCGTTGAGGGAGATGGAGAGGGCCGGTGTGAAGGTTCTCCGTTGACCACTGCCCTCTTCCATTCTTTCAGGAGTACGAGGAGCAGGTTGAGAACTATCGGACCTATTATGAGGCCCTTAATCCCCATGGCCCAGGTTCCGCCTATCATGCCGATGAAAACCAGAGTTTCATCGAGGTCGGTGTCCTTCGCCACCATCATGGGTCTTACCGTGTAGTCTGGCATGGGGGAGACGAAGAAGAACCCGTAGAGCGCTATTCCTGCCGCGTGGAAGTATGCCCCGTTTTTGATAAAGTATGCAGCCGCGATAAGCCATATCATCCAGCCCTCAAAGAGGGGGACGAAGCTGAAAAGGAACGTTAGGAAGCCCGCCACTATCGCTGTATATACGTCGGAAACCCCGAAAGCGATGAACCCCAGTGTCATGAGCACGCCCTTAACGACATTGAGGACGAGCCACGCCCTGATGAGTGCTCCAAGGGTTTTGTTGAGGCTTTTAAGGATCTCCTCACCAAGATGGCGGTTTTTTTCCGGGATGAAAAGGTGGATCTCCCGTATTATTTCATCGGAGTATGCGAGCGTGTAGTAGAATGTAAAAAGGAACACCACGAGCTGGAGAAGGTACATGGGGAGGGAGAAGGCATGCCGTGAAAGGTAGTCAGAGAGCCTTGGGATGAACTGATCCGAGAAGTTCTGGATGAAGCCCATAACGCCCCCGGGCAGGGGCTGGCTGGTGAGCCACTGGAAGAAGTCAACGACGCTGTGGTAGAAGGATGATGCAACCTGGACAGATATCATCAGCAGCTTAAAGGTGGTGATCCCGCCTATTAGAAGCATTCCTGCGGTCAGCAGGCGGGCGGAGGGGACATTGCCCAGCCTCGGACTCAGTGCCCTGTGAAGTGGGTATGCTGCATACGCGAGGACGACGGCAAAGAACATCGCGGTGATTAGGGGACTAACCGTCATCCATGCCAGGTATGCTATCACAAGTACAACCGTGACCCAGACGGCGGCCTCCCCCTTCATAGTGCACCGAGGGGTTTATTAACTGATACCTTATAAACCATGCGCGGTGTTGGGTATGGAAAGGGAGCTCACCGAGCGGATGGCAGGCTATATACGCAGGGGAGACCACTACCTTGAGGAAAAACGGTTTGACATGGCATACACTGCGTACATGGATGCCTTATACACCCTGGGTGCGTACCTTATCTACAGGGACACCGGGCTCCTCCTGTCTGTGGGGGAGATGATGCGCATCCTGGAGGGGCGGTACCCTGAGGTTCATAGGATCATCGTTGCCTACGAGGGGGTAACCTCCCCGGGAGAGGACACGGTAAGTTCTTTAAGGAGAGATGTGGAAAGGCTTAGAGGGATGATGAATTTGCCGAGTTCTGAGGAGTGATGAGGTTTAGATACTGACCCCCCAGTCCCATGGGCGGACGAGCCTTGATGAAATAAGCCTCTTCCCCGCCCCTGTGCATTCCTCTGTAACGTCCTCCAGTGTCTTGGCGAGTCCCGGGCCGCCGTGAACCGTGACCAAGACGACCGCTTTCCCGAACCGGAACGTTATGTATACTACGCCCCCGTCCCTTACCTCCACGCCCTCCGGTGCGCCCGTTATCAGGAAAGCACCCCTCTCCCCTCTGCGGTTCCAGATGGAAGTGATCTCCAGCGCCCCATTGGTGTAGAAGATGTTCATGAACGGTAGGCCATCCTCCGGTGTGAGGGGGTACTTTTTTCTGAGATACATGATTGCCTTTCCCCTCGCGGTTCCAACGAATATGGAGCCGCAGAGGTCATCAATGTATGAACCCAAAGCTTCATAAACCATATCGCCAGACTCACCCACTGTCATCACCCTTATTATATACTTTAGAGGAGTATATTGGTAATTGCTCGTTAACGGTGATTTGCATGAGGATCGTTGCGGCAGATACAGGCGGCGCGCTGCTGACCGAGGACTACGAGCCGGTCGGGCTTATAGCGACTGCAGCTGTGCTGGTCGAAAAGCCCTACAGAACCGCCGCGCTGAGCCTCGCTAGGTACGCTGACCCATTCAGTTACGACATGAGCGGCAGGCAGGCGATAAAAGATGAAGCCTATCTTGCGGTCGAGCTGGCGAGGGAGGTTAAACCTGACGTGATCCACCTCGACTCGACCATAGGCGGGATTGAGGTCAGGAAGCTCGACGAGCCGACGATAGATGCACTCACGATAACAGACAAGGGTAAGGAAGTCTGGAAAGACCTGGCCAAGGACCTGCGGCCACTGGCAAAGAGATTCTGGGAGGAGACTGGAATAGAGATAATCGCGATAGGCAAGTCCAGCGTCCCGGTGAGGATAGCGGAGATCTACTCCGGCCTCTACACCACAAAGTGGGCTATTGACTACGCCAGAGAGAACGGCAGGGCTGTCGTTGGCCTCCCAAGGTATATGAAAGTCGAGATACGCTCCGGGAAAATCTATGGCGAGAGCCTTGACCCCCGCGAGGGCGGCCTTTTCGGGGAAATCGAGGCAAACACGGAGGGAATCGGCTGGGAGCTCTACCCGAATCCCCTCGTCAGGCGCTTCATGGTGCTTGAAGTGTGGAGGGAGTGAGGGCAAAAACTTAAAAGCGTTACATGCATACTTTTATTGAGGGTAACAATGGAGCCTTGGCCCGCCATTATTTACACCCTCCTGATGCTGGTTCCCGTTGGGATATCATCGGTAATGGCCAGCGGGCTTTACTGGTTCTTCCATGACCCCTTTTCCCGCCCGGGGAGCCCAGATTACCTCGGCCCTGACAACTGGGCGAGGATAAGGAACGGGGCGGTGCGGCTTTTCCTGCCGTTCTCTACACTCATCTGGCTGCTGTCATTGGTGAACTTTGAGCTTGGCTTGGCGATTGGATTCTTCCTAGTTGTCGTTTACGTGGCTATATTCTACGCGATAATCTCGGACGAGGTTGAGGACGCGAGAAGGGAAAGAAAAAGTGGCTGGCGTTACGGCTGGTATTAGTCCAGCTCGCTCGGGAACTTTATCGCATCGAACGGGCAGAGCTGGTTGCAGACGCCACAGCCGGTACATAGCAGGTTGTCTATCTTCACCTTGTTCGTCTCTGGGTCGTAAACGAGCGCCGGACAGCCGGTTAAGAGGATGCAGGCCTTGCAGCCGGTGCACTTCTCTTCGACGACGAGCGGTATCTCGCCTATCTCACCGCGCCTTATGACCGGGATGACACACTCTTGCTTCGCTATTATTACCGCTGGCCCTTCAACCTTCATGGCCTCTTTGATGGCTTCCCTTGTGGCCTTTAGGTCATAAGGGTCAACGGTCTTGACGTATTTGACTCCCAAAGCTTTGACGAGGGCCTCGATGTCTATCTCGTTGAACCTCCTGCCGGTTTCACTGCCTCCGGTTCCGGGGTGAGGCTGGTGGCCGGTCATTGCGGTGGTTCTGTTGTCGAGTATCATGACCAGAATGTTCAGGTTCTTGTAGACAGCATCGACCAGCGGCTGGATTCCGTTGTGGAAGAAGGTCGAGTCGCCGATGGTGGCTATCACCTTCTTGTTCAGCGCCACACTCTGACCGTTGGCCAGACTTATGCTCGCGCCCATAACGTACTCCGTCCAGATGGCTTCAAGCGGCGGGAGGAGCGACAGTGCATAACAGCCTATGTCGCCGTGAATCGGGACGCTGTATCTTCCGAGCTTCAAATCCCTCAAAGCGTCGAGGGCGGCGCGGTAGCTTCCCCTGTGCGGACAGCCGGGGCACATCACCGGGGGCCTCTTCGGGGCGAGGCTTTCGGCGTATTTAACTTCCTCGGGCTTCTCGTAGGTCTCGCCCTCTTCGCCCATCAGCCTCAGAAGGGCGTTCCTCACAAGGGAAGGCGTCAGCTCGCCCTCAAGCGGGAAGTGGCCGGTCCTCTTGCCATAGATTGGCACACTCAGTCCGGCCTCGTAGGCCGCTATCTTAACTTCCTCTTCAAGGAACGGGGCACCGTCCTCTATAACCACCGCGAACTCCACGCTCTTGAGGAACTCAACCACGAGCCTCCTCGGGAGCGGGTGGGGGGTTGAGAGCTTGAGGACTTTGAAATCTCCCTTTATCTTTGGCAGAACCTCGCGCACATAGTTGTAGGGCGCTCCCTCGACGATTATTCCAATTCTCGCGTCTTCCTTACCCTTGACCCAGTTGAAGGGCATCGAGCTGAACTCCTCCTCTATCTTCGCCAGCGTCTCGTTGAGCCACTTGTGCCTCTTCCTGTTGCCCTCCATGCTGGCTCTAACATAGCGCTCTATGTCCTTCTTGAAAACCGGCTTCCTGTTGAGCTCTACGAACTCTCCGACTTCCACATCTGCCGTCGTGTGGTTGACCCTTGTCGTCGTCCTGAATATCACGGGGACTTTATACCTCTCGCTCAGCTCGTAGGCGTAGATGATTAAATCGTGAGCCTCCTGCGGATCGGCGGGCTCAAGAACCGGGAGGAGTGAGATTTTTCCATAATACCTGTCGTCCTGCTCGGTCTGAGAAGTGTGCGGCCCAGGGTCGTCGGCGACGAGGATGACCAAACCACCCTCAACGCCGGAATATGCCAAACTCATGAGCGGGTCGGCCGCGACGTTTAAACCGACACACTTCATAGTAACGAGCGCCCTAAGGCCAGTGTATGCAACGCCGGCCGCTTCCTCAAGGGCTACCTTCTCGTTGGGCGCCCACTCGGCAAAAACCTCCGGCTTGAGATGCGCTATGGTCTCGATTACCTCCGTTGAAGGAGTTCCGGGGTAGCCGGTCGCAAAAGATATTCCGCTCTCAAGGGCGCCGTATGCTATTGCCTCGTTGCCCATGAGAAGTTTTTTCTCGCGCTTATTGGCCTTGAATTCGGTTGAATCAGAAGGATAATCCTTAACCGCTTCCACAATGACCACCATAGGCTATCGGTGTCGGGGGTTAAAACTCTATGCTCAGAAACATCCCAGGTTTTGCTGAAAAATTTTCGAAAAATTAGGTTTTTCGTTTGCCCTTTTTGTCGTAGTACACCTCGTTGTGGGTGCGGAACCACGTCCTGGTTATTGTCTCCGAGCGCCATTCCCTGGGTGCCATTATGAAGAGAACCCCAAGGATGAACGCCACCACGGTGATAACGCCGGCAACCGGTGCGTAATCTGAGAAGCCCCAGAACATGATGAGAAACGGAACACTGATAATCCCGACCACGATGGAGGCGAAGAGCACCGTGAGGAGCTTGTATCCGTACCTCTCCATAAACAGGCCCAAATCCATCTTCTTCACCTCTTGGGTCGGTCATCGTAGAAGTACTTTGCGTGAGCCTGCGCTTGGGCGTCCATTACGCGTCTCTTAACTGTGAAAGCATAGGCAAATAGAAACACAATGAGAATAGCTGCCGCGAAGTATCCGAGGAAGCGGAACATCAGGTAGAATGATGCCAGGAGTGTCCCTATTATCACTAGAAAGACCGCGCCGAAAATCCCGAAGAGTATCTTGTATCCATACCTCTCCATGAAGAGGTCGAAATCCACCCTCACCACCGTATAAAATTCTGTCCAACCGGGCGTAAAAAGCTTTCGGGAGAGGCTTAAATACCCCGGCGCGTAGGTTATGACGTGGTGAAGATGAAGGTCGGGGAGCTTATCGAGCTGGTCGACGAGACCATAGCTAACCTGAAGATAGCGATAATCGCGAACCAGAACAGAGCCTTTGAGAGCCCGCACACGAGCTATGAGTTCACCCAGCGCGCTTTAGAGCTTCAGGAGGATTTAGATGACCTCATGAAGGCGCGGGAGATGCTATCTAAACTTGATCCAGAAAGCGAAGCCGAAGAGCACTTTCCAAGGGAGGAACTTGAGGAATTTCTGAGGCTCCTGGAGCTTCTCAGAGATGCCGAACCGCACGCCTTCTAATTCCCGGGGTGGTGGCATGGACTTCAGGGAGCTTGAGGAGAGGGTCGTCGCCTTCCGCGAGGCGAGGGGATGGGCTAAGTATCACACACCCAAAAACCTCGCCATCTCGGCAGCGGTTGAGCTCGGCGAACTTTTGGAGCACTTCCAGTGGGAGAGTGATGGAGAGATACTCGAGGCCGTCAGTGATCCAGGGAAGAAAGAGGCGATAGCCGACGAGATAGCCGACGTCGTGATTTACCTCACGCTCCTCGCCCACGAGCTCGGGATAGACCTCGACGAGGCACTTGAGCGGAAGCTGAGGAAGAACGGGGAGAAGTATCCGGCCGAGAAAATTGAAGAATAGGCTTTTATTTTTCATCTGAGGATCGGACTCCTGTGTTGTTTTTGTGGAGGGCCAGTGCGGGGATTAGCGCCAATCCGATTAGCACTCCAGGGCCGCAGGTTTTCTCGTCTTCCTGTTTTGTGGTGGTCGTTGGTGGCATGATGTAGTCGCCTTTCAGCTCGCAGATCGGTCCTTCCCATTCGCAGGTGGGGTTTTCGGGGTTGTAGCATTTGAGTTTAACCCACTCCTCTGCTCCTGGCTTGCCCTCTGGAATCCCGTCACCAGCTTCTTAAGGTAATCCTCGTTGGCGTTCCAGCCAACGGCAACGGTGAGCTTGATTCCGAGTACGTCGGGCTTCGCCGGATCCTTCCCGATGAACAGCTCAACGCTGTTGGGAACGCCGTCTCCGTCGTAGTCGCCGTAAGCGTCCTTCTGAATGAAACCTTCATGTTCGTTCAGATCGCCTATGCCGGATCCATCTGAGGGATCCAACTTTTTCAGGATTCTCTTTCTTTTCATTTCTAGCCCCTTGCTTTTTTGTTCTCTGGATTATTTGTTCATCTCATCCAGCAGGGTATTCCATATTCTGTTTTCTCTACTGTTCCGTTGCTGTGAATTGTAATTTTATACACCGTTCTGCACTTCCCAAGTTCCTCGGCGATGCTCCAGGGATCTGGGTTAAGGATAATTTCATTATTCATTACGAGGATACCCCACGCTGACTCAAAGTACTGGGAAACATTGGTCGGAATGTCTGCGTTTCCAATAGGAGGGGAATTGAGCCCTGGGATGTAACCATTGACAATTCCGACAGGATATTCTATTTCCAGGAAGTCATGAGTGCTGTTGTGAGGTAAGATTTTCAGGACAAAGGCCGAGAGACATTTATCCTTTGAGGGAAAGATGAGGTAGCCTCCAGTAACGTTAGTATGCCCCAGTCTCACGAGTTCCCAGCTTTCTCCGAGGGTAGCTCTGCACTTTGGGCAGATGGTTACAAATCCTTGGCAGGGGACAGAATTCTGTATCAGTTCCTCAAAAGAGTTTCCTTTAAAGACCTTTACTGTGCCGTTGGATTTTACTATCACTCCCTCTTTAACATGCTCAAGATTCTCGACGCTTTTTGCTTTAAATGATATGGGTGAATAGTCGGCGTACGTTTTAACGCTTCTGACGTGGTGTTCCACCTCTGGGATTATGTTTCCTCTCAGCTTGAGAATATGAAGTGTTAGGTCTCCGTTCTGATACACTACCAGCCTCCACTCGTTCTCGTGGTGTTGCATGAGGACTATCCCTTTGGTAACTCCTGCATTGTTTAGAACACAGGAGGGCGTATTGAAGCAGGAGGTAATCTCATACCGTTCCCAGAATACCCAGGAAAACAATAGAAAAAAGATCAGGAAAAACGCAAGGGCTGTCTTCTTCATTCCCAACCCACCCCCATAAAGTAGCCAACTCCGGTGTACGGGCCAGTTTTTGGTATGTGTTTATCGTGTTTCACGGCCAGTAACCACCCCATTCTTTTAGTTTTTCCTGGTAGAGGTGTTTCAGATCCTCTCTGTCCACGAAGAAGTAGTAGCATTTTGAGATATAGACGCAATCTGACCAGGAGTGGCTGCATGAGCATTCATTGTCTGCTCTGCATTCACAGAAAAAGCTCTTTGGACACGGAAAGGCCTCATACCCTCTTGCTTTTGCCCCTTCCCCTGTTAGCCATACCTCTTGATACGTGTATGTTTCGCTGTTGAGTTTTTCAAGAACGCTGGAATACTGAGTGACGTTGAATTCTGAATAGCCAACGGCAGGAATATTGAGTGAAATCTTAACCGAAGGCGAATAATGGATGGTCATTAAGTCGGAGGAACTGTTTTTGGATTCTATTGTTATCCAGACCCCATTAACGTTGGATCCGGCGGGTAGGATAAGGATATGGTCGAGATATTTGGGGGATCCATTTATGGCCTTTCTAAGTCCGACACGGAATTCGTGATAGCCGATTCCAATGGCGTACTTGTAGGGATGACCACTGGCAAGTATTCTCTCCCCTTCCACACCAGTCGAGCTTAGATTCCCAAAACGGATAACCGAACACTCCACGACGGATGAGCAGAGTGACAGATTAAGTTGCTTTAGTGTGTTTTCAGGGATTACGAAATTGGAGTAGTCTATCGGTGTTTGGTATGTTTCAACGCGTAAGTCTTTCAGTTCATCACATTTAGATACTGTATAAATTTTCAATTCTCTTGGCTTATAGAAGACGAACTGCCATTTTATTGTGTCCCGGACTCTGGTTCCATAGACTCCAATTAGATTGTACTCATCACTAAATTGGTGGACGTATTCTTTGTACACATCATATCCGTTTAGGTAATCTATCTCAGATTCCCTGTCACTGCTGGATGAAGGATACTCTCTTGAAATTATTAGGACTCCAAGAATTAAAAGAATTAAGAGGGTAAGGATTGACGTCTTTCTCATGTATTCACCTCCAAGTAATATCCGACTCCAGTATATGGGCCGACTTTGGGCACATATTGAGTGATATCTGTATCCAGGTCAACTTTAATAGTGGCATTAATGCTAACTGTGTATATCGAGTTTTCTAAGCTCACAATGGAAATCATAAACTACTTGGCTTTGCTCTCTGGAAGTCCAGTTCACCCATCATCTCGTCCTGCACGCTCCCTTTGTGTTCCCGTCGTTCACTTCAAAGTCGCAGTCCAGGGTTTCTATTTTTATCGTGCCGTTTGCCAGTTCATAGTATACGTAAGGCTGTCCTAGAATTAATTTAAGTCCCGAAAACTCGGGAGATGCCAGTCTTTTGATTATCGTTGAAATACTCTGGGAGTAGTTTTCCAGCGACGTCAGTTTGTACGGGAGCCGTGGGGTGTATCCCCTTAGTACTGCCCCAGGGTAAACTACAGTAATAACGTCATTTGTTTGATTGAACTGAGTTCTGATGATTATAGTTGGAGATACTAAATCTCCAATTTTCTCGTCGGGGAGTATTAAAACTCCTCCATATACCATTGGACTTTTGGATTCTGCCAGAATCAGCCGTTTGAATTCCGTGAAATTAGTTAAGGTGATGTTAATGGATCCGATGCTGGATGTCCATTGGTTTCTAAAGAATACATAAACCCCCGGTTTGCTGGTATGGTTTTCAGGAGGGTTCGAAAGGCTCACGCCGAGACTGGAGTAGTCGATAGGGGTTTGATATGTTTTGGAAACAACATGCCATCTTTTCTGTCCCTCTTCCTGTGCGATGTAGGTGTCTACTTTCATGAGCTCGCCCTTTTGCTTTGAATAAAACACGAACGTCCATTGCGGTGCTTTTCCATCGCCAAACGTTGAATCATTGCAAAAACAGGGGGACGACATTGGGTGAACATCGCAGAGAATCTGCTGGCAGTTTTCAGAACCGTAGACAAGGATAAGCCCGGCATCGCTGGCCCAGCTCTGCACTGCTGGCATAACCTTCGATGTGTAAATTTCAGTGGGGTATGCTGGGCGGGGCGTGATTCCCGTTTTTTCTGAGCTCTGAGTTAGGTAGTACCCACCGATGATTGCCGAGAAAATGAGAAATAACAAAACAAAGGCAACTCGATTCATGGGTTCACCTCTTCTTCTGTTTTATGAGTAGGGGAACCAACACTAATCCAACTAACAACGCTGGTCCGCAGATTTTGTTTTTCTCTGTTGTTTGTGGTGGTGTACCTATGGGAGGTCTGCCAGGATACATTTTGAATACTGGTTTCCCCCATGTGCAAGTTACGTTATCATCATTCCTATGACATTTGAAGGTGATATATTCGTCGCATTCCCCAGAGCCTTCGCAGGCGAAGGTGTTTAATGTGATTTTCACCTGGTTTGACGTAATTACTGCGCTCCATCTTGATATTGAGCTGTTCCAATAACCTTTTTTCCACTCTCCAGCGGGGAATTTTCCAGTGATGTTTGGCAGATAATTCACAACGCCCCACTGGTATTCCTTGAGGACCTTTGAGAGGTTCCAGTCTGTTATGTTGAAGGGTTTTGGGTTTCCGTGTTTGAGGAAGAAGCCTTCCTTCCATTTTCCTCCTTCGTAATATTTGTTGAATGTATAGGTTTCGTTGTATTCGTAGCCTATGTTAATCCAGGTTATGGAAGAGTCGTTGAAGGGATTCCACGGTGGGACTCCAGTAAGACTGTACCCTTCAATGTTGACGTAGTAAATGGGCTTATCAATCAAACCTTCCCAAACGCTCACCGCACTGGCGAAAGACGAAGACGCAAAAAGAACAAAAATCAAAAACAACGCCCTCTTTCTCATCGCATCTCCCCCAGCGAGCAATCATACAGTTTGGCTCACTTTTTTCTCTTCACAAGTGTTGAAATCAGTGTTAATGCCACGAACAGAGCGGGACCGCATAGTCTCTTCCCCTCACTGGAGGAGGTCGTTGTTTCACTACCCGTTTCAGTGTATCTCATGTCCATTCCACAGTCTGGTGGCACCTGTGACATTACTTTACAGTTTGTTGCGTTTGTACTGCAATTAATATCCAAAATCAGCAAACAACCGTGTGCCTCGCAGTCGCTACAGTGGAACTGAAGTTTAATCCCTTTACTCCAGATTTTTCCGTTCATTTTCTCAAAGCTTCCCTTCCATTTCGCTCCATAGGGATCGTGTGCTGTCGTGTTTTTTGTGACGTTCTCCAAATTGCTCCAGTTAATGTCACTGATCGAGAAGAGCGTTAAGTTTTTTGCCGGAATGAATTCTCTTCTGCTCTTGTTTCCAGTTATCATCATCTTGAGGTCATGAGTCCCGTTGTAAGGTTTAATTATGGTCAGGTTATCAACCATAAACCACTTTTCTGGCGTGCAGTTTGAGTGACATTCGAAGGTCACCAGTTTTACCCTTTCGTTAGCCGGCAGGTAGTTGAAGAGATTGACTTTTCCGGCCGAAACGAGCGGGAGGAGAAAAAGGAAGAGCAAAGCCAAAGTCCAATACTTCTCCACCTTAACTCACCTCCACCATAAGGTAATAGCCAACACCAGTGTACGGGCCGGTTTTTGGCATGTAGTTCCGGGGGAAATCGCTGTCTTCCTTGTTGTCAAAGTCAAGATCCAATATCAAGCCTGCATTCATTGGATGTCCTACGTATGCTGCCCATCCATTCGATGACTCTATTACTAAGGTCTGATTTCTTGAGAGGAGTGCAAATACTGTTTTCCATGCCGACATTGGGCTGACGCTTTTGTCTCCGTTAATACTGTACACAAGGTCTCCCCACTGGCTGGTTGTGAAGTCTTCCCATGAATCAACATACCATCCATAGGCTCTGTATATGTTTACGAGAGTGTTCTGTAGACTGTACAGTTGAGCGTTGAACCATTCGTATTCATCGGGAGTGCTGAATTCAGTAAATTCATATGAGGACTCCATTATGGTGGGTAGCACTCTGAAGGTAATACCGCGCTTGGAGAGTTCAGCTGTAATGTTATCATATCCTATCACTTCCAGCTTTCCCTTCGGAATGTAAAAAATTCTCTTGGTGTAATATTCATCAGCAACTGCAAATACGAAATGTCCCAGCTCATGTGCAATGGGGCGGTAATATAATTTTCCATCCGGGTATTGCCCGTTAAAAGTTTCAAAGAGCTTCACATACTCTGAAAATCTGTTAGGGTCTCTATTAATCCATCCCCAGTACCACCCTATGGGAGCTGTTACTGATCCGTTGGTACCGGGATAAATCCGTACCATTGAGTTCTCCCACTCTTCACTGCCCACCTGCACGTTGTTCTTTATGCTAATCTCTGTTATCATTGCATACCCGTCGGTGTAGTCGTAGATAACCTGACTCGCCCTCTGGAAGCCCTTGACGAGCTGGGTAAGATAAGTCTGACTGGCGTTCCAACCGACGGCCACGGTAAGTTTAATGCCGAGAACATCTGGCTTTGTCGGATTCTTTCCAATGAACAGCTCCACCGCGTTCGGAACTCCATCACCGTCGTAGTCGCCGTAAGCGTCCTTTTCAATGAGACCCTCGTAGATTGCTGGGTCCTCAGCCCAGAACCCGTCTGTTGGATCGAACCTCTCCGTGATTCCCTGTTTTTCCAGTTCTTTATTCAGCTCAAGTTCTCTGTAAAATGGAATTCCATCGTCGTCGTTCAGTTTGATGAGGAACCATATTTCAGCGTCGTCCTCGTCGATGTCCTCCGATGTTGCAACGACGTCAAAGGTCAGCGAGCTTGTCTCAGTTGAGGTTTCTGAACTTGAAACTGACTCGGTGCTGAGGGTTTTAACATCCCCGGTTTCGTTCCTGAAGATTAACGTTGCCTCATACCTGGCCTTCTTTCCGATTCCGGCCGTTGCATTGATTGTGAGGTTGCTCACGTTGGCGTCTTTGTCCACCCCTTCCGTGGAGGTTGCACTCACTTCATCGTTCAGCTTCATTGTCTTCACTTCGGCGTTCCGCTTGTTGATGATGAGGACCCTCTTCTGGGTTCCATCTGGGAGTGAGAGTGTGAAGAGCACGGCCTCTTCCGGGTTTGTGTACTGGTAGAGGGCTCCGCTCTGGTAGTCCTTGAGTTCCAAGGACTCTATCCCGTCCCAGCCCTTAACGTCGGTGATGTTTACAACGCTTAGATCGTAGCCAAGAGCCTCAAGCTCGTCGTAGTACTTGGAGAAAGGTTCGGCATCGTATTCTCCGCCGTTCGTGTAGTCCTCTGTGGAGTCGTCGGCACCGCTCAGGTGGCCGTAACCGAAGTAATCTTTATGGTCGTTTATGTAATCGTCGCCCCACCACGTGCCGTTCTTAAGGCTGAAGAAGAGCCTGGCAACTTTTCCATCCTCATTGTCTCCCGGTCTTGGGGAAATATCCATAATCTCGTCTGGATTGTCTATTATAAACCCTGAATCCCTGTCCACGAGTTTGAGGTCTATCTCAACGGTCTCAACGTTATCGGGTGGGTTGAACTTCAGAACCGCCACGGCCTCTTTCTGAATGTTCTCGAAGAGGTCGTTTGTCAGCATTACCATGTTCTCGACGTCTTGGGTGTTGTCGGGGAGGTCTTCTTTTAGGGTTTGTGTGATTGAGCCGGCTTTGAAAGTGGCCTCAATGCGGAAGTCAACGTTCCAGTCTTGGTCATCGTCCTCGGCGGGATCTAGGGCCCTCGCTCTGAAGAGGTACAGCTCAATTACGGCATCCCTCAACGGGTCAAAGTCTTTGGGGTCAATTACCCCATCCCCGTCGGTATCCTTGCTGTACGGGTTCGTGCCGTATTCAAGCTCAAGGCCGTTGCACCATCCGTCTTTATCGCTGTCGGTGACTACTGTTAGGACCTTTGTTATGGTTTCTCCCGTCATTCCGTATTGATCTGTTGGTGTAAACTCCACGGTGACGTTCTCACGGCAGTTGGTGTGGTTGTATATGGGTGCGAGGGGGAACTCATATGGAACACCCGAGGATAGGTCACTGCGAGTGAAGCTGAATCTTCCAATAACGTTCACCTTAACGTCTACTAAGTCCCCCTCCGAATCGTAAACTTGGATCGTTCCATTACTCCACTCGTTTGCGTACACCCATGAAGGCAGCTGGACACTTTCTATCCTCGGAGGTGTGTTGGGCCTGAAGTACAGCGTGCTCGCCCACTGGGAGTAGAGCACTGTCCCAGATTCATCATAAAGCTTTATCTCCACTTTGTGGAATTCTTTTTCGGGGTTGCTCCACTGTAGGTCAAACCCCCACTTTTCATAAACGTAGCTGGTTACGGTGTCTACCTCAACGCCATCAACGAAGAGCTTCAGAATGATGTCCTTTCTCTCTCCAGCTGGATTGACGACATCAACGTGGAATTCCGCCGGATAACCCTCGACCAGGTCGTTGTGGGTTACTTCCGCTATGTACGGTTTTGAAGCCGAGACTGTGAACGTTATAGACTTTGAAGAAACTTCTCCACCGTACTGCGGGACAAACTTGACGGTCAGAACGTGGGTTCCAGACGTTGCTTTCCAGACGTCATACATTTTGTAGTACCATATGTGGTATTTCCATACGGTTTCTGTGGAGCTTTTTACGAGTTTTCCGTCTATGTAAACTTCTATCGTCCCAGTTCCATCGAGGGCACCCCTGTTGTCGAGGACTATGGTTAAATCCATGTAATTGCCCTCTCTGAGCGGGTTTGGATAGTAGGATATTCCCTCCACAGTTATCTCGGGTGATGCCGAGTAGGAGTACATGCCGGCAAAATATCCCTTGTCATCGATGAGGTAAACCGTGTCTCCATCGTTGTTTAGAATGGCGTTGTAAGGGGAGCTGGCAACTGGTATCCTCACAACTGCCCCCGGAGGTATATTAATGGAGAACCTAACCACGTGGTCTTTTCCATACGAATCTATACAGTCGTCCCTCGGGATTGTGTTGTTTATCCAGCAGCTCGGGTTGTTATAAGCGTATTCGTCCATTATGTACCAGCCCAGTAAACTTACAGTTGAAAGGCCTGGGTTGTGGAGGAAAACGTACTCCCCGCTCCCATCGTTGGTGAGGTAGTCAACGTCCTCAATGTGAACGGCATAGGATATTGTCAGGGGCTCAACAGTGAAGGCTTCCTCTAGGGATTCCTCTGAGGCTTTCCCGTTTTTCATTTGATGCACCAGTTGGAGCGCCTGCCTGGGATTTCTCCAACGGTATGTTTTTATGGCAACAGGGTTAATTCCGTCGTACCACCAGATTTCGAATATCAGGTCAGTCCCGTTCCATTGGGCGTTTTTGATTTTCATTGTGTCAGAGACTGTTATTTCACCGTTGAGCGTCCCGTTTAGCATGGCCTCTATAAGGGTTAACAGTGCTTCTTTTTCTTCTTCCGTTGCATTGGGCAATACCTTTAGGTAGCCCTCAAAGAACGGGTTGATAACGCCCCCCCCTGTAGCGATGCGTTTCTTTTACTGAGGCTCCCGTTGGAAGTCCTCCAAGAATTAGCAATATGCCCAATAGTAACACACATACCCTTCTGTTCATTGCCATCACCCAACAATGGGGCTTAAGCAATTAAGTTTGAATAAAAAAGTAAAAAAGCTTTTCGAATGATTTAAAATTTTGTCACTCAAAGTGATTACTTCTATGAAAGCCCGCTTTTGGGAACACTGTAACTGGAAAATTGACTTTTTTCTTCTTCAAGCCTCGCCCTTCAGGACATGTAGAGGTCAGTTAAACGCTTTCCTGAGCCTTTCGATTTCTTCCGCGCTAAGCCTGTTCTTCTCCCACCGCTCTCTCAAGTTCAAGTTCTCGTCTTCCAGATCGAGGACCGCCTTTCTGACGCCGCCGCGCGGGTGAGCGCAGTCCCCTTCCCAGCGCGGAATCACATGGACGTGCAGGTGCGGGACAGTCTGGCCAGCGGCCCTGCCCAGGTTCATTCCAACGTTGAACCCGTCCGGCTTCAGGGTCTCCCTCAGCTTCTCCATCGCCAGCTCCATGCCCTTCATCAGGGCAACTTTCTCCTCTTCCCTTAGCTCCCACCAGCTCTCCACGTGCCTCCTCGGGACAACGAGCAGATGCCCCCTGTTCGCCGGGTAGGAGTCGAGGAGGATTCTGATCAGCCCGTCCTCGTAGAGCACTACCTCTTTCTTCAGCCTGCAGAACGGGCACTCCATCGTCAACACCAAAGGCTTAAAACCGGTTCGGAATAAAAAGCCCTCGGTGGGGCAGGATGGAGGAAAACCTTGAGGTAATGAACAAAACCTACCGGAAGTTCCTCGCGTTTGGCATGGGTTTTCTGCTGGTGGCCTTTGCCCTGATGATAGTTCAGCCCTTCGGGAGAAACGTTTCCCTGCTCCTGGCGGTGATACTTTTCGTGGTTGGTTTCATTCCCCTTGAGTTTGCCAGGAGGATAGCGAGAAGGATGGCGCTGGTGGCGCTGAGGGGTGAATAGAAAAGCTTAATTAACCGCCGCCCGAATTAAGTGAAGAGGGTAGAGGGAATTACGATAATCCATAGAGGTGATGTAAAATGGCGTTTGTACCGCCACAGGCCGGTTACGACAGGGCTATTACGGTTTTCAGCCCTGACGGGAGGCTCTTCCAGGTTAACTACGCTAGGGAGGCAGTGAAGCGCGGAGCGACTGCAGTGGGTGTCAAGTGGAAAGACGGTGTTGTCCTCGCGGTTGAGAAGAGGATAACTAGCAAGCTCATTGAGCCGAGCAGCTACGAGAAAATATTCCAGATCGACGACCACATAGCGGCCGCCCCGAGCGGCATAATAGCCGACGCCCGTGTTCTAGTTGACAGGGCCAGGCTGGAGGCCCAGGTTTACCGCTTGACCTACGGCGAACCGGTTCCGCTCACCGTCTTGGTGAAGAAGATATGCGACCTCAAGCAGGCCCACACCCAGTACGGCGGTGTGAGGCCCTTTGGAGCGGCCCTTCTTATGGCTGGCGTTAACAACAAGCCGGAGCTATACGAGACCGACCCGAGCGGGGCCTACTTCGAGTGGAAAGCGGTCGCCATAGGTAGCGGAAGGAACGTTGCGATGGCTATCTTCGAGGAGCACTACAGAGATGACCTCGACATGGAGGGCGCGATAAAGCTCGCGGTCCTGGCCCTTGCAAAGACCCTGGAGGAGCCGAGCGCCGAGGGCATAGAGGTCGCCTACATAACAACCAGAGACAAGCGCTGGAAGAAGCTCTCAAGAGATGACGTCGAGAAGTACCTTGCCGAAGTCCTCGAAGAGGTCAGGGAAGAGGAAGTTGAGGAGAGGGAAGAGGACTACTCCGAACTCGACCAGAACTACTGAGGTGACGGGCGATGCCCATAAGCGTTGATAAAGCCGTCATCGCCCGTCTGAAGACGCACGGCGAGACGTTTGAGATACTGGTGGACCCGTACCTGGCGAGGGACTTCAAGGAGGGCAAGGACGTTCCCATAGAGGAGATCCTCGCCACCCCCTACGTTTTCAAGGACGCCCACAAGGGCGACAAGGCCAGCGAGCACGAGATGGAGAAGATATTCGGTACGAGCGATCCCTACGAGGTGGCAAAGATAATCCTTAGGAAGGGGGACGTCCAGCTCACCGCCGAGCAGAGGAAGCAGATGCTTGAGGACAAGAGGCGCTACATAGCGACGGTGATTCACAGGCACGCTGTGGATCCAAGAACCGGCTATCCTCACCCTGTTGACAGGATTCTCCGCGCCATGGAAGAGGCAGGCGTCCACATTGACCTCTTCAAGGACGCCGAGGCTCAGGTTCCGGGCGTTATAAAGGCCATAAGGCCGCTCCTTCCGATAAAGCTTGAGATGAAAGTGATAGCCGTCAAAATACCGGGTGACTACGTTGGCAGGGCCTACGGGGAAGTACGGAAGTTTGGAACCATAAAAAGGGAGGAGTGGGCCAGCGACGGCTCGTGGATGTTCCTCATTGAGATCCCGGGAGGAGTTGAGGGGGAGTTTTATGAGAAGCTCAACGCCCTTACCAAGGGCAGTGCGGTAACTAAACTGATAGAGAGGAAGGGACTATGAGGCGGATTTTCGTAAAGAGTAGGGAACTGGTCGTCCCTGGGACTCTGCTTGCCCAGGGGCCTTTTAAGAACGGAAGAGGGACTTTCAGGGAAGGCAACAGGATATACTCCACCGTAGTGGGCCTTGTTGAGATACGGGGAGATGCCATAAGGGTAATCCCCCTTGAAGGCCCGTACATACCAGAGGTGGGAGACAACGTCATAGGCAAGATAATAGACGTCAAGTTCTCCAGCTGGACGGTTGATATAGGTGCCCCGTACCAGGCGAGCCTGCGTGTTCAGGACGCTGTCGAGGAGCGCATAGACATACTGAAGACCGACCTGAGGAAGATATACGACATCGGCGACATCATCTACGCCAGGATCAAGGCATACAACGAAATAAACCAGATAGACCTCATCACAAAAGGTATGCCTTTCAGGGGCGGTCCCCTGAGGGGAGGACAGATAGTCAGGATAACCCCATCCAAAGTTCCCAGGCTTATCGGTAAGGGGGGCTCAATGATAAACCTCATCAAGAAACTGACCAGCACAAGGATAATCGTTGGCCAGAACGGCTGGGTCTGGGTCAGCGGAAAGAACGACGAGCTGGAGAGGCTCGCCATTGAGGCCATACTGAAGGTGGACAGGGAAAGCCACACTCAGGGCCTCACCGACCGCGTTAAGGAGCTTCTGATCATGAGGCTTCAAGAGCTCAAGGAAAGGGGGATCATTGAAGAGGTGCCCCGGGTTGAGGAACCTACTGCTGAAGAGGGTGAAGGAGAATGATGGGCAAACCAGAGGGGTTGAAGCTCATAGACGAGAACGGTAGAAGGATAGATGGTAGGAAAAAGTATGAACTCAGGCCTATCAAGATGGAAGTTGGCGTCCTCAAAAATGCTGACGGTTCCGCTTATGTTGAGTGGGGGAAGAACAGGATCCTCGCTGCCGTTTACGGGCCGAGGGAAATCCACCCCAAGCACCTCCAGAGGCCGGACAGGGCGATACTCCGCGTGAGGTATAACATGGCCCCGTTCAGCGTTGAGGAGAGGAAAAAGCCCGGCCCGGACAGAAGGAGCGTCGAGATAAGCAAGGTCATAAAGGGGGCCCTGGAGCCGGCTCTCATACTTGAGATGTTCCCTAGGACTGCCATAGACGTCTTCATAGAGGTTCTTCAGGCTGACGCGGGGACGAGGGTTGCCGGCATAACGGCCGCATCGCTGGCTCTGGCTGACGCTGGAGTGCCCATGAAAGACCTGGTCGCCGCCTGCGCCGCTGGAAAGATCGAGGGCGAGATAGTTCTCGACCTCAACAAGGATGAGGACAACTACGGCGAGGCGGACGTGCCGGTTGCGATAATGCCCCTCAAAAATGACATAACACTCCTCCAGATGGACGGCTACCTGAGCCGGGACGAGTTCCTGGAGGCCGTGAGGCTGGCAATAAAGGGTGCCAAGGCGGTCTACCAGAAGCAGCGCGAGGCACTGAAGGTCAAGTACCTCAAAATAGCGGAGGAGGTCGGTGGAGGTGAGTGAGATGGAAGTGATGGCAGGAATAATGCGCGATCACATACTCGCGCTCCTCAAGGACAGCAAGCGTGTCGACGGTCGCGGTCTTGAGGACTACAGGGACCTCGAGATAAAGGTCAACGTCATCGAAAAGGCCGAGGGCTCGGCGTGGGTCAGGCTTGGCAACACCCAGGTTCTCGTGGGTATAAAGATCGAGATGGGTGAGCCGTTCCCTGACCTTCCCGAGAAGGGAGTCATAACAACAAATGTTGAGCTTGTCCCGCTCGCCTCGCCGAGCTTTGAGCCCGGCCCACCGGACGAGAACGCTATCGAACTCGCCCGTGTAGTTGACAGGGGCATCAGGGAGAGCCAGGCGGTAGAGCTTGAAAAGCTCGTCATAGTTCCCGGCAAGCTCGTAAGGGTGGTCTTTATAGACGTCCACGTTCTCGATCACGACGGCAACCTGCTCGACGCGAGCGGGATTGGGGCAATAGCAGCACTGCTTAGCGCGAAGATGCCCAAGGTGCAGTACGACGAGGAAACAGGTGAAGTCCAGATACTCGACGAGTACGAGCCCCTGCCGGTGAGCAAGGTGCCCATCCCGGTGACCATAGCCAAGATCGGCCAGAATCTCCTTGTTGACCCGAACCTCGACGAGGAGCGCGTTATGGACGGCAGGATAACCATAACCACCGATGAGAACGGCATGATTTCGTCCGTTCAGAAGAGCGAGGGAGGGAGCTTCAAGCTGGAAGAAGTCATGTACGCCGTTGACCTGGCGCTCAGGAAGGCGGCAGAGGTAAGGGAGAAGGTTCTTGAGGCCGTTAAGGCCGGGTGAACTTCCCCTATTTTTGTTCAAATCCTCTGAGGTTCACCTTCGTGGTTAGGTATGCGAGGACAGTCCCAAACCCCCATGCCGCCAGAAGCGTTAGTTTTTCTTCTTTGGGGGTTGCCAGCAGGAACGAGAAGTATGCTGAAATAGAGAGCCTTATTCCCCACCTTTCTTTGGGGGTTGCCCTTGAGAACTCGTCCATACTGGAAGAGAAAGCATCGTGGATGAGCTCGTAGCTAAAAACAAGTGCCAGTGTCAGCAGGAAGTAGAGTATCACTGCCCCGTAAAACTTGGATGATAACGCCGTCTCGATCCCTGGATGTGGAAAGAGGAACCTTCCGGCACATAGGAGGGAATATGCCGCGATCTGCTTCATGAATTTTCTGTTCCTCACAACTTCGCGGGGTGGAACCGTCTCCGGAAGCATGCGGTCTTTACGATCTGAAGGGATATAAACTTTTTGAGTTCTAAAAGTCCCCAGGTATGCGGCATCGGGGGTTTCAGTGCGATTCCATTTGATTTCAGAAAGAGATATAAACACCAATGCCCAAATTAATCCAGCCTTACGATTAACTGGGGGGAATCGTCATGGGATTGTTTGACAGCCTTAAAAAGAAGAGCGAAAAGCCCAGGAGGAAGCCGCCTGCGGTCATTAAAAAGGATGTTGCTCCCAGGCATGACATCGATGTCGTCCCTCTTGAGGAGGATGTTCTTGCTAAGGAGATAGTTAAGCCCCAGATTAGGTACCTCAAGAAAATCGTCGTCACCAGCTATGCAGACCTTGAGCGCATATCGGAGGAGCTTCAGAACGGCAATATACTGCTGGTGGATCTCACTCCCCTTGAAGTCAAGCCGGACGTCCTTGAGAAGGTGGCTGAGCAGATTAAGGGCATAGTCAGCGCCCTCGACGGTCAGGCCGCTAAAATCTGCAAGCACGAGATAAAACTCATCCTCGTTCCGTCGGACATAAGGATAGCCAAGTGACGGCCTTTCTTTTCTCGCCCTTACCATGATTTTATAAAGGGTCCATGTGCTCTATTTTTCGGTGGTGAGAATGGTGGGTAGCGGTGAGAATGCAAACCTTGAAGGCATCCAGGTCATTCCGCTCGGTGACTGCCCTATCTGCGGGGGAAAGGGGACCCTCAAGGTTCTCCAGCATGTCCACGACATCCCCTACTTCGGGAAGGTCATGGAGAGCACGATAATCTGCGAGAAATGCGGGTATAGAAACGCTGACGTCATGATGCTCGAAGACAGGCCACCGAAGCTCTACACAGTTAGAGTCGAGGAGGAGAGGGATCTCTTCACCCGCGTTGTCAGGAGCAAGAGCGGAACCATCGAGCTGGACGAGATAGGCGTCAAGATAGAGCCAGGCCCTGCGGCGGAGGGCTTCGTCAGCAACGTGGAGGGAGTCCTTGAGAGGGTCAGGGAGACCATTCTAATGGCCAGGCATTTCAGGGAGCAGGAGGGGGACGAGGAGGCCGTGAGACGGGCGGACGAGATACTGAAGTATATCGAGGAGGTTAAGGCAGGGAAAAAACCCCTTACTGTCAGGATAATGGATCCCCTGGGGAACAGCGCCCTGGTAGGTGACAAGGTAAAGAGCCGGCTCCTGACGAAGGAGGAAATAGACTCACTGAGCCTCGGGCCGTACGTTAAGGTCGAGCCGGAGAACGAACGCTGAGGTCAGAGATAGATGGCCTCCCTCGCCAGGAGGTCCTCTATCAGGTTCTTGACCCACTCCTTTCTCGTCTTTCTTGACAGGTGTATTATGCCCTCGACTTGGACCCCGTAGCGCTCCCTCATCTCCTCCCTGCTCATCGGCTCTTTGAAGAGGAAAGGCCTCTCTATTGTGAAGGCGTAGCCGTAGTCCTTTATGTACTCCCCCAGCCACTTCTTCCCGTTTTCGCCGTGAACCAGCGTTAGACCGCTCGTATCTTTCGTCATTTCCCAGAGCGTGTTGAGGTCTGCCTTCATGACCTCCCCCACCTCAAAGCCCCCCGCTATCGTCCCCCGCTTTGTCAGCGTCTGCTCCTCATGGAGGCCGAGCCTTCTGAGCGTGTCGCGGAGCTCATAAGGATTTCCGCGGGCGACGTAGAGGAAAACGGTATCCCCCTCACCGAATGCTCTAGCCTTCCTCAGCTCTACCGTCTTCAGCCCCCGGAATATCAGCTCCGCGTAGACTTGGTGGAGCGCTATTACATGTTCCATCCTCTCACCAGCGCTAAGGCCATCCGCTGGGATTAAAAAAGTTTAGGTCAGAGCCGTAGGGATGCCTTTATGATGTCGCTCACCACGCCGCTGGCGGTCTCCTTCAGTCCGGCCCCCGCCCCTTTGATGAGCAGTTCTCCGAGCAGGTCGGTCTTTATTACCGCGGCGTTCTCGTGACTCCCAACCGCTAGAGGGCTTTCAAGGGGTACCTCCTTAGGTTCAACTGTGACCTCTCCCCTCTCCACCGTCGCGACGAGCCTTACCGTCTTTCCCTTCGCCCTCGCCCTCCGGACTTCATCCGGGGTCACTTCGGCTATGCCCCTCACACGGACCTCGTCGAAGGTTACCGGCGAGAAGGCGACGCAGTGAAGTATCGTTGCTTTGTACCCCGCGTCTATCCCGAGGATATCTCCGCTCGGGTCTCTCTCGGCTATCCCGAGAGCCTGGGCCTCTCTGAGGGCATCCTCGAAGTTCAGCCCCACCTCCATCCTGCTGAGGATGAACGTCGTGGTTGCGTTGAGGACGGCATCAATTCTCTCGACAGCGTCCCCCAGCAGGTTCTCGCGGAGGAGGCCTATCACCGGCGTCCCAGCCATCACAGTTGCCTCGAACAGGTAGGGGACGTCTCTCCTCTCCGCCTCCTTGGTCAGCTCGGCGTAGTGGAAAGCCAGAGGAGGCTTGTTGCTTGTAATGACCCCCTTCCCCTCCCTCAGGGCCGCAAGGTGCCACCTCCAGGCGTTCCTGTCGTTGGTAACGTCTATAACGACGTCGGCGTCGATCTCCCTAACCGCTTCGTCGGGTGTGAAGTTGTAGACCTCGTAGTCGTTCGTCCATGCCGATAGCTTTCCGAAGTTCTCCCTGATTATGAGTGCCTCCCTGAGGTCTATGCCCTCGGGAAGCCAGACGACCCCGCTGGTATCGGCTATGCTTACGACCTTGAATTCCACACCGTATTTCTCGCGGAAGAACACTCCCTTCTCCAGCAAAACCCGTGAGACGGCCTTTCCAACGTTCCCAAAACCAAAGAGCGAGAGTTTTATCTCCTTCACAGACACCACCACTTAAGAATGGAAGAAGAGGGACTTAAAAACGCTCACTTATTGAGTATAACCCTTATGATGTCCATATCCCTGATGATGCCCACCAGCTCGCCCTCGCCCCTGATGACTGGGAGCTGCTCGATGTGGTACTGCACCATCTTCTGGGCGACGTCGTAGACGCTCATGTGCGGCGTCGCAACGACGAGATCCCGGTTCATTATCTCTGCCACCGGCTTCTTGGGGAGCTGGAGCTCTGCCTTCTCAAAGAGGAGCGTCGGGTTGCTCTCGAGTATCCAGTCCTCCTCGCTCGACGCGGAAAGTGCAGTCTGCCTCATGACCCTTATGACCTCACTGTCCTTGAGCAGGTCAGTTTCGTCGACCATCCCCACGAGGTTCCCGTCGTCATCTATAACGGGAATGGCCATTGCATTGCAGAGCAGGAGTGCCTTGAGGGCTGCCTTGAGGGGAGTGCCCTGCCAGACGAGCCCGACGTTTTTCTGGTAGTACTTCTCTATCGTGACATTCTTCAGCTTCTCGTTTTTGGCCAGGTAGCGCCTCACGATGTCCCCCACTGTGAGTATGCCCAGAACCCTGTTCTCGTCGTCAACAACAACGACGCGCCTGTAGTCCATTTCAAGCATTGCCCGAACAGCTTTTTTGAGGTCATCGTTGGGCCTGACTGTGGGGACCTCCCTCCGTATCAGCATCGCGAGCTGCTCCTCGTCCGGACGGAGCAGAACCCTCTTTATGCTTATTATCCCAACGAGGGCTTTTGTGTTCTTGTTGATGACCGGGAATGACCTTACCTTATGCTTTTTGAAGAGTTCAAGGGCGTACTCCCTCGTTGCAGGGAGTTCCACCACAACTGGATCCGGAGTCATAAGGGTCTTCACACGCATTTCCCTCACCACCGCTTTAAGTTAAAGGGCCCTTCTCCTATTTTAAGCTTTTCATTAAAGAATTGACAAAAAAGTTGGTGGGCATCAGCCCAGAACGGAGAGCAGAACCCCTGCCGCGACTGCCGTACCTATCACCCCAGCGACGTTCGGTCCCATGGCGTGCATCAGGAGGAAGTTTCCGGGATCCTCCTCGCTGGCCATCCTCTGGACGACGCGCGCGCTCATAGGCACGGCCGAGACTCCCGCGGCACCTATCATCGGGTTTATCTTGCCTCCGGAGAGCTTCATCATGAGCTTTCCGAGGAGCACTCCTCCGGCCGTGGCGCTGGCAAAGGCGACTATTCCGAGTCCAAGGATCATGAGGGTCTGTGCTGTGAGGAAGCTGTCAGCACGCATGGTTGAGCCGACGCCTAGTCCGAGGAAAATTGTGACTATGTTCATGAGTTCCTCCTGGGCTGCTTTGCTGAGCCTCTCGACGACGCCGCTCTCCCTGAAGAGGTTTCCTATCATGAGCATCCCGACGAGCGGTGCGGCCGTGGGGACGAGGAGGGCTATGACTATCATGCTGACGATCGGGAAGAGTATCTTCTCCCTCTTTGAGACCGGCCTGAGCTGCTCCATGCGTATTCTCCTCTCCTCCCTGGTGGTTAGTGCCCTGATGACCGGCGGCTGGATCAGGGGGACAAGGCTCATGTAGCTGTATGCGGCAACTGCCGTCGCACCCAGGATGTGCGGCGCGAGCTTCGTTGTGAGGTATATCGTCGTCGGTCCATCGGCGCCACCGATGATACCTATCGAAGCCGCCTCGGGGAGTGTGAACCCGAGGGCAATAGCAGTCAGCATGGCGATAAAAACACCTATCTGGGCCGCGGCCCCGAGGAGGGCCGTTTTGGGGTCGGCTATCATCGGCCCGAAGTCGGTCATTGCCCCGAGGCCGAAGAATATCAGGAGCGGCACTATCTCCGTCTTAATGAGCAGGTAGTATATCAGGTCAAAGAGCCCGGGCGGGCCGTACTGCTGGTTGAGATATGCCATGGTGCTGAATATGTTATCCTCCATCCCCGCAGGGAGCTGGGGTGCCACCGGCCAGTTGACGAGGTGGCTCAGCGGGAGGTTTACCAGAACCGCGCTGATGCCTATCGGGAGGAGGAGCAGCGGCTCCATCTCGTATCTGACGGCCAGGTATACGAGGGCCAGGCCGACGGCTATCATTATTACGTTCCCAAGGGTGAGGTTGAGGAGCCCCATGTGTTCGAAGAAGTCTATTATGGCCTGCTCCAGTCCAGCCATCACACATCACCCGAGTTCTATTAGTGTTTGTCCGGTGTCTACGGTGTCGCCTTCTTTGACTAGGATTTTCTTTACGACTCCGTCCTTTGGTGCTGGTATCTCGTTCTCCATTTTCATTGCTTCGAGGATTAGGAGTCCCTGTCCGGTTTTGACGTTCTCGCCTTCTTTGACAAGGATCTTGAGGATTTTGCCGGGCATTGGGGCAGTGACGACACCCTCCCCAGCAACTGGAGCTGGAGCCGCAGGTGCACTTGGAACCGGCGCAGGGGATGGGGCCGAAGCGGCGGCCGGGGCAACCGGGGCCTGGACAGGAGCTGTGCTGAGGGCGCTCACGTCTATCCCGAGCCCCGTGGCCTCCACGGTGTAGGTTTTGTCCTCGAAGCTGACCTTGAACCTTCCTCCTGGGAGTTCTTCAACATCCACCTCGTACTCAACACCGTCAACGATGACCCTAACCTTTGCCATTTTTACCACTTCCCTATTCCGTAGTTGAAGTCCTCAACCTCTTCCATTGATGACTGGACGCCGTAAAGGCGCCAGGCGTCTGAAACTTTCCTCCTGAACGGCAGGGGTCTGAGCTGTGAGGCCCTTTCCGCGGTGTATGCCAGCACCGCCGCGGTTATGATTGCGAGGTCCCTCGGGGGTATGGCGGGTTTCTCTTCCGCTGTCTCTCCGGCCTCTTTCGGGGCTGGAGCAGGCTCCCAGGCCTCTTCCCTCTCTATCAACCTCCTCTCCAGCCAGCCGACGAAGTGGAGCACCAAAGCTAAAATTGTGAGGACGGCGAAGACCACCGTCACTCCGAGGGCCGTTATGTTGAGGCCCTCTATGAACTCGGCCGCAGACACCATCATTCACACCTCACAGCGGTATGTTGCCGTGCTTCTTCGGCGGGAGCTTGACGCGCTTGCTCTCCATTGCCTCAAGGGCCATTATCACCTTCGCCCTGGTCTCAGCGGGGTCAATGACGTCGTCGATGTAGCCCCTCGCAGCCGCGACGTACGGGTTAGCAAACCTTTCACGGTACTCCTGTATCTTCTTCTGTCTGACCTCCTCCGGGTTCTCGGCTGCGGCTATCTCCTTCCTGAAGATGATGTTGGCCGCTCCCTCCGGCCCCATGACGGCTATCTCCGCCGTCGGCCAGGCGAAGACGAAGTCCGCTCCGAGGTGCTTGCTTCCCATGGCGAGGTACGCTCCACCGTAAGCCTTCCTGAGTATCACGGTCACCATCGGGACGGTCGCTTCCGCGTAGGCGTAGAGGACTTTAGCCCCGTGCCTGATAATTCCGCCGTACTCCTGCTGGGTTCCCGGGAGGTAGCCCGGAACGTCAACTAGGGTGACTATCGGGATGTTGAATGCGTCACAGGTTCTTACAAAGCGCGCTATCTTGTCGGAGCTGTCTATGTCCAGGACGCCCGCGAAGTGTATCGGGTTGTTGGCGACTATACCGACGGTCTGACCGTTCATCCTAGCAAAGCCGACGACGGCGTTTGGTGCAAAGTACGGGAGGATCTCAAGGAAGTCCGGGTTGCCGTTCTCATCGCGGTCGACTATCTCGTAGATTACCTGCCTCACGTCGTAGCCCTTGTTCGGGTCGTCCGGGACGATGGAGTAGAGGTTCTCGGTCTTCCTGAAGGGCAGGTCGTTCGTCTTAACCCTCGGCGGTTTCTCCATGTTGTTGGACGGGAGGTAACTTATGAGCCTCCTTATGAGTGCCAGAACCTCCTCATCGCTCTTTCCGACAAGGTGGGCTTGGCCAGAACGCTGGGCGTGAATCATGGCACCGCCGAGCTGTATTGGCGTGACCTCGACACCTGTCACAGCCTTGACGACCTGCGGACCTGTGATGAACATGAAGCTCGCAGGGTTGTCCACCATGAGGATGAAGTCTCCTATCGCCGGGCTGTATACGGCTCCACCGGCACAGGGGCCCATTATCGCGGTTATCTGCGGAACGACACCGCTGAGGATGGTGTTCATCTTAAAGATCTCGCCGTAGCCCTTGAGTGAGTCAACGCCCTCCTGTATCCTTGCTCCTCCTGAGTCGTTGAGGCCTATTACCGGTGCCCCGGCTTCGAGGGCAAGCTCCATAACGCGCTTTATCTTCGCCGCGTGCATCTCGCCGAGGGAACCTCCCATGACGGTGAAGTCTTGGGCATAGACGAAGACCAAGCGACCGTCTATGGTTCCGTAACCGGTTATAACACCGTCAGCTGGAAGCTCCTTCTTGTCGAGCCCGAACTCTGTTCCGCGGTGCTTGACGAATGCGCCTATCTCGACGAAGCTCCCTGGATCAAGGAGCTTTTCGATCCTCTCGCGAGCGGTGAGCTTGCCCTTGGCGTGCTGTTTTTCAACAGCTTTTTCCCCACCCATCTCCAGAATCTTCCTTTTCCTCTCGTACAGGTCGTTAACCTTCTCTTCCATGCTCATGAGAACTCCCCCTGGTGTCTGAGAGTGTCGCCTACTTGTAGTTTGTAAAGTTTAAAAGAGTTTTTATCGGCTGGCAAATTTGGAAAAGAAAAAGGGTTTCAGAGGTGCTGGATTGGTGTCTCGGCACCACAGGCCTCACACTTCAGGAAGTGGAAGCGTCCACGTTTGGTGATCTTCGTGTCAGGGCTCCCACAGACCGGACAGATGACGTAGTCTTTCAGATACTTCTTCATCTTGTTGGCTATGAGGTACGGGGTAAAGCGGCCCTGCAGGATAACGCGCCTGCCCTCCAGGCTTCCCGCAGTGGCGACCTCCCTCAGTATGAACTTGAGCAGGTGGTTGGGGTCGCGGTTCATGGCTTCGGCTATGTCCACGAAGTTCTCGATTATAGTTCTGTTGCCCGCGATCGTGACCACCGCCGCAGGAACCTCGAAACGGGAGGTGTGATGTTTGACGTTCTCCGGCAGCTCCTCGTAAGCCTTATCGAGTAAGCTCTCGAAATCATAAAAGTCAACCTTCCCCTCGCTCACTTTCCTCACCTCCAACTTAACTATCCAGAGGCGTTTATAACCTTTTGGAGTGGGAGGGAAAAATCAGAGGACGCGGTAGAAACCTGCCCTCGGCTCGTATATTCTGGCGTCCCGTTTGAGGTCCGAGATGAGCTTCTTTATCTCCCCTTCTGATCCGAGCCCCGACTGCTTAGCGGCCTCTATCACCCGTTCCTCCGGTGCGCCGAACTCGCCCTCCCCTTCTAGGTTCTTGATTATGTCTATCATCTTCTCGATCTTGCTTATTTTCCTGGAGCTCTTGCCAACTTCAAGGATGGAGACGTCAAGTGCCCCCTCCTCGTCCACGGCTATCGTTTTGAGCATGTCCTCTATTATGGCTATGGCTGCCTTGGCGTCCTCTCTCGTGACGGTCTCGCTTAGCCTCATCCTCGCGTGGGCCTCACTTAGGCGGATGAGTGCCTCCAGCTGTCTTGCGGTGATAGGTATGGGCTGGAGTTCTTCGTCGTCTCCTTTCCTGCGGAGGCCCTTCCTCATTCTGACGTAGTAGCGCTTTATCTCCTCCATGGCTTCCCTGCTCAGGACGGGATGGATGTTCTTCCTTGCGTAGGCTATGTACTTCCTGAGCAGGTCGTAGGGTATCTTCGGTGTGACTGCCTCCGCCTCACCCCTGCGAACCTTCAGTATGTGTTCGGCTATGGCCCCATCTATCTTCTCGTCTGGCTCGTCTAGGAGTAGGAAGATCAAATCGAAACGGCTCAGCAGGGTCGGCGGCAGGTCGAGCTGCTCTGGGAGGGGCTTGTGGCGGTTGAAGCGGCCGTACTTGGGATTGGCGGCGGCTATGACGGTTGTCCTCGCGTTGAGCGTCGCAGTGATGCCAGCTTTGGAGATGCTGACGCTCTGCTGCTCAAGCGCCTCATGTATCGCGCTTCTGTCCCTGTCGCTCATCTTGTCAAATTCATCAATTAGTGCGAATCCGCCATCGGCGAGGACGAGAACACCAGCTTCGAGAACCCAGGAACCGGTGAACTCGTCGCGGACTGCTGCCGCCGTGTTGTGAACAACGAAGCCGTTGGCTATGAAGCTGTGGGAACCCTCAACCGTGAGGTCGTAGACGTACTCATGGGGGGAGGGGATTGTTTCAACTTTCTTGACCCTTTCCCACAGAATATCAGAGTATGCCAAGGATTTCAGGAATTCAAGTTTCTCTCTAACCTCCGACTCTTTGGCGATTACGTTGCTCAATAGCCATGCGAGTTCACTGTAGATCTTGGGGTCTCTCTCCGAGAGGATTTTTGCCACTTTTACAAGAAGTCCATAGGTTAGCTTTGGATTTCTATTCTCCCTGCGGAAAAGTTCGTAGAACTTTTTCGGTTCCATTCCGAGCTCTTCTGGCTTTACTACCCTGCCTATATTGAGTCTTAGCTCATTGGGGAGGGTTATTGGGATATCGGCTGTCTTTATCGCCTCTTCCAGGCTCTCCACGACTCTGGTGAGGAGTCTCCTTGAGAACGTTTCCCGAGTTTCTATTGTTGCCCCTGTCTTTGAACCGTAAATATCGCCTGCGCTGATGCCGTAAAACTTCCGTATCTCCCTTACAATCTTTCCTACTCCAGGAATCACGTCGACGTTTGTGTCGCGCTTGGAGTTCTCCAGCGTTTCAATGAGTTTTTCCAGGCGTTTCCTCTTATCGGGGTGTCTGAACCCTATCTCCCTTGCAAAGCGGAGGGCATTTTCACCGTAAATCTTCAGCTCCCAGCGGTCATGTCTAGATACGACTTTCTTTCCATTTATCGTGCTCTCATATCTCCTTCTCTTCCTCTTGCGTAGGTGAGAGATGATACCGAAGCGAAGCAGTGCCAGCTGGAGCTTTCTCGCGAGCTTTTCACTCGTGGTATCGAACTCGATGTACGACGAGCCTTCCTTCCTCAGAACAACGTTCCCGTCACAGTCAAACAGTCCCCTTATGTACGCGGCAAGGACTTTCCTGGGGGCATTGAAAAGTCTCGGTGGGATGTCCAGTCTATTTGATTTAGGTGAAAGTGGAACACCTAGCTTTTCAAGGATGTGGGCGATCACCCTGGAGTGGAAGCGTACCGCAGGGGTTCTGCCATCCTGGGCGCTTTCCTTTGCTTCGATTCCAAAAAGCTCCCCTGTAAGTTCAATAAACTCTTTCCTCAGCTCGGTGTTGTCGTTTGAAAACCTTACGGAGACGCCCCATCCGGCCTTTGATACGTCTCCATCACCGGCGACTAATCCGGCAAAGTACGCCAGCCTTTCGTCAACAACTTCGGGCAACTTAATTCTCGTACCGTCCTGAAGTGCTACCTCTGATGGTTTTATAGTTGTGATTTCCTCCCCGGCCAGTTCAACGAGCTTCCTGAGGTGCTTCATGGTGATGTTGCCGCGCGCTTTTTCGTTGACCCAGTTGTAGTAGAGCGTGCTTTCACTAACGCCCAGAGCCTTAGCCAGCTCCCTCTTGGTTATTCCCTTCTCGGCAACGATTTTTTCAACCAGCCTTTTGACGTCTCCTTTTATTCCGTACAGAACCAGTTCATCGAGGTCTGAAACGAGTTCGATAACGTGAATGGGCGTTTCCCGTACTTTTAACTCCCTAACGGTGGCTATGTATGTTGACTTGGTAACGTCCTGTGCTTTTACCCATTCGAACCCGTTCTCTCCAAGGGTCAGGAGTTTCGTCTCAGGTGTCGTCACGAGACTCTTTCCAGTTGAGGTCGTTATCCTTATGAGCTTCTTTGGTGCTTTGAGCTTCCAGACCCTGCTTAAGGGAGCTTCCTTAACCCTCCCCCCTTCAATTGAGATGCTCTCCCCGAGATAAGGAGCGTGCTGGATTCCCTCCTCATATTTAATGGAACCAACTTCCCTCATCCAGCTCTCAGTCAGCTTTCCAATCTCAAACGCACCTGAGTCCGTAGTTACAATGGAGTCCGGAGCGACGCATAGACCGGCCGCCGAACTGCTCTTACCGCTTGTATAAATCGCTCTTGGCGCCAAGTTGGCAACGTAGCGGAGAATTTGGCTGTTGTGGACGAAGATGTCGTTTGCAATGAAGTTGTGGTGCTCCGGAACCTGAAGGTCGTATACCCACGGGTGCTCCGGTTTGTATTCCTCGATCTCTTCAACTCTGTCCCAGAAAATATCAGCGTTCGCTAGAAGGCTGAGGATTTCGACATCTCTGGAGTCTGGTAGATGCTTCCTGAGTGTTTCAGCGATGGTTCCAAGCTTCTCCTTGCTGGGCAACCTGTCTCCCTGCTCGTAGTGAAGGTAAGTCGAGCGATTTATGCCCATCTCCCTTTGGGTTAATCCAGCCCGAGTTCTCAGCTCTCTAAGAATCTTCCCGACTCCCGGAACAACGTCCACATTGGTGTTGGTGCTAACGTTCCTTGTGACCTCCCTAAGGATGAGCTGTTTCTTTTCAAGTCCGAATCTGATTTCATCCCTGAACTTCAATGCATCTTCTCCGGTTATAACGAGGCGATAGTAGGTTTTCTTATTCTTCATTGTTCCGTTAGTGGCCCTAGCCTTAGTCTCATGCAACTGGGATTTTATACCGAACCTGAGAAGCAGGTGCTGGATGCCTCTCAGCATCTCTTTCGACGCCGAAACAACGGTTATTTTTGGCCTCTTCTTGTCAACGGTTCCTTCGGCATCAAAGTACCCCTTAAGGAATGCTCTGATCTCCTCTTTCCTTGCTCTGAAAAGCTGTGGCGGGACAGCCTTTTTGGCAGAAGGCTTTGAAAGCCTGAGCCACTCCAGGAGCTGGTAGAGCTCGATGCTGGACGCATAGACTTCTTTGGAATTCTTGCCTTTGTGAGGTTCTCTTATCTTAGGGGTAAGACCAACGTCCTTAAGGTATCCGTAAACCCTGTCTATAAGCTTGGTTTCATTATTTGTGAAATAGAGGGTGGCACTTCCTTCTTTGTTCTGAGCGTAGCCCTCCCCTGCTATAAGCCCCATAACATACCAGAATTCCTCATCAGCAAACTCCGGGAGAATAAGCCTACTCTTTGCGGTTTTCGGTTTTTGAATTGGCGCATCCGTTAACCTTACCTTCTCTCCACCCGCAGGTATAACGCGTGGGACGGCTATGAACTCTCCAGCTTTGAGTTCCTCCGCCTTCCTCGTCTTGAACTGCCCATCTTCAAAGACGAAGAACGGGTGGGTTGGTGTTACCATTATCTCCCTGCCACTGGCGGTTTTTATTCTGAACATTCTCTCTGGAGCGGTTCTCTTCCAGGCTATGTTGGCCTTGATCTTCCTTACCTTCAGAGTCTTCGCGTCTAGGGCATAGAGTTCGAGGTCAATGGGGGCGTAAAAGCCATCATCGACTTTTCCGAGGATTCCTTTTTTCCGGGCCTTCTCCACGGCTTCTTCAACAATCTCTCCAATCTTCTTCAGGCTCCCATCTCCCAAAACGACCTCAGTGTTGTAGTCAACGCACTTAGCAACTCCTGGATCTCCAACCAGCAGGACGTGGCTCTCTCCCCTGAGCTTAGTCCCATCCGGGAGAGTCCTCTGCACACCTCCGAACAGGGCGAGGGCTATTCCCTTCTTCACCGTCCGGTGGCCCCAGATTGCGGGGGCTATCGAATCTACTATGGCATCGACGATGTCCTTCCTCTTCGCCAGCTCCCGTATCTTCTGCTCGTCCTCGGGAGAGATTTCAAGCTCCTCTATCTCCTTGCTGAGCTGCTCTATGTGGTTCACCTCGAGAACCTTCTTGAAAATCGGCCTCTTGTCCTTCTGCTCCAGGATGACGCGGAGGATTCCAGTAACTAAAACGCGGTCGCCGGGCAGGGCGGTGTCGACCATGTCGTCGAGCAGGATTGCATCAACGAAGCGCGGCATCTGGCCGCCCTTCAAACTCTCGGGCCTGTCCTGTAACCTAAAGCTCTGGAGGTTAATAAAGCGGCTTTTTTCCACGTGGAGGTCGACATTTCTTGAGCCGCAGGCATCGCACTTTGCCGGCTTCACGAGGTTCTCGTAGGGCCTCTGAAGGCGGATCATCTCGTTTCCACAGTCCTTGCACACAAAGACGGCCTTCTCGACGAAGGGCTTGACCTCGCTGACGCGGGTGATGATGCCTTCGACTTGGATGAGCCTGTTTATGTGCTCGCTCCCGAGTTCTTTGACCATGAAGGTGTGGGGAAGATTGTGGAAGCGGGCATGTATTTTGAACTCCTCTTCCTTGAGGATTGGCGGCTCGCGGAGGACTATCTGTATAGCGTCTTCTGCTGCCAGGATGCTCTCCTCAGGACTGTTTAAAAGCTCTCCCGCCAGCTCCGGGTCGAAGGAGTTGAGGTGAGTCCAGTCTATCGGGAGGGAGCGCCTCGGTGTGAGCGTGAGTAAATCCTTCAGCTTGTTCAGATAGACTTCTCTCCCCTCGTCGTCAACGTACTCCCTCAGAAACCGTGCGTACCTCTCAATCATGTCCTCCCTGTCCATCATCCCTCACCCAGCCATTCGTTGCGTATCTTCGACAGCTGGAGGTATATCCTCCTCTCCTCCGGTGAGAGCCTCGATAGGAGCTCCAGACTGTTGGGACGTAGCATCACGGCCCTCAGGATCTTGTTGAAGCGTATTGTTTTGAGGTGCTCCAGCTTCTTCTTTAGGTTGGCTAGCTTGGTGAGCTTGACGTTTATGGTCTCCACGCTCTCCCCGGCGTTCATCTTCACATAGTTTTCGAGGTAGTACATGTAGAACTCGGCCCTCTCATAGAGCCCCGCCGGCAGAGGCATGAGAGGCTCGTTTTTCCTCTCCTCCGCTATGGCCCGGTCTATCTCACCTATAACCTTGTCCGTCTCGTCAATGACCTCAACCACCCTCGCTTCCCAGAGCTCCTTCGCCTTCCAGTCCTCAAGGAGAACGACGTCTCCGGCGTTCCAGTCCCTGAAAGGACGGAGGATCTTGACTGCTATCACGGCCCTGCCGGTGAACATAACACCACCCTCTTGAATATACCCATGGCCCCCTGGGCCTATAAATTTTTGCTATGTCCTTTATATGATCCCAACGGTTAATCCTATAAGCCAAGCCGTCGTATTAACCGCAGGTGGTAGCATGCTGATAGGTATAATGAGCGATACTCACGACAATCTCCCGGCCATCAGGAGGGCCGTCGAGCTGTTCAACAGGCAGAACGTGGAGCTGGTCATCCACGCGGGTGATTTCGTTGCCCCGTTCGTTGCCAGGGAGCTCAAAGAGCTCAAGGCCCCCCTCAAGGGGGTATTCGGCAACAACGACGGTGAGAGAAAGGGACTCTATGAGGCACTCGGTATCTACGACGAGATACTTGAGGTCGAGGCAGACGGCATGAAGATCGCCGTCACCCACGGCACGGACGAAAGGATAGCCCGCGCTCTGGCAAGGAGCAGGCTTTACGACGTTGTTATAGTCGGCCACACTCACCGCTACGAGATACGCGAGGAGGGCAGGACGATACTGGTTAATCCTGGTGAGGTCTGCGGCTACGTCAGCGGAATCAAGAGTATCGCCCTGCTCGACACGAGGAAGAGGGAGGTCCGGATACTCAACCTTGAGACGGGGGAGCTCCTGGGCGCAATGAGCCTCTAACGGGCTCCGGGCTGCTTGTTTTTTGGCCGCACCCCATTTTTCTTTATGAATCAAATGAATAAACGGCGGTGGCTATGGAAGACGTGCTGATACCCAAAGAGAGACGCGACGCAGTGGTGCTGATAGGCGTTGACAGCGGCGAGAACGTGGAGTTCATAAAGGTCTACGCGGTGAGCGAGGAGAAGGCGAGGCAGGCCCTTGAGGAGTTCTTTAATGCCAAGGGACTGTTTCCTGCCGACTATCGCCTCGTCAGCAGGGGCAGTGAGGACGTTAGTGGGAGAAGGGCGATAACGACCAAAAGCGAGAGCTCCCTCAGCGCTTCCCTTGCCAGATTAGGTCTTAAACTTCTTTCCAACGGTGTCCTGTACCTTGATGGTGTTGAGAAGGTTTATCAGTTTACCCTCGTGAGCGAGACCCTCTACCAGAGGATAACCTCTGAGAAGGGCGGGGAAAGCGGTGCCACCCCCTACAGGGACGTCCACTCGGTGGCCCCGGAAGAAGTGCTCTCCCTCGGTGTTGACATCCTCGTGGAGAACCTCGCTGGGGTCGAACTATCCGAACTCCTTCCCCAAAACGCGGTCCTTCTCAGGGAACCGCCCGTTGATAAAGTGGCCGAACTTCTCTGGGGGGAGCGGGATTATCCAGTTGTCGTTGAGACCAAGGACGCGGGGAAGTACGAGTCCCTGGACTTCCCGGCCGTTCTTAGAATTCCGCCCCTTTCACCAGAAGAGTTCGCGGAAAAACTCTCTGAAAGGCTTGGTTTTGAGGTTTCCTCCGGTTACTTCATGGATTATCCTCCCGAAAGGCTCAATCTCAGGAATGTTGAGGCCCTGGCCCGGCTGGTCAAGGCTCTCGCTGAAAAGAAGGGCCTGTCTGAGAAAGAGGCCCTCTCAATAGCCGTGAGACTCAACCTCGGAGGGCTTTGAAATACCTAACGACCATCGTCCTAAACTCCGGTTGGTGTTTCCCCAAGGCGGCGTTTATCATCTCCCTCAGCTTTTCGTCCTCAGCCAGATAGCTGAGGAGCAGTCCCTGGTCGGCAGTAATCTCTGACAGAAATCCGGTTCTTTCCAGGAACCCCTCCCTGGTGTGGCTGGTTCTCTGGACTTCTATTACCTTCTCCAGGTACGGTCTGATCTTCTCGGCCCTCCTCTCGAACTCCAGCCAGTCGATTGAAAGTCTGTCTCCTGGCGAGATATACCTGCCAGGGCTTTCAAGGTACGGCCTCAATCTCTCCCCGAGCTTGGAATTCAAAAGCTTTTTACGGAACCCCTCAATGGCACCGTAGTCGTCCTGAAGGCGCTTTTTGTCCACGAGGTCGAGAGCGTCAAAGAGGGCTATTCCTGTGAGGTAGCAGAGGGCCGCGAAGGGAGCTTCAGGGAGTATAATGACATCCCTCCTCACATTGACGAGCTCCCCTCTTCTCCTCTCGAGTCCCTCCAAGAGGGTTCCCAGAGGGTAGCTCAGGCTTTTGATGCAGAACTCCAGCTCGTCCATACCCACACCGTCTGAAATTCGTTCCATGTAGTAAAAGCCTTTCGGCAAGGTTTTTAGAGCTCCCCATCGAAACCAATCACGGTGAGAAGATGGAGTGGGTGGAGATAGACGGCTCCTACGGTGAGGGTGGCGGTCAGATACTGAGGACAAGCGTTGCCCTCTCCGTTATCACTGGAAAGCCCGTTAAAATCGTTAAGATTCGCGCCAACCGGCCGAACCCCGGTCTCAGACCTCAGCACCTCCATGGAATTCTGGCTCTGAAGGAGTTGAGCAACGCGAGGGTTAAGGGGGCGAAGGTCGGTTCGACGGTTCTTGAGTTCATTCCCGGTGAACCGAAGCCGAAGCACGTTAGAGTTCCGATAAAGACTGCCGGCAGTGTGACTCTCGTCCTTCAGGCGTTGCTACCGGCGATGGCATTCACCGGAGGAAGCTTTGAGATAACCGGCGGAACCGACGTCCCCTGGAGCCCGCCGGTGGACTATCTGAAGAACGTAACGCTTTGCGCCCTTGAGAAGATGGGAATTGGGGCTGAAATAGAGGTCAAGCGGCGTGGCCACTACCCGAAGGGCGGTGGGCTGGTCCTCGGAAGGGTAGAGCCATGGGAGGAGAAAAAACCTTTGAAGGCCCTTGAATGGGGCAGGATAGAGCGCTTTGGTGGGATAAGCCACGCCACCAATTTGCCGGCCCACGTGGCAGAGAGGCAGGCAAAGGCAGCAAGGGAGAGGCTTGAGGAGCTGTACAGCGTTCCTGTGGAGATAGAGACCGAACTTTCCCGCTCCCTCGGGCCGGGAAGCGGTATTGTTGTCTGGGCGGAAACCGATTCGTTGAGGCTCGGCGGTGATGCCCTCGGAAAGCGCGGTAAGCCGGCCGAAGTCGTCGGGAGGGAAGCCGCTGATGACCTCCTCGACCAGCTGACGGGCAAAGCCGCCGTTGACAGGTTCCTCGGGGACCAGCTGATACCGTTCTTAGCTTTCGCCGGCGGTGAGATAAAAGTTGCCGAGATAACGAACCACCTCGTGACGAACGTCTGGGTCGTGGAGCAGTTTTTGGGCAGAATCTTTGAGATAGAAGGAGAAATCGGGGGGCCGGGGGTTGTGAGGGTGGTGAGGAGGGTGGAGGTTTAATCCTCCTCCACCTCAACTCCGTAGACCTTCCTCGGGTTCTCAACGTGAATCTTATAGACGTCCTCCTCGGTGAAGATGCCGTTCTGGAGAAACGCTTTAGTTCTCTTCGGCACGGTCTTCGGTCCGAGGACAGCTCCAGGCCTTCTCTTATCATCTAGGTAGTCGGTCTCCATCATGAAGCGGTTGCCCTGCTCTATCGCCGCTTTGATGTTCTTCCTGCTTGCTATTATGCTCGGGAAGACGCCGACCTCTTCGGCAACTTTCACGAGGGGCGGGGAGAAGTGTTTAACTACCTTGTAGGGCTTTATCCCGACCTCTCTAACATATCTCCCCAGCTCCCTGAACTTTTCCTCGTCGAAGCTCTCGGTGTGTAGCTGGACGGCGCAGTCGGCCTCTTTGGCCAAGGCCATTCCGTACTTCATCAGCTCGATGCTCGCTTGCCAGATTTCTTCACTCACCTCGTAATGCGGCCTGCCTATCTCGCCTATGGCTATCGCTTTCCCCTCAAGGCAGAGCTTCTGGGAGTATTCCAAAGCCTTCATGACCTCGTTCTTCGCGTATTCAAGGCTTTTTTGCTGGGCGAGATAGACGAACTCAGCTGGGTGAACGCCAACGACGGCATAGGCTTTGACGGGCGTTTCCTTATTGATTTTCTCGACGAGCTCGATGTGGAAGTCCATCGCCTCCATGAAGTCCTCCGCCTTGAGACCGGGAAAGCCATAGTCGTGGGCTGTCTTGTAGACGACGACGAGGTGAGTTCCTCCCGCCCTGTGGAACTGCCTCACGGCCTCAAGGAAGAGCCCCTTGAACGGATCAACGTGGAAGTGGTCGTCCCAGATTATCATGCCATCACCTCACGATTGGTAAATTTCCAGCTCTTCTCCTTCCTCACATGGGACTTCGTACTCAAGCATCAGGGCGACCCTATCGCCCGCAACGGCGAAGTCAACCCTCCGATGGTCCCGCTCTATCTTCATGATTGGGCTGACGGATTTTCCCTTTACCTTGTAGCCTGGATAGATAAGCCCTTCGATCACTTCCCCGATCAGAACCTGTCGGGAGAACACCTTAAGGGATTTTTCAACCCTGAACCTGCCGACGGGTTTTCTCGATGCTATGTTAGTGTCCTCTCGCTTTTTGGTCTTCCTGAAAAAACCGAAGGGCAAGGGATCACCACCGGGCTATCTCCTCGGGGATCCCGGGGAACTCCTTTCCGATTATATCTGTAAACAGGGCCTTCTTGGGAATGACAACGTGGGTTCCGTTTTTAATCTTTATTTCAACGACGGTGCTGGCAATCTCTTCGAGTTCCGGGAGTGGGTTGAACCTCAGCGTTGACAGCACAGGCTTGTTGACTATGTAGAAGGATTTCCTGTTGGGGTTTCCGAGGAATTCTTTGAGGTATGCTATGAACATGTAGAACTCCCTGCGTGTCTCAAGGAACGCAAACAGTCTCTCCATGCCGAGGACTATGTTCAGGTGCTTTCCGGATGAGAGTATCCTGTTGGTTATTTCCCTGTGCCGGGTTATGTAGAGAACGGGCTCGGCCTCCAGGTGGATTTTGCTCACGATCTTCCCCACGGGCTCCATGCCCCCCGTCTTGATGACCTCGACATCGGAGAAGTCCTCGTCAATGCCGAGGAACTTCAGGTGCTTCCTCACGAGTGCAAGGGAGTCTAACACGTCGTCAATGTAAACAGGCAGTCCTCTATCTCCGGCGTACTTCACGAGGACGTACGTGGCGAGGGCGGTTCCGTAGGGGGACTCGTCCTCCATCAGTATTACGTCCCCGAAGGGGGCCTCTTCTATGAACCTAAACGCGATCTCCTTTGCCACCGGCTGCATCTTCTATCACCCCTACTGGGATCTCAAGCTCCTTTCCGATCAGTTCGAACAGTGGGGTCTTCTTGAAAACGATTCTGCCCGAAGTGGGGGTCGGGATTATCTCGACCACGGTACTGGCTATACGCTCCATCTCCGGCAGGGGACTAAACTCCAGCGCCTCTGCGGTTTCCTTGTTCACGAGGTAAAACGCCTTTCTCGGGTTTCCAAGAAACTTCTGGATCCGCGTCATGACGAGGTAGAACTCCCTGACGCTGTGAATGAAGGCGAATATTTTCTCAAACCCCAGGACTATGTTCACGGAGGGCCCTATGCTGGAGAGCAGCTCCCTGCCGATGTCCTCGTACTTCCTGACGTAGACATCGGGTGAGTCGCTGAACTTTATCCTGGCAATGACGTTGCCCACATCCACGTGGCCGTCGGACTTGATGACAAAAACGTCTCTGAAGTCCTCGCGAATCCCCCACAGGGCGAGGTGCTTCTGTATGACGTGGAGCGCGTCAAAGTTGTCGTCTATCACCACCGGCATACCCTTCCTCCGTGCGTACATCAGGAGAGCCAGTGTCACGAACTCCGGAACGTAGGACGGGTAGTATTCCACTAGAACAGTCTCCCCTGGCTTTACGGCATCTATTGCCCTCAATAGATCTTCGATGCTGTTCATGGTTCATCCCCCATATAATATGGTAATGGGTGTTACAATATATGCCTTTTGTTTACGTCTTCGAAGAACTTTCGGGAAAATGCGGAATATATTGAAATAACAAAAAGGAAAAGTCTACAGTTTGACAATATGCACGGAACAGGAGATGCAGGGGTCAAACGCCCTGACAGTCTCCTCCAGCCTCTGCACCATCTCCCTCTCGTCAGTCTCGCCGTAGAGGGCTTTCGCCTCCCTCAGCAGGCTGGCCTCTATCATGGCGTGGTTCAGCGCTGTTGGCGTTATGATGTTGGAATACGTGATTTTGCCCTCGGAGTCAATGCGGTAGTGGTGTATGAGCAAGCCCCTGGGCGCTTCGACGTAGCCTATTCCTTCCCCCTCCCTCGGCTCGATGGGGACGTTCTCACCCTCTATCCCGCGGTCGAGGAGTGTCCTTGCTATCTCTCCTGCCCGCTCAAGGGAATACACAAGTTCTATCGCCTGGGCGAGGTTGTTGTAGCTCACGTGGCCGGTTTCGAGCTTCTTCCTGTGCTCCTCAAAGAGCCTCCTGGCCTCTGGCGTGAGCATCTCCGCCTTGAGGAGGAGCCTCGGCAGGGCACCTACGAAAAACGCCTCCCCTTTATAGTGGCTCTGCTTGGCGAAGCTGTAAACGAGGGAGTGCTCCTCTATCCTGTCCGTGTAGTGGAACGGTTCCCCGTCCTCTGCGATCAGCATGTCTCCCCACAGGTAGCCGTCGGTCGCTACAAAGTGTTCCGCCTTCTCCCCGTAGGGATCGAGACCGGCGAATACTCTCACGGCCCTCTTGGCGAGCCTTATCAGGGCCTCGCTCTGTTTCTCTATCTCCTCTAGCTCTTCAACGGTCGGGTACCTTCCAAAGCCTCCGGGCTTGACGTTGATGCCGTGTATCTCCCTCCCGCCTATCAGCTCCCTCAGCCTGTTGCCGAACGCTTTGAGGGTCAGTCCCTCCCTCACCAGTTCACCGTGTTTTGTGGCCATCCTTATTGCGTCAGGATAGCCGAACACATCGGGCGCAACGAGGAGGTAGAGGTGGAGCGCGTGGCTCTCAAGGAACTCCCCGATGAGGCCCAGCTCCCTCAGCAGTTGAATCTCCTCTGGGACTTCAACGCCAAATGCCCTCTCTATGCCTATAACGGAGGCAACGCTGTGCGCTAAGTAGCATATGGCGCATATCCTCGCCTCCAGGTCGGGCACGTCGTAGTAGTGCCTCCCGAGGGTGAGCAGCTCGAAGAAGCGCGGCCCTTCGACAATTTTGAGCCTCACTTCCTTGACTTCCCCGTCCTCGATGACTATCTCGGCCTTACCGTTGCCCTCGACGCGGGTAAATTCGCGCAGCTCGATTATCATGGTTCCCACCTCGCAAAGGTCTTGAACTTCTTAACTATGTACTCGTCATTGTAGCCGAGCCCCCTGAGTATCTCGTACTCGCTCGCTGGGTTCACCTCGCCGGGTAGCGGGCCGCGACAGCCTATACAGCCGAGGCCCGACTTTATGCAGGCCGCGTTGCAGCCGCCGAGGGTTATCGGGCCGAGGCAGGGCAATCCCTTCTTGACCAGGACGCACTCATACTCGTTGAGCTTGCACTCAATGCAGACCGGGTAGTCCGGCCTCACTGGGTCAACGCCCTTGGCTATGTCCATCAGTGCTTGGTACAGCTCGTCCTTGTTGTAGGGACAGCCGGGAATGGCAAGATCAACGGCCACGTACTCAACGGCCGGCTTTGAGTCGAGGGCCCTCATCGGGTTGCCTTCGTCGCCGTAAACAGCTTTCAGCTTCTCCCTGATGGGGAGCTCAACACTTGCCTGAACTGAGCCGTGGGTGGCACACGTCCCCAGGGCGATTAGGTAGTTCGAGTGGTTTCTGGCCTCCTTGAGCAGCTCCAGGTCGCGGTGACTCGAAACGGTGCCGGTGACGATGGCCACGTCGTAGTGGTTCTCCGTCTTCAGGCTGCTGGCCATGTGGAACTCGCTTATCTCATAGAACTCTAACAGGTCGAAGAGCCTCTCGTAGAGGAAGAGAATGTTCAGGGCACAGCCGCCGCAGTCGGTGAGCTCGAAAACACCCAGCTTGAGCTTCTCCATCATATCAACCCCCTTGTGGAGAGGGCGTCCCAGTACGTGAAGACCGGGCCGTCCTTGCAGACGTACTTGATTGAGGTGCTTGTCCCGACGATGCAGTGGCCGCACTTGCCTACTCCGCAGCGCATGCGCCTTTCGAGGGTCATGTAAATCCTCCCCGGAGAGAGCTTCCTGTCAAGGAGCTCCCTGATAACGAACTTGTACATGACCGGGGGGCCGCAAATGAGGGCGTAGGTGTTGTTCACGTCGAACTCCTCCCCGCGGAAGAGGTCGGTAACGACGCCCCGGCAGACCCTGTCCGAGAAGCCCTTCTCAAGGTAGATGCACGACGGGCTTTCCACCTCATAGGCCAGCTTTACGGAGCAGTTCATGGCCTCACCGTGCTTCAGGAGGTGGATTATCTCGTCGCGGAAGAGGATGTCCTCGTAGGCCTTCGTGCCGTAGAGGAGCCAGATGTGTTCATATTTTCCTGAATCAATCGCGTACCAGAGGACGGACCTCAACGGCGCCATCCCGAGACCGCCGGCGACGAGGATAAGGTTCGAGCCTTCCATCCTCTCCATCGGAAAGCCGTTGCCGTAGGGTCCTCTAATGCCTACTATCTCACCCTCCTTCATCCTGTGGATAAACTTCGTCATCCTGCCGACCTTCCTGATGCATAGCTGGAGGTAGCCCCTTCTCGTCGGGGATGAACAGAGGCTTATCGGGAACTCGCCGAAGCCCCTTATGTCCACGATGACGAACTGGCCCGGCTTGAACTCGAACTTCTCCCCAACATCGGGGTCTATAAAGCGTAGCGTGAAGAGCTTCTCCCTGGGGGTGAGGTCCTTGACCTCCAGGATCCTCGCGTCGTAGGATATGTATGGATTCTCGGTCATTGCAGGGACCCCCTCACCTCGTCGAGAACCTTAACGTGCTCTATCTTTGCCGGGCAGAACTCGTCACACCTCCCGCAACCGACGCAGTTGAAGCCGGCCGAGGGATCGAAGTAGCTCTTGCAGTAATACCTGTGCCTGAAGCGGTCTAAGCGGGTCGGCCTGAAGTTGTGCCCCCCGGCGACTAACCCATGGCTCTCCATGAAACACGAGTCGTAGCGCCTCTCCCTCACTGCCTCATAGGCGTTGAGCCACTTGTCACATACCTCATAACAGCGGCACGTCGGACACACCATGTTGCAGTTGCCGCAGGCGAGGCATATGTCTGCATACTTCTTCCACACCGGGCTGTTGTAGGCTAGGTCGAGCATGTCCGCCAGGCCCTCCTTGTTGAGCTCCTTCTTGAAGGACTTCGCTCTCCTCTCCTCAAAGGCCCTGAAATTGGCGAGGTCTTCTTCTGTTACCTCATCAAAGAGCTCCTCGTGCTCCCAGGCTATCTCATGCCCCCTCACGCTTCCGACCCTTACCAGCCAGCCGTCGGGGAGCTCATGGAGGAAGAGGTCGAAGCCGTCCATCGCAAAGTCCGTTCCGAGGCTTTTGCAGAAGCAGTACTCGTCGGGCATGCAGCTGATGCCGATTACGATGGCGTTCTCTCGCCTGACCCTGTAGTACGGGTCGGCCGGCTCCTCCAGGTACACCTTGTCGAGGATTTTCAGCCCGTGGATATCACAGGAGTGTACCCCGAAGAGGACGAACGGTTCATCGTTGATACCATTCTCCCATCTGCCGTTCTTCAGGCGGAGAATCGTGTCCCTGGGCATTACGAAGAACTTCTTCGGTGGGAGCATTGTCCTGTTGTAATCAAGGGACATCTCTTCCGCCCTCTGAACCTCCTGGAAAGAATAGATGTTGCCCTTTTTTACGGGGCCGTATACTTTTCCTAGGGCCTTTAATGAGTTGAAGAACTTCTCAAAATTTTCGGAAGACAATTTTATGTATCTCAAGGGCATCACCGCCTTGTAAGGGCTTACAGTTTTAAGTTTGTAAAGGGGTGATTTAAGAATTTTTCAAACGGTTGGTTGTTAACCAGATGTTGCGAACTTGTACTTTAGTGCACCCTTATAAACATTGGTGTCGAGACTTTTTCGAAAACCCTCCTGGTGATGCAAGATGGAATCCTCCTTTGATTACATACTCTCTTATCCCCCGGAACCGAGTTCACTGATACCTCTCCTCCAGCGGACGCAGGAGCGCTTTGGCTACCTTCCCAGGGAGGCCATGGAGGAGATAGCGAACTACCTCGGCGTCCCGCTCAGCAGGGTCTACGGAGTGGCCACCTTCTACGCCCAGTTCCGCTTTGAGCCCCTTGGAAAGTACGTCATTAAAATCTGCCACGGTACAGCCTGCCATGTCAACGGTGCCGTGAACATCTCCCAGGCTATAACCGAGGAGCTCGGCATTGAGGAGGGCCAGACAACGGAGGACGGCCTCGTAACTCTCGAGCGCGTCGCCTGCCTCGGCTGCTGCAGTTTGGCACCTGTGATAATGATAAACGAGAAGGTCTTCGGCAAGCTCACGCCCGAGAAGGTCAGAAAACTGATGAAGCAGCTCAAGGAGGGGAAGCTCGATGTCTGAGATCAAGGCCATAGCGGTTGGCATGAACTCCTGCGGTATCGCGGCGGGAGCAAAGGAGACCTACGAGGCCATAAAGCAGGAGCTTGAGAAGAGAAACCTTGATGTTAAGCTCAAGATAGTCGGCTGCGTTGGGATGTGCTACCGCGAGCCACTGGTTGACATCATCACTGAGGACGAGATAATCACCTACGGGCACGTTGACCCCAAAAAGGTTCCAAGGATTATTGAGGAGCATGTCATAAATGGAAAGCCTGTAGAGGAGTGGATAGTGAAGAGGGACTGGTGGGAGAACGGCAAGAGGAAAACGTGGGACGTTGACGGCTACTTCGCCAAGCAGAAGAAAATAGTTCTCGAAAACTCCGGCTACATTGACCCGGAGAACATAGACGAGTACATTCAAGCAGGAGGCTACGAGGCACTCAAAAAGGCCCTTCAGATGGAGCCTGAGGAGATCATAGAGGTCATCACCAAGTCCGGACTCAGAGGGAGGGGCGGAGCAGGCTTCCCAACCGGACTGAAGTGGAAGTTCACCCGCCAGGCGAAAGGGGACGAGAAATACATTGTCTGCAACGCCGATGAAGGTGACCCCGGTGCTTTTATGGACAGGAACGTTCTGGAAGGCGACCCTCACCGTGTAATCGAGGGCATGATAATCGGTGCCTACGCTATTGGGGCGACCAAAGGGTTCATCTACGTCAGGGCTGAGTACCCGCTCGCCATAAGGCGCCTCAAGATAGCTCTGAAGCAGGCGCGAGAGAGGGGCTTCCTCGGCGAGAACATCCTCGGCTCGGGCTTCTCCTTCGACATCGTCATCAAGGAAGGTGCTGGGGCCTTCGTCTGCGGTGAGGAAACGGCTCTGATAGCTTCCATTGAGGGCAAGCGCGGAATGCCGAGGCCGAGACCGCCCTATCCAGCTCAAAAGGGCCTCTGGGGCAAGCCCACGAACATAAACAACGTCGAAACCTGGGCAAATGTGCCCTGGATAATAAAGCACGGCTGGGAGGCCTACGCCGCCATCGGCACCGAGAAGAGCAAGGGGACAAAGGTCTTCGCGCTCTCGGGCAAGATAAAGCACGGCGGAAACGTCGAAGTTCCTATGGGCATAACCCTCCGCGAGATACTCTACGAGATTGGCGGGGGGACGAAGACGGGTAAGAGGATTAAAGCCGTCCAGCTCGGCGGCCCCTCGGGCGGCTGTATTCCCGAGTACCTGTTCGACACCCCCGTTGACTACGAGAGCGTCAATGCCACCGGAGCGATAATGGGGAGCGGCGGAATGGTCGTTATGGATGAGGACACCTGTATGGTCGACGTTGCTAGGTTCTTCCTCGACTTCACGGTGAAAGAATCCTGCGGCAAGTGCACCTTCTGCCGCCTGGGGACGAAGAGGATGTGGGAGATTCTGGACAAGTTCACGAGGGGAGAGGCAACCGAAGAGGACCTTGAGAAGCTCGAAAGGCTTGCCTACCAGGTCAAAGCTGGTTCGCTCTGCGGCCTAGGTCAGACCGCGCCCAACCCGGTTCTGACGACGCTCCGTTACTTCAGGGACGAATACCTCGCCCACATTGAGGGCAAGTGTCCAGCCAAGGTGTGCAAGCCGCTCATCAAGTACGTAATAATCGCCGACAGGTGCACGGGCTGTACAGCATGTGCGATCTTCTGTCCCGTCAAGGCCATCAGCGGCGAGAGGCTCAAACCGCACTTCATTGATCAGGAGGCATGCATAAAGTGCGGCACCTGCTACGAGGTGTGCCGGTTCAACGCGATTGAAATCCTCACCGGGAGGGATGAGTGATGGTCAGGGTCATCATAAACGGTAAGGAAGTTGACGCCCCTGAAGGGAAGCCCCTCATGGATTTCCTCCGTGAAATCGGGGAGCACGTGCCCGGTTTCTGCTACACCGGGGAGCTTGAGCCCTACGGCTCCTGCAGGCTGTGCCTTGTAAAGACGCAGAGGGGAGTTACAACATCGTGCACCCTCAGGCCGATGGAGGGACTCTCGGTCGAGACACTCACCGACGAAGTCGTCTCAATGAGAAAGACTGCCCTTGAGCTTATCCTCTCAGACCACTACGGCGACTGTATCGGTCCGTGTCAGGAAGGCTGTCCTGCACACAGCGACGTACAGGGCTACCTCGCTCTCATAGCGATGGGCAAGTACCACGAGGCCGTTAAGCTCATGAAGGAGAAGTACATCCTTCCGGCCGTTCTTGGGAGAGTTTGTCCGGCCTTCTGTGAGGACGCCTGCAGGAGGAACCTCGTGGAGGAGCCTCTGGCAATAAGGCAGCTCAAGAGGTTTGCCGCCGACTACGACCTTGAGCACGGCCCGTGGATGCCCGAGATTCCGCCTTCGACCGGGAAGAGGGTGGCGGTGGTGGGTGGTGGGCCCGCGGGTCTCGCATGTGCCTACTACCTCAGGACGATGGGACATGAAGTTACTATCTTTGAGGCGATGCCGGAGCTCGGCGGCATGATGCGCTACGGCATTCCACCCTACAGGCTCCCGAGGGACGTGCTCGACAAGGACATAGCGACGGTCATAAACACGGGGATAGAGGTGAGAACGAACACTGCCCTTGGAAGGGACATCACCTTAGAGGAGCTCAGGGAGAAGTACGATGCTGTCTTCCTCGGTGTCGGTGCGTGGAGAAGCAGGAAGATGGGCATTCCGGGGGAAGACCTCGACGGCGTCATGCACGGTATAGAGTTCCTGAGAAAGGTAAACATGGGCGAGAAGGTCGAGCTCGGGGAGCGCGTTATAGTTGTCGGCGGTGGAAACACTGCCATGGACGTCGCTAGGACGGCACTGAGGCTCGGTGCAAAGGTTACCGTCGTCTACAGGCGCTCCAGGGCTGAAATGCCGGCCAACGAGCGCGAGGTGGAGGAGGCCGAGGAGGAAGGCGTCGAGTTCCTATTCCTGACGAACCCGGTTAAGATACTCGGCGATGGCAGAGTCGAGGAGGTAGAGCTCATCAGAATGAAGCTTGGAGAGCCGGACGCGAGCGGAAGGAGGAGGCCGATCCCGATAGAGGGCTCGAACTTCAGAGTTAAAGCGGACAACGTGATCCTGGCCATAGGCCAGTACTGCGACGAAGAGTTCCTCAAGAGTCTCGGGATAGAGGCAAAGAGGGGCAAAGCCCTTGTGGATGAGATAACACTCCAAACTAGCATTGAAGGTGTTTTCGCCGGTGGAGACCTCGTTCTCGGCCCATCGACTGTCATAGAAAGCATAGCCACGGGCAGGAGAGCCGCGATAATGATAGACCTCTACCTCAAAGGCAAGCTTGAGAAGGCAAAAGCCGTTCTCACGGAGCCGGTGAAGCACGTGAAGGACGTAGTTGAGGACGAAGACCTCTATCGGGTTCTCTTCGACCTGAGGCCCTACAACCACTGGAAGAAGGTCACGGAGAAGGACTACGAGCATGTGGAGAGAAAGCCGAGGGCAAAGGTGAAGCTCCTCGATCCCGAAAAGCGGAGGAGAAGCTTCGAGGAGGTCGAGCCCGCTTTGACCGAGGAGCAGGTGCTCAAGGAAGCAGAGCGGTGTATGAGCTGCGGCTGTATGGAGGTCTTCCGCTGCAAGCTGAGGGAATACGCAACGCTCTACGACGCGAAGCAGGATGCTTTCGAGGGAGAGCAGAACAAGTTTGAGCTTGATGAGAGCCACCCATGGATCACCCTTGACAACAACAAGTGCGTCCTCTGCGGCCAGTGCATCAACTTCACCCATGAGGTAGCCGGAGAAGGAGTCGTGGACTACCTCTTCAGGGGCTTCAAGACCATGATTTCACCGCCCCTCGGGGAGAAGCTCGGTGATATGGATGGGAGGTTCATAGGCGAGCTCATCGACATCTGCCCGGTTGGAGCGATTACAGAGAAGCTGCCCTTCATCAAGCCCGGTCCGTGGAAGACGAAAGCCGTTCCAACGGTCTGCAACGGCTGTTCCTTTGCCTGCGAGATGAATATAGAGGTCTACGACGGCATTCTCGTAAGGGCGTCGAGCAGAGCTGATTCATGGAACCTTCACCTCTGCGACTACTGCCGCTTCGGAAGGCCCTGGGCCGAGGATCTGGCTCAGCCGCTCCTCAACGGCGAACCGGTGAGCTGGGAGGAGGCTAAAAAGTTCCTTGCCGAGAAGAGCTATGCATTAATCCTCACGCCCGAGCTCACCAACGAGGAGATAGTCTTTTTCAAGGAGTTTGCCGAGAGGAAGGGCATCCCAATAGGCGCGATGGTCGAGGAGGGCCTCTCTACAGCAACCTTCGAGGACATCAGGAAGGCGAAGCGCGTTCTCCTCAAGGCTGACGTTGAGAAGTTCCCGCTCCTCAAGATACTGCTGAAGGGCAAGGAAATCGTCGAGGAGGGCTATGATGTAGCCGTGCTCGAGGCTCCGGCTCAGCCGCTCGACGTCCCAACGCTGATCCTACACGAAGGCGTCAATGCCGCTGGACTGCTGAGAGCTGGGATAAAGGGCATTCCCCAGAGCGACGCCTACGTGGTAATAGGGAGGCCTAAGGGAGAGCTCAAAGGTGAAGTCTTAGTCCTTCCTGCTGGTCTGTGGGCGGAGAAAGCCGGAACGGTCACCAACGCCTTCAACATGGAGCTGAAGGTCGGAAGGGCCAGGGAGGGCTTCAGCCCGGTGGAGCTCTTCCAGTGACTTTTCTTTTACCTCTCTCCATGGATGAGTGAAAAAACGGAAATAACGATTGGGAGCTCAAATAACCGCCGGAACTCCCGGGATTCTCGGGAAGGGCTGAACCTCCGCTATGTGCTCAGCCCCGACCATGTACCTGATGAGCCTCTCGATGCCTATGCCCGCTCCAGCGCTCGGCCTCAGGAGGCCCGCTTTGGCGACCTCGAGGTAGGGTCTGAAGGCGTCAAGGCTTATGCCTGCCTTCTTCATTTTTCTGACTATTACCTCGTACTCCCACTCCCTCTCGCCACCGCTGGAAACCTCTCCGTAGCCCTCCGGTAGGTAGAGGTCGTAGTTCCTGAAGTGGCCGGGCCTTTCGGGGTCCTCCCTGTCGTAGAACTCCCTCTCAATGTCCGTCACCCAGAAGGGCTCGTCCATGGCCTTACTGGCCTCGTCCTCGCTTCCAAACTCGGCCTTAATCTCCTCAAGGGTGAAGCGCTTGAAGGGCGGCCTTACCTTGGGTACTTCCCTCTCCAGTCCCCAGCTCCTAGCTTCCTTGAACAATCCGCTTATCAGCTCCTCTATGAGGCTCATGACGTCGTCCATGCTCGCGTAGGCTATCTCGAAGTCAAGCTGCGTAAACTCGTAGGCGTGTCTGCCATCGTCGGCGCTTCTCCCTTCGAGCCTTATGTTCGGTGAGAGTATGAAGAGCCTGTCAATTCCCATAGCTACCGTCATCTGCTTGTGGAGTATCATGCTGTGGGTCAGCCTCAGCCTCTCGCCATAGACCTCGACTTCTGGCGGCTTTAGGGCCTCGCTAGCAGCGGGGTCTGGCCAGAGGGGGTCAGTTATGGAGCTGAGCATCACCGGAAGCATCCACTTGAAGCCCTTGCCTACCATGTATCTTGTCATATAGTCAATCACTCTCGTCTGAACTTCTATAACCGGTTCAATTTTTCGGGTCACAATTTGGAGAGCGTTCATTTTCATCACCTAGTTTTTGTCAATGATTTTCACCTTTATGTCTTTTGTGCAAGAAAAGTTGAATTTTAGGCAAGATTAGACATAAAATATGGGTTAATTTTGAATAAATGTCAGAAAATCCCAATTTAATTGACGAAGAGCGGGACGGGTAAACGATAGCGTTATAATGCCCGAGGGGAACCCTATACGGTGGTAAAGCATGGGCGTCTACATATTTACTCCTGAAGACCTCCTGCGCTACGGAACGATAACTGAGGAGCAGCTTGAAGTTCTGAAGAAGGCTCTCCTCGACAGAAAGGATGTTCTAATCGTTGGCTCCAGCAGGTCTGGAAAGACCAAGCTCGTCGAGGCTCTGATTCATCTAATCCCTGAAGACAGAAAAATCGCTGTAATAACGGCCTATGGGGAGTTCAAGCCGTTTAAGCCTAACATAGTAGTCATAGACACGCAGTTCGACTCAAGAAGCCTTGAGGCCCGCACCAAGGATGTCATCGAAAAGATAAAGCGCATAAACCCGGACTACATCGTCATAGACACCATCCACACCGTCCACGTGCCCACGATTCTGAGCGAGCTCCTTGATGACTACACCTTCATAGCGACCTCACTGGCCATCTCTGGCGATATAATCGAGGAAGTCAAGCACTGGCTAAGGGCAAACAATGACGTCATGAGCAAGTTTGATATTGTGGTCGAACTCAAGAGGGACTTCAGAACTGGAACCAGAAAGATCAACAGGATATACGCTGTCAAAAAGTCGGGAGAAAAAGTGGAGCTCGAGCCGCTTCTTTAGACTTATTTCCTTATCCTTTTAAAGTTCTTGTGTATCTCTTCCTTCAGTTTGCGATAGTATTCCATGGATAGATAGCCCCTTTTCCAGCCGGCGTAGAGGGTCACGTTGAACAGAACGGTTATCAGAACTGCTATCAGGAGGGAGTTTACAGTAACACCACCGATGGTCTTCTGGGTTCTCCGGAACATGCCGAGGGAAACATAGTCGTCCACCGTCATGTGTCTCATAGTGAGGTTTTCAACCCTGATGGTGCCGTTCTCTGGAGTCAGTGAGAGCATGTGGTTCCATGTCACGACGTAGACCTTCACGTGGGTTCCCTTCTCGGTGCAGTTGGGGATGGTCTGCCCGTTCCAGAGGCAGCTCCCGTCAGGCTGCATCGTTGCCCATACATCGGTGTGCTCGTAGGTTTGGAGGTATATACTGTTGTTGTCTGGGTAGACCTTCACGACCTCTATATCGTAAGTGTTCCCGCTGTAGACCAGGGAACGGAAGAAGCGGTAGAGCCTGTCGATTATCGTGTTGTGAAAATACTCGTCCTCCCATACGATGTAGTAGTAGATGTTGCCCTTTATGTCCACCATGTAGAGAATTCCGTAAGGTTCATCTCCGGGGAAGGTGCGGATGATGGGGGTGTACTCTTGAATCTTGACACTCTCCCAGGGGAGGTAACCCTCGAGGGAATACCCACTCGTGTAGAGCCCAACACTCCAAAATATTAGAAGATTGGCGAAAAGCCACAGTGCAATCCATATTTCCTTTGCCATTATTTTCACTAGAAAAATATAAAGGTGGCATCAAGCCTTAAGCTTTTCTATGACCACCCTCAGGTTGTCGAGCATCTCCCTTATGTCGTCGAATGTCATGTAGCCCATGTTTCCAATCCTGAAGGTCTTCTCGGCGACGCTTCCATAGCCCTTGGCGAGCTCAAAGCCCCTCTCGCGCATAGCGTTGTAGACGTCAACGCCCTTCATTCCCTCAGGAACGACGACGGCAGTGATGGTCGGGCTCTCGTAGCCTGGCTCGGCGAGGATTCCGAGGCCCATCTCCTTGACGCCCTCGCGTATCATCTCGCTCCTCTTCCTGTACATATCGAGCCAGGCCCCTTTGCCGCCCATCTTCTCGATTATCCTGAGGACGACGTTGAGGCCAAATATCTGCGGGAGCGGTGGGGTTGAGGGCGTTCCCTTCTTCTTCTCGTTGAACTTCTTGTAAAGCGGAAGGTCGAAGTACCAGCCGCGCTCGGGCATCTTCTCGGCTATCTCAAAAACGCGCTCGCTGACGGCGGCGACGGCAAGACCTGGCGGGACGCCGAAGGCCTTCTGAGAGCTCGCGAAGATGAGGTCGATGCCCCACTTGTCGAACTTTATGTCCGCTCCGCCCATGGCAGAGACAGCATCGACGAAGAGCAGCTTGTCGTGCTCCTTGACGACCTTGGCAAGCTCCGGAAGCGGGTTGAGAACGCCTGTTGAGGTCTCGTTGTAGGTTATGGTGACGGCCTCGACATCGGGGTTCTTCTTGAGGACTTCATCAAGCTCCTCTGGCTTGATGGCTTTTCCGGGCTCCTTCTCAAGGACGACTGCCTTTCTTCCGTTGGTGTTGACTACCTCTGCAAAGCGCTTTCCGAACGCACCGATGACCGTAACGAGAACTTTTCCACCGTAGGGTATCGTGTTCCTTACAGCGGCCTCCATGAAGCCCGTTCCAGAGCTCGGGAAGAGGATTATCTCGCCTTTATCTGCCTCAAGGAAGGCCTTGAGCCTGTTGAGGGTATCAACGTGAACCTCCTTCGCTTCGGCCGAACGGTGGCTGAACATCTGGACGCTCATTATCGCGAGAACCTCCGGGAAACAAGCAACCGGGCCGGCCGTGAAGAGCTTGTACTTCGGCTTGACTATCTCGTAGAGCTCCCTGTAAGCTTCCTCATACTCCATGTCGAACCTGAGCTCCATCAGCATCACCTCGGCGGAGGTTGGAGGGGAAATATAAAAAGGGTTCGTTAGTTCCTTCCCGTAACTTATCGAAGCTATGTTCGTTTCGCAGGCAATAAAATGAAGAATTTTCGACCTGACCAAGACTTTTAAAAGCTTCACCCTAACGTTTAGAAGGTGGTTTGATGGAGCGCAAGCGCCTGGCTGGAATAATCCTGCTCATCATCTCCGCCTTCACCGGAACGATAGCTTTCCGCCTCGCGACTCCAGCGATAGCCTTCTACACGAGGGACATTCTCCAGGCATCAATGTTCTCGGTCTCCATTGTTTCCATGTCATTTGTCCTGGCAAGGGCATTTTCGTCTGTTCTCGGTGGTCTCACCCTTGAGAAAGGTAGGAAGCTCGTTTACATCGGTGCGCTGGCCATGATGGGCAACGCTCTGGCGGTCCATCTCTATCCCCTCACGAGCACCTGGGTTCAGGTGGCCGGAATAAAGCTTCTCAACGGCTTCCTCAATGGACTGAGCTGGCCAATGGCCCAATTTGTCATAGCAGTGACTACGCCAAAAGAGATAAGGGCAAGGGTCACATCGGTTTACTTCCTCTTTGGCAGTATAGCTTCACTCCTCGGCAACTACGTTTACGCCTACACCATTAACCTTGGCTTGTCCGGTCAGATGTGGATTGCCTCTGCATTCTTTGTATTCACCGGCGTGATAATGCTCCTTGCCTACTTCCTGCTCTACGGCTGGATAGTGCCCAAGAGAAAGAAAACGCCCGATGGGGAGAAGCCGAGCCTCAACCCAAAAAGGATTCTCATAATCGCGTCGCTGATGGCGATCATAGTCGCCTTCACCTCCGGCGAGATAACCTACATCTATGTTTCCGAAGCTTTGGGCATGGACAAGGCCAAAACAGCGACGCTTATTGGATGGGCAGGCTTTTTATCGGCACTCCTAAGCTACGCCGTTTCCTGGCTCGCCGACGTCAGGAGCGAGAGGAGAATGGTCCTACTAACCTCTCTGATGGCTGCAGTTTCTCCCCTACTCGCGGCCGTGAAGACTGCTCCTACGGTTTTTCTGGGGATATTCCTGGCTCTCTTCGCCTTCCAGAGCTTCCGCCCGATTTCGAGGAAGGTTCTCGCTTCCTACCACCGCTCATCGCTGGCCATTGGAGGTGTAAACGGAGTCCAGAACCTATCGACATTCCTCGGGGGAATGCTCTTCGGCCTGGCCTACTCTCTCGGGGAGATAAGCGTGGGCGTAACGTTGAACCTCGCCCTGCTTTCCTTCCTGCCGTTTTCACTGGCACTCCTCTGGGAGTCCGTTAAGCTTAAAGGGACTGGGGAGTAAGATGGGGTGACGGGCTTTCCAAAACTTTTATAAGCCACTCCACTCGCCTAAGTTTAGGCTTAGCTTACGCTCATTTGGAGGTGAGAGTATGGGACTGAGACCAGCCAAGATTGATAGGGACGTTGACAAGCCCGCTTACACGAGAAGGGAATACATACGCGGTGCGCCCGGTCCGAAGATAACGATCTTCGACATGGGCAACCTTTCAGCCGAGTTCCAGTACGAGGTGAGCCTTCACGCCGAGCAGGCCATGCAGATAAGGCAGAACGCCCTCGAGGCCATCCGTATACAGGTCAACAGGTACCTCCAGAAGAACGTCGGTAGGAGCAACTACCACTTCAAGATAAGGGTCTACCCGTTCCAGGTTCTCCGTGAGAACCCAATGGCTACCGGAAGGAAGGCTGACCGTTACGGTAACGGTATGCGCAGGCCCTTCGGAAAGCCGATTGGCCTTGCCGCTCGCGTCAAGAAGGACCAGAAGATACTCACCGTCTGGGTCAACGAGGGCCACCTCAAGTTCGCCCTCGGTGCCATGCACAGGGCCAAGATGAAGCTGCCCTACAGTGCCTACTACAGGATTTACGACAAGGAAGGCAACGACGTCACCACCAAGGTCCTCTCGACCATGAAACGCTAAAGCGCAGCGCTGAAGCGCGGCGCTTCCCTCAACCTCTTTTCTGTTCCGTGAAGCTTTGCCATATATTCATAATGATTATTAACAATGTCACCCCACTTAGATTGGTGAGACGATGGTAAGCTCTCACTTCAGGAACATTCTGCTCAAGCTCGGCATCCCTGAGGACCGATTATCAGTCCTCGAGGGTAAAGGAGGCCTCGTCGAAGACGAGTTTGAGGGTATCAGATACGTCCGCTTCCGCGATTCCGCCAAGGGCTTCAGGCGTGGAACCCTCGTCTTCGAGAACGGCGAGGTGGTTCTGGGCTTTCCCCACATAAAGCGCGTCGTCCAGCTTGAGAACGGGATAAGGCGCGTTTTCAAGAACCGGCCTTTCTACGTCGAGGAAAAGGTGGATGGCTACAATGTCCGCGTTGTGAGGATTAAAGACAGAATCCTTGCCCTCACGAGGGGCGGCTTCGTCTGTCCCTTCACGACGGAGAGGGTTGAGGACTTCATCAACTTCGACTTCTTCAAGGACTACCCCAACCTCGTTTTGGCGGGGGAAATGGCCGGGCCAGAGAGCCCGTACATAGTGGAAGGGCCGCCCTACGTGAAGGAGGACCTCCGGTTCTTCCTCTTCGACATCCAGGAGAAAGGAACCGGGAGGAGCCTGCCGGTTGAGGAGCGCTACAGGCTGGCTGAAGAGTACGACATCCTGCAGGTGGAGCGCTTTGGTCTCTTTGACCGCTCACGGATTGACGAGCTCTACGACCTGGTCGAAAGGCTAAGCCGGGAGAAGAGGGAAGGAATTGTGATGAAGACGCCGGACATGAGGAGGATAGCCAAGTACGTTACCCCCTACGCCAACATCAACGACATCAGGATAGGCTCACACATATTCTTCGACCTGCCCCACGGCTACTTCATGGGGAGGATAAAACGCCTCGCCTTCTATCTGGCTGAGAAGCACGTCAAGGGAGAGGAATTCGACGAATATGCCAAGGCCCTCGGAAAAGCCCTGCTCAGGCCCTTCGTTGAGAGCATCCACGAGGTCTCCCACGGGGGCGAGGTCGAGGAAACTTTCACAGTCAGGGTCAAGAACATAGTAACGGCCCACAAGATGGTCACCCACTTCGAGAGGCTTGGCGTAAAGATTCACATCGAGGATATCGAGGACTTGAAGAACGGCTACTGGAGGATAACCTTCAAGCGGGTCTACCCAGATGCCACGCGCGAGATTAGAGAACTGTGGAACGGGCTGGCGTTTGTAGATTGAAGTTTTCGTTTTTGAAGGCATATGATGTAAGTATATAATGCTTCCCCAACGTTTGCCCCACAAAGCTTGACCAAGAAACTTTATCCAGCCAAAGTTACTGGGGGTGTGGGGGCGAAACCCTACTTCGGGGGTTTGAGAGTACAGGAAACTTTGCCTTCGCAAAGTTTCATCAAAGTTCGTAGCTCTTGTTGTGAACATCGATCTAAACTGGTGATTTATCTATTGACTGCTGTGTTTTAATTGTGGAATCCACGAGAGCAAGTCTTTGATGGGAGTTCACTTTTAAATCGACGCCCAAAGGGCGTCAGCGAACGAGAACCCTCAATAATGCTTGTCCATTAATTTGGATTCCGTTTTTCAGGTGAGCGTTTAAGAAGAAATCACGCTCTTGGAAAGTGAAAGTTCCCAGAAAGGAGCTACCAACCTTAATCAAACTTCGCGAAGGCGAACAAGCTTTTAGAAAAAGCTTGACCAAAAGAGTTCCCTTTCTGCCAAATTGACAGAGAATAAAAGTGTGCACTATTAAAGCAGCACCTTTAAATTAGGGTTTAATCCCTAAAATGAGTCATTGAAGAGGTTTCACATCTTTTTTGGCGTCCTTTGGACGCCTTGTGGGGGTGAAACATTGTAAAACTGCCATCTGAAGAGTAACCCTGCCGAAAATTAGCATTTCAAAATCGCACACAAATTTTCCGCCAGCGCTTGCGCGAGCAAGGTCTGATTGGGGGCGTGGGGGCGTTAGCCCCCCGAAGTTTAAGAGAAAACGGGGTCGCGGGGTGAAACCTCGCATCGGGGGTTTGAGAGTACAGAGAGATAAGGGGGCGGAGCCCCCTTGTCTTTCGTTTGCAAAAATTTTGTACACCTCCAAACCCAAAAAAGGGTGGAAGGGTTCGAAAGCCTTTTAAATAGTCTCCATAGACTTCCCCTCAGCTTTAGAGTACTCATAGCGAAGGATGACGGAAAAATGGCCTGGCACGTCTTCATTCCGGATTCGCTCCTCGAAGAAACCGACGACCCGAAAATCAGGACGTACAAGGTTGGCCAAATAGCCAGGGCAGCGGCGATCTTCGGTGTCGAGCATGTCTGGATCTACAGGGCCGGCGGCAGGGACGGAAGGTTCATCAAAACCATACTGGAGTACGCGGAAACGCCCCAGTACCTCAGAAAGAGGCTGTTCCCCCTCATGCCGGAACTCAGGTACGTCGGCGTCATCCCGCCGCTGAGAACCCCTCACCACAAGCTCAAGGGAAAACCAAGGGTCGGCGAAATCCGCGAGGGCTTCTCCTTCAGGAAGGGCCGCAGGGTTTACGCCGACATCGGCCTCGACGAGCTCGCTTTGGTAGAGGGGGACGTTGAAGGACGTGCAACGTTCAGGATTGTCTCAGTAAGGCCGCTCAGGGTCATACCAGCAAGGCCAGAGGAGTATTGGGGATACAGAGTGCATCTCACGGGGAAGTCACTGGCGAAAACACTTAAAAAGGCCAGGCTGGATCTGGTCATCGCGACCTCGAGGAAGGGTCGCGACATTCGAGAGGTGAAGCTTCCCCCACTAGAGGGGGAGGTCGGATTCGTCTTCGGCTCACCGAGGAAAGGCGTGATGGAGCTCCTCGGCGAGGAGGATTATAACTTTGATCTAATCCTCAACACGGTTCCGAATCAGCGGACTAAAACGGTCCGCACCGAGGAGGCCGTGCTGGCCACACTCGCGGTGTTTAATCTCATAAGGAGGGATTGAGATGGGAAAAATACACAGGCCAAGGAGAGGTTCACTGGCTTACTCCCCGAGAAAGAGGGCCAAGAGCATAGTCCCGAGAATCAGGAAGTGGCCGAAGGACAGCGAAGTCAGGATGCTCGGTTTCGCCGGCTACAAGGCTGGCATGACCCACATCCTCATGATAGACGACAGGCCAGGGCTCACCAAGGGCAAGGAAATATTCATGCCGGTCACGGTAGTCGAGGTCCCGCCGCTCTTCGTCTACGGCATCAGGGCCTACAGGCAGGGCTACCTCGGACTTGAAACTGCCACCGAGGTCTGGTTCCACGAGCTCAACGACTACGTCAAGAGGAGGATAAAGACCCTGCCGAAGGACTACAACGAGGAGGCCTTCAAGGAGAAGCTCGGCCAGCTAGAGGACCTCGTCAACGACGGCGAGATAGTTGACGTCAGGCTTCTCGTCCACACCCAGCCGTGGCTCATCAAGCTCAAGAAGAAGCCCGAGGTCATGGAGTACGCCATCGGCGGCGACGTCAAGGCCAAGTTTGACTACGCCAAGGAGAGGATAGGCAAGGAGCTCCGCGCGAGCGAGGTTCTCCACGAGGGAGAGCTCCTCGACGTCATAGCCGTCACCAAGGGCAAGGGAACCCAGGGCCCCGTCAAGCGCTGGGGTATTAAGATCCAGTTCCACAAGGCCCAGAGGGCTGGAAAGGGCAGGCACGTCGGTAACCTCGGTCCGTGGCACCCGACCAGGGTCATGTGGACCGTTCCGCAGGCCGGTCAGATGGGCTTCCACCACAGGACTGAGTTCAACAAGAGGCTCATTGCCATAGGCGAGAACGGCAAGCTCAAGCTCGACGAGAAGAACGAGATAGAGATTACCCCGAAGGGAGGCTTCCCGCACTACGGCATCATAAGGAGCGATTTCCTCATGATACAGGGCACTATACCGGGTTCCTTCAAGAGGATAATCAGGGTCAGGCCGGCTATAAGGCCGCCGAAGAAGAAGCCGCCCGTTGAGAGGCCGCAGATAACCTACATCAGTAGGGAATCCAAGCAGTGAGGTGAGATAGATGAAGGTTAAGGTTTTCAATCTCGAAGGCGAGCCAGTCGAGGAGATAGAGCTTCCAAAGGTCTTTGCCACTCCCTTCAGGCCCGACCTCATCAGGAGGGCTGTCATCGCCTCATGGACCCACAGGATTCAGCCCCAGGGTAGGGATCCGCTCGCTGGAAAGAGAAGGGTCACAGAGAACATCGGAAAGGGCCACGGAATGGCGAGGGTTGAGAGGATAAAGACCTCCCCAAGGTTCGCTGCCTTCGTCCCGTTCGCTAGGGGTGGAAGGAGAACCCACCCGCCGAAGGTCGAGAAGATCATCTGGGAGGACATCAACAAGAAGGAGCGCAGGCTCGCCATCATGAGCGCCATAGCTGCCACCACCAACTACGACCTCGTCAGGGCCAGGGGACACGTCGTTGACAACATCCCGCAGGTCCCCCTCGTTGTCGTTGATGACCTTGAGAAGGTCTTCAAGACCGCTCAGACCAGGGAGATATTCAAGAAGCTCGGTGTCTGGGACGACATTGAGAGGGCCAAGAAGAACACTAAGATTCGTGCAGGTAAGGGTAAGATGCGCGGAAGGCGCTACAAGAAGGCCAAGGGGCCGCTCATCGTCGTTGCGAAGAACGAAGGCATCGTCCAGGGAGCCAGGAACCACCCGGGCGTCGACGTTGTGGTCGTTGACAACCTCGGCGTTGAGATGCTCGCTCCGGGTACCCACCCGGGAAGGCTCACCATCTGGACGAAGGGAGCTATAGAGAGGCTTAGGGAGATTTACGGGTGATGAGAGATGGATCCGTACAAGGTCATCATCAAGCCGGTCGTCACGGAGAAGGCCGTGGCGATGATAGAGAACGAGAACAAGCTCACCTTCATAGTTGACAGAAGGGCAACCAAGGCCGACATCAAGAGGGCCGTGGAAGCGATGTTCGAGGTCAAGGTCGAGAAGGTCAACACCCTCATAACCATGAGGGGAGAGAAGAAGGCCTACGTGAAACTCAAGCCTGAGTACAGCGCAAGTGAGGTTGCTGCCAGGATAGGATTGTTCTGACGGGGTGAGTGAGATGGGAAAGAGTCTGATTCAGCAGAGGAGAGGTAAGGGAACCACGACCTTTAGGGCCCCCTCCCACAGGTATAGGGGTGCCGTCAGGTACGTTCCGCTCAACCTTACCAAGGAGAAGACCCTCGTCGGCAAGGTCGTCGAGATACTCCATGACCCGGGAAGAACTGCTCCAGTCGCTCGCGTCAAGTTCGAGAATGGCATGGAGAAGCTCATAATAGCTCCGGAAGGAGTCCTCGTCGGCGAGGAGATAGCCATCGGACCGAACGCTCCGATCAAGATCGGCAACACCCTCCCGCTTGCCATGATACCAGAGGGAAGCTACGTCTATGACATAGAGGGAACCCCTGGAGACGGCGGTAAGTACGTTCGCGCTGGCGGTGCCTACGCACTCGTCGTCAGCAGGGAGAAGGACAAGGTGATAGTCCAGCTTCCGAGCGGTGAGCTCAAGCAGTTCAACCCGATGTGCAGGGCCACAATAGGTGTCGTTGCCGGCGGTGGAAGGCTTGAGAAGCCCATCGTTAAGGCCGGTAAGGCATACTACATTGCCAAGGCTAGGAACAGGTTCTGGCCGAAGCCGAGGGGTGTCAAGATGAACGCCGTCAACCACCCGCACGGTGGTAAGGAGCACCACATCGGCAGGCCGAGCACCGTTTCGCGTAGAGCTCCGCCCGGAAGGAAGGTTGGTCACATAGCCGCGAGAAGAACTGGTAGGAGGAAGTGATGAAGATGGCGAGAAGGAAGGAGTTTAAGTATAGGGGCTACACCTTTGAGGAACTGCTCAACATGTCACTCGAAGACTTTGCCAAGCTCCTCCCTGCCAGGCAGAGGAGGAGCCTCAAGAGAGGCCTCAGCCCGGAGCAGAAGAAGCTCCTCAGGAAGATCAGGCTTGCTAAGAAGGGCAAGTACAAGAAGCCGATAAGGACTCACAGCAGGGACATGGTTATACTCCCCGAGATGGTCGGCATGACAATCCACGTTTACAACGGAAAGGAGTTCGTTCCGGTTGAGATCAAGGAGGAGATGATTGGCCACTACCTTGGCGAGTTTGCCCTCACGAGGAAGGTCGTCCAGCACGGCTCGCCTGGTGTCGGTGCCACCAGGTCTTCGATGTTCGTGGCCATCAAGTGAGGTGGTATAGATGAGCAGGGGCAGGTTTTCCTACTCATTCCAAAATTTTGATCCCAGCAGGATGGCAAGGGCCAGTGGAAGGGACCTCAGGATTTCACCCAAGCACAGCGTCGAGCTCCTCAGGGAGATCAGGGGCATGATGCTCAACGACGCCCTTAAGTATCTCGACGACGTTATAGCCCTTAAGAGACCGGTTCCGATGAAGCGCTTCAACGACAGCCAGGGTCACAAGCCTGGCAAGGGCTTCGGTCCTGGTAGGTATCCGGTCAAAGTGGCCAAGGCCGTCAGGAAGATCCTCCTCAACGCTAGAAACAACGCCGAGCAGAAGGGCCTCGACCCCGACAGGCTCAGGATCATCCACGCTGCGGCCCACAAGGGTCCTGTCATAAGGGGGTACATCCCGAGGGCCTTCGGAAGGGCCACACCGTTCAACGAGCAGACCACCCACATCGAGATAGTCGTTGAGGAGATTAGGAGGTGAGACCTTTGGCGATCGAGAGATACTTCATCAGGGAAGGCGTTAAGGAGATGCTCATCGACGAGTACCTTGAGAAGGAGCTTAGGCGTGCAGGCTACGGAGGAATTGACATCAAGAAGACCCCGCTCGGAACCAAGGTGATAATCTTCGCCGCCAACCCTGGTTATGTTATTGGCAGGGGTGGAAGGCGCATTAGGGAACTCACCAGGATACTCGAGAGGCAGTTCAACCTAGAGAACCCGCAGATCGAGGTCGAGGAGATCAAGAACCCCTACCTCAACGCTAAGGTTCAGGCGGTTCGCCTTGCCCAGGCCCTCGAGAGGGGCGTTCACTTCAGGAGGGCTGCCTACTCAGCAATCAGGGCCATCATGAGGAACGGTGCCAGGGGCGTTGAGATAAGGCTCAGCGGTAAGCTCACTGGTGAAAGAGCGAAAAGCGTCAGGTTCTACCAGGGCTACCTCGCCAAGGTTGGAAACCCGGCCGAGACTCTTGTCAGCAAGGGCTACGCCCAGGCCAAGCTCAAGCTCGGTGTTATAGGTGTCAAGGTCTCCATCATGCCGCCCGACGCCAAGCTCCCGGATGAGATCGAGGTTATAGAGAAGGTTCAGGAAGAGGTGAGCGCCAATGAAGCCGAGTGAGATTAGAGAGATGAGTATCGAGGAGATCGACAAGAAGATCAGGGAGCTCCGCCTTGAACTCGCCAAGGAGAGGGGTGTGCTCACCATGGGGGCCTCGCTTGAGAACCCCATGGTCATCCGGAATATCAGGCGCGATATCGCGCGCCTGCTTACCATAAAGAAGGAGAAGCTTAGGGAGAAAAGGTGATGGTTAGTGCCTAGGATTGTTAACCCTCTGGATGAGATGCTCTTTAAGGAGGTCCTCAAGGAGCAGCAAAGGATTAGAGTCTACATAGAGAAGGCCAGGTACGGAAAGCTTAAAACCATAATCGAGGGCATAGACGAGAAGGAGTTCAACCTCGAGGACATAGCCAAAAAGCTGAAGGCGAAGCTGGCATGCGGCGGAACGGTAAAGAAAGGAAGGATAGAACTCCAGGGCGACCACAGAGAAAGGGTCAAGAAGTTGCTAGCAGACCTTGGATTTTCAGAGGAGCTCATAGAAATCGAGTGACGCCAAGAAACATCATCTGGAGCGAGCTCATAGGCCTGAAAGCAAAAATTATAAGGGCATCTCATCCAGAGCTGGTTGGCATCGAGGGCTACGTCCTTGACGAGACGAGGAACACCCTCACCATTGGCGGTGAGAGGGTTTGGGTTATCCCGAAGGACGTGGTGGAGCTCGAGTTTGAGGTTGGCGATAAGAAAATCCGGATCAACGGAAGGGAACTGATTGGAAGACCCGAGATGAGATTGAAGAAGAGGTGGAGACGATGAGAGAGATTGGATTGAAGATTCAGCCTCCCGCTGAGAAGTGTGATGACCCGCACTGCCCCTGGCACGGGAACCTCAAGATACACGGCAGATACTTTGAGGGCATTGTCATCAGCGACAAGCCCAAGAGGACCGTCACCGTTGAGAGGCAGCACTACCACTACCTCAAGAAGTACGAGAGGTATGAGCTCAGGAGGAGCAGGATACATGCCCATAACCCACCGTGCATCAATGCCAAGCCCGGCGACAAGGTTCTCATAGCTGAGACCAGGCCGCTTAGCAAGACCAAGAGCTTTGTCGTCGTTGCGGTCCTTCAGAAGGCAGGGGAGAGGTGATAGCGATGGCGAAGAAGGGTGCAGGTGCTACGAGAGGTATCAGCCCCGTGAGACCGACTCGTGCTCTTCCGATAGGTGCCTACCTCAAGGTCGCTGACAACAGCGGTGCGAAGGTAATTAAAATAATCGGTGTTGTCGGCTACAAGGGTACCAGGAGGAGGCTCGCCAGCGCGGGCGTTGGAGACATGGTGGTTGCGACCGTGAAGAAGGGAAGGCCCGACATAAGGCACCAGGTGGTTAGGGCGGTCATAGTCAGGCAGAGGAAGGAGTACCGCAGGCTCGATGGCATGCGCGTCAAGTTCGAGGACAACGCGGCAGCTATAGTCACCCCTGAAGGTGTCCCGAGGGGTACCGAGATCAGGGGTGCCATAGCAAGGGAGGCCGCCGAGCGCTGGGTCAGGCTCGGAAGCATAGCGAGCATCGTGTTGTGAGGTGAGAAAGATGAAGTTGGATACGAGACAGCCCAAGAAGCAGAGGAAGTTCCTCTACAACGCTCCCCTTCACCTTAGGAGCAAGATAATGTCCGCCACCCTGAGTCCTGAGCTCAGGAGCAAGTACGGCATCAGGAGCATCCCGATCAGGGTCGGGGACAAGGTAAAAGTCATGCGCGGTGACTTCAAAGGGCACGAGGGCAAGGTCGTTGAGGTAGACCTCAAGAGGTACAGGATACATGTTGAGGGCGTTACCCAGAAGAAGGTCGACGGAACCGAGGTTTTCTACCCGCTCCACCCCTCGAACGTTATGATAGTTGACCTCAACCTCGAGGATGAGAGGAGAGAGAAGATAATTAATAGGAGGGCTGGCTGATGGCGAGGAAAGGCGCTAAGAGGCACCTTAAGAGGCTTGCTGCTCCCAATCAGTGGTATATCCACAGGAAAGCCTACAAGTGGGCGGTCAGGCCGAGGCCGGGTCCGCACAGCATGAGGACTTCAATTCCTCTGCTATACATAGTGAGGGACTACCTCGGCTACGCCAAGACCGCCCGTGAGGCTAGGAAGATCCTCAACGAGGGCAGGGTACTCGTTGACGGAAGGGTTAGGAAGGACTACAAGTTCCCGGTCGGAATCATGGACGTTGTCTCCATCCCGGAGACCGGCGAGCACTACAGGGTTCTTCCGAACAGGATAGGGAAGCTCATACTCCACCCGATAAGCGAGAAGGAGGCCAACATAAAGCCGCTCAGGATAAGCAACAAGCGCATGGTCAAGGGCGCGAAGGTTCAGCTCAACCTCCACGACGGAAGCAACCACCTGGTCACCATGGACGAGAAGGACAGGTACATGACCGCATACACTGTCATCATGAAGGTTCCGGAGAGGGAGGTCATAGAGGTTCTTCCGTTCGAGGTCGGTGCCTACGTCTTCGTTACCCAGGGTAAGAACGTCGCAAGGAAGGGCAAGGTCGTCGAGGTCAGGCAGTTCCCGATGGGCTGGCCGGACGTTGTCACCATTGAGGACGAGAACGGCGAGCTCTTTGATACGCTGAAGGAGTACGCCTTCGTCGTTGGTAAGGACAAGCCGGAGATTTCCCTTCCGTGAGGTGAGATGAGATGCAGATCAACAGAGAGGCTATCCTTGCAGACTGGGAAGCTCACCCGATGAGGAAGCCTAGGATTGCCAAGGTCACCATCAATATTGGGGTTGGCGAGAGCGGTGAGCGCTTAACTAAGGCCGAGAAAATGCTGGAGCAGCTCGTCGGCCAGAAGCCGATAAGGAGGCGCGCGAAGCAGACCAACAAGGATTTCGGAATCAGACGTGGCGAGCCTATCGCTGTGAAGGTCACCCTCAGGGGCAAGAAAGCTGAGGAGATGCTCAGGAGGCTCCTCGTTGCGGTCGACAACAAGCTCAAGGCGAGCAACTTTGACGAGCACGGAAACTTCTGCTTCGGTATAGACGAGCACATCAACATCCCGGGCGTCGAGTACGACCCTGAGATAGGCATCTTTGGTATGGACGTCTGCGTCACCCTTGAGAGGCCTGGCTTCAGGGTCGCTAAGAGGAAGAGGCAGAGGAAGAAGATACCGACGAAGCACAAGCTGACCAAAGAAGAGGGTATTGTCTTCGCTATGGAGGAGTTTAAGGTAACCGTGGAGGGGTTGTGAGATGGCGAAGGCTGACTACAACAAGAGGAAGCCCAGGAAGTTTGGTAAGGGCGCCAGGAGATGCGTCCGCTGCGGACAGTACGGCCCGATAATCAGGATTCACGGCCTCATGCTCTGCAGGCACTGCTTTAGAGAGATTGCCCCCAAGCTGGGCTTTAAGAAGTACGAGTGAGGTGAGAGGAGATGACTTTGCTTGACCCGCTGGCGAACGCTCTCTCCCACATAACCAACAGCGAGAGGGTTGGAAAGAAGGAGGTATACATAAAGCCCGCCTCGAAGCTCATCGGAGAGGTTCTCAGGGTTATGCAGGAAAACGGCTACATAGGTGAGTTCGAGTTCATCGACGACGGAAGGGCCGGCATCTACAGGGTGCAGCTCATAGGAAAGATCAACAAGGCAGGCGCCATTAAGCCGCGTTTCCCTGTCAAAGCCAGGGACTATGAGGCCTGGGAGAAGAGGTTCCTTCCGGCCTTCGAGTTCGGTATCCTCATAGTCTCGACCTCCCAGGGTGTCATGACTCACAAGGAGGCCATTGAGAAGGGAATCGGCGGAAGGCTGATAGCCTACGTCTACTGAGGTGAGAGAGATGCCGATAGACGCGTGGGTAAGGGAAGAGGTTGAGATTCCGGAGGGCGTTGAGGTCACCGTTGAGAACAACGTCGTCAAGGTCAAGGGCCCGAAGGGCGAGCTCGAGAGGGAGTTCAGCTATCCGGGCGTTCAGATATTCACCGAGGACGACAAGGTCGTCGTCTTCAAGGAGTTCCCGAGGAGGCGTGACATCGCCATTGCGAGAACCTTCAAGGCCCATATAGCCAACATGCTCAGGGGAGTCACTGAGGGCTTCACCTACAAGCTCAAGGTTGTCTACAGCCACTTTCCAATGACCGTTAAGGTTCAGGGGGACGAGGTTATCATAGAGAACTTCCTCGGTGAGAAGAACCCGAGGAGGGCCAAGATACTCCCAGGAGTCACCGTCAAGGTCATGGGGCAGGAGGTCATCGTCGAGGGCATTGACAGGGAAGCGGTAGGCCAGACCGCCGCCAACATCGAGCAGGCCACAAGGATAACCAAGTGGGACAGGCGCGTCTTCCAGGATGGAATTTACATCGTTGAGAAGGCTGGTAAGCCGATAAAGTTCTGAGGTGTGAGAAATGAACGAGAAGGCGAGACTCCTTAGGATAAGGGCCAGGATCAAGAGGAAGAAGCCCCGCTTCCTCAGGCAGGAGTGGTGGAGGTTTCCCAAGTTCAAGAACGACCCGAAGTGGCGCAGGCCGAAGGGAATCGACAGCAAGATGAGGCTCAAGAAGAAGGGCAAGGCCCGCTCACCGAGCATCGGCTGGAGCTCCCCTAGAGCCGTCAGGGGGCTCCACCCGAGCGGGTACGAGGAAGTCCTCGTCCACAACGTCAAGGAGCTTGAGGCCATAGACCCGACCAGGCAGGCGGCGAGGATAGCCAGGACCGTTGGTGCCAGGAAGAGAGAGATTATACTCGCCAGGGCCAAGGAGCTCGGCGTGAAGGTACTCAACCCGTGAGGTGAGGCTCATGCTCAAGATGCAGAGAAGGATTGCCGCTGATTTGTTGAAGTGCGGTGAGAACAGGGTCTGGATCGACCCTGAGAGGATTGACGACGTTGTCGCCGCGATAACCAGGGAGGACATCAAGAGGCTCATCAACGACGGCGTCATCAAGAAGAAGCCCGTCAAGGGCCAGAGCAGGGCTCGCGCTAGGGCCTACCAGGAGGCCAGGAAGAAGGGCCGCCACAGGGGTCCGGGAAGCAGGAAGGGTAAAAAGACCGCCAGAATGGGCAAGAAGGAGCGCTGGATGATGACCATAAGGGCCCTCAGGAAGGAGCTCAGGAAGCTCAAGGCCGAGGGCAAGCTTGACGAGCACACCTACAGGAGGCTCTACATCAGGGCCAAGGGCGGCCAGTTCAAGAACAAGAGGCAGCTCTACCTGTTCATGCAGGAGCACGGTATCTTGAAGGAGTGAGGTGAGAGAGATGGCACACGGACCGAGGTATAGGGTTCCGTTCAGGAGGAGGAGAGAGGGTAAGACTAACTATCACAAGAGGCTCGCCCTCCTCAAGTCTGGCAAGCCCAGGCTTGTTGTGAGGAAGACCCTCAACCACCACATAGCCCAGATCGTCGTTTACGACCCGAAGGGCGACAGGACAGTTGTTTCAGCTCACACCAGGGAGCTCATGAGGGACTTCGGCTGGAAGGGCCACGGCGGCAACACGCCGAGCGCCTACCTGCTTGGTCTCCTCATAGGCTACAAAGCCAAGCAGGCCGGCATCGAGGAGGCTATCCTCGACATAGGCCTCCACCCGCCGACCAGGGGTTCGAGCATATTCGCCGTCCTCAAGGGTGCCGTTGACGCTGGACTCAACGTCCCGCACAGCGAGGAGATATACCCCGAGGACTACAGGATAAACGGCGAGCACGTGGCGAACTACGCCAAGGCTCTCAGGGAGGAGGACGAGGCCGCCTACAGGAGGCAGTTTGGAGGATACCTGGTCAGGGGGCTTGAGCCCGAGAAGCTCCCTGAGCACTTTGAAGAGGTTAAGGCCAAGATAATCGAGAAGTTTGAGGGGGCGAGAGAATGAGCGACCCGAGAGAGATTGCCCAGCGCGTCCTTGAGGAGTGGGAGCCGAGGACGAAACTCGGCATGCTCGTCAAGGAGGGCCAGATAACTGACATTCACGAGATCTTCAGGAAGGGCTACCAGATAAAGGAGCCCGAGATCGTTGACGTTCTCCTTCCGGAGGTCAACCTCAGGGAGAACCAGGAAGTGCTCGACATAGCCCTCACCGTCAGGATGACCGACAGCGGCAGGAGGATCCGCTTCAGGGTTCTCGCCGCTGTGGGCAACAGGGACGGCTATGTTGGCCTCGGAATCGGCCACGGCAAGGAGGTCGGAATAGCCATCAGGAAGGCCATCAACTACGCCAAGATGAACATCATCGAGATCAAGCGTGGCTGCGGTTCCTGGGAGTGCAGGTGCAGGAGGCCCCACTCGATTCCGTTCGCCGTCGAGGGCAAAGAGGGAAGCGTTAAGGTCAAGCTCATGCCCGGACCGCGTGGTCTCGGACTGGTCATAGGTGACGTCGGCAAGAAGATACTCAGCCTCGCTGGTGTTCAGGACGTCTGGTCCCAGACCCTCGGTGAGACCAGAACCACGGTCAACTTCGCAAAGGCAGTCTTTAACGCCCTCTACAACACCAACAGTGTCGCCATCAAGCCAGAGGACATCGAGCGCTACGGCATAATCGTTGGAAGGGAGATATCAGCAAACTTCCAGGTTGAGTGAGGTGAGAGAAGATGGCAAAGCTTGCACTCATCAGGCTTAGGAGTGGAATAAGGGCGAGGGGTGAGGTGAGGGACACCCTCGCCATGCTCCGCCTCCACAGGATCAACCACCTCGTCCTTATCGACGACACCCCGAGCTACAAGGGAATGGTTCAGAAGGTTAAGGACTACATCACCTGGGGCGAGATTGACGCAGAGACCCTCGCCAAGCTCATCAGGAAGAGGGGCAGACTCATAGGCAACAAGCCGGTCACCGACGACTACGTCAAGGAGAAGCTCGGAATGACCATTGAGGAGTTTGCCCAGAAGGTCGTCAACGGCGAGATGAAGCTCACTGACCTGCCGAACATCAAGCCGGTCTTCAGGCTCCACCCGCCGAGGGGCGGCCTCAAGGGCAGCAAGAAGCGCTCCTTCAAAGAGGGCGGAGCACTCGGCTACCGTGGCGAGAAGATAAACGAGCTCATTGAGAGAATGCTCTGAGGTGGCGAGAGATGATAAGGAGGAAAAAGAAGGTTAGGAAGCTCCGCGGAAGTCACACTCACGGATGGGGCTGCAAGAAGAAGCACCGTGGCGGTGGAAGCAAGGGCGGTAAGGGAATGGCTGGAACTGGAAAGAGGAAAAACACCAAGTGGACCTGGACCATCAAGTACGCCCCGGACCACCTCGGCAAGCGCGGTTTCCACAGGCCTAAAGCCGTCCAGTACACCCCGCAGACCATAAACCTCAGCGACATCGATGAGAACCTCCAGCTCTTCCTCGACATGGGCGTCGCCTACGAGGAGGAGGGGAAGATAGTCGTTGACGTCACCCAGCTCGGCGTCGACAAGGTTCTCGGAACCGGCAAACTCACCAGGCCCCTTACCATCAAGGCCTACTACGTCACCCCGAAGGCCGAGGAGAAGATTAAGGCTGCCGGCGGCGAGGTTCTCCTCGCCTGATCTCCTTTAATTTAACTTTTGGCGGGTGTTAATCATGGGGTTCAGAGACGTGGTGTTTGCCATAGAAAGGTATTTCCCAGAGGTTGAGCGGCCCAAAAGGCACGTTCCACTGAAGGAAAAGTTCATGTGGACAGGGATCGTTCTGCTGCTGTATTTTGTGCTTGCTGAGATTCCGCTCTACGGAATTCCCGCCCAGATACAGGACTACTTTGCAACGCTCAGGTTCGTTCTCGCCGGTAGAAGCGGTTCTCTGCTCACCCTTGGTATCGGTCCTATCGTCACCGCGAGTATCATAATGCAGCTTCTCGTCGGTTCTGAGATAGTCCACCTTGATCTCTCAAATCACGAGGACAGGAGGTTCTATCAAGCCGCCCAGAAGCTGTTCGCGGTGTTTATGAGCTTCTTCGAGGCGGCAATCTACGTGTTCGCGGGCGCGTTTGGGAAGGTGGACACCACTCTCGCACCGTTCCAGACGGTCGTCGCTCCCAACGGGGCCGCTTACATTGGGCTGGGGCTCGGCATACTCATAATACTCCAGCTCGGCTTTGCGTCAGTCATGCTCATCCTCCTCGACGAACTGGTCAGCAAGTGGGGCATTGGGAGCGGTATCAGCCTCTTCATAGCGGCGGGTGTCTCCCAGACGGTCATCTCAAAGGCACTGAATCCCGCTACAACTCCGGACTACATTGACCCTGTCACAGGAGGCCCCGCAATTATCGGTGCGGTTCCGGCCTTCATACAGCACCTGTTCTACGGAGACCTCACGGGGGCACTCTACAGGGGTGCGCTGCCCGACATGATGGATCTCCTTGCGACAATAGTGGTGTTCCTCGTGGTGGTCTACCTTGAGAGCATGCGCGTCGAGATACCCCTCAGCTACGGCCGCGTTACAGTACGCGGAAGGTACCCGATAAGGTTCATGTATGTTAGCAACATACCCATCATCCTTACCTTTGCCCTCTACGCCAACATCCAGCTGTGGGCCAGGCTTCTCAACAACTATGGCTACACTTTCCTCGGAACCTTCGACCAGAACGGCTACCCGCTGACCGGATTTGTCACCTACCTCTACCCCCCCAGGGACATCTACCACGTCATAGCCGACCCCGGAAGGGCACTGGTCTACGCGCTGATGACCATATTCTGGTCAATAATCTTCGGTTTCCTGTGGGTTGAGCTGACGGGCCTTGACGCCAGAAGCATTGCCAGACAGCTGCAGAGTGCGGGGCTGCAGATACCCGGATTCAGAAGGGATCCGAGAATACTTGAAAGGGTGCTCAACAGGTACATACCGTACGTTACCTTCTGGGGATCCTTTACCCTCGCAGTAGTGGCAGTACTTGCAGACTTCCTGGGCGCACTCGGTACGGGGACAGGTATCCTCCTTACCGTCGGCATACTCTACAGGTTCTACGAGGAGATAGCGAGGGAGCAGGCAACGGAGATGTTCCCGGCGTTGAGAAAGTTCTTCTCCAAGTGAGTTCCTTTCTTTTTCACAAAACCTTTTAAACCCGGTCGGGTTACTTCCTCCAGAAGCCTTCCTGGGTGGGCCATGATGCCGTTTGTGGTCATGATAACAGGGATTCCAGGGGTTGGTAAAAGCACCATTACTCGACTCGCCCTGAGAAAGACCCGCGCCAAGTTCCGGCTCGTAAACTTTGGGGATCTGATGTTTGAGGAGGCAGTTAGGGCAGGGCTTGTGAAGCACCGCGACGAGATGAGGAAGCTCAACCCCAACGTCCAGAAGGAGCTCCAGATGAAGGCGGCCAGGAGAATAGTGGAAATGGCCCGCACCGAGCCTATCCTTATAGACACCCATGCGACGATAAGGACGCCCGTTGGCTATCTCCTTGGCTTCCCCAGGGAGGTCATAGAGGTCATAAACCCCAACTTTATAGTCATAATCGAGGCGACCCCCAGTGAGATACTCGGGAGGCGCCTCCGCGACCTGAAGCGCGACAGGGACGTTGAGACCGAAGAGCAGATACAGAGGCACCAGGATCTGAACCGTGCGGCGGCGGTGAGCTATGCGATGCATTCCAATGCACTTATAAAGATTATTGAGAACCACGAGGATAAGGGCCTTGAAGAGGCCGTCCACGAGCTTGTTGAAGTACTGGACTTGGCGGTGGGAGAATATGATTGAGGGAATATACTCTTTCCTTGACAGCATATTCGGTCCGCTGATACAGGCGTACCATCCTATATGGGTAGTTACAATATCCGGAATGATATTGGGTGGGCTCTTCACCCTGCTGAACTACATCCTTGTTGACCAGGAGAAGGTCAAGATGCTTCAGAAAAAGAGCAAGGAGTTCCAGAAAAAGTATAAGGAGGCACAGGCTGCTAAGGATGAAAAGAAGCTCAAGAAACTTCAGCAGGAGCAGATAGAGTTAATGAAACTGCAGAGTGATGTTATGAAGGATCAGATGCTCAAGGTTACACTCTTTACTCTCCCCATATTCTGGATATTCTTTGGATGGTTGAGGAGATGGTACGTTGAAGTGGGGATAGCTAAAGCTCCCTTCAACTTCTTCCTGTTTGACTGGTTCCATGGGCTGTATCGCTCCGGACTACCTGCCAACGAACTCGGCTACATTGGATGGTATATCTTGACGTCCATGATAACCGGATACATCCTCAGGAAGCTCCTCGACATGGGTTAAATTTAAAAACGATTCCCTGAAAGGAAAGCCGAGGTGAGAGAGATGAAGCCGATGTACAGGTCAAGGTCATGGAGGAGGAAGTACGTCCGCACTCCGGGCGGAAGGACGGTTGTACACTTTGAGCGCAAGAAGCCAAAGATAGCCCACTGTGCCATGTGCGGAAGGCCCCTCAACGGCGTCCCACGTGGCAGGCCGAGCGAGCTCAGGAAGCTCCCCAAGACCAAGAAGAGGCCGGAGAGGCCCTACCCGAACCTCTGCCCGAGCTGCATGAGGAAGGTCATGAAGGCCCAGGTCAGGGCCGGCATCGCCCTCTGAGGTGCTTGTATGCCAAAGGGCTGCCTCGTAATAACAGTCAGCGGTTTAGCGGGTTCAGGAACCACCACACTCTGCAGGAACCTCGCCAGGCACTACGGCTTCAAGCACATCTACGCCGGGCTCATCTTCCGGCAGATGGCCGAGGAAATGGGGATGACCCTCCAGGAGTTCCAGGAATACGCGGAGCTTCATCCCGAAATAGACCGCGAGGTCGACAGGAGGCAGGTCGAGGCAGCCAAGGAGTGCAACGTCGTTATAGAGGGCCGCCTCGCTGGATGGATGGTTAAGGACGCTGACCTGAAGATATGGCTCGACGCTCCCATTATGGAGCGCGCCAGGCGGGTTGCCCGCAGGGAGGGCATCTCCGTTGAGGAGGCCTTCGTACAGATTGCCGAGCGTGAGAAGGGAAACAGGAAAAGGTATTTAAACCTCTACGGGATTGACATCGACGACAAGTCGATTTACGATCTAATCATAAACACTGCCCATTGGGACCCCGATGGCGTCTTCGCGATTGTGAAGGCCGCCATCGACCACCTATACCCCGACGGTGACGCGGGGTCGGGTTCAGACCCGGGCAACAAAAAATGAGGAGGTGGGATGAATGCCAGCCATGGAAGTCGGAAGGATTGCCGTTGTTATTGCCGGAAGGAGGGCAGGCCAGAAGGTCGTCGTCGTTGACGTCATCGACAAGAACTTCGTCCTCGTTACCGGTGCTGGCCTCAACAAGGTCAAGCGCAGGAGGATGAACGTTAAGCACCTTGAGCCCCTTCCGGAGAGGGTCAACATCGAGCGCGGCGCCGACGACGAGGCCGTTAAGGCCGCCCTTGAGCAGGCTGGAATCAGCCTTGAGTGAGACCGAGGCCTTTTGGCCTCCCTTCACTTCTCAACGCTTTTAAGCTCCGATTTCCAATTCCTTATGGTGGTTCTATGAAGGCCGCACTGATCACAGGTGTAAGTGGGGGAATTGGACGGGTTCTTGTGGAACGACTTGTAGGGAATGGCTATCGCGTCATTGGGGTGGCTAGAAGGGAGGAAAAACTCCGGGAACTGAAGTCCCTGTTTGGGGAGAAATTTGACTACATAACCGCGGATCTGTCCGAGGGAGACGTTTCTAGGCACATCAAGCAGAGCCTTGAGTCCCTAGGAATTTCCAGACTTGACCTGCTCATAAACAACGCGGGCTTTGCCGTGAGGAAACCCCTGACCGACCACGAGCCCGAAGAGCTGGAGAACATTTTTAGAGTGAACGCTATGGCCCCCATAGAGTTAACCCGTGAGCTCCTTCCGTTGCTGGAATGGGGTTCGACCGTCGTCTTCGTTGTTAGCGGTGTGGCCTTTGTGAACGTCCCGGAGATACCCTCTTACTGTGCCGCAAAGGGAGCACTTCACCACTTGGTTCTGAATCTTGAGCGGGAACTGTCGGAGAGGGGCATTCACATCCTGCGTGTGTATCCAAAGCAGGTGAGGACCGAGTTCTGGGGAGGAAGGATTCCCAAGGGTTCAATCGAGCCGGAGAAGGTTGCGGATGCAATACTTGGGGGCATTGAGAAGAGAAAGCGCGAGGTCTTTGTACCGTCGTACATGAAACTTGTCAAATATCTCCCCAACTGGCCGGTCTTCACGTACCGGTTCAAGTATTAGTCGGGTTTATAAAGGGAAACCCCAACTTAGTGCGATAACGCTCACTGGGTGATGCTCATGGCGAGGGACGAAGTGAGGAGAATCCTCCCTGCTGACATAAAGCGAGAGGTCCTTGTCAAGGACGAGAAGGCCGAGACAAATCCAAAGTGGGGCTTTCCGCCGGAGAAGAGGCCGATGGAGATGCACATGCAGTTCGGGATAATAAACCTTGACAAGCCCCCCGGACCGACGAGCCACGAGGTGGTCGCGTGGATTAAACGGCTCTTCAACCTCAACAAGGCCGGCCACGGCGGAACCCTCGACCCCAAGGTGAGCGGAGTCCTGCCGGTTGCCCTCGAGAGGGCTACAAGGGTGGTTCAGGCGTTGCTTCCAGCGGGTAAGGAGTACGTGGCTCTAATGCATCTCCACAGTGAGGTCCCGGAGGACAAAATATACGCCGTCATGAAGGAGTTTGAGGGAGAGATAATCCAGAGGCCGCCCCTGAGGAGCGCCGTCAAGAGAAGGCTCAGGACGAGGAAGGTGTACTACATTGAGATACTCGAAATAGACGGCAAGGACGTGCTCTTCCGGGTTGGAGTTGAGGCGGGAACCTACATAAGGTCGCTTATCCACCACATCGGCCTGGCCCTTGGAGTCGGTGCCCACATGGCCGAGCTGAGGAGAACGAGGAGTGGGCCGTTCAAGGAGGACGAAACCCTCGTGACGCTCCACGACTTGGTGGACTACTACCACTTCTGGAAGGAGGATGGCATTGAGGAATACTTCAGGAAGGCGATACAGCCGATGGAGAAGGCCGTTGAACACCTGCCGAAGGTCTGGATTAGAGATTCGGCCGTTGCGGCAGTAACGCACGGTGCTGACTTAGCCGTTCCGGGAATAGTCAAGGTTCACAAGGGCATCAAGAAGGGCGATTTAGTTGCTGTGATGACCCTCAAGGATGAACTCGTTGCCCTCGGTAAGGCCACCATGACGAGCGGTGAGATGCTCCAGAAGAGCAAGGGAATAGCGGTTGATGTTGATAAGGTCTTCATGCCTAGGGACTGGTATCCAAAGCTGTGGTAGAACCTTTGCGGGGCAAAGTTTCATCAAAGTTGGCACGTGTTCTTTCTCTTGGCGATTATTTTGTTGCTTTCCCTTAAAATTCCCTTCCTCACAAGGGGGTTTCTTTATAAGCACCCGAAGGGCGCAGGAGAGAGTAAACCCATTAAAAAGGAAAGCCCTAAAAACTTGCCCCGTAAACAGCACGTACAAACTCTCTTCAGCCCTTCTTAACAGTAATTGTTTGGTCAAGCTTTGCGTAAGCAAAGGTTGCTAGGAGGGCTTCACCCCTTACGCTTCGACTTTGGATCCCATAAAATGATTGTTTGTGCTCTTTTGTTCACTCTTTTACTCTGGCTTCTTTCGTTTGAATCGGCTCGGATTTTAATGGTTGTAAGTTGAAAATCCTACGAAAAAAAAACGTTAGTTAATTCAACTAATAAAAGAAAAGCTTTTAAAGATTTTAACGTTACATGTGGTGATAATCTTCGGAGGTGTTCTCTGTGGAGGATTGGGCCAAAAAGGCTTGCGGGGTAGTGTTGCTAGCTATACTCCTAAGCCTGGGCTTCAACGTTGCCTACGGGGCAAGAAATACGACTGAATTGAAGCCCGAAGAGGCATACTGGGCTCTAGAACTCCAGAAAGACCTCCCTCCGATAGAGCTTAATGAAACCACAATGGCAATGATTGAAGGTTACTCGAACGAGATAGTTGAGGAGTTCAACAGTGAACTTTGTACCATGAGTGACGAAGAAATGCTCCGTGAGGGCCTCACAAAGGAAGATATCAAAAAAGCCAGGGCGTTCTGCAGACTGCCTGATGAGGCAAAGTTGAAAATCATCAGAAATAGACTCCTGCTCAGCGTGTACCTAACTAACGCTCGTTGCTCGGCCCTTAAACAAACAGAAATAACGCCAATAATAACCTCCTCTTCAGGGGGTACGTATTCATGCAGAGATGGACTAGTATACGCGTGGGGAATACCCACAAAAGAAAAACTTGGAATTTCCCACTGTTCATGGAGGAAGTCAGGATCCCCCTCATCATGCAGTAAGGAAAAGGGTGTAGCGTGCCTCTGGGGATGCACAAACGTTGATCCAAAACTCGGATGGTCAAGCAACTATAAATATTTCTCTGACTTGGACAGCTTTGTTGAGGAGGTAACAAGCAAGGGTTACCACAAGACCGAGTTTTATGCGGCGTATGGGATATATGGCAGGGACTTCACAAGGGGGATTGGGTATGGTTACCGCTACGAGGCAAGATACAACAATGTCACTCGCATGGGCTACGTTGAAGGTCCCGAGCCCAATCCGGAGAGGAACTGGTATGGTTTCCTCCACAATTTCTGGCCGACACTTGTGGAGCGCTGGCACGATAAATGCTGAGGTGATCCGCGTGAAGCGTTCTAAGACTCTGTACTTCGCCCTTCTTATCTTTTTTCTGTTGATAGCTGGTGGGACATATTACCTCCACGGCCGGAGTTCTGGCAATATGGTGGAACCCGAGATAAAGTTCAACGCCACTAACCTTAAGCCTCTCAATTCAAACCTGACACTTGTGTACAGGTCGCGCGAATATTCCAATGGGGAATTGGTTCAAAACTCGACGAGAATCTTTACGATATCCAGGAAGGGAAACGATATTATCATGGTTGAGAGGTTCAGGACGGAGTGGTGGCAACCCAGCTACTCACTTTATGAAGGAACTACTCATGCTGAAATAGCTAATTCAACTCCAATAATATATCAGCCGGACGGTTCCATCTTTGTTAAGGGAAAGCGGGCTGGGGTTGACCTTTTCAGGATTGGGTATCCCTATTCTCCCGTATTCGAGCAGCTGAAGGCTGAAAAGGGCTATACACTCAGGTTATGCTGCGCCAATCTCACTGTGGAGAATGTGAGGACTATAAATGGGAGGGAGTGTATTATAGTGAAAGCAGAAACTGAAGATGCCACCCTCAAACTTGTCATCGACGCCAAGACGCGCCTGCTCCTATGGAGATGTGGGTTGTCAGGAGACCAAAGGAGTTGCCAGTGGGAAGAGTGGCTAATCTCTTCCAAATAAATCCCTTCACCTCATTTTTGAGCATGGCTCACTACCACTCTACTCTACCTCTCTTTGGAGGGCTTCCCATGCAGGGAGGAAGGGGCATCAAGCTGATAATTGAGACCGTTGTTGGCTTAATCGTCATCTTCATAGCGCTTCTCTTTTTGGTCGCCCATGGTAATGGAGAGACCATCGATGCGGGACTCCTCGTGACGATGTTTGTTCTGTTGGTTCCTTTCGGGATTTCGGCGGTCTTTTTCATTGGCCGTTATCTTAAGAAGCACGGCTATCGTAGGGAAGATGTTAAGCGGCTCCATGTAATCCTCGAAGAGAACTGGGGCAGGGACAGGTTCGCAAGGGATGTGCAGGAAATAATTGGCTATCACCTAATCGCCTGGTGGTTTCTTGATATGGCGCTCCTTTTGACTGGAAATGTTATGGAGGCTGCAATTTCCGTGGTCGCGATCTTTCTGGAAATTTTCGCGTTTATTCCACTCTTCACGGTCATGACCCAGTGGGTAATAGGGATTCCCCTCTTGTTATACGTTCTCTTTTCTAGAAAGGATGAAAATTCCTGGGGGATAACATTGGCCAAGAACACTGGCCTATGGATTGCAAAGGCTTCCCTGTTTGGTGCTGGCTTGATAGTTGGTGTATATCTCCTGGGACACAGGGTAGAAAGCTCTTCCCTTGAGATTGTCGAGCGTCTTTTGAAGCTGGGCAGAAGTGACTACCTCATCAAAGACCTTCTTCTGCTGTCCGCCCAGAGTGTCGCCTTTGGTGCCGTTGAGGCTTACCTCTTCCCGAAGCGGAGAAATCTGGGCTTTGTTGTCCTCCTGGTTGTAGCTGCCTTGGGTGGAGTTATTGCTGGGAACCTGTTTTTAAAATGAACATTGCTCCCAATGACGAGGGCAGAGTTGTTCCCGTTGGAGACACGATTATTACTGCCGACAACTTGACCCTTTCGGAGTACTACTGGACTCTTAACAAGGTTCTCATGAAGCTTAGGCGCGGAGACGAGACGAACTGGGTTTGGGGCAGAACTGCCTATGAGCTGAGACACTTATCACACTTAGTGCGGCTCAAACTTTCAGAATATGATCAATACCGGACAATAGGGGTAAGTGTTAGTATGGACTCATTGACTGCATGTGAATTTATGCTAAACCCCTTAATCTACATAAAGTTCATATGTACCCAGCCAGAGGCCCCTTCATGGGTTATAGTAAGAGCCTGCTGTGCCTCATTATATGCAATAGTCATTGGATGCACTGCAGCTTGTGTACTGTCTGGAGGAGCTGCGTGTATAGCTTGTATCGCAGGGGGAGTCTTTGGATCATGGGCTTCACTCTCAGGATGCTATGGATACTGTCCATCAATGCAAGTATGTGTTTATGCACTTGGGTTTATTAAGGTTAAATGTGGAACATTGTGGTAGGGTGGTAAAGCATGTCTTGGATGGAGTATGGTGCATACGCAGGAATAATTGGGGGAACCCTTTACTTCTTTCTACTTTTTGCCTTCAGGGACTTCTTCGCGGGCCGTGACAGGATTTCTTGGATAATCCAGCTAGAGATGGCGGCCTTCATGGTGCTCACGGGCTTCGTGGTCTTTGGAATCACCGATGGGAACATTCCGTTTTACGTGCTGGGCGCGATTGGATGGATATGGCTTGCGGTGGTTATAGTGACGGTTTTGCTGTGGTTGGGGAGCGGTTCAAAGGTATAACTGGCTGAAACCTCTTGGACATGACTCACCTTTATAAACCCCTTTTCTTATCCCCGCACATGAGCCACTACTACTCCGAAGAGCCAAACGTTCCCCTCAAGACAAAGACCATCGAAATCTGCCTCAGGGGTTATTGTTTCAAGTTCATAACGGCCAGTGGAGTCTTCTCCTTCGGGAAACTCGACAGGGGAACGGAACTGCTCATAGAGAGTATGATACTTGACGGGAACTGGCGCGTCCTCGACCTCGGCTGCGGCTACGGTGCAATAGGCATTGTTGCTTCCCGCTTTGTCAACTACGTCGTCATGACCGACGTGAACAGACGGGCGGTAAGCATAGCGAGGAAAAATTTAAAAATCAACAACGTTAGAAACGCCGAGGTTAGGTGGGGAAGCCTCTACGAGCCCGTTAAGGGCGAAAAGTTTGACACAATCATCACTAACCCCCCGGTGCACGCGGGAAAGGAAATCCTGAGGGAAATAGTTATAAATGCTCCCCGGCATCTCAACGATGGAGGCCTCCTGCAGCTCGTTATCAAGACCAAGCAGGGGGCAAAGTATATTAAGGCTCTAATGAATGACCACTTCACCGAAGTGAGAGAGCTGGCGAAGGGGAGCGGCTACCGCGTGTATGCCGGGATCGCCTAGCCTGGGATGGCGCGGGCCTTGAGAGCCCGTGTCCGTATGGACACCGGGGTTCAAATCCCCGTCCCGGCGCCAAAATCCTCTATGAAGGATTGAGACGGAGGTGTATTCGTAATGACGGACAACTTCAGACACATCGTCCGTGTAGCGGGAGTTGATTTGGACGGAAATAAGCAGCTGAGATGGGCCCTTACGGGCATCAAGGGCATAGGGATAAACTTCGCGACCATGGTGCTCAGGGTTGCAGGGATCGACCCGTACATGAAGACCGGTTACCTGACCGACGAGCAGGTCAAGACCATAGAGAAGATCCTCGAGGATCCGGTTGCCCACGGAATCCCGACTTGGGCAGTCAACAGGCCGAAGGACTACGAGACCGGTAAGGACATGCACCTTATCACCGCCAAGCTCGTCATGGCCTGGCGTGAGGACATCAACAGGCTTAGGAGAATCAGGGCTTACCGTGGCATAAGGCACGAGCTCGGACTGCCGCTCAGGGGACAGAGAACCAGGTCGAACTTCAGGCACGGTACCACCGTCGGCGTGAGAAGGAGAAAGAAGTGAGGTGGTGTAAATGGGAGACCCTAAGAGGCAGAGGAAGAAGTACGAGACTCCCTCTCACCCGTGGATTAAGGAGAGGCTTGACAGAGAGCGCGTGCTCATGAAGAAGTACGCCCTCAAGAACAAGAAGGAGCTCTGGAGGCACGAGACTCAGCTCAAGGAGTTCAGGCGTAGGGCCAGGCGCCTCCTTGCGGCGAGGGGCAAGCAGGCCGAGGTTGAGAGGGTCCAGCTCCTCCAGAGGCTCAACAGACTTGGCCTCCTTCCGGCCGATGCGGTGCTCGATGATGTCCTTTCGCTTACCGTTGAGGACGTCCTCGACAGGCGCCTTCAGACCATAGTCTACAAGAAGGGCCTCGCCAGGACCATCAGGCAGGCCAGGCAGCTCATTGTCCACGGCCACATCGAGGTCAACGGGCAGATAATCCGCTCTCCGGGCTATCTCGTCCTTAGGGAGGAGGAAGACGCCATAACCTACTCGAAGACCTCTCCTTTCGCCAAGGAGAGCCACCCCGAGAGGATGGTTATTGAACAGGCCAAGCAGGGTGGTGAGGCATGAGCGAGGAACAGACCCAGCAGGTTAACCTTAAGAAGAAGGAGAAGTGGGGAGTTGCCCACATATACTCCTCTTACAACAACACCATCATCCACATCACCGACCTCACCGGGGCTGAGACCGTCAGCAGGTGGAGCGGTGGTATGGTCGTCAAGGCCGACAGGGACGAGCCATCACCCTACGCGGCCATGATAGCAGCGAGGAGAGCCGCCGAAGAGGCCATGGAGAAGGGCTTTGTCGGCGTTCACATCAAGGTCCGCGCCCCGGGTGGAAGCAGGAGCAAGAGTCCCGGTCCGGGTGCACAGGCCGCCATCCGTGCCCTCGCCAGGGCCGGCCTCAGGATAGGAAGGGTTGAGGACGTCACCCCGATTCCGCACGACGGCACCAGGCCGAAGGGCGGAAGAAGGGGCAGGCGTGTCTGACCCCACAACTTCTTTTTTGGTGATGCCGATGGAGCCAAAGTTTCAGATTCTTGAGAAAAGGGAGGACTCGATTAAGTTCATCATCGAGGGAGTCAACGTTCCCTTTGCCAATGCCCTCAGGAGGACTATCCTCTCTGAGGTTCCGACCTTCGCCGTTGATGAGGTCGAGTTCTTCGAGAACGATTCAGCCCTTTTTGACGAGATAATCGCCCACAGGCTGGCCATGATTCCGCTCACAACTCCCGTCGAGAGGTTTTCACTCGATGCCCTTGAGCTTGACGACTATACCGTTACACTGTCCCTCGAGGTGGAAGGGCCGGGTATGGTCTACTCCGGCGACCTGAAGAGCGACGACGAGGGGGTAAAGCCCGCCAACCCGGACATCCCGATAGTCAAACTGGCGGAAGGACAGAGGCTCACCCTCAACGCCTACGCGAGGCTTGGGCGCGGAAAAGATCACGCCAAGTGGCAGCCGGGCTTCGTCTACTACAAGTACCTGACAAAAATACACGTGAGCAAAGAAGTCCCCGACTGGAAGGAGCTCAAGAAGCTTGCCGAGAGGCGCGGTCTTCCCGTGGAGGAGACTGAGGAGGAGCTCATCATCACGACCACCAAGGCCTTCTACCTTCCGAGAAAGTTCGAGGCCTACCAGGGCGATAAGATAAGGGAAGAGGTAGTTCCCGGGACGTTCGTGTTTACCGTCGAGACCAACGGAGAGTTCCCCGTTGAGGAAATCGTGATCATAGCCCTCAAAATCCTCATGAGGAAGAGCGATAGATTTATAAGCGAACTCCATAAATTAGGCTCCGACTGACGCGGGGGTTGCCGAGCCTGGTCAAAGGCGCGGGATTCAGGGTCCCGTCCCGTAGGGGTTCCGGGGTTCAAATCCCCGCCCCCGCACCAGTATTTACGCTCACCCCGTTGGACCTGTCGGTTTCCCACCTGCGAGAGAGCGTTAAGGAGGTATGTTCATGGTCAAGAGAACCGGACCCACTGACATCAACCTGAGGAGGCTCATCCGCTACCTCAGAAAGAAATCGAACGAGGAAGGGGTTAAGATATGGAAGGATATTGCTTGGCGCCTTGAGAGACCGAGGAGGCAGAGGGCTGAGGTTAACGTCAGCAGGATCAACCGCTACACCAAGGATGGTGACGTAGTCGTTGTCCCAGGAAGCGTCCTCGGTGCAGGAAAGCTTGAGCACAAGGTCATCGTTGCCGCTTGGAAGTTCAGCGAGACCGCTAGGAAAAAAATAGTCGAGGCTGGTGGAGAGGTCCTCACGATTGAGGAGCTCATCGAGAGGAACCCGAAGGGTAGTGGAGTAATCATAATGGAGTGATGGGCCATGAGGATAATTAACGCTGAAGGACTCATACTCGGAAGGCTCGCCTCGAAGGTCGCCAAGATGCTCCTTGAGGGCGAGGAAGTCGTCATAGTCAACGCCGACAGGGCCATCATCACTGGCAACAGGGAAGACATCTTCGCCAAGTACAAGCAGAGAACCGAGCTGAGGACCAGGACCAACCCGAGGAGGGGTCCGTTCTACCCGAAGAGGAGCGACGAGATCGTTAGGAGAACCGTCAGGGGCATGCTCCCCTGGAAGACCGACCGCGGAAGGAAGGCTTTCAAGAGGCTCAAGGTCTATGTCGGCGTTCCGAAGGAATTCGAGGGGAAGCAGCTTGAGACCATAAGCGAGGCCCACATGTCGAGGCTTGCAACACCTAAGTACGTTACCGTTGGCGAGGTTGCCAAGTTCCTTGGTGGAAAGTTCTGAGGTGAGAGAAGATGAGGGTCATCCAGACTGCTGGTAAGAGGAAGACGGCCATTGCGAGGGCCACCATCCGGGAAGGAAAGGGTCGCGTTAGGATCAACCACAAGCCAGTTGAGATCATCGAGCCGGAAATCGCGCGCTTCACCATCATTGAGCCGCTCGTCCTTGCCGGGGAGGAGATAGTCAGCAAGGTTGACATCGACGTCAAGGTTGAGGGTGGCGGCTTTATGGGACAGGCTGAGGCAGCGAGGGTTGCCATAGCCAGGGCCCTCGTCGAGTGGACCAACGACATGAACCTCAAGGAAAAGTTTATGAAGTACGACAGAACCATGCTCGTCGGGGACAGCAGGCGCACAGAGCCGCACAAGCCCAACCGCTCCACCAAGGGTCCGAGGGCCAAGAGGCAGAAGTCCTACCGCTGAGGGCTTTCCTTTAATATTCATTGGAGAAGGTGATACGGGTGATAGTCCCCGTCAGGTGCTTCACGTGTGGAAAGGTCATAGGAGACAAATACTACGAGTTCAAGGCCCGCGTCGAGAAGGGTGAGGACCCCGAGAAGGTGCTCGACGACCTTGGGATCGAGAGGTACTGCTGCAGGAGGATGCTCCTCAGCCACGTTGAGCTCATAGACCAGGTAATGGTCTACAGGGTGTATTAAAAACCACATTTCTCGGGGGGCCGTGGGGTAGCTTGGTCTATCCTCCCGGCTTGGGGTGCCGGAGACCCGGGTTCAAATCCCGGCGGCCCCACCAAAATTTGCAGTGGGTTTGATTTGAAATGTGGAAGGCAGGGGTGGTAGTCATGTTTAAGTATACCCGCTTTGAGAAGGCCCGTATTATAGGGGCGAGGGCCCTTCAGATAGCGATGGGTGCGCCTATCCTCATCGACGTCCCGGAAGGAATCACGCCGCTCGACGCCGCGCTGCTTGAGTTTGAGAAGGGCATAATACCGCTCACCGTAATAAGGCCGAGCTGATGAAAGATGACCGTGATAGAGAACGTTATAGGCAGGGTCGCGGTACTCAGGGGTGGCAGGTACTCCATTGAAGTAGACGTGATTACCAGCTCGGGCTTCGGTCGCTTTGCGGCCCCGATAGACGAGAACCCGAGCCTCTATATAGCTGAAGCACACAGGGCCGTTAGTGAGGTCGACGAGATAATTGGGCCAGAACTCATTGGCTTCGACGCCAGCGAGCAGGAGCTCATAGACAGCTACCTATGGGAGATAGATGGCACCGAGGACTTCAGCCACATAGGTGCCAACACTGCCTTGGCAGTATCAGTGGCGGTTGCAAAGGCCGCCTCAAGCGTCAAGAGGATGCCCCTCTACAGCTACATCGGCGGCACCTTTACGACCGAGCTGCCCGTCCCCATACTGGAGATAGCGGGCGGTGAAGCCTTTGACTACTACGTTATGGTTCGCGACCTCATGGAGATAACCGACGTCGTTGATGCGCTCAACAAGGTGCTTGAGCACGCGGAGGGCAAGACGGTAGGGGCATTTTCAAAGGCCACCGAAAAGGCGAGCGATGAGCTTGGCCTCGACGTTGCACTTGGCCTGGTGCAGAGGGAGCCCCTTGAGACTGAGGAGCTCCTCTCCATCGTGGAAGATAACAACGTCGCCTACATAAAGCCCCTCGGCGACGAGGAGCTCTTCCTGGAACTCATAGCTGGTACCCACGAGGTGTTCATTGACGGCGAATACCTCTTCCGCGAGAGGGACATACTGGACAGGCGCTATTACAACGCGCTCTCGATAAAGCCCATCAACCTTGGCACGCTCACCGACTTATACAACCTTGTGAACGACGCGAAGTCGGAGAGGATAACCCCCATCCTCGCGGAGGCTCGCTACGAGTCCTCCGACGAGGCACTGGCCCACATTGCAGTGGGCCTTCGCTGCCCGGCGATGGTATTCCGCAGGGATTCCATCGCCAAACTGAACGAGCTGATAAGAATAGCCGAAGATTTGGGTGAAAGGGGTAGGATAATAACCTTTGAAGGATGAGGAGGTGTGAAGGATGGAGGAATACCTTGTTCCACTCGACCAGTACCTTGCCGCCGGTGTCCATATCGGCACCCAGCAGAAGACCCAGGACATGAAGAAGTTCATCTACCGCGTTAGGCAGGACGGCCTCTACGTCCTCGACGTCAGGAAGACTGATGAGCGCCTTAGGGTCGCCGGCAAGTTCCTCGCCAAGTTTGACCCGGAGAGCATTTTAGCTGTTAGCGTCAGGCTCTACGGCCAGAAGCCGGTCAAGAAGTTCGGCGAGGTCACCGGCGCTAGAGCTATACCAGGCCGTTTCCTGCCTGGAACCATGACTAACCCGAATGTCAAGAACTTCTTCGAGCCCGATGTCCTTATCGTTACCGACCCGAGGGCGGATCACCAGGCCATGAAGGAGGCCATCGAGATCGGTGTCCCGATAGTGTCGCTCGTTGACACCGAGAACTTCCTCAGCTACGTCGACGTTGCCATACCGACCAACAACAAGGGTAGGAAGGCCCTCGCGCTCATTTACTGGATCCTCGCGAGGGAGATACTCTACAACAGGAAGGAGATCGAGAGCAGGGAGGACTTCAAGGTCCCTGTCGAGGACTTTGAGATGAGGATCATCAGGACCTGAGGGGAAAGCTTTTAATCCCCTCGCTTTACTCTCCCTCGCGCGGGGGTGCCCGAGCCTGGCCAAAGGGGGCGGACTTAAGATCCGCTGCCGCAGGGCTGCGCGGGTTCGAATCCCGTCCCCCGCACCAAAGCTTTAAAAGTTGAGCCGTGAAGGTGAAGACGGTTTAAGATCATGGGGTGATCATGATGGCGAGATTCCCAGAGGCTGAGGCCAGAATCTTTAGGAAGTACATCTGCATGCGCTGCGGCGCCACTAACCCGTGGAAGGCCAAGAAGTGCAGGAAGTGCGGCTACAAGGGTCTTCGCCCGAAGGCCAGGGAGCCGCGCGGTGGAATGGGACGCTGAGGGCTCTAGCCCTCAAAGGTTTCTCTTTTGCACTTTTCTCCGCGCTTGTGTTATTAAACTGGAAAAGCTGGTGGAAATTCACTCCCTGAGCTTCGTGAGCATGTTCTCAAGAAAAGCTATGCCGTCCTCTAAGAGCTTCTCTCCCTCCGGCGTGAGCTTGTAGTACTTCCTTGAGGGTTTTCCAGTTTCGCTCTCCTGCCACTCCGCGGTCACGTAGCCCTCCTTCTCCAGCTTGTACAGCACAACATAGGAGCTAACCGTTGCGGGTTCAAAGTTGAAAGCCTCCTTTATGCGCTCCTTCAACTCATAGGCGTACATGGGCCTTTCCCGCAGGAGGCGTAGGATGTAAAGCCACAGGACTTCCTTGGTGATTTTATTTTTGAGCCTCTCCATGGGGGTGGTCATGACCATCACTCCTAATTTTCATGCTTGAGAAATATTTCTGATCCGTATAATTTAAACGTTTTGGCAAAAACTTTTTTATCCTCTGGGTGTGAGGTTTATGTAGGGGTGGACTGGAATGGAGTTCAACGTGAATACCATGGCTGGGGACATTGGGGTTGGTGGTCTCGTCGGTTTTGTCACTGGATACGCGCTGAAAAAGCTGATGAAGCTCGCGCTGGCCCTTATAGGGGTCTACGTCATGAGTCTGTTCTGGCTCCAGCAGAAGGGAGTCATAACGGTGAACCAGGACAAGCTGTTCAACCTTGCTAGTGGGTGGACAAGCGAGATAATGAGTCTATCGGATAAGGTTCTGGGGATACTCCCCGGGACAGGGGCTTTTGTTGTGGGGTTCTACCTAGGCTTCCAAAAAGGTTAAATCCCCGCCTCCTATTTTTCCAACATGAGCTATGAGCGCAGGATTCTTTTACGTCACTCAACGGCTTCAGTGGTGGCCCTGGCACTGACCGGGCTAACCCGCTTTCTCTACAGCGTGTTCGTTTCGAGACGCTTTGGCATTGAGGCCCTTGGGGCGGCGAACTCACTTATATCCCAGGCGTTTTTTTTAGCCATCCCGTTGAGCTTCTTTGCGGTGGCCTTGGGCAAGTATTCCTCCGAATTCTTGGGGAGCGGCAAAACTGATTCAATACGCTCCATAACCCTCCCCTCGTTTCTTCTCCCACTGGCGGGGCTTCTTCTGCTTCCCCTGAACCTCTATCTGGGAATCCTTGCAACACTCAGAGGAATTCAGCTGACCCTCAGGAACTTTCTTTACGGCATCCACCGTGGGGAGCACTATGCGTACATAATAACCCTATCCTTCGTGGGCTTCCTGGTGGGCTTTTTAATTCCCAACGTCTTCGCGCCGTACCTGCTCTTCCTGGGGCTGATTGCGGTTTTCTCTGCCGCTTATCTGGTGAGGTTTGACTTCGTTGGAAAGCCCAGAACTAGTGAGATGGGTCTCCTCATCTCGTATTCGGCCTTTGCGTTTTTGGGTACCCTCTCGGGTGTCTTCCTGATACAGGGGCCGTATTTCATTAGTGAATATCTTTCCAATCCAGAGGTTGCTGGAATAGTGTCGGCGATACTCTCTGCGGCCTTCCTTCTGACGTACCTCCCCCAGGTTCTTCAGTCGGCCATAATGCCGCTCTTTTCCTACAAGTACGGTAGAAATGAGAGCGACTACGTTAAACTCCTCGCCGAGAAGACAACGGCCCTCCTGATACTCGTGACCAGCGTTGCAGTGTTCGTTCTCATGTTACTCGGCAGGGAGGTTCTCTCGGCAATATTTGGCTTCGATGTAGGCCCTGCCTTCTACCTGGCCCTCATGGCAATGGAGATTTACATAGCATACAACCCCAGCATAGTCGCCCTGAATTCAACGGCCTACGTCAAGAGGGGGACACTTGTGGCGCTCCTCGGCGCCTTTGCGGTTCTCCTTTCATGGTTCTACCTGATACCGGCATTTGAGGCAATAGGTGTAATGGCGGGCTTGATACTTGGCTACGGCCTCATACTCACGGGTGTTGCCCACTATGCAAGAGCCCTTCTGGATATATCTCCCAGAATATACGTTCCACTGGCCTTGGCGCTGCTTCTTCAGTCCCTAGTGTTCCTGTCGAAGTATGCCCTGCTGGGGGGATTTCTGCTTTTCCTTGCCTACAATAGAAGGGAAATAATGGATGGAATAGGACTGGTCAAATCTTTCCGTGGTAGAGAGTCCTGACGAGCTCCTCGGGCAGGCCTTCCCTGCGTATCCTTTCCTCTATGAGTTTCTTGTCGTAATCTACCTCTATGAACTTCGTATGGAGCGTATCAACGTCCACGAGAGCGAACGTGGCCTTGTGCTCCCTTCCAGGCGGGAATCCTATGCTTCCCGGGCAGATAACCCTTCCGTAGCGGGTCATGGCGTTGACTGGATACTTCGGCGAGGCCACGAAGAGTATCTCGTAATCCTTCACGGGGTGCATTATTGCCTCGTAGTAGCTCGTCGGCTGCTCCGGGAGGACTCTTCCCCCGAATGGGTCGAGGGGACTTCCGTAGACGCCAAAAATGTCATTCTTGCCAACCCTGTCGACTAGGTAAACCGGCAGATCGCGTATGAACTCCCTGCCTTCGTGACCGAGCTTTTCCCACGTGTACTTCAAGGCCAGCTTGATGTGCTCGGGATAGTTCACCCGGTCGATGTAGTCCGGACCTTCGGCGTGGGGATCACTCTCGGCTATGACCTGGTCAAACTCGCCCCGGATTATTCTGACCTTGTTGCTCCTCATGAGGTCGTCCAGAGTGTCGAGAACTTCCTTTGGATACGGGAACAGGCCGACTATGTTTCCGAGGATGTAGTACTTCTCGATCTCATAGCCCTCCTCTTTGAGAGTCTCTATCTTTTCGAGGGCCTTCGCGAGGGCTGGAAGGTTGCCGTTAATGTTCGCCAGAACCGCAACGTACACCATCCTCCCACCCCCGCACTTTTTCTTACTCAAATTAACTAAAAGTGCTGGAGATATTTAAAGATTTCGGGGGTCTGAGAGGAAGAACAAGTCTATCTATCAACACTCGACCTCTAAAGGGGCCGTGAAAGGTTTGTAGCTCTCAGAAAGGTCTGCTCAGAATGTTTTCTAATCCTGTGGCAATTTGGCCGGGCAAACTCTTTGGATGAAATGAAGTTCTCATATCCAGAGTGAGCAACTCGAAAGTGGAGACATCCGATGTTGAATCTTTCAGAAGAATCCACGAACTTTTGTTTGGCAGAAGTTTGTGATGCTGGCGGACCGGCGGGGATTTGAACCCCGGACCTGCGGCTTAGGAGGCCGCCGCCCTATCCTAGCTAGGCTACCGGTCCACTGCCCGCTATTCCTTCCCAGGGAAGGGTATTTAAAGTTTACGGTGTAGCAGAACTGGTGGTGCGGATGGTGGATGAGCTTGATCTCAAGATAATCTCTCTGCTCCAGGAAAACGCCCGCCTATCGTACAGGGAGATAGCCCGGGAGCTCAGGGTGGCTGTCGGAACGGTGTATAACCGCATTAAGAAGATGGAAGAGGAGGGGATAATCAGAGGCTTCGCACCCATCCTGGACTACGAAAAGCTGGGCTTCGGGCTCACGGCAGTGATCGGGGTCAAGGCTCAGGGCAGGAAGATCGTCGAGATCGAGAGGAAAATAGCCGAGAGCGACAGGGCTGTCATGGTCTATGACATAACGGGGGAGTTCGACATAGTGGTGGTCGCAAAGTTTAGGGACAGGGCAGATATGAACCGCTTTGTTAAGTGGCTCCTTTCCCTTGAAGGCGTGGAGAAGACGAACACGAGTGTGGCCATGCAGGTCGTGAAGGAGGATCTGAGGATCCGGCTAACGGAGGACTAGAACCTCGTTCAGGAACCTCTTTGCAAAGTCCTCGAAGCTCTCGGCCGGGAGCTTTACGTGCTTCCCGTTGACCTTTCCCTCAAAGACTAGCCTCCTGGACGTTATTTCCCTTATTTTCTTGAAGTCTCTGTTTTCTTCTATCGTCCTTTCAAGAACTTCCGTGAACTCCTCCTCGTCTACCTGCATAATAACGCCTTCGATCAGGATTTCTTTTCCGCATTCCTCGGAGCTACATTGAAATCTAAAACGGAGGCCCGGCTCGGCCTCCACGGGTACTGTCAGACCATCCACGTTGTATATGAACACCTTCATTTGAGGTCACTCCAGTTTTATGAGACTCTCCACGGGTATGTTGTACTCCTTCTTTAGGCGCTCTACGACGTCGCCCACGCTTATCAGGAAAAACATCCCTACAGGCCTTGCCCCCGCCTGCCTGCACATTTCGATGAGGGCTTTCTGGGTTTCGCCGCTCCTTATGACGTCGTCCACTATGAGTACGTTTTCCCCCTTTTTGAGGGCCCAGTGGGGCAGGTACAGGGTGGTTACACTCCCTGAAGCGCTGGGCACGTAGCTGACCTCGTAGAACTTCTCGACACCGACTTCTTTCTTCTTCTTGGCGTATACAACGTCAACGTTGAGTTCTCTGGCGACGTGGACACCAAGGGCAATCCCGTCGGTGGCGGCGGTTAGCACTTTGTCCACGTTTTTGTCCAGGTACCTGCTCGCGATGTCTTCCGCTATAAGGCTCATGAGAGCAGTGTCGCTCAGAACCGGCATGTTGTCGAAGAATCCGTACTCATCGAACTTTATCCTCCTTCTGACCTCTTCTTCTATGTTGATGTAAGGGAGCAGCAGGTTGAGGAGCTCCTTTGTCCTCTCCGCGCTGGGGAGAACCTTGCCCCTGACGTACCGGTTGAGCACCGTGATGGGCAGGCCGGTTATCCTTGAGAGCTCCTCGTAGGTGTAGGTCTTTTTGAGCAGCCTGAGCACCCTGACGAGTCTGAGCTTTTCCTGCACCGACTTTAGCTGGCTCATTCTCTCACCTCCAGTGGCCGGGAATTAACAAAAAAATGTATAAATACGTTTCGGTTATCTGGAGGCCTTCGTGGCCTTCTCCCGGTACTCATAGATCACGTCCCCATACTCCCTGAGCAGGAATTCCCTGGAAATGGGAGTGCCTTCGGGGTGGTTGAGGCCGGGGCAGAACGAGTCCATTTTGACGTATACCTCCATGGTCTTTCCGTGCCTGACGAAAACAAAGGGATATAGCCTGCATGCAAGGGGCCTGCGGCTGTAAATTCTGCACCTCATGGTCTCTGGGTCGAGAAAGACGCATCCCCCGTCGAAGGGCCTCTTTTTTAGGGCGTAGCTGAGGAACTTGTCCCCTCTGTAAAACATCTTCTCATAGTCAACGAACTCCCATGCGCTGTATCCCAGATCCTCTATCCCGGCTATATCTTCGTCCCTGATGGGTATTTCCAGCTCATAGCAGCATTTTCCGCAGCCCTCAACGCACTTGAACCTGAACGAGGGGTCGCATTCGACTTCAAGGGTGTCGAGGTGGATCGTTGCAACCCACCTCTTGTCCAAGCCTTCACCCCCTGTAGGAGCTGGCTATGAGCGTCTCTGTCATCTCTATATTGCGTATCCTCCTCAGCACTTCATCGTGAAACTTATCAAGTTCGTGAATGTTCTCGACCTCGACGCGGAGTATTATGTCGTACTCCCCGTAGACCCGGTATATTTCCTTTATGTTCCCCACCTTCAGGAGCTCGTTGTAGACGCTCTCCTCGTTTCCGGGCTTAACAACAACCAGTACAAACGCCTCTATCATATCCCGAACCCCCCGAGATTGAACTTTTTGGCCATTTTTGACAGCTTCCTCTTGTCCATGCTCTTGAACATCTTCCTCATCTGGTTGTACTGGTGGAGCAGCTCCCTGACTTCTGCAGTACTGGTGCCGGAGCCCCTTGCAATCCTCTTTATGCGGGAGTAGTTGATTATCTCCGGGTGTTCGAGCTCTTCTTCTGTCATCGAGTCCATTATGACCCTGTACCTCCTGAGCTTCTCCTCCCCGATGCGGACGGCGTCGTCGGGGAGGGAGTACCCGAGCCCCGGAATCATCTGGAGTATCTGCTTTAGCGGCCCCATTTTCTGCATCGCCTCAAGCTGGGCGTACATGTCCTTGAGGTTGAACTTGCCCTTGAGGAACTTTTCGAGATCCTCCTCTTTAAACTCCTGGGCCTTCTGGAGCTCTTCAAGCTTTTGAAGCAGGCCCTCTATGTCGCCCATGCCGAGCAGTCTGGAGACAAAGCGTTTTGGGTCGAAAGGTTCGAGGTCATCTATCCTTTCCCCGACGCCGATGAACTTTATGGGCGCCCCGGTAGCGGCAACAGCCGAGAGGGCACCTCCTCCCTTGGCAGAACCATCGAGCTTTGTAACTATGATCGACCCTATCGGGGTCGCCTCCTTGAACGCGAGCGCCTGGTTGTAGGCCTGCTGGCCGATCGTTCCGTCTATAACCAGGATGACCTCGTGGGGCTGTATGGCGGAGCTGATCTGCCTCATTTCCTCGATCAGGCCCTTCTCCTCCTTGTGCCGCCCCGCCGAGTCAACTATGATGACATCAACGCCCCTGTCCCTGAAGTACTCAACCCCCTCGCGGGCCAGTTTGACGGCGTCTTTCTCTTCGGGGTCGCCGAACACCTCTATCCCATAGGGCTCCACGAGCTGCCGCAGCTGGTGGTATGCACCTGGGCGCCAGGTGTCCGAGCAGACGAGGCCGACCTTGTAACCCCTCTTCTGAAGGTGCCGTGCCAGCTTTGCCACGCTAGTGGTCTTACCCGACCCCTGTATTCCCACTGTGAGCAGGACAGTCGGCCTCCCCTTTATTTCCAGAGGCTTTGCCTCTTTTCCGAGGAATTTGGTTAGTTCTTCGTACACTATCTGTATTATGTGCTCTTTTTTGGAAGCCCCCGCGGGAGGCTTCTCCTCGAGGGCCCGCTTTTCTATGGTCTTTGTCAGCTTGAGTACGAGCCTGACGTTGACATCTGCCTGGATGAGTGCCCTCTGTATATCTCTCACGACCTCCTTTATGAGGGCCTCGTCAACTGCGCCGGAACGGGCGAGCTTTCTGAGGGCATTGTTAAGTGCCTTTCCGAGCTTTTCTAGGGCCATTCTCTCCCACCGTTAGGATGGAGTCTCCAAAGTTTATAAACAGTTGGGTGGGAATCTTGTGGACAGATGTATCCTTTAGGGAAAATCGGCGCTGTTATGTTAATTTTGGTTGCCAATTTCTGTACATTAAATAACTGGCACGGTCATCAGTCCTTTTTTCCGGGATTTTGGAATTCTCATGGCCATAAATGAGATTTTAAGGTCGCATAAGGCTTTTAAACATTCTAAGAGATATAGGAGTGGTGGAGAGAGAAAAAGGAGGTGAGAGAGATGACATGGATGGCCGAGCTTTACGGTTACATGCTCCAGCGTGAGATGGAAAGGCGGAGGAGGCGGCCGATACCGGAGGAACTTGAATACCTTGACGCCCTCAGGGCTTGATTATTAACCCGCTTTTCTATTTCTCTGTGGTGGTGCCGTGAAGATCACTGCGAACGCACCGCGCGCACGGTTAACTAATCCGGGATTTCTGAGATGAGCATGGACGGTATTGGAAAGCTGAGAGGTGCAATGTTTTTGTGGTCCATAAGACGGGGTTCTTCAGGGGAAATTCTTTCTTCTCTCTTAATGAGAAGTGTCGGCCCATGGCTAGGGGGCGCTGGTCTGTGTGGGACAAGGGGGCAAATAGACAATCGTCGATATTATCTTTAATGAATGTCTATGGGAAAGGTTTTTATACTTTAAAGTAGTATATATTAGTGGTGATATTGATGACAACCGTGATTAGGCGTGATTCCGAGAGGTTTTTGAAGGAGCTTCGGGCCCATTACGGCGATGTCTGGAGGATACCATCGAGCAGGTACCTGTCCAAGCCGGACTTCGTCGTCGTTGACCCCAGAAGTGGCAAGAAGACCAAAGTAAGCTTTGTGTCGCTCGACGACGGTGAAGTCGTGGGCGTTGTTTACGACGAGCTTGGCTGAATTTTTTGTTTTTGGCCGGCACTCCTTTTTGGTGGGCTGGATAACCGTTAAATACAGGATGTCCCTAAGTTTTGTCGGTGGGTATTATGCCCGATGACGTGTATCAGGAAGCCCTCAGGCTGGCATCGAATATACACGACCGGTATCTGCGAGCCATAACCTATTCCAAAATCGGGTACTACATGTACCTGGCGAAAAAACCCGGATACAAAACGGCGTTCAAATACGCCTTCAACGTTATAGGTGCCATTGATAATCCCCTCGTGGGGGTCAGGGCTCTCATGGGTGTGGGGGCGTACCTTCACAGAACCAACCCCCAGGTGGCCCGGAAGGTTTTCAGTCAGGCCCACGAGACGATACTGGGATTCCCTGATCCACTGAGGGATGAGCTGCTCAGTGAGCTCGTCATGAAGGCTCTTGAGCTCGGCTCGGTGGACGATGCCCTTTTCTATGCCTCCGACATAGAGGATTCAACGAAACGCAACGATTTTCTTCTCAGGGTACTGGGGGCGTACCTTGAGAGGGGCAACATGCGCAAGGCCCACCTCCTGCTTAGGCGGATAACTGATGAGCCGTGGCGCTCCGTGGCCATAGTGGAGACAATAAAATGGCACCTTAAGCGGGAAGAGTTCGGGAGCTCCATCCGACTTCTGTCCGAGCTCAGGGACGGGAACTGGCTGAGTGAGGCCATGAGGGAGGTTGCAGTTCACCTGAAGGGCGCAGATGTCCCCAGGGAGACCTACGAGAAGTTTGTGGACATTGCACTTACGCTCTCGACCGAGCATGGAATGGAGGCCCTGGAGTCCCTTCTGGTCGGGCTGGGCTCTCAGGGCGAGATAGATTTTGTAATGGATATGCTCAGAAAGATTCCCCCCGCCAGGCGGCTTTCCGTTCTGAAGGGCATAGTCACGTCTGCCGCTGATCGCGAAGGAGTCATGCTGAAACTGGTTGAGTCGCTGGGGGGAAGGGAGCTCGATGAGGTCTCAGCCTTTATCATTGACAAGCTGCTTTCCTTCCCAGCGGATAGGAAGTACCTCGGCTTGGTTCTCAGGATCGGAGAGAGGAGCGTTAATGACGCGGTTCTTGTTAAGGTCACGACGTACCTCGCCCGGCTCGGGGAGCTTGAGACCGCGTGGCAGTTTGCCCAGAGGGTGAGGGGTCACTATCTGCGCTCCCTGGCATTCGGGAGCATAGCAGTGGCGAAACTGAAAGCGGGGGACATAGACGGTGCTATTGATGCGGCCCTTGAGGTCAAGGATCCGAAGTGGGGCTCGTGGCTTCTGAGTGAAATACTCACTAAAATACTGGAGCTCCACGCTGGTGGTGGGCTGAAGGAGGACATAGAGGAGAGGGCCCGGCACCAGAGGGCCATGTGGGAAAAGCACTAACGTTTTAAGCCCTCCCCCGTTTCTCTCCTCAGGTGATACCATGCCGAGGATAGCTATTATTGGAGGTTCCGGAGTCTACGACCCCAAGCTGCTCCAGAACGTCAGGGAGGAGTTCGTGAGCACGCCGTACGGAAAGGTCAGGGTGAAGATAGGGGAGTATGACGGGGAGGAGATAGCCTTTCTGCCCAGGCACGGGGAGGGGCACAGCGTCCCGCCGCACAAGATAAACTACCGCGCTAACATCTGGGCCCTCTACGAGCTCGGCGTCGAGAGGATACTCTCAACTTCGGCTGTTGGCTCGCTCAACGAGGCCATGAAGCCCGGTGATTTCGTCGTTCTCGACCAGCTGCTTGACTTCACCAAAACGAGGCACTACACCTTCTACGACGGCGATGAGAGCCCACACGACAGGAAGTTTGTGGCCCACGTTGACTTCACCGACCCCTACTGCCCAGAGCTGAGGAAGGCACTGATAACCGCCGCAAAGGAACTGGGCTTCAACTACCACCCAACAGGTACCTACGCCTGCATGGAGGGGCCGCGCTTCGAGACGAGGGCCGAGATAAGGGCCCTTAAGATACTCGGCGCCGACGTCGTTGGCATGACCCAGTGCCCTGAGGCGGCGCTCGCGAGGGAGCTTGAGATGTGTTACGCCAGCGTTGCCATAGTCACCAACTTTGCCGCGGGGATAAGCACCCAGAAGCTCACTCACACGGAAGTTGTCGAGCTCATGGCCCAGAAGAGCGAGGAGATAAAGTACCTCCTTATGACGTCCATCAAGTATATCCCGAAGGAGAGACACTGCGCCTGCAAGGATGCCCTTAAAGGTGCAACTGGGGAGTGACCCTGCTTTTCTTTATTAACTATGTTTCGATCAAATCCCTGTTCTGGCCGCAATAACGCTGCCGGGCGAACTCATGAGAAATGCTGTGGCGCCCCGGCGGGGATTCGAACCCCGGACCTCGAGGTCCGCAGCCTCGCGCCCTATCCAGACTAGGCCACCGGGGCATGCCCGCTAACCCTTCTCGGCAACGCTTTATAAATTTAACCGTCTCAGCCCACCGAAAGATTTATAAAGAGGCCACGGGTGAGTATTCTACGGGCTGGAACTGCGGTGGTAGTCTAGCCTGGTCTAGGACAGCGGCCTGCCACGCCGCTGGCCCGGGTTCAAATCCCGGCCACCGCACCACAATTCTCATGCACCTGTTTTGACGCCATTTCTGTCCTGAAAGAATCTGCCGCGCAGTTCTAGGCTTTGATGAGTTGTATCAATACATCGCGAAATCTTTGTGGGGTGCCAGTGCGGTTCATAATCAGGACTTATCGCAGGATTCAGCACGTGAACCTGCCCCAATGGGGCGCTTTGAGTAAATCCAGACTTTTTAAAGGGGCTGGCATCCCGTTTCAAAGTCTATGTGGGACGGGGGGCGATTGAAGCTGGCCATTGGGTCGGCTTTGGGATGGTGAGGGCTGGTGGGAGCAAGGCGAAAAAGCGCTGGAAGGAAGTGAAAGAGATAAGGAAAGAAATGAGGCTTGGTGAGTTCTTGACGAAGTCAAGACTCCAGTAGAGAATTAAAAGAAAGCGCCCGGTCGTAGAAATGAAATTTACTGGTGGGGCCGCCGGGATTCGAACCCGGGTCACGGGCTCCCAAAGCCCGCAGGATGGACCAGGCTACCCTACGGCCCCATCCGGCGGTAGTGGAATAGCGGGTTCCTTATTAAGCTTTTCGCTCCGGACAGTTTTTTGGAGAAACTTCATCGAAAGTTCGTAGCTTTGAAAAGAGCTATCAACTTTTGATTAAACGTTGCAACGGCAAAACTTGTTAGAATGGAGCCCCGGGCGGGGTTTGAACCCGCGACCTGCCGCTTACCAAGCGGCCGCTCCACCAGGCTGAGCCACCGGGGCGTCGATGATACCATGCAGGGCAGCATTTATAAATTTTTCCCTTCATCCCATCTTCTCCGCGAGGCTTTCTAGAACCTCCTTAAAGTTGGCGGCGTCTATCCACTTGATGCCCATCTTCTGGGCCCAGGTCAGTATCCCGACGTCGGCGGAGACTATCGTCGCGTCGAGCTCTTTGGCAAGCAGGATGAGCTCGAAGTCCTCCTTGCTGTCAACTATCCCCTCTCGCAGGGCCTTCCTGTAGTTCCTGCGCAGCTTCTGGATTATCCTGTCCACGTTGTCCGTCTCGATAACGCTCTCACGGACGGCCTTTTCAGCCACGCGGAGCCCCTTGTCTATTCTCCTCCTTATGTCGTCTATAAGCTCGTAAACGACGAAGGCGGGGATCTTGATGTCGTGGACGTTCGGGGGCTTTTTGATGATGTAAAGCTCTATCTCTGGAAGAAGGCCTTCCTCGTCCACGAAGTGCATCACTTCCCTGTAAATTCCGGGCGGCATGTAGAACTCCACCCTGCTAAAAAGCCTCTCTGCGTAGCTGAGAAACGACCTCATGGCCTCGGTCGGACTTTCCCCGAACTTTCCCCTGATCTCGGGGTTAACGAAGATGCTCGTGTCAAGGACGAATCTCAGCGCCACGCGCTCCACCACAAGCTTATTTAAGTGGGTGAGTTTTAAAATGCTTAGGTGAAAGCATGAAGGTAGGAGTTGTTTTTGGAGTCAGCGAACTGGCAAGCCCAAAGGCCTTTGAAAAGAAGGCTTCAGAGTTCATAACGAACCTCGCGAAGGAGTTCGAAGTCGTTGGGGGCTTTTTCATCTCCTCAAAGGCAGACTTCAAGGAGGCAAAAGAGGGGGTGAACTTCAACGAAGTTGATGCGGTAGTCCTCTACCCGCTTACCGGCGGCACGGAGGGGCCCCTCAAGGAGTTCGCCGTTTTCAGGCGGCCCGTAGTTATTTATGGGGATCCCTTCAACAATTCCCTTGCGGCTGGAATAGAGCTCAGGGAGTACTTCAGGGAAAGGCTCGTCCCTTCAACCCTCGTCAAAGACTTCAACGAGCTTAAGGCGGCCCTGCTTGGCTACGAGGACATGAAGGAGACCCTCGATAAGTTCCTGAAGATGCGCATCGGTTTAATCGGCCGCGTTTCTCCGTGGCTAATAAACGAGAAGTTTGAGCTTCCTTACACGAAGATAAGCCTCAAAAAGTTCTACGAGTACTACGACGCGACGACGGAGAAGGAAGGGTGGGAGGCCGTTGAGGAGATAGTCGGAAAGGCCGTCGAGATAAAGGAGCCCGGCAGGGAAGACCTCGTGAGGGCCGGCAGGATATACGTGGCGATAAAGAGGATTCTGGAGGACTACAGGCTGGATGGCTTCACAATTGGGTGCTTTGACATAGTGATGAAGTCGAAAATGACTCCGTGCCTCGCGCTCGCGATGTTCAACGCCCAGGGGATCCCGGCTGCTTGCGAGGGCGAGCTCAACTCGCTCGTCGGGATGATGATAGTGAGGCGCTTTTTCGACAAGCCAGCCTTCATGGGCAACATAGCCGACTTCGGGGAGGACTACATAATCCTTGCCCACTGCACGGCTCCCCTGATTGGAAGGTACATAATACGCTCGCACTTCGAGAGCGGCACGGGAGTTGGAGTCGACGTCCAGCTGCCGAAGGGGAAGGCCAGCCTCCTGAAGATACGCGGGAGGAAGGCGGTTGTTGCCGGCGTGGAGGTCGTCGGCCAGGAACACAGCGACTTCCGCTGTAGGACGCAGATGAAGCTCCGCGTGGAGGACGCGATGGACTTCATAGACGGAACCCTCGGGAACCACCACCTCCTCGTCTACGTGGACAGTGAAGTTCTCGCCGATCTGCTCAGCGAGCTGGGCTTTGAGGTAATGCTCTATTAACCTTTCCCTTTTTTGGCGATCCCTGTGGCCGGCAGGGTTATTAAGGATGAACCACAAAAACAGTGCGGGGGTACCTATGAGGACGGCGCAGGCCGCGGTGGAGTACCTCTTTATGCTGGTTGCTGTGATGGTTATAGTCCTCGTTGTCATACGGTACCTGCGGGAGTCTTTGGGCACCGCCAGCCGGCAGATGGACGAAGTCTCGGACGAGATCCTAAGAAACTTCGCCAATTTGACGGGCGGATAGTAAAAAAGAAATGCTCAGGATCTTCTCTCGTATACTATCAGGCCCAAGAGGAGCGCGAGTTCCAGCCCTACTGGGACTACGTGGAGCGACGCCGCGACGAGGCTGAGGCCTATCATGACCGCTCTTAGGACTTTTGGTACCGTGAGGCTCTTGAAGTGCCCTGTTATGGCAATCGCGAGTATGTACATTATCAGAATCGTTGCCGCTAGGTAGTACAGAACCCTCAGTGCCACCTGGGGCGTCCACTCCGAGACGGTTATGAGGAACATCTCCGGATGGGTGAAGTAGATATACGGCCCTATGTACCCTGCCAGTGCGTATTTAACCGAGTTTATGGCGGTCTTCCAGAAGTCTCCCCCCGCCAGCGCTGAACCCGCATATGCTGCGAGGGCGACGGGTGGCGTGAGGTCTGCTAGTATTCCGAAGTAGAACACGAAGAAGTGTGCCGCGAGGAGGGCTATCGCCGTGCTGTATCCCGGCACGGAGGCGTCATATATCGGGTTGCCTGCGACTGCAGTGTAAACCGCTGGGGCGGCGACGAGGGAGGTTATAACGTAGTTCGCCGTCGTTGGGACGCCCATACCGAGGATGAGACTGAATATCATTGCCATTATCAGGAGCAGGAGCAGGTTTCCGCCGGCGAGGTCAACGAGCTTGTAGCCAAGGGACGTGACCAGGCCGGTCATCGTGAGGACGCCCTGTATCAGACCCGCACTGGCCGCCGCCAGCATCACAGTTGTGCTGGTCTTGCCCGCGTCTATCATTGACTCGTATGTGGCAGTGTACATCTTCTTGCCGCCCTCTGTTCCCGACTTGTAGCCCACAACGAGGGAGAAGATTATTCCGAAGGTTCCGCTCATCAGCAGTATCTCTTCCTTCCTCATATAGAGCAGCTTTCCGAGAACCGCCATCAGTATGAACAGCATGCTTATGTAGAACTTCTCGTTGAACTCTGCCTTGTCAGTCAGCAGTGCCGCGGCCACGAGTACCACTGCCAGAACAATGAGCACCGCCCCAACTGGGGTGGCGTACTCCCTGCTGGTGAACATCAGCACTGTTGTTATGAGCGCTATCGCCACATAGAAGTGTTCATGTCCTGGTATCTCGTCCTTTGATATCCACGCGACCCAGATTGCGATTCCCAGAGAGGAAACCGCCGCTATATGGGGCGCAATTCCCCAGACAAGGGCCACGGTGATGACCACTATTGGCAGCAGGATGTAGAGCTTCCTTAGGAAGTACTTCAGCGGTTTGAAGTGCTCCCTGGGCATACCCTTGAGTCCAAGCCTCTTGGTCTCAAGATCTATGAAGAGGTAGACACCCGTGTAGTATATCAGCGCCGGTAAAACCGCCGCTATGATGAGCTTGTTGTACGGAACCCCCAGGAACTGGGCCATGATGAAGGCTGCCGCACCCATGACGGGGGGCATTAGCTGTCCCCCCGTCGAGGCCACCGGCTCGACGGCACCGGCTATCTCTGGTGGGTAGCCGGCCTTCTTCATCAGGGGTATCGTGAAAGTGCCCGTCGTCAGGACGTTGGCGACGCTGGAACCGCTGACGGTTCCCATCAGTCCGCTTGAAATGACCGCCGCCTTCGCCGGCCCTCCCGGCCGGGTTCCGAACAGGCTTATCATGAACTCGGTTATGTAGTCGCTGACCCCTATCCTCAGCAGGAATGCCCCGAAGAAAACGAAGGCGAAGACGTAAATCGTCATGACGTAGAAGGGTATCCCGAATATTCCCTGGTCGAGGTAGAGGTACTGGACGATCCTGGTCCAGTTATAGCCCGCGTCCCTGATGCCGTAGAGGAGGAAGACCACCACGATGGTGGGGAGTATCCATCCTATCGCCCTCCTCGTCGCTTCGAGGACGAGTATTATTGCGAGTATTCCGAAAATAACGTCCATCTGGTTCACGTCGTAGTACACCATGTACGTCGGCCAGCGCCAGAACTTGTAAAATGCCGCCGCGAGCCCCAGTAGTATGAGTGCGTAGTCGAACCACTGAACCTTTGAGAGGTACTTCTCCTTTTTCCGTATTGGGTACCTCAGGATGGCTATGACAAATATCATGCCGAGCACGAAGGCCATTACCTGCTGATCTTGGAAGTCGAGCTTCAGAAACTCCATCTCAACGCCCAGTTTGCTGAATATTGAGTACAGGAGGAATGTGAAGTTGAATATAAAGAGGATTTCAAATATTCCAATGAGTATTGAGGCCGAGTTGATGACTTTTTCCAGTTTCTCGGGCAGTGTTCGGGTGGCTTCAAGCTTTATCCTCTTCTCTATAGCCTCCAGATCTTCCCCCACTCTCAACACCTCCTAACAGTTAAAACGATCCCAGGCACGTTCACGGCCTCTATACGGAGGACGCCGGCCTCCGCTGGCTGGATGAATACGCTGCTGCCGTCAATCTTTACAGTAAAGTTGTTCAGCGGGATGAACCAGTACTCCCAAGATTTTCCCAGAAACCTATCAGCGAGCTTGACGTAGAATTCCCCGTCCCGGTAGTCGAAATCCATGGGCTGTCCCGCGAGGAACTCCTGCCATTTTTCCATCGTGAAGTATATCCCTCTGTTGGAAATTCGATACACGTCAATGACCTTGGTCAGTGAGACGCTGTGGGTGTAGCTGACTTCGAGCACGGTCTGGCCCCGGAGGGGATAGTAGCATTCCGTCCCATTGAAGGCTATCCCGACTGCGGGAAAGGGATACATGGCCAGGGCGACAGCGAGAAGTGCCAGTAAAAAAATGAAAGGTTTTTTCAACCTCTCACCCCTCTGAGATCAGGGTTTGACGTCCTCGGGGACGGTTATTCCCTGCTCCTCGTAGTACTTGATGGCCCCAGGGTGGAGCGGCACCATGAGACCGTCGAAGGCGTGGTTGATGTCTATCTGCTTCGCGACCTGGTGGGCCGTTGCGAGGTCGTCGATGCTAGTGTAGAGGATCTTGGTCATCTCGTAAACGAGGTCGTCGGGGAGATCCTTGTGGACAACTAGGGTTGACTTGACGGCTATGGTCTGGACATCGGTGTCCATCCCGTTGTACGTCCCCGCGGGTATGGTTACCTTGACGTAGAACGGGTATCCCTGGTCGTGGAGCTTCTGGATAACGTCATCCGGAACCGGGATGAGCCTTACCGGAACCTTAACCGCTATCTGGTTGATGGCCGGCGCGGGGTATGCGATGACGGTGAATTCGGCATCAACCTGGCCAAGAACGAGGCTCTGGGCGGCCTCCTCGAAGGTCTGGTAGATCGGCTCTATCTTGTCCCAGACTCCGGCGGCCTTGAGAACCCTCTCGGCGGTTGCGGCCACACCGCTTCCTGCCGCGCCCACAACGACCTTCTTGCCCGCGAGGTCATCGAGGGTCTTTATGTCGCTGTCAGCCCTGACGACTATCTGGACAGGCTCGGGGTAGAGGGTTCCTATGGCACGCAGATCCTTGATGGGCCCGCTCTTCTCGAACTGGTAGAGCCCGTTCCAGGCGTAGTACGTAACGTCGTTCTGGGCTATTGCCGCCTGGGCCTCACCTTTGCCAACGGCGAGACAGTTGGCAACGCTGGCACCGCTGGTGACAGCCTTAGCGTAGATCATATCGCTCTTCTTGTTTATCACCTTGGCGTACATTGAACCCAGTGCGAAATAGACGCTACCAGGGCCGGAACCGGTGTAGATGGTGAGGACGTACTTTCCGTCGTCGGTCTTTTCAAGGGTCAGCCCCTGGGCTGTCGTTTCTTCACCGCCGGTGGTGCAGCCGGCGGCAACAACGGCCAAAAACAAAACAAACATCAGACCAATGGCGGTCCACTTCCTCATTCTTTACCACCCCCTTAACGGCTGACGCCCACGTGTGCGCAGGCGTCTAAACATGTACATGTATCGCAGTATATGCACACTACAGGGTTATATATTTTTTGGCCTGTTGGAAGTTTTACATACAATTAAACAAATATTAAAGAGTAAATAATGAAAATTTTTCAGTAATAATACCAGATCGTCCAGTAATCGTTCGGATCCTCACCAATGCTCTCCAGGTAGTCGAGGTACTCCTTGATTGGAACGTCGGGGTAGGTGTAGAGCTTGGTCTCGCTGATGCCCTTCTCCCACGGGTGCATGAGGTATATCCTGCTGCCGTCGGGTCTTATTCCGACCAGCTCCCTGTCCTGCCATGCACGGAGGTGGTTCTTGCCCATCCTGGGGACGTTGAAAACGGGCTCGTCCGGCCTGAACTGTCCCGGCAGGAGCCTTGCCTCCTCCTTCCTCTCCTGGACGACCCTAGCTATGGGCACGAGGTAGTCCTTCTGCTCTATCTTGCCCTTCGGATAGAAGGTGTAGTACGGGTCGATGCCCACTTTCTTGAGGGCAATCCTGAGGGCCACGTTCTCAAAGCGCCTGCTGACGTTCCTCTGGTAAACGAGCTGGTTGTAGATGTATATCCCCTGCTTCCTCAGCTTGTACGTGGCCTCAGCGACCTCAGGAGTTACCTCATAGGCGGTCTCGAAGTGGGTCGAGATGGCGACGTTCCTCTTCCCCGGCTCTATGTATGATCCGAGAATCTCGGCGAGGCTGTCGGTTATTCTCATTGGAACCGTGACGAGTATCCTGGTTCCCCAGCGGATGTTCACGACGTGATCCATCTCCGCAAGGCGGGACATTATCTTGTCGATTATCTTGTCGCTGAGGGCTATCGGGTCTCCGCCGGTTATGAGGACGTCCATCATGGAGTCGTGCTCGGCGAACCAGTCCAGGGCTTTCTCTATCTTGTCCCATCCCGGGAAGGAGCCAGCCATGAATGGCTCAAGGACCTCCCAGTTCCTCTGGCAGTAGACACATATCTGCGGGCAGGTGTCATAGGCCTTGAGGATGGCAATGGTGACGTACCTCCTGGTGACGAGGTCTATAGGAGATGTGTCATGTTCGCCCATGAAGTCGAAGTAGTACTCCCTGTCCTCCCTGTGGACTATCATGTTGTCCATGTACCACTCCGGCGGCATTACCTGCCTCCTCACGTGCCTGTCGTACCTGTATGGCTCCTGGAAGTCCCACAGGTGGAGGTAGTGGGGCGTTATTCCCCATGGGATGCGGTATTTAACGGCGAGCTCAACCTGCCTGAGGTCGTCCTCCGGAACCTTGACTATGCCCAGTTCGTTGAGCTCCCTCAGGGTTTCGAGACCCTTCTCCCTCTTGAGGACGTGGGAGAACTGCCAGCGGTAGTCGAACCACTCGTCCTCGGTTATGCCAAAGTACTCCATAAGCTGTTCTCTCTGCCTCTTCCTCTTCTCGATAATCTCCCTGTCGAGGCCGCTCGGGTACTTCTTGAGGTAGCTCCTTATGTAGTTCCATTCCTTATCGAGATACTCGGAGCGGGCCAATGCCGCCTTTCTGCCCTTTATCTTGCTGAAGTCCACGAATTTAATACCTGCCGCTTCAAGCTTTGGCCCGAGCCAGCCTTTGGAGTAGCCGCTGACACCAGCCATGGCCTTGAAGAGGTGCCTGAACTCCTCGACGAAGCCGTCGGTTATTATGCTCAGGACGTGCTTGTCACCCCTAGTGGCCTTCCACAGGTATTCCAGCGTGCTGAAGCCCGCCGCCTTCTCCCCGTATTCGGAGATTATGTTCAGGAAGACACTGGTGGCTTCGATTCCGAGCCATCTGTCTATTGGATCAACGTTGATCTCGCCGTTTTTGTACTTCCACAGGAGCTCCTCGGCGAACTTGGACAGCCTTTTTCTGGCTTCTTCAAGTGTGTTGCTGGTGAGCAGGATTTCTCTGATTTCCGGGAGTGGTTCAAAAACCTCCAAAAACCTCTCGTGCTCCACCCCCTGCTTGAGGCCCCAGGGGGACTCCTCCACGTTAAATGTGGAGACGGCGCTTTCCATCCGCTTCTCCATCCTCCCACCTCCGCCTTCCGGGCGGTGTTTCTCGGGGACATTGGTGTACCTGTCCCTTCATGGATGTCCCGTTATCGCTCATAATGGCCTCTAATGGCTATATATATTTTACTTTTACTCTTGAGTAAAACACGACATTTTTCAAAATTTAAAGCAATAGTTGCGAATATTTTACATATTTTTCCCCAAAATCTTGAAAAATTGCTAAAGGTTGATTTAACTTATGTCAAAGTGGGGACTTTCGGTTTATATACGTAAAGTTTAAATTTTATATAAATCCCCAGAATTTGGGGCCTAGTTTCAACCTTTTTCAAGGCACTGGAACAAAAGCATTATAATGTGGGAACTCTAGGCACCCTCGGGGAGTGATCAATGAAGGTGATAATGACAACCAAAATTGACCTTGCCTCGATGAACATAATGGAAAAGCTCATTGAGAACTTTGGGTTCAGAGAGACCGAGAAGAGATTCGACGGGAACCCAGTCTACTCAAGGGGTGACATCTTCATCCTTACTACCAACGGCGAGATGATATACTACGACAACCTCGATGCGGAGGTTGAGAGACAGCTCGGCCTTAAGCCGGATATGATAGTCTTCGCGTCCAGGCACTCCAGCAGGCAGAAGATGCCCTCACTCACCACCCACGTGACAGGGAACTGGGGCAAAGCGATGTACGGCGGAAAGGATGAGAGCCTTGCTGTGGCCCATCCGGCTGCGATGAAGCTCGCCCTCATGAAGATGAACGAGCTTAACGACCTCGGCTGGACGGTCTGTTACGAGGCGACGCACCACGGCCCGAGCGAGCTGGAAGTGCCGAGCCTTTTCATAGAGATAGGCTCAAGCGAGGAGGAGTGGGTTATAGACAGGGCTGGGGAGATAATAGCTGAGTCAATAATGTACGTTCTAGAGAACTATGAAAAAGCTAAGTTCCCAGTAGCCATAGGGATAGGTGGCGGGCACTACGCGCCCAAGCAGACGAAGAGGGCGCTTGAGACAGACATAGCGTTCAGCCATATAGCCCCAAAGTACGCCCACCTCTTGAGCAGGGAGCTTCTCCTGAAGGCTATTGAAAGGACATGGGGCGGAGTCAATGCCATTTACGTTGATTGGAAGGGGAGTAAAGGCGAAACGCGGCAGATGGCTAGGGCCCTTGCCGAAGAACTCGGCCTGGAGTTCATAAGGGACTGAATAATCGAAATCTTTAAAGATGTTAAGCGGGATTTAAAAAACAGCACCTGCCCTTAGCTAAATTTATATACTTCCTGCCTACAAAGTGGAACAGATGTTAAATTGCCCGGAGGGTGAAAGGATGCTGAAGCTGATTGAAGATGCCATTGAAAGGACCTCTGCTGGCCTTAACAAGGCTCCTGAGACACAGGTTCCTCAGACTGACATTGATGAGGAGCTTAGGAGGATTCTTGAGCAGATACAGGCCAAAATATATGTCGTTGGTGTCGGCGGTGCCGGCTGTAACACCATTAACAGAATGATGCAGGTCGGAATTCAGGGGGCCAAGGTAATTGCAGTCAACACCGATGCCCAGGACCTCCTTAAGGTTCGCGCCCATAAGAAGATACTCATAGGCAAGGAGCTGACGAGGGGTCTCGGTGCTGGAAACAACCCCAAAATGGGTGAGGAGGCCGCGAGGGAGAACGAGAGGGACATCCGGGAAGCCCTCGAAGGTGCTGACATGGTATTTATAACCTGCGGTCTCGGCGGTGGAACCGGTACCGGTGCGGCTCCGGTCGTTGCTGAGATTGCCAAGAAGATGGGTGCCCTGACCGTCGCCGTTGTGACACTTCCCTTCACGGTGGAGGGTATAAGGCGCATCAAGAACGCCGAGTACGGTCTCGAGAGGCTCAGGAAGAACAGCGACACGGTTATAGTTATACCGAACGACAAGCTCATGGAGGTTGCTCCTAACCTGCCCATACACATGGCCTTCAAGGTCGCAGACGAGATACTCGTCCAGGCCGTCAAGGGCATCACCGAGCTCATCACCAAGCCGGGACTTGTTAACCTCGACTTCAACGACGTCAGGGCAGTCATGAAGGACGGCGGCGTTGCGATGATAGGTATCGGCGAGAGCGACAGCGAGAAGAGGGCCCTCGAAGCTGCCCAGCAGGCACTCAACAGCCCGCTCCTCGACGTTGACATAAGCGGTGCCAAGGGTGCTTTGATCAGCATCAGCGGAAGCGACGTCAAGCTCGAAGAGGCCCAGCAGATAATAGAGCTCGTCACGAGCAAGCTCGACCCGGAGGCCCAGGTCATCTGGGGTATCCAGCTCGACGAAGAGCTCGGCAAGATGATAAGGATCCTCATCGTGGTCACGGGGGTCAGCTCCCCCTACGCCGTTGCCGAGGAGGAGGTCTCCTACTACTCCGAAGATACCGAGAGAAAAGTTATTAAGCTCGACCTTGAGGAGCTTTGATGTCCTCCATTTTCAAAATTTAACGGGGTGACGGGAGTGGCAACAACCACGGAAAAGCTTAAAAGCTTCTTCGCGGAATCGCGGAGGGTTTTGCTGGTAACAAAAAAGCCGGGAATGAAAGAGTTTAAGATGGCCGCCAAAATCACCGGCATTGGGATGATACTGGTCGGCCTTATCGGGCTTGTGATCCGTCTTATCGGCTACGTCATCACCGGCTCCTGAGCCGGTAAGGGTGGTGGAAATGAGCGACGGCAGGATATTTACAGTGCGCGTCACAGTGGGTCAGGAGGAGACAACGGCCAAGCTGATATACAGTAAGGTTAAGACTTACAACCTTCCGGTCTATGCCATACTGGCGCCCTCGAAAGTTAAGGGCTACATCTTCGTCGAGGCGCCCAGCAAAAGCGCCGTTGATGAGGCGATTAAAGGCATACGCCACGCCAAGGGCACCCTTCCGGGCGAGATAAGGTTTGAGGAGATTGAACACTTCCTTGAGGAGAAGCCCGCTGTGAGCGGCTTCGAGCCTGGCGACATCGTTGAGCTCATCGCCGGCCCGTTCAAGGGCGAGAAGGCGAAGGTCGTCAGGGTTGACGAAGCAAAGGACGAGATAGTCGTCGAGCTGATAGGCTCAATCGTCCCGATCCCGGTCACGGTGAGGGGCGAATACGTTAGACTTATAAGTAAACGCCAGAAGGAGTGAACGGTCAACAGACAGAGGTGAGAAAAATGGCACAGGTTGTTGAGGTGCTCGTTGAGGGAGGGAAGGCTTCACCCGGACCCCCGCTCGGTCCCGCTATCGGTCCTCTTGGACTCAACGTCAAGCAGGTGGTTGACGAGATAAACAAGGCCACCAAGGACTTCGCGGGAATGCAGGTTCCCGTCAAGATCATCGTCGAGGACCCCAAGAAGAAGACCTTCCGCATTGAGGTCGGTGTCCCGCCGGTCAGCCAGCTCATCAAGAAGGAGCTCGGCATACCGAAGGGCTCCAGTGAGGCCGGCCACAGCCCAGTCGGGAACCTGACCATGGAGCAGGTCATCAGGATAGCCAAGGCCAAGGCCGAGCAGATGCTCGCCGCCGACCTCAAGGCTGCCGCCAAGGAGGTCATAGGAACGGCGCTCAGCATGGGCGTTACGGTGGAAGGCAAAGACCCCAGGGAAGTCCAGAAGGAGATTGACGAAGGCGTTTACGACGAGATTTTCGCCAACGCCGAGGAGTGAGGGAAAAGTTTAAAAATCCCTCTTTTTACGCATCTTTGACTTTTTGAGGCTTAAATCAAAACCGAAAGGAGGGCTGTAAATGGCCTTTGACAGACAGAAACTCGTGGAAGCGGTGAAGGAGGCGAAGGCCCGGGCTAAGCCGCGCAACTTCACACAGACCGTCGAAGTGGCAGTCAACCTCAGGGATATAGACCTCCGCAAGCCGGAGAACAGGTTCAAGCTTGAGGTTGTGCTGCCCCACGGTCGTGGGAAGGAGCCCAAGATCGCGGTCATCGCTGATGGTGCCGTTGCCGAGGCGGCTAAAAAGCTCGGGCTTGATGTGATTAGTGGAGAGCAGCTTGAGGAACTTGCCAAGAGCCCAAGACAGGCAAGGAAGCTGGCGAAGAGCTACGACTTCTTCATAGCGGCCGCACCGCTGATGCCGAAGATCGGTAGGTACCTCGGTAGGTACCTCGGTCCGAGGAACAAGATGCCGCAGGTAGTTCCGCCGACCATGACCAACCTGGAGCCGATCGTCGCCAGGCTCAAAAGGACCGTCAGGATACAGCTCAAGAACAACCCCGTGGTGCATGCTCCGATCGGGACGGAGGATATGGACGACGAGAAGCTCGCCGAGAACGCCGAGGCCGTTCTCAACGCCATCATCAACAAGCTGGAGCGCGGCGAGAACCAAGTGAAGTCAGTGTACGTCAAGACCACCATGGGACCGGCCGTTAAGGTGGAGAGGTGAGGGAGATGGCCCACGTAGCCGAGTGGAAGAAGAAGGAAGTTGAAGAGCTCGCCAACATCATCAAGAGCTACCCAGTGATAGCACTGGTGGACGTGGCCGGCGTCCCAGCCTACCCGCTCAGCAAGATGCGTGAGAAGCTCCGTGGCAAAGCCCTGCTCCGCGTTAGCAGGAACACTCTCATCGAGCTCGCCATTAAAAGGGCCGCCCAGGAGCTAGGAAAACCGGAACTTGAAAAGCTCATAGACCACATTCAGGGCGGAGCCGGAATACTCGCCACTGAAATGAACCCCTTCAAGCTCTACAAGCTCCTTGAGGAGAGCAAGACCCCGGCCCCGGCCAAGCCCGGCGTGCCGGTTCCGAGGGACGTCGTTATACCTGCAGGGCCAACGTCAATAGCTCCGGGCCCGCTCGTCGGTGAGATGCAGGCCCTTGGAATCCCGGCGAGAATCGAGAAGGGTAAGGTCAGCATACAGAAAGACCACACCGTCCTCAAGGCCGGTGAGGTCATCACCGAGCAGCTCGCGAGGATACTCAACGCCCTTGGTATCGAGCCGCTCGAGGTCGGCCTCAACCTGCTCGCGGCCTACGAGGACGGCATAGTCTACACCCCGGACGTCCTTGCTATCGACGAGAACGAGTACATCAACATGCTCCAGCAGGCCTACATGCACGCGTTCAACCTGTCCGTCAACACCGCCTATCCGACCAGCCAGACCATCGAGGCAATCATCCAGAAGGCGTTCCTTGGCGCCAAGAACGTTGCAGTCGAGGCTGGCTACATCACTCCAGAGACCGTCGAGGACATCTTTGGCAGGGCCCTTCGCGCAGTCCTGCTCATAGCCCAGGAGTTGCCGGAGGAGCTGCTTGACGAGAAGACCAAAGAGCTTTTAAACCAACAGGCACAAATAGCCGTTGCCGCTCAGCCTCAGGTAGAGGAGAAGGTTGAGGAGGCTGAGGAAGAAGAGGAAGAGGAGGAAGCCTCCGAGGAGGACGCGCTCGCCGGACTGGGCGCGCTCTTCGGCTGAACTTTCCATTTCCCTCGTATCCCTGAACGAATCCGTGTGAAATGAATGAAAAAATGAAGATGATTGGAGGTGCGAAAAATGGAGTACGTGTATGCCGCTCTGCTGCTCCACGCCGCTGGTAAGGAGATAACCGAGGAGAACCTCAAGGCCGTCCTTGAGGCTGCCGGAGTTAGCCCGGACGAGGCCAGGATAAAGGCTCTCGTTGCCGCCCTTGAGGGCGTCAACATCGACGAGGTCATCGAGAAGGCTGCCATGCCGGTTGCCGCCCCGGTCGCCGTTGCCGCCGCTCCGGCCGCTGGCGCCGAGGCCGCTCCGGCTGAGGAGGAAGAGGAGGAGGAAGAGGAGGAGGCCAGCGAGGAGGAGGCCCTCGCTGGACTCGGTGCCCTCTTCGGCTGAACTCCCTTCCTCTTTTGTCCGCCCTCGGGCGGACACCCTCAAAACTTTTCTCCGCGGTTCTTAATGATCCAGAATGCAACCCATATCCGTCTGTATCTACCTGGGTCGAGCTTTCTCCTGAGCATTTCAAGGAACACCACCAAGGTCAGGAAAAACGTGACCGTGACGAGGGCCTTTTCGGTGGAGCCATTGAGGCTTGTAACGACGTTTATCCACACCATCCCACCGAACCACATCGTCAGGAACTCGATAATCTCATAAATGGCAACTTTTCTGGGCAGGGTCTCCATCTTCCAGAGGGCGATGCCAGCCATCAGGGAAAAGAGCCCCACAATTCCGAGTATCACAGTCACCGCGTCAATTGTCTCTGCCCCATACCTGCCCGCGAGAACTGGATAAAGCGAAAACGCAGGAGCGAGGGCAAAGAACCCCACTATCGCCAGGGCGCTTACCGCGAGCAGTGCTACGCTCTTCCTCATGTCCTCCCACCAGATTAACATCGGGCATGGTAACCTAAAAGATTTTCGAAAAAGACCGCAAGGTTTATCTTTGGCCGTTATGAACCACCATCGTGGGCCCGTGGCCTAGGGGATATGGCGCCGGCCTTCGGAGCCGGTAGTCGCGGGTTCAAATCCCGCCGGGCCCGCCACAGAAACTTTGCTTTGCAAAGTTTGTTCGCCTGCATAATGCCGGGCTTTGCTCAATATAAGGGACGTTAAAACTCCAGCCGGATTCTTTTTATAGTCCTCACTCCAACGTTTGGCGGTGGTTGGTAATGATGCTCCCGGACTGGAAAATCAGGAAGGAAATTCTAATCGAGCCCTTCAGTGAGAAATCTCTCCAGCCCGCGGGCTACGATCTGCGCGTCGGAAGGGAGGCATACATAAACGGGAAGCTCATCGACGTCGAGAGCGAGGGCAAAATTGTAATCCCTCCGAAAACTCACGCCCTCATCCTGACCCTGGAGCGCGTGAAGCTCCCCGACGATGTGATGGGGGACATGAAGCTCAGGAGCAGCCTCGCCAGGGAAGGCCTCCTTGGCTCCTTCGCGTGGGTTGACCCCGGCTGGGACGGCAACCTGACGCTGGCGCTTTTCAACGCCTCCGACGAGCCTGTGGAGCTTGCCTACGGCGAGCGCTTCGTCCAGATAGCCTTCATAAGGCTCGAAGGGTCTGCGGAGAAGCCCTATCGCGGGAACTACCAGGGAAGCCAGCACCTAGCGCTTTCAAAGAGGAGGAGGTGATCTTCTCCATACACCGGCTTTTTCCTCAATTATTGCCCCTTGCCTCCATGTTAAAGTACACTAACCTTCTCCGTCTCACCTTTAGGTGTTACTTTTTTCAAGCGGACATACGGCTCCCAGGAAGCACCACCCGGGTGGATCCTCCAATGGTTCTTAATAACCCGCGCATAAATCCGGGGTGGGAGCAGATACTCCGGAATTCTCATCTCCACGAGTTAAATGTATCTAAGGGTTTATCTGACGGTAGGGCCCCGGAAACGGCTCCGTTTACCGAAAGGTTTATATATCTCCAATCCCCTAAAAAATACTGAAAAACCCTTTATGGAGGTGTTGGGAATGGCTGAGTTGCCGATTGCCCCGATTGACAGGCTTATAAGGAAGGCCGGCGCTGAGAGGGTCAGTGAGGAGGCCGCCAAGGTTCTCGCAGAGTACCTTGAGGAGTACGCCATCGAGCTCTCCAAGAAGGCTGCCGCTTTCGCCAGGCACGCCGGCAGGAAGACCGTCAAGGCCGAGGACATCAAGCTCGCCATCAAGGCCTGAAGGCCTTTCCTTCTTGATTTTTGCCGTCATCAGATTTTTAAAAGGCTCTTCTTATGGTTCCATCATGCCGGAGATAGCCATCAGAATGACCAAGCGCAACCACAACGCATTTGTCCACCTCCTTGGAGCCCTAGAGAGCCAGGGCTTTGACCTCGGAGAACTGTTAATAACGAAGGACTTCAACGAGATTCTGAAGGCCCGGCCGAAAGTCGTTCTCTACTCGTTCTTCACGGAAGAGATATGGGGAGGTCTTCCTCAGGAAATCCGGCTTCTCAAGGAGAGAGGTGCGCTGTTAATAGCTGGCGGCTATCACGCGATAGCGATGCCTAAACACACACTCGATCAGCTCGGTTTCGATATAGCGGTCATCGGCGAGGGAGAGGAAGTTCTGTATCATCTCCTGAAGACGCTCAAAGGAAAGGACTACAAAATCACCAAAGAGCTCCTCAACATTACGGGCCTTGCTTTCTACCTCAATGGCGAGTTCGTCTTTACTGGCTTTGCCAAAGTTGAGGACTTCTGGCGCTTTCCACCGTATCCGGAAAGCTTACGTCTCATTTCTCCAATAGAGATAACCCGCGGCTGCCCCTTCGGCTGCTATTACTGTCAAACTCCATACATAAAAGGCCTCCGCATGAGGCACAGGCCAATAGACCAGATTGTAAAATACTCCCGCAGGATGAAGGACATGCGCTACATCACTCCAAACGCTTTTGCCTACGGCTCACCGGGAGCGATACTGAAGCTCAACAAGCTTGAGGCCCTTCTCAAGGCCCTTCAGCCCCTAAGGAAAGAAGGCAGGCGGCTCTTCTACGGCACGTTTCCCAGTGAGGTTAGGCCGGAGTTCGTCCTTCCAGAGACTTTAGAGCTTCTGATTGATTATGCCGACAACAGGCGCTTGGCTATTGGTGCTCAGAGCGGTGACGACGCGATGCTGAGAGCCATGCACAGGATCCACAAGGCGGAGCACGTCAAAAGGGCAGTTGAGTATATGCTGGAATATGGCTTCGAGCCTGTAGTTGATTTCATCGTTGGCCTGCCGAACGAGACACCTGAAAGCCAGAGAAAGAGCATCGAGCTTATGGAGTGGATAATGAAGGAGGGCGGCAAGGTCAGGGCCCACTACTTCATGCCCCTTCCGGGAACCCCATGGGCACGGTGCAAGCCTTCACCTCTGAGCGAGGAGATGAAGAAGTTTCTGGGCAGGATGGCAGCGAAGGGCAAAATAGAGGGTTCCTGGGGCAAGCAGGTTGAGCTCTCAAGAAAGCTCCAGAGGCTTATGGAGGAGTTCTATGAGGAACCCATGAGCCACACGGTGCCGGTTAGAAACGTGTGTTAGCAATGCTTTTATGGATTCTCTTGAAAAGTTATATCGGTAGATAGCATGGAGCGCATAGACCTGTTGGGCTTCATACTCGGCTTTTTGGTGGTGTTTTATCTGCTCAGCGGGACGTAGAATGGACGCTCTCGTGGGCCTTTGTCCTAGGGATAGTTTACCTCGCCGCGGTGAAACCCAGGGTTGGTGGGGCTATCTTCTATGCTCTCTTGGGGTTTCTTGGAGGATTCTCACTCACCCTGATCCTTGGGATGACCTTGCCCCTTCCAGAAACGGTCAGGGACATCATGATGGCGGCTTTGCCGCTCACTGGATTGATCCTGGCGCTTTACTACGGCAAGAAAAGCAACTATACATGGTGGCCCCTTTTCAGGTTCATGGACAGGTTCTGAAGGCGGCCAATAAGCTTATAACCCGAACTTTCGTTTACCCCAGCGGGGCGTCATGTACGCCGAAAACTATAAAAGATTCCTGGAGCTTATAGATAAACTGCGAGAGTTTGAGGGGGCCGTCATAGTTGAGGGCCCGCGAGACGAGGTGGCTCTGAGGAATCTGGGGGTCAGAGCGGAGATAATAAGGCTCTCACGCCTGCCTCTAACCGAGGTCGCGCTCATCGCGTCATCCTTTGGGGAGGTCATGATACTAACGGACTTCGACAGAAAGGGCGAGGAACTCGCAAGGAAGCTCCTCAGGTATCTGGAAGGATATCCCTGCAGGGTTGATTCAGAAACGAGAAGGGAGCTCAGGAAAATAGCAAAGAAGGACATTAAAGGGGTTGAAGACCTCTACGGCCTCTACCTGAAGGTCATCTCCGTTTCTGGCCCCCATACGGAGGGGATTCGATGAAGAGGAAGAAGACAGTGCTTCACCACATTTTAACTGAAAAGCAGAAGTTTGAAAAAATGAAAGAGGGTGGTGGTATGTCAGCCAAAGATGAATTTGGAACCACAAAATACGTTATCTACGCTGAATTTGAAGCGAACGGCATTGTTGAAAGGCCCGACGTGGTGGGTGCTATTTTCGGTCAAACTGAGGGCCTTTTGGGTGACGATCTCGATCTTAGGGAGCTCCAGAAAACCGGAAGGATCGGAAGGATAAGGGTTGAGGTTCACACTAAGGCCGGAAAGACATACGGGACGATAACAGTTCCGTCGAGCCTTGACAGGGTCGAGACCGCGATACTTGCGGCGGCGCTGGAGACCATCGACCGCGTTGGCCCGGCCGAGGCCAAGATAAAGGTTCTCCGCATCGAGGACGTCAGGGCGACCAAGAGAAAGTACATCATAGAGAGGGCGAAGGAGATACTTGAGAGCCTGATGGAGCAGGAGATTCCTGAGACCCAGGAGCTCACCGAAGAGGTCAAGAAGGCGGTAAGGGCAAAGGAGCTCATCGAGTACGGCCCCGAGAAGCTTCCGGCCGGTCCGCACGTGCCGTTCTCCGACTCCATCATAGTCGTTGAGGGAAGGGCCGACGTCCTCAACCTGCTCAAGCACGGCATAAAGAACGCCATAGCCGTCGAGGGAACCTCGGTTCCCGAGACGATAATAAAGCTCAGCAAGGAGCGCATCGTTACGGCCTTCACCGACGGTGACCGCGGCGGTGAACTTATCCTCAAGGAGCTCCTCCAGGTGGCGGACATAGACTACGTCGCCCGCGCGCCGGAGGGCAAGGAGGTCGAGGAGCTCACCAAGAAGGAGATAGTCAAGTCCCTCAGGAGTAAGGTTCCGGCGGAGCAGGTAATCACGGAGATATTCTATAAGGGAAGGAACTTCTACGATGTGATACGGGAGAAGGAGAAGGCCAGGCCCAGAGAGGAGAGGCCAAAGGAGGCCAAACCCCAGCCGCCCCATGTTTCACCGCCGAGGCCTCCCGAGAAGCCCGAACACAGGGAGAGGGAAGAGAGGATAGTGAAGCCCATCCAGCAGCCCAAACCTAGCGAGCTTGATGAGTTTGAAGAGTTCGTGGAGAAAGTCAAGAGTGCGAAGGAGTCCATGGCGTTGCTCCTTGACAGGGACAGGAACGTCATAGCCGAGATACCCGTCAGGGAGCTCACCAACCAGCTCCGGGAGCGCAAGGATGTCTACGCGGTCGTCTTCAACGGAGTCATCACCCAGAGGCTCATAGACACAGTCAGCGAGAGCGGGATTAAATACCTCGTCGGCGCCAGGAAGTACAACGTCGTCAGGCGGCCGATAAATCTCAAAATAGTTACCTTTGCGGAGTGACTCTCTTTTCTATCATTTCTTCAGTTCTTTAGGCACAACGTTTTTGACTTGTTAGCGTAATGCCTCTTCTGGGTGCATCCGCATGAGAGTTGAGATAATGCTCTTCGGCATCGGCCTGTTGCTGTGGGGCATTCTCCTGGCGGTTGTGGGTTTTGGGATGGCTGCCCTTCTGTTTGGGGGCATCGGCATCGTCCTGATGTTCTACGAGGTCATGAGGTGGAAAGAAGAGAACGAAGAGATGGAGGGGCATGAAGACTAAACTTTATAACGTCCCCGCCTCTTCTTTTCCCGGTGGTGAAAATGGAGACTGAGACGGTTATATGGAAGTACGCGCTCATCAACGCATACCAGCACGGGGGAAAGGCAAATCCGAAGGCCGTGATAGGTAAGGTTCTCGGCGAGAATCCGGAGCTGAGACCCAGGGCAAAGGAGATAATCCCGCTGGTGAACGAGGTTGTAGAAAAAGTAAACGCTCTCTCTCCTGAGGAGCAGGAGGCAAAGCTGAGGGAGATTTACCCTGAGTTCTTTAAGGAGAAGAAGGTCAAGAAGGATGAGAAGAAGGGCCTCCCACCGCTCCCGAAGGCGGAGAAGGGGAAGGTCGTTACCCGCTTCGCCCCGAACCCTGACGGAGCATTCCACCTCGGCAACGCTAGAGCGGCAATTCTGAGCCACGAGTACGCGAGGCTCTACGGCGGGAAGTTTATACTCCGCTTCGACGACACAGACCCCAAGGTCAAGAGGCCCGAACCGAAGTTCTATGAGTGGATTAAGGAAGACCTCGAGTGGCTCGGCTTCAGGATAGATGAGATACACATAGCCAGCGACAGGCTTGAGATATACTATAGGTACGCGGAGGAGCTCATAAGGGGCGGAAAGGCCTACGTCTGCACCTGTCCGCCCGAGAAGTTCCGCGAGCTCAGGGACAAGGGAGTAGCCTGCCCGCACAGGGAAGAGCCGATCGAAGTCCAGCTTGAGCGCTGGAAGAAGATGTTGAACGGCGAGTACCGGGAGGGTGAAGCGGTCGTCAGGATAAAGACCGACCTCAAGCACCCGAACCCAGCCGTGAGGGACTGGCCCGCTTTGAGGATAATCGACGACCCAGACCATCCGCGCGTCGGCGACAAGTACCGCGTCTGGCCGCTCTACAACTTTGCCTCCGCTATAGATGACCACGAGCTCGGCGTTACCCACATCTTCCGCGGCCAGGAGCACGCGGAGAACGAGACGAGGCAGAGGTACATCTACGACTACTTCGGCTGGGAGTACCCGGTTACGGTACACCACGGCAGGCTCTCCATTGAGGGCGTCATCCTCAGCAAGTCGAAGACGAGGAAGGGAATCCATGAGGGCAAGTACCTCGGCTGGGACGACCCGAGGCTCGGAACCATAAGGGCCCTCAGGAGGCGCGGCATAAGGCCGGAGGCAATAAGGGAGCTCATCATAGAGGTCGGCCTCAAGAGGAGCGACACTACGATAAGCTGGGACAACCTTGCTGCGATAAACAGGCGCATAATCGAGCCGATAGCTAACAGGTACTTCTTCGTTGCTGATCCGATACCGATGTATATAGAGGGCTATGACGAGGAGTTCGTCGCCGAGATACCGCTCCACCCGGACCACCCGGAGAGGGGCGTCAGGAAGCTCAAGTTTGAACCCGGAAAGCCGGTCTACGTCTCGAAGGACGACATGAACCTCTTCAAGCCGGGGAGCTTCGTCCGGCTCAAAGATCTCTTCAACGTTGAGGTACTTGAGATTACTAAGGAGGGCATTAAGGCGAGGTTCCACAGCGTTGACTACGAAATAGCCAGGAAGAACCGCTGGAGGATGGTCCACTGGGTGACCGATGGGAAGCCCTGCGAGGTTCTCGTCCCACAGGGCGACGAGCTGATAATTAGAAAAGGCCTCCTAGAGAACGACGCCGAGCTGAAGGTAGACGATATCGTCCAGTTCGAGCGCTTCGGCTTCGTCAGGATTGATGATGTCGGAGAAAAGATCGTTGCGATATTCGCCCATAAGTGATCGTATTTTCCTTTGTTTTCCTTTTTAGCTCCAGACGAGAGTGAAAAATAAGGGAATCAGAGGGCTTCTTCCGGGGCCGGGACTATTCTGTCGCCGAACAGGCCGAAGAGGATCAGAACCACTGCCAGGACTCCTGAGGCAATGTAGAGCCCTCCTGCCCTAAACTCAGTGACCACGGCATGGATGCCGCCGATGAGAAACAGCACGAGGGCGGTTCCTGCCAGTATGCCCCTCGCGGGGAGCCTTTCTCTAAAGGCTACCACAGGGTACAGCTCGTATATTGCTGTGAAGAACGTCGCTGCTGTGACAGTCTTGAGGGCCATGTCAGCGACCGCAGGCGCTGAGTCGAGCACTCCTATGACCGCGGCCGCCCCTATCAGGTATGCAGCGGCCCTGTTCCTGCCGACCCTCAGCAGTGATTCTGTAATCTGAAGGCCCACCTCTGCCGTCGGTAAGAGGCTTGTTATGCCCGCGAAGAACAGGGATATCGCTATCAGTCCCAGAAGAGTGGGGTATCCTGAGAGAATGTCTGGAAGATCTCCCATGAGTGCTATGGCCCCTTCGTCTCCTCCGTAGACGTAGCTCAGGAGCCTTTCGGGGGTCGTTGGAGCTATGGCGTAGACCACTATCACGGTTGACAGCAGGCTGATGAGGAGCTGTATGAGGATGCCCGTTCCTATGATGAGCCGCGGGTTAAAGCGCTCGTTAAGGAAGCTGCCGAGCATGAGGTAGAAGGCAAATCCCAGCCCGACACCGTAGAGGGCCCTCATTGCGGCGTCCCTGATGAGGTTGAGCGTGAGGGGGGTCGTGGCCACGAGCATGTGTTTTGCCAGCCCGAGGAACGTCGCGTTTTCCGGTATCTGGGTCTTAAACGCTATGGCTGTTACGACAACTGAGATGACGAAGACCAGGGAGCCTACGGCCATGATGGTGAAGGTCTTTTCCTTGGCGCGGGTGAGTATCAGGAACACTATGGCGAGCATCGGGAGTTTTGCAACGAGCCTCCCAATGGCTCCGGTTCCGACAACCGGTGAGAGGACGCTGAGCATGACGTTGGCCGCGTAGTACGAGATGAACAGTATCACCGTTGCAAGGATCGCGATTATCATGGCGGGCCTCCTGGCCACTTTCCTGTAAAGTTCAACGAAGTAATAGCCGGATTTCATAACGGCCTCAGCCTCAAGTATCGCCACGTACGCGAACAGCGCCAGGAAAACCAGGTGGACCGCCATCCCTGTTATCCCGTACTGGAGCCAGAACTGCGGGAAGAGCCCCAGCGTCCCGATCCCGGTCGCAAAGCCCGCCACCAGGAACATCAGGTAGAGGGTCCACTTTTTGACATCGTCCATGGCTTCACCTCCCGATGATTCCATTCACTTCACTAAAATTGCTTGGGGTTAAAAGAGTAACTTTTCAAAATCCGCCGAAAACTTACATCCTCCGGTCTCCTGGGAACGTCCTTCCGTCTGAGGGTAACACGGGGTCAGAAAATTCAGAAAATAGGGAAAGTGGGTTCAGTCAAGACCGTGCCACTTAACCAGGCCGAGCAGGAACCGGTGGGGCAGCTTTTCGTGGTGGGGGTAAACTCTGAGTGCGTAGTGCCAGCAAGGGTCTTTGAGATGCTTCAGGGCGTTGCCCTCGTAGGTGTACAGCCAGCGGCTGTCGCCAAGGGGCTTCGGGTGCCTCAGCTCGATTATATAGGGCTTCTCAACATGGTACCCATCAGCCCTTACCCCGTAGTACAGCTCGACCCTGACATCCTCAGGTTTGAGACCGTCAAGGTAAACAACTGCCTTAAAGGTTCTCCCATCTTCGCCGACCCTGACCTCCTCGAACCTCACTTCGTCCCAGGAGGCAGTAACCCTGTCCTTCCAAGCAGCGATCTCCTTTGCTCCGCGATAGTTATCGCGCATCAGCCAGATGTGGTTGCTCATGGCCTTGGAGTAGAACCTGCCCACGTACTCCTTGACCATTCTGTGGGTGCTGAAGCGGGGGGCTATGCTCTTTATGCTCTCCTTCATCATGTATATCCATTTTTCGCGGTTCTCGTAGTACGTTGGGATTATCTCCCTTTCGAGGAGCTCGTAGAGCGCCTGTGCGTCCTTGGGGTCGTCCGCCTCTGTCTCTGGCTCGGTGGTCTCCTCTCCTATCACCCATCCGTTTTTCCCGTTGTAGCCCTCTACCCACCAGCCGTCGTAGATGCTCGCGTTGAGGACACCGTTGAGGCCGGCCTTCATGCCGCTCGTCCCGCTCGCCTCCATAGGCCTGCGCGGGTTGTTGAGCCAGACGTCAACACCGGCCACCATGAGCCTTGCACTGCCCATATCGTAGTTCTCCACCACGAATATCTTGCCCCTGAACTCAGGCATCTGGCTTACCTCGTAAACCCTTCTGAGGAACTCCTTTCCAGCCTCATCCATTGGATGAGCCTTGCCCCCGAAGACTATATACACGGGCCTCTCCGGGTCGTTGAGGATCTTCCTGAGCCTCTCAAGGTCTGTGAAAAGTAGGGTTGCCCTCTTGTATGTGGCGAAGCGTCTGGCAAAGCCTATTATCAGGGCGTTCTCGTCCATGGCGGGCAGGGGCTCGTCAACACCGAGCCGCTCGTTTCTCTGCATCACTTTTCTCCTGAGGAACGCTATAAACTGTCTCTTGGCCTCCAAGTGGGCTTCCCAGAGCTCCTCGTCGGGAATGCTCTCGACGGCGTACCAAAGGCCCTCAAGGTTCGTGTGCTCGCGCCATATCTTGCCGAGATACCTGTCGAAGAGCTTCCTCATCTCGTTGTGGACCCACGTCATGGTGTGTATGCCGTTTGTTATGCCCTCTATTGGTATCTCGTCTATCGGCACGCCCGGCCAGAGATCCTGCCACATACGCTTGCTTACCTCTGCGTGGAGCTGGCTGACACCGTTGACGTAGCTGGACGTCCTTATCGCGAGCAGTGTCATGTTAAGCTGGTCGCCCTCGCGGCCAAGCTCTAGGAGGTATTCCCTGCCGGCTAGGAAGCCGGAGAGCCTCTTCTTTACCTCCTCAATGGGGAACCTGTCGTGGCCTGCTGGTACGGGGGTGTGTGTTGTGAATATGGTAGTCCCGCGCACTATGCTCAGGGCCTCTGTAAACGTCAGCCCCTCTTCCATGTACCATGCGATTCTCTGGAGGTTCGCGAAGGCGGGATGGCCCTCGTTGAGGTGCACAACTCCGGGCTCTATTCCGAGCTTTCTGAGGAGCCTCATGCCCCCGATGCCGAGGAGTATCTCCTGCTTTATGCGCTTGTCTATCTCGGCGTTGTAGAGGTAATCGCAGGTGGTTCTGTCGTCCGGGGAGTTCTCCGGGACGTCCGTGTCAAGGAGGTATATCTTGACCCTCCCAACCACGACCTCGAAGGCCCTCGCGTAAACAACTCTCTCTCCGATGGGAACCTCTATCAGGAGGGGCTTTCCGTCCCTGCCGAGAACGGGCTTGATAGGCATCTCCTCCGGCCTGTACTCCGGGAACACCTCCCTCTGCCTGCCGTCTTTGTCTATCTCCTGCCGGAAGTATCCGTGCTTGTACAGTAGGCCTATTGCTATGAAAGGCAACCCCAAGTCGCTGGCGGTCTTAACGTGGTCTCCGGCGAGTATTCCAAGACCCCCTGAGTATATCGGCAGGCTCCTGCTTATCCCGTACTCCATGCAGAGGTAGACGATCGGCATGTCCCATTTGGGATAGTTGGTAGAGAACCACGTTGAGTCCGGGTTCATGTAGTCCTCGAACTGCTCCATAACAAGCTCGTACAGGTTCATGAAGTCGTCGTCCTTAAGGAGGTCCCTTAGGCGGTGTTCGGAAACGTCTAGGAGCAGTTTAACCGGGTTTTTGTGTTCGCGCCAGAGCTCGGGGTCAATCCTCTCCCAGAGCTTTGTTGCGCGTCTGTTCCAGCTCCACCAGTAGTTGTACGCCAGATCAGCCAGCCCCTTCAGGGGATGGGGCAGCTTCTCCCTGATTATATCCTGTGTGTGGGTGTCAAGCTCGACCATGGCAACCACCCGTGTATCATTCTGGGTGATAAATATTTGGGGACAACCTTAAAAAGTCTTGCCACTCGGCAGATGCCGAAGATGGGTAGAAAAAAAGAGGGCTCAGGGGCCCTCAAGCTGGAACGGGCTGATGTAGTCCCCATACTTCTCTCTGGCCTGGAGAAGCCTGTTCCGCTCCTCTTCGAGGATCCTGAACAGTTCCTCGGGGACGTTTCCAGCCTGCTCGCGGTATATCCTTTCAATGCGCTCTATCTTCGCTAGAAGCTCCGGAACCCTTATCGTGAACTGCTTTTCGTAGTCCTCCCTGCCGTACTCCTTGTTGAGAACATCCCTGAACAGCCTCGCGAGGTCTTCGTACCTCGGAATGTAGCCGATGGGCGTCTCTATTGCCCCGACATCGCCGTGAACGCGGAGCTCCATCCACTTGAGCCAGACCGCTTTGTCGAGCTTGTGGTTGAGCCAGTTCCCGTTTTCGTCGCGAAGGAAGTAGTTCACCGCGAATATCTTCGGGGCTTTCTTCAGCTTTTCACCGAATTCGAGGTAGTTCCTGAGGTATTCACCGAGGGGAACGCTCATAAAGTCGAGTATTGCCATCGGGTTGAAAGCCCTAACACCTTCTTTGCCGAGGGTAGCAGCGGTCGTCTCGCTTTCCAGCGCGGCGCCCATCGTCACAACGCCATGAGCCCAGTCGAAGGCCTCCCTGACTGGTGGCCAAGTGTCCTTGTCCCTGCCGCCGAAGATCATTCCCCCTATCTCCACGCCGCACGGGTTCTCAAGGGCCTCCAGGTCAACGTTCGGGAAGTGTTCAAGCGAGACTGTGAAGCGCGCGTTCTTGTGGCTCGGCGGTATCTCGTTGCCCTCAGCATCTTTCTTCCCGCGCCACCACTTTCCACTGTGGTTCTCCCCCTCGTCCGGAATTTCGATTCCCATGTCGTTCCAGTAGGGCTTTCCGTCCTTGACGAGGACGTTGGAGAATATTATCTCGACCGGGGAGTGGAGAACCTGCCATATTATCGGGTCGTCCTCCGGGTTTACTCCTTGAATGATGCCAAAGACGCCCTTCTCCACGTTGGCACCCCTAGCAACTCCGTTCACCGGCAGGATGAAGGTCAAATCGTCGCCGACTATGTTCTCCCAGCTTATCATCGCCGTCGAAGTCTTCCCGCACATGCTCGGATAAGCCCCAGTAAAGTAGGTCTTCCTGCCGTTGGGGCCGTTGACGCGCATCAGGAACATGTGCTCGCTCAGCCAGCCCTCCCTGACGGCCTTCTGTATCGTCAGTCTGAAGGCGAGCTTCTTGAGACCTATGGTGTTGCCGCCGTACTGGGTGTTGACAGAATAAACCGTCTCGTCGACGAGGTCGATGTAGACCCTCCTCTTATCGAGGTTCCTGCTCGTCTTCCTCTCGTCCAGCTCGCCGGCGGAGTGTACAAACCTGAAAAACTTTGCCTCCCTTCCAAGGCGCTTAAATTCTTCGTAGCCCTTCCTGTAGAGGATGAACTCCGAGTGGGCCACATAAGCGGAATCTGTGAGCTGGACGGCTGGAATGGTGAACACAGATTTCCTCGGCCCTAGGACGAAGAAGCAGACGAAGAGCTCCTTACCCCTCATGATGCCCTTCATAAGTTCGCGTATCTCCCTCAGGCCCTCATCCCTGTCCTTGGTGTTGAGGAAAGGTATCTCCTTCCCGTCCGGGACGAGGAGCTTCGTGTTGGCCTTGTCCCTCGCCTGGTCGTAGTAGTTGTCGTAATGGACTGTGTGGTTCGGCGTTTCCAGCATCTTTTCCTCGCCGTTGTAGAGGGCCTTCCATTTGACGTAGGCCTCGTCCTCCGGGCTGTCGGTACAGACGAAGACCTTATCCGGCTCAAGCCACTCGATCCAGTCCGCGAGAAACTCGTGGAGCTTGGGATTGTCTATCGCCTTTATTTTTTCAAACTGCTCCGGCTCCAGGAGCTTTTCAAGTCTTTCCAGAGCGTCCATGATACCGCCTCCAGGATTAGTTGAGTGATGCCTTAAAATAGTTTGCCGGGTAAAGTGGTACGCTGGTGTATCTTTCAGTTCAGCAATGAAGCGGACATAAAGTATTTTAACTGGGAGTGATACACTGAGGTGGTGCACGTAATGAGGGCAGTGGTGCTGGCCGGGGGGAAGGGGACAAGGTTGCTCCCACTCACAGTATACAGGCCAAAGCCGATGATACCCTTCTTCAACCGGCCCCTGATGGAGTACACCATCGAAAGCCTCGTGAAGGCGGGTGTAGACGAGATCTACGTCCTCGTCGGCTACCTGAAGGAGCGCATAGTCGGGTACTTCGGAGACGGGAGCAGGTGGGGGGTGCGGATACGCTATTCCAACGGAGACAATGTAAAGCTCGGGACGGCAGGGGCCACGAAAAAGGTGGTCAGGAACGTGGACGATACCTTCTTCGTTGTCTCTAGTGACGTCCTAACGAACCTTGACCTCAGGGCCCTCTACGAGTACCACAAGAAAAAGAAGGCACTGGCTACGATAGCCCTTTCCCGGGTTGAAGACCCGACCCAGTACGGGATAGCGGTAATCAACGGTGAGGGCAGGATACTCCGCTTCAAGGAGAAGCCGAAGCCGGGGAAGGCCTTCAGCAACCTTGTAAACGCTGGGATATACGTCTTTGAGCCGGATGCATTCGACCTCGTCCCAAAGGGCAGAAGCTTTGACTTTTCAAGGGATCTGTTCCTCCTGATGCTCGAAAACGACCTGCCCCTCTATGGATTTCCCTTCGGTGACTACTGGAACGACGTAGGGAGGCCGTCCAGCTACCTTCAGGCCACGGAAGATGTGTTCATTGCACGGCTCCGGCTCCCGGGGATGAGGACAGGGGTGCTTAAGGGCAACCTGGAGCATGGGGGTGCGATCGTTACAGGCAGCCGCTGCGTGCTGAGGAGGCCCGAGATCCGGGGCTTCGCGGTTCTCGGGGACGACGTTGAGATAGGCAGAAACGTTAAAATAGAGCGTTCAGTGATATTCCCAGGTGCCGTCATAGAGGAGGGTGCTGAGGTCAGGGAAGCGATAATCGGCGAAAACGTCCACATTGGAAGGGGCGTGGTCATACAGCCGGGGAGCGTTATAGGGGACAACACGCTCATTGAGGACTTCAGCAAGATCGGCTCCAACGTCAAGATCTGGGTGGAGTCGAGGATTGGAAAGGAAAGTATTATACTGCCTGACTGAGGTGGTGAAGGTGGAGGTTTATCATTCCCAGAGGTTCAACCCCGAAGAACTCGCCCTCCTTGGCAGGGCTATAGGAACCATCTCCCATGGGACAATAATAGTGGGGAGGGACGGCAGGGCGATATCGAGGTACGGAAAGCGCGCAATGGTTGTGGGAATCGTCAGCACTGGCTCGACCATAATGGACGTCAGACTTATCCCCCTGGTAGCACTGAAGGACTTTGCCCACAGAAAGGGCCTCCCGCTGGCTTACGTTTACTATTACGGCGGCGTTCGCGTCTATGTCAGCGGCCTTGACACGGAGGAGATCAGCACCATTCTGGAAAGCAGGAGCTTCATAGAGGCCCACCCCAACGATATAGGTGCCACAGTCTACTACCCCAACGCCCTCGATGACTTTCTGCATGAGGTCTTCAAGCACTACAACTTCCAGATCAACGGGAAGGCCCTCGTCGACGCAATGAACACTCCAGCGGTGCTCTTCTTCCCGCGGATGAGCGACCACTTTGGCTTTGAAGTTGAACTGATCAACGACATGATGACGAGCTACCTGCCCCCGAAGCCCAAGGAGGTATTCCTGCACAAACTTCAGAAGGGGGACTACGATTTCGGGCTGCGCTTCAGGCCCGACGGTATAGTCGAGTTCTACAGGGACGGAGAAGAGGTGGAGTTCGGGAGCATGTGGAAGCTCCTCGACCACATGAAGAGAAACCTTTGAATTTTTACCCCAATTTTTAAACTCGCTGAAAACATTTAGCGAAAAGCGTTAAAAGGGGCCGGCCGATTATAGGTTTCGCGTTCATTTTGGGGGTGACATCTGTGGGAACGTTCGTTGTCATTGAGGGCATTGATGGCGCTGGGAAGTCCACCCAGGCAAAGCTTCTGGCCGAGTGGTTTGAGAAAAAGGGCTATGAGGTCGTTCTGACCAAGGAGCCAACGGACACGGCCTTTGGAAAGCTGATCAGAAAGCTTGTCCTCACGGGAGGGCGGGAGGGCATTATAGACGGTGCCAGGATAAGCCACGAGGCGGAGGCACTTCTCTTTGCCGCCGACAGGGCGGAGCACGTTGCAAAGCTCATAAAACCCTCCCTTGAGGCAGGGAAGGTAGTAATATCCGACAGGTATTTCTATTCCTCCCTCGCTTACCAGTGGGCGAGGGGCCTCGACCTGGAGTGGCTGATAGACCTGAACCGCTTCGCGATAAGGCCTGACCTCGTCATACTCCTCGATCTGCCCGTCAAGGAGAGCATGAAGCGCATAAACGGCAGGAGCATAAAGACCGAGTTCGACAAGATAGCCGAGCTCCAGAAGAAGGTGCGCGAGAACTATCTCAAGCTTGCAGAGCGCTTTCCCGAGATAAGGATAGTGAACGCCCTCGCGAGCGTTGAGGACATCCACAACGACATCGTCGCGCTGGTGGAGCACGAGCTCTTAAAGAAGTGAGGGGTCTGCCAGTGCCAGTCTCTTCATCCGGTAGCGAATCAGACCGGTAAACGCTCTTCATCCCCCTTCTCTCTTCGGCGGTTGCTTTTTAAAAGGTTCCCCTGAAATTCTTCCGGCCGATGACGAGCGTTAGCCACGCTGAGCGGTGAGGAGAAGAGGGTTAGCCGAGGCCGTCCTTCCAGTTCTCCCAGACAAGCTTGAGAAACTCCTCCAAGAACTCCATTCCGGCACCGCTGTTTGCCGCTTTTGGGTGGATCGAGAGGAAGAAAGTCCCCTTTGTGTTTCTATAGCTCGCCCTGGCACTCTCCAGCTGGTAATTGAGCAGAGGCCCCGTGAGGTACCACGTGTACTCCCTGTTGAGCACCGGTTCGACCGTGCCGTTCGGGAGATAGATGAAGTCCCCGCCGATGACCGTGAGGTTGTGTCCAAGAAGAACTTCGAGCGCCTCGTCCGAGACGGCATAGCGCGGCGCTATGAAGTATTCCGGCGAGAAGCCCATGTCTTCAAGCTCCCCCAGACCGAGATCGAGCCTCTTTTTGGCCTCAGCCCCATCGCACTCAAACTCGTCCCCGATGTGGTCGTAGCCGTGGAGCTCAACGTGATAACCCTCCCCGCTCAGGTTCCTGAGGAACGCCACGAACTCGGGATAGTCCCCTATCGGGTGCTCCCCCGCGTGGTCGGGTATCACAAAGAGGTACGTCTCGTTCTGGAGGCCGTAGTGGTCTATAATCGCCGCCATCTGGCGTAGCTGGGGGAGGTAAACCGGACTTACATCATGGATCAGGATGGCGAAGTGGCCGAACTGCGGGAGATAAGCCGGCTCACCGAGCGAGGAAGAGGAGACAGCCACCAGAACTACCACAAGGATGGGAAGCTTCTTCATCAGGGTTTGAAAGGAAAAAATGCGTAAAAAGCTTTCTCAGAGGTGCTTCCTGAGGAACTCTCCGACTTTGACTTTCCACTCATCGGGGTGGGACTTCAGGGTTCTCACGTGCGCCGCATCGGTGACCCACAGTTCGACGTCAGGGTTTATCCTCCTGTTGCGCTCGTAGAACTCCCTGACCTCCCCAACCTTGACAAGAGGGTCCTTTTCGCCTGCTATGAGGAGGAGCGGCTTTCTGACTTTCTCAGCATACTCAATTGGGTGAACCCCCTTCCCGTTGCTGAATAGCTTGGTGAAGGGTTTGACTAAGATGTATAGCCACTCAGGAAGGCCGGAGAAATACTTCAGACCGCGCGCCCCAGTTCTGTCGAGGTGCATGGGCGGACTGTCGGCGACACCACAGCAGACCTCCGGAATATCCGCGAGCGAGCGTATGGTGAGCATCCCTCCCATTGAAAAGCCGATAAGTGCTATTTTTTCAGCCTTTTCGGGGTGTTTTTCTTTAAGCCACTCCACTGCCGCTTTCACATCGGCTATCTCCTTATCCCCAACCGTTGTGTATTTCCCCTCGCTCTCCCCGTGGGCGCGGAAGTCAAAGACTAAGACGTTGTAGCCCTCCCCGAGGAGGAATCCAGTGAGGGGCCTCATGTAGACCTCGTCCCACCTGCTCCTCGTGTATCCGTGGAGGGGAATCACCGTCTTATCGCTCTCGTTGGGAATCCACCAGCCGCTCAGCTTGAGACCATCTTCAGTCTCGATGGTGACATCCTCGTAGTCGAAGCCAAAATCCTTGGGCGTCCACTCGGCTATGAACCTGGGAGGCTTCACCATTTTGTAGGCCACAAAGGCCGAAAAGGCGAGAAGCAAAAGAATCACAATGATAATGACCTGCAAAATCATGCCCCATCACCCACCTCTTCGAGAACCTTCTTGAGCCTCTCCTTTAAAGGGGGCAGATCTTTTACAACAGTTATCCAGACGATCTCGGGATTTATGCCAAAATAACCGTGGATTAGCCTGTCCCTCATTCCTGCCATGGCCCTCCATGGCACTTCCGGGTACTTTGCGCGGATCTCTGCGGGAACTGCTTTCGCTGCTTCACCGATGATCTCTATACACCTGATAACAGCGTACATCGTCTTTTCATCTCTAATGAACTCCTGAAAGTCCATCCCCTCAACGAAGCGCTGGGCCTTTTCTATGTGCTCCAAGATGTCCTTGATGTAGAGGTCGTACCGCCTCATACCCTTACTGCCTCCCTGCTCACGCTTTCCCACAGCTCTCGCCTCAATGAGTCCTTAGGAATGACGTCCACTTCAATTCCGAGCAAGTCGGAGAGATAAACCTGGAGCATCGAGATGGTCAGCAACCCTACTGGTTCTTCGAACTCAACGAGGAGATCAAGGTCGCTGTCTTCCCTCTGCTCGCCCCTGGCATAGGATCCGAAAACCTCAATGGATCGAACGCCGTACCTTGCCCTCAGCTCGTCCATGTGTTCCCGGAGGATGATCTTTATCTCCTCAAAGCTTTTCACGACCCTCACCATGAAAAATTGTGGGGAAGAAATATTTAACCGTTCTTTACCTCGAGGTTCTTCATCATCCATATCATCGGCATCGCCAGCAGCACCAGCACCGCCCCTATTGGGAAGAGTATCCGGTAGTTCTCGCCGGCGAGATCAACTATCGCACCGCCGATGACGCCCGCAAGCAGAACTGGTAGTGAACGGGTCGCCTCGAAGAAGCCGTAGTAACGCCCCGTGAAGGCCTCCCTCTCAAACTTGGTGAGGAGGTCGCCGATAACCGGGTAGGAGGCCGCCATCAGGATTCCCCAGCCGAGTCCGGCGACTCCGAGGGCGATGACTATCTGGGTCTGGCTCGTTATGAACCATCCCCAGAGCTGGGGGAGGGCGAATATGACTCCGCCGAGGATTATGCTGAGCCTCCTTCCCAGCTTATCGTAGATAATCCCACCAGGAAGTGCCCCGAGGAGGACGGTGACGTTGAAGAGTGCCATGAGGTACAGGCCGAGCGAGGTAACGGCCTTCACGTTCTCCTCGGTGGCCGAGCCGTGGAGTATGTACGCCAGTATCCCGTAGAGGAATATGGCTATGAACTCAAAGCTCATCCACCAGAGGGTCTGGGCCGCGTAGAACTTGAGGAAGTCGCGGTTCTCGATGATGCTCTTAAGGTAGTCCCACAGGCCCTCTTCTTCCTCTATCTCCGGTGCCTTGGGCTCTTTAACGATGAAATACACGAAGAGGGCCGCACCGATGAGGAAGAACGCCGTGACGAGGAAGGGTATCTTGAGGTAGGGCGTCTGGGCTAGGGCTTTAATACCCTCGCTCTCCCCGGTCTCGGCAACGGCCTTCGCTATGAGGAATCCTGCCAGGCCGAAGAGGAAGAGGTTGCCCGCCCATTCGAGGAGGGTTATGACCCCGCTCGCCTTGCCGCGCTGGCCGCTCTCGATGGTGTCCGGCATCAGCGCCCTGAACTGTGCCGTGTAAAGATGCATCGAGAGGTAGAAGAAGCCAAGGGTGAGCGCAAAGCCCCACAGCGGAACGCCCATCGCGTAGCCGGTGTATACCATCAGGGCCGCTATCCCTGCCAGAACTCCCCCAGCCATGATAAACGGTCTCCTCCTGCCGTGCCTTGACCTCAGGGTATCGCTGTAATAGCCGAGCAGAACCGGGACGAACAGGCCGATTATACCCTCAAACGCGAGTATTGTACCCTTTACAAACGCAGACTGTGTGTAACTGGACAGCAGCGGGAAGGAAAGCCCCTTGTTGAGCGCCCAGCCAACACTTCTGCTGAAGCCGAGCAGTGCCAGGCCGAGAACAACTCCCCAGCTGAAGCCCTTCCGCTCCATGGTTTCACCCCCTTATTTTACACACTTATGTCAAAAAGGAGTTTTTACGTTTTCGGTGGGGCTAATAAGGAAACTGGAAAGAGGAGGCCCTCAGTCCATGTCGGGAACGTAGTCGAGGGCGGTGCCCCTGTTTTTCACTATGTCTCCGCGCCTGACGAACTGCATCGCTATGGCCGCGAGGACAAAGAACACCACGGCGAAGGGCAACAGTGTCCTGTATCCGATGACATCTAGGAAGGCCCCCGCTAAGGGTGGTGCAACGAGGTTCGCCGCCTGACTGAAGAAGTAGTAGAGCCCAGTGTAGCCGCCCAGCTTCTCCTCCGTCGTCATGTCCACGACCATCGGCAGGGAGTTGACGTTCACCATCGCCCAGCCCATGCCTCCGACGAAGAAGAGCCCCATGAACGTCATGACGACCGGGTCGCTGAGGGAGCTCGACTCCGGCTTTGTTCCCTCGCCGACCAAGTAAGCCCCGATAAGGATGGCCACAATCATCGTGAGGCCAAGGGTTATCGTCCTGCGCCTTCCGAGGCGGGCGCCTATGAAGCCGGCAGGAATGGCGAAGAGCATGAAGCTTAAGCTGAAGACGCCTAGCATGAACGCTCCAGTGCTTTCCTCGATGCCGAGGTAGTACTTGGCGTAGCTGGTGAAGAAGGTCTCTAGGGAGTTGAATGCGATGAACCAGAGGAAGATGGCCACCAGTATTGCGAGTAGGCTCCTCTCATGGCTTGCAAAGACGTCCTTGAGGTTCTCCCTGAGTTCGCCAAAGCTCTTGTGTGACGTTTCGGAGAGCAGCTTTCTGATGCTCACCTTCTTACCGGGGACGCGGTACTCCTCGGGTTCGGGAACCGCGAGGACGACGAGCAGGTTGGCGAGGAGCATCACAGCGGCGCCGAAGTAGAACGGGTAAGCGTAGTTCATGTCGTAGAGGGCCTTGCCACCGAAGTAAGCCAGCAGAGCGCCAAGGCCGCCCATGAAGTTGATTATCCCGTTCGCCTGGCTCCTCTTCTCGCTCGGCGTGATGTCCGGCATAAAGGCAACAACTGGGGAGCGGAAGAGGGCCATAAAGAAGTTCATGAAAACAATCGTCCCCATGAAGAGGGCTAGGTTGGCGTGCTCCCTCGCCACCGGTATGAGCGCAAACATCAGCGCGGCGGACGGCGCACCGAGAAGGATGTAGGGCTTTCTCCTGCCCAGTCTCGTCCGAGTCATGTCGCTGAGGGCACCGAGGAACGGGAGGAGGAGAACCGCGAAGAGGTTGTCGATGGTCATGATGAAGCCGGTCACCGTCTTGCTGAGATGGAATGTGTCCTGCAGGAAGATCGGTATGTACGCGTTGTAGAGGGCCCAGATTATGCTTATGCCGAAGAATCCAAAGCCGAGGATGAAAATCCTGCTGTACTTGAACTCCACCACTGTCCATCACCCCGCTATTTTATTCCTCAATGAACTGGAACGTTGGTCTTTTAAGGGTTTTTGACGTCTTTTATGGCCGGTAGTAACCATGAGGCTGTTGCTCCTTGGACACCGTGGTGTTAGGGGAAGGCTCGAGAACACTCTGCCCGCCTTCAGAACGGCCCTCAGGTACGCTGACGGGATAGAGTTCGACGTCAGGCTGACTGGCGACGGAAAGCTTGTTACGCATCATGACCAGGGCTTTCATGTCAACGGCTCTTTCCGCTCCCTCCAGGAGCTTAGTCTCAAGGAACTGCAAAGGTTGCACCCCAACGGGAAAATAATCCCGACGGTAGAGCGGGTGTTCAGGGAGTTCAAGGGAGCCATTTTCAACGCAGACGTCAAGGAGATTGGGGCTATTGAGCCCCTCCTCAAGCTCTCCGAAAGGTTCGAGATAACCGAAAGCACGGTGTTTTCCTCCGAGAACCCTGAGGTAGTCAGGGGTCTCCTTCGTGAATGTCCCAACTGCAGGGTCGGTTTTTCCATAACCGACTATTCTTCCCTTCTCTGGATACTGAGGTTTAAGGATCTCTACTCCATCCATGTCCCCATAGATGCGGTCTCCTACGTCGGTTACACCAGTTTCACAGTTCTCCTGCGAACACTGAGGAAACGGGGGCTGCAGATCTATCTCTGGAACTACCAGATGGACGAGCTTTTGTGGGTGCCTAGGTTTCTGCCCCTCGTCGATGCGGTCATAGCGGACGACCCTTCAAGAATAGAAAAGTTTTTACGTTTAGGGTGTATCTTCCCGGGGCGATGCATAATGTCCAGATGGGAATCCGGTAGGGTGCTCGTTCTCGGCCACCGCGGCTACATGAGCAGGTACCCGGAGAACAGCATTCTAGCCTTCAGGAAGGCGATAGAGGCAGGGGCGGATGGGATAGAGTTGGACGTCTGGCTCACCAGGGACGGGGAAGTAATCGTCATGCATGACGAGACCATAGACAGGACGAGTGACATGAACGGCAGGCAGAAGGACATGACCCTCGAAGAGCTCAAGAGGGCTGATATCGGGATGGGGGAGCGTATTCCAACACTCAAGGAAGCGTTTGAGGCCATCCCGGGAGACACCTTAATCAATATCGAGCTTAAAGACCCGGACACAGCCGGGGAGGTCGCTAAAATCGTCGCGGAGAACAATCCTGAGAGGGTTATGATATCGTCCTTCGAGATAGACGCACTGAGGGCCTATCGGGAGCACGACAGGACTACCACGATGGGGCTGCTCATAGACCGGGAAGATGTGGTGCCCCTTATTCCGAAGCTGAAAGGGGAACTCAACCTGTGGTCGATAAATGTCCCCATGGAAGCGATTCCAATACTTGGCCTCGAAAAGACCGTGCAGACAATTAGGTGGGCGCGCTCGCTCGGCCTTAAAGTTGTTCTCTGGACAGAGAACGACGTTCTCTTCTACAGGGATGACAACCTCGCGAAGCTGAGGGGCCTTTTCGAGGTGGTCATAGCGAACGACGTTGAGAAGATGATCGGTTACCTCAGGAAGCTCGGCCTCAGATAAAACCTTTTAAAGTTCTTATTCTTACCTTCGACGGTGAGTTGATGAACAGGGTGAGGTGCCTCCTTCTCGTGATGATGATCACCCTCCTGGTCTCACAGCTTATACCACCGGAGGCCTATGATCCCGCTCCCATCAGGTCCGAGGAAGCAAGCTACCGCGTCTATATGGAGAACCACGAATGGGTTGCTTCGCTGACCTGTCAGGCATATGTGAGGGAGTACTACGGCCACCTCATCAACTGGACACTTGGTTACCCTCACGACTACCTCATTTCTCATCCGGGCTTTACTGAAACCGTCATTCTGGTGGATGACTGGAAAGAATTCCTTGCAGAACTCCCGGCCCACTGCTATCCCAACGTCAGGGGCAGGGCGGAGTATTCGGACACACTCTACCGTGCAATCCTCATGCTGGAGAACATCACAAACGGAACATCCGATGGAGAAGTGATTGAGTCCATGCTCCGGGGGGCTTCCTACTTTGCAAGGCCCCACACGAACAAGACGCTTGTCCATGTTACCGTGCTCACAACAGACATAGCTCGCGAAAACAGGAGGCCGTTCCTCATAATCTGGTCATCTGTCGTCCTCCTGAGCCTTGTGGGAATCTACCTGTCTTTGAAGGGCAATAAATTTGTTCTTGTGGGCTTTGTGGTTCTCCTGTTGTTGGGTTCGGTATTCGCCGGGATATACATCAAAGGAGAGGGAGAAAGACGGGAGAAGTCCGCCGCGTTCCGGGAACTCCTTAACATCCACGGGGAAGGTGGATCCTGCGGCCAGGTGGTTGCGGCAGTTAACGTACCGCTCTCAAAAGATGACCTGTCCCGCATGCTCTCGCTCGTCAATGAGACTGGTTCAAAGGTAATATCGGTGGAGTGGCGGGATTACGTGGTTCTCCTCTCGCTGGGCGTGAACCCCACGGAGTACAGCCGCTTTGTAGAGGAAGCCTCAAAAAACGGCTGGGACGTTAGTGTGATGGACGGCTGGAGCATTGAGGAATTCACCAGAATGAGAGAGGCATCGGTAAACTGGACCGAGAGAGAAATCTCGGTTCTCACGAGGCATCTGGATGAGCTGCCGGAGGACAAGAGGACAGCCGTCCTGGAGTACGTTGAAGAACTCAACAGAACCCTGTCTTGGGAAAAGGCCCGTCTCAGAACAGAGGGAAAATGTATGGGTGTGAACGTCGTATTCCCGGCTCCAGGAACGGAAGACTATGACTACGCCTCTCTGTCGAGGCTCCTTTCAAGGATCGCCCTGCTGGTGATAAGTGTACTCCTCTTTGCAGGGGTTGGGGGGCTGTTTTATAAATGATAACAAGAGGAACTTTTAAGTATTTTTGGCACTGATTTCTTTTGGGCGAGGGTGGTGAAGCTTTACCGGACTGGTGAGGCCGCAAAGAAACTCGGAGTTTCCAAGATGACAGTCCTCCGCTGGATTAAATCGGGCAAACTCAAAGCCCACAGAATCGGCAAAGAATACCGAGTCCCCGAAAGCGAAATCAAGAGAATTCTTGAGGGCAAAGTCCCCGATAAGGTTGTAATTTACGCCAGAGTCTCAAGCCGAGACCAGAAGGAAGACTTGGAAAGACAAGTTGAATACCTCAAAAACTACTCCTCATCAAAAGGCTACCAAGTGGCCAAAATCATCACCGACATATCCTCCGGCCTGAACGAGAACAGGAGGGGATTAAAACAGCTCTTCAAATTGGTTGAAGATGGAGAAGTTACCAAAGTCATCATAACTTACCGGGACAGGCTCACCCGCTTCGGCTTCGAATACCTCGAACAATACTTCAACTCTCACGGCGTCGAAATCGAGGTAATCTTCGACGATGAGGAGAAAACACCAGAAAAAGAGCTCGTGGAGGACTTGTTGGCCATAGTAACCTCCTTCGCCGGAAAGCTCTATGGGGCTCGTTCTCACAAGAAAAAACATCTCATCGAGGCTGTGAAGAATGCCCTTCGAGACGATTAAACTGACCGCCAAGTTCAAACTCAAGGAAATACCTAATGGGTTAGATGACCTCTTCTCCACTTACCGTGAGATTGTGAATTTTCTCATCACTTACGCTTTTGAGAATAACGTTACCAGCTTTTACCGGCTGAAGAAGGAAACTTACAAAGGCTTACGCAGGGAATATCCAGAACTCCCAAGCCATTACCTTTACACGGCCTGTCAGATGGCCACGTCAATCTTCAAGAGTTTTAAAAAGAGGAAGAAAAAAGGCAAAGCCAAAGGAAAACCTGTATTCAAAAAAGAAGTCATTATGCTCGACGACCACCTCTTTAAACTCGACTTGGAGAATGGAACGGTAAAACTCTCCACTCCCAAAGGAAGAATTCAGTTAGAGTTTTATCCTGCAAAATATCACCGGAAGTTCAAGGACTGGAAGATTGGGCAAGCGTGGTTGGTTAAAGCGCCGAAAGGAACTTTTCTAAACGTTGTTTTCTCTAAAGAGGTTGAGGTTAAAGAGCCGAAGGCTTTCGTCGGCGTGGATTTGAACGAGAATAACGTTACCCTCTCCCTTCCAAACGGTGAATTCGTTCAAATCATCACTCACGAGCGGGAAATCAGGACTGGCTACTTCCTCAAAAGGAGGAAGATTCAGCGGAAAATTAGGAGCGGAAGGAAGAGGAGAGACCTTCTCGAAAAGTATGGGCGGAGGGAGAAGAACAGGTTGAACGACTTGTATCACAAG